>CAVZQP010000001.1:0-1461435 GCA_963777485.1 uncultured Acidimicrobiaceae bacterium | reverse complement strand
ATTGATACTTCTCTGAGGGTCCACCGCTTGATTGCTGGTCCTGAATAGCTTCGGGAGTGCTGGCGGGGCCGGTCTGACTTGGAGTTCCGTGACGTTGCAAAACGTCGTCGACCGAGACCTCCCAGCCGCACATTGAAACCGGCACGTCCCGTCTCAGAGGTGGGGTGATTGGCCCGGGTTGCTAGAACAACCCAGACCGCCCGTCGCTCCGATCCGGGACGGCCGTGCCATCCCTCCAACTTTGAGAGAAAGGGATGACCATGACCATCGTAGAAGCCGCGCGCGGGATTACCGGTGGTGTCGACACACACCGCGACGTGCACGTCGCTGCTGCACTCGATCCCCTCGGTGGGTTGCTCGGAACCGAGAGCTTCGCCACCGACTCGGCCGGCTACAAGGCGCTGCTGTCGTGGCTTGAGGGCTTCGGCAACGTCACCAAGATCGGCGTCGAAGGAACCGGTTCCTACGGGGCCGGCCTGGCCCGCCATCTGCGCCGCTCGGGTGTCGAGGTCATCGAGGTCGACCGACCGAATCGCCAAAAGCGCCGCAGCAGCGGCAAGTCCGACCCGCTCGATGCCGTCGAAGCGGCACGGGCCGCCCTCGGTGGCCGGGCGACCGGAAGTCCGAAGTCGCGCGACGGTGCCGTCGAGGCAATCCGGGTCCTCGTCGTGGCCAAGCGCTCGGGCCGCCAGGCCCGGGTCAAGGCGCTCATCCAGATGCGCCACCTCGGCTACAGCGCACCCGAGCAGCTCCGTTGTCGACTGAAGGGCCTCTCGGTGCCAGCGCTGGTCGCCGAAGGATCCAAACTCCGGCCGACACGATCACCCGACCCGGTGACCGCTGCCACCAAGGCATCGCTGTCCTCGTTGGCGCATCGCATCGAAGGGCTGGACCGCGAGTTGGCAGAGCTCGACCAGCGGATTGACGCACTCCTCGTCGCCACCGTGCCCGATCTGCTCGACCTCTTCGGCGTCGGTCCCGACACCGCTGCGGCTCTCGTGATGGCTGCCGGCGACAACCCCGAGCGGCTCCATTCAGAAGCGGCGTGGGCCCACCTCTGCGGGGTGGCTCCGGTGCCCGACGGTTCGGGCAAGACCAGCGGCAGGGTCAAGGCCCACGACGGCGGCGATCGCCAGGCCAACAGCGCGCTCTGGCGCATCGTCATGGTCCGCATCGCCCACGACCCTGACACCCGCGTCTACTTCGAACGTCGAGTCAAGGACGGCAAGACCAAACACGAGGTCATCCGCATCCTGAAGCGCTACGTCGCCCGCGAGGTCTATCGCTACCTACCTCGCGGCTAGATCCTCGGGCTGCGGGTCTGGCTTTGCCCCGTACTGTCGCTCTTGGGAGCTGACTTGCCAGCGACTCGCCGACCTTCAGCTCGGGTTTACGTTCTCGAAAACGCGTGACCTAATAGGAGCTTGTCCTCGACCTCGAGTGACTCATCAATGTCGTGTCCGCTGTTTTCACTCCCGAACCCCCAAAGAGGGGTTGACAAGTAATAGGAGCTCGCCGGCTGTGGGGCGTCACCAGGAGCAGGGACCCACCGGTAGCCTGTCGCGTGATGACGCCAGGCCACACGATAAACATCGCCCCAGCCGCCGCTCATGTGGAAGTCCGACTTGGCGGTCGGTTGCTCGCCACCACCGACCGGGCCATGAAGCTAGACGAGACCGGGCTGCCCTCCCGCTACTACCTGCCGCCAGACGACGTTCAGATGGATCTTCTGACGCCTACGACGTTCCATACCAACTGTCCGTTCAAGGGTGAAGCGTCATACTGGTCTCTCGACATCGACGGAGAGATCCACGACGGCATCGTGTGGAGCTACGAGACGCCGATACCTCAGGCCGCCAAAGTGAGAGGGATGTTGTCTTTTTACCCCGACCGCGCCGAGGTAACAGTCGACGGTCAGTCGCTTCGAGACTGACCCACCTGTCGAGTTCGATCTCCGGCTAGTCAGCCTGCCGACTCGCAGGCGGTTGGGGGGCGCCGAAGAGCCAACCCTTCGAGCGCCAAGAGGTCCCTCCGCCACCCTGCCGAAAGCTCGACGGCAGACTGCCCCGATACGCCGGGACGAAGCTTTACGTGCCACTGCTCGGCAACCATTTGGCCATACCGGTTTAATCCACCATCGATAACTTCATTGATGGAAGAGTGGCACTGCTAGTGCCTTTCGGCATCCGGTCTGCCGTCAATGGGGGGAACAAATGAAAATTCGCTTGGAATGGGCACTATGCGTGTCCGCAGTGGCCATGGGCTTCACGTTGAGTGGCTCTGCGGGAGCGTCGAGCCCAACCTCTGCGTCCCAACTGCTGGCACTCGCTATCCACGACGCTGTGGGATCAGGCTGGGTGCACGAAACCACAAATGCCAGTGAGTCTGGCCATACGTTTTCGATGGTCAACGACATCGGCACCATGCAGGGACGTCAGGTCATCGTTTCCGACGGTGCTCACGGTCGGGTTCTGGTTGTCGATGGAAACGCATATCTCTATGGTGACGACAAAGCGATTGCGAACTACTTCGGAATCTCGACGAACGATCCCCAAAAGTATGCGAATCAGTGGCTTGAGCTCACACCTACGAGCTCGGACTACCCGACGGTGAGCGCTGCTGTGACCCTGCAATCTGACTTCGAACATCTGGCCATGCCGGGGACCCTCAAAGAGGGTGGCATTGTGACGATCAAGGGCCACAAGGTTCGGCCCATCAGTGGTCACATCCCAGCGACATCACAAGCTCCCGCCGGGAACGCCACCCTGTACGTCACCACATCGGGGAAGGTGCTCCCTTTCGAGTACCAAGTGGTCGGAAAAGGGGTAAAATCGACTACGAATTGGACCGATTGGGGCCACAAGATCACGATCATCGCCCCAACTCCGACGCTCGTGAGTTCCTAGAGGACGTGGGCCGAGGGTGCCCCATACCGCCGGGACAAAGTCATCTCATCTCTCAAATCGGCGGAATCGGAGTACTTCCACGGTCCGCGTGCGCTGCCCAGGCATATCCCGTCCACCAACGCCATCCGCCATCACGCGGATCGGGATACCAGGCTGGCTCGGAAGGAATCACTGGGAATTTCGGCGTCTGCCGATCGGCGCGTTCAGCCAACCAATCTTCAAGTGGCATGGATTCCTTCTTGGCACCGGCGGCAAGCGACAGGACCAGAGCGGTGCCGAGGACCACAAACACCGAGCCGGTGTAGATCGCCGAACCTGGTCCGTCAGTGTGCGTGCGGCCCAGCGAGTACAGGCCAGCCGCCAAGGTTGTGAGCCCGACGACTACGAACAAAGCGGGCAGCAGCCAAAAGGGTCGCCGCTTTACGCGATACCGAACAATTGAGCGGTGCCCTTGCGGCTCAATGATGCCAACTAGTTTCGGTCGAGTCCAGCCTGCCCATCGACCCTCACGGTCGTCATATCGACGCAAAATGATCCGAGATCCTCGTATGGTCCCATTGACATACGACTGATGATCATGACCGCCAACCCGCACAGCATCGGCTAGGGCGGCTCGGAACCGATACCCCTCGGGGGGTGGGAAAGGTCGCTCTGGATCTCTGACCGGAGCTCGTCCGGTGTCAGCGATGACTCAGCCTCGCCACGATGACCCCGGAAAGCCAGTTTCCCCACGAAGCAAGTATCGGCGGTCCGTCACTAGAACCCAACAGGACTGTCGTTGCGGCTGCCCCCGTACGCCGGGATGGGGTGCCAACGAGCGCCATTTGGACGCTTTACAGGCTGAAGCCCGTGTTCAGGCCGGACAACGGATCCCGTCGATCGTGGGGCGAGCGGCGAACTCCTTCACCAACATCAGGACCGGTGGTGCTTAAGGCGCTCAATGCCGTGAAGCCGCAAATGCAGTCTGCACGCTGACGTGGATCGTGATCGGACGTGCGACGAGATCTTCAGAGCAGGCGGGCAGAGAGCCACGCGCCAAATCAGGTTGGCGTCCCGAACACTTGGATCATCCACGCAAAGTCGTGACCTTCGAGACTACGTTCTGTCCCAATGCGAGGGCTTCGCCCCTGCCCTCTAACGCCATCGGCTCGACGTCACTGGCACGTTTGACGGTCGCCGCCCCTTGCGTCACCGGTGCACGAATCATGCTCGCCTCTGTCTCACAGGGGGGAACCAGAAGGAAAGGGGTTCTGATGGTTTCTCTGCGGCGAGTTGGTCCCAGTCGTCGTCTCGTACGTATCTCACTCTTGAGCCTGGTTCCCATCTCACTTCCCGGGCATCGGGAGTCTCTCCCTGCTTCTGCATCGGCGAGCACCACTACCCGGACGGTAAGTTCAAGTCCGTCGAGATCAACGCTCGCGGGCGTTGAGGCATTGGTATCTGCAGCGCTTTGCGATGTCGACCACATCCTCACAGGCGACATCGGTCCAGGATCGGGCCCATGCGGATTTCCAGGCTTGGGATAACCGCTAATGGTCAATAAGACATTGTTCTGACCCTGCCCCGATCGCCGGGTAGAGGTTGATGCCAGTCAGGCTTGATCGGATCAGTTCGAGAACGGGCTCGGTGGCATGATTTGTGGCGATGAACGTCGAACCACCCGAGCGAACCCGCGAGTACCGCAATCACCACCTCGACAGCACACGTTGGGACCAGTTCGCACCGCGCGATGACGACATCTTCGTTACGACTGCATACAAGGCTGGCACGACATGGACGCAGCGCATCCTGGCTGCTCTGATCCTTGGACCAAAACCCCTGCCTGCCAGATTGAGCGAAATATCCCCGTGGCTCGATGCTCGTTTTATGGGGCCTCTTCAACCGATTCTCGATCGTCTAGATTCACAGCGTCATCGCCGGTTCATAAAGAGCCATCTGGCTGCTGACGGGCTTCGGTTCTTCCCACAGGCCAAGTACATCGTCGTCGGACGCGACACCCGGGACGTCTTCATGTCGTTGTTCAACCACTATTCGTCCTATACGGACATGATGTTCGAACGGTTCAACGACCCTGATCGGCCTGGGCCGGAATTTCCGCGTTGCCCGGCGACGCCGGGCGAGTTGTGGCCAGTGTGGGCAAAAGAAGGATGGTTCGGATGGGAATCTGATGGCTGGCCATTCTGGTCACATAACCACCACCTCTCGACCTGGTGGGCGGTACGAGAGCTTCCTAATGTGTTGTTCGTCCACTTTGGTGATCTCAAAGCCGACCCTGAAACCGAGATGCGTCGGATTGCTGAGTTCTGCGCCATCGATGTCAGCGAGGACTCCTGGCCTGCTCTGCTCGCGACGGTCGGGCTCGATGCCATGCGCGACGAAGCACGCCACTTCGATGACCCGATGGCCATGGTCTGGAAGGGCGGCGCAGACAGCTTCTTCTACAAGGGCGACAGCGGTCGATGGCGCGGGGTGTTGACCGCCGACGATCTTGCACTCTATGAGACCTCCGCGTCGGCTCTCGATCCGGCGCTTCGACTGTGGCTCGAAGGCGGGCGCCATGCAGCCGGGATCAGAGTGTAAGGACGGTTCGCGGGTGCCCCCTATCATTGACGTCGCCGGGCCTCCGGCGTGGCCGACTGGGCACCCTTGGGTGGTTCCTCGGCTCTTGTGAGGGTTAGGTCGCCAAACGCTGCCTCATAGACGCCATGCTCGACCTGTGAGCTGACGCACGCACCGGACTGCGCGATGCCATCGGGGGCTACATGACCTGAACAGTGTCTACGCTTGACCGCTGGTGACGTGCCTCGCCGAGCAAGAGACTCAGTATTCAGCTGGATCACGGGTCAGACTGCGTACTCCATGAGCCGGCCGGACACCAAGTACGTAGCCGTCGGTGATGCTGACGTTGCCTACCAGGTCCTAGGGAAGGGACCTTCCGACCTTCTCTTCTTCAACGGGCTTGGCAGTCACGTCGAGATGGCGTGGGAGAACCCCGACATTGCCGACTTCCTTAAACAGTTGGCGTCGCTGCGCCGCTTGATCTTTTTCGATCGACGAGGCACAGGAGGATCTGACGGCGTGCCTCGGAACGCCATACCAACTTGGGAGGAGTGGACGGAAGACATCGAGAGCGTGCTCAACGCGGTCGGGTCTGAGCGGTCATCCATACTCGCGACTGTCGACAGCGGCCCAATCGCTGTGCTTTACGCCGCCGCACATCCCGAACGGGTCGATTCGCTGGTGCTTTGCAATACCAGTGCCCGTTATCTCATTGCTGACGACTATCCGATCGGTTTCACGCCTGAGGCGCTCGATTTCGTTGTCGATTTCGTCCGATCCCATTGGGGTACACCAGAGTTCCTTTCGATTGCGGGTGCAGCCGGTGCCGAGCAAGCGGCGAGGCGCGACGCCCTCGCTCCGCTCTTCCGGGCGTCGGTCACCCCGAGGACCGCGGCGGCACAATACGACTATCTGCTTCGAAACCTCGATGTTCGCCAAGTGCTCCCACTCATACGAACGCCCACGCTGGTCTTGAGCGCCGACAATCCAAGCTTTTTGCCCAGTGCCATGGGCCGTTACATCTCCGAGCACATTGAGGGATCCAAGTTCGTCGCGTTGCCGGGCCAGGACATGTTGATCTTCGGCCAGCGGACCGTTGTGTTCGACGAAGTCGCTGAATTCCTGACGGGTACGAGACCGGCAACCGATATCGACCGGGTGCTGGTCTCTGTTCTCTTCACCGACATCGTCGGATCGACCGAACGTGCGGCTTCGCTAGGTGATCAACGATGGCGGTCACTGTTGGATCGCCATGATCAAATTGTCCGCGAACAACTGCGGAGCTTCCGAGGCCGGGAAATCAATACAACTGGAGATGGCTTCGTTGCCTCATTCGACGGTCCGGCTCGAGCGATTCGCTGTGGCCAAGCGATCATCGATGCCACACGAGCTCACGGTATCGAGCTACGTGTGGGTCTCCATACCGGTGAGTGCGAGGTGAGAGGCAACGATCTCGGGGGCCTCGCCGTTCACATCGCTGCTCGACTCAATTCACTGGCGGTACCGGGCGAAGTACTCGTCTCGAGCACCGTCAAGGACCTCGTAGTTGGCTCGGGCATCGAGTTTCAGGATCGCGGCGAACACGAGTTGAAGGGTGTCCCTGGGACTTGGCGTTTGTTCCATGTCGAGAGCTGACTTGATCGATCTCGACGTGGCGAAATTCCACATCGCAGAAAGAATCGTGGATTGGGGTGACGCACGGAGCTGGGGGACGGCTGAGTCGGTCCCGACCCTTTGTAACTGTCAGCCGTGATCTGAGGTGCCTCCGTTCGCCGGGTCGGGGTGTCACCCTGCGAACACTTATGGGCTAGTCCAGGATCGATCGCCCCGACGTCAATCCCGGAGCAGGAACGAGACCCTCACCGAGCATCGGCGTCGAGGACGGGAGTGATCTTGAGGTCGTCAGGCGGCGCAATCCCGCCCGCCTTCATCCCCCCTGCTAACGGACCGTCTGCAAAACTCTGCCAAGCCTCGGCGCTCGGCCAGAAGTCCACGATCGCGACTTGGCCGTTGGCTTCGTAACCGGAGTGAAAGAGCATCCCAGCCGGGATCGCCAGGCCAAGCATCTGATCGTGCATACCGCGGTAAGTGTCGACGTCGCTCTTCAACGTGAACGTGACCATGACTGCCATCGGGTTGCCCCTTTGTTGTTGGAAACAAGACGCTACTTGTGTTGAAGTCAAAGTGCACGGAAAGACCCCCAGCACTTGTCCCTCAACGCCGGGATGGGTCGCGTGCCCACGCGTAGCAGGACAGGCCCGACGCCAGGGTGCTCGGTACCGTCGCCACCGCCTTGATGAAAGGAACGAGCCGGTCTTCCGCATCGATCTGGCTTAAGCGTTTCGTCATCGTGAACGATGGATCAAAGACTGAGAACTCCGTATGTATTGCAGAGGCCCAATGCGTCGATCAACAAGAAGGCTCCCACCACGGCGAGCACGATCGGCCGCCTCCACCTGCCGCTTCCGGATCTTGCGACAGGCGGCATATACCAGAGTGGAAGTGGGCCGAACTGCAAGAGGTGGACATCCATCGGAACGGCGTCGGCGGGGAGCGGGGCGTCCGGATCTGCGGCCAGCGCCAGTTCTGTCAACTTCTCTTCGCTGATGGCAAATTCAGGGGCCGACTCGAGGTCTTCGGTCACGCAGCAAACATACTCGGGGGAGGTGTCCCAGTTCGTCCGCTGGCTGATCGGCAAGTGCCGTCGGTACTGGATTAGCACTTCTCCATGACGGCGGATGTTCTCAGGCCTCGTCCTCTACTGGGCAATTCGATTGACCTGGAGGCACGTGCCGACGGCGAAGCGCCGGTGCAGCTTCTGTTCTTTCGCGCCGAAGTACCGGGTTGCGTCTGTCATCGGAATGACCTGCGGTTGATCGACTTTCATATGCCCATGGGTCAGGACCCTCGCCGCCCCGCTTGCGAGGACGTTCTTCGCCCAATCAGTACGTTCGCCATAGGGGAGGGCGATGAGAAACCTCTCGCCCTGCGCAGCTACAACGACGGGGGTCTCGTAGCTGCGACCCGATCGTCGTCCAACGTGACAAACGACCGAGGTATTGGACTGTTCGGTTCCGGCTGATCGCATGGCGAGCGGCCTTGTCACTTGCGTCAGTCTGCGCAGCGTTCTTTGGATGGACCCGTTCATGTCATCAATGATCCTAAAGGTTGGTGGAAAGCGGCCCACACCCGGATCTCGCGGGGTGCCCCAGTTCCCCGGTCTGGTGGGGCGGTTCGTCACGATCGAGGGCAGGAGGTGTGAATGCGGCTGATCGCACCGGGCGTGTTCGACCCGATGCACTACGGGGCCGGCGGCCCTCGACAGTGACACCTCGAAGTTGTAAGGCTTCGGCTTATGAGTGACTCGTTTCTCGACGGTGTCCGTGATCTGAGCACGGAGCGTCCGGATGGGCGAATCGTTGCCTGGTCGGAGTTCGGCCATGAGGAGGGCCTACCTCTCTTACGGGTTCCAGGAACGCCCGGGTGTCGGTTCTCATTGCGCGCCGACAGAACACCTTGGACCCAACGCCATCTCCGAGTCATCACGACCGAGCGCCCGGGATTCGGCGCCTCGAGTCGATTGTTGGGGCGGGGTTTCCGTCAGCCGGCCGACGATCTGGCGTCGATCCTCGATCATCTCGATCTCGAGACCGTCCATGTCATCGGCGCCAGCGGCTCGGCGCCGCACCAGCTGGCCTTCGCGGCCCATCACCCCCATCGCGTCCGGGCCATGACCGTGCTCGTCGGTGCTGCCCCGGTCAGAGGCGACGAGATCGACCAGTTGATCGGGATCAACGCCCTGGGATATCGCCTGGTGCAGCAGGGAGACGTCGAAGGCCTTCGCCGGCTGATGGAGCCACTCCGAAGCGCCGCCCTCGGGGACCCTACTGCGACCTTTCGAGAGGTCATGGATCGCGCCCCAGCAGCTGACCACGCTGTGATGTCCGACCCGCAGTACCAGGCGGGCCAGGCCGTCGCATGGAGAGAAGCGCTCCGAGCGAGCATCGATGGCTGGGTCGACGAGGCAATTGCTCTGCACTCGCCCTGGGACGACTTCGACCTCGATGCGGTTGGCGCGTCGGTGACCTGGTGGCACGCGCCCAAAGACGCAAACGCACCGTTGACGGCCGCAGTCCGGGTGGTCGAGCAGTTACCGAACGCACGGCTCGTCCAGTTCGGTCAAGACGAGGGCCATCTCGCCGCCTATCACCGTGAGGGCGAGATTCTCGACGAGCTCCTCACCCGTGGATAGCGGTGTCGGGTGGAGATCAGGCTACCTCCGCGATAACGACGGAGACGTTGTCTCGACCACCATGAGCAATGGCACCGTCGATGAGGTTGTCAACGATCTCGGCCATATCTCCGCTTGTCGCCATGGCATCTGCTATCTCTTCGCGGGAGAGCTCGTTGAACAGGCCGTCGGTACAAACGAGGATTCGATCTCCAGCATCGACGGCGAGGGTTCTTCGGTCGATCTCGACGTCGGGCCCGACGCCGAGTGCACGGGTGAGAACCCCGTAATGGGGGTGCTCAGCAGCATCCTCTTCTCTTAGCTCGCCTCGCTGGATGAGTTCGGCCGTCACGCTGTGGTCCTGGGTCAGTTGGTTCAGCGTGTCTTCGTGCCAGAGATAGGCCCGACTGTCGCCGACGTTGACGAGCGCAAGGTGTCCGTCCGTGAGGAGTCCTGCCACACAGATCGTGGTTCCCATTCCCTCAAGCCCAGGCTGGGCGACTGCACGGTCCCGAATCGCCCAATTCGCGGCGCGTAGTGCCGCTTCGAGCTCGTCTACCGATTGGCCCGTGAAGACCGCAGGAATCACAGCCGCGGCGGCATTCGCAGCGATTTCGCCGCCGGGATGTCCTCCCATTCCGTCGGCGACCAGGGCGAGTCGATCACTGCCGACGACGGCGTCTTCGTTGTTCTCGCGTAACTGCCCGATGTCAGTACGTCCCGCGGTCCGTAGGGTGATCATGGTCTCCTCCCTGGAATCTGGATGAGGTGTCGGGAATCGTGGGTCCAGGCTCGCCGCAAAGAGGTGGCGGGCCAAGGTGAGCGCACGCTGTCGGTGGTTCGCGTTCGTTTGGAGCTGCCTTTCCCAGGCATCGAGCCGTTCTCGGGATGGCTGGCGCATGAACGCGCGGATGTCAGCAAGCGGCACGTGTGCTTGTCGCAGGGCATCAATCACCCGGGCATCAGCCAACTGGCCCGGCGAGTAGTAGCGGTATCCTGAAGTCGGGTCCACCGCGGCGGGGGCGAGCAGGCCTTCGGCGGCGTAGGTTCTCAGCCTTTTGGCTGAGAGACCTGAGCGCTCCGAGAACTCACCTATTGCCATGAGGTCGTCCACAAGTTGAAGCATGGACCCTCCCCAATGGTGAGAGTCAAGTAGGCCTAAGCGGGACCCATACCTGCCGACTTCGCCGGCTTGGGTGCTCAGCCCTCGGATGATCGAAGTGGATAGTCCCGCCCTCGATATTCGTAGACCGGCAGCAACCGACCATCGGGACGTAGTTCGACTCGCTGAGATACGAGGTACAGATGTCTGCTCCCGTCCTCCATGACCACAACTAGCTCATCGGCGATACTTTCCAATTGATGTTCCCGCCCATCGAGCGGGCCACCGACAAGTACGGAGTTGCCCGAATCGGCGTTCTGGATGTGGCCGTGCACTCAACTCATAGTATTCAGCCGGCCTGCCCCAATTCGCCGGGCGTGGGTGAGCCCGGCTCGACGCCATACTTGGAGTTGGCCTCGGGTTGTCCCAGTTCGCCGGAAGGTGGACAGAGTCAGTGTGACCAGTGACTTCCGCTCCGACGTCACTGACACTGTGCTATTTGTAGACGTGAGATCTCTTCGGATTGAAGCGCCAAATGTAAAGACCGAAGGTGATCAACCAAATGGTTACCGGATAGGCCGCAATCCTCTCCATGGTCCCACGACCAATCCCAAAAGACCTGTGCGAAGCGAAACACAACAGTGCGGCCAACGCCAAAGAGCTGAACATCAGCATGGAGCGGCGCATTGACTCCGGCAGGGTGAGCACGGCTCCCAGGACAAGGATTGCGACGTTGCCAATCGCGATGGCGAGAAACGCGCCAATGATATGCATCGTCCGGTTCTCGTTCTCAGGGAAGAATCCCACCAGGATCGAACCGAGGCCCCCTAATGCAATCAGACCGAAACCGAACATCGCCGCGCGTCGTTCCCGAGAGACTCTCTCGGTGAACTCGTGATAGAGCAGAGCCGATCCGACCACCATAACCAGGCCGAGGACGAGGAATCCGACGTAGTCCATCAGCCACCAACGAGGCGAACAGATCGCCGGAGAGCCGTAGCTGCCGCAAGTGGTCACACCCAGATCGCTGATCGAGTTCGAAACCAAGCTGTAGCTGGGGATGAAGACCCATGCCGCGATGAGCTGGACAAGGAAGTAGACCGCTGCGACCGTGAAAATGACAGGCCCAAAGGAGGGATGAGCATCGTGTGTCTTGCCGATCCATCTGACAACCCGATATTTGCTCTCGTAGGTGTTGTCGACGACCGAGGGATCGAGGCTCCCCTTGCCTGGTCTTTGGTCATGCTTGCGCATGTATGAATTCTGGCTCGGTGGGCGCATATCGACGTATCGGGCCGTCACAGTTCGCTGGCAAGGTGTGGCACCCCGGATCAACTGAGGCGAGTGCGTGGATCTCTCACTTTGGCCGCGGGCCCGCTTGAGCAGGCAGGTAGGCTACCCCTATGGAACACCGGCAGACCAAGATTTTGCGACCCGATGGACGATGGGAAGTCCGGTGCTCAGTCCATGACAAGCCGGGTGGTCCCTACCCACAGACGTTCCCAAACGAAGTAACGGCAGACCAGTACGCAGAGTTCCATCTGCGGGCCTACCGTGGGAAAGGCGTGACCACGTATGACAGCTCCGGCAACACAACGAAGTAAGGAGAGGTGCCGTTTCCGCCTCCGCGCCGGCTGACAGTGGGGTTGCGTCGGACGATACGTTCCTTGTAGTAGCGGGAAGGGGCCTTCGGGCCCCTTCTGCGCGTCGCTGCCCCCGTCCCATTCGGAGGCCGCGGGTAGCCCCGTGACGCCGGTTCGGTGGCGACTCTCGCCCGTCGTCAATTCCGCAATCGCAATCGAACCTGCGAGTCGGGGTTGTGATCGTCCTATGGCGAGGCGTCTGCCACTTGCGGCGCCACCAGCCGGCGTCAGCCGGTCTTGCTGAGGTTCGCTGCGACGGCCGCGGCAGCACCCTCGGGCAGGCGCCGGGTGATGTGCGGGTCCCGGTCGGTCGGCGGCTTCTCGAAGCTCGGGCACTCCGGGTTCACCACGCCTGCCATCGGGTCGACCCACCCAGGATTCCGCTTTTGGGCGTACTCGATGAACGCGTTGACGTCTCGCGAGGTCAGGTACGGCGCCGCCAGCTTGATCTCATCCTCGGGCCAATCCCACCAGCGGATCTCGAGCAGGGCTGCGATCTGCTCGGCCGAGAAGCGGTAGCGGATCAGCTTGGCCGGGTTGCCTCCGACGATGGCGTAGGCCGGGATGTCCTTTGTCACGATCGCGCCGATGCCGACGATCGCCCCGTCGCCGATGGTGCAGCCGCTCAGCACGACGGTCTGGTGTGTGCAGTAGACGTCGGACCCGATAACTGTGTCCTTGCTCGGCGCGGGAAACCCGTCGTCGCCGATACTTTCGAGGCCGAGGTTCACCGCGATCGGGAACGTCGTCACCCGGTCCGGCGGGTGGCCGCCTCCGAGATAGCAGAGCGGGCCCGTCGACGAGTAGTTGCCGATGAACAGCTGCGTGTTGTCGAGCATCGTCATGTGCAGCCCGGGCACGCCATAGGTCCCTCGGCCGATGTGCACCCGGCCGGCCCGCTGGGCCCGCCGCAACACCCCAAGGTCGCGGGGGATGAAGCCCTGTGCCTTCTGCCGGCTGCGGATGTTCTTCGCGTAGGCCTTGGCGAACTTCAGCTCGTCGATGATTCTTCCCACCTGTTCCCCATCTCCTCGTCGAACGGCGCACAAACGCCGGCTTCGCTGGTCGTGGCTCGGTAAGACCCTACAAAGGGTGCCCTTTCGGTAACGAAGGGCGGTCCCGATCCTTATGCGCCGAGGCCGGCGGCTACCCCCAAAGCCCGCCGCCTCCAGAGAACCGCTCGTTGAGCTTGCCGCTCAGCTTGGGGAAACGCTTACGCACCTGCTCGTAGGCCTCGGGGATGACGATACGGACGCACTTGGCCGTCTCGCCGATCAACCCCCGGGCGATGGGTCGCCAGGATTGCCGGCGCCACCGCTCGTAGGCGGAGGCCTCTGACGGCTCGAAGGGTGAGGGGAGGGGGCTCGGGCTGGTCTGCGCCTCCCGGCCGTAGGCCCGTCGGAGCTGGCGCGATATCCGCCGGCCCCGAGTGTCGAACCAGTAGGGATACGGCTCCGATGGCGGAAGGCTCTCCTCGTAACTGATGAGCGTGTCCGCGTACTCCTTGCACAGCTGGAGGACCACGCTCTCATCGGCCAATTGGTTCTCCGTCGTATGGCGGTGGCGGACGGACAGCGTCTTGGGCGTGCTCGATTCGAACGCATGAAAGTGGAACAGGCGCAAGCGGTCCCCGGTGGACGCGATGTAGTACCCATCGGCGTCTTGAGTCAGTGGGCGTTCGGACAGGTTCGCCACGCCGACGTTGTATCCGGCGTGCCGGAGTGATGCCGCTCCGAACAATGTCGCGCCGATGTCCATCCATTTCTGATCCACGAACAATCCCGCCAGCGGGTCGTAGAGGCACTCGGTCCGCAGGTGCCCCCACCACCAGTCGAGCATGTCGGCGGCGCGCCGATCGAAGCCGCCGAAGCCGAGGTTGTTGACACCGACCAGCAACATGTGGCCATCGGTGATCTCGGCGCCTCGCGGCGGCGGCCGCAGGAAGTGCGGTGTCAACAAGATGCCGCCGTCCGAAGCCGACAACGCGGGCGAGAGCTCGGACATCGGCGAGACCACATACGTGTCGGGATCCAGGTAGAAGACCTGGTCGGAGTCCCGGAGCAACTGCTTGAACAGCAGCGGTTTTATCGCCGTGGCGAACTCGACGAGGTCGTAGGACATCACGAGCTCCATGACCGTGCGGCGGGGCAGCCCGAGGAATGCGGTGCTGACGCAATCCACGCCCTCGAGCTGCGGGAGGCCCTCGTCGTCTGCATGGTCGATGAAAAGGATCTTGAGCCTGGCGCCATCTTCGTGCCGCCGCAGGCTCTCGCCGAGCGCGAGCGCTTTGGGCAGGTAGTTCGTCGAGAGGACTGTGCAGAAGGTACGCGTGGTCACGGCGTTCGCCCAAGCGGTCATAGGTCGTGCAGCACAGGTCGTGCCGCCGTCCGCCCGGAGGGATGAGGGTACCAGACCCTGTTCGCGGGCCTTGCGCGTGCCCGAGCCATACGCAAACGCCGAACCCGCTGAGCGCGTCCCGAGGCTCGTCGGCTAGAAGATGAGGCCGTGAGTCCCGCCCCCGCCCCTGCACCCGCCCCCGACGCCGCCGCGACGCACTTTCGCCCCGGCAACTACGCCGCCACACATCCCGACCGCCCGGCCGTCATCACCGCCACCGGGAAGACCGTCACCTTCGCCGAGCTCGAGGAGCGTTCGTGCCGGCTGGCCCAGGCACTCCACTCCCACGGCCTCCGCGAGGGGGACCACGTCGCCGTGCTCATGCTCAACGACGAGCGTGCGCACGAGGTGGTGTTCGGACTCCAGCGGGCCGGCCTCTACTACACCATGGTCAACACGCACCTGACGGCGGAGGAAGCGGCCTACATCGTCGAAGACTGCGGCGCCCACACGCTCATCACGAGCGCCGGCCTCAAGACGCTGTCGGCCGACATGATCCCTCTTACGCCCGCCGTCGACCTCCGCCTCGTCGTCGGCTACGGGCCCCTCCCCGACAAGCACACCGACTACGACAAGTTCGTCGCGACCCACCCCGGCACGCCGCTCGACGACGAGCTCGAGGGCTTCGCCATGCTGTATTCGTCGGGCACCACCGGCCACCCCAAGGGCGTGCGGCGCGCCCTCAGCCACCAGCCCTTCGGCACCTCGGCCACACTCGTGCCGATGCTCGAGGGCATCATGGGCTTCAAGGAGGGCGACGTCTATCTCAGCCCGGCGCCGCTCTATCACTCGGCCCCGCTCGTGTGGTCGATGACTATTAACCGGATGGGAGGAACGGTCGTCCTTATGGACCGCTTCGATCCCACCCGCGCCCTCGAGCTCATCGACGAGCACAAGGTGACGCATGCGCAGTTCGTGCCGACCATGTTCGTCCGCATGCTCAAGCTCACCGACGAGGAACGGGCCGCCCACGACGTCAGCTCGTTGCGCTCCGTTGTGCACGCCGCCGCGCCGTGCGCCCCGGAGGTCAAGAAGCGGATGATCGAGTGGTGGGGCCCCATCATCCACGAGTACTACTCGGGCACCGAGGGCCTCGGCCTGACCTGGATCACCTCCGAGGAGGCACTCACGCACCCCGGCTCGGTGGGCCGCTGCATCTGGGGCGAGGCGCACGTGTGCGGCGAGGACGGCGAGGACCTCGCGCCGGGCGAGGACGGCGTTGTGTACTTCGGCACCGGGAGCAGCCGGGCCGGCGTGACTTTCGAGTACAACAACGACCCCGAGAAGACGCGCCAGTCCTTCAACGACAAGGGCTGGGCCACGCTGTGGGACGTCGGCCACCTCGACGAAGATGGCTTCCTCTACCTGACCGATCGCAAGCAGTTCATGATCGTGTCGGGTGGCGTCAACATCTACCCCCAGGAGATCGAGGCCGTCCTGGTGCTCCATCCCGCCGTCGCGGACGTGGCCGTCTTCGGCGTCCCCGAGCCCGAGATGGGCGAGGAGGTCAAGGCGGTCGTCCAGCCCGCTCCCGGCATCACGCCGGGCCCCGCGCTCGAGCAGGAGATCATCGCCTTCTGCCGCGAGCACCTCTCGCACTACAAGTGCCCGAAGACGGTCGACTTCGTCGACGAGCTCCCGCGGGGCGACAACGGCAAGCTCTACAAGAAGCCCCTCCGCGACGCCTACTGGGCGAGCTCGGCGCCCAGCACGACTTGAACCGAGTCGCCGGGCGGTCGCACGTCCGCGTACAAGGCCAGCACCAGGGCCACCAGCGCGCCGAACAGCAGCACGTCCGTGATCCCCACGGCCTCGACGACGGGCCCCACGAGCAGGTTGCCGATGCCGACCGTGCCGCCGAAGCCCATCATCCACAACGCCATGACCCGTCCGCGCACCCCCTCGGCCAGGCGCGCCTGCAATGTCGTGTTCAGCGCGGTGATGAACGCGAAGTAGAACGCGCCGGTGACCGCGACGTTGATGTACGCCGGCAACGGGCCGCGCTCCAGCGCGAACGCGCACAGCGTCAGCGCGTACCCGACCAGGCACACTCGCACCAGCAGCGGCTTGGAGGTCCTGGCGAAGACAGTGCCGATGGAGATGGCGCCGATCAGCGCACCGAAACCGAAGCAGGCATAGAGGATCCCGTAGTCGGGCGATGTGGAGAGATTGATCCCGAGGTTGTGCGCCGCCACCACGGGCATCTGCCCGATGAAGGCGAGCGCCAGCAGCGAGAAAACGAACACCGTGACCAGGCAGCGGCCCACGACGGGGTCCTCCCGCGCCACCCGGATGCCCGCCGTCATCTGGCGCCACCGGCTGCCCTCGGCCGCGTGCGGCACCGCGGGCAGCGTCACCAACAGCAAGGCGCCAACCACGAAGAGATAGGTCGCGGCATTGCCGACGAAGACCCAGGCCGGCCCGATGAGCGAGTACAGGACGCCGCCGATGACCGGGCCGATGACCCTCGATGCGTTCATTTGGGCCGAGTTCAGCGAGATCGCGCCGGGCAGGTCCGCCTTGCCAACCAGCCCCGGCAGGATCGCTGAGTAGGCGGGGCCGAACATCGCGCTCCCACACCCGACCATCAGGACCATCACGACCAAGAGGACGTGCGAGGGATGCGGCGACGCCACGACCAGGGCGACACCGAGCGAGAACACGAGCTGCTCGAGCGAAAGGAGGATCAGGAAGCGCCTCCGGTCGACCCGGTCCGCCAGCAGTCCGCCCACCATAGGAAGCACCAGCGTCGGTCCCAGCTGGGCGAAGATGATGATCCCCACGAACGTCGCCGAATGGGTGATGTCGTAGGCGTAGGCGCCCAGGACCACGTTCTGCATCCAGGTCCCGACGTTCGAGGCGAACGCGCCCAGGAAGACGATCCGGAAAGTACGGTGCGAGAGCGCTGCCCGGGCCGTACCGCTCCGAGCTGGGACGACGCTGTCCCCGTCGACGACCGCATCCTCGATCTCCTCGAGCGAGATCTCCGCCCCCGAGCCCCTTCCGGACGCGGCTCGATCGTCAGGAGAGGCCGGCATCACCCCCATCGTACGGCATTGCCGTTTTGTTACTTCCTGGCCACCCCGTCTCTCTGCAGTTCTCGCTGCCCTAGCGGGCGGGTTACGGACCTTGGACCGAGCAGACGTCTCCACAGGGTGCGCCGAACGAAGACGCCGGTGCCAATGGCACCGTCAGCGAGGAAGGCGCCCCGGCGTTGCGTTGCATGTCGTAGATCCCGCCGAACAAGTGCGGCGCTTGCGCCACCGACGGATACAGATGCGGCGTGTCGCCGGTCGTGATGGTCACCCGGAGCCTCCAGCCGGCCGGAATCTCGGTCATGGTCGGGAAGACCTGGATGTCCTGGCGCGTCACCTGTCCGGGCACGACCGGCTGCGCCGACGCCTGGGTCAAGGGATGGACCGGCCGGAGCACCGCCCCCGAAGACGTCGTCCAGGTGCTGCTCGCATCGAGCGCCCGCATCGACCCCAGCAACGCGCCTGACGACATGGGCAGGCTCTCGCCCGTGGGCGAGACTGCTTCGACGGTTGCCGCGAGCTCGGTGTCGGTTGTGATCGACGCCACGTACACCGTCGCGTCGATCGGGCCCGCCAGCATCTCCGGCGAGTTGAACGGCGCCGAGGTGTAGACCAGCGATCCGGGCCCCGCCCCCAATGTCACGTCGTTCAGGTCGCACGGATCATTCGTGCGCACGGACTGGAATCCCAACGCGAGCGCCCCCGCGCCCCACTGGTCCGTCTGGACGTCGCAGGGGCTCGTCGCACCGGTCCAGAGCACTTTGTCCGATCCGGACCCCGACGTCGGAGCCGACAGCGACAGCGTGCCGTCGTTCTGCGAGACCCCGTCGGTCCCGCTCCGCCCAGGACCGAAGTAGTACGAGGTAGGCGTGGCGTTCGGCAGTGGCCAGTCTGCGGCGTCGACCCAGTTTCCTGTGCCCGGTCCCGAGTTGCGGATGTCGAGGTGCAACGGCGTCGTGGTCGTCGACAGGGGCGTCTGCTCGCCCAGCAACCAGGTGTCGAACCACTCGAGCTCGAGCGCGGAGATGTTCACGCCCGTACCGGTCGTCACGTGCTGCCACGGCCCCATCAGCAACTGGTAGCGCGGCGTGACCGCCTGGCCCGGCGTCATGGCAGCCGTCTGCGGTCGGCCGTCAGAGAGGTTCTGCAGGCCGACGTAGTTCATTGGCTCGCCCGACTCGAAGAGGTCGTTCCATCCGCCCACCAAGAAGGCGGGGATGTGGTCGGCGACCACCGACGACAGGTCACCAGCCGGGCTGCGTGCCGCCCAGTACGGCCCGTCGTACGCCTGAGCGCCCTGTCCCGTCTCGATGGCCAGCGCTTCTTTCAAGAAGTCGACCAGTGCGGGGCTGTGCGCAACCTCATCCGGCGTCAATCCCAACAGCCCGAGCGCCAAAAGTTGCGTGTTGCCACTCGACGCGGCCTCGACCAGCGGTTCGAGTGCCGGGTTGGTGAGGTTGAGCCCCGACAACAAGGCGATGTACGTCGCGTCGAACTCCGCGTCGGGGATGCCGCCCTGCGTCACGGTGTCGGCAAAGATGTCGTTCCCAGCGATGATCGGGAACATTGCTTTGATCGGCGAGGCCTTGCCCGCCGCCGCCACGGTCTGGAATTGGTTGATACCCATGTAGGACTCGCCGAAGAGTCCGACCTCGCCGTTGCTCTGGGGCAGGTGGGAGGCCCAGTTGGCGAGCGTGACCCCGTCTGTGGACTGGGTCGGGTCGAAAAGATCGAACGAGCCACCGGAGTCGCCTGTGCCGCGCACGTCGGCGATGACGACGATGTACCCGCGGTCCACGAGGTAGTTCACGTCGGTCTGCGCTATCGCTGCGGCGTAGACGATGAACGCTTTGCCGTAGGGCGTCTGCTGCAGCAACACCGGGAAGTGTCCTGGGGCCGCCGTCGTGGTACCGGCCGTCGTGGGGAAGTAGACGTCGGCCTTCAGCGCCGTCCCGTCGCTCATGGTGACCGACTGGTCGAGAACCGAGCCTGTGCCGTACACGGCGGGCTGGGGTGACCACGAGGCGGCGGATGCAGCGCTGTTCGACGGCGCACCGGTCTGTCCAGAGTTGCTCGTTGCGCCGTTCTGCGAGGCGCTTGGCGCCGTGCTGGTTGTTACACCCCTCGAACTGCTCCCAGCACCGACGAAGCTCCCACGATGCACGCGACCGTCAACCGAGTGAGTCGACGACGTGTGCTGCGCAGCCAGGTGGACGCCGCCCGGCCCGTGCTGGCTGGGGACGAATTGGCCCACAACGAAGGCGGAGAACGGGATCGCGAGCGCGCACGTGCCCATGAAAAGGCGCCACGACACCGAGCCCCGCCAACGGCGTTCGCGGGGCCAACGACGCGTCTCGTGTTGTCTTCGACGATGCGCCGGCAATCCGAACAACCCCCGAGCCTCCTGCCGGCCCCCGACCGGGCCGTCTCCTCGTTCCCAAGGAGAACGTGGCTACGAGCCCCGACCTGCGGTTGCCGCAGCCAGGGCCCCGGGAGGAGTGGGAGCGCGTGTTCTCCCTGCTCCGAGCACATACGAGGGGTGCCGGCGCTCAGCCGGGTCCCCTCGGACGGCGCTGCCTCCGTCGGTTCGTCGGTCCCCGAAGGCCGGGGCTACAGCCGGCGGGGGCTGATGGCGTTGACCAGCAGCGCCAGGCCGATGCCGAGAATGAGGCTGAAGATGGCCGCCAGGATCACGTACTCGATCGTGTGTGGCGACGACGCGCGGGTCGGAGGCGTTGCGGCGGAGATCACCCGGCCCACTTCGGTATCCGTGCCTTGGCTTGCCGCGAATTGGTACTCCTGGAGTTGGTTCTCCAACGAGGTCTGCTGGTTCTCGAGGTCGCCGAGCTGCACTTCCGCGGCGGTCTGGCTCACACCGGCCGGCGTCGACCTGATGGTGCTGTCCAGGTTGGAGATCGCCAGCTGCACCGTCTGGAGCTTGTTGGAGACCTGGTTTGCCGCCGAGGTGAACACGCCCTTGTCGATGCCGCGCTCGAAGTTGATGTAGGCGTTGGCGTAGGCATTGGCCGCAGCCGCCGCCGTCTGCGGGTTGCTCGCAGACGCGGAAACGGTCACGACGTCGGTCGTGGCGAGAGTGCCGACCTGGGCGACCGAGACCGACGGCGGGTTGGGGATCGTCTTGGCCACGATGTTGGAGACCGACGAGCTCTGCATGACCTGGATGACGTCCTGCACGTTCACGAGTGCCGTTGTCGCGTTGTTGGCGGTCTGGGTCGAGAAGAGCGTCGACACCGGAGGCTCGAGCAACACGGTGGCTTCCGCGGTGTAGGTCTTGCCGGAGACGACGCAGTAACCGAGGACACCGCCGACACCGATGACGAAGACGATGATGATGATCCACTTGCGGTCCCAGAGGACTCGTCCGTACTCTGCAATCCCCGAACGCTCGCTGGCCTGCACGGCCGGTTGAGGCGTGCCGAAATGGTCACCGTTCTCAGTCACAATCGTCCGAACCCGTTGTGTCTCCGCTGTGGTTGGAGAGTAATCCTTCTCAGTCTTGACCTGATCCATTTGGCAGATTAACCCGCAAGGTTTGGCTTCCTTGTGGTTCTCCACCTCAGCCAAACGATTGATTCATCATACGCCGAAGGGAGGATTCGAAATGTTGCAGGGGTCCGCAGGTCGAATTCTTTGTCTCTGCCTCTGGGCCGCCCTGTACTTTTAGGGGGTGCAGGTGGCCGGGGCATGGGCGAGTTGGAAGCGGGCTTCGAAGCAAGAAGACCTCTTCGTGTTCATCTCTCGCGGACTGCTGTACGTGGGGATGTTCTTCCTGCCCCTGCTGCGCTTCAAGGTCACCCATGGACTGAACGTCAGCGACGCCATCTTCCTGCTGGGGTTCCTCTTCCTCGTCCTGGCCCGAAAACCGCCGCCCCGTGCGCCGCGCACGCCCGCGTGGTACGTCGGCGCATTCATCTTCCTCCTGGCCGGCATGTTGGCAAGCACGCAGGCCGACGCCGTGCCGCAGTCCGTCGTCGTGGTCTTCAACGCGGTCTACGTGTTCTTCATCCTGCAGTACCTGCTCCGCCAGCAGCTGGGCACGACCCTGCATCTCCAACGCGCCATCGGGTTCTTCATCGCCGGGGTGTCCCTGTCGGCGTTCGTCGCCATCCTGCAGGTCACGCTGCACGTCTTCCTTCCCAAGGCCGGCTCCATCGCGGCGGGGAGCGGGACCATCGGCGGCAACGCGCGGGCCGTCGGCCTCAGTAACCAGCCCAATCTCGCCGGCATCGTCTTCGCCCTCGGCATCATCCTGGGGGTCGGCCTGCTGCTCCAGATCGGCTGGCGCAGGCACTGGTACCTCACCTGCTGCGTCGGGGTAACCGTCGCGGCACTCCTGTTGGCCGCCAGCGTTTCGGGCATGGCGGCCGTGATCGTCGGTCTCCTCGTACTCTTCATCGCCCGCGGCGTGCCACTCAAGACGGTGGTGTCTGTGGTGCTCGCGCTCGCCGCCGTCTATCTGCTCGTGTTCGGCGTGATCGATCGCGGCTCGAAACTCGATCCGATCACGCGAATCGAAAAGACGACCAATGCCAACGCCGGAACCGGCGGTGGCACGCTCCAACTTCGCATCGACACGATCGACAAGGCCTGGAGCGAGATCCTCCAGAAGCCGATCACAGGGCACGGTCTGGACCAGCAGACGCTGGCCGTCTACTTCGACAAGTCGCTCTACGTCTACTACCCGCCCCACAACCTCATCGCGTTGTACTGGTACGGCGGCGGCATCTTCATGCTGGTGGGGCTCATCATCATGGTGGGTTCCTCGTTCAATCGACTTCTGCACGGCCGATTACGGGCCGGCAAGAACTGGGATCCCATGCGCGACGTCGTCCTAGCGGCGTGCGTCACAGACCTGTTCTTCGCAATGCAGGGCCCGGAACTGGTCGACCGATGGTTCTGGATCCCGTTCCTCCTCGCCTTCACGTTCCGCGACTACGCCCCGCCACCGCCGCCAGCGGAGGATGCGATCGCACTGCCCGTCACCACGCCGGAGACACCCGCGGTGGTTGACGACGGCCAGCCGCGCCGCGTCAGGGGGACGGTGGGACGGCACGCGGCATCGGACCCGGCGGACCTCGCGGCGGCAGAAGCCCGCGGCCGGCACGCCGGGCCCTCCCAGGATTCGCCGTAGCCCATGCCGAACGCCGAACAAAAAGGGGCGACGAACCGGCCGCGACGCGCCCGGAGCCCGAAGGCCGCACCGCCGTCGGATTACGCGGGCCTCGGCGAGATGTTCGACGACCGCATCCTCGGTACCGACAGCGCGCATGTCTTCTTCGTCAGCGCTCAGGCGCTCGCCTCCCACGCCGAACTCGTCGTCGAGGTCGGATGCGGCCGCGGCGCCGCCGTCGAGCTCGACCAGCGCGGAGGCCCCTGGCAGGACCTCCGGGGCGAGGGGCGCACTGTCGTCGGCATCGACATCGAGGACGCCGGCACGGCCAACCCGGTCATCGACGAGTTCCGCCTCATCGGTGACGACGGCCGCTGGCCACTTGACGACGCGTCGGTCGACCTGGCCGTCAGCGACTACGTGCTCGAGCACGTGACCGACCCCGAGGCCTTCGTCAAGGAGCTGGCCCGCGTCTTGCGTCCAGGCGGCACCTTTATTGGGCGCACTGTCAGCCGCCGTTCGCTGCTCTCGGTCGTCGCCCGCGTCGTGCCCAACGAGCGCCACGCCGGCACCGTGGCCCGCCTCCAACCGGGCCGGGAGGCCCAGGACGTCTTTCACACCGCCTACAAGATGAACACCCGCGCCGATCTGGCCCGGGTGTTCGACGCAGACTTCGACTGGGCGTTGGCCCACCGTACGGGGCTCGAGCAGTACTTCAAGCCGTGGCCCCGTCTCCGAAAGGTCATTGGTGCCACCGAGCGCTATCTGCCGACCAGCACCTGGATGGGTCTTGTCGTCTTCGCCCGACGCCGGACCACTGGCGCAACGGCATGAGCGTGCTGGACGCCGCCGTCAGCCCAGCGGAGACCTAACAGGTGGTCCGGCTCTCCCCGCGTCTGCGTCCCATGTGGCCGTACCTCAAGCCGGTGTACACACAGGCGACGCGCATGGTCGCGCCGGTGGCGATACGCGCGAGCCGGCTTCACGGCGGCTACTTGCCCACCGGCTCCGTGGAGAGCATGGAGGAAGCGGCTGCCACGACCGGCGGCCGCTGCCTCATGGTGCGACAGCCCGAGATGCTCACCCGCACCCTCCCGAAAGGTCTCCCCGATCACAGCGCGCACTATGTGCCGTGGCTCTCGGAACATGTCCGGCGTGTCGCCGTCGCCGAGCTCCCACACGGTCGCGTCCTGTCGCCGCACAACGCTGTGATCACGGCCAACGATGACCTGCTGGTCGAGGTGAGCCGGTATTTTGGCACTTCGCGCGCCCGTGAGCACCCGATCTTCCTGCACCCCTTCCCCGGCGTGCCGCTCGAGGTGGGTGGTCGTCTCGGCGTGCTCGCGCTCCAGGGCGACATGAACTACTACCACTTCATGGTCGATGTCCTACCACGTCTCGGCATACTCGAGCAGTGTCCCGAGGTCGCGCCAGTGGACCTCTGGTACGCACCAAAGTGCACCACTTTCCAGCGCGAGCTGCTCGAGATGATGCGCATCGACCTCGGCCAGGTCGTCGACAGCTCCGCGATGCGCCACGTCGTGGCCGAGACACTTGTCGTTCCGGGGCCGCCGACCATGACCATCATCAGCCCGCCGTGGGTCGTCGAGTTCCTGCGACGCAACCTGTTGCCTCCGAAGATCGAGCGCAGAGAGGGCCGTGCCATCTACGTCACCCGCGGCGGTGCCGTGAACAACCGCCGCGTCGACAACGAGGCGGAACTCATGGACTACCTCAGTGGCCGCGGCTTCGACATGGTGGACCCCGGGACGCTGTCCGCACTCGAGCAGATCGAGACATTCGCCCAGGCATCGATGATCGTGGGCGCACACAGCGCGGGACTCGTCAACCTGACCTTCGCAGGTCCAGGTGCGGCAGTCGTCGAGCTCTTTCCCTCCGGCGGCGTCAACACTTGCTACTGGAAGTTGGCCGAGTCGGTGCCCGGCCTCGAATATCGCTATGTCGTGGGTCTTGGCGACTCCGGGCAGGCTTCACAGTCCGAACTTCTCGTGAGGGACATCCAGGCCGACATTCCGGCCATCGGGCGCACGCTCGACCATCTCGGTTGGAACGATTAGACAAGGGCACCGCCGCCAGTTTCTGTCTCAGGCCCTCCCGGCGGGGCCGATACACCGTGCCAACGTCCCACGCACCTGACTCGCGGTCCGTGCCCATGTGAACTTCGACGCGTGCTTGACCCCGCGCTCGAGCTCTTCCGCACTCTGCGAACGAGCCACCCCCACGGCCTGCGCCAGAGACGCCGCATCCCACCCCTTCATGACCGTGGCCAGACCACCGGTCACTTCGTAGAGAGCTGGATCCGGAGTGACGACGACCGGGATGCCGAGACGCATCGCCTCGATCGCCGGGAGGCCGAACCCCTCGTATTCGGATGGGAACACGACGAGCGATGCGCTCGTGAACTCCCGCCGGAACTCGTCGGGATCGAGCCACGGCTTGACGGTGACCAACCCGGCCAAACCCCGATCCGCAACGACTGATTGCACCGCCACTCGCTCCGCTGCCGGCAATCCCACGACGACGAGCGGCAACGGGTCGGCGCCATCGGTTTGCAGCCGTGCCCAAGCCTCGAGCACGAGGCCCACGTTCTTGTTGCCCCACTGCCCGAAAGCGAGCGCGTGACTATCCCGTCGGGGCTCGTCACGGGGCCAACTGAGGACGTGATCGGCGCCGAGTTGCGCGACGGTGATCGTCTGGCGCCGCAGCCACGGGTGGATGCGGATCAGGTCCTCGCGCGTTCGGTGGGAGACGGCCACGATGGCGTCGGCACGCCGGTAGCCGATGCCGTAGCTCACCCCCCGGAGCAGGCGCGCGCGGTAGGTGAACTGGTGCGGAAGCATCTCGTGGCGCACGTCGTGCGAGATGATGACTCGGGGGCATTGGAGGGGCACGATCGTGGTGGCCGGCGTCACGCCCAACAAGCCTTCCGCCGCGAGATGCCGGCAGAGGTGGGGGACCGCCCGCTCCATGGCGAGCAGGCGGTGATCCCCTACCTGATGCAGTGTCACGCGCTCTGGGAGATCGAGCTCGATGCCGGGCCGGAGCACGATGTGCACGTCGTCCGATTCGTCCCAGTTCTGCAGCAGGTTCTCCGTGACCACGCCGAGGCTCGTGCCGCGGACGGGCAGGGCATTGACCAGGACGCGCACGGGCGCACGGTAGCGCGCGCCCGGAAACGAGCAGGTGCCCGACAACAGTCATTCGCACGCCCAGGGACCAGGCCGGGACCTGGAGGACACCGCCTCTGCAATACCCGTTGAGACATCCCAGCAGGACAGGGCGGCATTTCGCAGCTGGACTGCAAGTTCCCGGCTCCGAGCCCGTTATCCCACCGAGGGTCTTCACCAAGGGACATAGGGGGTTCCACACGTTGTCTGCCCGCTCGTCGCGGATCGTCGTCCATGACTACTCCGGCCATCCGGGTCAAGCGCAGCTCAGCCGTGCCTTGGCCCGCCGCGGCTACGAGGTGACCCACCAGTATTGCCCCTCCTACACCACCGGCCGCGGCTCCCTGCAACACGAGGCCGGCGACCCCAGCACCCTCACCTTCGAGGCGGTCGAAATGGACGGCACCTTCGCCAAGTACTCCGCGCGCACCCGCCTCCGCCAGGAGCTGCAGTACGGACGCACGGCGGCGCGCGCCATCGCGGCCAAAGAACCCGCGGTCGCGGTGATCAGCAACGTGCCCCTACTCGCCCATTCGATGCTGGCGCGCCATCTGGCGCGCCGTGGCATTCCGATGGTGTTCTGGCACCAGGACATCTACTCGGAGGCGATCGGCGTCGCCGCTCGCCGTCGCATCCCGGTGCTCGGAGGTCTCCTCGCCCGCATCGCGGACCGCGCCGAGCGGAAGATCGCGCGCCGCAGCGTCGCGGTAGTCGCGATCTCACCGACGTTCCTCGAGCGCCTGTCAGAGTGGGGCGTCGCGGGCAAGACGACCATCGTCCCCAACTGGGCGCCCATCGACGAGCTCCCAGTGGAGCCGACCGACAATGCGTGGAGCCGGAAGATGGGGCTGAGCGAACACCACATCGTGCTGTACTCGGGCACACTCGGTCTGAAGCATGACCCGAGCATCCTGGCCGAGCTGGCGTCGGGTTTGCGTGACTCCCACCCCGGCGCCCGCGTCGTGGTCGTGTCCGAGGGCAAGGGTCGCGATTGGCTCGAAGCGCACAAGGACCAAGAGGGTGCGGGGAATCTCGTCCTGCTCGACTTCCAACCCTACGAGGATCTTCCCGAGATGATGGCGAGCGCCGACCTGCTCGTCGCCATCCTCGAGCCGGACGCCTCGAAGTTCTCGGTTCCCTCCAAGGTGCTGACGTACCTCTGTTCGAGCCGGGCGGTGCTCGGCGTGTTGCCGCCGGACAACTCGGTGGCGGAGATACTGAGCTCCGAGGAGGCCGGCGTCGTCGTCGACCCCTCCGATCGCGCCCTGGTGGTGAAGGAGGCCACCGCTTTGCTGAGCGACCCCGATCGCCGCCGCGCCATGGGCCGGGCCGGGCGTCGCTACGCCGAACGGACGTTCAGTCCCGAGACGGCGGCCGACCAGTTCCTGAGCGCCTTCGGCGACCTGGTGGCGGCGCCGAGCCGGGGCCGGGCCGGTGCCGGGCTCTCAGAAGGGACGACAAGGTGAGGGCCGCCGGGACGTTTCAACATGAGACAGGGCGGTTCTGGGCTTCTGACAAGGGAAAAGGGAGAGGACGAGTCCGATGAAGAACGTGTTGGTGACAGGTGCCGGTGGATTCATCGGGGGCCATCTGGTGGCACGGCTGCGCGACATGGGTGCGGAGAACGTCCGCGGCGTCGACCGGGTGGCGCTCGACGAGTGGCACCAGCGTTTTGACGACGTGGACAGCCGCCAGGGCGACTTGCAGGACCTGGCGGTGTGCCAGAGCGCGTGCGAGGGCATCGACACGGTCTTCAACCTGGCGGCGGACATGGGCGGCATGGGGTTCATCGAGAACAACAAGGCGCTGTGCATGCTTTCGGTGTTGATCTCGACCCACATGCTCGAGTCGGCCCGGCAGAAAGGCGTGCAGCGCTTCTTCTACTCGTCCTCGGCGTGCGTCTACGCCGCGGGCAAGCAGGAGTCGCCCGAGGTGGAGCCGCTGCGCGAGGCAGACGCGTACCCGGCGATGCCCGAAGACGGCTACGGCTGGGAGAAGCTCTTCAGCGAGCGCATGGCCCGACACTTCTACGAGGATTTCGGCCTCGAGACCCGCGTCGCCCGTTACCACAACGTCTACGGGCCGCTCGGGACATACGACGGCGGCCGCGAGAAGGCCCCGGCTGCCATCTGCCGCAAGGTGGCGACGGCCGTGCTGAACGGCACGAAGGAGATCGAGATCTGGGGCGACGGCCTCCAGACGCGCAGCTTCACCTACATCGACGATTGCCTCGACGGCACACTCCGGCTCACGGCGAGCGACGTGCGCGAGCCGCTCAACATCGGCTCCGAGCAGCTCGTCACGATCAACGAGCTCGTCGACATCGTGGAAGGCATCGCCGGCGTCACCCTCAAGCGCAACTACAACACCTCCGCGCCGCAGGGTGTCCGTGGCCGCAACAGCGAAAATACGTTGATCAGTGAGAAGCTGGGGTGGGCGCCGTCCATCTCGCTCGAGGACGGCCTGCAGAACACGTACAAGTGGATCTTCGACCAGATGAGCGAGGGTGCCACGCCGATCACGCGGTGAGCCCTGGATGACGAGGACGCGTGGAGGATAGGACGGGGGACGCAGGCGCAGCGACCGGCTCGGTGAGCCAACCCGGTGGTCCCGCCATGCCCGGCAGCGACCGGGAAGACCCCGTGGCCTTCCTGCTCGAAGAGCACGGGCTGGTATCGGCGTCCGCCAAAGGCAGCGGGCAACGCCGTGCCAACGGGCGCGTCCGGGAACCGGTCGCGGATGCGCCGGCGCGCAACGGCTCGACGCCGCGCGCCGCGACGAGCGGCGGGACGTGGTCCGAGCGAGCAGCGCGCTTCCGCTCGATCCCCAAGTCGTTGCGCACCACGGCGTCGCGCAAGCGCGTCATGGGCCTCACAGTCGTCGACCAGGGCTTCTCGAGTGCCAACAACTTCGCGCTGTCATTCGGGATCGCCCACTACAGCCATGCCAACGTGCTGGGCGTCTTCGCCATCGTCAACACGACCTGGATCCTCACGCAGGGCCTCATCCGGAGCCTGACGAGCGACTGCCTCATGACCCGTCACGACACCGACGAGGGCGTGATGCGGAGGTACGAACGTGCTGGCTACATCTCGGCGATCGCCTGCTCGTCGGTCATGGCGCTCCTCGTGCTCGCGCTCAGTGCGGCCTTCAGCTCCGAGCTCCGCCTCACCTTCGTCATCTTCGCGGTGTCGCTCCCGCTGCTTTCCGCCCAGGACTATTCGCGCTATCTCGGGATCAGCCGCTACAACCCGGCCTATGCCATCGGACTCGATGCCTCGTGGCTCTTCCTGTCCGTCGTCGGCTACTTGATCCTGCGCCACGCGCACCTCGTGTCGCTCCCGTGGCTCTTCGGATCCTGGAGCGCGGCGGGTGCAGCCGTGGGCGCCTACACGCTGTGGAACCACCTCGGGCGACGCAACCTCGGTGAGCTCATCCGTTTCTGGTTCAGGAGCGAGAGCGACGTCGGCTTCCGTTTCGCGGGCCAGTGGCTGCTGGTTAGCTCCTGGACCTATGCGGCCATCTACATCTTCATCGCGATCTTCTCGGTCGCGGTGATCGGCCAGTTCAAGCTGGCGCAGGTCGCCTTCGGCCCGATCACGGTGCTGACCCAGGGCATCGTCACGTCCATGGTCGCTCTGGCGGCCCGGTATTTCCAGGTCGACGTCCGCAAGGCGCTGCGCTTCGTCCTTTTGGCCGGTGCCGCGACGGCCACGGTCATGCTGAGTTGGGGCGCGCTCATCTACTTCATCCCGGTGGAGACCATGACCAAGGCCCTGGGGCCGACGTGGCCGGCGGCCCACCGGATGGTCCCCCTGATGGGACTCGCGTTCGCGCTCACGTCGCTCTCCGGCGCCTTTGCCGCCGGGCTCCGCTCGATCCGCGCGGCCAAGGAGAACCTCCGTCTGTCGATCGTGATGATCCCGGTGCTGTTCGGGTGTTCCGTGACGGCCGGCATCGTCTGGGGCGTGATCGCAGCCATCGGGGGCATCTGCGTCGGGTACGCCATCTATTCGGTGGCCGCGTTCGCGATGCTCGTGCGCTGCACGCGCCGCATCACCCCGGAGGAAATTGCTGTCGAGGACGAGACCGACACGGTCGTCCCGATCAAGGCGGACAACCAGAACGGCGCGCTGCCGGCGCCGATCGTCTTCGAGACGGTGGAGCCGGTCTAGGCGAAACCTGGCCCGAGGTGCGAGTTCCGTGACGACCCGCTCGCTTTGCCAATTCCGTCACAAGCCTTGCCTTCAAGGGGGGTTTCCCGAGGGAAGAAAGCGGCAATCCCGGCGTCAGCCTGGGTGGGGAGGGACGACCGTGTCGCAATCCTTATCGCGTCGGCGTGCGGCCGCGTGCACGCTCGCCGGCTCGTTGCTCTTCGCCGGGCTCACGGTGGCCGGCGGCGTTGTGACGGCGAGTGCCTCAGAGCATGCGCTACATGCGACCGCCAGCACGTGTGCGCGAGCGACCCCTCTGGTCGCACCCCCATCCGGGCAATGGTCGTGCACCTTCGACGACGAATGCAACGGGACGTCGCTGGACTCGTCCAACTGGCAGCCGATGTTGGCGAGCGCGAGCAGCAACCACACTGGGCCTATGGGTCGGAGGTTTGTTATGAGAACGACCCGAGGGTGATTTCGGAATCTGGTGGCTACCTGAACCTCTCGGTGATCTCGAACGGCAAGACATTCGCCTGCAAGGAGCTCGATCACAGCTTCTACACGAAGTACATCGGAGGCATGGCTTATTCCATGGGTCTCAATGGCACACGTACGCCGTGATGTGGACGCCGACAACCATCACCACCTCGTACGACGGGATCACGTGCTTCACCGATACCTATGCGAAGTATGTGACCTACCCCGACAAGGCACCTGAGCCGTACACGCGGCCGTTCTTCCTGGCCATGACCCAGGCGCTTGGGAACGGGGACGGGAACACCTTCGTCGGCCAGCAAGACTCCGCTGCCTGTCACCACGAAGGTCGACTGGGTCCGCGTCTGGCAGTACTGAGCGTGGGCAGCGGGTCCGCTGCCACTGCCCGCTCGATCAATCAGCGCTCAGGAGAACGCCGCCGGGCCAGCCACACCCTGGTCTGGTACCGCACCGCCACGGTCTGGGCAAACCGATCTCGCAACACGGCTCGGACGTCGGCGATGAGTTCCTCGCGTTCGCCCGGGCTCAAGGCGATGACGTGGGAGTGGCTTCTGAGATCGGTCAGCCACTCGTCGACACCGACCCGGCGCTCCCACTCGATGTCGTGTCGCTCCGGAGCGAAGAAGCCCGGGTCGCGGCGGATCGCATCGGCGCACCAATCGGTATCTCGTTGGTCACGTGACCATCCGGTGCAGCGCTCGGCAGTGAGCGTGCAGTAACGCTCGAACCACGGCTCACCGTCGGCCCAAGGATGGTTCCACCACGCCGCCCAGCACCCTCCCGTCCGCAGCACCCTCGCCGCCTCCCGCGCCCCCGCCTCCTGCTCGACCCAGTGCCAGCTCTGCCCGAAACACAGCAGCTCCAGGCAGGCCGTGCGAAACGGCGCCGCACCAGCCTCGGCCGCCACCAGGAGTGGACGAGGGTTGTGCCGCGCCGCGTGCTGCAGCATGCCCGGTCCCGGATCGAACCCGATGACGCGGGCGCCCCGCTCGAGCAGCTGGCGGGCGACGATGCCGGTCCCCGTGCCACCGTCGCCGGCGACCTTGCCGGGCAGAGGTCCGGCTACGGACTCGAGGAGGTCGTAGACCAGCTCCGGATAGGACGGACGAGCCGCGTCGTACTCGTCCGCCGCCGCGTCGAAGAGTTGCACTGCCGGACCATAGGCCCGGAGGAGCGCGTCAGGCCGCTCCGGGCGAGCAGATCTGGCACGCCCGCATGCCCGCGACCCCGTCGGGACCGAGCACGCGCAGGTCCTCGGGGTGGTGCGCAATGACGGCGCAGTCGACCCGGTGGTACACCGTCCCCGACGACGTGCCGTAGTAGGTCGCCGGCGCTGAGTCACCCGCCGCAGGCCCAGACCCCGCGCCGGCCGTCGAGGAGCCGAGCGCCGCCGGCTGTCCCGCAACGGCGCCGTCACCCCGCTGCGCCAGCAACGCTGCGGCAATGGTCTCCAGCAGCCGCTGCTGTTCCTCGTGGTGCAGGTCCGCCTGGTCATAGATCCGGTACAGCCAGTGCCCCCAGAACAAGAAACCCCCGACGACCATGCAGCCGAGCCCCACGAACGAGCCCGACACCATGTAGGGGATCTGCTGCTGCACGACCCGGGCGTGCGCCGCCCCGTACCACCCGAGCAAGATGAACACGATCCCGAGCGGGATCAGCAGTGCCCCGGCGATCACCTGCCAGCTGTTGCGGACGTCGTACTTCTCCGCCCACCGCGCCATCCTCGTGTGGCCACCGCCTCCGCCGCCACCCTCGTCGTCCCGGCGGTCACCGTCGCCCGCACCCGCGCCGGGCCCGGCCTCGGGCTCCACGCGCTCGGGCGTGTCGGCCGCCGCGGGCGCGTCGTCGAGAAAGATGTCCTCGAGCTGCTTGTCCACGTCAATCGTCATGGTCGTCGTCTCCTTCCGGCCGCGGCGAACTGCCAGCGGGCCAGCAACAAGAGCGGGTAGGCGAGTAGCACGCAGGCCAGCAGCGCCGTTACGGTCCAACCGAGAGGGGGCGGGATGCCGCTGATCGGGAACGCCGTGGCGCTCGTCGGCTCCGGCGTCGGCGCGCTCCCGCCGCCGGTGTTGCCCGTCGGCGCCCCGAGGCTCTGCGCCAGCCCCTGCGAGCCCAGCGAACCAAAGCCCGTGTTGCCGGTGACGCCGGTAGTCCCGACCGTTCCCGCGATCGACGCGTTCGTCGAGGCGCCGGCGCCCGTGTTCCCCGTCGTGCCGGTGCTGGGCGCCGGCGAGGAGGCGTCGACGCTGGCCTGGGCGAGCCCGAAGGTGACCGACGTCGTCATCGTGTAGTCGCCGGCGGGCAGCCCGACGTTCCCGAGCTCGGGGATCGGGAGGGTCGGCTCTCCGGGAATGAACGGGACCGCGAACTGGTGGGTCAGCGCGATCACCAACCCGCCTGCGTCAGCCTTCGCCTGTGCGCCGCTCGAGGTCTGCTGGGGATCGAGCAGCCGGATGTTCACACCGTCCTGTCCCAACGTGGAGTTGACGGTCTGCTGGAGCTGCGCCACTGTGATTCCGGCCGGCGGGCTCGCGTTCTTGGCGATGTGGACCCCGGTGCCGTCGATGTACGCCGCAGTGCCGTCGACGGTCACGTCGCCTACGTGCACCGTTGCCGTCGGCGTGCCCGTCGTCCCGTCGGACTTCGCCACGGCCGTCGACGTCAGCCCCGCGATGTCGACCAAGCCCGCGATGTCGATCGCGCCGAGCGTCGAAGTGGCGGTCGAGGTGATCGAGGAGTTGCCCACGACGATGTTGTTGGTGGAACTGATGTTCCCGACGTCGATCGGGCTGCCCGAGGTCGACGAGAGGATGCCGCCGATGACCGGCAGCTTGCTCACGTTCAGCAGATTTGCCAGCGAAAGGTTGGTGACCGTCCCCGAGGCGGCCCCACCTCCGGTCGAAGTCGTGGCGGTGCCCTGGGCGACCGGCAGTTGCCCGGGCTTTGTGCCCTGGGGGAAGGTCACATTGGCGGGGTAGCCCGGCGAGGTCGGGTACTTGCTCTCTGCGAGCAGCGGATCGTTCAGCGGGAGCGCGGGTGCGCCGAACGTCTGGAGGAGCGTGCCCAGGCTGGCCGCGATGTCGCCGGGGTAGTAGGGCGCCCCGATGGAGTCGACGACGGGCCCGCCGCCCAGTGTGACGCGGGCGAAGGGCACGTCGTCTTCGATGAGGTTCTCGTTGGGCAGCGGGACCACGCCCGGCACGTTGAAGGCGAATTGCGCGCCGACCGCCAAGGCGGACGCGTTGTAGCCCAGGAGCGAGGTGTCGGCACCACCCGACGCCGCCAGCGGGCCGATGGCCACGGCGCCCAGCACCGGAGGCACAACGAGCACGGGAAGCCAGCGGCGGGTCCACCTCCTCATGCCGCGCCGCCCAGGTACGCGGCGGCCAAGTTGCTCGCCCGCATGTCGTTGGGCTCGCCCACGTCGACGATGACGCCCTTGTCCATGACGTAGACGTAATCGGCGAGCTCGAGCGCGGTCTCCACGTACTGCTCGACGAGCAGCAGGCTGGCGCCCGTCGCGGCGATCTTGCGGAGGGCCTCGAAGAGGTGCCCGACCACGATGGGCGCCAGGCCCATGGAGATCTCGTCGACCATCAGCAGTCGCGGCCGGGCCATGATCGCCCTGGCCAGAGCCAACATCTGCTGTTCGCCGCCCGAGAGGCTGCCCGCCGTCTGGCGCAGGCGGTTGCCGAGGACCGGGAACATCTCGGTCGCCTCGTCGATGGCGCTGCGATCGCTCGCCGTCACCTTCGCGCGGCCGGTCGTCCCCTCGGCCGCCATCTCGAGGTTCTCGCGCACGTCGAGGCTCGGGAAGATGCCGCGGCCCTCGGGTACGTGGACGACGCCCATGCGTGCGATCCGGTAGGCCGGCACCCGGTCGATCCGGCGCCCGAACGACGTGATCGTGCCCGCCTCGGCCCGCATCACACCCGAGATCGTGCGCAGCGTCGTGCTCTTGCCGGCGCCGTTCGGGCCGAGCAGCGCGACCGCGGCGCCACGCGGCACGGTGATCGACACGTCGTGCAGGGCGCGCACCCCGCCGTACGCGACGCGCAGACCGCGGATCTCGAGAGCGGCGTCAGAGGACACTGGCGTCCCCCAAGTAGGCGGCGCGCACCAGATCGTTCGCTCTGATCTCATCGGGCGTGCCCCGAGCGATGACGCGTCCGAAGTCGAGGACGGTGAGATCGGCGCAGACGTCCATGACCAGCGCCATGTCGTGCTCGACCAGCAGGACTGCAGGCGCGCCGTCACCTGACGTCACGGTCCGGAGGATCGCGCTGAAGGTCGCGGTCTCTTGGGCGTCGAGGCCCGAGCCGGGTTCGTCGAGGAGGAGCAGCCGCGGGTCGGTGCATAGTGCCCGCCCCAGCTCCACCATGCGGCCTTGGCCTGTCGACAGCTCGCCGGCGAGGCGGTCGGCCAGCGGCCACAGGTCGAGCAGGTCCATGACGTCTTGCACGGTGCGCCGGCACTGCTGGCGGCCCCGTCCGAGCACCCCGCCGCCGTGCGAGGACTCCCACGACGCCACCAGGTTGTCGTGCACGGTCATGCGGGTGAAGAGCGCCAGGCGTTGGAACGTGCGCGCCATCCCGGCCCGGCCCCGCCGGTGCGCCGGCCATCGCGAGACGTCTGCGCCCCCGAAGAGCACGCGTCCGGTGCTCGCGTCCTGCAATCCCGTGAGCACGTTGAACATCGTCGTCTTGCCCGCGCCGTTCGGGCCGATGAGCCCCACGATCCGGCCCAGTGGCACCTCGAGGCTCACCTTGTCGAGCGCGCGCAATCCGCCGAACTGCACCGAGATCTCCTCGGCCGAGAGCACCGCGCTGTCGGGCCGGACGGCCGGCGTCGGCATCGGCATCGTCATGGCGCTATCGGACATGCCCCGGCACGACCTTCCCGGTGTGGACGCCCGCGCGTTCGGGCGCCGTGCGTCTGGGCAGCGGGCGCAGGACACCCAGGACGTAGCGCGTCTGCCGCCGCGCCAGCGCCACGGTGCCCTCGGGCTCCTGGGCCAGGCCGATCACGCCCAGCGCCACCAGGAGCGGAATGAGCTCCTTGATCTTCGTCGGTATCTGCGGCAGCAGCGGGATCACGTAGACGACCCCCGCGATCACGGCCCCGGAAATGAGCGAGCGCCCGCCCAGCACCACGACGAGCAGCAGTGCGAGCGACGCCGACCACATGAAGTCCTGCGGCGTGATCGCCTGTTGCCAGGCGCCGTAGAGCGAGCCGCCGAGCGCCGCCACCATGGCGCCCACGACGAAGACGACGATCTTGGTGACGGTCAGGTTGACGCCCAGGGTCGACGCCGCCAGGGGCGAGTCGCGCACGATGTGCAGCCGCCGCCCCACGGGGCCTTGGCGCAGGGCGTAGGCCACGATCGCGATCAGTGCGAAGACGACGACCGCGAGCTCGTACATGGCGGCCCGGCCGGTGAACGACATCCCGAAAAAGTGCGGGCGGGCCACGGTGATCCCCGTCTGGCCGCCGCTCACGTCGCTGCGGTTGAAGACCACGTTGTCCATCACCAACGCGAAGGCCAACGTGGCCAGAGCGAGATAGAGGCCCGACAGGCGGAGCGACACCAGGCCGACGATGATCCCGAGCGGCGCCGCGAACAGCATGCCCATCACCACTGCGAAGAGGAAGTGTTGCCCGTGTGCGCCGGCCAGGTGCCCGGCCGTGAAGGCGCCGACGCCGACGAAGGCGAATTGGGCCAGGGAGATCTGCCCCGCCCACCCGGTGAGCACCACCAGCGTCAGCGCGATCACCGCGTAGATGAACCCCTGAGTCAGGAAGTCGAGGTTGGGGCCGGGGAACGCCAGCGGCACCAGCAAGGCCAGTACGAAGCCGCCGAGTCCCACCGCCAGCCCGCGCTCGATACGGAACGATCCCACGGACCACCGCAGCCGCTGCACGGTCTCCGACGAGCGCAACGCGGACAGCCGTTGGGCCACGGCGCCCGATCCCGCCGCCTTCAGGCGTTTCGCGAAGACGACGAGCAGGATGAAGAGCAGCAGATAGGGGAGCGCCGCCTCGAGATTGGAGACGGTCCCCGAGTTGGACCACTTCGACATCAGGCTGACGGCTATCCCGAGCCCGAGGCCGCCGAGGTAGGCCGCCGGCAAACCGAAGAGGATCCCGAGCACGGCCGGCGCGAAGGCGTAGATCACCACCAGCACCAGCTGGTTGACGTCGAGGCCCTGGGACGGGCTGATGAGGATGCCGACCAGGGCTGCGAAGACCGACGAGAGGATCCAGGCGACGCGGCGCACGTTGTCGCCGTGGACCCCGATCATGTCCGAGAGGTCGGGGTTGTCCACGACGGCCCGCGTCTGTGTGCCGAAGCGCGTGTGCCGCAGCAGCCCCCACAGCACGGCCGCCATCGACAGGGAGATGAGGAGCGTGCCCAGCTGGTCGTATCCGACGTGCAGCGTCGAGCCGAAGCGGAACGTCGAGATGGGGAAGATCGCCTGCAGATGCTCGTCCTGGGGCCAGATCAGGCCTGCTGCCGCGCTCAGGGCCGCCAGCACGCCGAGTGACACGACGATCACCACCTCGATGGCCGCCCCGCTGAGCGGCCGGAACAGCCCTTCGAGGATCACGCCGATCACCGGCGCGACCAGCAGGAACAGGACGGGCATCGCCACCCAGGCGCTGATGCCCCATTGGTCGTGCAGCTGCCAGTAGGTGAAGGCGCAGAACATGGCGATGGCGCCGTAGGCGAAGTTGAACACGCCCACCGTCTTGTAGGTGAGGACCATCCCCATGGCGGCCAGCCCGTAGAGGCCTCCGGTGAAGATGCCGATGACGATGAACGGCCAGTACGCGCTCATTCAGGAGGCCTGTGTTGCCTGCCCGCCGCAGAAGAGCCCGGAGGCCGGTGCCTTGCGGACGAAGTCGTTCCCCTTGATCTGCACGTCCACGTCGCAGTTGTACGTGCCGTGCGCGCTCGGCGTGTAGCCACCCAGCGCGCCACCGCCATTCCAGTTCTGCAGTGAGTCGAACGTCTTGACGACGGCTGCCCTCGTCGGGTTGTGGCCGCTCTGTATCAAGGCGTAGATCAGCATCTGCCCCGCTTCCCAGGCGAGGAACCCGAAGCCGCTCGGGGAGTCGCCGGGCTCGTAGGTGTGGAGCTCCTGCTGGTACATCTGCACCATCGTCTGGTTCTCGTTCAGGGGGATGAACGGGAGCCCGACGATCAGGCCCTGGGCGGCCGATGCACCCGCGACCTGGATCATGTCCGGTGTGTACGCGTCGAACGTCGCGGCGACATAGCCCGGGACGTACTGCTGTTGCTGCATCGCCTGCAGCATCTTGGCGTTGCCGGTCACGTCCATGGTGTCGATGACACCGTTGCAACCGTGCTGCTGCATCGCCGCCACGTCGCTCTCGAGCGAGGCTGAGGCGGGAGACACGGAGAAGTCGGTGTAGCAGACGGTGCCGCCCTCTTCGGAGTACACCTTCTCGAACTGCTCGGCCGCCTGCGCGCTGATGGCGATCGAATAAGAAAGGAACGCCATCTTGGACGGCAGGTAGCCGGACTCCTTGGCGAGCCGGTAGATGCCGTCGGAGATGTAGTAGGGGCCGCCGGGCGGCGTCTGATTGCAGCTGCCGCCGGCAGGCGACCAGTAGGTCGGCGACTCGGAGCGGTTGCAGTTGATGGCGAACCCGATGTCAGGGACGTTGGCCGAGGTCATGTTGGGCACGCCCCCGTTGTCCCCGTCCGAGGTCGACCCCACGAACGCCATCACCTTCGGGCTGAGGTCGGCGACGTCGGCCGCGTTGGTCGAGGAGTTCTGCCCGTCGTCCTCCACGTCGAGTGCGAGCTTGCGCCCGCAGATCCCGCCCGCGGCGTCGACCGCGGCGAACAGCGCCTGTACGGCCTGGGGGCCCTGTGGGAACGACCCCGTGAGCGGGCCCGTCATTCCGCTCACGTTGCCGAAGCTGATCGACGTCGGCGTGACCCCGGTGTCCGAGGCCGTGTTGCCGGCTGTGCCGGTGCACAGTGCCGCTTCGGCGGCAGGCGAGAAGTTGAACCCGGCCGAGGTGGAGGTCGCCGACGACGCCGGCGGACTGGTCGCCCCCCCGGCACCAGCCGCCGCGGCTCCGCTCGCTGTCCGGACCCCGGCTCCCGAGCCCACCGACCCCCCGGAGCCGCCGAGCGCCTGGGCGGGGGAGTTGCACGGTGCGGAGGTCGTCGTGGTCGTGGACGAAGCAGCGCTCGAGCTCGACTTCGACTTTGCCGTCGTCGTGGTCGCCGCCGCGGCCGTCGTCGCCGTCGATGTGGTCGCGCAGGGCACGGTCGTCGCGCTCCCGGCGGCCTGCGCGATGCCGTTCGTCTCGGTGCCGCCCCCGGAGGCCCCGAGATACGGGGAGACCCGGGCACCGCACGAGGTCGCGATTACGGACAACACCAGGAGGCCGAGCAGCCCCGCCGCTTTCTTGCTCACTTCTGCCCCCCGCACTCAGGCATACCTAGATAACACGGCACGGCGGCAGCCCTTCGGGTTCCCGCCGGTCCGTTCCGGCCACTTTTCGAGACGACCTATACCCACCGGACCGCCTGGACCCCTGTCGGCACTCTGACACCGGTGTCAGGTTCCGCCGCCACGGCGGCCAACGCGAGACCGGCCGTCCTCATAAACCCACGTCAACGGGGTGATTGTCGGTGAGTTGATGAACCGTACGGCGTTCATCCCGGCCAGCGCCGGATTGACCCACCGCCACCTGTCCTCGTGGTCGCGGCCCGGGCGCCCGAGCCACCGGAGCAGGCTGATCGTGAGGGACACCGAGGTCGACGCCCTCGAATACTCCTCGACGAGCTCGGAGATGAGCCAGGCGTCGCTGCCTGACCGCCCGGCGTCAGCGCCCGTCAGGCTGCGAGGTGCGCCAGCGGCTCCCGTGACAGCCACACGACGCCGAGATCCTCACCGAGCGGCTCCTCGTGCTGGACGGACAATCCGACACCGCCGAACCACGTCCGCAGTTCGTCCCACGAGTGGCCGGGGACCTTGTGGTACTCGATGACCAAGCGCTCGACGGCCGCCCAGTTCTCCGGGGAGGAGGCCGCCACCAGGTCGTACTCGCCACCCTCGCAGTCGATCTTCACGACATTCGGCGGCGCCGGCAACGCAGCGACCGCAGCGTCGAAGGTCGTCGTGGCGACAGTGATCGTGGCCCCACTGTTGCCCTGCGCGCTGACGAGGCTGTTCGTGCCGCTGCCGCCCTCGTTGTCGTCGAGCTCCGCGGTCCCGACGGTCGCGGCGAGCGCCTCCTCCACGACGGCGACGCGGTCGCCGAACCCGTTCCGCTCCACATTGCCGCGCAGGACCGATGCGCTCGTGGGGGAAGGCTCGTAGGTGCGGATGGTTGCCTTCGGCTCCAGCTGCGCCAGGCGGCAGGCGAACGTGCCGATCTGACCACCGACGTCGAGCACCTGGAGCGGCTGGCCGGCCAGTGCCCCGAGGAACCACTCGAAGTGGTAGCAGTCCTCGGCGAAGATCTCGTAGATCGGGACCCGCGCCCCCGCCCGGTTGGGGCACTGGATGACCAGGCCCTCCCGGGTGTTGAACGTCAGCGTCTCGGGTCCTCGGCCCACCTTCTCACGGGCCATGTCGGCGAGCACCGTGGCCCAGTTGGAGAACGTGCGCGGCGTCTGCCAGACCCGCATTGCCTGGTGCCGCGCGTGCTCGGTGCTGGCCACGTGATCCCTCCAAAATCTCCCGCTGCGACCCGGCCCGCTCGGGGCGCGATCGAAGTCTAGGAGGTCGAAATTCCTCGTCAGGAGAACGATTCGGCCCTCGTACCCTTTCGGCTCGGACCCGCGGCTTGGCCCGATAACAGCCCAGCTGGTGGTGCCTCGGGCTTCCCTGGAGGCTGAACGGCGCCCGGTCGAGCCTGGCCACCGCTCGATGTTCCGCCGCACCGCTCTACTGGCGCCACCTCGCAGGAGCGTCAACTCGCGGGTTGCGCTCCACTACATAACGCGCGAGCGCGCTACCACCGAGGTCCGCCAAGAGCGCTCGGGTGCCGTCGAATTCGAAGACCACCGAATATCCGCGTCCCGACGTTCTGATCCAGATCCGAGAGATGCGCGACACGGTGGTCTGTCTGGAGCCGAGAAGAGCCCTGAACGTGATCGACCCGTCCGGCCGTGCTGTCGCCACGAAGGGCCTGCGGATGAAGATCACCACCAAGAGGGCTGCGACGATCGCTGCGATGATGCCGACGGTTCTTCCGCTGCGTGTCGGTATCGCGGCCAGCGCGATCACTGTCAGAACGCAGATGAAGATCGGGGCGCCCACGATCGTCGTGATGGCGTAAAACCGCCTCGGTGGCCCTGAGCCGAACTCGTTTTGCGACGGCGCAGCGTATGCCGACGGGACACCGGGATCCCGCGACGTTGCGGTCTGTGCAAATGCGACAGCGGGAGGCGGCGCTGCCTCGTATTCCGGAGCGCCAAGGCCCCAGTATCGCTGCGAGCTCCACGATTGTCCGTTCCAGAATCGTTGATATCCAGGCTCGTTGGGGACGGGATACCAGCCTGTCTTGGGTGGATCGGGCAGTGGACCCGCCGTATCGCCGTCGACCACCGATCAGCGCCTCCGTTCGGTCCCGCCTCGCCGTCGACATCATGGCAGACAGAACCGGCGGACTTCAGCCTTCGCCTATTCCACCGCCGACAGCCGCACGTTCCGCAGCGTCCCGGTCGAGCGGGCGGCCGCCACGATGCCGGCGGCCGCCGCAATCCCCGCCAGCACGTACGCCGTCACGGAGAACGCGTGCGCGGCGTCCGCCGCGGCGCCCGCGGTCTTTACGATGTCGCCTCCCGCCACCGTGAAGATCGTCCCGGTGACAGCGAGGCCGAACGCTGTGCCCAGGCCCCTTGTCATGTTCAGCACGCCGGACGCCATCCCCGCCTGCTGCTCGGGGGCGGCGCCCATGATCGAGGCGTTGTTGGGCGAAGTGAACAGCCCCATTCCCACGCCGACACACGCCAGCAGCACCAGGAACCCTCCCGTAGAGGGCCGCAGTGCGCCGAGCAGCACCAGCGCCACGGTCACCAACGCCATCCCGCCCACGCACAGCGGACGGGCGGCACCGATACGGTCCGCCACCCGGCCTGCAAACGGCGCCACCACGCCGAACGCGACGGGAAAGACCATGAGCTCCAGCCCCGACCGGGCCGTCCCCACGCCCAAGGCGCGTTCGAAATAGAAGGGCACCACCAACAAGACGCCGAACATCACCAGGTACGAGCCCATCCCGCTCGCGATCCCGCTCGAAAACCGCGTGTTCCGGAACAACGCCAGGTCGAGCATCGGTTGGCTGTCGCGCCGCTCGTGCCACACGAACACGATGAACAGCACGGCAGCCACCACGAACGACGACACGATCAGCGGCGAACCCCATCCCGAGGTCGCGCCGAAGGAAATCGCGCACAGCAGCGCCACCATCGCGGGGAAGAAGATCCCCAGGCCCGCCCAGTCGAAGCGCACCCGCGCCAGCAGGTCTCGCGAGCGTGGCACGAGCAACACCGCCGCGACCGCACCGAACAATCCGAACGGCACGTTCACGTAGAAGATGAGCCGCCATCCCCCTGCCGCCAGCAACAACCCCCCGATCGTCGGGCCCAACGAGAGTCCCAACGCCTGCGCCGCCCCCTGAAAACCAATCGCGCGCCCCAACGACGCCGCCGGCACCACGAGCAAGATGATCGCGAGCGAATTCGCCTGCAGCATCGCCGCCCCGACCGCCTGCAGGGCCCGGAAGCCGCAGAGCCACCCCAGTCCCGGCGCCAGCCCGCACAGCGCGGACGCCCCCGTGAAGATCACGAACCCGTACACGTAGAGCAGCTTCCGCCCCCACATGTCGGCGAACCGCCCCACTGCCGTCACGGTCGCCACCAACACCAACAGGTACGACAGCCCCACCCACGTCACCGCGCCGACCGACGCGTCGAACGTCTTCTGCAGCGTCGGCAGCGCCACCGTCACGATGGAGGCGTCGAGCTGACCCATGAACGCGCCCACGCACACGGCAGCGACGGCGAACCACGGCGCGTTCGGGCGTTCCCGGATTACCTGCGGACGGCGCGGCTCGACCAGCAGCCGGTCCCATGTCCACGTCCAAGTGCGCAGTTCCTCTGCCGTCACCGCCCGTCCCACTCGACGACGGCCGACGCCCGGATGTCACGAGACGAGGCCCCGACGAGCAACTCGTAGCTCCCGGGATCGGATCGCCATCCGTGCGTGTCCACGTCCCAATACCTGTAGGCAACAGCGTCCAGCCCGACTTCCACCTGTTGCCGCTCGCCGGGTTCAACCCGGACTTTCACGAACCCCACCAGCTCCCGCGCCGGCCGCGGCACTTGCGATCCGAGGTTGCCCCGATACACCTGCACGACCTCGGTACCAAGCCGATCACCGCGGTTCCACAGCCGCACCGTCACCTTCTCCGCTTCAATGTCGACGCCTTCCCACACCACATCGCCGTAACTCAGGCCGTGGCCGAACGCAAACGCAGGCTCGATCTCGTTGGTGTCGTAATGCCGGTACCCGACGAACATACCCTCCTCGTACGCGACCTTGCCCTCGACGCCCGGGTACCACTCCGGCGCGCCCGCAGTCGGCGTGTCCTCGAGCCGCGCCGGTACGGTGACGGGCAGACGTCCGCCCGGTTCGGTGAGCCCGACGACGATGTCGGCCAAGGCGTCCGCCCCCTCCTCGCCGGCGTACCAGGGCAGGAGCACCGCACCCGCCCGATCCGCCCACGACATCTCGACCGGCGAGCCCGCGTTCACGACGACGACGGTGCGCGGGTTGACGTCGAGCACCGCCTCGACCAGCTCGCGTTGGACGCCGGGCAGCCGCAGGTCGGGACGGTCGTAGCCCTCGGACTCCCATTGGCCGTTGAGGCCGACTACCACCACCGCGACGTCTGCCGCCCCGGCCGCTTCGACCGCCCGCGCGAACTCGTCGTCGGGCTGGGGACGACCGGCCCGCACGATGGCCCCCATGATCGGGGTCGTGCGCGACCGCGGCCACAGGTCGACCGTCAGCGCGTAGGTCCGCCCGGCCTCGAGCTCCGACCGCACGTCGATCGGTTCGCTGCCTGCGCCGTAGAAACCCGTACCGCGCTGCGGGTCGCTGTTGTCGAGCACGATCTCGCCGTCCAACCGCAACACCGAACGGCCGGCCGACTCCAGGCCCAACTGCCACGGGCCCGACGTATCGGGGGTGAAGGTCGCCTTCAGCCGGACCGACCACTGCCCCGTCACGAATGCGGGGGGCGGGCCGATCCACACGGCGCGAGGCGAGTGCGTCACGCCGATATCGGCCGGTGTCCTCGCCCCTTCCTCTGGCAATTCGGGCCCGTCGAAGTACTCGACGGTGAACCCGTCAGAACCCCCGGACCTCGGCGTCAGCAAGCGGACGTCGATCGGTGGGATGCCACGTTCGATGTGGCAGCCCACTTCATAGGTGACGTTCGCCTGCGGTAGCCTCTCGGCCAGCGCGTCGGCGACGCTGCGCCGCTTGTGCGGTGTGACCTCGGAGCTCCCTCCGCCCATCGCCATCTGCAGCGCGTTCGGTCCGATCACCGCCAGCCGTCCGACCGACGCCGGCTCGAGGGGGAGCAGGCCGTCATTGTGGAGCAGGACCGTTCCCTCTGCTGCCACGCGCCGCGCCAACGCGCGGCGTCCGGGATCGTCCTCCTCTTTCTCTTCCTCCGACGCGCCGGCCTGTGGGTCGAACAGTCCCACTCGGCCCATGAGGCCGAGCAAATGGCGCACCTGCCCGTCGACGACTGCCTCGTCGACCGTGCCCTCGCGCACTGCCGTGGCCAGGTTCGGGCCGAGCCAGGACGGAGGGCCGGGCATCTCGAGGTCGAGGCCGGCAAGCGCCGCCGGTGCGGTCGAGTGGGTGCCGTACCAGTCGGACATGGTGACGCCGTCGAAGCCCCACTCGCCCCGCAGGATGCCATTGAGCAGTTCGGGCTGCTCGCCACAGTAGGTACCGTCCACCTTGTTGTAGGCGGTCATGAGGGCCCATACCCCGGCTTCCCGCACGGCGGCCTCGAACGCCGGCAGATGGATCTCGCGCAGTGTGCGCTCGTCCACCTCCGCGCTGATGGTCATCCGCTCGTGCTCCTGGTCGTTGCACGCGTAATGCTTGATGCAGCAGGCAACGCCCTGCGACTGCACGCCGCGCACGTAGGCAACGGTCAAGCGCGCAGTGAGCAACGGGTCCTCCGAGAAGGACTCGAAGGTACGGCCGGCCAACGGTGTCCGCACGATGCAGACCGTGGGGCCGAGCAGCACCTGCACGCCCTTCGAGCGCGCCTCTCCGGCCAGCGCGACGCCGAGATGGCCGACGAGCTCGGGGTTCCAGGTGGCGCCGATCGCCGTCCCGCACGGCAGCGAAAGCGACCGCCGACCGCCGAAGCTGTCGCCGCGCACCCCCGAGGGGCCGTCGGAGACCTTCAGGGCGGGCAAACCGACCCGCTCCACCGACGGCAGGTACCAGAGACTGGCACCCGCGGTCAGCGAGCACTTTTCCTCGAGACTCAGTTCGTTGAGCAGGCGTTCGACGGCCTCAGTCACAGCGGCTCCCTACCACGTGTCGACGAAGGGACGGTTTCCGTTCCTTCCTTTCCGGGGTCCGGCCGACTCGAGCGCGTGGACGACACGCGACCGGGTGTTCGCCGGATCGATCACGTCGTCGATCTCGAAGTACTCGGCCACGTGCAGCGCCTTGCCGTGTTGGTACGCCCGCTCCACCATTCCCTCGAAGGTCGCTTCGCGCTCGGCGTCGTCCGCAATGGCGTCGAGCTCGCGCCGGAAGCCGAGCCGGACCGCACCCTCGAGCCCCATGCCACCCAACTCACCGGTCGGCCACGCCACGGTGAAAATCGGGCGATGGAATGACCCGCCGGCCATGGCCTGCGCGCCCAGTCCGTAGCCCTTGCGCAGGATCACGCAGCAGTACGGCACCGTGAGCGACGCACCGACGACGAACATGCGGCTGACGTGGCGCACGAGCGCCGTCTCCTCCGCCTCCGGGCCGACCATGAAGCCGGGCGTGTCGCACAGCGAAAGGACCGGCAAGCCGAACGCCTCGCAGAGTTGCAGGAACCGCGCCGCCTTGTCCGCGCACGGGCCGTCGACCGCGCCGGCGAGATGCATCGGGTTGTTGGCGATGACACCGACCGCCCGCCCCTCGACGCGAGCAAGTGCAGTCACCATCCCGGGGGCGAAGGAGGGCCTCAACTCCAGGACCGACCCTTCGTCGGCCAACAATTCGAGCGCTCGGTGCACGTCGTAGACGCGGCGCCTATCGGCCGGCACGACGTCACGAAGCAATGTCTGATCAGGCACGCTCCAGTCCGCAAGGTCGCCCTGGAAGTAGGAGAGGTAGCGCCGGGCGACGTCGACCGCCGCCTTCTCGTCGTCCACCAACACGTCGATGACCCCGTTCGGCACCTGCACCGAGACGGGCCCCACGTCCTCGGGTGCGTACACGCCGAGGCCGCCACCCTCGATCATGGCGGGGCCACCCATCCCGATGTTGGCGTCGGGCGTGGCGATGACGACGTGGCAGCAACCGAGGAGCGCCGCGTTGCCCGCGAAGCACCGGCCCGAGACGATGCCGACAAGGGGCACCTTGCCGCTGAGCGCCCCGAACAGCGCGAAAGCAGCGGTATCGAGGCCGGTGACGCTCGCGGTGTCGGTGTCACCCGGCCGGCCCCCGCCACCCTCGGCGAAGAGCACCACGGGGAGCCCGAGCCGCTCGATGAGATCGAAGAGACGGTCCTTCTTCTTGTGGTTCATCTGGCCCTGGGTGCCCGCCAGAACGCTGTAGTCGTAAGAAAGCACCGCGCAGCGCGCCAGTTCCGGCTCGAACAGGTCGCCGTTCACCCGGGCGATGCCGGCGATCAGCCCGTCCGTCGGCGTGTTGGCGATCAGGTCATCGCGATCGCGTCGCGCGCGCTGGGCGGCAATGACGAAACGGCCGTACTCCTCGAAGGTCCCGGGGTCACACAAGTCCTCGATGTTCTCCCGCGCCGTGCGTCGACCCCGCGCGTGCCGGCGTTCGGTCGCGTCTGGTCGACCGGCGTCCTGCGTGGCGGCGGTTCGCCGGCGAAGCTCCGCGAGCTCCGGTCGTGTCTCTCCTCGCTCCGCTGGCGCTTCGGCCGAGGCCGCGGTCGCAGCTGTCTCGACTTGCTCGACAGCGGACGGCGCGAAATGCAGCAGCACATCGCCGCTCTGCACGGCATCGCCGACGGACACCGAAAAAGAGCGGACCGAGCCGGCCGTCGGTGCTTCGATGACGTGCTCCATCTTCATCGACTCGATTACCAGGAGGTCGGCGCCCGCCGGCACCTCCACATCTGGGTCTACGGCCAGCCGGAGCACCGTGCCCCCGAACGCCGCAGCGACGACGCTCACCCCGGCCATAGGGGAGAGGGGACCGTGAAGCCCACGTCGGAACCCCAACCGTTGCGGTAGGTGACTTCGTGGACAGGGCGACGTGCTCCGATGCCCCACTTGCCGGTGGGATAGCCGAAGCTGACCGTGCCAGAAAGAATCCACCCTTCGTCGTTGGGGATCCCGAGGATCTCGAACGTCTCGGCCGGATGGAAGAACTGCAGCAGCGCCGTCAGGCAGCTGCCGATCCCTTCGGCACGTGCCGCCAGCATGGCGTTCCACACGGCGGGGTAGATCGAGCCGCCGGTCGGGTCGTGCTGACTGAAGGGGAAAAGGTACAGCGGGACATCTTCGAAGTGGTCGGCCAGCCATTGCGCCGACTTCTGCACCTTGAACAGCTGGATCGACTCCGGCGCCTCTGGGTTGGCGGCGGCTGCGTCGAGCTGCGGCTTGTAGACGACCCGCCAGAGCTCACTGATCGCGTGCTGGTACAAGGGCGCGAGCGCGGCCTTCTTCTCGGGGTCGTCCAGCAGTAAGAAGCGCCAGTTCTGCTGGTTCCCGCCGGACGGCGCCCGGATGGCAGCGTCCATAATCCGGGCTTGCAAGTCGAGCGGGATGGGGTCCTTGCGGACCCGGCGCATCGCGCGCGTCGTGTAGAGCGCTTCATGGAGTTCCATACCGGCGACCTTAGGTCGCCGGGCGTGAGCGACGAAGCCCGTATATCCCAGCGCGCAACGTCGCTTTGTGCCGCCGCCGGCGACTCAGGCCGTGGCGCCCTCGTTGACCCGCTGCAACCGCTCCGTCGCCTCGATGTACTCCTCGACCATTCCGAGCACGACGTCCTTGGTCCGCCGGACTGAGGTGGCTTGCCCGATCACCTGCCCGCAAGGGTTGAAGTTCACGTCGCGGGCCTCTTCGGGATACGCGTGGCCGCGGGAGACGCAGTCGATCGCCACCATCATCTGCAGCGGCATGCCGAGCGGCTTCGGGTTGCCGGGGTCCTCCCACGCGTCCGTCCAATCGTTCTTCAACAGCCGGCAGGGCTTGCCGGTGAACGAACGTGAGCGCACGGTGTCGCGCGACGTCGCCTTCAAGTAGGACTCCATCTGCTTGGGCGGGATGTTGGCCTCCTCGACCGTCAGCCAGAGCGAGCCGGTCCACACGCCCGACGCACCCAACATCATCGCCGCAGCCATCTGCCGTCCCGAGCCGATGCCACCGGCCGCCAGCACCGGCAGCGGTGCGACCGCGTCGATGACCTCAGGCCAAAGGACGATCGACCCCACGTCACCGGTGTGCCCGCCGCCTTCGGAGCCCTGACAGATGACGATGTCGCACCCCGCCGCCTTGTGGTTCAAGGCGTGCTTCACCGAGCCGGCCAGTGCGGCCATCAACATCCCGTGGTCATGGACCTGCGCGATCACGTCGTCGGGCGGCGTGCCGAGCGCGTTGGCCACCAGCTTCACTTTCGGGTGCTGCAGGATCACGTCCACCAACGGCGCCGCCGTCGCCGCCGTCCAGCCGAGCAGCTCGCGTCGTGGGCCGCCCTCGATCTCGGGGACGCCGTGGTCGGCCAGGATCTTCTTTGCGAAAGTCCGGTGCTCGTCGGGGATCATCGCCCGCAGCTCGGCTTCGAGCTTCACCGGGTCGATCTCGTCCATGCCCTCGTACTTGCCGGGGATGACAATGTCCACGCCGTAGGGATGGTCGCCGACGTGCTCATCGAGCCACTTCAATTCGACCTCGAGCTCCTCGGCGCTGAACCCGACCGCGCCGAGAACGCCGAGACCTCCGGCGTTCGATACGGCAGCGGCCACGTCGCGGCAATGGGTGAAGGCGAAGATGGGGAACTCGATCCCGAGGCGTTCGCAAAGTTCGTTGTGCACGGGGAGACCTCCTGCTCGATGGCCGACTAGTTGAGCGTGCAGACCCTCCACCACACCGGTGAGCCGGTTGCCGGACGATCCGGCGGTGGAACTAGAACGGATTCTACTTTTGAACGGCCGGGAGCGCAGGTCCGCCCGCCGGCTGGCCCTCGGACTCCTGGTCGGCGAACTGCGTGCGGTAGAGCTCGGCGTACAACCCGTTTTCCGCCAGCAATGAGGCGTGCGTACCCCGCTCGACGATGCGCCCGTCGTCGATCACCAGCAGCTGGTCGGCCTCGCGGACCGTGGAGAGCCGGTGTGCGATGACGAGCGACGTGCGCCCGGACAGGGTCTGGCGGAGGGCGCGTTGGACCGCCGCCTCCGACTCAGAGTCGAGGTGAGCGGTGGCCTCATCCAAAACGACGATGTCCGGCGCCTTCAGCAGCAGCCGCGCCAGCGCCACCCGTTGTTTTTCGCCGCCCGAGAGCCGGTAGCCGCGCTCGCCGATGACGGTGTCGAGCCCGTCGGGCAGATCGGCCACGATGTGCCCGATCTGGGCCTGAGCGAGCGCCTCGTAGACCTCCGCCTCGGTCGCCTCGGGGCGCGCGTACATGAGGTTGGCCCGCAGCGTGTCGTGGAAGAGATGCGGGTCCTGAGAAACCACGCCCACGACGTCGCGCAGTGACGCGAACGTGGCCTGGCGCACGTCGATGCCGCTGATGCGCACGCTGCCCGCGTTCACGTCGTACAAGCGGGGCACGAGGGCCGAGATCGTGGTCTTGCCCGCACCCGATGGCCCGACCAACGCCACCATCTCTCCGGGATCGACGCTGAAGCTCACGTCGTGCAACACCTCGCTGCGCGAACCCGCTTCGAGCACGGCAACCGACTCCAGCGAGGCCAAGGAGACCTCCTGCGCCGACGGATAGGTGAAGCGGACGTGCTCGAACTCGATCGAGGCACCACCCCGGGGCACCTCGATCGGATCGGGCGCCTCTTCGATCATCGGCACGATGTCGAGGACTTCGAAGAGGCGTTCGAAGGAAACGAGGGCCGTCATCACGTCGAGGTTGAGGTTCGAGAGCTGGGTGAGCGGCTGGTAGAGGCGGGTCAGGTAACTCGTCAGGGCGACGACGGTTCCGACGGCCAGCGCACCGTGGACCGCGGCCACGCCGCCCACGCCATAGACGATGGCCGTCGCAAGGGAGGCAGTGAGGGTGAGGGCGACGAAGAAGACCCGGGCGTAGGTCGCCTGCGCGATGCCGATGTCGCGTACCCGCCCCGCCTTGGCCTCGAAGGCCTCGGCCTCGACCTCAGGGCGTCCCATCAGCTTGACGAGCATGGCACCCCCGACCTGGAAGCGCTCCTGCATCACCATGTTCATCTCGGAGTTGAGGTCGTAGCCCTCCTTGGTGAGCGCGCCGATGCGTTGACCCACGAAGCGGGCGGGCAACAGGAAGAGGGGCACCAGGAGCAGAGCGGCCAGGGTGATCTGCCAGCTGAGGAAGAACATGGCGGCGATCACGATCACCACGGTCACGAGATTCCCGACCACGTTGGAGAGGAGGTCGGTGAAGGCCTGTTGCGCGCCGATGACGTCGTTGTTCAGCCGGCTGACGAGCGCGCCGGTCTGCGTGCGGCTGAAGAACGCGAGCGGCATCCGCTGGATGTGACGGAAGACTTTCGCCCGCATGTCGTAAATGAGGTACTCGCCGATGTAGGCGGAGATCCGGCGCTCCGCCAGTCCGAGCGCGCCATCGAACAGAGCCAGGACGGCGACCAGGAGCGCCAGCCACACGACCAGGTCGGCGTTCTTCTTCAGGATCCCGTTGTCGATCAAAGCCCGGAGGATCAGGGGGTTCACGGCGGCGATGACCGCACCGAGGATCACGACCGGCACGAAGATGGCGAGGATCTTCTTGTACGGGACCGCGAACGTGAGCATCCGCCTCGCGGTGCCCTTCTTGACCCGGTGCCGGAGGACGGACCGGTCCTGGCGCATGGAACGCATCCCGCCCCACGCGCCTCGGGCGCCGCCCGTCCCGTGTCCACGCATTGCCACGAACGGCGAACCTACCGGGAGAAGGTCCAGGTGAGGGCCACCCCAACCGGGAGCCTCGACCGAACAGGCCGAATCAACGAACGCACAACTTGCCAGCCCAATCGGCCATTCTGAGCGTGTGAAGCCGGCGAGTAGTCCTTTGGTCCTATAGACCCCCTGGTCGGGGCCTCCTTACGATGGAAGTGCACGAAGACGGCTTATCGCTGACGAAGGAGGGGGACCGTGACGTTGAGCGAGATGTTCACCGAGGAGGACACCCGTTCCTTCGAAGAGCGACGGGACGAAGTGATCGCGTTGGTCATCCAGGCCACCGACTTGAGCGGCGGCGAGCAGTATCTCCGCCGCGCGGTGCACCGTTGCCGCAAGGCGCACAGCGAGCAGGAGTTCGACCAGGCCTACGAGTCCCTGGTGAGCGCCATCTCGAGCGCACCTATCTCGGTATAGCGCCGGCAGGAGCGTCGCTTCGACGCTCACCACTCCTTGCCAGCGTGGTCCACCGCGCGCGTCCGGCCGTACGCTGACCCTCTTATGGGGCGGTGGTTGCAGACCCATCATGGGGCGATTGCAGCTCTGAGGCCCGCGTTTGCCGTGGCGTCGATCGTGGGGCTGCTCGTGACCGGCACTGGTGGACGGGCCGGAGCCAGCGGGGGACCAGGCGTCCTCTTTAGGCCCGTCCTGTGTGTCGTGCCGCCTTACGACAAGTTCGTCACCTCGCCGCAGCCGGCTCTGTCGGCTTCGTCGTGCGGCCCATCGAGCCTCACGGCCGCCAGCATGGAGGTCGCGCCGTCGAAGCAGTCAGCGGTCGGCTTCACCTATCAGAGCCCGCAGCCGGCGATCATCCTCGAAGGCGAGAGGACGACCCAATCCTCCGACGATTCGGCATCGAAAGTGGTGCTTCTCGGTGGGCTGCCGGGTTCTTCTGTCTACGCGGCAACGCCGACGTCGAAGGGGATGCGGTACGTCCTCGGGCCTGCCGTGATGTCGAGTCGATCTATCGCCTCCGCCACCGCGACGAAGACGCAGACCGGAGCGTGGGTGGTCGACTGGACGACCACGCCAGCAGGCAGGACGCAGTGGGACAGGGTGGCCAAGGGGAGTTTCCATCGGCTCCTGGCATTCGATGTCGGGGGAGTGGTGGTGTCCGCTCCGATCATCGAGCCGACGCAATCGGGTTTTACGTCGTTCAAAGGGCGCGGCCAGGTTTCGGGCAACTGGAGCGAGGCGGAGGCGACGAGGATCGCTTCGGCGATGCAGGGAGGCCGCTAGAGGGCAATTCGTTTTTCTCGTATCCGGACCCGTGAGCCGGATTGGCGCGGTCGCGCTTTAGCGAGACAGACCTGTGTGGAGTTCGTCAGGCGGCGGCGCGGGCAGCGAGCACGCGAGAGTGGACCCGTCCTCGAATGAAGGTGACGATGAGGAAGAGAAAGGCCAGGACGGCCATCAGCCCGACGACGGAGGCCATCACATCGGGGCCCGTGAGCAACCCCGGCGAGGGTGCCCCGTTGGCCACTGTGCGTGTGGCGGAGTCAAGAAGGTGAGCTCCTGCGCCCGAGCGAGAGCGCGTCGCCGCGTCTGCAACGCCCGCTCCCGCAACGAGCACCAACGCAACCGCGCCGATGCCGACCGAAAACAACGTCACTGCCAGTCTTTCAAACTGCCGCTGCACGCTTCTCTGCCTCCCTGAGCGAAATCGGGATTGCGCCACTCCAGCAACGCCCCTGGGCCGACCTCGACTATGAGTGAAACAAGTACTGGGCTGGGCACTTACGGCCGGTTTTTGTGGGCAACCCGAATTTATTTTTGATTCCCTGGTGAAACGAGAATTTGGGGTGACACAAGTCTGTCTTGCACGTGACGCGGCCTCGCACTCCCGTTGCAGCGCACCGGGTCTGTGGGGCAGACAGGTCGGACTAGTGACATGTGCGTCACCGGCGTTCTCACTGCAATGCATCGGCCATTGGTCAGTCCGCGTCGGGGGCCGAATTCGCTGTCGAGATGGGTCTGAAATTCCGGCGGGGAGGGCGATGCCGAAGTCCCGGGCGCCGCTGGGGTCAGTAGGCGCCGGTGCCCCGCGCCATCGTCTTGGGCGTCTCGAACATGATCTTGAGGTCCCACCACATCGACCAGGAGGACACGTAGAGATAGTCGAGCTGAACCAGGTCGCTACGAGTCAGGTCGTTGCGGCCCGACACCTGCCACAGGCCGGTGATGCCCGGCCGCACCTCGAAGCGACGGACCGCCCAGCCCTCGACCCGTGATTCGCTCGGGATGAACGGGCGCGGGCCGACCACAGACATCTCACCCTTGAAGACGTTGATGAACTGGGGGATCTCATCGATGCCCGTGCGACGAAGAAACGCCCCAAAGCGGGTGATGCGCCAGCTCTCGTCGTGCTTGTTCCGGATCTCGTGTAGAGGTCGCTCCGTGTTGCCGTGATTCTCAGTGTGTGCGCCCGCGGGGCGACTCTCTCCTGCGTCCGTCGTCATGGAACGGAACTTGGTCACCATGAAGGGCTGGGCGTAGCGGCCGAGGCGCACCTGTCGGAAAAGCACCGGTCCGGGCGAACTCAGCTTCACGCCGATCGCGACCAGGAGAAGGATCGGTGAGCAGACGAGGAGCACCGCCCCACTGATACAGAGGTCGAACGCCCGCTTCATGAAACGGTCCCACCGGCTGAGGTGAGGCTGTGCGATCTCGAGGAAGGGCATGCCGCCGAGGTCGGTGAGCCGCGAGCGCCAACTGATCAGCTCGAAGTAGCGCGGCACCATCGCAATGTGTACGACGTCCTGCAGGTCACGGTAGGTGTCGAGCGACTCGCTCGAGAACCGGTCGCCGGCTGCCACCAAGACGCGGTGCACGTCGAGCTGGCGGCAGAGCTCGGGCAGATCGCCAACGCGCCCAATTGCGCCTGCGTCGGCGAGGTCGCCGTCCACGACCCGGCCAACAAGCGTCATGCCGGGGTCGTAGCGAACGTTCATCATGATCCGCTCGGCGGTCTGTCCGGCGCCGACCACCAACACCCGCGTGGTCGTCAGGGCGTGCACGAAGAACCGAAGCACCATCCGTCCCAGCGTGATCATCCCGATCGCGACGATGACGGCGGTGACGAGCTGGGTGGCAATCGGCTCGATCGTCCCGAAGGTCGCATGGAAGAACGAACCGACCGCCAGCGTGAGCACACATCCGCATCCCACGCCGAACGACAATTCGCGGAACTCGAGGAAGGCGCTGGGCTGAAGCTGGCGATGCGTCACCCGGTAGACGCCGCCGAAGGCCAGGGCAAGCACGACGGCTACAGGGAAGAACGAGTCGATCTTGATGCTCAACCCGAAGTGCGAAGGCGCATTCGTCGGCACAGTCGAGAGGGCCGAGAGTATGAGCAATGCGACGGGCAGCGCGACGCAGGCGCAGATGAAGTCACACGAGATCTGCACCAGGGAGAGCTCCTGGTCACTGATGCTGCGATACGGGGACGCACCCCGGCGTTGGTGCCGGCGCCCACGGGGGACGCTGATCTCGGGTGGAAGGGCGAAGTTGGGCTCGTCGGCGGTCCCGCTCGCCGCAGTCGGCTCGACCGTTCCGACCCTGAAATCCGAGATGCTCATGGCTCTCCCTTGCCACCGCCTCGCAGCGCCGCCCGTTGCGCTGTTGTCCGTCCCCTACAGGCCCCTACAAGAAGGGAAACATCCGAGAGGGTGGGGACTGTCGGCCCACGGCAACTTCCTGGCCCGAAAGTGCAAATTTTCGAACGAACGATCGTCCCTAACTGGGGTTTTGCTGTAACGGTCCGGTGATGAGCAGCCGGACCCCCGGTGACGGCGAGGTCGGTCAGGCCGAGCCGCCGACGGCGTGCACCCCGCCGTCGACGTGGATCATCTCTCCTGTCGTCATAGGGAAGAGGTCGCTGAAGAGCGCCACGCAGGCCTTGGCAACGGCGCTGGCGTCGTGGATGTCCCACCCGAGCGGGGCCCTGTCGCCCCAGGTGTCCTCGAACGCGGAGAAACCGGGGATCGACTTGGCGGCCATCGTGCGCACCGGACCGGCCGCCACGAGGTTGACGCGGATGCCCCTCGGGCCGAGCTCTTTGGCCAGGTACCGGGAGAGGGACTCCAACGCCGCCTTGGCCACGCCCATCCAGTCGTAGACGGGCCAGGCCACGGTGGCGTCGAAGTCGAGGCCGACGACCGAGGCGCCCCCGTGGGCGCCGGCTCGCTCGAGAAGGGGGAGAAAAGCCTCGACGAGGGCTTTCAGCGAGTAGGTGGAGATGTTGAGCGCCACCGAGACGTCGTCCCAGCCGGCCGCGAACATGCCGTTGCCGAGGCAGTCGGGAGGGGCGAAGCCGATGGCGTGGAGGATGCCGTCGAGGCGCGGCCAGCGTTCGGCCACCGCCCCGCCCGCAGCGGTCAGCTGTTCGGGGGAGGTCACGTCGATCTCGAGGACGTCGGGCTCAGTCGGCAGCTTGCGCGCGGTCCGCCGGGTGAGGCTGAGGGCGCGGCCGGCGCCCGAAAGGATGATCTCCGCCCCCTCTTCCTGGGCCATCTTGGCGGTGGCGAAGGCCAGCGAGGCATCGGTCAGGACGCCAGTGATCAGGAGCCGTTTGCCGTCGAGGAGTCCCACTGGGCCAGTGAGGTTATGCGAAGGTGTGGCCATGAACGTCGGAATCCTCGGAGGGACCGGTCCGGCTGGGCGCGGGTTGGCGGTCCGGCTCGCCGAGGCCGGCATCCGGGTCACGGTCGGCTCGCGCGACGCGGAGCGGGCTGCCCAGATCGTCGGTGAGATGAGGGAGAGGGCGCCCTCGCTGGCGGATCTGCTCGAGGGCGCCGACAATGCCGGTGCGGCGGCGGCCGAGCTCGTCGTCGTGGCGACGCCGTGGGACGGCGTGGTGACGACGGTGCGGGCGCTGCGCGAGCCGTTGGCGGGCAAGGTGGTCATCTCCATGGCGAATGCCCTGGTGAAGGAGGGCCGCGAGATGCTGGCGCTCATCCCGCCCCGGGGCTCCGTGGCGGCGGCCGTCCAGGCGGCACTGCCGGGGTCGTTGGTGGCTGCGGCCTTCCACCATTTGCCCGCTTCGGAAATGGAGAACCTCGAATCGGGGTTGGAAGCTGACGTGCTGGTGTGTTCGGACCACCCGGAGGCGACGGCTGCCACCGTGGGCCTGATCGAGCAGATACGCGGGCTGCGGCCGCTCGACGCTGGGAGCCTGAACCAGGCCGCCGCGATCGAGGCGTTCACCGCGGTCTGTATCACGTTGAACATCCGGCACAAGGCGCACTCGACGTTGCGGCTGGCCGGGATCTAGTCCGCTCGGGGTTTCGGGGGTGCGGCTCTACGACACGGCGCGCCGGGAGGTGGTGGCTTTCGAGCCGGGGCCGCTGGTGACGATGTACTCGTGCGGCATCACGCCCTACGACGCGGCGCACTTGGGTCATGCCGCTGTGTACGTCTACTTCGACATGCTGCAGCGGGTCCTGCAGGACCTGGGGCACGAGACCCGGTGTGTGCGGAACGTGACGGACGTCGACGACGACATCTTGCGGAAGGCCCGGGAATTGGGGGTCCACTATTTGGACCTGGCCGCGGAGGAGATGGCGCGTTTCGACGCCGAGATGGCCTTGTTGAATTTGCTGCCGGTGTGGAGCGAGCCGCGGGCGACGTCTGCTATCTCCGAGATCCTGTCGTTGATCGGGGTGGCGCTGGAGCGTGGGTTCGCGTACGAGTCGGGCGGCTCGGTCTACTTCGACGTGACCACGTTCGGTGCGTTCGGCTCGGTGAGTGGGTTCGATCGATCGCGGATGCTGGAGCTGGCGGCGGAGCATGGTGGGAAGCCCGAGGACCCCGCGAAGCGGAATCCATTGGACTTCGTGCTGTGGCAGCCGTCGCTGCCCGACGAGCCGGCTTGGGAGTCGCGTTGGGGGCCGGGGCGGCCGGGCTGGCACATCGAGTGCTCGGCGCTGGTGTTGCGGGAGCTCGGGGAGACGATCGACATCCACGGCGGTGGCCGTGATCTGGTGTTCCCGCATCATGAGTGCGAGACGGCGCAGACCGAGTCGGTGACCGGCCAGCCGTTCGTCCGGCTGTGGTTCCACGTCGGATTGGTGGGTTTGGACGGGACGAAGATGTCGAAGTCGCTCGGGAACCTCGTGTTCGTGGGCGACCTGTGCAAGGAGTGGGACCCGGCGGCGGTGCGGCTGGCGTTGTTGGCGCACCACTACCGGAACGACTGGGACTGGCGAACGGATGCGGACATGCCGGCGGCGGCGGCGCGGCTGGCGCTGTGGCGGAGCGCCGCCGGGTCCGGCGACGGATCGGCCGGGCTGGATGCGGCGCGGGCGGCGCTGAGCGAGGACCTGGACACACCGGAGGCGCTGGCGGTGCTGGACGCCGAGGCGTCGGCGGGGCGGTCGGTGGCCGAGGGGGCCGCGTTGCTGGGGATTCAGCTGTAGCACGTCGGCCGTTGGCCGGAAGCCGGGGCGTCCCGTGGAACCGTCCTTGCGACCGCGGGAAATACTTGATTGATGGGGGGCGGTGATCAGCCCGGGGAAACCGATGGGCGGCAAATCGAGCTGTCGCTGACGTCCCCGCACGCGTTCGCCGCACTCTTCGAGCGTCACGCCGGACCGATTCACCGGTATTTGGTGAAGCGCGTCGGTCCCCAACATGCTGAGGACCTCCTCGGCGAGACCTTCGTCACGGCATTCCACTCGCGGCGCAGCTACGACCTCAGCCGCGCTGACGCCCGGCCCTGGCTGTTCGGCATCGCGACCAACCACTCCCGACACTTCTGGAGATCCGAGGGCCGGCGCCAGTCGAGGAGCTCGGCCGGCATCGGTGATGCGACTGCGCCCGACCACAGTGACCAGGCGACATCGAGCGCGTTCTTCGCATCGCAAGAAGGAGCGGTTTCACACGCCCTGGCCCAACTCGACGACGCGCATCTCGACGTCCTCCTGCTGATCGCCGGGCCCGGATTCACGTACGACGAGGTCGCTGTCGCGCTGGGGATTCCGGTCGGCACCGTTCGATCACGCATGTCCCGCACACGGGAGCGACTCCGCGAACTCCTGGGCGGCTCGTGGCAATACCTCGACGGGGACCCGCCGACAGAAGAGATCCCCATCGGCGTCAAGGGAGACGAATGAAGACTGAAATCGAACTCGTCCGCGACTTCATGACTGATCCGGACGGATCCGCGACCGACCTTGAGGTCGCTCGGTCCGTACTCGAAGAGGCAATCGCGCTCGAGCTATCGCCGTCCAAGGATCGAGGAAACGCGGCGCATCGGACGCGACCACGTCGGCGGACGCGGCGTCGGCTGCGATGGGGGATCGGCGTGACGTGTGTTGCAGCAGTCAGCGCCGCCGCCGTCCTGCTCGTTGCACCGTCGGCCAAGATCCCCGGATCACCCGCTGCAGCTGCCGAGATCGCCCGTCTCGCCGACGCTGCGCAGCCGGTCCCGCCCCTGGGCGCAGGCCAGTGGTACCAGTACCAGCTCCAGGGTGAATTGTCGGCCAATGTGAACAGCGGGACGAAGACGGCGCCCATCGGCGCCACGGCGAACATCCCGGTCACCATCGGGGACTGGTCCAACCCCACCGGTGCCGTCTGCTCGTCCCAGCAATTCGGCACCGTCACCTTTGACACTCCGGCCAACGCCCAGGCCTGGCAGACCATCGGGTTGACGACGACGCCGGCCAATCAGCCCGCGACGGGGTGCGCGGCAGGACTCGAAGCAGCGTACGGGGGTGGGGGAACGCCGGTGGGGCCGATCGACGTCTCGAATATCACTCACGATCCGGCAACGCTCGTGACGCAGCTTCAAGACGGCACGACGGGGATCCGCGTGATCGACAACTACGCGTCCGGTGAGCCGTCTCGTCTGGTCGGGTTTCTCCGTTTGACCGACCTTCTCGTCGGCCCCGTCAAGGGGCAGTGGTCCGGCTTCGGCCAAGAGATGTTGAACACGATGGCGCTCCTGCCCGGGATCGAAGCGCTCGGGACGACGACCACGCATTCGGGGACGGCCGGCCCGGCGTTCTCCATGCCGAAGCAGGTCACCCTCAACCCGGACACCGGGGCCGTCGTCTACGCCAACACGCCCCCGACGGTCGTCCTGGACCCGCAGGACGGCCACCTCCTCGAAGCGCGGGACTTCGACTTCCCCGTCCTTCAGTCGGCGGCCCAGGACTTCGTAGGCAGCGCGAACGCGCTCGTGTACAGCGACGGGGTCAGTTATGGCGTCACAGCCCAGTGGATCGATCCCGTCTCCGGCCTCCAGGTGATCGACCCCGTTTCGTTACCGAGCTGGATCAACACGTTCCACATCATCGAGGCCGTGGAAGCGCCGTCAGCGAGCGCGTCGCAGCTATCCGATGTGATCAACCCGTTCTTGGGCAACGGGAACTCCGACTACAGCGACACCGGTTCGGGCTCGGGTCCGACGACCGATGACATCACGATCATGGGCACCGAGGCGACGGTGCAGAGCGTGGCCAACACGCTGACGGCGTCCGGACTCTTCACGAGTGTGACGGTGGAGCTGTAGGAGCGGCCTCAGCGGTAGATGTTGATCTCCGGGTCGAGGCCGATGACCCGCCCGCCCCGGGAACAGGTCCGGCGGGCCGGCGGGGTGGCCTGGAACAGAAATGGGTCAAGTAGCCTTGGGTGCTCACATCGGTGTCCGGACCTGCGCTTCCGCGGGCTTCGGCTGAAAGAAAGGGTGCACGATGCCAGGCGTCATCTCGGTTGGCCTTCCTGACGGTTCTGTCAAGGAGCTGGCCGAGGGCACGACGGCGGGCGGATTGGCACGGGAGATCGGCTCGAGGCTGGCCAAGGCGGCGGTCGTCGCCGTGGTGGACGGCCGGGAGGTCGACCTGGACACCGAGCTGCACGGGGGCGAGCAGGTCGCCATCGTCACCGCTGAGAGCGACGCCGGGCGGGAGGTGCTGCGGCATTCGACTGCGCACGTCATGGCGCAGGCCGTGCGGCGTTTGTGGCCCGGCGCCAAGTACGCCATCGGGCCGGTGATCGAGAACGGCTTCTACTACGACTTCGAGCTGCCGGGCGGGGAGCACTTCTCGGAGGAGGATCTCGAGCGGATCGACGCGGAGATGCGGGACATCATCAAGGAGGACCAGCCCTTCGTCCGGCACGAGCACACCTTGGAAGAGGGCCTCGAGATCTTCGCCGACCAGCCGTTCAAAGAGGAGATCATCGCCGCGGTCGGGTCGGGCGTGGACGAGGTCGACGCCGGCGGCGGGGGAGTGGTGTCGACCTACCGGAACTCGGACGCGTTCATCGACCTGTGCCGGGGGCCGCACGTGCCCTCGACCGGGCGGTTGGGGCACTTCAAGCTGATGCGGGTCGCCGGCGCCTATTGGCGGGGCGACGAAAAGCGCGAACAGCTGCAGCGGATCTACGGGACGGCCTGGGAGTCGGAGAAGGCGCTGGCCGCGTACCTACACCAGCTGGAGGAGGCGGAGCGGCGGGACCATCGCCGTCTCGGGGCCGAGTTGGACCTGTTTTCGTTCCCCGACGAGATCGGGTCCGGGCTGGCGGTGTTCCACCCCAAGGGCGGGTTGATCCGCCGGCTGATGGAGGACTACTCGCGCCAGCGCCACGTGGAGTCGGGCTACGACTTCGTGAACTCGCCGCACATCACGAAGGCGGCGCTGTTCGAGGAGTCGGGCCACCTGGACTGGTTCGCCGAGGGGATGTTCCCGCCGATGGAGCTGGACGGCGGGGCGGAGTACTACCTCAAGCCGATGAACTGCCCCTTCCACATCTTGGTGTACCGGAGCCGGCAGCGGTCGTACCGGGAGCTGCCGATGCGGCTCTTCGAGTTCGGCACGGTGTACCGCTATGAGAAGTCCGGGGTGCTGCAGGGCCTGACCCGGGTGCGCGGCCTGACCATGGACGACGCCCACATCTTCTGTGCGCCCGAGCAGATGGATACGGAGTTGGTCCGCACGCTGCGGTTCGTGTTGGACCTGCTGCGCGACTACGGGTTGAACGACTTCTACCTGGAGCTGTCGACGAAGCCGGCGGGGAAGGCCGTGGGGTCGGACTCGGAGTGGGACGTGGCGACGGAGGCTCTGCGTCGTACGGCTCTGGAGATGGGCCTGGACCTGGTCATGGACGAGGGTGGCGGCGCGTTCTACGGTCCGAAGATCTCGGTGCAGGCCAAGGACGCGATCGGGCGGACGTGGCAGATGTCGACCGTGCAGCTCGACTTCCAGCTGCCGGCGCGCTTCGGACTGGAGTACGTCGGCGCCGACAACGCGCGGCACCGGCCGATCATGATCCACCGCGCACTGTTCGGGTCGGTCGAGCGGTTCATGGCTGTCCTGATCGAGCACTACGCGGGGGCATTGCCGACGTGGCTGTGCCCCGAGCAGGTGCGGGTGATCCCGGTGACCGACGCGCACGTCTCGTATGCGTCCGAAGTGGTCGCGGAGTGCAAGGCGTTGGGGCTGAGGGCCGAGCTCGACGACAGCGGCGAGAAGATGGGCGCGCTGATCCGGCGGGCCCGTTTGGCCAAGATTCCCTACGTGCTCGTGGTCGGTGACGATGACGTGGCCGGCGGGACCGTCGGGGTGAACCGGCGGGGCTGGCCCAAGCCGCAGCACGACGTGCCGTTGCGGTCGTTCCTCGACGAGGTGCGGGACGAAGTGGCGCGGCGGGGACTGCCGGAGGACAGGGCGCCGGCGGCTGGTCCTGAGTCGTCCGGGGCGTCCGGGGCGGCATGAGCCTGGAGCATCTCTGGGCGGGCTGGCGGCGCGAGTACATCGTCGAGGCGACCGAGCGCGAGCGTGCGGGGGGGTTGCCGCACGACGAGTCCGCGTGCGTGTTCTGCCGCCTGGCCGAGAGCGGTGCGCCTTCGGAGGAGAACCTGGTGGTGTGGCGTGGCGAGCTGACCTTCGTCGTCATGAACGCGTACCCCTACGCCAGTGGCCACGTCCTCGTGTTGCCCCTGCGCCACGTCGGGCCGATGGCGGAGTTGACTGCGGGTGAGTCCGCCGAGTTGTGGTCTGCGGCACAGGACTCGGTGACGGCCATAGAGAAGGCCTTCGATCCCGACGGCCTGAACATGGGCGCGAACTTGGGACGGGCGGCGGGGGCCGGCCTGCCCGGGCACCTGCACCTGCACGTGCTGCCGCGCTGGTCGGGTGACACCAACTTCATGACGTCGGTGGCCGAGACACGGGTCCTGCCCGAGACGCTGCAGCTGTCCTGGAAGAGGCTCGCCGACGCCTGGCCCGGGTAGCGGACCGACGGGGGAGCCGGACCCGGGGCCGGCTGCGGGCCCGGCCGGGACCGGTGGAGTGGCGACGCGCGCAAGCGCGGAGGGGACGCCGGCCGTCGACCCCTCGTCCGACGGGCGCTCCACGGTCGGGGAACTGGCGTCGGAACTGGCGGGGGGCACCGCCGGGGCGGACGACCGGGCACAGGAGGGTCGCCGGCGGCTGCCGCGCTGGGTCGTGGCGGCGTGGCCGGCGGTGCGTATCGCCGTCGGCTTCGCGTTGGTCGCCGTCGCCGTCTGGGTGTTGTCGTCGAAGGGCTCAGAGCTTGCCGGCTTCGCCGACGTCTTCAAGACCATGGACTGGTGGTGGGTGCCGCCCGCGTTCGCCGCCGAGATCCTCTCGTACGCCTCCTTCGCGATGATGCAGCGAGAGCTGTTGCGGGCGGGCCACCTACCGCCGCCGTGGTGGACGCTCTTCAAGCTGACGTTCGGCTCGCAGGCCTTGACGAATTCGTTGCCGATCGGGAACGCAGTAGCGACGGTCTACGGGTTCCGCTGGTTCCGTCGCTTCGGCGCCGACAACACCCTGGCGGTGTGGGCGTTGGCGGGGACGTTGGTCGCCGCCGTGGTGAGCCTGTCGTTGGTGGCGATCATCGGCCTGGCCCTGGCGACCGACGCGGGGGCCTCCCTCGACCTGGTTCCAGTCCTGATCGGGGTGTTCGCGGTCGCGGTGGCGGTGGGATCCCTCTTCGTCTACGAGCGACCCCTGCACGCTGCCGTGACCGGCGCGTTGCGGTTGTCGGTGGCGGTGACGGGCCGCCCGCGGGGCGACACCACCGAGCAGATCGACCAGATCATGGCGTGGATGACCGCGGTGCGGTTGTCGTGGACCCAGATCGGGCGCGTGATTGCCTGGGGGACGACCAACTGGCTCTTGGATTGCGCCTGCTTCGCCATGATGTTCCTCGCCATCCACGCGCCGATCCCCTGGAGCGGGTTGTTGCTGGCCTATGGCGCGGGCCAGCTGGCGGCCACGCTGCCGATCACCCCCGGAGGCCTGGGGGTGGTCGAGGGTTCGATCACCATCGCATTGGTGGAGTTCGGAGGTCCCGTGACGAGTACGGCGGACGCCGTGCTGCTGTACCGGATCATCTCGTTCTGGTTCATCTTGTTGGTGGGGTGGCTGTTGATCGGCGAGATGGCGCTCGAGGTGCGGAGGGGTCGCTGGCGCCGTTCGGCGATGGCGTCGGCAGTGGAAGCGGGGCCCGTGGCCTACGGCCCCCGCCATCGCCACGGTGGTCGGGGCATCGGCAGGCGGAGGGGCGGTGAGGCGGTCCCGGCAGCGGCCGGAGGCCCGGGGCCGGCGCGCCGCGAGGAGACCGCGACGTGATCCGGGGCCGACGGTGGCGTTCCGTGCTGACGGGGTTGTGTGGCCTTGTCCTGATCACATTGCTGCTGGCCGGGTGTTCGTCGGCGCGGGTGGGGCTCGGGACCACAGACGAGTCGTGCTACCTGGCGTTGCCGACGGCGGCCAAGGCGGTGGACGGACACGGACATCTCGAGGGGATACGCAAATACACGGTCACCGGGCTCAAGGGGATCGCCCCGCGGCTCTACGGGTTCCTCGTCACCCAGGCGCCCAAGACGCAGGCAGTCTGTCTCGCCGGTTACACCGGGACCTTCACGAAGGGAATGGTGATGAAACCACTCGGCCACACCGCGGGCAAGCTGGCCGTGGTCGTGGTGGCCACGCCCGGCAACAAGCTGCTCGGAACGGTGATCCTGACGAAGCTGCCGGTGCGTTTCGCGCACACGCACCCGTTCTGAGGACCCACTGGTGCACGAACCTCGGGCTTGCGCGGCGTCGCCGGCGACGCTGCTCACCCTGCTCAGACGCCTCTGGCCATCCTGACGAGGTCCCGCAGACGGACGTCGCGGGCCCGGCGGCGGAGGGAGAGCTCCGCGTTCCCCTCGGGTACGAGCATCCGCAGCCCGCCGGGGTGGATCTGAAATCGGAGCGGCGTCGGGAGCTCGAGCGCTTCGCCGTCGATGCCCGCGAACGCAGTGCCCGATCGGGAATGCACGACGAACTGCTCACAGTCGAACACGTGGGCATGAGGGCTGACATTCGCCCGGCCGGTCAAGGCCAACGTGATGACCTCGGCTGCTTGTGCTCCGGTGCGGGTGCTCACCGCGAACACGCCGAGACGTCCCGAATCGAGGCTGCGTCGCTGTGCCGCGTCGGGCGATGCGCTCAAGACGTAGGGGTTGTTCGAAACCATGATCAGGAAAGCACCATCGATCTCCTGTCCGTCCGGAGTGACGAACTGGAGGTCGAACGGTTCTTGGCCGCCCAGCAGCGCCGGCAAGAGCTGTTGGGTAGTGTGAGCCTTCGCATCGCGGTACTCCGGCTGCTGGACGATCGTGGCGTACACGCCCAATGACACGTTGTTCACGAAGAATCGGTCGTTGACCGTTGCATAGTCGACCCGCCTCTCGAGAGCGTCGCGAAACGCATACACGCTGTGGCGCGGATCGTCCCGATCAAGTCCCAGGTCGAGCGCGAAATGATTCCGCGTTCCGGCAGAGACGCAAACGAACGGAAGGTCGTGTTCGACCGCGAGCGATGCGACGAGAGCTTGCGAACCGTCTCCGCCCGCCATGCCCAGGCAGTCGGCCCCCTCGGCGATTGCGGTGCGCGCCAACACCGCCAGATCGAGCCCATGGTCGAGCATGCGCGTGTCGACCCCGAGGGATCTGGCCAAAGCCTCGATATCGAATCGCTGGACTTTTCCCCCTCCAGACCAGGGGTTGCAGAGCAGGACAGGATGGAGCGGTGGCGCGACGTGAGCCGACACGAGCGACGAGGCAGCGAGGTGCTGGGTGAGCGCGGCCCGGCCGGTGAGGATCGCGACGGCGAGCAGGGCGAGCGCTGCGAACAAGCGGACGACGGACGCCCAGTCTTCGTGGCCGGCACCGAATACGGCGATGGCAAGGACGGCGGCACCGAGCACGACGCCTGCGATGCCGATGGCGCGGCGCGTGGAACGGCTGCTGGTGATGACGCACCAGCCCCCGGCGACGGCCGAGACGACCCCCAACAGCCCCAGAACCACAAAGAGCGCGTTGCGGACGACGAACACGACAACGAGAACGAGGAGCAGTGTTCCGGCCAACAGTGAAGTGCAGGCGAGCAGCCGCGCGCGTGCAGGTGCGTTGCTCGCGCTCCCCATCCCATCGCGCCGTGCATTGTCCGGCACGTTGACCCTCCTGACGTCCCTCTTTTTCCGAAATAGTAGATGGACGCGCGCCATGGCGATGGTCCCGAAGTCTTCGTGAGCGACGACCCGCACCTCATCGCCGCACCAAGTGGAATCGACCGTTGGGTTCCCGGCGTTCGCGTGGTGCGCACGTACGATCGCCGGTGGCTGCGCAAGGACGCTCTGGCGGGGGTCGTCCTGGCCGCCATCCTCGTGCCACAGGGCATGGCTTACGCGGAACTTGCCGGACTGCCGCCCGTGACCGGCTTGTACACCACCATCGCCTGCCTGCTCGGCTACGCCGTGTTCGGCCCGTCGAGGGTCCTGGTCCTCGGTCCCGACTCTTCGATCTCGCCGATGATCTTCGCTGCCCTTCTTCCGTTGCTCGTCGCAGGCGACAGCCATCGCGCCATCGCGTTGGCGGGGATGTTGGCGGTCATCGTCGGGCTGATCGAAGTCGGCATGGGCGTCGCCCGCCTGGGGTTCGTCGCCGACCTCCTGTCCAACGAGGTACAGGTGGGGTACATGAACGGCCTCGCGTTGGTGATCATCGTCGGCCAGCTCCCCAAACTCTTCGGCTTTTCGACCGACGCCGAGGGATTCGGCCCGGAGGTTAAAGCGTTCTTCCAGGGTCTCGGCGGTACCGTGGGTTGGGCGCTCGCGATCGGGCTGGTGGTCCTGGCGATCCTCCTTGTGCTCCCGAGGTTCACCCGCACGCTCCCGGCCGTGCTCGTCGGGATCGTGCTGGCGACAGTCGTCTCCGCCGTGTTCGATCTCCATGCGCACGGCGTGACGACCGTGGGCAGCCTCCCGAGGGGGATCCCGCGCCCATCGGTTCCCTGGACGAAGTTCTCCGACATCGGGCCCCTCATGATCGCCGCTGTGGGAATCACGTTGGTCTCGTTGGCCGACACGATCGCCACCTCGTCGAGCTTCGGCGCTCGCCGTGGCGAGGAGGTCGACCCGAATCAGGAGATGATCGGGATCGGCGCCGCGAACCTGGCGGCCGGATGCCTGCAGGGCTTCGCGATCTCCACCAGCGGGTCTCGGACGGCCGTTGTCGAGCAGGCGGGCGCGAAGAGCCAATTGGCCTCGGTGGTCGGCGGCGTCATCGTCGCCGTCATGTTGCTGTTCTTCAACTCGCTGGTGTCGGATCTTCCCCAGTCGGCGCTCGCCGCCGTGCTGATCGGCGCCGCCCTGTCACTGCTCGATCTGCGGGCTCTCGTGCGCTACTGGCGCGTCCGTAAGAGCGCGTTCGTACTCTCGCTGATCGCGAGCCTGGGTGTGATCGTCCTCGGCGTCCTCCAGGGAATTGTGATCGCAATCGCTCTGGCCGTGGCCATGTATTTCCGCCGGGGATGGCAACCCCACGGCGCCGTCCTTGGCCGGACGGGGGCGCCGGCAGAGTGGCACAACATCGAGCGTGTCCCGGAGGCGCGCCAGGTCCCCGGCGTTCTGGTCTACCGCTGGGAGGCGCCGCTCTTCTTCGCCAATAGCTCGTCGTTCCGGACGCAGGTACGGCACGCGGCGAGCTCGCGAGATCTGTCGTGGGTCGTGGTCCAGTGCGAGGCCATCACCGACATCGACGTGTCGGCGGCTCAGATGCTCGAGCAACTGGACCGGGAGCTCAACGCACGCGGCGTCCACCTTGCTTTCGTGGAGCTGCGGAGCAGGCTGCAGACGCTGCTCCGAAACTACGAATTGTTCGATCAAATCGACCAGCAGCACATTTACCCGAGCCTGGACGCGGCACTCACGGCGATCCAGGAAGAAGGTGCGACAGAATGAGCCCTCGAGGAGAGGAGAAGACGATGAGCGAGGAGGGTGCCCCACCGGCGATGTCGGAGAGTGACGGGGCCAGTGGGGCCAGTGGGGAGGTCGGCGGCGAACCCATGCCGGAAGCCGAGGACCTTCGTCGTGAAACCGGCCTGGCCATCGCCGCGGCCGGGATCTCGATCCTGGGCTTCGTCTCGCTCTTCCGCCTGCGTGTCGGCTGGGACCAGAGCCGGGCGAGGGGGTTCAGGCGTTTCCTCGGTGTCCAGGTGGAGTCGATGACCGGGGTGGCCCTGGGCTATCGCTCACTGAACCGGTTGCGCAGCGCGTCGAGCGACAAGCGGGGCGTACCGTTCGCCGTCGTTGCAATCGTGCTTGGGGTGTCGAACCTGGTGAGGGCGGTCTCCTGGATCAGGCAAGACCGTCCCGAACTCTGAGGTCTCAGCTCTCCAATTTGGGGATCGACGACATGAGGTGATCGGGCACCGCGTCGTAGCGTTCGTGCGTCGCTGAAAACGAGCCGCGCCCGCCGGTGAGCGCACGCAGGTCCACCGCGTACCGGGTGATCTCAGCCATCGGCACGGTGGCCGTCACCGTCTGGTAGCCGTCGTGGTCGGCCTGGTCGGTCCCCACGATCCTCGCCCGCCGCGAGCTCAGGTCGCCGAGCACGTCGCCCTGGCAGTCGTCGGGGATGGTCACGACGAGCTTGCTGATCGGCTCGAGCACGACCGGGCCCGCCTCCGCCATGGCCGCCTTGATGGCCTGCGCCGCCGCCATCTTGAAGCTGACCTCGTTGGAGTCGACCGAGTGGGCTTTGCCGTCGTCCACCGTCACCGAGACGTCGACGACCGGGTAGCCGTAGAGGCCGCCCAGGGCGAACGTCTCGAGCACGCCCTTCTCCACCGCCGGGATGTACTGGCGCGGGATGGCGCCGCCCACGACCTCGTCGCGGAACGCGAAGCCCTCACCCCGCGACAGCGGCTCGAGGCGGAGGTGGCACACGCCGAACTGCCCGTGGCCGCCCGACTGCTTCTTGTGCTTGCCCTCCGCGGCCGCCGTTCTCGTGATGGTCTCGCGGTAGGGGATGCGCAATTCCTCGCGTTCGACGTGCACGTTGCACTTGCGCTCCAGCCGCTCGAGCGTCACGCCGAGATGCACCTCGCCGCTCACCCCGAGGATCGTCTGGTGCGTCTCGTCGTCGCGGCTCACCGTGAGCGCCGGGTCCTCGTCGCAGAGCCGCTGCAACGCCGACATCAGCTTGTCGTCGTCGGCCCGCGTCGCGGGCTTCACCGCGACCTGCAGCGCCGGCGCCGCCAGGTCGGGCGCGGGGACCGAGATCGGCTGGCCCTTCGGCGCCAGGGTGTCGCCCGTCCGGGTCCCGTTCAGGCGTGGTACCGCCACGAAGTCGCCCGCCGCGACCGTCGTCGCCGGCGCGGTGGCGTGCCCGGTGATGCTCTGGAGCGCGTGCAGCCGCTCCTCCTCCCGGCTGCGCGAGTTCACCAGCACCGTGTCCGGCTGCAGGGTGCCCGAGATCACCTTGCAGAGCGAAATCTTGCCGGTGTGGCCGTCGTTGAACGTCTTGGTCACGGTGAGAACGGTCTGCCCGCTGGGGTCCGAGGGGATCTCCACCGTCTCGGTGCCGGCGGTGGCCAGCACGGACGGCCGTGAGGCCGGGCTCGGGCACAGCTCCTCGATCAGGCGGGCCAGCCGGTCCACTCCCACGCCGCTGGCGGCCGAGCAGCACAGCACCGGGAACACGCTCGCCGAGGCCACGCCGCCGGCCAGGCTCTTCTCGAGCTCCGCGTAGTCGAGCGTCTCGCCGTTGAGGTAGCGCTCCATCAGGTCGTCGTCGCCGACCACGATGCCCTCGACGAGCTGCTCGTGCACGGCGTGCTCCTCGTCGACCAGGTCGTCGGGGATCGGGCCCTCGTGCCCCGCCGGCGGCACGGTCCCGTCCACCCCGCCCGCCGCGGCCGCGTTGTCGTAGTGCGTCGCCGTGTCGTCGAGAAGGTCGATCACGCCGTGGAACTCGGCCTCGTGCCCGATGGGCAGCTCGACCGGCGCCACGCCGGCCCCGAATGTCTCCCGGATCTGCGCCAGCGTGCGGTCGAAGTCCGCACGCTCCCGGTCCAGCTTGTTGACGACGACGACCCGGGGCACCCCGAGCCGGGCGGCGGCCCGCCAGGCGTCCTCGGTCTGGGCCTGGACGCCGTCGGTCGCGCTCACCACGACCACGGCCAGGTCCACATTGGACAGCGCGGTGACCATCTCGCTCGCGAAGTCGGCGTACCCCGGCGTGTCCAGGAGGTTCACCTTGACCCCGTTCACCGTGAACGGGGCGAGGCTCGTCGAGATGGTGAGCTGGCGCGCCACTTCTTCGGGCTCGAAGTCCATCACCGTGGTGCCCTTCTCCACCGATCCACGTCGCGCGATAGCCCCGGTTACCGCCAGCAGCGCCTCGGCCAGGGTCGTCTTGCCCGCACCGTGATGCCCGACGAGGGCAACGTTGCGGATGGCGGTCGGGTCGTGTGGCACCTGGTCCCTCCCCTGTGCAGATACCGGGCCTGACTGGCTCTCGGAACTCCGAGTGTACGACCGCCCGCCCGGCCTCGCTCAGGCCCCCGGGACCCTCAGCGGGCCACCCGGCTGCAGGTGGAGGGGTTGGTGCCGTCGTTCGCCGCGTCGTAGGTCGGCGAGAACGTGCCCGGCGGCTCGACCCAGATACGGCCCGAGGAGTCCCACAAGATCACGTAGTGGTTGTCGCCCGGCGGCATCTTGAGGAACGGTCCGGGCGGCGGCGCGTTCGTCAGGGGGCCGAAGTTGGTGGGGTAGGAAGTGACGCTCCAGCCCGCAGGCGGGGCGGGGTACGAGCCGTTCGACGCCTGGTATGCGGCCAGTGCGGTCTGCACGTCCGACACGTCGGACCGGCAGGCGGCGCCGACCGCCAACCCGGCCGCCCCCAGGCCAGTCGCCGCCGTGGTCGTCGTGGATTGTTCGCGGGAGGTCGCCTGGTTCGTCCCTTCGCGGGCCGGCACCGACGACGTGCTCGTGGTGGTGGTCGTCTTCGGGGACGGCAGCGTGGCCGCAACGACGATGGACACAATGAGCAGGACCACCAACAGCGCGGCCAGGCCGAACATGGTGCCGAGGCTGCCGATGCCTCCTTCTGAACGGTCGCGTCCCACCGGCCCTCCTGTCGCCAATCGCCAAACACCGGGTGGTGCCCGAATCGTACGCCGTACCTACGCCGGACTACCGGCCCGCCCCGTCCGCCCCGTCCAGCCGCGCCCGCAGCGCCGCGTCGTACTCGTGGCGTACGGAGTAGCGCACGAACAACCCCAGCGTGTCGACCAGCAGGCGCCACACCGCCTTCACGGAGATCGTGCTGCCGAAACGCTCGTCGATGCGGACCGGCGCCTCGACGATCTTCGTGTAGCCGAGCCGGTGTGCCAGCACGAGCAGCTCCAGGTCCAGAGCGAAACGACTCTCGCGCAGCAGCGGCAGGACGTCCGCGATCACGCGGCGGTCGACCAGCTTGATCCCCACCTGCGTGTCCTTCACCTTCAGCCTGAACAAGAGGTGGATGAGGTGCTGATAGCCCCACGAGTAGAGCCGGCGTAGCGGGGGATAGTGCACCACCGACCACGGGTGCCGCTTGCTGCCGATGATGATGTCGGGCTCCTCGGTCCGCATGATGGTCACGAACGGGGCCAGGAACTCCGGCGAGATGTCACCGTCCGCGTCGATGAACCCCAGATACCGCCCCCGCCCCTGCCCCAGTCCCGCCCGCAGCGCATACCCCTTGCCCGCGTTGGTCTCGAATTCCATGCGCCGCACGACCGTCTCGGGGAACTCCACCAGCGTGAAGGGACTCCCGTCGGTCGAGCCGTCGGACACCGTGATGATCTCGAAGCGCATGCCCGACGCGTCCAGGACCCGCACCATGTGCTCGACGGTCGAGCGCAACCGCGCGCCCGGGTTGTAGTAGGGCACCACGATGGAGACGTCGAGCGTCGGATCGGGGAGCACCCTGCTGTCCGGCTGCCGCTGCGGCTGCGGCGGCTGGTCGCCGTCCAGTGGCTCGGACACCGCCTCCGTCACGTCACCTCCTCACAGCCCCTCGCGTGCCGTCGCGTACCTCTGCCCCTGCGTGCCCGTGCGTGGCCGCAAGCCACAGGCCCCGGCCCGGCCACATCGAGGCGAGGCTAACCGAGGACCTCCGCCGCCCGGCACCGCCCCGTCCAGCCCGTCAGCGCCCCGTCCGGCACCAACCGACCCGCCGACCAGCGACGACGCACCGCCACCCCTTCAGCGCCCGCCGGCGACCCCGCGCCCCGCCATGAACGCCCCGCCCCAACCGGGGCCATCACGCGACCGAATGGTAAACTTTTGCAAACGCAGCGCAGGCTCTGCCCCGGGCCGCGCACGACGAGGAGTCACATGTTCGACGGCCGATGGCGAAACGGCGTCGACCGGACCACGAGTCCGATCGGCCAGGCCCTCCACCGCCATGGCATCACCGCTGACGTGCTCACCGCCACCGGCCTCGTCTCGGCGACCGCCACCGGCGTGCTCGTGGCGACCGGCCACCTGCACTGGGCCGTCGTCATGCTCATCGTCACGGGGATGCACGACCTCCTCGATGGCCCCGTCGCCAAAGCCGCGGGCACCGCATCCGTCCGTGGTGCGTTCTTCGACTCCGTCACCGACCGGGTGGCCGACGCCGTCATCATGCTCGGCGCCTCCTGGTATCTGTTGAACCAAGGGGAAGGCCACCTCGCGCTTCTGCCCATGGCCATCCTGGCGGTGACCAGTCTCGTCTCCTACGAGAGGGCCAAGGCGGAGTCGCTCGGCCTCCAGGCCAAGGGCGGCCTCATGGAGCGCGGCGAGCGGATGTTCGTTTTCGGCGTGGGCTGCCTCAGCGCCGACATCTTCGTCCCCGTCCTTTGGGTCCTCTTCATCCTGATCTCCTTCACCGCCATCGCCCGCTTCGTCAAGGTGTGGAACGCGGCCTCCGGCCGCGACCTCGTAATCCGCCGCCGCCTCGAGGCATGGCGCGAGGGGCGGGTCGATTCCCGCTGGCGCACCTGGCGCGAGTCCCGTGAGTCCGCCCACTCCACCGGCCGTCTCCGCCGCGATGGCTTGCGCACCCCCCGCACCCGCACCACCTCGGGTGCCCCCGTCGGCCGCTGGCGCGCCCGACGCCAGGAGGCGCTCAGCAGCCGCTCGGGCCGCACCATACGCGAGCGTCGGGCCGCCCGCGCCCATCCCACTTCCTCCACGGGCCCCGCCGCCCCCCGCAACGGCACCTGGTCCGGCACTTCCCGGCGGCGCACCAGCCGTCGCGCAACACCCCCCTCGGCGCCCGGCTCGTCCGGCGCGTCGTCCTGATCATCGATCAGTTCGGTCCCACGCGCGCCCACAGCGCACGCAACGCTGCCACACTTCTTCCGTGTGCCGTGAGCTCTCCGTGACCGGGCCATGACCGGATCGCGTCCCACAAAGTGGCGGGAAAAGGCACGGTTCCTGACCTACACCGGACTCGGCGCGGCCATGGGTCACATGCCCGAGCCGATGGCGCACGGCATCGCCCGGGGCGTGGCCGGCGTCATGGCGCTGCGGGGTGGGCCGGCGCTCGCCATGCACCAGCGGCAGATGCGGCGCGTCCTGGCCAGCGAGTGCGCCGATGGCGTTGAACCCGATCCGGCGCTGGTCCGCCGCCTGAGCAGGCGGAGCTTCGACTACTACGCGCGCTATTGGGCCGACGGCGCCCGCTTGCCCTACGAGACCGAGGCGGGCGTGCGCCTGCACTGGCGGCTCGAGTCCGGACGTGAGCACTTGAGCAAGGCGATGGCCGACGGCAAAGGCATCGTGATGGCGCTGCCACACGTCGGGAGCTGGGAGTGGGGTGGCTATTGGCTGGCCCTCGAGGGCATGCCGATGACCGCCGTCGTGGAGGTGCTCGAGCCCGAAGAGTTGTTCGAGTGGTTCGTCGCCAAGCGCGCCGCAATGGGCCTGACCGCCGTGCCGCTGGGCGAAGGCTCGACCGCTCCTCTGGTCCGTGCCATCAAGAACAACCAACTGGCCGGCCTTGTGAGCGACCGGGACCTCATGGGCAACGGCGTCGAAGTGGAGTTCTTCGGCGAGCGCACCACGCTGCCCGGCGGCGCGGCCACCCTGGCGATCCGGACGGGTGCCCCGCTCATCTCGGTCTGCGTCTACTCGGGTCCCGGTCGCAACTGGCACACCGCCGTCGTCCACCCGCCGTTGGACACGTCGCGCCAGGGCACGCTCCGGGAGGACATCACGCGGATCACCCAGGACATGGCGCGGGTCTTCGAGCACGACATCCGCTGTCGGCCCGAACAGTGGCACATGTACCAACCCAACTGGCCGAGCGATCCGAGATGAGACGGTGAGGATCGCCATGCTCTCGCCCTACGCGCTGACCCGGCTGGGCGGCGTGCAGGGACAGGTCATCGGATTGTCTCGCGCCTTGCGCGACCGGGGGCACGACGTGACCGTCATCTGTCCCGCCGATCCTGGTGTTCCCTTCCCTGAGTCCTTAGGGGAGCACTATGTGATCGGCCGCCCCACCGGCGTGCGTTCGAACGGGTCCGTAGCGCCCGTCACCCTTCGGCCTGCGGCGGTCGCCCGCGCCGAGCGCTTCGTCCGGAAAGGGGGTTTCGACGTGGTCCACATCCACGAACCGCTCGCGCCGTTGGCTGCGTACGGGCTCGTGCTCACGGACCCGCTCCCGATGGTCGGCACGTATCACCGGTCCGGCCTGTCCAGTTGGGTTCGGCCCCTCAAGCCCTTGGTCGAACTCGTCGGTCGGCGCATGGAGGTTCGGGTTGCGGTGTCCGATGCCGCTCGCGAGACCGGCGAACGTTCGAGCGGTGGTCGATTCGAGGTGCTCTACAACGGTGTCGACGTGGCGCGATTCGAGTCGGCAATGCCGGTGCTCGACGACCACGATCCACGTCGCCCCACCGTCCTGTTCGTCGGACGTCACGAGCAGCGCAAGGGCCTCAGCGTGCTGCTCGACGCATTCGCGCTGGTGGAGCGGCCGGCAGTTTTGTGGGTGGCCAGCGAAGGACCTGAAACCGAGGTGCAGCGTCGGCGTCACCCTGAGTCCGACCGCATCCATTGGCTCGGCACCATCGGCGAGGAAGAAAAGGCGGCACGGTTGGCAGGTGCTGACGTGCTCTGCGCCCCGTCGCTGCGCGGAGAGTCGTTCGGCATCGTGCTTCTCGAGGGCATGGCGGCCGGCTGCGCGGTGGTGGCCTCGGACATCGAGGGCTACCGCATGGCGGCCAGCGGCCATGCCACGCTCGTGCCGCCCGGCGAGAAGCTGGCTCTTTCCCGAGCGCTCGGCGTCGCGCTTGCCGATGCCGTCGAAGGCGTCGGACTCTCTGGGCCCGAGGCACGCAAGGCGGCGGTCGAGCACGCGCGCAACTGGTCGATGGAGTCCTTGGCGGAACGCTACGTCGAGGTCTACGAGCGCGCGATCGCCTCGTACCGCGCCAGGCGGTCTTAGGCCGCGATCACCTCAGGTTCGTCGACCCGTGGCGCGCTCGCTAAGAGCAGGTCGGCCTTCTCAGCTGAGACGGCAGACGACGTGCCACATGCAGCACAGGTCGTTTGGTAAGTCGTCGGCAGCGGCACCGCCGGAACGAAGAAGAGCCGGAGTCGTGTGCGGACGCTGAAGAGTTCTTGGGAACCCCGGTCTTGACAACCGGCGCAAATGCTTCGGATCGTTGCCAGGCGTTGTGGCTTCCGCTGGAAGCCGAAAATCACGAACACTGGTCCCCCTCACTCGTCCAGGTTCAGGCGGCCCCTCTCGACAGCCCGCTTCACGGTAACCCGAAGGGTCACAACGCAGGGTTGCCGCAACGGTGCGGTCGTGTGGCACCGGCTGCGAACGTGCCCATCCCCTAAAGCTTCTGCCGCGAGGCGCAGGGCAGCAGCGTGTCGAGGGTCTATCTCTTAGCCCTCGGCGGCCTTCTTGATGGCAGCGAGGGTCTCGGCGATGCCCTTCTCTGCCGTGTTGGCGCGGGACTGGACCTGTGCTCGCCCCTCACCGGGGAAGCGCTGCTCGAAGAATTCCTGACCATCGGGCGCGAGCTCCCAGGTCTCGGTCAGCTCGGTCCCTCCGTCGACAGCCTTGAGCGCGTAGCCCCAGCGCGCGCCGGTCGGCGGCTCCGCCACAACCCAGGCGAACTCTTTGCCGGGGTCGGCCGCCAGTACCTTTGAACGCGTCTCCCAGGTCCGTTCTCCCATTTCGTTGCGGCCGGTGAACATCGCTCCGACCCGCGGGCCGTCGCCCTCGTCCCACCAGCAGGCCTTACAAACGGGACTCCAAGCACCGGTGTTCGTCACATCGGAGACGAGGGCGTAGACCTCCTCGGGCGATCGGTTGATGACGATTGACCCGGAATGCCGCAGAGTGTCCATATCGCCAGTATGACGCCGTAGCTTGTCGATTTCTCCAGCGAAAACCGTTCATTCATTGACGGTGCCGTAGGCTGGCCACTCCATGGCCGACGAGAGTGACGCTTCGCGCAACGCGCCGAAGGGCGGCGCTGCCTCCGGGTCCGGTGGTTCGGGCGGCGGCGGGGGCCGGAATCGGAACCGCACTCGCAGTCGGAACCGCAACCGGAACCGCCCCTCTGGCGCAGCTGCTGGGAGTGGTGGCAACAAGTCGCCGCAGGGCGCACAGCAGCAGAAGAAGGGTCAGGGCCAGGGCGGAGGCGGGGGCCAGCGTTCGGGTGGCAATAGGAGCGGCGGACAGCGCAGCGGGAGTGGCGGTGGAGGCCAACGAAGCAGCAGTGGTGGCGGAAATCGCAACCGCAATCGCGGACGGTCGGCCAGCGGCCAGCGGCCGCGTGAAGGACAGGGCCAGCCGAGGACGGCGGTTGCGCTCGCGCCACCGGCGCCGCCAGAGCCGCTCGATACCCAGCACACGCTGGGCGCGCCGACGGTGTTTCCAGAGGAGGTTGCGGCCAACCGCCGTCGCGCCGTCCGGCTTTGCGCGTACACCGCTGCGATCCCTGCACTACTCCTGTTCGCGTTGCTCACGGTGTCGGTGAACATCGTCGCTGGGGTCGCTGCGCTGCTCGTGTCGGCAGCCGTTTTGATGTATTGCATGTGGCGCCTGAGCCCGCGCGTGGCGCTCCGGCGCATCGGAGCCCGTCCAGCCGACGAGGATGACGACCCGCGCTTGTTCAATGTCACCGAAGGACTCTGTGCGACCTTCGGACTCGCGATGCCGACCCTCCACATCCTCGATGATCCCGTGCTGAACGCCTGTGCCCTCGGACGAGATGCCCGCCGGTCCGACTTGGTGGTGACGTCCGGCTTGCTGCGCACGTTGCATCTTGTGGAACTCGAGGGCGTGATCGCGCACGAGCTGTCACACGTGAAGCGGGGCGACAACGGCGTCTCCTGCGTGGGCATCACGCTCGCCACGCTCTGGGGCGGTGAGAAGACCCTGCGACGGTGCGTGGGGGAGAATCGGGAGTATCGAGCCGATGTGGTGGGCGCGTCGGTGGTGCGCTACCCGAGCGGGCTCCTCGCTGCGCTCTGCACGATGATGGAGTCGCCGCAACCGGCCGAAGGGTCCTTTTTCGCCTCGCCTGGCCGCTTCGGGTCGACCCGGTGGGTCTGGATCGACCCGGCCGTGGGCCACCGCGAGGACCCCGTGTACCCGGGTGATCTGGACGCCACATGGGTGAGGGCCGCTGCGCTGAGCGAGTGGTGAGAAGGGGCGGTCGGTCATCCTCGTAAACTGGCTGGTATGAGTGCCGAAGCCACTGGGACCTTCACCGTCAAGCGGGGCCTGGCGGACATGCTGCGCGGCGGCGTCATCATGGACGTGGTCAACGCCGAGCAGGCCAAGATCGCCGAGGACGCCGGAGCCGTGTCCGTGATGGCGCTCGAGCGGGTCCCGGCCGATATCCGCCGCGACGGGGGCGTGGCGCGGATGAGCGACCCACTTCTGATCGAGGGGATCATCGATGCGGTGACGATCCCGGTGATGGCCAAGGCCCGCATCGGGCACTTCGCCGAGGCCCAGGTGCTGCAGTCGCTCGGGGTCGACTTCATCGACGAGTCGGAGGTGTTGACGCCCGCGGATGAGGCGCATCACATCGACAAGTGGCCCTTCACGGTGCCCTTCGTGTGCGGAGCGACCAATCTGGGCGAGGCATTGCGGCGCATCTCCGAGGGGGCGGCGATGATCCGCTCCAAGGGCGAGGCGGGGACGGGGAACATCGTCGAAGCGGTGCGCCACCTGCGCTCGATCTTGGGCGACCTTCGAGCCATCGGGCAGGCCGACTCTGCCGAGCTGTACGGCTGGGCGAAATCGCTCAGCGCGCCCATCGGCCTCGTGCAGGAGATCGCCGAGGCCGGGCGGCTGCCGGTGCCGTTGTTCTGCGCCGGGGGCATTGCGACGCCCGCCGACGCTGCGCTGGTCATGCAACTCGGGGCCGAGGCGGTGTTCGTCGGGTCGGGGATCTTCAAGTCGGCGGACCAACCGCGGATGGCGTCGGCCATTGTCGAGGCGACGGCCCACTTTGCGGACGCGGAACACGTGGCCAAGGTGTCGCGGGGGCTCGGTGAGGCGATGCGCGGCTTGGAGGCATCGCAGTACGGCGAGCATCTCGCGGACCGGGGGTGGTAGCACCGCTGTCGCCGGCGGGCGTGTCCGACGCGGCCGGATCGTCCGGACCTGGTCCGTTGATCGGTGTGCTGGACCTGCAGGGGGACGTGCGCGAGCACGTCGCCGCCTTGCTCGAGGTCGACGCTGGCTCGCGTCTAGTCAAGCGGCCTGCGGAGTTGGAGGGGCTCGACGGGCTTATCCTCCCCGGGGGCGAGTCGACCACGCTGTCGATGCTCCTTGAGTCGACGGGGCTGTTCGACCCGATTGCGGCGCGGTTGGAGGCAGGGGACCTGCCAGTGTTCGGCACCTGTGCAGGGCTGATCTTGCTGGCGCGTGAGGTGCTCGACGGTCGACCCGACCAGCGGATGTTCGGCGCGTTGGACGCGGTCGTGCGCCGCAATGGCTACGGGCGCCAACGACAGTCGTTCGAGGCGGAGGTGGCGTTGGGCTCGGGCGAGGGTCCGCCTCTGCCGACGGTCTTCATCCGCGCCCCCTTCGTGGTGTCTGTCGGCGAGGACGTCGAGGTACTGGCCGAGTTGGACGGCGTTCCCGTCCTGGTGCGGCACGCCGCCGTCCTGGCGTCGTCCTTCCATCCCGAGCTCACAAAGGACCGGCGGGTCCACCGCCTGTTCGTCGAGATGTGCGGGGTGCCGGAGGGGGCGCGCTCGAGCGGGGGATTGTTCGGCTAAGGCCCACGTCTCGGCCCGCGAGAGGCCAGAATCGGCGGACGAGCAGCCATCGCGATTGCGCAGGGGGTAATCGGTGCGTCGTTACATCCTCACCATCAACTGTCCCGACGGGGTCGGCATCGTCGCGGCAGTCACGGGTCTGATCGCTGGGCAGGGCGGCTCGGTGCTCGAGGCCGCGCAGCACGGGGACCTGGCGACGGGGCGCTTCTTCCTGCGCATCGAGATCGTGGCGGAAAGCCTGCCCGAGGGATTCGGCCCCGGAGAGCTGACGGCTGCCTTCGAGCCAGTGGCCGCCGAGTTCGCCATGGACTGGAAGCTCAGCGACACCGATGTGCCCAAGCGGGTGGTGCTGTTTGCGAGCAAGGAGGACCACTGCGTGGCCGACCTCCTGTACCGGTGGCGCAGCGGCGAGCTCGAGTGCGACATGCCCTGTGTGATCTCGAACCACGAGGACCTTCGCGGGCTGGTTGAGTGGCACGGAGTCCGGTTCCAGTGCGTGCCGGTCGGTTCAGACCCGGCCGTGAAGGCGGCCGCGTTCGAAGATATGGAGTCGATCCTGGCGAGGGAGCGGGCGGACGTGATCGTGTTGGCCCGCTACATGCAGATCCTGCCGGCCTCGTTCTGTGAGGGGCGGGAGGGGCGCATCATCAACATCCATCACTCGTTCCTGCCGTCGTTTGCCGGCGCCCGCCCGTACCACCAGGCGTTCGAACGAGGAGTAAAGCTCATCGGCGCGTCCTGTCATTACGTGACGGCGGAGTTGGACGAGGGTCCGATTATCGAGCAGGACACCCGGCGCATCGACCACGGGGACTCGGTCGCGGAGTTGCAGCGGGTGGGTCGTGAGGTCGAGCGCTCGGTTTTGGCCCGGGGATTGCGCTGGCATTTGGAAGACCGGGTCCTGCTGAACGGGAACAAGACGGTGGTGTTTCCGTAGGTCTGGACGTCCCGCTGGCTGGGAGGAGGTCCGGTTGTCGCGGGACCCTTGTCCAGAAGTTCTCGGGGAATCGAACTGCGTGAGCGACCGTTCATCTGCCGTGGACGGCCAGAAGCGGGTATCTCGAAGCGAGGGGAGGGCACGGGGGCGGCCGCTGTGTCGAGACTTCGTCGGTGACGGACGGGCCGCTGAGCTGGCGGAAAGCATCGCGGCGCACCAAAAGACGATTTCGGTGCACGAGGGTGCGATGGTCCGTGAGATCGCAGAGTTCAACGGGGCCGAATCCTGGCGGGCCGACGGCACCTTGTCGATGCGGGACTGGCTGGTGGCGCGACTGCATGTGAGTGCTGCCCGTGCCAGGCGCTTGGTCGAGGCGGCGGATCATCTACCCCTTTTGCCGGCTCTGTCTGGGGCGGTCTGCGAGGGCCGGGTGCCGTTGGACGTCGCGGCGAGCGTTGCGAAGGTTGCAACGAGGGCAAACGACGAAGAGCTTGCCGCGGCGGCGGAACAGTGGACGCCCCGTCAGGCAGCGCAGTTCGTCGCCCAGGTGAAGGGTCAGAATCGGTCGGAGTCGGTCATCGAATTCCAGCGGCGCTGCGTCCGCTTCAACGACGAGAAGTGTTCGTTGTGGGCGCAACTGCCGAAGGACGGCTACGCGTTGGTGAAGTCAGCCCTCTGGAGCCGGGCACGCCGGCACGACCACCCGAGCGCGGGCGATCCCGACTACGAACGCTTCGAGAGCCGATGTGCGGATGCCCTGGTAGAAGTCTGCGAAGCCGGTAACCGGCCAAGAGCTGGCTCGAAGTCCGGGCGCGGGGCGGGGCGAGCTTCCGTGATTGTGCACGTCGACCTTGAACGACTCCTCGAGGGTGACGAATTCGGAGAGGCGTCGATCGAGGGCGCAGGCCCGATATCAGCCGAAACGGCCCGGCGTCTGGCCTGCGACGGCGACATCACCCTTTCGTACGACGCCCCTGACGGGACCTGCCTCGACCAGAAGGCCCTGGAACGCGACCCCACGGAAGCGCAACGGACAGAAATCCAACGCCGGGACGGAGGATGCCGCTTCCCCGGATGTTCTTGTCGCAGCGTCACCGATGTCCACCACGTGAAGTGGGCTTCCAAACAAGGCCTGACCGTTCTGTCGAACCTCCTGACGCTGTGTGCCGCCCACCATTCCCGTGTGCATGAGCTGGGATGGAGGCTGGACGGTGATGCCCAAGGCGAAGTGCGATTCACAAGCCCGAGCGGACGGGTGTTCGTCTCGAATCCCATGCCCACCTGGCGCCGGCCTCGAAGATGAGCGCAGCCACCTCCTCCTGAATCTCTCCCCCTTCCTTAGCGCCATTGTGCGCCAGCTCGTCACGGCGTCAAGGTCGGTCGTCCTCGCTCCGCTCCGGGCGTTCCACCTTGACCCTGCTTCCTCGCGGGCGCGGTTCTCAGCCATGAAGGGCAAGGAGGTTTCCTGCCGGCAGCGCCCCGGCCGGTCTTCTGGCGCTTTGGTGATGAAGGGGATGGGCCTCTAGCCCTTGACCGCCCTGACGATCTCGTCGGTGACGGCATCGGGGTCCTCGAGCGGGAGCATGTGGCCCTTGCTCTTGAGCCTGACGAGCCTGGAGCCCGGAATCGTGGCGACCATCTGATCGGACTTCTTGGGTACGGTGAGCGTGTCGCGCGTGCCGACAATCACCGTGGTCGGCACGTCGATGGTGGCAATGCCTTCGAGAAGGTCCATCGTCCCGAACGCCAAGACGAAGTCGCCTCTCACCCTCGGGTCGCAGTTGGCGAAGATGTCGCGGGTCAACTCCATGTGGGCTCGAATCGGTTGTGCGCCGAACGTGCTGCGAACCAAGAGGTGGCCATTCCTGCTCTTGAGCGCCCGAGTTGCGAACGGAGACGAGATCACCTTGGCCGCGAACTCCGGGGTGGCCGGACCCCCGAGAACGACGGCGGTAGCCGCGGTCGCAACGAGCACCACGGCTTTGGCGCGTTCTTGGAAGACCTCGGGGCGATGCGTCGCGAGCGACATGACCGTGAATCCACCCATCGAATGCCCGGAGAGGACAACCCCTCGGACGTCTGTCGCCTCGAGCACGGCCTCGAGATCGTGGGCCAAGGTGTCGATGGCGAGCGGCGCTGTCCCTCGGGTGCTCAGGCCGTGCCCGCGCTGGTCGTAGAGAACGACACGGTGACCTTGTTCGCGGAGGCGCCGGGCAACCGGGATCCAAATTTCGTGGCTACAGCCCCAACAGTGGGGGAGCACGACTACCGGCGCGTCGAGTCCATCGCCTGGCAAGTCCCAGACGGCGAGCTCCGCGCCGTCGTGGGTGGGCACGATTTGGTGGTCGGGCCGGGCAACTCCTGCACCCCACCCGAGGGCGTGGCGCTCGTCGTTGTGAGGCTCACCGCCAGACGCCACCAGGCGCCGTCGGGCGACGCCGGCTGCCGCGCCCGCCGCTAGCAAGCCTCCGACCATCAGGGCTCGCCGCCCTCGCCCACGGCGCCGCTTCGGGCTAGCGGATCGCTCGGAAGAGGGGGTCGTCGTCACGGTCGTCGAGCGTAAGCGTCGGTGGAGGACATGGTCGCAGCCGTCATAAGAGGTCAGAATAAGAGAACTAAGGAGTTGACGCAATTGCTTATTTTCTGAAGAATGTGGGTATGGCTCTGAGCATGGACACAAAGACCAGCACCGTCCCCACAGATGGGGAGTCGAAGACCGGAGGCCGGGCAGCCCGCCCGGCAGCCTCGGTTGACCAGCGGATCAACCGTCTCTCGACGGCCTCGCTCAAGCGGATCATCGAGCCCGACGTCGACGTCCCAGGCGAGATCGGCGACGGCCAGGTCCTGCCCGACGAGATCCTCAGCCTCTCGAACGTCCCCGAGCTCTTCGACGGGCTAACTGACGAGCAGAAGAAGGTCCTCGCGCGCGAGGAGTTCGCGTCGATCGTCGACACCGGCATCCGTTTCGAGTCGGTCCTGATGGCTGGATTCAGTTTCGAGATCGTCGGTCGGCCCGACCTCACCGACCCCCGGGTCACCTATCTCCTCCACGAAATGGGGGAGGAGACCCGCCATTCCCGCCTCTTCGTCCGGCTCCTCCAGCAAGTGAAGCCCACGGCGAAGAACCCGATCGATGGCCCGGTGGCACGCATCGCGCAGCACGTGCTGATGCCGTTCCTCACCGCCATGCCATCGCTGTTCTGCCTCCTCGTGTTGAGCGGTGAGGAAGTACCGGACCTGTTGCAAAAGCTGGCGAGCGAGCACCCCGACACCGACCCCTTGATCAAGGCGGTCTCCAAGTACCACCGCCAGGAAGAAGCACGCCACCTCGCGTTCGCCCGCATGATCTTCCCCGAGCAGTGGGCGGCGGCGGGACGCTTCGAGCGCTTTCTCGTCCGCCACCTCGGCTCGCACATCGCCAAGGCGATGTTCGACACGATCGTCCACCCCGGCGTCTATGCCAGCGTGGGGCTGCCCACGTGGGAGACCTGGAAGGCGGTCAACCGCTCGTCCGGCCGCACGGCTCTGCGTCACCGCGCCTTGCGTCCGCTCCTCGCCCCGCTGCTCGAAGCCGACGTGTTTCGGGACGGGAGGGTCCCCAAGAGTTGGCAGCGGGCCTGCGGCGTCGATCGCTTCGGGCGCGACCTCGCGCCAGTGGCAGCGGCCTGACGCGATGACGCCGGACCTCACTTCGCAGACGAAGGGCGACCGCACCCGCCAAGCACTCCTCGATGCCGCCATCATGCGCTTCGCACGCGAGGGCTACCGGGGCACGTCGGTGGCCGATGTCTGCCGCGATGCCGGCTTGTCGACGACGGCGTCGTATCCGTATTTCGCCAACAAGGAGGTGCTCTTCGTAGAGGCAGTCGACGAAGACGTGGCGGGGCTCATCGCCGACGCCGTGTCGTTGGTGGCCATCGACCAACAGCCCGACGCCTGGGGCGGCGTGCTGATGCAGGCCCTCGTCGCCCACATGTCGGGACATCCCCTGGCGGGCCGCATCGTGCGGGGCCTCGAGCCGGAGTTCACGATGCGCCTGCTGCACATCCCGGCTCTGCAAGAGCTGCGCAAGACGGTCACCGAGCTCATCCGCACGGAGCAGGCGGACGGCCGCGTCCGCCTGGACATCGACGCGGGGCAGACGGCCAACGGAATGGTCGTGATCGTGATCTCGCTCCTGATGGCCACGATGCAGACGGGAGCCGACGCGCAGGGCTACGCCCAGGTGGCGGCAGACGTCGAGTCGGTGCTCCAAGCCGCCACCCGGCGCCCGAGCTAGCAGGACGCCGGCAGGTCTCGGGGACGGCCCCGGGGAAGGCATCGGGCAGTACGGCGAGGTCGCCCGACCAGGGCCCTTCGAGCCTGCCCCCGATACAATCGGAGATCCCCATCTGCCCGCCGAGGCAGCGCAACGGGCAGTGAAGGAGCGAGGAACGCATGTCGGGTCACTCGAAGTGGGCGACCACCAAGTACCGCAAGGGCGCCCAGGACAAGGCCCGGGCGAAGGTGTTCGCCAAGTGCATCCGTGCGATCGAGGTGGCGGCGCGGGAAGGCGGCGGCGATCTCGACGCCAACGCCACGCTGCGGACCGCCTTCCAGAAGGCGCGAGCGGCTTCGGTGCCGCTCGACACGATCGAGAAGGCGATCAAGCGCGGGTCGGGCGATCTCGAGGGGGTGCGGTACGAGTCCATCAACTACGAGGGCTATGGCCCCGGTGGCGTCGCCGTGATGGTCGAGGCGCTGACCGACAACCGCAATCGCACGGGGGCGGAGATGCGGAACTTGTTTTCTCGGAACGGCGGCAACATGGCCGAGCCGGGGGCGGTGTCGTGGCAGTTCGAGCGGAAAGGGATCGTGACGGTGCCCTTGAGCAACGACGAGGACAAGGTCATGGAGATCGCCATGGAAGGCGGCGCCGAGGACCTGTCGTCGAACGGCGCGGCATGGGTGGTGACGACGGCGCCGGGGGACCTGGAGTCGGTGCGGTCGGCGTTGGACGATGCGGGGATTGCGCCCGCGTCGGTGGACCTGAGCCTGGAGCCGACCTCGACGGTCCCGGTGCCCGACGAGGCCGAGGCCAAGAAGGTGCTGCGACTGCTGGAGGCGATCGACGACCACGACGACGTCCAGGCCGTGCATTCGAACGCGGATATCTCGGACGAGGTGCTGGCGACCTTCGAGGGGTAACCCCGGCGGCCCACCGGCACCCGGTCGGCATCCGCATCCGCATCTGCATCCGCGCCCGGCGCCGGGCAGGCCACTAGCCTACGAACGCATGTTCGCCTTGGGGATCGACCCTGGGTTGTCGCGCTGTGGTTACGGCCTGGTGACCCGCGCCGGTGACTCCTCCCTCGAGGCCCGTGCCGCCGGTGTGCTCGAAACCGACCCTCACGACGAGCTGCCGCAGCGGCTGCTGGTCCTGGAGACCGAGCTGCGTGGCCTGATCGAGGAGCTGCGGCCTGACGTCGTAGCGGTGGAGCGGGTCTTCTTCCAGGTGAACGCGAAGACCGCTATGTCCGTGGGCCAGGCGAGCGGCTTGGCGTTGGTCGTTGCTGCCGGGGCGGGTTGCGAGGTGGCGCAGTACACCTCGAACGAAGTGAAGCAGGCGTTGGTTGGCTACGGCGCGGCCACGAAGGAGCAGATCCAGCGGATGGTGGCCCAGGTGCTGGGGCTGCGATCGGTCGACGGCCCGCCCGACGTCGCCGACGCGCTGGCCCTGGCGGTGTGCCACCTGACGACGGTGCCGTTGCGCCGTGCCGTGGACGCCGCGCTCGATCACTCCAGTGGTGCGGGCAGGCGTGCGATCGGAGGAACGGTAAAGAACGAGTTCAGCAACGTGAGGAGCCTGAGATGATCGGACTGCTTCGAGGCCCGGTGGTGCTTCGAACCGGTGAGTGTGAGGTGATCGTCGACGTCGCGGGTGTCGGCTATCGGGTGACGGTCACGCCTTCGGCGGCGGCAACGATGGTGGCGGGCGGGGCCGAGAAAGAAGCGACCCTCTACGTGCACACCCACGTGCGTGAAGACGCGATCGTCCTCTACGGCTTCGTGCACGACGACGAGCGCCGCTGTTTCGAGGTGCTCGTCGGGTCCCACGGCGTGGGGCCGGCACTGGCGCTGGCCATCATGGCGATGCTCTCGCCCGCCGCCTTGTCGACGGCGGTGCTGGAAGACGACCTGGACACGCTGTGCACCGTGCCGGGGGTGGGACGGAAGACCGCGGCGCGGCTGTTGATCGAGCTGAAGAGCCGGTTGGACCTGCCAGACCTCTCGTTGGATCCCGCTTCGCGCGCCCTGGCGGATGGCGACCCGATGGTACGGGCCAGCCGCACGTCGAGAGCCGAAGCCCGGGCCGCGCTGAGCGAGCTCGGCTATGCAGCGGATGAGATCCGCGGCGCACTCGACGGGCTACGCGACGATGTCGGCGTGGAAGAGATGCTCCGTCTGGCGCTGCGCGAGCTCGCGTCACGGTGAGTCCGAAGGGACGCCGAGAGGTCCTAGCCGTTGAAGGTGTCGACGGCGAAGCGGCTGGCGGCGCGGCGAGCGGCAGCGTGGGGGACCTCGACGACGACGGGGCCGGGTCCCGGGTGGTCGACCCTGCCGCCGCCTCCTCCGACGAGGAGCTCGAGGAAGTCGGGCTTCGGCCCCGGACGTTGGCCGAGTTCGTCGGGCAGTCCGAGTTGGTCGAACACCTCAGCATCGTGCTGCAGGCGGCCCGTCAGCGCCGCCAGCCGGTTGACCATCTGCTCTTCGCGGGCCCGCCGGGTCTCGGCAAGACATCCCTGGCGGGGATCGTCGCCACCGAGATGAGTGCCGGGTTCCGCATCACGGCCGGCCCCGTGCTCACACGGGCTGGAGACCTCGCCGCGCTGCTGACCGACCTCCAGGACGGCGACGTGCTGTTCATCGACGAGATCCACCGGCTGCACCGCTCGGTCGAGGAGATGCTCTATTCGGCGATGGAGGACGGCCGGCTCGACATCCTGATCGGCAAGGGCCCGACCGCCCGCTCGATCCGTCTCGACCTGCCCCGCTTCACCCTGGTCGGGGCGACGACCCGGACGGGCCTCGTGTCGGGCCCCTTGCGTGACCGTTTCGGCTTCGTGGGCCGGCTCGATCTCTACGCCCCGGCGGACCTGCGGGCCATCGTGGAGCGCTCAGCCCGGATCTTGAAGGTCGAGATCGACTCGGAAGGGGCGATCCGGATTTCGGAGCGCTCCCGCGGCACACCGCGGGTGGCCAACCGGCTGCTTCGACGGGTGCGGGACTTCGCCGAGGTGCGCGGCGAGGGGTACATCGACGGGGCCACCGCCAGCGAGGGCCTCGAGCTGTTCGGCGTCGACGAACTGGGCCTCGACAAGGTCGACCGTTCGATCCTTGTCACGCTGTGCGACCGATTCGGCGGCCAGCCGGTGGGGTTGACGACGCTGGCACAGTGCGTGGGGGAAGAGACCGACACGATCGAGGACGCCTACGAGCCTTACCTGCTGCAAAGCGGGCTGATCCAACGGACGGCGCGAGGACGTGTGGCGACAAAGAGGGCCTGGGTGCACTTGGGTCATGTCGGGCCGGAGTCGGCGCCCGACGCAATGAATACGCCGCCGCTCTTCTGACGAAGCCGGCGCCGACGGTCCGCACGAGTGCGCGCGTCGCGAGTTCTTTGCATTTTCTGTGCGCGCCACGTGCCGATGCGGTACCTTTCAATTCGCACCACAAGACGGGAAGCGAGGTGACCCGATGGCCGGAAAGCTGACGACTATGTCGTTCATGGCGCGCGCCACCGTGGACCTGCTGCCCGGTTTTGGGGTAATCGGAGAGAAGGTTCGCATGGCCGGGCCCGATCTCTGCCCTACTGGCCACTGACGCCGGCCAGCCAAGTCCCGGGGGACTGATCGCCGCCCAGGCGGATCTCGGCGCTGCCGCAGTCCGCCGTCGCCGATCGCAAACTCCCACTTCAGGGGCCTAGCCCCGCGCGGCGCACCACCCGTGCGCCCTCCGTTCCATCCACTCGAAGTTCCCAACTGGAGACTCCCATGGGTGAACCCACCCTCTTTCCAAACGCATCGACCAAGGACACCCTGGCGTACTGCTGGCGTCAGATGCAGCCCGACCGCGCCTCCTTCACGGGCTCCGCTGCGGCCATCGTGCTCGGGACGCTGGCCAACGCCGTCGCGGCACCGCTTATCTTCGCGTCGCTGCTCGGGCGCATCGCCAACCTCGGCGTGCACGGGTCAGACGTTGCGTCGTTTGCGCCGCTGATCGTCGCCTACGCGTTCGTCCTCGTGGCCGCCACCGTGTTCGGCCGCATCGGCGGCTGGCTCAACTGGGGCGCGACCCTGCGCTCGTTCGGTCGCGCCATGACAAACGGGTACGACCATCTCATCGGCCTGAGCCACGGCTGGCACACCGACCGTCCGTCGGGTGAGGTCATCGCGACACTAGAGACCTCGACCTGGGCGTTCGTCGACCTGATCGACGCCATGGTGTGGGGCATCCTCCGGATCAGCGTCACGACGCTCGGGGCCGTGGTGGTACTCGGGATCGTGGCCTGGCCGGTCGCGCTCGTCATGGCCTCCCTCGTCGCCGTCTTCGGAATCGTGCTGCATCGCCGCATGGCCCGTGTGGTGGCGGCGGAGAAGGAGTTCTCCGACGCGCACTCACGCGCCACCGGCGTCATCGCGGACACGATCATGAACCTCACCACCGTCCGGTCGCAGGCCGCGGAGGACCGGGAGAAAGGCCATGTCGGCGGGTTGGTCGGCGACTCGCTGACCGCCGACTTCCGGGCCCGGCGCATCTTCACGTCGACACGGCTGCAGATGGAAACCGCCATGGCGTTCTTCAACTGGGCTGCGGTGGCGGTCGGCGTCGTCCTCGCCCTGCACCACGTCGCGGCGGCGGGCGTCGTCTACCTGATCCTGTTCTACGCGACCTTCGTGGGAACCAGCCTGGAGGAGTCGTTCGAATTCATCCGTCTGATCTCCCGCGCCATCGGGCGTTGCGCCAAATTCGCGGGGATCGCGGCGACCCTGCCTGACATCGTTGACGTGCCGCACGCGCCGGACCTGGTCGCGTCGCGGGGACGGGTGGAGTTCCGCGATCTCCACTTCGCATACCGCGATGGCGCGCCGTTGTTCGAGGGGCTCGACCTGTGCATAAGGCCGGGCGAGCATGTCGGGCTGGTCGGGCCCTCGGGGTCGGGGAAGACGACGTTGACCAAGCTCATGCTCCGCTTCGCGGACCGCGACGGCGGCACGATCGAGATCGACGGGCAGGACATTGCCTGTGTCACGCAGCACTCGCTACGCCGGCACATCGCGTACGTCCCCCAGGATCCCCAGATGCTCCACCGGACCATCGCGGAGAACATCTGCTACGGGCTCGACCAGGGCCATGGCCGCGTCGAAATGGACCTGGTGAAGGCAGTCGGCCGCGCCGCGTACGTCGACGAGTTCGTCGAGCGCCTGCCGCTCGGCTACCAGACGGTCGTGGGGGAGCGGGGCCTGAAGCTCTCGGGCGGCCAGCGCCAGCGGGTTGCTATTGCCCAGGCGATGGCCAAGGGAGCGAAAGTTCTCGTCCTCGACGAGGCCACGTCTGCCCTCGACTCGGAGTCGGAGTCGCTGGTTCAGGAGGCCCTGTGGAACCTGATGGAGGGCACGACGGCGCTCGTCGTGGCACACCGGCTGGCGACGATCGCCCGGCTGGACCGCATCGTGGTCCTCGACCGTGGTCGCATCGTCGAGCAAGGCACGCACGCGGAGCTGCTCGGGTTCGGACAGGAGGGCGTGTATGGCCGGTTGTGGGCTCACCAGTCGGGTGGCTTCCTGGCTGCTTGAAGCGTGCACTCCGGCCCGGCCAGACGACGGTTACGCCGGCTGAGAAGAAGCGACCGACGTGCGGAGCGGCAGGAAGACGCGGAACGTCGTGGACCACCCGGGCGTGTCCACGATGTCGACGAACCCTTCGTGGGCCTCGGCCACCGACTTGGCGATCGCCAGCCCAAGGCCCGTTCCGGGCACGCCCATCTCCGTCGACGACGCCAGCCGGTAGAAGCGCTCGAACAGCTGGTCCCGCTCACCCTCGGGGATCCCCGGTCCCTCGTCAAGCACCTGCACCCGCGCGTAGGCGTCGACGCTGTCGACGATCACGTGGACGCGCCCCCCACGTGGCGAGAACTTGATCGCGTTCGACAAGAGGTTGCCGAGCAACTGGTGCAGCCGGGTCGGGTCGCCGAAGATCGGCACCTCGTAACCCTCCTCGATACTGAGGGTGATCCCCGCCACCGTCGCCGACGTCTGGATCGCATGCACCGCCTCACCGGCTAACTGGTTCAGGTCGAGCTCGATGAACGCGACGCGCAGCCCGCGACCGGCGCCCGGGTCGGCCAAGAGGTCCTCGGCCACCCGCTGCAGCTGCTCTGCGTTGCGGTCGATCGTCTGCAGCATGCGCATCTGGCTCTCGGTCAGATCGGTCGAGGCGTCGAGCAGCAGTTCGATGAACCCGCGGATCGACGTGATCGGCGTGCGCAGCTCGTGCGATACCGTGGCCACGACGTCGTCCTTCATCTGCGTCAGCTCGCGCAACCGGTTGTTCTGTTCGATGAGCGACTGCGTGACCTCCTTCTGAATAGCGAATAGCCGTTCGCGGTCGGCCGCCAACTCCTCCCGTTCGGTCACGTCGATCGCCACGACGACGTAGCCGCCGTTGGCCGACGACGCCGGTCCGCCGGACTCGGCATGGTCGGGTGCGTCGGCAAAGCCCGTGTTCCCGTTGGCGTGCGCGAATTCGTCGCTCTCCGACTCCATGGTCAGTTCCGGTGTGGGCACGGGGAGGGCCCGGACCCGGACGACACAACGCCGCAGTTGGCCGTCCTTGCGGGTGGCCGTCCAGGGCACCTCCGCTGCTGCCTCGGCATCGACGGGCTCGAGCGTCGTCCGCATGGCGTCGATGGTTTGGCGCCGTTCGTCGATCTGGGCCGGGTCGATGAAGTCGGCGATCGAGCGGACGCCAACAACCTCTGCCGCCAAATACCCGAGCATCTGCTCCGCGCCGGCAGAAAAGAAGGTCACGGTGCCTGCCGGGTCGACACCCATGATGGCGCTGCCGGTGGCGGCGCGGAGCAAGGTCTCGAGGCGGTCGCGTGCGTAGTCGGCGTCGCGGGCATTGTGGCGGGAGATCCGCGACTGATCCGCCAGATCGCTGAGCACCGCTCGGTCGCGCGAGACCATCGTGTAGACGGTCGACGCGATCAGCGTCGTCACGGTCGCCATGACCACGACCTGGCGCCATTCGAGCGAGGGGTAGTTCGGTGGTCCGACGATCAGCAGGGGTATGAGCAACGCGAGGTCGAGACAGAACAGTCCTACCAACAGGTGCAGCCGCCGCCCGTAGAGCGACAGCCACACAATCGGCAGCAGGTAGACGACGACGAGCCCGGAATCGGAGCCGCCCTGCGCGTCCCGGATGATCGCGATGACGGCGATGTAACCGATTGGGATGCTCAGCCACGCCCACTCGGGGAGTCGCTCCCACGGAATGAGGAATGCGGCCGCGACCAGTGCGAAGAAGAGGACGCCGGCGACGGAGATCTCACGGCGGGCATCGTGGGGGAACGGGATGACCGCGATGAGCACCGTCCCGACCCCGACGAGAGCAAACACCGGTAGCCGGACGCGCATCGATCCCGAGAAGCCGATGGGCAGGGCTGTTCCTGGCATCGGCTCCTCGCGACGCCTTTTTCTGGTGCTTCGGGTTCGGAGTTGTTCGGTCACCGCGCCTTGGAGCGGTAGCGGTACCCGAATCCCCGCACGGTCTCGATTGGGGTGTCGTCGCCTTCGTCCCACCCGAGCTTCCGCCGGAGCCGCAGCACGGCGTACTTGACCCGGGAGGGTGCGAGGCCGCTCGGGTCGTCCCAGGCCAGTTCGATGAGCTGGTCCGAAGACAGGACCTGGCCCTGATGTCGGGCCAAGGTTGCAAGCAGGCGGTACTCGGTCGGGGTCAACACGATGGCGTTGCCATCAATCGTGACCTCCTGGTGGACGAAGTCGACGTGCAAGGTGCCGTCGTCGAAGGTCGTGACCGGGTCGCTCCTCGACACCTGCCGGCGACTGATGGCCTGGAGCCGGGCCAACAGCTCCACTCGGCTGAACGGCTTCGTCAGATAGTCGTCCGCCCCCGCATTGAGACCCCGCACCTTGTCTCTTTCGGTCCCTAGAGCCGTGAGCATGAGGACCGGGACGTCGCTCATGTCCCGGATCCGCTCGAGGACTTGCCAGCCGTCGAGGTCTGGGAGCCCCACGTCGAGGATCACGATGTCGGGGTGGCTCTGGTGGAATTGGCGGACCCCGTCGCGGCCCTCGGACGCCTCGGCCACCGAAAAGCCCTCTCGCTCCAGGAGCGTGCGCAGGAGCTGTCGGATGTCGACTTCGTCCTCGATGACCAGCACCGAGATGTGGCCGTCTCGCATCAGGACGCAACTGTACTGGGCAAACTGGCAATTGGAGTGAAATTGGGACGATCGGTCGGCCCATGAAGCCCCAGGTGAATCGTGTATTTGTGACGCGATTTACCAACTTCGGGCCACGGACGCTCGATGTAGCGCCCCCTGTGTCAGGTTCGCAGGCCGCCCACAGGCCAGACATGGCTCCGAACCGGCGGCGAGTTGGGGTCGTGGAGGGACGCGAAAAGTGCGCCGGCCTGGTCGTCGGTTCCCCCCGGATTCCTCCGACCGACGCTAGGCCGGCGCACTTGTTCGCTGCACCATTCCCCGTGGTGTTCCCCCGAGCAAGAATCCGCTCCCCCTCAACGGACTCCCACCTGGCCGTCCCCCTCCGAACCGGCCATCACCATGGGTACTGCACTGATGGGAGGTACTTTGACCAAGCGCTGTCGCAACAGGGACTGATTTAGGTTGCGGTTCGGTTGCCCCGACCGGTTTCTTGACGGAATCCGCCATAAGGACACTCCTGGGCCGTTACTCCCGCCGGGAGGCGACTGCGCGATCGACTCGGCGGTAGGGGTCGGTACGTCCGGACGGGGCGGTCTGTGGGGAGTTGGCGGGAGCGCTGTCGGTGCGGCCCTCCCGCCGCGTTCGCCCTCGCGCCTTGCCGTCCGCAGTCCTTTGTGGCCCAAGAGCCTTGCCAGCTGGACCTCCACGCCCGGGCACGTCGTTCGTAACCCGGCAATTTCATGCTCCGAGCGCCCGAGAGATGGTGAACGCACGCACTAGGGTGGCGCTTCGCAACCGTTTCAGTCCAAGGATCCCCAATGACACAGTCCCTGGCGCTGGCCCATCTCATTGTGGCCGCCTCGAAGTCGACATCGAGCTCCAGCGCGTATCTGACTCTCCTGCCCCTGCTCGCGATCGGTGTGCTCGGGTACTTCTTCTTCATCAAGCCCCAGCAGCGGAAGGCCCAAGCGGCGCGGGCCGCTCAGGGCTCGGGCATCGAAGTTGGTGACGAGGTGCAGACGGTGGGCGGCGTCATCGGCACGGTCCTCGAGATCCACGGCGATCGCTACACCCTCCTGACGGGTGCACTCGGGAACGACGGGAACCTCGACGGGCCGCAGCCGACGCGGATCGTGTTCGTCCGCCAGGCCATCGCCAAGAAGATCGAGCGCGTCGAGGACGTCGGGACGGGCGACGACGCGCCGGTCGCGGACGTCCGTCCCGGCTCGAGCACCAACGGCAGCGGCAGCACCGACGAGGACATCGATGACGTGGGCGGCGACAGCGCGCCCACGACCGGTGAGCACGGCGGGGAGGCTGAAGAGGCGTGAGCCCCAAGTCGGGGGGCGCGCTCAGCGCCGTCAGCGACGCATGTTGTTGATCAGCGTGCTGGTCGTCGTCGGGATCTCGTTGGGCTCGTTTGCCGCTGTCTTCGCCGCGAAGTGGTCGCCCCGGCTGGGCCTGGACCTGGCCGGCGGGGTCGCCGTCGTTTACACGGCCGAAGGGAATCACATCTCGACGGCTGATCTCAACGAGACCGTCAACATCTTGAATCTCCGGGTCAACGGGCTGGGGGTGTCCGGAGCCACGGTGCAGTCGACGGGCACGAATCAGATCTCGGTGTCGATCCCGGGCGTGACGAACGCGCAGGAAGTGCTCAAGCAGATCGGGCAGACCGCGCGCTTGTACTTCCGGCCAGTCGATTGTTACGCCTACCCGGAGTCGGTGCCCAAGCACGCCCCGAAGAACTACACGCCGCCCCGAGGAATTGGCCCCGTGCCCGCCTGCCAGCCCTCGTACGCGGTCAGCGCGTCCAGCCTCAACGTGCAACCGAATAGCGCGTCGCAGGCCGGGTTCACGTCGAACAACGTTCCCCCGGACCCCCAATACGTGGCGGTCCCGTCGACCAGCACGGCCAAGCCGAACTACGCCAACAGCACGGTCCTCGTGCCCGGCGTCGGCAACAACTGCCTCGCGACGGGGTACCGCTGCGTGCTCGGAGGGAGCGTGCTGCCAGGAAGTGCCGTCACCAGTGCACAGGCGACACAGAACCAAACCGGACAATGGGTGGTCAACTACAACCTCTCCAATTCCTCCAAGGGTCTGCCGGCCAGCTGCAAGGGACAGTCGGGCTCGCAGTGCTGGGACGCCGTCGCCCAGAGCAACTTCCATCTGCCCTTAGCCATCGAGCTCGACGGCCAGGTCTATTCGGCGCCGCTCATCCAACCGACGCAGACCAGCTTCACGTCGTTCGGCGGCACGGGAGAGATCTCGGGGAGCCTCAGCCAGCAGGACGCCAACAATCTTGCCCAGGCCATGAACTACGGCGCCCTTCCGGTCGTGCTCAAGGCGTCCACCTCCGAGACCGTTTCGGCGACACTTGGCCACTCGGCGCTCGTGGCGGGACTGGGCGCCGGCATCGCAGGCCTGCTCTTGGTCCTGCTGTACGTCCTCTTTTATTACCGAGCCCTTGGCGTCGTCGTCATTTCGGGTCTCGTCCTCACGGCCATGATGCTGTGGGCGATCATCTCGGCCCTGGGTCACACTTCAGTGGCACCGAGCTTCGACCTGGCCGGGATCACCGGTCTCATCGTGTCCATCGGCATCACCGTGGACTCGTACATCGTCTATTTCGAACGATTAAAGGACGAGACGAGGTCAGGCCGATCCGTTCGTACGTCAGTGGACCGGGGCTTCAAGAGCGCGTGGCGCACCGTGTGGGCGGCTGACTTCGTGTCGTTGATCGCCGCGGTCGTTCTGTACTTCTTCGCGGTGGGCAATGTGAAAGGTTTCGCGTTCTTCCTCGGGCTCTCGACGATCATGGACATGGCGGTGACGTGGTTCTACACCCGTCCGCTCGTGATCCTCTTGGGCCAGAGCTCCCGGTTGCAGGGCACCGGCGCGTTCAGCATCGCCACCGGGCTGCAGGTGGCCCCGAGCTCTGCAAGCCCGACCGGCCCCGTGCCGGTTGGCGCCGGCGGGGGAGGTGGCGCGTGAGCGACGACAAGAACCGCTCGCGTGATGACGACGGCAGCGCGCTCGACGATGTGAATGAAGAGGACGTTGAGGAACTCGAGCAGGACGTCGACACGGAGGACCTCGACGAGGACGAGCTGATCACCGTCGACGACGCCGCCCGGGCCATGCTGGCAAAGCCCAGGCGGGGCCACGGCCCAATTGCTCGCCTGTACCGCGGCGAGACGCGCTTCGACTTCGTGGGGAAGCGACGCATCTGGTTCACAATTTCGACGCTGATCATCGTCCTCGGGATCGTGTCGATCATCCTGCGCGGTGGGCTCAACCTGGGCATCGAATTCAAGGGCGGCACGGAGTGGACGATCGCGGCGCCGGGGATCACCCAGACCCAGGCGGTCGACGCCATGAAGGGCACCGGCGTGATCGACCCGACCGTCCAGTTGCTGGGGAGCGGGAGCAAGCAGACTCTGACGGTCCAATCCGACCTCAACAAGCTGTCCCAGTCCAACCAGAGCCAGGTCAGCCAAAACGTCCAGGACGCGATGCTGCGCCTCACCGGCCACCACGCCGGCTCGTCCTCGCAGGGCACGACCACGACGACGAGCGCGGCGACGACGACCACAGCCAAGTCGAATGCCACGACGGGTTCGACCTCGACGACGACCACATCGACCACCGTGCCCACTGACAAGGTCAGCGTGACCACAGTCGGCCCGACCTGGGGGTCGTCGATCACCAACGACGCCATCAAGGCGTTGATCATCTTCTTCATCGTTGTGGGCATCTACATCAGCATCCGCTTCGAGCCGAAGATGGCGCTGGCCGCGTTCATTGCCATGGTCCACGACGTGCTGGTGGCTGTCGGGATCTACTCCATCTTCAACTTCCAGGTGACTCCGGACACGGTCGTCGCCATCCTCACGATCCTCGGCTACTCGCTCTACGACACGGTGGTGGTGTTCGACCGCGTGCGCGACAACACCAGGGGCATCGGGACGAGCGGGCGCCTCACGTACCCGCAGCTGATCAACCTGTCCATGAACCAGACGCTGGCCCGCTCCATCAACACCTCCGCCGTGGCGATCCTTCCGGTCTTGGCGGTGCTGCTCATCGGCGCGCAGTTCCTCGGGGCCTCAACGCTGCAGTCATACGGGCTCGCTCTCTTCGTCGGTCTACTCTCCGGTGCCTACTCGTCGATCTTCATTGCGTCGCCGGTCCTGAGCATGATGAAGGAGCGCGAGCCGCGGTGGGTCGACATCGCCAACCGGCTGGCGAAGCGCGGTGACACGGGAGCGTTCTACTCGGCGGTCGACGCCGCGACCATGAGCACGCAGATGAGCGTGGCGGCCTCCGGCCAGACGGGCCGGGGCGCGGGCGGTGCGACTGCGGCCGCTCGGTCAGGCGGAACAAAGCGCAGTGGCCTCATCCGGCCGGGCTCGGGCAGCGAAACGGGTGGAGGCAGCGGAACGGGTGGCGGTGGCGGTGGCGGTGGCGGGACCGGCAGCGGAACGGGGACCGCCGTGATGGACCGGCCTTCGGCTGGGGGGTCGGGGCAGGGCCGCAGCGGGCCGCGGCCGCGCAAGAGCAAGGGCAAGCGGCGGCGCTAAAGAGCGCGCCGGCGCCGGGGCAGTAGGTGCGCCGGCTGTGTTTGCCCTGGCGGGTACCCTGGATGGATGGTGGCCCTGGCCCGGGTGACTCCCGCGAACGAGCAGGTCGCGGTGGGCGCGGACGGGCAGCCGGAGGCGCTGGCCGACCTGCTGGCGCCGCTGCTGGCCGAGTTCGCCGCCCACCGGCCTGAGGACGACACCTCGACGATCGTCGAGGCGGGCCGGACCGCGCTCCGGGCGCACGAGGGGCAGTTCCGGCGGTCGGGCGAGCCCTACATCACGCACCCGGTGGCCGTGGCGACGATCGTGGCGGAGCTGGGGCTCGACGAACAGACGGTGGCCGCAGCGTTGCTGCACGACGCGGTGGAGGACACGGGGCTCACGCTCGCCGACATCCGCGAGCAGTTCGGCGACGGGGTGGCCGGGGTCGTCGACGGGGTCACGAAGCTCGACCGCCTCCAGTTCGACTCCAAGGAGGCCCAGCAGGCGGCGACCATCCGCAAGATGCTCGTCGCGATGGCCGACGACTGGCGGGTGCTGCTGATCAAGCTGGCGGACCGGCTGCACAACATGCGGACGCTCGCGGTGATGCCCGAGTGGAAGCAGCGGCGGACGGCGCAGGAGACATTCGACGTGTACGCGCCGCTGGCGCACCGGTTGGGCGTGCAGCAGGTGCGGTGGCAGCTCGAGGACCTGGCGTTCGCGACGTTGCACCCGAAGCGGTACGCCGAGATCGAGCAGATGGTGGCGGCCCGGGCGCCGCAGCGTGAGGAGTATCTCGAGAACGTGCTCGTCCACGTGCGGGAGCGGCTGACCGAGATGGGGATCGACGCCGACGTCACCGGGCGGCCGAAGCACATGTGGTCGATCTACGAGAAGATGGTCGTGCGGGGGAAGGAGTTCGACGACATCAACGACCTGGTCGCCATCCGGGTCGTGGTCGAGTCCGAGAAGGACTGCTGGGCGGCGCTAGGGGCGATTCACGCCATCTGGGCGCCGGTGCACGGGCGGTTCAAGGACTACATCAACACGCCCAAGTTCAACATGTACCAGTCGCTGCACACGACGGTCATCGGGCTCGAGGGCAAGCCGGTCGAGGTGCAGATCCGCACGTCGGAGATGCACCACCGGGCCGAGTACGGCATCGCGGCCCACTGGGGCTACAAGTCCAAGGAGGACCACTCCTCCGAGATGCAGTGGCTGCAGCGCATCGCCGACTTCGACCGGCAGACCGACGACCCGATCGAATTCCTGGAGGCGTTGAAGCTCGACCTCGAGCAGGACGAGGTCTACGTCTTCACGCCGAAGGGCAAGGTGATCGCGCTGCCGGCCAAGTCGACGCCGGTCGACTTCGCGTACGCCATCCACACCGAGGTCGGGCACCGCTGCATCGGCGCCCGCGTCAACGGTCGGCTGGTGCCGCTCGAGACGCCGCTCTCGTCGGCGGACACCGTGGAGATCTTCACGTCGAAGTCGCCGACGGCGGGGCCGTCACGGGACTGGTTGCAGATCGTGGCATCGACGCGTGCCCGCAACAAGATCCGCCAGTGGTTCTCGCGGGAGCGGCGTGAGGACGCCATCGAGAACGGCCGTGAGGATCTGGCTCGGGCGCTGCGCCGTGAGGGGCTGCCGCTGCACAAGTTGCTCGGCTCGGCGGCGCTCGAACAGGTGGCCGAGCAGATGAACCTGGCCGACCTGGACGCGCTGTACGCGTCCATCGGCGAGAGCCAGGTCTCCGCGCAGTCGATCGTCCAGCGCCTGACCAAGGTGCTGCGGAGCGGCGAGGCTGACGACGAGCAGCTGCCCACAACGGTGCTGTCGGGGGTCACCCGGACGCGGCCGTCGGGCGGGCGCCGAACGGGGGCCGGGGTCTTCGTCGAGGGGCTCGACGACGTGATGATCCACCTGGCCCGCTGCTGTACGCCGGTGCCGGGGGACCAGATCGTGGGGTTCGTGACGCAGGGCCGCGGGGTGTCGGTGCACCGGGCGGACTGTGCGAACGCCGCCTCCCTGGCGGACCGGTCGCGGGAGCGGCTGATCGACGTCGAGTGGGACCGGGGGAACGACGGGGTCTTCGTGGCGACGATCGAGGTGCAGGCGTTCGACCGGTCACGGTTGCTGGCTGACGTGTCACGGGTGGTGAGCGAGCACCACTTGAACATCGTGGCGGCGCGGACGGCGACGACGCCGGACCGGGTGTCGCGGATGGCCTTCGACGTGGAACTGGCCGACCCGACGCATCTGCACTCGTTGATCTCCGCTCTGAAGCACCTCGACGGTGTCTTCGACGCCTATCGTCAGCTTCCTGGCAAGAAGGCTTAGCTCCCCGGCCGTGAGGCGTTTTCTGTGACGTCGGGATCTGTCGCGCCCGAAGGCGGGTTGCGGACGCCCAAGGGCATGCACGACGTGCTTTGGCCCGAGTCCTCGCGTTGGGAGACGACGGTGACGCGGTTCGCTGCGTTGGTGCAGGGCGCCGGCTACGGGCTGGTCCTGACACCGATCGTCGAGCACGCCGGCGTGTTCCTGCGCGGGATCGGCGAGGGCAGCGAGGTGGTCGGTAAGGAGATGTACGTCTTCGAGGACCGCGACGGCCAGATGATGGCGTTGCGGCCCGAAGGTACGGCGCCGGTCGTCCGAGCGTTCGTGCAGCACCACCCCGTCCCGCCGTGGAAGGCCTGGTACGCCGCGCCCTCGTTCCGCCACGAGAACCCCCAGCACGGGCGCTATCGCCAGCACTACCAGCTCGGAGTGGAGGCGCTCGGGCCGGCCGACGCCGACCTGGACGTGGAGGTCGTCTCGCTGGCCCACGACTTCTTCGCCGGGCTGGGTCTGCGCGAGGTCGAGCTGAAACTGCACTCCATGGGCGACGGGGTCTGCAAACCCGGCTACGTCGCGCTGCTGGGCTCGTTCGTGGCGGAGCGGGCCGATCAGCTCTGCCCGGCGCACCGGGCGCGCCACCTGGAGAACCCGTTGCGGGTGCTCGACTGCAAGACGGACGAATGCCGGAAGGCCACCGAGGACGCGCCCCACTTCCTGGACCACCTATGCGACCCGTGCGCCGCGCACTTCGCGCGGGTGCGGGCGGGACTGGAGGTGTTGGGCGTGCCGTATGCGATCGACCATCGGCTGGTCCGGGGCTTCGACTACTACACGAGGACGACGTTCGAGTTCGCGGCTCGCGCCCTTGACGCGGCGCAGAACGGGGTCGGCGGGGGTGGGCGCTACGACGGGCTGGTCGAGATGTTGGGGGGCCAGCCCACACCGGGGATCGGCTTCGGCATCGGCGTCGAGCGGGTGTTGCTGGCCTGCGACGCGGAGGGTGTGTTCCCCGTCGCGGCGCCGCCCTTGGACGCCTACGTCATCGACACGGCGGGCGGGGAGTCTGCTTTGACGCTGACGGCGGAGCTCCGGCGAGCCGGGTTGCGGGCCGACCGGGCCTTCGACGAGCGCTCGATGAAGTCCCAGATCAAGTCCGCCGACCGGTCGGGCGCGCTGGTTGCCCTGGTCATAGGCCCGAAAGAGCTCGAGGCCGGCGTGGTCGGCCTGCGACCGCTGCGAAGCGACGAGGAGCAGCGCAGTGTGCCCCGAGCTGCCATTGTGGACGAGGTCAGGTCGTTCGTCGGCCGTATCACCGGCGCCGGTGGCGCCGGCGGCAACGCAGACGCATCCTGACTCCCGGAACAGCTCGAATACAGACGACCTCCCGATCGCAACCGTCATCCCCGACACCGACCCCCGACATCGACCCTGAAAGCACGTGACCACCGAACCCGACGAAGAGAACCGACCCACGGCGTTGCGCACTCACCTGTGCGGGGTGCTCCGCAAGGAGGACGTCGGCAAAGAGGTGCGTTTGTGCGGCTGGGTGGCCAGGCGGCGCGAGCACGGCGAGCATCTCGCCTTCGTCGATCTGCGCGACCACACCGGCATCGTGCAGTGCGTGATCGACCATGCCACCGACGTCCGTTCCGAGTGGGTCATCGCGGTGAGCGGAACGGTGCGCGAACGGCCGGAGGGCACGGTGAACCCCGGTATCGGCACGGGGGAGATCGAGATCGGCGACTGCACGGTCGAGGTCCTCAACGAGGCCGAGGTCCCGCCCTTCTCGGTCGACGAGCGGGCCGAGTCCGACGAGCCGGTACGCCTGAAGTACCGCTACGTGGACCTGCGCCGGCCGCGCATGCAGAAGAACCTGCGCCTGCGGGCCCGGGTCAACGCGGCTATCCGGGCCGCCATGGACCGGCAGGGCTTCGTCGAGATCGAGACGCCGCTGCTCTGGGCGCCGACGCCCGAAGGGTCACGGGAGTTCTCGGTGCCATCGCGCCTGCACCACGGGTCGTTCTACGCGTTGCCGCAGAGCCCGCAGCTGGCCAAGCAGCTGCTCATGGTGGGCGGCTTCGACCGCTACTACCAGATCGCCCGCTGCCTGCGCGACGAGGACCTGCGCGCCGACCGCCAGTTCGAGTTCATGCAGCTCGACATGGAGGCCTCCTTCGCCAGCCAGGACGACGTCATGGGCTTCGTCTCCGACGCCGTGCTCGATGCGGCCGAGGCCGCCACCGGCGAGCGTCCGCCGCCGATAGCGCGCATGACATGGTCAGAGGCCCTCGACCGCTACGGCACGGACAAGCCCGACCTGCGTTTCGGCATGGAGCTGATCGACCTGTCGCCCGTGTTCGAGGAAACGGAGGTGAAGGCCTTCTCCTCGCCCACGGTCAAGGCGCTGCGGGTCGAAGGCGGCGCCGACTTCCCGCGCTCGCGGATCGAGGACCTGATCGACCAGGCGAAGAAGGCCGGCGCGGCCGGAATGGCGTGGTTCCGCGTCTCCGACGGCCCGGCGCCCCTGGACGGCCCGTTGGCGCGCCACCTTTCCGACGAGGAGACGGTCGGGCTGCTCGCGGCGACGAAGGCGGAGCCGGGGGACCTCGTGCTAGCCGTCTCCGACAAGTACGCGACCGCGTGCCTGGTGCTCGGAACCCTGCGCACGGCCATCGGCGCACCGCCGGTGAGCGAGGGCCCGCACCGCTACGTGTGGGTCGTCGACTTCCCCATGTTCGAGGCTTCGGCGGACGGCTCGCCGACGCCGGCGCACCACCCCTTCACGATGCCCTACGCGGAGGATCTCCCCCTGTTGGAGAGCGATCCGCTGCGGGTGCGCTCGCAGGCATACGACCTGGTGCTCAACGGGTGGGAGCTGGGGTCGGGGAGTGTGCGTATCCACCGCCGGGGCATCCAGGAACAGGTCTTCGCGGCGCTCGGGATCGATGCGGAGGAGGCCGAGCGCCGGTTCGGGTTCCTGCTCGGCGCGTTCCGCTACGGCGCGCCGCCGCACGCGGGGTTCGCGTTCGGCGTGGACCGCCTCGCCGCGATCCTGGCCGGGGAGGAGAACATCCGCGAAGTCATCGCGTACCCCAAGACGCAGTCGGGCGCGGACCCGCTCACGGGCGCGCCGACGCCGTTGCCGGCCGCGTCGCTCGCGGAGCTGGGGATCCGGGTCGCCGTGCCGCATGCGCCTTCGCCTTCACCTGCGGTAGCGACCGGACCACCCGGCACCTCCCCCACCGCAGCAGGTGACGATGAAGAGGCCAACCCCTCCCCGAGCTGACTCGATGCCGGCCCCGGTGCCGGCGTTCGGCGCGTCGTGAGCCTCTTCGCCGACGCCGCCGACCGCCGCCTGCGCCGTCAGGCCCCGCTGGCCGCCCGGCTGCGCCCCCGCACGCTCGATGAGGTCGTGGGCCAAGAGCATCTCGTCGGCCCCGGTGCCCCCTTGCGCGTCCTCGCCGAGTCGGACCGGGTGGGCTCCGCCATTCTCTGGGGCCCCGCCGGCACCGGCAAGACGACGCTCGCCCGCCTCCTCGCCGACGCCAGCGCCAAGCACTTCACCACGCTCTCGGCGACCGGCGCCGGCGTGAAGGACGTGCGCGAAGCCCTGGCCGACGCCGACCGCCGCCTGGGCGAGCACGGCCAGGGGACGATTCTCTTCATCGACGAGGTGCACCGTTTCTCCAAGTCCCAGCAGGACGTGCTTCTCCCCGCCGTCGAGGACGGCCTCGTCGTGTTCATCGGAGCCACGACGGAGAACCCCTTCTTCGAGGTCAATCCGCCCCTGTTGAGCCGGGCCTCCCTGTGGCGGCTGCACCCCTTGTCGCCGGACAACCTGCGCACGCTCGTGCTGCGTGGCCTGGAACTGGAGGACGCGGACGCCGCGGACGACGCGATCGACGCCGTGGTGGCGGCCTGTGAGGGCGATGCCCGGGCCGCGCTCACGACGGTCGAGGTGGCCGTGGCGCTCGCCCGACCCGCCGCCGCCGACGACCCGGCGGCCGACCATCGGGTCGAGCTCACGATCGACGACATGGCGCGCGCCCGCGACGGCCGCCTGTTCCATCAGGGGGCCGACGAGCACTACGACCAGATCAGCGCGCTCATCAAGAGCGTGCGCGGGTCGGACGCGGACGCCGCCCTCTACTGGATGGCCCGCATGATCGAAGGCGGGGAGGATCCCCGCTTCCTGGCCCGGCGCATGGTGATCCTCGCCAGCGAGGACATCGGGCTTGCCGATCCGCAGGCACTGCTGGTTGCCGAGGCGGCGGCGCGGGCGGTCGAGTACGTCGGGCTGCCCGAGGCCGCGCTGAACCTGGCCGAGGCCGTGATCTACCTGGCGGGGGCACCGAAATCCAACGCCGTCCTCGTGGCGCTCGGACGGGCCCAGGCGGACGTGCGCTCGGGCGTGGTCCAAGAGGTCCCCACCCACCTGCGCGACGCCCATTACAAAGGCGCCGCCAGCCTCGGGCACGGCGAGGGCTACGTGTACCCGCACGATGACCCGTCTGGAGCCGTCGACCAGCAGTATCGTCCTGAGGCGCTCGAGGGTCGGGTGTACTACGAGCCATCGCCCCAAGACCGGGATCCGGGGGGAACGGGCACGGCTGGCATGAGCGAGACCGAGACAGACCGAGGCAGGGAGAGCGGTTCGTGAAGCGTCGAAACGGCAGCGGGGCACTGCTCGCGGTCGCCCTGTGTGCCGGGGCGCTGGGGCCGGTCGCGTTCGCCGGCCTCGACCTGAGCACGTCGGGCGTCGCCGGCGCCGCGCTGCAGCCCAAGGTCACGCTGCCCCAGGCGGCGCCAAACCTTCCGGCCGGCACGGCGCACCTGGGCGCTGCGCCGTCGAGCCAGGTGCTCGACCTCGACGTCGTGCTGGCGGGACAGGACCCGACCGGCCTCACCCAAGCGGTCGCGGCGGTGTCCACCCCCGGCTCGCCCGAGTACCACCGCTACCTGACGTCGGCGCAGTTCGCTGCGACGTACGGCCCTTCGCCGTCCACGGTGTCGCAGGTGTCGTCGGCGCTCCGCAGCGAGGGCCTCACGGTCGGGACGCCGGCTGCGGGCAGCATCTTGCTGCCGGTGAGCGGCACAGCGGCCGTCGTGTCGGCAGCCTTCGGGACGCCTCTCGAACAGGTGCAACCCTCCGGCGGGTCGCGGGCGCTGGTCAACACCGCGTCGCCGCAGGTGCCCTCGTCGCTGACGGGACTGGTCACCGGCGTCGTCGGCCTGGACGGCCTGTTCACGGAGCACTCGATGCTGCGCAAGCACTCGCCGCCGTCGACCAACGGCTCCGGTCCCGGCACAGCCGCGCCGAACTCGACAAGCAACTCCGCGACCGCGCCACCAACGGCGCCAACGGCACCAACGGCACCGAGCGGCGCCGACAACAGCCACGACCTCGCGCCGCACGCGGGCACGCCCCAGGCGTGTGGTGCGGCGGCCTCGCAGGCAGGCCCGGGGTTGTACACGTCTACGACGCTCGCAAACGATTTCGGGCTCAGCCAGCTCTTCGGGCAAGGGCGTACCGGGATCGGCCAGACCATCGCCATCGTCGAGTTCGAGAAGTACCTCTCGAGCGACGTTGCGGCGTTCCAGTCGTGTTACGGGCTCACCAATTCCATCCGGAACGTCAATGTCGACGGGGGTGCGAACGGAGCGCCGACGGGACAAGGCGAAGCCGCGCTCGACACCGAGCTCGCTGCGTTCAACGCGCCGTCCGCCTCCCTTGTCGTCTACCAGGCACCCAACGTGGCCGGCGACACCGTCTCCTTCGACCTGTTCAACCGCATTGCGAGCGATGACTCGGCCCAAGTGGTCACGACGAGTTGGGGGAATTGCGAGACCATCGTGCCCCCGAACGATCTCGACACCGAGAACTCGATCTTTCAGCGCATGGCCATGCAGGGACAGACGCTGATCGCCGCCTCGGGTGACTCCGGCTCGGAGGACTGCTTCAACCCGCCCAACGGCAACAACAGCACGGCTCTGGCCGTCGACGATCCCGGCGCCCAGCCCGACGTGATCAGCGCCGGCGGCACCACCCTGACGGCCGCCGGCGTGGCGAACCAGACCGTGTGGAACGGATGCCAAGGCTTCCCCGGCTGCGCCTACGAGGTCAGCGAGGGCTCCCTCAGGAACGGGGCCGGCGGCGGCGGCTACTCCTCGCATTGGTCGAGACCGTCCTACCAACCCGGCTCGAACGCGCACCGGGCGGTCCCGGACCTCTCGTACCCCGCCGACAACCAGAACAGCAGCGTGGTCGTGTACTTCGACGGGTTCTGGAGTGGCGTGGGAGGCACCAGCGTCTCGTCCCCCACCAACGCGGGGCTCTTCGCGGACACGAACCAGGGCTGTTTCGGCACGCTCGGCATGGTGGCGCCGAACCTGTACGCCAACGGCAACCCGTCGAACTTCACCGATATTCAGTTGAAGAACAACGACTTCACCGTTACCAACGGCAACCAGTACCAGGCGACAGCCGGGTTCGACGCCGCCTCCGGTTTCGGCACCCCGATCGACCAGAACCTCGCCATCGCCCTCCAGGGAGCCGACGGCTGCCCGTCGGTCTCGGCGGTGAGCCCCATCACCGGGCCGATCAGCGGCAGCAGCGCCATCACGGTGTTCGGCGGAGGGTTCGCCAACGCCACGTCCGTCACGTTCGGCTCCGCGGGCGCCGGTCAGATCGTCTCCGAGTCCGAGAACTCCATCGCCGTGATCCCCCCGAACGCCTCCATGCCGATGTGCGTCGACATCACGGTGGCCAACTCACAGGGCATCTCCGCCATCTCCTCCGCCGACCACTACGGGCTCGGGGGCGACCTGAACTGCGGCCGGGGCTACCGCTTCGTCGCCTCCGACGGGGGGGTCTTCGACTTCGGCACCGCCAGCTTCTGGGGCAGCACCGGCGGCATCACGCTGAACAAGCCGGTCGTCGGCATGGCCTCCACCCCGAGCACGAACGGCTACTGGCTCGTGGCCTCCGACGGCGGCCTGTTCTCCTACGGCGACGCCCGCTTCTTCGGCTCCATGGGCGGCCGTCCGCTCAACCAGCCGATCGTGGGCATGGCGAGCACACCCGACGGCGGGGGTTACTGGGAGGTGGCGTCCGACGGCGGCATCTTCAGCTTCGGCAACGCCCACTTCTTCGGCTCCACCGGCGGCACACGGCTCAACCGCCCGATCGTCGGCATGGCCGGCACACCCGATGGCGCCGGCTACTGGCTCGTCGCGTCCGACGGCGGCATCTTCGCCTACGGCGACGCGCAGTTCTACGGCTCCACCGGCGCCATCTCGCTCAACTCGCCCATCGTGGGCATGGCCCCGGGACCCGGCGGCGCTGGATACTGGCTGGTCGCCGCCGACGGCGGCATCTTCGCCTACGGCAGCGCGCAGTTCTACGGTTCGGCCGGCGCCATCCGCCTCAACAAGCCGGTCGTCGGCATGGCCGCCACCCCCGACGACCGCGGCTACTGGCTCGTCGCGTCCGACGGCGGCGTCTTCACCTACGGCGACGCGCCCTTCTTCGGCTCCACCGGCGGCATCACCCTGAACAAGCCGATCGTGGGGATGGCCAGCAGCTGATCAGCCATTCTCGCCCGCCTCAAACCGCCTTTTCACGCCGGTAAGCTGGGGCGATGGACGCCAACGGATTGAGGGCGGCCTTCACGCGCTTCTTCGCCGACCGCGGCCACGCCATCGTCCCTTCCGCCAGCCTGATCCCGCACGACCCCTCGGTCCTCTTCACGATCGCGGGCATGGTGCCGTTCAAGCCGTACTTCGTGGGCGAGGAGCCCGCGCCCTGGCCGCGTGCCACCAGCATCCAGAAGTGCTTCCGCACGCCCGACATCGAGATCATCGGCACCGACACGTACCACAACACCTTCTTCGAGATGCTGGGCAACTTCAGCTTCGGTGACTACTTCAAGGCCGACGCAATTCCGATGGCCTGGGAGCTCCTCACCGAGATCCTCGGCCACGACGGCGACCGCCTCTGGATCACGGTCCACGACTCCGACGACGAGGCCGAGCAGATCTGGATCGACAAGGTCGGCATCAGGCCCGAGCGGGTCCAGCGCATGGGCGACGAGGACAACTTCTGGTCCATGGGCGAGACCGGCCCCTGCGGCCCCGACTCGGAGATCTTCTTCGACAAAGGCGAGGCCTACGGGCACGGCGGCGGGCCCAAGCACGGCGGCGACGACCGTTTCGTCGAGATCTGGAACCTCGTCTTCATGCAGTTCGACCGCGACGCGGCCGGCGTCCTCACCGACCTGCCGCGCAAGAACATCGACACGGGGGCCGGTCTCGAGCGGAACCTGCCCGTCCTCCAAGGTGTCGATTCTGTGTTCGACACCGACCTGTTCGTGCCGATCATCGACACGGCGGCCTCCATTGTCGGCACCGCCTATGGGGTCGACGAACGCACTGACGTCGCCCTGCGTGTGCTCGCCGACCACGGCCGCGCCTTCTCCATGCTCGTGGCCGACGGCGTGCTGCCCGCCAACGAGGGTCGCGGCTACGTGTTGCGCCGCGTCGTGCGCCGGGCCGTTCTGGCCGCCCGCCGCCTCGGCGTCGAGAAGCCCATAGGGCCGCCGCTCGTCCAGGCCGCCACCGATGTCCTCGGCGACGCCTACCCCGAACTGCGCGCGCAGCACGACCTGATCGTCAACGTCATCGCCCGCGAGGAGGCCGGCTTCGACCGCACCCTGCGCGCCGGCCTCGGCCGCCTCGAAGAGGCGATCGCCACCGGGACGAAGGTGCTCGGCGGCGACGTGGCCTTCACCCTGCACGACACGCACGGCTTCCCGGTCGAGCTGACCGAGGAGCTGGCCCGCGACGCCGGCGTCGAGGTCGACCGGGCCGGCTTCGACAAGGCCATGGCCGAGCAACGCGAACGGGCGCGCGCCGCCGCCAAGTCCGTGCGTGCCGGCGACGAGGCCGCGTACCGCTCCCTGCTCGAACAAGAAGGCGCCACGGCCTTCGTCGGCCGGGGCATCGAGAACTACGAGGTCCCGGCCCGGGTGCTGGCCGTGCTCGAGGGTTCGGGCGATCACCGCGACAGCGCCAACGCGGGCGACGCCGGCGACCCCCGGCCCGGTGGCGACGAGGCCTCCTCCGGGCGCTCCGTCGAGGTCTTCTTGGACCGGACGCCCTTCTACGCCGAACAGGGTGGCCAGGTCGGCGACACCGGGACGATCGTCACCGAGAGCGGGATCGCCGACGTCTACGACACGCAGTACCCGCTGCCGGGACTCGTGGCGCACAAGGCCCGGCTCAGCGGGGACATGACGGCCGGGCAGGACGCGCTGGCGACGATCGACGTGGAGCGCCGGGAGGCCATCCGGCGCAACCACACCGCGACCCACCTGCTGCACGCGGCCCTGCGGGCCGTCCTCGGCGAGCACGTGCGCCAACAGGGCTCGCTCGTCGGCCCGGACTACCTGCGATTCGACTTCTCGCACCATGCCCAGCCGACCCGACAGGAGCTCGACGCGGTGTTCGAAGCGGCCAACGACGCCGTGCTCGCCGACGTGCACGTGGAGACGACCGAGACGACGCGCCTCGAGGCGGAGAAGATGGGCGCCATCGCCTTCTTCGGCGACAAGTACGGCGAGTCGGTGCGCGTCGTGCGCGCGGGGACGACGTCCCTCGAGTTCTGCGGCGGCACCCACGTCGACTCCCTCGGCCAGATCGGGCCGATCACGCTGCTCTCGGAAGGTTCCATCGGCTCGAACACGCGGCGTGTCTTCGCCCTGACCGGAAAGGCGTCGCTGCAACGGGCCAAGGAACGTGAGGAGCTCGTCCGTGCGGCGGCCGAAGCGCTCCGCACCGAGCCCGACGAGTTGGTCGCCGCCATTGGGCGCCTCACCGAACGCCAGCGTGACACGGAGAAAGAGCTCGCCGCGCTGCGCCAGCAGTCGAGCGAGGTGGAGGCGAAGACGCTCGCGGAACGGGCCGGCGAAGGCGGTGTGGTCGTCGCCCGGCGCGACAAGGTCGAGGGCAAGGATCTCCAGTCGCTGGCCGAGGCGGTGCTGCGGCACGACGGCATCCGGGCCGTCGTTCTCGGGGGCTCTGCGGACGGGTCCAAGGTGTCGATCGCGGCGGCGAGCGACGGCACGCCCGACGCGGTCGAGCTGGTCAAGACGTTGGGCCCGATCGTGGGCGGCGGTGGAGGCGGCCGCCCCGGCTCGCCGTCCGCACTGGCCGGCGGGAAGGACCCGTCCAAGCTCGACGACGCGTTGGAAGAGGCACGGCGTCTCCTGTCCCAATCCGAGTGAGCGGGGCGGCGCGGCACTCCGAACACGCTGACGCGTCCCGAGAGGCTGCAACGGGCCGGGTCGTTGCCCTCGATCTCGGGTCTCGCCGCATCGGGGTGGCCTACAGCGACAGCAGGCGGACGATCGCGAGCCCGTGGGGGACTGTCGAGCGCAGCGGAGACGCTGTGCGCGACCGGGCCGCCATCGTCGACGCCGTGCAGGAAATCGAGGCCTCTGTGGTCGTCGTGGGCCTGCCGCTCAGCCTGTCGGGCGCCGCCGGGCCAGCCGCTCGCTCAGCACTCGAGGAGACGGAGGCACTGCGGACGGCCCTCGAGCCCCTCGGTGTCACGGTCGAAACCGCCGACGAGCGGTTCACCACCACGGAGGCGCAGCGCGCGCTTACGGCGTCCGGTCGGAAAGGCAAGGCCGCACGCGAGGTGATCGATAGCGCGGCTGCCATGGTGCTGTTACAGGCCTGGTTGGACCGCGCGTGATCGGCCCCGAGGACGAGGGGGATCTGCCGTGGCCGCGGCCCGACGCCGAGGATCGCGCCCGACCTCCTGACGGCGACGATCCAGCCGAGTACGAAGCCTCCAAGCCCGCGTACCTGGAGGAGCCCGGGGAGCCCGAGGAGCCCGAGGAGCGGCACGAGCGACGTGCCCGCCGGCAAGCCCAGATGCGCCGCCGGCGGCGGATCCTTGCCCTCGTCGCCGGCGCGGTGCTCGTGGTGATCTTGGGTTTCGTCCTCTGGTACGAACTCGAGTCCAACGCATTGGGTCCGCCAGGCAAGCAGGTCGTCGTCACGGTCAAGCCGGGGGAGTCGACCGACTCGGTCATCAACTCGCTCAGCGACAAGGGCGTCATCGGCAGCTCTCTGGCCTTCCAGGTCTCGAACTTCTTCCACGGCACTCCGACGGTGCAGTCCGGCAGTTATGCCATGCACCAGAACCAGACCTTCGCCGAGGTGCGTGCCCTGCTGGCGGCGGGTCCCAACATCTACCCGGTCGACGTGCGACCCGGAAACACACTCTCAGAGGTGGCCACGGAGATATCGGCCGTTTCCGGTCATAGCGCGACGAGCTTCGAGAAGACGGCGTCGAGCGGCGCCGTGCATTCGATCTTCTCCCCGCCCGGGTCCGACAACCTGGAAGGCATGCTGGGGATCGGCCAATACCTCATCCTCCCGGGCGAGACGGACCTCACGATCGTGCAGGACATGGTCACCCGCTTTGACCGCTACGCCCAGGGCGCCGGGCTGAGCACGGCGTCGGCGGCTGCCCTCGGGATGACCCCCTACCAGGTCATCACCGTGGCCTCGATCACCGAGAAAGAGGGTTACTACACCTTCAACATGCCCAAGGTTGCCCGCGTCGTCTACAACCGGCTGGCCAATGACATGCCGCTGCAGATGGACTCGACCGTGCTGTACGCGATCGGCCAGGACGGCGGCCCGGTGACGTCGCAGGACCTGCAGATCAAGTCGCCGTACAACACGTATCTCAACAAAGGCCTCACGCCCACCCCGATCTGCATGCCCTCCGTGACCGCACTGAAATCCGCCCTCAATCCGCCGGCGGGTGCCTGGCTGTACTTCACGTTGGTGCAGAAGAACGGCGTCATGGCGTTCTCCGACACGTTCGCCGAACAGCAGGCCAACGAAAATCTGGCGAAGTCCCGTGGCCTCCCCTGATCCGGGTGGCGCCAGCCAGGGGCCCGCAGCGCTGACGATGGAGGCGGCCAGGACCCAATACGGACCGGACGTGCACGTCGTCGGCGTGATCGGCAGTCCGGTCGCGCACTCGCTCTCGCCCCTCCTCCACAACAGCGCGTTCGCTGCGCTGGGCCTCGCCGGAGCCTGGCGTTCGTTCGCCTTCGAGGTCGCAGGGGGCCAGGCAGCGGCTGCACTCGACACCATGCGCCGCGCCGGCATCACCGGCCTGTCCGTCACGATGCCGCACAAGGCGGACGTGGCCGCACTGGTCGACGAGTGCAGCGATGTCGCACGACGGCTCACCGCGGTCAACTGCATCCATCAGCGACAAGGTCGCCTCTACGGCACCAACACCGACGGCGAGGGCTTCCTCGCCTCGCTCGCCCGCGGCGCCGACTTCGAACCGACGGGCAAGCGCTGCGTCGTCATCGGCGCCGGCGGCGCGGCGCGGGCGGTCGTGCTGGCCTTGGCCTTGGCCGGCGCCGCCGACGTCGCCGTCGTGAACCGCACTCCGCGGCGGGCATTCGAGGCGGCAGCCCTCGCCGGCGGTGAAGGACGGGTCGTCGATCTGACCGAGGGCGCGATTGCCGAGGCCGCCACGGTCGCCGACCTGGTCGTCAACGCGACGCCGGTCGGGATGGAGGGCGCCGCGGCGGCGGCAGCCGTCAGCGGGCCCTCTGCGTGGCTGGTCGCGCCGCAGCTGCTCGGATCCGGCCAGGTCGCCGCCGACCTGGTGTACGCCCCCCGGCAGACCCCCTGGCTCGCCGAAGCGGCCACCGCAGGCGCCACGACCCTCGACGGACTTGGCATGCTCGTGCACCAGGCGGCAGCGCAGCTCGTGCTGTGGACCAGGGAGAATCCTCCGGTCGAGGCCATGTGGCACGCGGCCGAGGCCGCCCGTCCGTCCGGGTCCTGACGTCAGCGAATCAGCGAATCAGCGGCCGGGCGGCGCAGCTGCAGCGCCGGGCGCCGCCGGGTCCGCCGGCCACAATCCCGCACGAGCCAGCGCCTCGATCGCCGCCTCGCGCAGCGCCCGCGTCAAGGGGTCGCGCTGCGACGGCACCGTCAGGAGCATCACCCGCATCGTGATGGTCGCCGAGTCCGCCGCCAACAGCCCGACCACCTGAGGCGGCTCGGTCACATGACCCGCGAACTCCGGCCGTTGCGCCACCTCGTGCGCCGCACCCGCGATCACCGAGCGCACCTGATCCAAGTCAACCGCGGCCGCACCCGGCAACGTGAGGTCACACACCGCACGCGCCCAACCGCGCGACAGGTTCCCGACCAAGCGGATGTCGCCGTTCGGGATCACGTAGAGGGTCCCGTCGACGCCGCGAAACCGGGTCACGCGCATGGTCACGTCCTCGATCACGCCCGTCACCCCGCTCACAGTCACCGAGTCGCCGACGTTGTACTGGTCCTCCATCGTCATCAGCGCGCCCGAGAAGTAGTCGCGCACGATCTGTTGCGCTCCGAAACCCAGCGTCGCGCCGATGATCGTCGCGCTCGCCAGCAGCGGCGTCAGGTTGATGCCGAGCATGCCCAGGACGATCGCCCCCGCCACGACGAACACGAACAAGCGCCACAGATTCGCCGCCAAGCCGGACATCGTGTTGACCCGGGCGCCGGCCCGAGTCGAGCCCGAGCGTGACGCCGCCTTGTCCGCGACCCGGGTGAGGAGGCGGCGGATGAACTTCGCGCCGTACCGAGCCACCAGAGCCGCTACCAGGACGACGAGCAGGATGCTCAACGGCCGCACGATCAAGTCCGTGACCGTCGAGGCGGTGCCCGGGCTCACCCCGAGCTTCACCAAGAGGTGGTAGAGCCAGCCACCCCCCTGCTCCACCTGCGCGGCGACCTGGTTGGCCTGCCCCAGCACCCCCGAGTTCCCGGTGGACGACGCCGGCGCGGTCGTCGTCGTGGTGCCCGAGGACGCCACCAGGGCCTGCACCGGCGCCAGAAGGGCTGCGCTCACGGCCGGTATTCTGTCCCGGTTCACGCCATATGACCACACTCGCCCGAACACACGTTGCCGCCCGACGCAGCGTGCCTCCGTTCGACTTCATCCTGGTCGTGGCGACGCTCATGGTCTCCGCCATCGGCGTGATCATGGTGTACACCGCCACTCGCGGCGCCCTCCTGGCGCACGGTGAGGACCCCAAGACCTTCCTCAAGAAGCAGGGGCTCTTCGTCGTGCTCGGGGTCATCACCATGGTGGTCATCGCGGTCATCGACTACCGCCGCTGGGAGCCCCTCGCCAACGTCCTCTACTGGCTGATCGTCCTCTCACTGCTGGGCGTGTTCGTGGTCGGCTCGAGCGCCCAGGGCGCCGCCCGCTGGTTCAGCATCGGCCCGCTCCAGATACAGCCCTCGGAGTTCGCCGTGCTCGCCCTGATCCTCGCGATCGCGTCCTACTGTTCGCGCCGCGACGATGAAGGGCTGGCCTGGAGAGACGTCTTCCGTCTCCTGATCATGGCGGGCATCCCGATCCTCCTCGTGCTCATCCAACCCGACCTCGGCACGGCCATGGTGATGGTCATCGTGCTGCTCATCATGCTGGCGGTCGCGGGCCTCCCGATCCGCATCCTCGTCATGCTCCTCATCGGGACCGCGCTCGTCGTGCTCGTGGCGGTCGAAAGCGGGCTGCTGCACCACTACCAGATCGCCCGGCTGACTGCCTTCCTCAACCCGAGCACCCACAGCAGCAACCCCTACGTGCAGTCTGCGATCTACAACAAGACGCAAGCCGTGAACGCGATTGGCTCGGGCGGGATCTTCGGTTCAGGCATCGGCCATGGGGCCCAGACGAACCTGGGCTACGTCCCCGAGCAGCAGACCGACTTCATCTTCACGGCGGTGGCCGAGCAGATGGGCTTCGTCGGCTCCGTCGGCGTCCTCGCCCTGCTCGGCGTCATCGCCTGGCGCGTCCTGCGGGCCGGGACGAACTCCCGTGACGTCTTCGGTCGCCTGGTCTGCACGGGTCTCTTTACCTTCATCGCATTCAGCGTGTTCCAGAACGCGGGGATGACGATGGGGATCATGCCGATCACTGGCATCCCGCTGCCCTTCGTGAGCTACGGCGGCACGGCCGTGCTGGTCTTCTTCAGCGCGATCGGCTTCGCCCTGAGCGTCGGCGCGCGTCGAAGACGCATATGACCGATCTCCAACCGGACGCCGCGTCCGATGCTCCGGCTGCCGCCGACGCCACCGAGCCCGCGATCCCGGACCCGGCACCGGCGGCCGGACCCCCCGCCGCTCCCACCACCCCCATCGGCCCTTCGTTCCGGGTCATGGCCGTCGAGGACGTCTCACTCGATCTGCCGGCTCAGTTCCCCTCCGTCACGCTGGTCGAGACCGAGCCACCGATGCGGACGCTCGTGTTCCCCGTTGGGCTTCCCGAGGGCACGGCGATGTCCCAGGCCCTACGCCGGATCCCGGGACGGCGCCCGATGACCCACGAGCTCTTCATGCAGGTGCTGCAACGGGCGCACATCGACGTCGTGTCGGTACGCCTGATCGGACGAGAGGAGGGCAACCTCCTGGCCGAGCTCGACCTCATGACGCCCACCGGCCGCGAGCTGATCGACTGCAGGCCTTCGGACGGCCTCGTTCTCGCGCTCCGCATGCCGGTGCCGGCACCGGTCCTCGTCGACGAGCGCCTGCTCGAAGAGGGCGGCGACGTGGAGCCCATGCGGTCGACGGGATTCTGAACTAGAGCCCACCCCAGTTCGGCACCTTGTAGGGCGCCACGATGGGCGTGCCCACCTCGAGCTGGATCTGGTAATGGTCGCCCAGCGGCAGGTTGCGCGGGTCACCCGTGTAGATGCCGGTCGCATACCCCGGCACCGTGATGAACGCCGTCACGTTCCCCGTCGCCGGTCCGACCTGGGTGCTGGTGAGCGGGATGCCCCATTCCTCGAAGAATTGTCCGAGCGTGAACTGCTCGCGACGCCCGGGGGACTCGATGTGGATGATGCCGTCGGTCGAGTGTGTGTGCAGCCAATAGAAGCAGGCGCCGGACTCGACGAATGGGCCGCCCCTGACGTTGACGGCCTGGAAGCCGGGGATGCCGATGCCGTAGGGGATCACGCGCGCCTGGCCGTTCACGTAGATGGTCAGGTGCGTGTGCACGTGAATCACCGTCTGTTCGGCGGTCTGGCATTGGACGCCGTCGACGGTCTCCCCGGTCGCCATGTTCGACTGGGTGGCCAGCGGAGGCCCGCTTGCGAGGCCCGCCACTTCGGGCCCGGGCGTCTCGGCCGGTGGCTGCACCCAGCTCGACGACATGGACGTGGGAATTGGCTCGACCACGGCCGATTGTTCTTCCGAACCACCACACATGGCTTTCTCGACGGCCGCGTCGGAGGTCTTCGCGTTCACGGTGTACGGCTTCACTCCGGCTCGGAGGGCCCAGGTGGTCGCCACCTTGCCCTGCACCTCGTCTAGTCCCTTGAGATCCAGGACGTATCCCTCCAGGCCGTTCGTGCACCAGTACGGTTTGTAGGTCTGTCGCACCGCCGCGAGGCATGCATCCACCGACGTGGTCGTCATGGCCTTGTGCGAGAGCAGAGCCCCCGAGCAGGTCGTCACTTGCACGTGCGTCGGGCGCGGCACGCCTGCCGAGGCGGGTGTGGGAGTGGGAACGACGGCTAGGGCACAGGTCACCGTTCCCGTGAGTGCAGCGGCGGCGACCTTCACACCAAGTCTCATCGGTATTGCATGCTAGGAGGGAGGTGGGCCCTCGAGGGGGCCACCCGGTCCGACCCGGCCGCCTGCCTGCACCGCGAACGATCAGGTCGCCAACGTGTAGGCGTTGCTGCCGATCAACCAGAGGCCGAGCGCGGTCGCGCCGACCACGATGATCAGATCGGTGTGTCGATGTATCCATCGGTCCAAACGGCCCAAAGCGTCGGCACTCCGTGCCGGGCGCACCGCGGCATAGATCTCCATGGACAGAAAGGTCGACACCGACAACAGTCCGAAGACGGCGAGGGCGGCATAGCTGCCCGCCGTGGAGAGCTTCGCGCCGGTGATGATCGTGGCAGCGGTGACGACGAGTACCGAAGGTTGGAAGAACGCTCCGAGGCCGACCGCGAAGATCGCCGACATTTCGTCGAGCCGCGCCCGCCACGCTGGCTCCTTCTTCGCTGGCTGGGGCCGGCCCATCCTACGGCGCTGGCGCTCTGCGATACCCAGCAGAGCGAGGCCGAGGACGATCTTGGCCACCACGATCACGGTCGCCGGTGCGGTGCTGCCCGCCGGCGGCGAGTTCCCCGTGGCCGCGACGGTGACGCCGGCGACGACGGCGAGCGTCGCCAGCCAGCCGGAGATGAACGCCGCCCCCTTCCGCAGGCCGTGGTTCGACGCCACCAAGAGGATGAAGACGGTCAGTGCCAGTGGATAGAAGGCCATGGCTAAGCCGATGAGGACGAGGTTGATGGCCACGGGTGGTCGTGCTCCGTTCGCTCAGCCCGGCACGGGCGCGGGCGCGGTGCGTTCGGGAAGGAGGAGGAGGCCTCCGACGAAGAAGCAGATCGCGCCCACGAACGTGCCGAGGTTGGTGAGCGCCAAGCTGACGAGTTGCCCGTTCGGCTTCACGTAGGACGCGATGGCAGAGACGCCGAACGCGACCGAGCCCACGAGGTTGAGCAGCGTGATCCACCAGGAGATGTCCGCTGGACGCCACGCAAAGCGCCCGTGACAGACCTCCGCCCAGGCCAGCCAGCTCGCGACGAGGAAGCAGATCGACCCCAGTGCGTCGGGTCGCCAGACCGGGTGATGGGAGGGCGACGCACCCAGCCCCACGACGAAGGCGCTGAGCGTCGTGCGGTTGAACCAGAGGGTGCCGACGAGCTGGACGAGCGACGCCCACCAGTCGATGCGCATGCGCTGGACGTCGAAGAGCTGTCTGAAGCGGCGCTGGCGGGGTCGGTCAAGGTGCGGGTTCGTCGTTGCGGCCTCGAAGTACTGGAGAAAGGCCGCCGTCGTGAAGAAGATCGATCCGATGAAATAGGTGAGGTTGTCGGGATTGGTCCCGACGCCCTCGGCGTAGGGCGGGAAGGCGCCAAGCGCGAAGCACGCGGAGCCGATGGCGAAGAGGACGCCGATCCACCAGGCGATTGCCCGTGGCGCCCACCACGTCGACCCATGGCGCTCACCCCGGGGGTGTTTGCGGTGCCATCGCGATTCCCATACCAGACGCGTTCCGTCGTTCCGGACGACCTCTTGGCGACTGACGAACGGGCCGAGTCCCCTCGTCGGTCCGCCGGTGGATCCCTCCGGGAGCTGGACATAGACGCGATCCATTGAGGAGTGATGCTCGCACCTCGGAGCCTTGACTGGGGGAGCCCGTTTCCAGAGATGGCAAGATCGGCACTCCGTCCCTAGCCCGGTGAGGTGCTCGATGTCCGCAGCCGAAACTCCGACCGTGATCAAAATCAACGCCATAACCGTGCCCGCGGACAGCGGCGACGAACTGGCCCGCCGCTTCGCCGCCCGCGCCGGTGCGGTCGACGACCAGGACGGCTTCGAGGGCTTCGAGCTCCTGCGCCCGACCGACGACAGGCACCAGTGGCTCGTCGTGACCCGCTGGCGTGACGAGGCGTCCTTTCAAGCGTGGGTCTCGTCGCCCGCTTTCGCGCACGGCCACGCCGGCGCCGACCGCCCCTCGCCCCACGGCGGCCCGGTCTCGGTGTCGTCCGAGCTGTGGTCCTACGAGGTCGCGGGCGGATCGCCCGACAAGAAGGGCTGACTTCTCGAACCACCAGGACCCGGACCAGTTGTGGCGGGGCTGAAAACTGAACGGGTAGCGCACGCCGGCGTCAGCAAGTTCACGGCCTATCGCTTTTCCGAGAGGACACACCGCCGTGTCGGGCGCAGCCGATTCCCTTCCGCCCTGAGGGGAAGTGGCGGACGTTGTCAGCTTCGTGGCGGGCGTAACCGGGCACGACCGTCCCAACCCGGTCCGCGCCGGATTGGGACGGTCTGCCGACCTATCACCAAGGTCCTACAGGTCTCTCTTGGATTGACCCGCTGATGCGTGCGTTGGCCTGGGATACAGGGACCCCTTGCGAAACCTGCCATAGCTTCGAAGGTCTTGAAGGTCTGTAGTGGACTGACCCGCTTATGCGTGCGTTGGCCTGGGACATCCGGATCACGTGCGAATAGCGCCGCGCCGTCAGAGCCATGGAACGGCTCCACGGTGTCCGTCGGGAGTTCCTCAAGGCTGATCAGCCTCGTCTCTGGCTAACGAGGACAACAGGAGTCGCTCGAGGACGACCTGCTCTACTTCGGCAGATTGGTCTCCGCAGCCGTCAAACAAGTCGTGGAGGCGTGCGTAGCCCATCGCCTCCCCTTTAGCCGGGGCGATGGCGCTCGGCTCGCCGCCGGGTGACGAGATGAACGTGACCCCGGCCCCGCTCACGGCATCACCTCGGCAATGTGCTCCGCAAGCCCGTCGTGCTTTCCCTGGGTCGGGAAGCCGGTCGCGGTCGCCAGGGCAAGCTGGCTCGAAATGCCCGCGAGATCCATGGACCCTTCCCCTTCCGGCAGTCACAACAGTGAGCCGCGGGGTCCAGGCGGCGAAGCCAACGAATTATACCGCCGTTTGAAGGTGAGTGGAAGGGCCGGCAGCGTTCTCATCTGCCGATCGAGAGCAACGAGCTGACGGACGGCTGCATCGGCTCGTGCGCAGGACTCTTGTGCCTGACGTGCCTCGCAGATCGGGTGCCCTCCAGGCAGGCCCAACAGGGCGACCCGGGATAGAAATCTCGGGATCCAGCGGCACGCAAGGCGGGCCACTGGGATCACCCAATTCTCCGCAGGGCCGCGGGAAGATAGTGGCGATGTCAGCCGAAGAGGGCTCTGCGAGGCCGCTGACCACGCAGGAGATCGACCTGGCCAAGGACGCGATCCTCGGCGACCGCTTCATGCTCCGCTTCAGCGAGGAGACGCTCAAGCACCGCCCGCTCGGCATCCGCCTCATCGTCGAATTCATCGGGACCTTCATCCTGGTGACCGTCGCTGCGGGGTCCGGCGTGATCAACCACTACGTCGGGACTGGTCCGATCAGCCGCACCGCCGCGGTGATCGCACCGGGCGCGGTGGTCATGGCGATGATCTACGCCCTCGGGCCGCTCTCGGGCCTCCACATCAACCCCGCGGTGACGCTCGCCTTCACTGCGCGGCGGGTGTTCAAGGCCATCTGGGCCGTGCCCTATCTCGTGGTGCAGTTCGCCGGTGCCATCTGCGCCGCCCTCTTCCTGCAGTACATGTTCGGCCACGTGGCCGCGGGCGGGAACTACCCGATCGCCAAGCCCGGCGGGGAATGGCGGTCGCTGGTGATGGAGACACTGCTCACCGCCATCCTGGTGACGGTCATCCTCAACACGGCGACGGGGTATCGCAGCATCGGCCATAACGCGGCCCTCGCGGTCGGTGCCACAGTGGCGCTGCTCGGACTCTTCGCCAGCCCCATCAGCGGGGCCTCGATGAACCCCGCCCGCACGCTCGGCCCCGACATCGTCGGATGGGACTTCACGGGCTGGTGGGTCTACGTCGTCGGTCCGGTGGCGGGCGCCGCCATCGCCGTGATCGTCATCGTGTTGCTGCGCGGCCTACCTGGTGCCGCTGAGCGGGAGGCAGCGGAGGGTGGCGCGCTGCCGCTGGAGTCCTAACCGGAGAGGGTCGCAGACGCCGGACTAGCCGGCGGGCACCATGGGCCGCTCACCCGGCCCGCCGGCAGCGCCGGCCGCGAGCATCTCGCGCTGTGCCTTGGTGCCCTCGTCGGAGATCCGCAGCAACAACGCGATGAGGATGTAATTCGACACGAGCGACGATCCCCCGTACGCGACGAAGGGGAGCGTGACCCCTGTGAACGGCAACAGCCGGACCACCCCCGCCATGATGAAGAAAGCCTGGAACCCGATGATCAGCGTCAGGCCGGTCGCCATCAGCCGTGAGAAGTCCGAGCGGGCCGCCTGCGCGATCCGGAAGCCGGCGCCCACGAGCAACACGAAGGCGAGCACCACGGCGATCGCGCCCACCAGGCCCATTTCGGTGCCGATCGCCGCGAAGATCATGTCGCTGGTCAGTTCCGGGATGTACCCCGTGAAGTTGTCGAGGCCGAGGCCGGTACCCCCCACACCGCCGGTGCCCATGCTGTACCAGGCCTGACTGAGCTGGTAGCCGTTGCTGTTCGGGTTGGTCGCCGTCGGCCACGGGTTCCGCCACGCGTCGACGCGGATATGGACCTGCCCGAAGTAGTGCGCCGCGATGAAGGCGCCCACTCCGAACAACACCAGGCCGAGGACCAGGTAGCCGACACGTCCGGTGGCGATCCACAGCATCCCGATGAAGAGGACGAAGAGGAGCGCCGCGAAGCCGATGTCGTCCTCCAAACCGATGATGGCCATCGCCGCCCCCCAGGCCACCAGGATGGGCAACAGGGGCCGGGGGTCCAGGAAGAGACGGTTGCCGATCTGGGCGGTCGGGATCGTCAGCAGCTCCTTGTTCTCAGCGAAATACGACGCGAAGAAGATGCAGAGGAGGATCTTGGACAGCTCGACCGGCTGGAACCGGATGCTGCCCAGATGCACCCACAGCCGCGCCCCGTTGATCGGCGAGAAACCGAGTGGCAGCACCAAAAGCAGGCCCCCGAGCAACAGCAGCAGGTAGCGGTAGCGCTCCAGGTCGCGGGAGTGGCGCACGATCAGCAGGGTGAGGACGTAGGCGCCGACGCCGATGGCCGTCCACAGGGCCTGGTTGCGCGCTTCGCCGATGTACGGGTGCACGTGGTTCCATCTGGCGATGACCACGTAGCCGATGCCGTTGAGCAGCGCGGCCACCGGCAGCACGACGGCGTTGCAGTCGGGGACTAGCCAGCGGTTCGCCATGTGCGCAGCGAGCGCCAGACCCAGGACGATGCCCAGGAACGGGCTGATGTCGGGCGGGATCTTCGAGTTCTGGCCGAGCGACGTGATGATGTAGAGCGCCACGACGATGCCCGACCCGAAGAGGAGCAGGACGAATTCGGTCCGGCGCTTGGGTTTGGGACCGAACGCGTAACGAGGCAGCGGGGCGCGACGACGCCCCCGCGCCGGCGGTGGTCGGTTCTGGACGCGGACGCCCGCGACGGGCGCGGATCGTTCGGTTCCGGGGCCGGTTTCGGCTCCAGAGGGCACGGGCGAATGGTAGTGGTGGGCGGTAGAGTCGAGGGTGACATCCCTGGCGCTGTCGCCGTTGTTTTCACGTCCCGCTTTTGGCGCACAACCCGGCCGAACAGCGATTTTCCGCCCATGACCCAGACCCGACCCGAATCCCAACCCCAGGCGCAACCAGGCGCGGGCACCGGGGATCAGGGCTCACAGCCACAGACGCCAACGCCAACGCCGGCCGACCCAACCGCCGGGCGTCCTCCGACCCCGACCTACCAGCAGATCGAGGCCTTCGGCTACCAGCGCTTCACGAACCGCGAGCAATCCCGGCTCGACTTCGGTGCCCGCCTCCTCGACCTCGCCGAGGACGACGGCCTGCCGCTCATGGAGCGGGCGAAGTTCCTCGCCATCTTCTCCGAGTTGCTCGACGAGTTCTACCAAATCCGCGTTGCCGCGCTCGAGGACCAGGTCGCCGCCGGCGTGCGCACTCGCTCCGTCGACGGACTCAGACCGGGCGAGCAGCTCACCATGATCCGGGGGAGGGTCGAGGACCTCGTCGCCCGCGAGGACCACATCTTCTTGCACCTCATCGTCCCCGCCCTCGCCGATGCCGGCATCCGCTTCTCCGAATGGTCCTCCCTCGATGACGACGACCGTGAACACCTCGTCGAGGTCTTCAACCGCGAGATCTACCCCGTCCTCACCCCTCTCGCCGTCGACCCGGGCCACCCGTTCCCCTACATCTCCAACCTCTCGCTGAACCTCGTTGTCGAGGTCCAGGACCCGTCGAGCAAGGAGCGCCGCATCGCACGAGTCAAGGTCCCTCCGGCGCTGCCCCGCTTCGTCGTCATGCCCGACGGCGAGCGCTTCGTGCCGCTCGAGCAGGTCATCGCAGCCCATCTGGACTCGCTCTTCCCGGGCATGGCCATCGGGCACCACTACGCGTTCCGGGTCACGCGCAACGCCGACCTCGCGCTCGAAGAGGACGAGGCTGACGACCTCCTCGTCGCCATCGAAATGGAGCTCCGCCGCCGCCGCTTCGGCAAGGCGCTCCGCCTCGAGGTCCAGACCGAGATGAGCGACGAGCTCGTGGACCTCCTCGCCACGGAGCTCGAAGTCGGTCGCGACGGCGTCTTCCGCGTCGGCGCCCCCCTCGACCTCAGCGGGCTGTGGAGCGTGTACGCCCTCGACCGCCCCGACCTCCACGCCGAGTCCTGGACGCCGATGACCCCGCCCCGACTCGCCGCAGCTGCGCACGATCCGAACGAGTTCTTCGCCATGCTCCGAGAGCGCGACGTCCTCGTCCACCACCCCTACGACTCGTTCGCGACCTCCGTCGAGGCTTTCGTCGCGCAGGCGGCCGACGACCCGGCGGTTCTCGGCATCAAGCAGACCCTCTACCGGACCGGCTTCGACAGCCCAATCGTCCAGGCCCTCATCCGGGCAGCAGAGAACGGCAAACAGGTCGCCGCCATCGTCGAGCTGAAAGCCCGTTTCGACGAAGAGGCCAACATCGGATGGGCCCGTGCCCTCGAAGAAGTCGGCGTGCACGTCGTCTATGGCATTGTCGGCCTCAAGACCCACTCGAAGACGGCACTCGTCCTGCGCCGGGAGGACGACGGCGTCCGCCCCTATTGCCACGTGGGCACCGGCAACTACAACTCGAAGACGGCGCGCATATACGAAGACCTCGGTCTCCTCACCTCCGACGCCGTCATCGGCGCCGACGTCGGCGCACTCTTCAACTACTTGACCGGCTTCTCGAAGCACGCCGACTATCGCGAGATCCTCGTGTCGCCCGTCAGCGTTCGCAAGCGCATCATCGCGATGATCGAGGAGCAGGCCGACGCGGGCCCCGGCGGTCGCATCGTCATGAAGCTCAACGGCCTCACGGACGCCGCCATGATCGACGCGCTCTACCGCGCCTCGGGCGCCGGCGTGCAGATCGACCTTGCCGTGCGCGGCCTGTGCCGCCTGCGGCCCGGCATCCCCGAGCTCTCGGAGAACATCCGCGTCCGTTCCATCGTCGGCAGCTTCCTCGAGCATTCGAGGATCTACCGCTTCGGTGGCCCCCCCGTCGACCCGGCGGCCGGGCCCGGTCTGCCTCTCAAGATCTTCATCGGCTCCGCGGACCTCATGGGCCGCAACCTCGACCGCCGGATCGAGGTCGTCGTGCCGGTCCACGACCCCGAGCTCCAGGCGCGGCTCTTTGAGGTGCTCGATCTGGTCTTCGCGGACGATACGAACGCGTGGGAGCTGGGCTCGGACCGGCGCTGGCGTCGGGTGCCCAACACGCACGGCGTCAGCTCACAGGACCGCCTCAAGGAACTGGCCCTGGAGCGAGCCCGCCGCCAACGTGACTCGGAGCTGCGCGTCGTCGGTGACAGTGAGGACGCCCGGCCGCCTTTGACGCCGTCGGCGGACTGACGAGCGGCACCCGAGGTTCGCAGTGCACGCCGACGCCCAGGGCGCACTGCTCATCGAGTATCGGGCTGCGTGTGACGCCTTCGCCGGCGGACTCCGTGCCATCGGCGGCCGCTGGGATGCCCCGACGCCCGCCAAGGAGGGGAGTGCGGCTCAAGTGGCCGATCACGTCTTCGGGTTCCACGAGACGCTCCTGCTGCAGCCGCTTGATGTCATGCCCGATGCCCCGCGCCGCGAACGGGAAGCCCGGTGGGACGCGATCGTCGGCGCGCTCTTCCCTGCGCTCGAGCGCTCCGGAGCTCTCGACGGGCGCGAGCTACTCGTCGGCGTCTTGGCGACGGACGTGCTTGTCCACAGCTGGGATCTCTGCCGTGCTGCGGAACTGACGGTCTCGCTCGACCCTGCGCTTTGCCAAACCGGCTATGAGCGGGCGCTGGCGAACAGGGAGGTGTTGGAAGAGGCGGGTGCGATCGAACCTCACAGCGCCGTGCCCGACGATGCGCCGATCCAAGCGAGGCTGCTGGGACTTTTCGGCAGGAACCCGGATTGGTGCTACCCGGAGTCTTAAAGCACAGCTAGCCGGTGTCTTTGGCGAGAATGTGCCATCTCGGCCCAGTGCGCCGGTACGATCCAGCGGCATGGCGAGCAATGTGGCTCTGCGCATGCGCGGGATCGCAGCGGGCCGTGGCTGGGGCTGGCCGGCGATCTCAGGCGCGTTGACGGTCGTCGGGGTCATCGTCCTCGCCGTCGTCCACCAACAGGTCGACCTGAGCACGTACCTGCTGGGCGGCCAGCACGCCTGGACGAACAACTTGTTCTCCGTCACCTTGCCGAAGGACGGGCTCGGCTTCACCTACCCGCCGTTCTCCGCGTTGCTCTTCGCTCCCGGTTCGCATGCGCCACTGGCCGTAGCGGAGATCGCGTTCTCACTGCTGAACCTGGTGGCCGTGTTCGCCCTCATCGCCGTGTGCCTGCGCGCCGTGTGCGACCAACTCGACAAGCGCACGATCATCTGGTGGGCGCTCGTGCTGTTGATCCCGGTCGTGCTGCTCGACCCGGTGCGCCAGACGTTCCTGTTGGGACAGGTCAACATCCTCCTGGCTCTGATGATCGTCGCCGACCTGACGCTCGACCTGCCGCTGCCGCGCGGGGTCCTCGTCGGGCTGGCCGCCGCGATCAAGGTGACACCGATCATCTTCATCCCGTACCTGTTCCTCACCCGCCAGGGACGAGCCGGCCTGCGGGCGGCGATCACGTTCGGTGCCGCCGCCCTCCTCGCCGCCGCCTTCAACTTCTCGACCTCGTGGGCCTACTGGACCCACTACATCCACGATCCCCAGCGCGCTGGGATGCTCTCGTGGATCGGCAACCAGGGCGTCCTCGGCGCGCTCGAGCGCATGATCGGCCACACCGTGACCACGCCCGTCACGTTCACGATCGTTCTCACCGTGGCGGCTGTCGGATTGGCCGTCGCCGCCGCGGCGTATCGTCGGTCGTCGCCACTGCTCGGGCTCCTCGTCGTGGCGGCGACGGAGTCGCTGGCGAGCCCCGTGTCGTGGTCACACCACTTCATCTGGGTGATGCTGCTCATCGCCTGGCTGGCGCTCGCACCCGACCGGCCGCGTTACGGGGAGTGGCTCGCGCTCGGCGTCGCGGTCCTCTTCTGGGCCGCGCCACCGTGGTGGGCACCGCACGGTCCGGGGATCATCTTTGCGGGACGCGGCTGGCTCATCCCGCTCTCGGACTCCTATGTGCTGCTGTTCATCGGGTTGGTCGTTGGGGCCGGTGTCCGCGTGTTCCGCGCGCCAGTGCGGCGGCCCACGTTCCGCCGGCGCGGGACGGTGCAGCCTTCCGGGATCAGTTCCTGATCACGCAGACTCGCCCGCGAGGGCGAGCATCTGTGCCCTGCGGTCGACGCGGCTGGCTTGCCCGCTCTTGGATCGAGCGACCCGCCACCCGGTGACCACGTAGAGCTTCTCGGGGTCGTCCGGCCGGTATTCGCTGTGGCGGGGTTCGCCGATGACCCGGAAGAAGACGTCCCGGCCGCGGTACCACGCACGGAGCAGCTCGCTCGGTTCGGGTGCCACGAAGAAGGTCGCGACGAGGACGGAGCCGGGCGCCGCCCTCCTCCGCAGCGCCTGGAACATCGTCGCCGTCGCTTCGAGCGTGAGGTACGGGACCAAGCCCTCGGCGAGGAAGAGCGTCGGCGTGGTGGCGTCATGGCCGGCGTTCTCGAGCGTGGCGTCGAGGTCGCTCCGCATGAGGTCGATGGGCACGTAGGTGACTCCCACGGGCGAGACGCCCAGCGCAGCGAGCCGGCGACGCTTGTCCGCCTGCGTACTGGGAAAGTCGACCTCGAACCAGCGGGTCGGGCCGCCGCCGAAACGCAGGGCCCGCCCGTCGTAGCCGGCGCCGAGGATCACGACCTGTTCGACGCCGCGGCCGATGGCGTCGGCAACCTCTCCGTCGATGAATTGTGTGCGGTGACTCACTCCGGACGGACGGGCGAAGTTGAAGGTCACGTTGCCGCTGACGTCTCGGTAGAGGGCGCGCTCGCCCTCCAGGTCCCCCGTCGGAGTCGACGACCGCGTCGGCGCCAGGACGGCGCGTCGGGCCGCGACCCAGCGGGCCGTCAAGGAGGGTCGGTCGGCGCGCACGGACGTCAGTCGTTGGTGACGCCGAGCGTCAGGACGTGAAGGCCCCGCCGGGCCTGTTGGCGCGGGAGCCGAACCCGGTCGCCAACCGCGCGCGCCCGAAACGCAGCGACAGGTAGGACGCGCCGCCGAAGGGGATGGGCAACCAGAAGTTCACCAACCGCCAACTGAGGACCCCGGCTGCGGCGACTCCGGCTTCCACCCCGAATCCCTTCAGCACGGCGATGATCGTCAACTCGATCACGCCGAGGCCACTCGGCGTCAACGGGATGACAGCGAGGATGTTGGCGAGTCCGTAGGCGACCAGCACGTCTATGGGGGACACGTGCGCGCCAAAGGCGAAGAGGAACACCCAGAGCGAGGTCGCATCGAGGATCCAGTTGGCCGCAGACCAGATACCGGCACGGGCCAGGAGCTCGGAGCTGGTGAAGAGGATCTTCATGCGGTCGGCGACCTTCTGGAGCAACGACGTCACGGTCTCGGTGCGCACGAAGGGCAGGCGGTCGCACACCCGCTTGACGAACAGGGACGCCTGCCGCTCGCCGCGGGTAAGGAGGTAGACGACGCCGGCAAAGATGCCGAGCAACAGCACACCCAAGAGCGCGGCGAAGCCGTAGGCAGGGTTGTAGCCCTGGAGTGGGATGGAGATCAACAGCGACAGCCAGAAGATCAGGTTCAAGACGACCGCTGACCCGATGCCCTGCGCCGCCAGCCCGAAGGCGGCGGTACTGCCCGGCACGTTGGATTCGGTGAGCAGCCGGTAGCTGGCGGCGGTGCCCGGCACGGTCCCGCCAGGAAGCGTGTGGCTGATCGCGAGGGCCCACATGTTGATGCGGAAGACGCGAAAACGCGACGGCGCGCCGGGAGAGAGGACCGTACGGGTCAGCTCGGCGTACGCCAACAAGGCGCCGAGTTCGAGGATGAGGCCCAGGATCAGCCAGAGGAAGTTCAGGTGGCCGATCTGATGGAACTCCCTGCGGGCGCTTGCGAGCTCGGGGAGCAGGATGTACTCGAGCACGAAGAACAGCACGACGATGATCAACGTGATCTTCACGCTGCGGGGCATCCAGTGGCGCCGCTCTCTCGGAGGTGGATCGGACGGATCGGTCGGTGTGGTGTCCGCTGAATCCTGGGAGTCGGATGGGAGAGCTGCCGGCATACCGGGAGCCGGAGACAGGTCTTGCTCGGGCTGCGCCCCGGGTTCCTCCGGCTCGACGGAGTCCATCGGCCTCATGTTTCCACGTCCGGTGCCCGAGTAACCGCCTTTTCGGGAGTCCCACCTGCCAAGCTGGGTCTCACTATGCCCGCGGAGCACCACGACACGTGGCGGTCCAAACTGACGGGAACTGCGGAGCGGCGGGGCATCCCGCTCGGGACGATCGTGGTCACGGTGGCGGTCGTCATCGGGCTCTTGGACCTGAACGCGGCCCTGATCCTCGGCGTCTGGGTGCTCAGGACGATCGTGCTGTACCTGATCGTCGCGTTCTTCATCACGCTGCTGCTGACGCCCGGCACCCGGTTCCTGAAGAACCGGGGAATGTCGCAGGGCGGTTCCACCCTCACGGTGTTCCTGCTCGGCGCCCTCATCCTCATTGGCCTCGTCTACCTGTTCGTGTCGCCGCTCGTGACAGGGGTCACGCACTTCGCCGACCAACTACCCACCCTGGTCAGGCAGGCCAAGAAGGGCCACGGCTGGCTCGGTCACCTGGTGTACCGCCTGCACCTGCAGAAATATCTCTCGGAGAGCTCCTCGAAGATCGCATCGCAGATCACCAAGGTCCTCAAGCCGGCCACCGCCCTCTCGGTCGGCGCCGCGGCCTTCTCAACGCTCGTCTCGATCGCGACGATCGCCGTGATGACGTTCTTCGCCATGTTGGAGGCCCCCCGGATGTGGAACGGTTTCCTCCGCCTCTTCAAGCCCGCGACGTCGGCCCGGCTAAACCGCGTGGTGGACGAGACGATCCGCTCCATCACCGGCTATATGGGTGGCAACTTCTTGACTTCGATTGTCGCCGGGGTGGTGTCCGGCGTGACCCTGGCCATCCTCGGGGTGCCGTTCGCGCTGCTCCTCGGCGTCTTCGTCGCTCTGGTCGACCTGTTGCCGTTGGTGGGCGGCCTGATTGCCGGCGTGCCAGTCGTGATCATCGCGGTGATCCACTCGCTGACGGCGGGGATCGTCATGCTGATCGTCTTCCTCGCGTACCAGCAGATCGAAAACCACATTCTGAACCCGATCGTCATGAGCAAGACGGTGCGGCTCAACCCCTTCTGGGTGCTGATCGCAGTGCTCGTCGGGGCGACCCTCGGTGGCCGCGTCGCGGGCGGGCTTGGCTCGTTCGTCGGCGCGCTCGTCGGCATCCCCTTCGGCGGCGCCATCCAGGTCATCGTCCGAGAGCTCCGAAAGGGACCCGACGCGCCGGTGTCACCCGAGGAGTTGATGGGCGTGGGCCCTCCGACCTTTTCCGAGCCTTCGGACATCTGAGCCATCGGGGGCGTCGGAGCAGCGGCTGTGTCGTGCCGAGCGGCGCTGCGTGTCGAACGGAGAACGCAACCGCTATCCAAATCGATGGAAATCCTGGTGGGGGGCGGTAGCGGGCCGGCCGCCGGAAGGTGCCCGCACGGGGTCGGGTCGGTGGCCTCACCTAAGCTGGCCCTTCTATGCGCCCCCTGGTGGTCATCCCGACTTACAACGAGGCGGAGAACATCGAGCGGATGCTGCAACGAGTCGGCGAGTGCCTGCCCGAGGCGGGCGTTCTCGTGGTCGACGACGGCAGCCCCGACGGCACCGCCGAGCTGGTCGAGGCGGCGAGGGGCCGGTATCGCGACGTGCACCTGTTGCGACGGAACGAGAAGTCCGGGCTGGGGAGTGCGTACCGGGCCGGCTTCGGTTGGGGGCTGGAGCAGGGGTATGACGCCTTCATCGAGATGGACTGCGACTTCTCGCACGACCCGGCGGCGTTACCGGGTCTGGTCGCGCCGATCGCCGAGGGCTGCGAGGTCGTCATCGGGTCGCGGTATGTCGAGGGCGGGTCGATACCGAACTGGGCGTGGCACCGGGAGCTGTTGTCGCGTGGCGGCAACCTGTACGCGGCCGCCGTGCTCGGGTTGGGCGTGCGGGACTCGACGGCGGGATTCCGCTGCTATGCGGCGTCGATCCTGCGGCGGCTGGACCTCGGGCGGATCCGGGCCGAGGGCTATGGCTTCCAGATCGAGATGACGTACCGCTCCAAGCAGTGCGGCGCGGCGATCACCGAGGTGCCGATCTCCTTCGTGGACAGGGCGGCGGGTGAGTCGAAGATGTCCTCGTTCATCGTGGTGGAGGCGCTGGCGTTGGTGACGTGGTGGGGCCTCGGTCGGCTGGTCGCGCCGCTGCGGCGGCTGGGTCGCGGGAGTCGGCGGGGCGGCAGCGGGGCGGCCGGGCCGGGCTGGAACGGGTCGTCGGGGTCGTCGGGGTCGTCGGGCTCGGATACCGGTGAGCCGGACCAGGTGACGGTGCCGTGACGGTCGAGATGGCGGGTGCGCGGATCCTCGTCGTCGACGACGAACCGAACATCGCGGAGCTCCTGTCGGCCGCGCTGACGTTCGAGGGGTATCAAGTCGGGGTGGCCGCCACCGGGGCGGAGGCGCTGGAACAGGTGCGAGCCTTCCGTCCGCACCTGGTCATGCTCGACGTGATGCTGCCGGACTTCGACGGCAACGAGGTGTGCCGCCGGCTGCGCAGCCAGGGCGAGCAGATGCCCATCGTCTTCCTCACGGCGCGCGATACCACGCAGGACAAGGTCGAGGGCCTCTCGATGGGCGACGACTACGTGACGAAGCCCTTCTCGATTGAGGAGCTGACCGCGCGGGTCGGGGCGATCCTGCGCCGTGCCGGTGAGATGGCGGCGGCCGACGTCTCCATCCTGAAGTTCGCCGACCTGACCATGAACGTCGATACCCACGAGGTGTGGCGGGACGAAATCTCCATCGAGCTGACAGCGACGGAGTTCAACCTGCTGCGGTACCTCTTGGAGAACGCCCGCCGGGTGATCTCCAAGTCCGAATTGCTCGACAACGTCTGGGGCTTCGAATTCCGGGGCGAACCCAACATCGTCGAGACCTACATCAGCTATCTGCGCAAGAAGATCGACGACCGGGAACCGGCGCTGATCCACACGATTCGGCGCGTCGGCTACACCCTGCGGTTGCCCCGGGAAGGATGAGCCTCCAAAAGCGGCTCGTCGCCGTCGTGGCGTTGCTGCTGGTGATCGGGCTGCTGGTGGCCGACTTCGTCACCTACGCCTCGGTCCGTTCGTTCCTGTTCGGCCGGGCGGACTCGACGCTGGCCCAAAACGAGGCTCTGGCATTCAACTACCTGGAGTTCGCATCGGTCCGTCAGCTACCCGTGAGCGTGTCGGCGTTGTCGCGGCGGGTCTCGACCGACGTGTACGTCGTGGTGCTGAACCGCCAGGGCCAGGTCGTGGTGCGGCGGCCTTCGGGGTCGCCGACGCGTCCCGACCCCGCTCCGAAGCTGACGCGCGACATCCCGGTTCAGCAGGTGCCCGACATCTACCGGCCCAACAACGGCGTGCACTCGGGGCGCTACGCCGGGACGTTCCGTCCCGACGCCGACGCCGTGGTGCTCGGAGCGGTTGGCGATGCCGACGGTCAGTACCGCACGATCGCGGTGACCGTGCCGCAAGGGACGCTGATCACGTCGTTGTCGCTGAACCCGACCAACGACACGCTGAACTCGCTGCGCAACGTCGAGACCATCGCAACCCTGGCCGTGCTCCTGGCGATGGGGGTCCTGGTCATGGTCGTGGTGCGGCGCGGGCTGCGGCCGCTGCGCCAGATGGCCGGGACGGCGGACGCCATCGCATCGGGCGACCTGACCCGACGGGTGCCCGAAGAGCGCGCCGGCACGGAGGTCGGCCGGTTGGGTTCGGCGCTGAACGAGATGCTGGGGCAGATCGAGGCCGCATTCTCGGAGAAGTCCGCGTCGGAGGAGCGGCTGCGCCAGTTCGTGGCGGACGCGTCGCACGAGTTGCGCACGCCGCTCACGTCGATCCGGGGGTACTCAGAGCTGTTGCGCCGGGGCGGGTTCGCCGACGAGGCAAGTCGGAACAGGGCGCTGATGCGGATCGAGGAGGAGGCGACCCGCATGGGCGGCCTCGTCGAGGACCTGTTGCTGCTGGCGGAGCTGGACCGGGGCCGGCCGTTGCGTCACGAGCCGGTCGACCTCCACCGGATCAGCGCCGACGCCGTCGGCGACTCGAACGCGGTGCCGCACGACCATTCGCTGCTGCTGGCGTCCGGGCCCCCCGTCTTCGTGATGGGCGATGGCGAGCGCCTGGCGCAGGTTGCGCACAACCTGGTCCGCAATGCGCTCGCCCACACGCCGGCCGGGACGACCGTGCGGGTTTCCACCGGTGTGAGCGGCCGAATGGGGTTCGTGGAGGTGGCGGACGACGGTCCCGGGATCCCGCCCGGGGAGTCCGACCGCGTCTTCGACCGCTTCTACCAGTCCGACCGGTCGCGCTCGGGCGGCGGGACCGGGCTGGGACTGGCGATCGTGCGCGCGATCGCGGAGGCGTTGGGCGGGTCGGCCGAGGTCGTGGACCCCGGTCCGCCGGAGTCCGGGACGGGCGCGACGCTCCGGGTCAAGATCCCGCTGGCGGCGAGCCACGTCGCGGCGGCTGCGGCGTCGCCGCCCGCGTCGCCGACACCGCCGGCGCGCTCACCGCAGCTCCACTGACGCCCCCGGGATCACGGTGTCGAGAACGGTGGCCAGCTTGACGTTGGTCTCCTCGGCCTCCGACGCCGGGTCGGAATCCGCGACGATGCCCGAGCCGGCACGCAGGTCGAGCACGGTGCGTCCGGGCATGGCGTCGTGCGCATTGAGCAGGGCACTGCGGATGCCGATCATCCATTCGCCGTCGCCGCGGGCGTCGGCCCAGCCGACGGGGCCCGCCCAGTAACCGCGGTCGTTCGGCTCGCCGGCTTCGATGGCGGCGAGCGCGTCGGCCCTGGGCGTCCCGCCCACGGCGGGCGTCGGATGGAGGCGGTCGAGGAGCTCGAGGATCGTCGGCAACGGGGCCTTCAGATGGCCGACGATGCGGGTGCCGAGGTGCGCCACAGAACGGAAGGTCACTAGCGAGGGCGTCTCGGGGACGGTGAGCTCGTCGCAGAACGGGGCCAGCATGCCGGCGATGTCGTCGACGACGTAGCGGTGCTCGGCGCGGTCCTTGTCCGAGCCGGCGAGCCGACCCTGCGCGTCAGCGTCGTTGCGGGCGGTCGTGCCCCGGGGGACGGTGCCCGCCAGGGGATGGCAGGTCACGCGCGATTCGTGGCGCGCGACCAGCAGCTCGGGGGAGGCGCCGAAGAACGTGCCGTCGGTTGTCGGCATGGCGAAGACCGTGCACGTCGGCTCGGCCGCGCGGAGCCGGCGCAGGACAGGCGTCAGGAGGAGGCGGCCCGAGAGCTCGACCGTGAGGGGGCGGGAGAGGACCACCTTGCGCAAGCGGGCGTCGGGCGCCTGCATGGTGCTCACGGCCTCGGCGACGGCGGCACGGTAGCCCACGCTGTCGAGCGCACTCGACACTGCGCTGACGCTGAGATCGGCGGCGTCGGCCACCTCGGGTGCGGCGCCGTACTGCCAGATGACCGCATCGAAGAGCTCCTCGGTGCTCGGGAGGGGCTCGTCCGCCGGCCCGACTGCGGTCGCCCATCGCCGCGACACTCCCTCCGCGTCGCTTTCGATCCCCATGGTGAAGCGCGGAATGACCAGGAGACCAGACATGGCATCGGTGAAGGGGAGCGCGCCGAGGGCGACCACGCCCGAGGCGGGGCCCCCGACCTCGTCGTCGCACGGGATTGCCCGTAGCGCCGCATCCGCCTCGTCGGCGGTGACGAGCTCGGCCGTGCCCCAGCCGACGAGCGTCAGGCCGGGCCGGTCGAAGAGCACGGTCGGGCTGCCGTCGAATTGCAGAGCGTCGGGCCCGTACTCGAGAGGCACGCTGCGCGCGTGCAGCTCTCCGGATGTCGTGCTCACGGCGTGGGCGGCGGCGGTGTCCCGGCGCGGGTCGCGATGACAAGCTGGCTGAGGCCGCCGGCGAGGGGGCGGATGCCGACGGCGGAGAAACCGACGTCGAGGAGCATCCGGCGCAGGACGGGCGTGGGCGGGAGGTAGGCCACGGACGCGGGCAGGTAGCGGTAGGCAGCGCGGTCCGAGAGCGCGCCGCCGAGGACGGGCACCACCTTGTTGAACCAGACGTCGAAGCCGAACCGCCAGAGCCCCGAGGTGGGCGCGTCGACCTCGAGCGCGGCAAGGCGGCCGCCGGGACGGAGCACCCGGGCCGCTTCGGCGAACGTTGCAGAGAGGTCGGTGAAGTTGCGCAGCGCGTAGCCGCACACGAGCCCGTCGAACGTCCCGTCCGCGAAGGAGAGGTGGCTGCCGTCGGACTCGACGAGGGGCGTGTGGGCCTGGTTGGCAGCGAGCATGCCGGCGCTGAGATCGGTGCCGACGACGACGTGGCCGCGCTTGGCCGCGGCGCGGGAGAGGTCGCCGGTGCCGCAGGCCAGATCGAGGATGCGGGCGCCCGCGGGCAGTGCCAGCGCGTCCACGGTGGCACGGCGCCAGCGCTGATCGAGCCCGAACGTCATCAGCCAGTTCACGAGGTCGTAGCGCGGCGCGATGGTGTCGAACATGGCGCGGACGCGAGCCGTCTTCTCCGAGTCGTCCGGCAGCGGCGATGGCGCGGCGGGGCCGGGCCGGCCCCCGGGACCAGGCCCGGCGTTCCGACGGGGCGCCATCAGGATGGGAGAGGCACGCGTCGTCAGCGGTAGTAGCGGTAGACCACCTGGGCCACGCACGCCGGCTTCGGCGCGTCCTTGACCTCCATCACCATGTCGTAGGTGACCTGCACACCCCCCTCGACGTCGTCGACGGCGGCGACGGTCACGCCCATCCGCAGGTCGGAGCCGACGGGGACCGGGGAGGGGAAGCGCACCTTGTTGCAGCCGTAGTTGACGCCGAACTTCATGTTGTCGACACGGATGATCTTGTTGAGCAGCACGGGCGCGAGCGACAGGGTGAGGTAGCCGTGCGCGATGGCGACGCCGAAGGGGCCGCTCTTGGCGCGCTCGGGGTCGACGTGGATCCACTGGTGGTCGTCGGTCGCTTCGGCGAAGAGGTTGACCCGGTCCTGCGTGATGGGCTGCCATTCGGAGTAGCCGAGATGGTCGCCGACGAGCTTGTGGAAGGCGTCGACGCCGTCGACGGTGGTGGTCATGCTGCGCTCCTCGCTGGTCAGGGGTTCGATTTCCGGATTGGCACGCTACCCCCAGTGGCGTGCGGGACCTTCACTACGCTGACGCGGGTGAGCGTTGCGCACGAACACGAGCATCTACCGCCGCATAACCATCGTGATGTCGGGGCAGGCGGGGCACGGGCGGCGGTGTTCGGGGTCAGCGACGGGCTGGTCACCAATGTCTCGCTGGTGCTGGGCATGGCGGGCGCCAATCCCGGTGGCTCGATCGTGCGCCTGGCGGGCGTGGCGGGGCTGATCGCCGGCTCGTTCTCGATGGCGGCAGGGGAGTACCTGTCGATGACGGCGCAGCGCGAGCTCATGGAGCGCGAGCTCGATGTCGAGCGGCGGGCGCTGGAGCGGCATCCCAAGGGCGAGACCGCCGAGCTGCGGAGCATGTACGTGCGGCGCGGGATCGACCCGGCTGTCGCCGAGGACATGGCGAACCAGGTGATGCGGGACCCGGACTTGGCGTTGGAGACGCACGCCCGGGAGGAGATGGGGATCTCGATCGAGCGCCTGGGGTCGCCGTGGCAGGCGGCCGCCGCGTCGTTCGTGACGTTCGCGCTGGGTGCCTTCATTCCGCTGCTGCCGTGGCTGATCGGGTCGGGGACGGCGGCGATCGTGGGCTCCGTCGTGCTCGGGGCGGTGGCGTCGTTGGTCGTGGGGGTCGTGCTGGCGCGTTTTACCGAGCGGTCGAAGCTGGCGTCCGCGTTGCGGCAGCTGGCGGTGACCGCAGTGGCGGCCGGCGTGACCTACGGCGTGGGGAAGGCGATCGGGACGGGGCTCAGCTAGCCGGTGCGGCGGTACGAGCGGTCGACGTGGTCGACCGTGAAGCCGAGCCGGCCGTAGAGCGCCACGGCGGCCTCGTTGGAGTCGTCCGTGTAGAGCATGCCGACGTGGACGCCGCGGTCAGCCATGGAGTTGAGCCCGGCCACGGTCAGGGCCCGTCCGAGGCCGCCGCCGTGATGGGCGGGGTCGACGCCGATCACGTAGATCTCGCCGAGGACGGGGTCGCGGTTGCGGTGGATCTTGGTCCAGCAGAAGCCGATGAGGCCGCCGCCTTCCGGGTCGTCCGGGTCGTCGGCCACGAGGAAGCCCTCGAGGTCCACCCAGTCGGCGGCGAGGCGTTCGTGGAGTTGCTCGAGCGTCCAGGACCCCTGCTCGGGGTGCTCGGCGAAGGCCCGGTTGTTGACACGCAGCCACGCCTCGTCGTCCTTCCCCGGTACGAACGGGCGGGTCGCCAGCGGCCGTGTTGCCCGCAGCACCTCGTCGGCCAGGGGGAGGGGGACGCGCATCTGGATGACGTCGCGCTCGGGCACGAACCCGAGGTCTTCGGCCCGTTCGTCGTCCATCGGGCCCGCGTGCATCGCCCAGAGATGGAGCCGTCGTCCGGTGCCGTCCTTGTCGGCCAGGGCCACGGCGGCGCCGGCGAGTTCGGATGCGAGTCCGGAGCCGGCGCCTCCCCCGCCGCCACCGTTCCGGAGTGCGGGGTCGATCACGACGTGGATCGCCGTCGAGCCGTCGCGGGCGGGGGTGAGGAGGGCGAATCCGGCGAGTGCGTTGTCGCGGTCGGCGCGCTCGGCCAGGACGAGGCGGCCTTCATGTTGCGCGCCGGCGCCGGCGCTGTCGGCGAGCGCGTGGTACTGGGGCTCGGGGAGGGGAGGGTGGTCATCGGCGGCGTCGGCCCGCCGGAGCAACGCGGTGACGGCTTCCCGGCGCGTGGCGTCGAGCTCGCTCAGGGCCACCACGTCCATGGCGGCCAACGTAACCCGGTACTTTGAGCCAGTGGCGCGACCGAGGACACCGAAGGGGCGGGCGCGGCTCGTCACGGAACGGTTGGCGGAGCTCTATCCGGGCACGGCCAAGGACCTCTGTGCGCTCAACCACGAGAACGCCTTCGAGCTCCTCGAGGCGACGATCCTCTCGGCCCAGTGCACCGACGAGCGGGTCAACATGGTGACGCCGGTGCTCTTCGGCAAGTACCCCGATCCCGAGGCGCTGGCGGCGGCCAACCCCGAGGACGTCGAGGAGATCATCCGCACGACCGGCTTCTTCCGGTCCAAGACCAAGAGCCTGATCGGCATGGCGGCCGCCGTGGTGGAGCGCTACGGCGGCGAGGTGCCTGCCGACCTCGAGGACCTGGTCACCCTCCCCGGTGTCGGCCGCAAGACGGGCAACGTGATCCGCAGCGTGGCGTTCGGGCTGCCCGGGTTACCGGTCGACACCCACGTGCTGCGCTGCTCCGAGCGGCTCGGTCTGACGGAGCAACTCACCCCGACCGCGCGCCGGGATGCGGTCAAGGTCGAGCAGGAGCTCAACTCGTTCGTCCCCGCCGGCGAACGCGGCGCGTTCAGTCTGCGCATGATTCTTCATGGGCGGGAGACATGCGTTGCCAGAAAGCCGCGTTGCGCGACGTGCGCGATGAGAGATTTTTGCCCGTTTGTGCGTTAAGCGTCACAAGGGGGGCCATTTGGACCCTTTTTCGGCAATTCCCATGTCGCGTGATGAAATCTCGGACCCTCGGCGCTACGATGACGGCTGGAACCGGTTCCCGCCACCTGGTTCCAAATGAACCGTTGCTGGGATCCGCCTCCTGGCCGGTTCCATCAATGCCGGCCTTCGGGCCGGCATTGGTGCATCCGGAGTGACGGCCCTCCGTCGAGCCCAGCATCGGTATTACTCCAGGTGCTACCATCGGGTGCATGGTGACCAAGCGTTCGGTTTCACTGGACGACGTGGTCGCTGCGTCCGTCGAAGAGGCGGCCAAGCAGGACGGAGTCTCCTTCAGCGCGTGGCTGTCGACCGCGGCCGAGCGCCAGCTGCGCGTGCGCCAAGGCCTGCGGGGTGTGGCGGCCTGGGAGGGCGAGACCGGCTCGTTGAGCGCGGAGGAACTGGCCGCCGGTGAGGCTTTGCTGGCCCGGCTGCGCTCGGGTGTGTCGGGCGTGGCCTCGCGCGTCCGGCGCCGGTGAGCACCAAGCGACGCGAGGGACTCGTCTACGGGCTCGGCGCATTGCACGCGGCCGCCAGGGGCGACCGCATGATGTGGGCCTTGCACCGGGCGGCGCTGGCCAACGGGATCGTGCCGCTGGTGCCCGCGGTCACGGTCGCCGAGGGGTACCGCACGGAGGCCCGGAACGACCGCATCGCCGAGCTGCTTGACGGCACCGAGGTCGAGCCCTACTCGGGGGAGGCGGCCCGTCGCTCGGGAGAGCTGGCTGCACGTTGCGACACCTCGGACCTCAGCACGGTCGCCGTGGTGGAGCTCGCCGAGCGCCGCAACTGCGCCGTCGTGGCGCAGCGTCAGCCGGTGTTGCGCACCGCCTCGAACCTGCTCGGTCACGAGCTGGTCCTCTACGCGGTCTGACGCTGCCTGACGGCGCCGATCAGCGCCGGCCCTGTCCCTGCCCGAATCGCCGAAGCCGGCGCAGCGCGCCGCCGAGCGAACGCTCGACCGCGATGAGCTCGTGCGCCATGTCCTCGTCGCCACGCGCCAAGGCGCCCTCGGCCATGGCGGTCACACGCTCGTGCAGTTCCTGGAGCGTGGAGGACAGAGAGGAGATCTCGGCGGCGGTCGACATGTCCCGATGATGGCGCATGTGGCCGGCCTCCGTTCGGGAAGTGCGCCCAGGGCACCCCGGTAGCCTTGTGTCCTCATGCCCCTCCGTGTGCTGGACCTCCGCGGCACCCCGCCGCCGTACGACGCGGCGTTGCCGCGTCCGGACGCCCCCGGCGCCGATGTGCACGATGCGGTGGCCCGCATCCTGGCCGAGGTGCGAGCCGACGGTGACGCCGCGGTCATCCGCAGCACGTTGGCCTACGACGGGGTGGACGTCTCCGGTGGCCTTCGCGTCGCGCCGGCGGAGGTCAAGGAGGCGGAGGAGCGGGTCGATCCCGAGGTGCGCAGCGCCCTGCAGGTGGCCTTCGATCGGATCGTTGCGTACCACGCGCACGAGGGCACGCCACCCGGCGACCACGAACACGACGGGATCACCGTCAGCAACCTGACGCGGCCCGTGGAGCGGGCGGGCATCTACGCCCCGGGGGGCCGGGCGCGGTATCCGTCGACCGTCCTCATGTGCGCTGCACCGGCCCGTGTCGCCGGCGTCGGCACGATCGCCCTCTGCGTGCCTCCGGCGGCCGACGGCAAGGTCGACGACGCCACGCTGTGTGCCGCCGGCGTCGCCGGCGTGGACGAGGTGTACCGGATCGGCGGCGCGCAGGCGATCGGTGCCCTGGCCTACGGGACGGAGAGCGTGCCGGCGGTCGACGTCGTGGCCGGGCCCGGCAATGCGTACGTGGCCGAGGCCAAGCGCCAGGTGTCGGGTCTCGTGGGCGTGGCGTCCGCGTTCGCGGGGCCCTCGGAGATCGTCGTCGTCGCCGGGCCGGGGGCCACCCCGGCGTTCGCCGCCATCGACCTCGTCGTCCAGGCCGAGCACGGTCCCGACGGGCTGGCCTGGCTCGTCACCTGGGACGCCGGGCTTGTCGACGCCGTGTCCGCGGAGGTCGACCGCATCGTCGCGGCATCCCGGCGACGCGCCGACCTCGAGTCGACGCTCGCCACCGCCGGGATCGCGTGCCTCGTCGACGGCCCGGCAGAGGCGCTCGCCGTGGCGAACACCGTGGCACCCGAGCACCTGCAGCTGATGGTGCCCGAGCCCGAGGCCGCCGAATTGCTGGAGCAGGTCCAGAGCGCCGGCGCCGTCTTCATCGGCGACTGGTCGCCGGCCAGCATGGGTGACTACATCGCCGGACCGAACCACGTCCTGCCGACCAATCGCACGGCGCGCTTTGCGTCCGCTCTCCGCGCCGACGACTTCCGCAAGCACGTGCACGCGGTGCGTGTGTCCGCCGACGCCCTGCGCGCACTCGGACCCAAGGTCGTCGTCCTGGCGGAGACGGAGGGGTTGCCGGCCCACGCCGAGTCGGTAAGCCGCCGCCTCGACGCGCTCGATTCGGACCGGAGCCAGGGGTCGTGAGCGCGGTGCCGCCGGTGCGGCCCGACCTTCAGCTCTCGGAGGGATATCACTCGCCGCAGGTGCAGGCCGAGGTGCGCCTGAACACGAACGAATCGCCGTTCGCGCCGCCTGCCGAGTGGCGGGCGGAGTTCCTCGCCGCGCTCGAGGAGGTCTCGTTCCACCGCTATCCCGACCGGCCGGCCACCGAATTGCGCCGGGCGGTCGCGGACCTGCACGAGGTCACGCCCGCCGAGGTTTTCTGCGCGAACGGCTCGAACGAGGTGTTGCAGAGCGTGCTGCTGGCCTTCGGTGGCCCCGGGCGGCGCGCCGTGTTGTTCGAGCCGACGTATGCATTGCACTCCCACATCGCCCGCATCACGGGCACCGAGGTGGTCGAGGGCTCTCGTGACGACGACTTCCTGATTGAACGGAGTGACGCAACGGCGCTGATCGACGCGCAACGCCCCGATGTGACGTTCCTCTGCTCGCCCAACAACCCCACCGGACGCGCCGAGCCGCCCGAGACCGTGGCGGCGGTGGCATCGGCGGCGCCGGGCCTCGTCGTGGTCGACGAGGCGTACGGCCAGTTCTCCCCGTGGTCGGCCATGAGCCTGCGCGGCCCCGACAACCCGGGCCTCGTCGTCACGCGGACCTTCTCGAAGACCTGGGCGCTGGCCGGCGCGCGGCTCGGATACCTGGTCGCCGACCCGGCGGTCGTCACCGCCTGCGAGGCGGTGGTGTTGCCGTACCACCTGTCCGCCCAGACCCAGGCGGCCGGGCTCCTGGCGCTCCGCCACGTGCCCGAGATGGAGGCACGGGTGGCCCGCATCACCGAGGAGCGCGGCCGCGTCGCAGCGGCGCTGGGCGACCTGCCCGTCGACAGCTGGCCGTCTGACGCCAACTTCATCCTCTTCCGCCCTCGCGAGCGCGATGCGGACGAGGTCTGGGACTCGCTCCTCGCCCACTCGGTCCTGATCCGCAATTGCGCCAGCTGGGAGGGCCTGAAGGGCTGCCTGCGCGTCACCATCGGCACCGCCGAGGAGAATGAGCGCTTCCTGCACGCGCTGAAGGAGAGCCTGTGACCGCCGCATCCGGAGCACCCGCCCCCCGCCACGCCCGCCACGACCGCGCCACGAAGGAGACCACCATCGCCGTGGCGCTAGACGTCGACGGCGCGGGCCGCGCCGAGGTGTCGACGGGGTTGCCCTTCTTCGATCACATGGTCGAGCAGCTGGGCAAGCACGCCTCCTTCGACCTCTCGGTCAAGGCGCAGGGTGACCTCCAGATCGACGCCCACCACACGGTCGAGGACGTGGGCATCGTGATCGGCGGGTGCCTCGCCGAGGCGCTCGGGAACAAGGCGGGCATCCGGCGCTTCGCGTCGATCCTGTTGCCGCTCGACGAGGCCCTGATCGAAGTGGCACTCGATCTGTCCGGCCGCCCGTACCTCGCCTACGGGCTCGACTTCGCGCCCGACACGCCGGGACTGGGCTCACCGCCGTTCGACCCCCAACTGGCCGAGGAGTTCTGGCGCGCCTTTGCGACCGCGGCCAACCTCACGCTGCACATCCGCCGCCTCGAGGGGAAGAACACGCACCACATGCTGGAGGCGAGCTTCAAGGGCGTGGCACGGTGCCTGCGCGATGCCGTGCGCATCGAGGGAGGTGGCGTCCCCTCCACCAAGGGGAGCCTGTGACGGCAGTGCCGCGGATCGCGGTGCTGGACTACGGCATCGGCAACCTGCGCTCGGCCGAGAAGGCGCTGCAGCACGTCGGTGCGGCGGCGCGGCTCGTCACCGATCCGGCGGACGTCGCGGCGGCGGACGCGGTGGTGCTGCCGGGCGTCGGAGCGTTCGGCGCCTGCGCCCGCGCGCTGCGCGAGAGCGGGCTCGAGGGACCGGCCCGCACGGCGCTGGCCGACGGGGTGCCCTTCTTCGGCGTGTGCGTCGGCTTCCAACTCCTCTACGAAGGGTCGGTGGAGTCGCCGGGGTCCGAGGGCCTCGGCGTGTTCGCCGGGAAGGTCGGGGCGCTGCCGTCCGGGGTGAAGCACCCACAGATGCAGTGGAACCAGCTGGAGGTGACCGGCAACGGTGCCACGGCCGAGCCCGCGGCCCTCCAGGGGTTGGGCCTGCGGCCGTGGGTGTACTTCGTGCACTCCTTTGCGCCGCCCGTCGGCGAAGAGACCGTTGCGGTATGCGACTACGGAGGGCCGGTGGCGGCCTTGGTCAGTCGGGGCACGCTGTGGGGTGCCCAGTTCCACCCGGAGAAGTCCGGAGCGACGGGCCTGCGGCTGTTGTCGAACTTCGTGAACACGGTGGTGGCGGCCTGATGGACCTGCTCCCGGCGATCGACCTCCGTGGTGGCACTGCGGTGCGGCTTACCCAGGGTGACTTCGGACGCGAGCAGCGCTACGGCGATCCGGCCGAGTTGGCGGCGACGTACATCGGCGGCGGTGCCCGCTGGATCCACGTCGTGGACCTCGACGCGGCGCGCACCGGGGTGCCGCACGAGCGCGTGGCGCTGGGTGAGATCGTGAAATTGGCGGCTGGGTCGGCGGTGCAGGTGCAGGCGGGTGGTGGGATCCGGAGTGACGAAGCCGCGGAGGAGCTGCTCGAGACGGGCGTGGCCCGGGTCGTGCTGGGGACGGCCGCCCTCGAGGACCCCGGCCTCGCCGGACGGTGCGCGCGTCGCTGGCCGGGACGCGTGGCGGTCGGGCTCGACTACCGCGTGAACGACCAGGGGGTGGCCGAGGCGCAGGCCCAGGGATGGCTGGCCGGGTCCGGATGGTCGGTCGTCGACCTGTTGGCACTGTGGTCGGGCGAGCCGTTCGGCGCGGTCGTCGTGACGGAGGTCGAACGGGACGGCACGCTCGAAGGGCCCAACGTCGACGCCCTGGCCGCGCTGTTGCAGCAGACGGCGCTACCGCTCGTTGCCTCCGGCGGCGTCGGCGTGACCGAGGACCTCTCCCGGCTGGCCCACCTGAATGCTGGTGGGCGGCGACTGGCCGGAGCGATCGTCGGCAAGGCGTTGGTCGAGGGCCGGTTCAGCGTGGAGGAGGCGATCGCGGCGTGCGCAGCGTCCGACTGATCCCCTGCCTCGACGTCACCGGCGGCCGCGTCGTCAAGGGTGTCCAGTTCGTGGACCTCACCGACGAGGGCGACCCGGTGGAGCTCGCCGCGCGCTACGACGCCGAAGGTGCCGACGAGGTGACGTTCCTCGACATCACGGCGTCGTCCGACGGGCGCGACACGATGGTATCGGTCGTTGCACGTACCGCGGAGCAGGTGTTCATTCCGTTGACGGTGGGCGGCGGGGTCCGGGTGGCGGAAGATGCACGCCGCCTCCTCCGGGCCGGGGCGGACAAGGTCGGTGTCAACACTGCTGCGGTCGAGCGACCGGCGCTAGTGCGCGAGATCGCGGACGAGTTCGGCGGCCAGTGCGCGGTGGTCGCAATCGACGCGCGGAAGCGGGAGGGGAGCGCGGGGTGGGAGGTGTACACCCACGGCGGCCGGACGCCGACGGGCCGGGACGCGGTGGCGTGGGCGGTGGAGTGCGCCGGGCACGGGGCGGGCGAGATCCTGCTCACGTCGATGGACCGTGACGGGACCAAGGACGGGTTCGATCTCGCGCTGACGCGGGCGGTGGTCGACGCAGTCGACATCCCGGTGATCGCGTCGGGTGGCGTGGGGCGGTTGCAGGACCTCGTGGACGGGGCGCTCGACGGCGGGGCCGACGCGGTGCTGGCCGCATCGATCTTCCATCGCCAGGAGTTCACCATCGGCGAGGCGAAGGCCTACATGGCCGAGCACGGGGTGACGGTCCGTCCGCTCTGACCAGGAGCACCGCATCCGTGCGGTACCGTGCCTAGGTGCCCACGTCGACGACGAAAAACGGATCGAGCCTGGCCAAGGCCACAAAAGCAGACAAGGTCGGGAAGGCCGAGAGCCACGAGAAGGCGGCCGAGCCCGAGAAGCACGAGGTGCGGCGTCCGGGCGCGGGGTTGAAGACCGAGGACAAGCAGCCCATCACGGTGCTCTTCGACCGCGTCATGGTGCAGATCTCGCAGTCCGACGGGGAGCGGCGCTCGCGGGCGGGGATCTTGATCCCGGCGACGGCCCAGATCACCCGGCGCCTCACCTGGGCCGAGGCGGTCGCTGTGGGGCCGCACGTCCGCACCGTCAAGGTCGGCGACACCGTGCTGTTCAACCCCGAGGACCGTTTCGAGGTCGAGGTGCACGGTGAGGAGTACGTCATTCTGCGCGAGCGCGACATCCACGCCATCGCGTCGCCGCGCAACGACAGCGGGACGGGGTTGTATCTATGAGCGGGCCCTCGTCGCAGGCTTCGGCCGTGCCCGCGGGGGTAGCGCTCACGTTCGACGAGGAGCTCGTGGCGGCCATGGACTTCCGGAAGGACGCCGACGGCCTCGTGCCGGCCGTGGTGCAGGACGCGGCCGACGGCACCGTGCTGACGGTCGCGTACATGGACGCCGAGGCGTTGCGGCGCACGTTGGAGAGCGGCCGGACGTGGTTCTACAGCCGCAGCCGGCGGGAGTACTGGCAGAAGGGCGAGACCTCGGGCGACCGGCAGTACGTGCGCGAGGTGCGCATGGACTGCGACGGCGACGCGTTGGTGGTGCTGGTCGACCAGCACGGGCGCGGGGCGTGCCACACCGGCGAGCGCACCTGCTTCTACCGCACCATCGGGACGGGCCCGGGGGTGCCCGCGCCGTGACACCGGCGCCGGCGCCGGACGGCGGCTCCGGGCTCGCCTTCAGCCCCGACCCGGCCGAGTTCGCCGCCCTGGCCAAGGAGCACGCCATCGTGCCGGTGTGGTGCGAGGTCGTCGCCGACACCCTGACCCCCGTCGCCTGCTTCGCCAACGTGGTGGGGGACGGTGACGGGTTTCTCTTCGAGTCGGTCGAGGGCGGCGAGCGGTGGGGCCGCTACTCCTTCGTGGGCCGCCGCCCCCTGGCGACGCTGACAGCGCGGGGCCGTCATGTCGAGGTCACGGGCCGGCTGGGTCTCGACGCGTCCGACGACGGGATCCTCGCGGCGGTCGAGGCGCTCGTGACGCGGTTCCGGTCGCCGATCCTGGCCGGGCTGCCGCCGCTGCACGGCGGGCTGGTCGGGTATCTGGGGTACGACGTGGTGCGCGAAGTGGAGCGACTGCCCGACCCGCCGGCCGACGACGCCGGGCAGCCCGACGCCGCACTGGTCGTGATCGGGCAGTTCTGCGCCTTCGACCATTGGCGCCAGCGGATCGTGCTGATCGAGAACGTCGTCGTCCCCGACGCGCCCGACGGGAGGGTTGACACCGAGGCGGTGGCCGCGGCGTACACGGCGGCCTGCGCGCGGTTGGAGGAGCTGGCGGCCGACTGCGCGGGGCGGGGATCGGCGTCGCCGACCGGGGCCGGCCAGCTGCTGCCGGCGCCGCCGCCCGGGCTGGACAAGGCCGAGGCGGCACGGACGATGACGTCGGAGCAGTACATGGACTGCATCGGCGCCGCCAAGGAGTACATCAGGGCGGGCGACATCTTCCAGGTCGTGCTCTCGCAGCGTTACGACCTGACGCTGGAGGCGGAGCCCTACGACGTGTACCGGGCGCTCCGCCTGCTGAACCCGAGCCCGTATCTGTACTTCCTCCGCTTCCCCGAGGTCACCGTGGTGGGCGCGTCACCCGAGCCGATGGTCCGGTTGCGTGACGGGGTGGTCCTGTCGCGCCCGATCGCGGGCTCGAGACCCCGGGGCGAGAACGAGCAGCACGACCGGTTGCTCGAGTCCGAGCTGATCGAAGACCCCAAGGAGCTGGCGGAGCACATCATGCTCGTGGACCTCGCCCGCAACGACGTGGGGCGGGTGGTGCGGTTCGGGACCGAGAAGGTCGACGAGCTCATGACCGTCGAGCGCTACAGCCACATCATGCACATCACGTCGCAGGTGTCGGGCGAGCTGGCTGAGGGCAAGGGCCCGATCGACGTCCTGCGGGCCACGCTGCCGGCCGGCACGTTGTCGGGGGCGCCCAAGGTGCGGGCGATGGAGATCATCGACGAGCTCGAGGTGACCAAGCGCGGCGTCTACGGCGGCGTGGTCGGCTACATCGACTTCTCGGGCAACGTGGACACGGCGATCGCGATCCGCACCATGGTGGTGATGCCCGACGGGCGCGCCAGCGTGCAGGCGGGCGCGGGGATCGTGGCGGACAGCGATCCGGTGTCCGAAGACGTGGAGTGCGCCAACAAGGCGGGCGCCCTCTTGGTGGCGGTCACGGCGGCGAGGCGGATGGGCGCGGCGCGCGGGTCTCCGTCTTCGTGATCGAAGTGGCTGCGCTCGAGGCGGACACGGCGGCCCTGCGCAATGGCGCGGGTGCGTTCCGCTCCGCGCGGGACGTATTGGCGGTGCGCGGGCCCGACGCCGAGGAGTACCTGCAGGGCCAGCTGAGCCGGGACGTGATCGGGCTCGCGGTCGGTGCGACGGCCGACTCGTTGTTGCTGGAGCCCGACGGGAAGCTGTCCGCCCTGCTCCGGGTCACGCGGACCGACGGACAGGGGTTCGTGCTCGATGTCGACGCGGGATACGGCGACGCCGTGGCGGCACGGCTGCGGCGGTTCCTGCTGCGCGCCAAGGTCGAGCTGGAGGCGCTCGACTGGCGCTGCCTGTCGTTGCGTGGCGCCGGCGTCGACGAGGCGGCGGGCGGCCTGCTCACGGTCCTGGCCGAGCGGGGCGTGCTGGCTCTGCCCTTCGAGTGGAACGGGTGGCGCGGCGTGGACCTGCTCGGTCCGTCCGACGTCGTGCTCGGCCCGGAGGGTCTCGACCTCCCGCCCGGGATCGTGGCGTGTGGCGCCGACGCGGTCGAGGCCTGTCGCATCGTGTCGGGCGTCCCGGCGATGGGTGCCGAGCTCACGGCGAAGACCATTCCCCACGAAGCCGGCGTGGTGGCGCGGACGGTGAGCTTCACCAAGGGTTGCTACACCGGCCAGGAGCTGGTGGCGCGTATCGACTCGCGGGGGGAACGTGCCGCGCCGCCTGGTGGGCATCGTGGCTCCGGCGGGGGCGCCGGAGTCGGACGAGTTGTCGCCGGGCATGACACTGCATGCCGGAGAGGTCCCCGCAGACGACGGTGCCGCCGACGACAAGGTCGTTGGCACACTGACGTCCGCAGCCTGGAGCTGCGAACTCGGGGCATGGGTCGCCTTGGGATATCTGCACAGGAACGTCGCTGCGCCGGGGCCAGCCCGTGTGCGCTCGGGAGACGGTATCGGCGGGTCCCGTCCAGTCGAGGTAGCCCTACTCCCGCTCATCGGCTGAGGGCGTCATCCGGTGCCCGAAGCCGCGCGCCAAGGTCTGGAGCGACCGGTAGCCCGGGCGGCCAGCATCGTCGTGCTCGCGGGCTACGCGCTCTGGCTCGCGGCAACGACGCCATTCAGCTCGCCGGCCAACATCCTGACTGCGATCGCGATCGCGGCCGTGGTTGTCATGGCGATCATCCGGTGGCCGGCGCGCCCGACCCGTGTGCTGATCCCGGAGGAGGAACGACCACGGCACCCCAATCTCGGATGGGTCGTGCTGGTCGGCGTCATCGTCGCCTGGGAGCTGGTCATGTACCTGGTGCGCGGCAGTAGGAGCGCCCATCCGACCCTGAGCTCGATGGCCGACGCGTTCGATCGCTACAACTACGGGCTGAAGGCCGTCGCGTGCTTCGCATGGTTGTGGCTCGGTACCGCGATCGTCCGCGCGGGCACGGAGAGGACTTCGCCTGCAGCGGACCAAGGAGCGGTGCCGTCGTGAGTTCGACTCCGAGCTATGCCGTGTGGGCCGTGATCGGCGCGTTTGCGGTCGCGCTGTGGGTCGCATCACTTACCACCGCAGGACGGCGCGTCATCGTTCGTCCCGCCGCCGTACTGCGGCGACTGGCGACGGATCCGTGGCTCCGGGTGCTGCTGGTGCTCGGCTGGGGGTGGGTCGGCTGGCACCTGTTCGCTCGCTGAGCCGGCCGAGCGAGGGTGAACCAGGGGGATAGCGGCAGCTCAGAAATGCACCCCGTTTGCAACCGACTGTCACCGGACATGACACAACCGGGGAGCACGCTGCCTTCATGGGGTTGGGGGTCAAGGTACGGGAGCAGCATGAGGCGGACTCCGCCGAGCGTGAAGCGCTGCCCGACCTGAAGCCATGGCGCGAATGCGGCTGGATCTTCCGTGACGGGGGATGTGTGGCGATCGAGCGCCGGGGCGATGTGACCAGAGTGCGGGAGCTGGGGGACTGATGGTCAAGATCATTCAAGTCGCCGACGACGGCACTGAGAAGGCGGCGGTGGAGCTCGACGACTTCACGGTGGAAGTCATCTACTCGGGCATCGCGGACATGTTGCGCGATGCCAAATCGGCGGAGGTCGCCCACGTGGTGCCCGCCTTCGACCTGTCTCGCGAGGAGCGCCAGCGTCGCGAGAAGGTCCTGACCAAGATCCGCGACTGAGCACGCCGTTTCCGGCCGGGCGACGTCGTTGCCGGGCCAGGTCTTTGCACTGCTGCTGAACAGTCGGGCGGATCGCGATCTTCGTTTGCTAATTTCACGCTTCGTCGGGCCGGGTGGCCCGGCTGCGACCGGTGCGGCGGAGCTCCGGAGACGGTGGTGGGAAGAACAACGTGGGGCAACGGCGGGTCGGTGGGGTGCTGACCGCAGTGTGTGCGGCCGCCGGCGCGTCTGGCGTGCTCGCCATCGGGGTGCTGGCGCCAGCGAGCCCGGGCGCCCGCGTCCGCTCGGTCCATCGCTCCGCTTCGGCGGCCGTACGCCGTGCGGACGTCATTGTTCCGGCGGCGCAGCCCCCGGCCTCTGCCGACAGCCCTCCGCCGGAAAGCTTCGTGGCGCAGACATCGGGGCTGCCGATGGCGGGGGAGGCGACCAAGTCCGGCTGCAGCGCAGCGCTCGAGTATCTCAACGCGTACGCCGCGCCCGGGTTCGCGTTGGAATGCCCCGGCGACGCGCAGGGACACCAGGCGATGACGACCTGCGTCTCGGGCGCCTCTGCGTGCAGCGGCCTGCGCCTGATCGTGATCGCCGACCCGTGCCCGGCCGCCTACATGAACGAGGCCTCGAACTCGTGGGCCCTCATCGGAGCCTCCGATGCTCCTCTCGACCCGTACGGGTACTGCGGCTGACGCAGGATGGGCCGAAGCCCAAATGAGGCGCCGCTACGCTGAATCGCCATGCCCACCTATTTGGAGGAGATCCTTGCCTCCCATCGGGCGCTGGCGGCTGCGGACGACCGCGTGCTCGCTGACCTGGTGCAACTGGCCAAGACGACCCCTGCTCCCAGGGACTTTGCTGCGGCTCTCGGAGGCGATGGGCTGTCGTGCATCGCCGAGATCAAGCGGCGTTCGCCGTCCAAGGGCGATCTGGACCCCGACCTGCGGCCGGAGCTGCTCGCCAGGGAGTACGTGGCGGGCGGAGCGGCCTGCCTCTCGGTCCTGACCGACACCGACTACTTCGGTGGAACCCCGGCCGACCTGGCCGCCGCCCGAGAGGCGTCGGGCCTTCCGGTGCTCCGCAAGGACTTCACCGTGCAGGAGGCCGACGTCGTCGACGCCCGTCTCATGGGCGCAGACGCCGTCCTTCTCATCGTGGCCGCGCTCGAGGACGAAGCGCTCCGCCGTTGTGCGGCCCTCGCCGACGAGCTGGGTCTGGCCGCGCTCGTCGAGGTGCACGATGAGCAGGAGCTCGAGCGGGCCCTCACGGCGGGGTCTCGGATCATCGGCGTGAACCAACGCGACCTGCGGACCTTCCAGGTGGACCACGAACGGGCGTGCGAATTGGCCGCCCGCATCCCGGCCGGCGTCCTTGCGGTGGCGGAGTCCGGCATCCGCGACGCGGGCGACGCCCGGCGGTTGGCGGATTCCGGTTACGACGCCATCCTGGTGGGGGAGGCGCTCGTGCGCGCCGAGGACCGGGCCGGCCAGCTGCGCGACCTCGTTGGATACCCGGTCGGACGGCGCTGACGGCGTGAGCGACCAGCTGATCGTGAAGATCTGTGGGATCACGTCCGAGGCGGACGGCCTGCTCGCGGTCAGTCTCGGCGCGTCCGCGGTCGGTTTCATGTTCGCCCCCTCGCCGCGGCAGATACCCGTGCAGCTTGCAGGGGACATCGCCAAGCGCTTGCCCGAGCACATCCTCACGGTCGGCGTGTTCCGGAACGAGGCCCCGCAGCGCGTGGTCGAGGCGGTGCATGCGGCGGGCCTGGGCGCCGCGCAGCTGCACGGGCAGGAGACGGTTGAAGACACACAGTGGGTCCGCGCCCGGGTGCCGTTGGTGATCAAGGCATTCCGCGCCGGCGAGCGCACCATCACGCGGTTCGAGGAGTTCGGCGCGGACTACCTCATGGTCGACGGGGACAATCCCGGATCGGGCCAGGTCTTCGACTGGCGCCTGGCCGAGGGGGTGGTAGACCACCAACGCCTCATCGTGTGCGGTGGCTTGCGACCCGACAACGTGGCGCAGGCCGTCGAGTACCTGCGGCCCGCCGGCGTCGACGTCTCGACCGGGGTGGAATCCGCGCCGGGGCGCAAGGATCCGATGTTGATGCGCGACTTCATCACGAACGCCCGGCGCGCCCACGCCGAGACGGAGGGGCGCGACCCCGTCGAGAGCGAAGACGAGGAGCCCTACGACTGGAGGGAGGCATGACGGAGGTCAGCCGTATGAGCCGTCCCGGACCGGACGGCCGGTTCGGAGAGTTCGGCGGTCGGTTCGTGCCGGAATCGCTCATGCCGGCCTGCCTCGAGCTGGAGAAGTTCTTCGACGATGCCTGGGCCGACCCCGCGTTTCGGTCCGAACTCGACGGTCTGTTGCGCACGTACGGCGGGCGACCGACGCCCGTCACCGAGTGCTCCCGCCTGTCGGAACAGCTCGGGGTTCGCGTCCTGCTCAAACGGGAGGATCTCGCGCACACGGGATCGCACAAGCTGAACAACGTGGTGGGCCAGGCGCTGCTCACCAGGCGGATGGGCAAGAACCGTGTCATCGCCGAGACCGGCGCGGGGCAGCACGGCGTCGCGACGGCGACGGCAGCCGCGTTGTTCGGGCTCGAGTGCACCGTCTTCATGGGCGAGGTCGACACGAAGCGCCAAGAGCTGAACGTGTTCCGCATGGAGCTGCTCGGGGCCGAAGTCCGCCCGGTGGCGTCGGGCAGCCGCACGCTCAAGGACGCCGTCAACGAGACGTTGCGGGAATGGGTCGCCTGCGTCGATACCACCCACTACTGCATCGGCTCCGTCATGGGACCCCACCCCTTCCCCTACATGGTGCGGCAGTTCCAGCGGGTGGTCGGCGAGGAGGCACACGCCCAGTGTGAGCGGCTGTTGGATGGCTCCGATCCCGACGTCGTCGTGGCCTGCATCGGGGGCGGGTCGAACGCCGCGGGGACGTTCGCCGGCTTCGTGGACACGGATGCCCGCCTCGTCGGCGTCGAGGCGGCCGGGGGCGCTGCGGTGACCAACGGGATCCCCGGTGTCCTGCACGGCATGCACTCGCGTCTGCTCCAGGACGAGGCGGGCCAGATCGAAGAAGCGGAATCGATCTCGGCCGGATTGGACTATCCCGGCCTGGGTCCCGAACATGCACACCTCGCCGCGGTCGGCCGGGCCGAGTACACCGTGGCGAACGACGCCGAAGTGCTCGACGCGTTCCGCCTCCTGAGCCAGACCGAGGGCATCATCCCGGCGCTCGAATCGGCGCACGCCGTGGCATGGGTCGCACGCAGCGCCGGCACGGACGCGCTGCCCGCGGGCTCCACCGTGTTGATCACGTTGTCGGGCCGGGGCGACAAGGATGTCGCCCAGGTCCGCGAGATCTTCGGCCGCGAGCGCGATGCCTGAGCTCGAAAAGGAGCTCCGGAGTCGACGCGATGCGGGCCGCAAGCTCTTGATTCCATATCTGATGGGCGGCATGACCGGCGACTGGGGTGAGTCCCTGGCGGCGGTCGTCGCCGCCGGGGCCGATGCCGTCGAGGTCGGCATCCCGTTCTCGGACCCGATGATCGACGGGCCCGTGATCCAGGAGGCGGCGCTGCGCGCGCTGCAGAGGAAGACGGTGCCCGAGCACGTGCTCGACGGCATCGCCCGCGCGGAGGCTCCCGTCCCGATCGCCGTGATGACCTACTACAACATCGTGTACCGGGCCGGACACAAGCGCATGGCACGGTCGCTGGCGGCAGCCGGGGTCGGGGGAGCCATCCTGCCGGATCTGCCGATCGAGGAGCTCGATCCGTGGCAGATCGAGGCGGATGCGGCCGGCGTCGACACCATCTTGTTGGTCGCACCGTCGAGCCCCGAAGAACGGGTGGCGGGTATCTGCGCCCGGGCCCGCGGGTTCGTGTACGCGGTCGCCCGCATGGGCGTGACAGGAGAACGACAGAGTCTTGGGGGCGACGCCGCCAAGGTGGTCGAACGCGTCCGCCGCCACACCGACCTGCCCGTCTGCGTCGGGGTGGGCATCTCGACGCCGGACCAGGCCGCCGAGATCTGCGAGGTCGCGGACGGCATCGCCGTGGGATCCGCGCTCGTTCGGCGCCTGATCGAGGGCGAGGGCCCCGAGGGCGCGGCCGCCTTCATCGGATCCCTCCGCAAGGCGATCGACTAGACGCGGCCTCGCAGCTCCCGTTCGACCAGGGCCGCCAGAGCCCCCTGCCCCTGTGCCGTCGGGTGGGCCGTGCGCCAGACGTGCGCCCTGAGGGACTGTTTCGCCTGGTCCGACCGTGCCACCAACGAGTCGCACAGGGAGCCGGTGTGGAGTGCGGAGCCGGCCGCGGCGCATGCCTTGGCGGCCACGATCTGCTCGGTGTCCAACGCCAGCGAGGCATCGGAGATCGATTCGGCCGAGAAGACCCACGGGTCGGCGGTGCACACGCCGTGGCCGTCCAGGGCGTGGGCGACGTCCACCAGTACGACGTTGTGCACGCCGTGGCCGCGAGCGTCGGCCACCGCGCCGGCGATCGACTCGTTCAAAGCGGTGAGCACCACGTCCGCCGCCGCGGCGGTGGACGACGCGTTCGCCTTCAGACCTGTGCAGACAAGGTTGGTCCCCAGTCCCGAGAGCCCCGAGTCGTCGACGATCTCCGTGGGGGCGGGAATGGGCTGGTAGTAGTCGAGGACCGCCACGGTTCCGGCGTCGGGTGCGATCTGTTCGATCGCGGAGGCGAGATCGCGGCGCACGCGGGAGAGATCGGCGGCAACGGCCGGGGTCACAGCCCCGTTGTCGAGGCAGTTCGTCCCGAGGCCGATGCCCGTTCCCAGCACCCGGGCGAGTTCGTACTCGAGGCATCCGCCGAAGTGGATGTCGTCGGCGCCGTCTTGGAGCATGACGAGCCGCGCCGTGTGCTTTGTCAGTCCTGACGCCGCGATCTCGGTGCCGAGGACGCGGTGCTGCGGAGGGCATTGGCCGCTCGGCTCCGTGTTGTCGGCGGCACTGGCGACCGCCCCGCTGATGGCCAGTTGGTCCCCGACCAGCTGGCAGTTGGTCGGGCGCACCGTCATGGTCAGCCCGAAGTGGGCGGCGACCGCGCTCGGGTAGGCGAGCGCCGAAGGGCCCTGGGATACGTCGCTCTTCGGGAGCCCCATCTGCGGCGTCGGGTAGGGGTTGGCCAGTCCGTGGCCGTAGGGGACCGAGTCGCCGAGCGCGACCGCGCGCACCGTGACCGGCGGGGACGGGCTGGGACCGGGATGCGTCGCCACCAGGACGACACCGGCCACCAAGGCACCCGCCAGCGCGACGACGGCCAGGCCGCGCCAGGGAGATCGGCGTATCGCGGCGCCCCAGGCGCGCAGCCTTCCCACGGAATGGACCTCGGAGCTCTGTCTCAGGACCGCCGGCCGGGCGCCAGCGGAGCAGGGACGTTACCGCCCGCGCCCCGCCGAGTGTCTTCAGGCCGTCTCGGACCGCGGCGCGCTGGGCTCAGTCGGGTGGCAGCAGGACCAGGCAGCCGTTGTGCCCGCCGAAGCCGAACGAGTTCGACAGGACCGGGCCGGGCTCCCAGGACATCGGCTCACCGTGCACGACCTGGATCGTGATCTCAGGGTCGGGCTCCTCGTAACCGGCGGTGGGCGGGATCGTCCCGTGGTGGATGGTCAGGACGGCGGCGACGGCCTCGATCGCACCCGCCGCGGCCAGGCCGTGTCCGGTCACGCCCTTCGTCGACGTCACGAGCGGTCCCGGCTCGCCGAACACCTTGGTGATGGCGCGTGCCTCGGCCAGATCGTTGAGCGGCGTGGAGGTGCCGTGTGCGTTGATGTGTCCGACCTCGTCCGGGGTGATCCCGGCGTCGGCCAGCGCCAGCTCCATGCAGTTCACCGCACCGGACCCGTCCGGCGCGGGCGCAGTGATGTGATGCGCGTCCGCCGTGCTGGCCGCGCCCGCGACCTCCGCGTAGATGGTCGCGCCCCGGGCCACGGCGCGGTCGTACTCCTCGAGGACCAGGGCCGCGGCACCTTCGGTCATCACGAACCCATCTCGGCGGGCGTCGAAGGGGCGTGAGTGGCCCGACGTCGAGAGCGCCGTCATGTTGGCGAAGGCGGCGAGGGCCACCGGGTGCATGCCTGCCTCGGAGCCTCCCCCGATTGCGACGTCGCAGCGGCCGGACGCCACGAGGCGGGCCGCGGCCGCTATCGCGTGGGTGCCTGCGGCACACGCAGTACAGATCACTTCGGAGGGACCGCGCCAACCCAGCCGCATGGAGATGCCCGCCGCACCAGCGTTGACCATCATCATCGGGACGAGGCGCGGCGAGACGCGATCGGCCCCCTTCTCGTCGTACAGGAGGACCTGCGAGGCCAACGTGTCGAGGCCACCGACGCCTGTCGCGAACATGACGCCTGCCTTGGCCGGGTCCACTGCCAGCTCTCCGGCGGCCTCGACGGCCATGTCGGCCGCCACCACGGAGAACTGGGCGAAGCGATCGAGTTGACGCGCTTCCTTCGGCCCGAAGAAATCGGTTGGCTCGTAGCCCCGCACCTCACCGCCGACCACCGCCGGATGGAGCAGGCCGTCCCAAAGGGCGTCGACGCCGACACCACAGCACGTGACCGCCCCGAGGCCGGTGACGGCAACGCGCCGTCCATTGATCGGTCCGTCGGCGCCGATGCCCAGTTGCATCAGAGCTTTGACGAGATCAGGTCAAAGGCCTGGCCGACGGTCGTGATGTCCTCGAGCTCCGTCTCCTCGACGGTGATGTCGAAGGACTCTTCGAGCGCCATGACCAGCTCCACCAGGTCGAGGCTATCGGCGTCGAGATCGTCGGCGAACTTGGCCTCCTTCGTGATCTTGTCCGCCGGCACCTGCAGCACTTCTACGGCGCACTCGCGAAACTTCTCGAACGCTGCGTCGCTGTCCACAATTCACTCCTTCTGTATTGGTTTCCTGAACGCTACAGCCCCATACCCAGGCCGCCGTCGACCGGAACGACGGCACCGGTCACGTAGGCAGCGGCGTCAGAGGCGAGAAATCCCACGACGTTGGCGACATCCTGGACGCTGCCGGTCCGACCGAGAGGTACCTGAGACGACATCAGTTCGACCCTGTCGGCGCCGAGGGCCGCGGTCATGTCGGTGTCGATGAGCCCCGGCGCCACGACGTTGACGGTGATCTGCCGGCTGCCCACCTCCCGGGCGATCGCCCGGGCCATACCGACGAGACCCGCTTTCGACGCCGCGTAGTTCGCTTGGCCGGGAAGTCCGATGAAGGCGCCAACGGAGGAGACGAAGATGATCCGCCCCCTGTGGAGTCGCAGCATCTTCGCCACGGCGCGCTTGGCGACGCGGAAGGAACCGGTGAGATTGGCGTCGATCACGTCGTGAAAGGCTTGGTCACTCATGCGCAGCATCAGCGCGTCCATGGTGATGCCCGCGTTGGCGACGAGCACCTCGACGGGTCCCCAGCGCTCCTCGATGGCAGAGAACGCGGCGTCGACCTCCTCGCTGTTGCGGACGTCGCAACGGACAGCGAAGAAGCGATCCGAGTCCGATCCTTCGGGCGGAGCAGGGACCGTGTCCGACCGGTAGCTCGTCGCGACCTGGTGCCCGTTGGCGAGGAACCAGTCGACACAGGCCGCGCCGATACCGCGCGTCCCACCTGTCACGAGAACGACCGCCATCAGGTCGCTTCGGGCACTCGCAGCCAGACGAGCGGCTGGCCTTCTTGCACGCGTTCGCCCTCTGCGGCCATCCAGCCGATGACCTGCCCTGCGAAGGGGGTCCGGACTTCGGACACGCCGACGCGTCCGACAAGGTCGCCGACCTCGACCGCCGACGAGGGATCGGTCGGGTTCCCGGCGGTGCCGGGCAGCAAGCCCGCGCCGGGAGCCTGCAGCGATGTCTCGGGAGCGAAGATGCCGCTCGACGGGCTCACGACCACTCGGTCCGACATGTAGAGGTGCTCGCCCTGGTGGAGCGCGGGCTCGGCGCGCCAGGTACCGGCCGCGCTGATCTGGTCCATCAGCGTGTCGAGATCCTCGGGCTTGGAGACCGCCAGCGACTGGATCTCCGGCAGGCTGCGCTTCGCCAGTCCGCTCAGGACACCGCCGGGGCCGAGCTCGACGAGCGAGGTGAGTCCCAGCCCGGCGAATGTCTCGAGTGTCTGGCGCCAGCGCACGGGGGAGCAGAGCTGTGCGGAGAGGAGACCGGGCCATTCGGCCGGGTCGTCGTGCACGTGCGCGTCGACGTTGGCGACCACGCGCACCTCGGGCGTGAGGAAGGTCACTTCGGCCAGAGCCTTGCGCAGGTCGGCCCGCGCCCCCTGCATCAGCGGCGTGTGGAATGCGCCCGACACCGGGATCGGCATCACCCGCTTCGCGCCAAGTGCCTTGGCTAGCTCGCCGGCGCGGGCCACTGCGTCGACCGTGCCTGCGATGACGATCTGACCCGGCGCGTTGTAGTTAGCCACCCACACGTCGCCTTCGGCGCGCATGCAGGCGGCCTCAGCGTCGTCGTCCGCGATGCCGAGCAGTGCGGCCATCGTGCCGGGGGCTTCCTCACCGGCCCGGGCCATGGCATCACCGCGGGCCACGACCAGACGGATGCCGTCCTCGAAACCGAGGGCGCCGCTCGCGACCAACGCGGTGTACTCGCCGAGGCTGTGCCCGGCACTGGCGGCCGGGGTGAGGCCGATGCGCTCGACGGCGTCGAGCACGACGAGGCTGAGCACCGTCGTCGCCAGCTGCGCGTTCTCGGTCTGGGTCAGTTCCTCGATCGGCGCGCTGAGCAGCAGCCGGGACAGATCACGATCGGCGGCGAGCGACGCCTCTTCGACCACTTCCCAGGACGGGTGGTCGACCCAGGGTTCCCCCATGCCGGCGCGCTGTGAACCCTGGCCTGGGAAGGTGAAAACCAACACGAATGCGACGGCTCCAGTCGAAGTCGGGCTGAAAGAACCCACAGTGTGGCATGCCCGCCGTGGCGCGGACCCAATTGCGAGGATCTTTCGCACTCACGGTGCGAAGCGCGACGGCTTCGACCAGGTTGTCGCTGGTTACTCCCCAGAAACTAGGTGGGATGGGCGGTGCGATGGCGCGGCCGCCAGGGCCGGCGAGGCCCTCACCACGCGCCGTTACGCGTTGGCGCTGGGCGCGAGGGCGGTCACACAACCCTGGAGGACCTGCAGTCCGCCCGGGTTCGCCGTCGGCACAGGAGCGGTGCTGGCGCCCGAGCCCGAGCCCGACGGCACGGTCGTCGTGGTCGTCGTGGGGGCGACCGTCGTCGTGGTGCTGGGCGGCACCGTCGTGGTCGTCGTCGTCGTCGTCCCGAGCGGCTTCACCAGGCTGATACCGCCCGGCGTCGTGGTGGTCGTCGTGGTGGTCGAGGAGGTCGTGGTCGTCGCTGGAGCCACCGTGGTCGTGGTGGTGCTCGTTGCCGCCGACGGACCCGAGGATGACGGCGGCGTCGACCCGCCCGGCGTATCCGGCGCACTCGGCGCGGCGGCGGGCGTCGGCGTGGCGATCACCGCGGTCGTGCAGGCGCCGGCCTTCTGCAGGGTCTCGACATCCGCGACGAGGCGGACGAGCGAGTGGCTCTCGTTGGCGTTGTCCGACGTCAATGTCGTCTCGTTCTGTTGCAGCGTTTTCTGGACGCCGTTGCGCTGCCCGAGGGCCACCTTCACGGCCGCGGTGGCAGCCTGGGTCTGCTCCAGGAGGTCCGACGCGACGACGGTGGCGTACTGGTGGGCGACGACGCCGTTCTGGCTCTGGGCGCCGAACGGCCCGTTGTTCGTCCCGCTGACGAGGGGACTGGCTTCGTAGAGGCCGCTGTTCATGTACTCGTCGACCGCGAATTTTCGGAGCGCCGTCTGCGCACCGGCGGCCCGGCTGTGCGCCGATGTGAGGATCGACTGGGCCGCCGACAGCTGTTGGGTGGTGGTAGCCACCGCCAATTGAGCCAAGGCGTCGGAGGTCACGGCGTCCTGGTACGAGTGCAGGTCGGTGCGCACGTTGCCGTAGACGTCGAGGGCGGAGGACGCGCTCAGCACGGCCTTGGCTAGGTTTCCTGTCGCTCCGCCGATCATGTCGGCGTAACACGGCGTCCCGTCAGGGGACGGCGCGCACCACTGGCTCTGGTCGACGATCGCGAGGAACGCGGGTGGCGGCGACACGTTGCCGGCCAACAGTGCTGCGGCCACCGGTGTCATGTTTGCCTGCAGGATCGTCGACACCGTGGCCGCACAGCCTGCGATCCAGTCGGTGAACGCGGGAAATCCGTTCGCCGAGATCGTCAACGGGAGCGGCGTGTTGTTCACGTCGGTTGTCCGCGACGTGTTGAACGGGTTGTAGGCGGCCGAGTTGTTGGTCGAGCCACCTTCGGCGAGCTGCCACTCGTCGAGGTCGGCGACGTTCGCCTGGGTGGCCGGCGCGCCGACCCCCTGGAGGATGCACAGCTCCCACCCCGCGGGGAGCGGCGTGTCCGCCGACGCGGCGTCCGTGAAGGCCCCCGATACCGCCGGAAGCGCGCAGACGCCAAGGACTGCCGTCGCGGCAGCCAAGAGGAGTCGGACGCGGAGTGAGTGGGCTTTCATGTGGTGGTCGGGCAGCTCCCGCGGTGGAGTGGCACGGGTGTGGGCCGGCGGGCTGCTACGTCGAGAACGGCCGCGCCAGGATGGCATTTCGGCCCGGCTCCCACCTTCAAAAGGTATCGGCCTGAACGCCCGATCCTGAAGCCGACAGACAAAATGCTCGGTGACCTGGTCAGAGGGCTTGAGAGCCGTAGCGTGCGGTACCCCGGTTCCACCCGCTGCGGCCGGACCCGGCAGCCACAGCGACCGGACAAAGCCCGCCGCCGGTCTCGGCCGAGCTCACAGCGTGCCCGGAGTGGGATTCGAACTCCGACATGCCCGATCCGGGACCGTCCGCGTCGTCCGGATCAGTCCTGGTTATCGGCGGATTGAGGTCCGACGGCGGGGCGGTCGTTACCCTGCGTCCGGCTCGATCCGGGGGAGTCTGTGACCACGTTGTGACCACGGAGCGGCTGGGATACTGGCCGCCGGGTGCGGCTCAATCACTGGACCAACGGCTCCGGCCTGGAGCGAATCCGGGCGGACGGTCTCATTCGCGCGACCTGGCCAGCAGAGACCGGCGAAGCGATTCCGGAGCGCGTCGTATGGCTGACGAGCCGGACCGACTCAGATCAAGGATGGAAAGTTGGTTCGGGTCTCTGTGCGTACGTCATCGTGGAGGTTCCGGACGAGAAAGTCGTGCCGTGGTCCCAGTACCGGCAGGAGCTTCCGCCGGGGACGGTGAGCGGTCTGGAGACCTCAGCTCGGTTCCACGGCAAAGGAGAACCGAGCACATGGTTCGTCATGCGCCGAGGAATTCCAGAAGCTGAGTGGGTGGAGATAATCGACCTCCCGGACGTTTCCTAGCCGCCAACCCCGATTCGCCCCGAACCGGCGTTCGGGGACAGGCTAAATCAGCGCAAGTAGGTTGTCTGCGTGGGGATTGCTGAACAGATCAACAGACCGAGAGAACCGGACGACGATCCCGATCGGGTGCTCGATGCCTGGAATCGGCTGGCGAGCGCAGACCCAGACCTGCGTCGTGATCTGGGGATTGTTCTTGGGTCGTTTTCCCGTTCCCTGACCGACGTTATGGCGCGACTCGTCGAGCTTGCCGAATACGTTGATCGGAACGGCACCTAGCCCTGCGGAAGTGCCCCACCGTCCCGGCGAGCTCCTATTACTTGTCAACCCCTCTTTGGGGGTTCGGGAGTGAAAACAGCGGACACGACATTGATGAGTCACTCGAGGTCGAGGACAAGCTCCTATTAGGTCACGCGTTTTCGAGAACGTAAACCCGAGCTGAAGGTCGGCGAGTCGCTGGCAAGTCAGCTCCCAAGAGCGACAGTACGGGGCAAAGCCAGACCCGCAGCCCGAGGATCTAGCCGCGAGGTAGGTAGCGATAGACCTCGCGGGCGACGTAGCGCTTCAGGATGCGGATGACCTCGTGTTTGGTCTTGCCGTCCTTGACTCGACGTTCGAAGTAGACGCGGGTGTCAGGGTCGTGGGCGATGCGGACCATGACGATGCGCCAGAGCGCGCTGTTGGCCTGGCGATCGCCGCCGTCGTGGGCCTTGACCCTGCCGCTGGTCTTGCCCGAACCGTCGGGCACCGGAGCCACCCCGCAGAGGTGGGCCCACGCCGCTTCTGAATGGAGCCGCTCGGGGTTGTCGCCGGCAGCCATCACGAGAGCCGCAGCGGTGTCGGGACCGACGCCGAAGAGGTCGAGCAGATCGGGCACGGTGGCGACGAGGAGTGCGTCAATCCGCTGGTCGAGCTCTGCCAACTCGCGGTCCAGCCCTTCGATGCGATGCGCCAACGAGGACAGCGATGCCTTGGTGGCAGCGGTCACCGGGTCGGGTGATCGTGTCGGCCGGAGTTTGGATCCTTCGGCGACCAGCGCTGGCACCGAGAGGCCCTTCAGTCGACAACGGAGCTGCTCGGGTGCGCTGTAGCCGAGGTGGCGCATCTGGATGAGCGCCTTGACCCGGGCCTGGCGGCCCGAGCGCTTGGCCACGACGAGGACCCGGATTGCCTCGACGGCACCGTCGCGCGACTTCGGACTTCCGGTCGCCCGGCCACCGAGGGCGGCCCGTGCCGCTTCGACGGCATCGAGCGGGTCGGACTTGCCGCTGCTGCGGCGCTTTTGGCGATTCGGTCGGTCGACCTCGATGACCTCGACACCCGAGCGGCGCAGATGGCGGGCCAGGCCGGCCCCGTAGGAACCGGTTCCTTCGACGCCGATCTTGGTGACGTTGCCGAAGCCCTCAAGCCACGACAGCAGCGCCTTGTAGCCGGCCGAGTCGGTGGCGAAGCTCTCGGTTCCGAGCAACCCACCGAGGGGATCGAGTGCAGCAGCGACGTGCACGTCGCGGTGTGTGTCGACACCACCGGTAATCCCGCGCGCGGCTTCTACGATGGTCATGGTCATCCCTTTCTCTCAAAGTTGGAGGGATGGCACGGCCGTCCCGGATCGGAGCGACGGGCGGTCTGGGTTGTTCTAGCAACCCGGGCCAATCACCCCACCTCTGAGACGGGACGTGCCGGTTTCAATGTGCGGCTGGGAGGTCTCGGTCGACGACGTTTTGCAACGTCACGGAACTCCAAGTCAGACCGGCCCCGCCAGCACTCCCGAAGCTATTCAGGACCAGCAATCAAGCGGTGGACCCTCAGAGAAGTATCAATGTACGGGGGCAGCGTCAGCGAACGGTCAGGTTCTCTGCTGCGGATAGACGGCCCACAAGCTGAATCGACACCAGCCACACGGCCAGCAACCCCAAGCCGATCAGGACCTTCGAGAACCCGGACAGCCCAATGGTTGAAACAGAGACCGGATGAGCGACGTAGCTGCACCCACTCATTGGGGGAATGGAACAGCGAAAGGCTGACTCGTTCGAGAACGTGGACACGGCGTGTGCGAGTCCTGTCGTCCACAGGCCCACAAGGGCCAGCGCCGTTGTCCAGACAGCGACGAGCACTTTCCGTCGGATGTGTTGCGGATACCGCATCCCTCCCATTGTGGCAGGTCGTCCACTGTCCCGAACGGAGCATTTCCGGCGGTCGGGGGCAGTTCTGCCAAACGAAGTGGGAACGATGCTTGGGCCGAACCAGGGTCGGCCGCTCCGGCAAAAAACGGGGGTCGCCTTTAGGTGGGTTCCTCTTGATGATGTGGCTTGACGGCAGGCCGTGCAGGTCGACGATTGATCCGTAGGAGACCGATCAGGTAGCCACCGAACAAAAGGATGAACCCCACTGCAAGCACCCACTTCTTGGTGCTTCCGGAGAGTGATAGAGCGGCGATCATCACCACCGCGAATCCTCCGAAGTAGATCGTCTCGAGGATCGCACGCCGACGGGCGTAGTGGGTATTCCCGAGAATCCGGATCCGGCTCATCCGGAAAAGCCAGACGAACAGGATGCCGATCGCGATGCCTATTGCTGCCGCCACCGGTCGAATTTAAGCACCTCCCACCGCGCCAAGGCCCGGCTAGCCCGAAAGTGCCGGAGTGAGGCACCCCACCGGGGTTCCGGGTCAGGTGGTCCCTCCTGCGGCGCTGCGCCTGGATCAGACGACCCGGATCGCCGCCAGAGTGTCGTCGCTCAGGTCAACCGAAATCCCCGCGGTGATGGCCGCAGCCCCCACAGGAACGCTCGCAGCATCGAGCAACGGACCGCGGCCATCGCCGCGGGAATCTCAGTCCTTCGGTCTCGACTAACGCCCGCCGAACTTCATGGCCGCGAGCGACTCCAGGTCCCTTGTCGATGCGTGACGCAGGTCTGCATCGGCTTTGTTCGCCTGATCGGCCATCCGTTCCGCCGATTCACGGATGAACCGCGGGAGCGTCGAGACATCTACGTCCGAGCCTTCCGCCGACTCACCGAAGGTGCGCTCGCCGCTTGACTCGGAAGAGGCGTGCGCGGCTCTGGCGGCCAGGTCGGGACCGGCCTCGGAGAAATAGAGCTTCGTCGCCTTCTCCATCGTTTCGGTGAACGCGGACGCGGCGCGCACGGCCACCTGCTCAGGAATCCCGAACTGGCGCGCGGCGCGGCGCGCAACGTCAGGCGTCGCGCCGTGCTCCTGGAAAGCGCGGAGCAGCGCGGTTGCTTGCTTGCTGGTTGCCATCAGCGGACCTCCCTGGTCGTCGTTGGCTGGACGAATGGGGACCGCGCGACGGCACCGGGACGCAGGCCGCGATAGCGAGGCCGGTCCTCGTCCTCTCGGATCAGCTCTTCCTGACCCGGCTCGGCCTCCGGGACCGTGCTGCGGACCCATTGGCTCGATCGGGTGAACTTGGGTTCGTTCATCGGGTCTCCTTGCTCGTGACGAAATCAGGTGCGGCCTCTCCGAGCTGTCGAAGGTCAGCCACGAGAAACAGCGGCGCGCGCAGTTGGGCCATCGCCGGACCGACGACGTCCGCGAGGCGAGCCTCCGGGCGCATTTGCCGGAGCGGCAGTCCGTCCACGGCCGGTGCGCGGTAGCGGTCCAGGACGGCGCGGGGCGTGTAGACGGCCACACCTGGCAGGCGCGCTCTCCAGCCATGAACGCACGCCTCGTACGCTTCGGCGGCGCTCAGGTACGCATCAAGCGCCGCCTCCAGGCTCTCCAGGGCGGCGGCCACGTCATCGCCAAGTTTCGGCAGTAGCGCCGCGATCTCGTCGCACAGCTCGTCCGCTCGGGCCTTGTCCGCGACCTCGGTCATCGACATACCGCCTCCCTGCGCACGGCCTCGGCATCCACCCGCCAACGTCCTCCGCGCTTCACGCTGCGGAGACTTTCGTTCCGCAGCCGGGCCTTCACGGCGGTATCGGATACTCCGAGCTGAGCGGCGGCCTGTTGCACAGTGATCGACTCAAAATCATCGGAACGGTCAATGTCAAGAAACGGAACCTTCGGAACGTTCGGGTTCCGTTTGAGCCAGGCGTTTCCGAGCATGTCGATTCGCTCGATTGTTTCCGCGGTGTCCGGGTGGACGTAAGAGCCGAGCCGCTGGGCTTCAGACAGCGCGCGGGTGAGAGCCGGCGCGATAGCCGCGGCCACGTCGGCCGGGACGAGCACACCGGGTCCGGGGATCGGGACCGGCCTCATACGAAAGGGGACCTCCGCGTCGATCCCGGCGGCGGGCCGTCGTCATCGTCCGAGAGGTCCCGAATCACTGAGTCCGGCATCCGTGTGCCTTCGACGCTTCCGAACCCCCGGCCGCCGATGAGCTGGACCGGCTTCGGGGCTTCGCCGCGAACCTGGAGGTCCGCGACCGCAGTGGCGCGCATGTAGGCGTCATCGAAGAGAACCGGGCGACCTCCCTCCGGTCCGAGCCGCGTCAGCTCCAGCACGACGAGCGCGATGGCGACGGCCTGATCGTCGTGTCCCGAGCGGTTGTGGTCCAACCGGACGAGACCCGGCCCGGTCTCGACCAGGCGAACGGATGCCAACTCATCGAGCAGCTCGTCATCATCGGGCAGGACGATGGCTCGGTCGCGCAGTGCGCCGTAGAGGGACCGCGCAAGCCGATTGACGCTCCCAGTGGTGAACGGGAACTCTTCAGCTCGCGCACCGGCGCTCCGGAGCCTCTCGGAGAGCTGCGCGGCCTGGTGCGGGTCGAAACTCAACTTCGGACGGTGGTATCGCTGCCAGGTCGCCAGGATCGAACTCTCCAGGGTCGAGAGAGACACGGGCGAAAGCCGCGAGCCGGTCCATCGCTGCACGCGGTCGATCACGACCGTACGGCCCGCCGGGGTCGCCTCGGCATGGCCCACGACGAGCACGCTGGCATCTCGGCGTAGGCCAACGTCCAAGCCCATGAGGTACCGCGTGCCAGGCTCGGGTTCGCGCAGACGGTAGGACCCCGTGCACGCGGTGAGGTCCTCAGCGGTGACGAGCGCCTCGTCACCGGCGACCCACTTGCACTCGATCAGTTGGTCCCATTCGGCGGGGAGCAGTTCGGCCCGCGTCGCCTCAATGTCGGCGGCAGACCACCAGGGCGACGGCCCCGGCGTGCAACTCGTCAGCCAGTGCGGAGACTTCTCCGCCGACAGCCAAACCTTGTGCGCCAGAGAACCGGGCGACCCGGCCGAGGACAGGACGAGAAGTCGCGAGCCGGGGACCTTCGCCAGTCCCGACACGATTGACGCCCACAAGCGGCGACTGTTGTCGGTCTCGGGCCACATACTCAGCTCGTCCGCAACGACGAGCCAAGGTCGTGTGCCGTACGCGGTAGCCCCATCGGACGATTCGACCGTCAGAGTCGCCCCGGTGCTTTTCACAATGACTGAGCGCGCCCTAATCTCGACCTGACCCAGCAACCCCGACCGCTCAGCCAGGCCAGCGAGAGCGTCGAGAAGCAAGCCCGCTTGCTGGCCGTCCGCGGCGTAGACGTAGGACCGGGACCGTGGGGGAGCTTGTGTCAGCATCAGGGCCAAGCCGAGACCGGCCCCGTCGCCCGTCTTGGACATCCCACGACCTCGGAGCCAGTAGTGCCACCGGGCACGCTCTTGGCGCAGCTCTCGGGCCGCCTGACGGCGCATCCACCGATTGGGCCGACGCGACTCCGACGGCTCAGCGAGAACCGCCTCGGCGTCGTCACGTTGGAACTGGAGAGCTGCCTCGCCCCACCGGCGACCGTCCTCCAGGCGGAGTGACGCCAGAAGGTTCATCGCCTCACTCATCAGTGGCCTCCAAAATCTCGGTCGGCACAGACGCGCCTCCGCGCTGCGACACCGGGATGTCATTTACGGGGACTCCGGCGATTACCTCGGGCAGCTCGGCCGCCGCCTCCCGCGCCGCCCGCGTGGCGAGGATGGCTCGGCCTTCCTCCTGCAACGCGGCGAGTGTGTGCTCGGTGCTGGCAACGTCGAGCGCCATCGCTGCCTTAGTCCGAGCGGTCAGGCCGAGCTGCGCCAGTGCCTCCCGTTCGCCCCTGAGACTTGCCAGGAGCGTTTCAAAGCGGCGGAGCGGTACCGAGGCCGCACCCTTCGCCGCGGCGGTCTCCACGACGCTCGCGGTGAGCAGCTCGACTACGGCGAGCGAGCGCAGGTAGTTCAACCGCATCGGGGCGAACTCGTCCCCGGCCGCGTACGGCGCGTGCTCCGCGAGGTAAGCACCGAAGCCGGGGGCCAGCTCGTCACCCTTGGCCTCGATGGCTTTCGGGCTGAAGCCTCCGTGCTTCCGAGCAACATCGTTGTTCGGCTCAAAATCGGGGTGCCCGCTCACCACAGACCTGCGGGATTGAGAGTCCCGCTCCGGGTAGAAACGTCCTGGTCAGAGAGCCGCCCGAGAGCCGTGGTCACACGCCGGTCACAAGCGAGAGCGAGCCGAATCGGGGCTGACCCCCCTCGGTTCTGCGGGCGTGAGGCGTCGAAAACGCGGAAGGGCGCGCCACCCTCCCCGACGATGGCGAGAGAGAGCGAACTACACGTTCGCCGCCGCCGTTGCGCTTGCGACGCTCGACAGGCCGGACAGTGGTCGAGACCGACGACCTCGTACCAGTAGCGACAGCACGGATGCACCGGGCCGTCGTTGTCACTTGTCCACGATGGTCGACCGCAGTAGCGACACGGACGAGGCGTCGTCATCGCTTCTCCCGTGCGAGCCTCCCCGGCGGGAGCCGGAGAGTCTGGACGGTTTCGGTCACCACGTCCCCGGCGACTCGACGCTCGTCGTCGTTTGCGCGTTCGTCGGCCAGCACCGAGAGCGCGGCTCGGGCCGTGGCGACGAGATGTGCGCGGCAACCTTCACAGATGGCGTCGTCACTCACTCGGCCACCGCCTCGGCTTCGTGGTCGGAGGCGAACTCATGGCCTTGCATCGGCTGTAGGCAGTGCTTGCACAGAGATCCCTCTGAACCTCCCTCCATCCCTCTCTGCCGTAGTACCTGGCTACCCCCCTCTTCGCCCTGGTCGTTTTCGCGGTTTTGCACTTTCTCGTCAGAATCAGGTTCAAAACGCGGCGAAATCGAATCGGAATCGGGGACAGGGACCTGGACCGGGACCGGGACAGGTCGTCGCTCCAAAACGATGCGGTCCCGGACTGTGACAAAGACCCGGCCGACCTCGTTTCCCTGTCGAAAGGCGGCGCGCTCTTCCACTAGCCCCTTCTCGATCAGCACACGGACAGCGGCCGCCACGGTCCGAGGCGACAGGCGAGAGTCGTCGGCCAGCACCGAGAGCGTTCCCGCCCATTCGCCGGAGCGGTAGGCCGCCTGGATTGCCAGAAGGTGAAGGACCCACGACTGTGGCGCGGTGAGGTTGTGATCCCGCGCGATCTTGCACGTAGCGAACGGGTCCACCTTGACCTTGCGGAGATTCACCTACAGCCGCCCTGGCTGATCGGTACGACAGGCGCGGTCGGTTCATCGGGTGTCGGTTCCGAGTCGATGCCGAGCATGCGTCGCAGAGCCGCCGTCGGGACGCGGAGAGAGCGGCCGAAGTGAAGGACAGGCAACTCGCCGCGCTGGACCGCCTCATAAGCCGCGCTGCGACCGAGGCCGCACCAGCGGCCCGCCTCTTCGACGGTGAGGGTCGGTTGCTCTTCAGGAGTCGGGATCACCGGCCTGCCCCGCTTGGAGCCGTTCCAGGACCCGGCCGAGGCGTCGAGCACGGCGACCGCTCGGCATCGACCGGCGCAGCTCCCACCCGGCGTACGTCGATTGCGAGCAGCCGACCGCGTCGGCCATATCGAGCTGCGTCGCCAGGCTGGCGAGCCGGATCGACCGCAATTGACCCTCGGCCACGATCCGCCGAGCGTGGATCGCCAGGGCCAGGTCGTCCCGTTCCTGTATCGAGTTACTGCGTCCCATGTAGTGATTTTACGACGGTCCGGCTTGTGAATAGCAACCCAACCGTGTAGCGTTTTACGGCATGGCACGACGAAAGACAGCGCCGACCCTGGCCGAGACCCTGAGCACGAACATTCGCCAGGCCCGCGAGGCGAGGGAGGCGCAGGAGCGCGGCGAGTGGACGCAGGCGAAGGTCGCGGAGCGGATGGCGGAGCTTGGGTTCAAGTGGACCCGGACGACCGTGGCCGAGGTCGAAGGAACCGGCCGAGGGCGAGAGGTCGGCATCGCGGAGTGGCTCGGCCTGGCCGAAGTGTTCGGGGTCGCTGCCTTTCAGCTCTTGATTCCGCAAGAGGGTCAGGGCACCGAGGTCGCGATCTCCCCGAAGTTCTCGACGGAGAGCCACACCGACCTATTCGCTCGCATGGTCGATGATTCGATCCTGTCCCGGTTCACCGAGGACGCGTTCGGCCTCGCGTGGCAGACGGCGATTCGTTCGGCAGGGAAGGGCATGGCCGCTCGCATGCGGAAGATGGCGGCCGGTTACGACGAGGCCGCCGCGCAAGCGAGAGCCGACGCGGAACGGCTGGAGCGGGACCCGGTGGCGTATTACGCGGCAGACGCAATTGAGGAATCGAAGAAAGGACGGAAGCAATGACGAAGCGAGCAGGGAGCGCGGCACCGCGCAAGGACGAAGCGACCGGGACGTGGTGGTTCGTCGTGGACGGCGGGATCGGTCCGAAGGGCAACCGTCGCCAGGTGAAGCGTCGCGGGTTCGCCACGAAGAAAGAGGCGCAGGAGGCGCTCGACAAGATCAGGGGCCAAAGACGGACGGCCAGCTACGTCGCACCGACGAAGATGCCACTCTCGGAGTACGCGGCCAAGTGGCTCGCGGGTCTCCCCGCGCAGGGCCGCCGTCCTTCGACGGTCGATAGCTACCGGCGGTGCCTTGACTATGTGCTGACCGACCTCGGTGGCAAGCGGCTCGACGCGCTGAGCGTGCATGACCTTGACGAGCTGTACGGCCGCCTCCTGGTTTCGGGAAAGCGCCAGTCCGGGGGCGGCCTCAGTCCGCGCAGCGTCCGCTACGTCCACACGGTGCTGCAAAAGGCGCTCTCGGACGCGGTGAGGAAGGGCACGCTTGCTCGCAACGTGGCGGAGGTCGCGTCGCCGCCGTCGTCCAAGTCCACGGAGCCGCCCGAAATGAAGTGGTGGCGGCCGGACGAGCTGCGCGCCTTCCTGGCGATGACGGCCGACGAGCCACTCGGGCCACTGTTCAGGCTCGCGGCCATGACCGGGATGCGTCGGGGAGAAGTGTGCGGGCTGCGTCGGTCGGACGTGGACCTCGACGCCGCTCGGATCAAGGTGCGCCACCAGCTCAACGTCGTTCGGGGCGCGCCTGAGGGCGGCCTGCTCTTCAGCGAGACACCGAAAACGAAGAACGGAGTGCGCACCACCGACCTCGACCCGGCGACCGTTTCGGTCCTGCGGACACAGAGCAAGCGCCAGAAGGAGCAACGGCTCGCGATGGGGTCGGGGTGGCAGAACGAGCGAGACCTCGTTTTCACCGAGGCAGATGGACGGCCGCTCGACCCCGAGTCGGTCGCCAAAGTGTTCGCCCGCCGGGTCGCTAGGTCCGGGTTGCCGGTAATCCGGTTCCACGACCTCCGCCACACGCGAGTCGCCCACTTGATCGAAGTCGGGGAGTCGCCCTTGCTGATCGCCAAACAGCTTGGCCACGCGTCGGCTGCCTTCACACTCGACCGCTACGGGCACCTGTTCGATGACGCCGGGTCGCAGGCCGCCTCCGCCGTCGCGGCGATGGTGGACGGGGGTGCGTCGTGAGCGCCGATGGGGACCTCACGTTGCTGACCCACGTCCTTCTGTCCGAGTGTGGCCTCCCAATGGGCCGTTGGACCGTCGCAGAGCTGGTGGGGGTGAACGATCGGATCACCCACGAGGAAGCCCCCGCTACCCGCACCTATCCCGCTGGCTCCCTGGTGTCCGCTGGTCTCGCTGAACGGATCGTGAACGCTGGCTTCGGAGAGGCGGTCGTGGAGCTGGAGCGCCCTGTCGTGGCCGTCGTTCTTGACGGTGACGACGAGAGCGACGATGGCTACTTCGGGAGCGCGGAAACCTTCAGCGTGACGGCGTACTCGGTGGGCGCAGTCGAAGCCGTGGACGACCTGTGACCAACTTGTGACCATTGGCCCGAATCGCGTGTCGTCGCGTTCACCGCACGTCGCCATGAGCAGGAGCAACACGTCGAACCCACCGTGCCCGGAGTGGGATTCGAACCCACACGCCCTTTCGGACAACGGATTTTGAGTCCGTCGCGTCTACCATTCCGCCATCCGGGCCGAACGCCAGATCGTACAAGCTGCGTTCTACGGTGAGAGCGTGGGAGCGTCCCGGGCGTGAGGCTCACCGGCGTCGAGCTCGTCCGGGTTGAGCTGGCCTTTTCGAAGCAGATCGGTACCGCCGCGGGCGTGCACCGTGCGCGGCCGGTGCTCTACGTGCGCGTCGTCGCCGAAGAGTCGGAGGGCTGGGGCGAGTGCGCCGCCCTCGGCGACGCCACCGCGGTGGACCCGGCGCTCGACGAGGTCGAGGCGCTGGCCGTCGAGCGCGCCGTCCCGCGGGTGTGCGCCGCCAGCGCCGCCAGAGACGGGCACCTGCCCCGAGCCGCCGAGGTACCGCAGCTCTTCGGCACCTCGCCCGCCGACCGCATGCTCGCCGCCGCGTTCGAGATGGCCGTCGCCGACGCCGAATTGCGGGAAGAGGGACACTCCCTGGCGGCATCCCTCGGCACCGAAACCGGCTTCGAGATCCTGCCGGTCGGGGCGGTCGTGGGGATCCCGGCGGGACGGGACCTGGACGCCTTGCTCAACGAAGTCACCGACGCCGTCGGCACCGGCGCCACCCGCCTGCGCATGAAGATCGAACCCGGCTGGGAGCGAGAGCCCGTCCGCCACATCCGCTCGGCCCATCCCGAGCTCGTGATCCAGGTCGACGCGAACGGGTCGTTCCGTGACACCGACGACGACGTTGCGACCCTGTCAAGCTTGGCCGACTACGGCGTCCTCTGCGTGGAGCAGCCTCTGCCCCCGGCCGACCTGGTCGCGCTCGCGCAGTTCGCGCACAAGCTGGGAGTGCCGGTCTGTCTCGACGAGTCGCTGACCACCCCGCGCCGCGTCATGGACGCGCTGCGCAACGAGGCGTGCGCCATGGCCTGCCTGAAACCGGGCCGTCTCGGCGGCGTCCGCGCCACCCGGAGCGCGCACGCGGCGTGCGCGGACGCCGGTGTGCCCGCCTTCGTCGGCGGCTTCTTCGAAACCGGGCTGGCGCGCGCGTCCAACCTCGCGTTGGCGGCCCGCCTGAGCCAGGACGCAACGGGCTTGGTGAGTGACCTCGGCGACCCCGCCGGTTACCTGTCGGTCGACCCTTGCGGCTACCCCCCGGTCGTGGACGGCTGGGTGCGGGTGCCCGGCGAGCCGGGCGTCGGAAAGGCCCCGGACGCTGGGGTTCTCGATCGCCTCGAAGCGCGGCGTCGCTGGTTCCCGGCCACGTACACTTGACGCTCCATGCATCGCGTCCTGCTCGAACGGAGGATCCGAGACACCCACGCCCGACTGGTGAAGGCGCGGGAGGAATTGGCCGTGCTCGACGAGCAGTTGGCCGTGGTCCAGGATTCCGCCGACGAAGCCCGGGTGCGGGCGCTCGTGTCCGAGACGCCCCTCGCCGCACGCGAGCACGACGAGGCGACTCGGCACGCCGACGCCATGGTGCGCGCACGGGACGCGTTGCACAAGACCGTCGTCGACCTCGAGTACCGCCAGGACGAGCTGTTGGCCGCAGTCACCTCGGGCAAGCAATGAGCGCGGACAAGGCGGGCATGGGGGACGACGGAGCCCCGGCGCGGGTCGTCATCGCGGAGGACGAGGCCATCGTGCGCCTCGACCTGAAGGAGATCCTGGTGACCGCCGGCTACGAGGTGGTGGGCGAGACGGGACGGGGCGACGAGGCGGTGACGCTCGTCGAGCAGCACCAGCCCGACCTGGCCATCCTCGACATCAAGATGCCCGGCATGGACGGCCTGCGGGCGGCGCGGGAGATCACCTCGCGGCACCAGGTCGCCGTGCTGCTCCTCACGGCGTTCAGTCAGCGCGACCTGATCGAAGAGGCGCGCGACTCCGGCGTCTCGGCCTACCTCGTGAAGCCGTTCCAGCCGCGCGAGCTGCTGCCGGCGGTGGCCGAGGTCCTGTCGAAGGCCCGCCAGGACTGGGCCATCGACGCCGAGCACCCCGGCGACGGCGCCGAGGACAAGATCGCCACGCGCCGGCTCGTCGACGAGGCCAAGGCCATCCTGATGGAGCGCCACGACCTCCCCGAGACCGAGGCCTTCGGCTTCATCCAGCGCACGGCCATGCAGAACCGGGCCCGCATGCGCGACGTCGCCCAGCAAGTCGTCGACGGCACACTCACCCCGTAGTCTCGGGAGGATGGCAGAAGGGCAGGAGCGCAAGGGTCCCCTGCTGCTCCTCGACGGCATGTCCCTGGCCTTCCGGGCCTACTACGCACTCCCCGACACGCTCGCCACCAAGGCCGGTGTCGTCACCAACGCGGTGCACGGGTTCACGTCCATGCTCCAGTACCTCATCCGGGAGCAACGGCCCTCCGCCGTCGCCGTCGCCTTCGACGCGCCGGGTGACACGTTCCGCGACGAGATGCTCGAGGACTACAAGGCCGGCCGCGCCGCCACCCCGTGGCTCCTACCGCCCCAGTTCGACATCATCCGCGAGGTCATGGAAGCGCTGGCCATCCCGGTGATCGAGGCGCCCGGGTTCGAGGCGGACGACGTCATTGCCACCCTGGCGACGCAGGCGGCGGAACGGGACTGCAGGGTCGTGATCGTCACCGGGGACCGCGACAGCTTCCAGCTCGTGCAGGACCCGCACATCCGCGTGCTCTACAACAAGCGCGGCGTCAGCGACTACACCCTCTACGACGAGGCCGGCATCGTTGAGCGCACGGGGGTCTCGCCCGAGAAGTACGTGCTGCTCGCCGCGTTGCGCGGGGACCCCTCGGACAACCTGCCCGGCATACCGGGGGTGGGGGAGAAGACCGCCGCCAAGCTGATCAACAAGTACGGGGACCTCGACGGCGTCTTCAGCCACGTGGCCGAGCAGACGCCCAAGCTGCGGCAGAACCTCGAGGAGAACGAGCACCTCGCCCGGAGCAATGCCCGCCTGATCCCGCTCGTGCGCGACGTGCCGATGGACGTGGACGTCGGCCAGCTCGAGCTCGGCGGCTGGGACCCGGCGCGGGCGGAGGCCACGTTCGAGGAATACGAAATGAAGACGGTCTGGCAGCGGCTCGTCGAACTGCTGGACGCGGGCGCCCTCGGCGAGCCCCTGGCCGGCGCAGCACCCCGCAGCCGCGTCGACGCGGCGACCGCCGGTGACGAGGAGCCCGCACCCGCCGCCCTCGAGATGCGCGACGTCGCGCTCCCCACCACCGCCGCTGTGGCGGCCAAGCAGCTCGGCGAGCTGGGCACCGGCAAGCTGGCCGTCGCCGGCCGCTGGAACGGCCTGCCCGGACGGAGCGACCTGGTCGCGCTGCTCCTCCTCGCGACCGAGGGCGACGAGGCCGGCCTCGGCGTCCTGCTCCCGGGCGACCAGCTCACGAACGACGCCGTCAAGACGAAGCTCAACGCGCTCCTCGCACAGACCGTGCTCGGCCACGACGTGAAGGAGCTGATGCGGTCGCTGCTGCCCCTCGGCATCGACCTGACCGGCCTCGAGATGGACACCGGCGTGGCCGCCTACCTGCTCGACGCGTCCACCGGCGAGTACCAACTCCAGCAGCTGCGCGAACAGACGGGCCAGCTGTCCCTCGACATCCTCGAGCCCGGCGAGACCGCAGCCGACGTCGCCAAGGACGCGGCCGGCGAGGCGGCCGACGTGCTGGCCATGGCACACAGCTTCCGCACGCGCCTGAAGGCCGACGACATGGTGATGCTGCACGATGACATCGAGCGCCCCCTTGTCCGGGTCCTCGCCAAGATGGAGGTTGCCGGCATCGCCGTCGACCGCAACGAGCTCCAGACGATCGCCGACGAGCTGAAGGCGTCCGCCGCCACGCTCCAGGACGAGGTGCAGAAGATCGCCGGCCACGAGTTCAACGTGAACTCCACCCCGCAGCTGCGCACGGTGCTCTTCGACGAGCTCGGCCTGACGCCGGGCAAGAAGACGAAGACGGGCTACTCGACCGACGCGCAGACGCTCGAGAAGATGCGCGACGAGCACCCGATCATCGAGACGCTGCTCAACTACCGAGAGGTGGAGAAGCTGCGCTCGACCTACGGCGAGAGCCTCCTCGCCGAGGTGCAAGACGACGGCCGCATCCACGCCTCGTTCGGCCAGACGGTCGCCCGCACCGGGCGCATCTCCTCGGACCGCCCCAACCTGCACAACATCCCGGTGCGCAGCGAGCTCGGCAAGCAGTTCCGCAAGGCGTTCGTCCCCGGCGAGGGCTGCACGTTCCTCGTGGCGGACTACGACCAGGTCGAGCTGCGCTGCATCGCGCACCTGTCGCAGGACCCCGGCCTGATCGACGCCATGACGAGCGGCGCCGACGTGCACCGCACCGTCGCGGCGGCGGTCTACGGCATCCCCGCCGAGGAGGTCACGCACACACAGCGCGAGTTCTGCAAGATGGTCTCCTACGGCCTCGCCTACGGCATGGAGGCCTACGGACTGAGCCAGCGCCTGGGTGTCGCCGTCGAGGAGGCGGCCGCCATCATGGAGAGCTACTTCGGTGCCTTCCCGCTCGTGCGGCAGTACATGGACGACACCGTGACCGAGGCGAAGATCCGCGGCTACACGCGCACGATGTTCGGCCGCATCCGGCCGCTGCCCGATCTGCAGGCGGCGAACTACCGGGTGCGCCAGGCGGCCGAGCGCCAGGCCATGAACGCCGGCATCCAGGGCCTGGCGGCGGACATCTTCAAGCTCGCTCTCGTGCGCCTCGATCAAGACCTCGAGGAGGCGAAGCTCGAGAGCCGCCTCGTGCTCCAGGTCCACGATGAGGTGATCGTGGAGGTCGCAAAGGACGAGCAGGAAGATGTAATCCGCCGCACCGAGTCTGCCCTCACCGGCGCGGCGGACCTCAATGTCCCGCTCACCGTGTCGATGGCGACGGGACCGAGTTGGGCGGCCGCCAAGAGCTGAGCGGGGCGGAGCGGGCGGAGAGGGCGCCGGAAGAAGGGGCCTGAGCAGGTGGTATGCTGGCAGGCCTTGCCCGCCAGCGCCGTGTGGCGGAGCGAGCCCGTATCCATCGAGACACGACCCCGGCGCGGTCCTGCGGTTGCAGGTCGCAACCCAGTTAGGAGCAGTTGAACCATGGCCGACACGGCTGAGCGCAGCGAGCGCACCGCCCTCCTCTCCCCCGAGCAGATGGGGACCTTCGACGCAGAGGGGAACTACACCCCCCGCACCATCGTCGCCGACGATCTCGGGGACGACGACCTCGAGCAGGCGATGGGGGACTCGATCATCTCCTTCGACGACGGCGACGTCATCGAGGGCACGGTGGTCAAGATCGACCGGGACGAGGTCCTGCTCGACATCGGCTTCAAGTCCGAGGGCGTGATCCCCTCGCGGGAGCTGTCCATCCGCAACGACGTCGACCCGAGCGAGATCGTGAAGCTGGGCGACCACGTCGAGGCGCTCGTCCTCCAGAAGGAGGACAAGGAGGGCCGCCTCGTCCTGTCCAAGAAGCGGGCGCAGTACGAGAAGGCGTGGACGACGATCGAGGAGAAGAAGAACAAGGGCGAGATGGTCTCGGGCCCGGTGATCGAGGTCGTGAAGGGCGGCCTGATCGTCGACATCGGCCTGCGCGGCTTCCTGCCGGCGTCGCTGGTCGAGCTGCGCCGGGTGCGCGAGCTGCAGCCGTACGTGGGCAAGGACATCGAGGCGAAGATCATCGAGCTCGACCGGAACCGCAACAACGTCGTCCTGTCACGGCGGGCGTGGCTGGAGGAGGCGCAGAAGGAGCAGCGCGGCGACTTCCTGCAGAACCTCAAGCCGGGCGAGCGCCGCAAGGGCACCGTCTCGTCCGTCGTCAACTTCGGCGCCTTCGTCGACCTGGGCGGCATGGACGGCCTGGTGCACGTCTCCGAACTGTCCTGGAAGCACGTCGACCACCCGTCGTCCGTCGTGCAGGTGGGTGACGAGATCGAGGTCGAGGTGCTGGACGTGGACCTCGACAAGGAGCGCATCAGCCTTTCGCTCAAGGCGACGCAGTCGGACCCGTGGCAGGAGTTCGCGGACTCGCACGCCGTGGGTCAGCTCGTCTACGGCCGTATCACCAAGCTGGTGCCGTTCGGCGCCTTCGTGCAGGTCGGCGACGGGATCGAGGGGCTCGTGCACATCAGCGAGATGGCGGTGCACCACGTCGACCTCCCCGAGCAGGTCGTGACGCCGGGCGAAGAGCTCTGGGTCAAGATCATCGACATCGACCTGCAACGCCGCCGCATCTCGCTGTCGATCAAGCAGGCGGCGGAGGGCGGCGAGGTCTCCGAGGAGTACCGCGAGGCCTTCGGCGAGCACGCCTACGACGAAGAGGGCAACTACATCGGCTTCGACTACGCCGAGGGCGAGTTCACCCCCGAGACCGAGGCACAGGCGGCGTGGGCCGACTTTGCCACCGAGGTCGGGACCCAGGTGCACCCGCCCGAGGATGGCGAAGCCGCGGCCGGGGCAGAGGGGGCTGGTGCCGAAGCAGACGTTGCGGCGGCCGATGCAGGGGCTGCGCCGGCCGAGGGCGTTGTAGCTGCCGACACTACCCAGAGCGTGCCGGCCCCTGAAGGTGAAGCCACCGCGTCGGCGACGCCGGACTCGGCGGAGGCGGCATCGGCCGAGTAGTCGCCGCTCGTCCCCTACTTGTCAGGGGTCGGTGAAGAGGGTTTCGTCGAGGTTGACAAACCCTGTTGGCCCCGTCCCACCGGGATACACCCAGTGCGCCTGCGTGAACTCCACTCCCGCGCTTGTGCTCACCGGTTGGGACAGCCAGACGGTGGTGGGAACGCTGTGCCGTGTTCCCTCCGCGCAGCTTGGTCCGCAGGCGTTGTAAACGTAAGTTCCAGTGGCCCGGGCGAGGCTGGGCGTCCAGTATGTCCACTGCAGGTTCTCGAGAATCGAGTTGTAGTCGGCACAAGCCAGCACGATGGTGGCCGGTTCCACCTCCGGGGTGTAACAGCCGGCGTCGACCTGGGACTGGGTCGGAACCGGAGTCGGACCCGTGACGCTCGTCGCCAGCCAGTAGCCACCACCGTCGTGCGACGCCGCGATCGCCGCAACGGGATGGGCTGGCGGCGCGGCACCGGTGGACCCTGCGAAGACGGCGTCGCCGAACGTGAAGACCCCACCGTCTCCCGCGGCCAACCAGTAGCCGCCGCCGCTTTTGGTCGCGGCCAGTCCGATGACAGGGACGTTGAGTGGCGTCGCTCCTTCGGATCCGTGGAACTGGGCGTCGCCGAAGGCGAAGACACCGCCGTCGGATCCCACCAGCCAGTAGCCCTTGCCATCCGGCGTGGCAGCCATACCGACGATCGGCGAGTTCACGAAATTTCCAGCCATGGAGCCAAAGAACCCTGCGTCGCCGAAAGCGAACACGCCGCCGTCCGCTGCGGCCAACCAGTACCCCTGCCCGTCCGGCGTCTCCGCGATGCCGACGATCTGCGCGTTCAGTTGTTGGTCCACCGATCCGAACAATTGCGCGTCGCCGTACCTTTTCACGTCTCCGTTGTTGTCGGTCAGCAGGTAGCCCCGCCCGTCGGGGCTGGCGGCCATCCCGACGAAGTGGTACCCCGTACCTACAGACCCTTCGAACGGAGCGTCGCCGTATGCGAACACGCCACCGTCCGATGCCACCAGCCAGTAGCCGCCGCCATCGGGGGTCGCGGCCATGCCCACGACCGGTGCGTTCAGCGCCGAGGGACTTCCATAGGCGCCGGCACCGCCGTACGACAAGACCGACCCCGTGGGACTCTGGGCTCCCGCCGGGACTGCAGACGGGCCTACGAGCAGAACGGCTGGGAGCAGGACGGTTGTCATCATGGCCGCTGCTATACCGCCTGACTTGCGCACTAATCGATTTATACCCCAGCTCGTGCGCGTTGGCGTGTCGGCCGCAGCAATCCGCCGGTCGGTTCGGGCCGCTCAGCCCGCCGGCGGGTCGCCGAGCGATGGCGGCATCGTCATCTCGAGCGCAGTGCGGTCCCAGCGGCCCAGGTCCGCGGCCGCCTCATAGGTCGTCTGGAAGAACGCCAGCAACGCGCTGTCGGGGTCCGCGGCCTCGCGCACCGCGGTGTACGGCAGCAGGAACTCGCCCATTTCCTTGTCGTAGGACGCCGCGCCCGGCTCCACGCTTTGCTCGGCGAAGCCCGGCGGCTCGGGGTAGGCGTAGGAGTAGAACGTCCCTTCGTCCGAGCCGCCCGGCCAGTAGCCGCAGCTGCTCACCTCGTGGCTGTATGCCATCTGCTGCACCCAGTCGGGGCAGTTGACCACGCCGCCCCGGTGGCGGGGCGCGGTGCGCCCCGAGAAGCGGGTGACGGCGAGGTCGTCGGCGCCCCAGAAGAAGTGGACCGGGCTGACCTTCCCCTGGAAGCGTGCACGGAAGACGTACATGACCCGCTGCATCTGCACGAGCGCCAGCCAGAACCGGTGCGCCGCGTCGGCGTCGTAGGGCCGGTGTGCCGTGTCCTCGGGGAACGGCACCGGGGAAGGCATCTCGGTCGGGTAGGGCCGGATGCGGACGGGAGTGCCGACGTCGGACAGTCGCCGCCTTCGTCGCGGCGTAGAAGTCGGCGACGGAGCCGGGTGCGAGCGGGACGCTCCTCGTCGCACCGCCGGTCGTGCGGATGTCGAGCCGGTGCTCGATGAAATCGAACTCCATCTCGAGACCGAGGCCGCGGTCGTGCAGCAACGAAGTCGTGAGGCCCCGCGCCGAGACGTACAACGGCACCTGCCACCAGTGGTTGACCATGGGTTCGAGCTCCAGCCGGACCTTTCCGACGATCTGGGTCCAGAGGTGGAGCGCCTCCATCGTCTCCTGGGACTCGGAGAGGTCGAGCACGGGCCAGTCCGTAGCGGCCATAGCCGTGAGGGTAGTGGCGAAAGCCCGTAAGATCCCTGTCCCGCGACGGTGGGCTCGATGCGCACGGCGGACCAGGGAGGGCGACATGGATGAGGCGCGTGCACGGCAACTCCTGGCCGAGGAGCGGTCACGGGTCGAGGGGTTGCTCCGGGACCTGACCGAGGCTTCGGACGAAGACCGCGCCACGACGAGGGAGACCGGCGACATCGCCGACCCCGCACAACCGATGACCGACGAGCAGGGGGCGGACGCCATCGCGGCCGGGTTGCGAAACCGCCTGGCCGCGATCGAGGGGGCGGAGGCCCGGTTGGCGGACGGCACCTACGGGCGCTCGGTGCAGAGCGGAAAGCCGATACCCGACGAGAGGTTGGAGGCAGACCCCGCGGCGGATTTGACCGTGGAGGAAGAGGCCGCTTCGCAGTAACCCGGTTCACCGTCCCGTCGCGACCCTTGTTGTGCAAAGGACGACGACTCTGCCGGAGGGTAGGGTGCGGACTGGGCGTGCCTGCCCAGAGGGACGAGGAGGTGCAGGGCCGAATGGCACCGAGAAGCGACGAAGACGTACTGGGTCCGATCGGATATCTGATCGTCGAGTATTCCGGCAACAAATTTACGGGGAATGCCTTTACCGAACTCCTGAGTCTGGTCGACCGGGGTCTCGTCCGGGTCCTCGACCTCCGGTTCGTCATGCGCGCGGACGACGGGTCCCTCGCCGTGATGGAGCTGTCCGACATCGATGCGGACGGACAGTTCGACTTCGGCCTGTTCGCTGGGGTGTCGTCGGGGCTGCTGGACGAATCCGATCTCAAAGAGGCGGCGAGCGCTCTCGAGCCGAACTCTGCGGCCGCGGTCATGGTCTACGAGAACCGTTGGGCCGCGCCGTTCGTACAAGCGTTGCGTGAGGCGGGCGCCAACCTGGTGTCGGCGGGATACATACCCCAGGACGCGCTCGTCGCCGCGCTCGACGCCGCCGGGGCGTAGAGCCCGGCCATCAGGTTCGAAGTTCAAAAGGAGGAGACGACATGGGACTCTTGCGAGGGGTGGCCCGCACCGCGGCCATCGCGGGCACGGCGACGGCCGTCTCCAACCGGGTGTCGCGGCGACAGGCGAACAAGTGGGCGGAGCAGGGTGACCCCCGCTACGGGGGGCAGCCGCAGTACGAGCAGGCTCCACCGCCGCCACCTGCACCCGCTCCGGCCGCGGGTCAGAAGGACATGGTCACCCAACTCAAGGAGCTGGCCGAGTTGAAGGACCAGGGCATCCTGACCGACGCCGAGTTCGACGCGCAGAAGGCGAAGATCCTCGCCGCCGGCTGACCGCTCCGCCACGACACGGCCTGCGTCCTAGCCGGCGTTCGGACCTCGTCCAGTTTCCCCCGGTGGGGTCTCGAGCCGGCGCCTCACCACCTCGGCGAACGCTGCAGTCCTTTCGGGGACGACCGCGAAGAAGAGCACCGGATCCAACAGCTCGAGCTCGAGCAGTGCCGGCTCGCCGTCCGTTCGTTCCACGATGTCGACGCGGGCATAGGTCGTCGGGCCGAGGAGTTCCTCTGCGGCCGCCACCGCGCGACGCCCGAGGGCGATCTGGTCGGCCGAGGCCTCGGCGGCGCAGACCATCTGGTTGTCGATGAGGCTGTCGAGGGGGCCGGTGCCCCGGCGGATCATCGGGTCCTTGTGGATGGCATGGCTGTACTCGCCGTCGAGGAAGACGAGGCCGAGCTCCCCGAGCTCGTCGACCGATGCCTGGTACGGCTGGACCATCGCGGTCCGACCCGAGGCGACCAGAGATCGCACGTGGGCACGGGCGTCTTCGTGCTCGCCGGGTCGGTAGCGCGCGGTGCGGTGGCCACCGCCGGAGACGGACGGCTTGACCACGACCTCGCCGTCCGGCAGGCCGACGTCGTCCGGGTTGCCGTCCGGCTCGACCCAACTCGTCGGCACGATCGGCACGCCGGCCGCCTCGAGCTCGCGCAGGTAGCGCTTGTCGAGGTTCCAGCGCAGGGTGGCGGGGGAGTTGACCATTGGCGTCCCGTCCCGCTCCCGCGCTGCGACCCAGGCCAGGAACGCGTCGGGGTCATGGATGTTGTCCCAGGCCCCGTTCGCCACGACGAGATCGAACGACAACCAGTCCGCCGACGGGTCGCTCCACACGACGGGGACACTGTCGATGCCGACTTCGGCCAGGGCGGTGCGCACCAGCGGCCAGTCGTCGTGCAGGTTCGGGAACATCGGCGGCGCCGTGAAGGCCACCACCGGAGGGCGTGGGCTCAACTCCCGATCGGGAAGTGGCAGGCCACCTGGTGCCCCGAGGCGATCTCCCGCAGTTCCGGGACCTCTTCGGCACAACGGGCTTCGGCGCGGGGGCAGCGGGTGCGGAACCGGCACCCGGAGGGCGGGTTGATCGGGCTGGGCGGCTCGCCGGCGAGCGGCACCGAGGTCCGGGCGGCCTCGGGGTCGGGCTCGACCGCCGAGGAGAGCAGCGCTGCGGTGTAGTGGTGGGCCGGCGCCTCGTAGAGGACGTCGGACGGTGCGATCTCGCACAGGCGACCCAGGTACATGACGGCGACGCGGTCGCTCACGTTCTTGACCACCGCCAGGTCGTGCGCGATGAACAACACCGTCAGGTTGTACTCGGCCTTCAGGTCCTGGAGCAGGTTGAGGATCTGCGCCTGTACCGAGACGTCCAAGGCGGAGACGATCTCGTCGCACACGAGGAGCTTGGGCCTCAGCACGAGGGCGCGGGCGATGCTGATGCGCTGGCATTGACCACCGGAGAACTCACGGGGCCGCCGGCTGCCGTTGAGGTAGGGGTCGATGCCGACCCGGTCGAGCATGGCGTTGGCCGCCTCTTTGCGCTCGTCCTTGCTCCCGATCTTCCAGATCGTCAGGGGTTCCGCCACGATGTCGGTGACGCGTCGCCGCGGGTTGAGCGACGAGATCGGATCCTGGAAGATCATCTGGACCTGGGTGCGCAGCGTGCGGAGGTCGGAACGGTTCAGCGAAGTGATCTCGGTTTCGTTGAACTGGATCCGGCCCGACGTAGCCTTTTCCACCTGGACGATGGCCCGCCCCGTCGTCGTCTTGCCGCAGCCCGACTCACCGACGAGACCGAGCGTCTCGCCCTGGCGCATCGTGAAGCTGATGCCGGCAACGGCCTGGACGGCCGTGTTGCCCTTCTGGAACGTGACGTGCAGGTCCTCGACAGACAACAAGGGGTCGGACACGTGCTCGGCCGTCGGCGTCTGCACCGCGGCGTCGGTCATACCGTCGTCGCCTCCCCAGTGCCGGTGGTGTCCAGCGCCACGGCGGCCGGGCGCGGCGACTGCCCCGACGTCGTGAGCGGGTACCAGCACGCGTAGCTGTGCCCGGGGGTCGCTTCGACGAGAGGGGGCTTCTCCTTGTGGCACTTGTCCTGCGCGTACGGGCAGCGCGGCGAGAACGGACAGCCGGCAGGCGGGTTGAGGAGGTCGGGCGGCCGGCCCTCGATCGCCATCAGCCGGGTATGGCTCGGGTTGGCGATGCGCGGCATGGAGTTCAGCAGCGCCTCGGTGTAGGGCATCGCCATGCTCTTGAACAGCACGTTGGTCGGCGCACGCTCGACGACGTTGCCGGCGTACATGACGATGATCTCGTCCGTCCGGGTGGCCACCACGCCGAGGTCGTGGGTCACCAGGATCATGGCCATGTTGCGGTCGGTCTGCAGTTTGCTGAGCAGGTCCAGGATCTGCGCCTGCACGGTGACGTCGAGCCCCGTCGTGGGCTCGTCGGCGAGGAGGAGCCTGGGCGCGCAGGCCAGGGCGATGGCGATCATGACGCGCTGGCGCATGCCGCCGGAGAGCTGGAACGGATACGCGTCGAAGCGCTCCACCGGCGAGGGGATCCCGACCTGCATGAGGAGGGAGAGCGCCGTCTCCTTCGCTTCGTCCTTCGAGAGCTTGAGGTGGATCCGCAGCGGCTCGATGATCTGCTTGCCGATCTTGACCACGGGGTTGAGCGACGTCATCGGGTCCTGGAACACCATGGCGATATGCGTGCTCCACAGCTCGCGCAGCTCGTCGTTCGGCGCGTTGAGGATCTCCTGGGTGTCGTAGCGGACCGATCCGGTCTGCGTGGTCGAGGCCCGGGGGAGCAGGCCCATGACCGCCCGGGACAGCACCGTCTTGCCCGAGCCAGACTCGCCGACGATGCCGAGCGTCTTGCCCTGGCCCACGGTGAAGGAGACGCCCTGGACGGCCTCCAGCTGGCCGCGGCTCGTGGCGAACGACACGTGGAGGTCCTCGACCTCGAGGAGGGTGCGGCTCTCGCGTTCGCTCACAGCTTGATTTCGGTCACGTCGAAGTAGGCGCGGAGCTTGTCGGCCACCACGTTGAGGCTGAAGAGGAGGAGGAACATCGCCGTGGCCGGGAAGATGACGAGCCAGACGTTCGTCTGACCCTTCGCCCCGACCAGGAGCTGGGAACCCTCGTAGAGCATGTTGCCCCAGCTCGGAGTCGGCGGGGACACCGAGAGCCCGAGGAAGGCGAGCGTCCCCTCCAGCACGATGATGGTTGCCACTGCGATAAGCGAGAACGAAATGATCGTCGGCATGATGTTGGGCAGGATCTCGCGGGCGAGGATGCGGGAGTCGCTGGCCCCGAGCGCCTTGGCCGCCATGACGAAGTCGCGGGTCGCGTAGGACAGCGTCGAAGCGCGCACGATGCGGAAGATCAGCGGTGCGCCGAAGATGCCGATGACGAGGGTGATCTTCCACACGTTCGTGGGCTTCCAGAACGAGACGATGGCGATCAACGCCACGAGGGCGGGAAACGCCAGGAAGATGTACGAGCCCGTGTTGAGGATCGTGTCCACCCGCCCGCGGCGGTAGGCCGAGAGCATGGCCGGGATGCCACCGATGATCAGGCCGATGAGCGCACCGCCGAACCCCACGATCAGCGAGACCCGGGCGCCATAGATCAGGCGGCTCAGGATGTCGCGATAGAGATCGTCGGTGCCCAGCCAGTTGTTCCAGCTGGGGCCGCCGTTCTGCGGCCAGTTGTAGTTGCCGAGGGTGGCGTCGTGCAGCGGCAGCAGACCGGCGGTGATGGCGAGGGCGGCCACGAGCACGATCCACACCGCGCAGATCCAGAAGAGCACGCCCAGCTTCTTCTTGGTCACGTCGGCCGCCGCATCGGCGACCAACTCCTCCTTGATGTCCGCGAAGGCTTCGTTGGTCGGCTCGGTGAGGCTGACGCTACTCACGGGCGATCCTCGGGTCGATGATCGTGAACAGGAAGTCGAAGATGAAGTTGATCAGCACGATAGCGATGGCCACGACGAGCGTGATGCCCTGCACCACCGTGTAGTCGTCCTGGTTCACGCTGGAAACGAGCTGGTACCCCAGCCCGGGCATCTGCAGGAGCAACTCGACGACGAACGTGCCGGCAATGAGCGTGCTGATCGTCACGCCGGCGGAGGCCAGCATCGAGATGGAGGATGGCCGCAGGGCATGCCGCCACATGACGCGCCGGTCGCTCAGGCCCTTTGACCTCGCCATCGTGATGAAATCCTCCTGCAGAGTGGAGATGAGGTCGTTTCGGAGCAGGCGGAAGTACACGACGATTCCTCCCAGCGCGAGGACGATCGACGGTAACAGCATCGTATGGATGTTGGACCAGAAGTTCTGCGTCAAGGGGACGTAGGAGGCCGGCCCCGGGAACACGTGCCAGTGCACGGCGAAGATCAATACGAGGACGGGCGCGATGACGAACGGGGGGAGCGCCAGCATCGCGAAGGTGGTGCCGTTCGACGCCTGGTCGAAGAGCTTGTTCGGGCGGCGTGCCGCACGCATCGCCATCGGGAAGGCGATGGCGAACGCGATGATCTGCGAGAAGATGATGAGCTCGAGGTCGATCGGGAACGACTCCGAGATGATGCTCGTCGTCGTCTGGTGTGTCGTGAAGGACTGACCCAGGTTCCCCTGGAGGACGTGGCCCATCCAGATGAAGTACTGCTGCCAGAGGGGCTTGTTCAGCCCGAGTTCCTTGTTGATGGTTGCGACGTTCTGCGCTGTGGCATTGGGCCCCAGGATGGTCGTGGCCGGGTCGCCCGGAAGTAGGTGGACCAGGAAGAACGCGGCCACGGACACGAAGAGGATGATGACGACGAGTAGCGCCAACCTCTTAGCGATGTAACGGGCCACGTAGGTCTCTTCCCCCTTCCTTCCAGCCTCTAATTCGTCGGTTCCGAGGCGCCCCCGCCCAGCGGCGGATGATCCTAGACCGCGACCCGGTGTCCTACCATGCGGCCCATGCCTGACGAGGTTCCCGCCCTCACTGGCCGCACGCGCATTGCGGTCGGTGTCGGCGTCGCCCTCGTCATCGCGGCAGGGCTCCTCTTCCGTTTCTGGACACGCTCGGGCCTGTGGCTCGACGAGGCGCTGACCGTCGACGTCGCCCGACTGCCGTTGCACGAGCTCCCGAACGCCCTGAAGCACGACGGGGCGCCACCGCTCTACTACGTCCTGCTCCACTTCTGGATGGGCCTGTTCGGCCAGTCCAACGACGCCGTCCGCGCCCTCTCGGGGCTCTTTGCCGTCCTCACCCTCCCGGTCGGCTGGCTCTGCGGGAAGCGCTTCGGCGGGCGGGCGGTGGCATGGACGATGGTCGTGCTGCTCGCGAGCGCGCCGTTCGACGTCTATTACGCGACCGAGTCGCGCATGTACGCGCTGGTCATCTTCTTGACCGGCCTCGGGTTCCTCGCCCTCGAGCGCGCCGTCCGGGCGCCCCGTCCGGGCAATCTCGTGGCGGTCGCCGTCGTCACCGCTGCGCTGCTCTATTCGCAGTACTGGTCGGTCTACCTCGTGGCCATGGTCGGTATCTGGCTCGTCGTGTCCATCTGGCGCACCCGCCACCGCGGCCAGCCCGAAGGAGCGCCCTGGGCCGCGCTGCTCGCGGTGGGCGCCGGCGTGCTGCTCTTCGTGCCCTGGGTCCCGATCTTCCTGTACCAGTCCCAGCACACCGGCACGCCGTGGGCCGCGCCACCGAACTTCTCGGCGGTGATCAATGCGCTGACCGGCTTCACCGACAACCAGGGCTCGACGCTGCAGACCGCGACGAACCAGGGCCGGCTGCTCGCCGTCATCTACTTCGCCATGCTGGCCCTCGCCGTGTTCGGCATGGGCAAGAGCGGGCGTTACATCGAGCTCGACCTGCGCACGCGGCCCCATTCGCGTGGTGTCGGCTTCGTCGTGCTCGGGACGCTGTTCGCCGCGATCGGCGGCGGGATCATCACCTCCAGTGCGTTCTCCTCGAGGTACGCGGCGGTGGTGTTCCTCCCTTTTCTCCTCCTCGTCGCCTACGGCACCACGACGCTCCTCAACCCGAAGGCACGGGTGATCATGGTGGGGCTGGCCGTGGCCGCCGGGCTGGTGTCGTCGGCCCAGAACGTCACCACGCAACGCACGCAGGCGAACGCGGTGGCGGTCGCCATCAATGCGCAGGCGAAACCGGGCGACATCATCGCCTACTGCCCGGACCAATTGGGTCCCGCAGTCTACCGGCAGCTCGAGAACCCCTCGCAATACGACCAGATCACGTTCCCGCGCGAAACCGGCCCGGCGATCGTGAACTGGGTCGACTACGCGCAGACGGTCGGTGCGGCGAGCCCGGGCCACTTCGCCGACGTCGTGGCCCAGCGGGCCGGCACGGCGCACCATGTCTGGCTGGTCTGGCAGTCGATGTACCAGAGCTACGGCATCAAGTGCGAGCAGATCGCGTCCGATCTCGTCACCGCCGCCACCCAGACCGGTGGGGGAGGCCGCAACGTCGTCACGGCCCACCCTCGCCTCTACTACGAGCCGATGAACCTGACCGAGATCGCCTTCGCAGGACGGTGACCCGTTGGTCGAGGTGACCGAAACGGACACCGTCGCGTCGCCGGCCCCGGACTCGCTCGGCGCGACCGTGCACCGCAGTTGGAACCGGCTGCCCCTCTCCGTACGGGAGGCCGTGCTCCCGTACCTGGTGGCCCGGGTCGTTGTCCTCGAGCGCGCTGGGCCTGGCCCATTTCATCGTCGACCGCACGCACCCGGCGACGGTCGGGGTGGCGGCCCGGGTGCACGCCGGCCTACTCGGCTGGGACGCCGGGTGGTACGAGACGATCGCCCGCGGAGGCTACGGCCCGCTCGGCCGCCAGTCGCTGCGTTTCTTCCCGGCCGTCCCGGTGCTGACGCACGGGCTGGCGTGGCTCGGCCTGGGCGACGGTCCGGCGCTCGTCCTCCTGGCCAACGCCGCCGCCTTCGCGGCGACCGCCATGCTGTTCGTGCTCGTGCGCCGCGAAACGGGCAGTCCCGCTGTGGCGCGCCGGGCGATCTGGGTGCTCAGCCTCGTGCCGGCCGCCTTCGTCCTCGTGATGGGGTACGCCGAGGCGGTTCTGCTCGTGTTCGCGCTCGGCTGCTTCCTGGCCCTGCGCCCACCGGCCCCGGGCGCGGCCAACCACCCGCGCTTCGCCGTCGCCGGCGTGCTCGCCTTCGCCGCCGCGTTGACCCGGCCCGTCGGGGTGCTGCTGTTCCTCGCCGTCGCGTCCGAGGTGGTCCGCTGGTGGCAGCGCCTCGGCCGCAACGAGCGTGCCGCCGGCCTCGCTGCCGTCGCGGCGCCGTTCGTCGGCCTCCTGGTCTTCCTCGGGTGGTCCAAGCACACGGTGAACGACTGGTGGGCACCCCTGCGGGTCCAGCTCCAGAACTCGCACCACGGCGGACTGGCCGATCCGTTCGTCACGCTGTACGACGACGCCAAGGGCGTGCTGCACCACCACGTGGGCACGGCGCTGCACGTCCCGTGGGTGCTGCTCGCGCTGGCCATGCTCATCGTGTGCTGGCGCCGCCTGCCCGCCCCGTACACGCTGTTCGCGGCCGCCGCCCTCGCCGTCGCGGTGTCGGGCGCCAACCTCGATTCGTTCGAGCGCTACGCCCTCAGTGCATTCCCCCTGTCGATCGCCGCGGCGCTGCTGCTCGCACAGTCCCAGGTCGAGCGGCTGGTCCTCACCCTTCTCTCAGCGGGGCTGGCGGGCTACGCCCTCCTCGCTTTCCTCAACATGTCGGTGCCCTAGGCCCTCCCCGGTCCTGCTCGGGGGGTCCACTAACCTGCCCTCCACGATGGCCACGAATGAGGACGCACCCGTCGTCATTGCCGGCGCCGGGCCCGGCGGCCTCACGGCCGCCTACCTCCTGGTCAAACAGGGAAAGCGCCCGCTGGTCCTCGAGAAGGACGACGTGGTCGGCGGCATCAGCCGCACCGTCGAGCGCGACGGCTGGCGCTTCGACCTGGGCGGGCACCGCTTCTTCACCAAGGTCCCGGAGGTCGAGGCCCTCTGGCACGAGATCCTCCCCGACGAGGACTTCCTGCTCCGGCCGCGCATGAGCCGCATCTTCTACGAGGGCAAGTTCTACGACTACCCGCTCAAGGCCCTCAACGCCCTGCGCAACCTCGGGCTGTGGGAAGCCATCCTCTGCGGCTTCTCCTACCTGTGGGCCCGCATCCACCCGCCGAAGGACGAGTCCAACTACGAGAACTGGCTCGTGAAGCGCTTCGGGTGGCGGCTCTACCGCACGTTCTTCAAGACCTACACCGAGAAGGTCTGGGGCGTGCCGGTCTCGGACATGCCGGCCGACTGGGCGGCGCAGCGGGTCAAGAACCTCGACCTGCGCAAGGCCGTCATCAACGCGATCCTGCCCAAGCGGGGCCAAACCGAGATCACGACGCTGATCGAGGAGTTCCAGTACCCCAAGTACGGCCCCGGGATGATGTGGGAGGTCTGCACGGAGAAAGTGCGGGCCGCCGGGGGAACGGTGGAGATGCAGGCGCCGCTGTCGACCATCAAGGTCGCGGGCGGCCGCGCCGTCGAGGTCACGTACCAGCAGGGCGGGAGTGAGCACACGGTGCCGGCGTCTCACGTGATCTCCACCATGCCGATGCGCGAGCTCGTCAACACGATCACGCCGCCCCCTCCCGCCGAAGTCGTCGCGGCGGCCGACGACCTGCACTACCGCGACTACCTCACCGTCGCGCTCGTCGTGCCGCAGTCACGGAGCTTTCCCGACAACTGGATCTACATCCACGCGACCGACGTCGAGGTCGGCCGCATCCAGAATTACGGGTCGTGGTCGCCCTATCTGGTGCAGGACGGGCGCACATGTCTCGGCCTCGAGTACTTCGTCTTCGAGGGTGACGACATGTGGAACAAGCCCGACGAGGAGCTGATCGCGCTCGGCACCAAGGAACTCATCAGCCTCGGCTTGGCGGCGGACGGCGACGTCGAGCGGGGCTATGTCGTCCGCGTGCCGAAGGCGTACCCGTACTACGACTTCAGCTACAAGGCGAACGTGGAGACGATCCGCAAGTGGCTCGACGCCGAGGCGCCCAACGTGCACCCGGTGGGGCGCAACGGCATGCACAAGTACAACAACCAGGACCACTCCATGTACACCGCGCTGCTCACGGTGGAGAACATCTTCGGCGCCGACTACGACGTGTGGACGGTCAACGTCGAAGAGGAGTATCACGAGGCGGGCTCGACCGGACGGGACGCGCCCGTGCTGCCGAGGCGGGAGCATTCGCACGCGCCCACCGCCGCGGCGGCCACGCTCGACCCTGGCTGAGCACGCGCCCGCCGGGGCGCTGTGGTGGCGGCCGAACCGGGCGTCGCGCTCGTCGGCCCAGGCGGGATCGACGGCGGATCTCCTGCTCGACGACCGAGCCGACGACGGCGCGCATGACGACGCCGGTCTCGAGGCGCCCGTAGAGGACGCCGACACGGACTCCGGCCTCCGCGTCAGAGCCCGTCGTCGCACGTGGCCCGTGCTCCTCGGCGCGGGGCTGATCTATCTCGCGCTCGGGTTCATCCTCTGGGTCAATGCCTGGGCCGACGGCGCGACGACGCACACCCTGTGCGGTTGCGGCGACCCCGCCCTGTTCCTGTGGTTCTTCCAGTGGCCGGCCACCGCACTGGCCCATGGACACAACCCGTTCTATTCGACCGCCCTGTTCCATCCCGGCGGCATCAACCTGTTGGCGCAGACCTCGGTGACGGGCCTCAGCCTGCCCCTGGTCCCCGTCACCTGGATCTGGGGACCGGTCGCATCCTTCAACGTCGCCTCCACGCTGACCCCCGCGCTCAGTGCCTTCTTCGCCTTTGTCGTCATCCGCCGCTGGGCCCCCTGGACGCCGGCTGCATTCGTCGGCGGGCTGCTCTACGGATTCTCGCCGTTCGTTCTCACGAGCCTCGAGTTCGCACACCTCATGACCGCCGCGCTGATGCTGCTGCCGCTCATCCTCGCGATCCTCGACGAGATCCTGATCCGACAGCGCCACAGCGCGCTGTGGTCCGGCGTCGCACTCGGGGTGCTCGTCTTCGGACAGTTCTTCCTCTCGTCCGAGATCCTCGCTCTCGGCGCGATCCTCGTCGTCGTCTGCCTCATTGTCCTGGTGGTCACCGCCGCGCTCTTCCGCCCGGACGAGCTGCGGCGGTTGGCCCCCCATGCCGCCAAGGCAATGGCCATCGGCCTCGGGGTCGGCGTGGTGCTTCTCGCATGGCCGGTGTGGTTCGCGCTGGACGGCCCGGCGCACCTTTCGGGCCTCGTGTGGAAGAACCTGGCTGCCATCGGCGGCGTCCGTCCTGCGAACTTCGTGTCCTCGGTGGCCTACAACCGCAGCGCCAGCCTCTATCTCTCACTGGGCGGCTACGAGGGCACGCTGCTGGGTTCGTCGGCGTACCTCGGCTGGACCTTCATCGGGGTGCTCATCGCAGGCGTCGCGGTCTTCTGGCGCGACAGGAAGATGTGGTTCTTCGGCTTCCTGCTCCTGCTGTGCGGCGTGCTGTCGATCGGGCCGCGGCACGGCGAGTGGGTGCCGTCGCAGATCTTCGACCGGCTGCCGGTGTTCGAGAACGTGATCGAACAGCGTTTTATGGCCGTCGGCTACCTCGCCGCGGCCGTGCTGCTCGCGCTCATCCTCTTCCACGTGCACGAGCGGCTGCCCGACTGGCGGGGCTGGCTCGGCTCTCTCGTGGTGGTAGGCGTCGCGCTTTCCCAGATGATCAACGTGTTCGCACCCGACTTACCCTTTGCAATGCGCCCCGTGCTCCTGCCCCGCTGGTACACGACGGTGGCACCGAACCTTCCGCCCGGCCGCGTGCTGCTGTCGTACCCGGCGCCGTTCTCGGGAATTCAGGTCGCCATGTCCTGGCAGGCGGTCAACGCAATGCACTACAGCCAGGCCGGCGGCGGGGGACCGCAGGGCCAGGCTTCGAGAGCCGGCAGCGCGGAGGCGGGTTTCAGGATCTTGACCAATCTCGGCTTCGGGCTGGACATCGGCCAGACGGCCGGTACATCTGCACAGTTCGCCGCCGTTCGCCACGCGATCGAGGTCTGGGGCGTCACGACCGTCGTCGTCGCCACAAACCCGAACGCCCCGAAGCTGCAGCAGGGACGCGACCCGACGTACTACGCCGCCTTCATGACGGGGGCACTGGGTCGCCTGCCCACCGTGCAGGCGGGTGCATGGGTGTGGAACAACGTGCAGGCCGATACGCGCCTGCCGCTCCGTCTGGCTCGGAACACCATTGCCGACTGCGTGGCCCGGGCCGAAGGCCGCAATACCCGGGTCGTGGCAAACCTGAAGGCACCGGCGTGTGTGGGGCTCTACGGCTTGGCCACCTACGGCACCACCGTGCAAGGTTTGTAGTGCAACTTCATTCGCGGTGCACGGAGGTCTCGAACCACGACGACGTGGAGCGATGGTGCGCGGTCAACGCCCGCCCGTCGGCGAGCGACGCCGCCGTTCCCCACTGTTTCGACCCGTTTGGTGCCAGAGTGGTGCCTGCCACCATGTCGTCCCTTCGCCCCAACCTGCGCCGGACCGGTTCCGTCGATGCGTGCAGCGCTGCCGGAAGCAAGAGGACGTGCTCGTGAGCGACCAGGAGGCCACGGAGTCCCCGGCCGCCGAGGTCGTCGTCGAGTCCGTGCCGGCAGCCATGTCGCTGGCGCCCAACGCGGTGGGGCCGAACCTCGGCGCAGAGCTCATCCTCGACACCGACGCCAAACCAGGCGTCGAGTCGATGCGCTCCGGGCTGCTGCAAGCGGGGCCGCTCGCAATCGCCGGCGTCGTCGCCAACGGTGCGAGTGTCATTCTCACCATTGCCCTCGCGCGTCTGCTCAGCCCGCACAGCTACGGCGTCCTCAACCAGCTGACGGGCCTCTACCTGATTCTCTCGATGCCCGGTTCGGCCGTCGTCGTTGCGGTGGTCCGTCGCGTCACGCTGTGGCACGAGGACGGCAGCGGGCACCTCGTGCGGCGGTGGGCCGGTCGGGTGCACAGACAGTGCACCATGCTCGTTCTGATGTGGGCGGTGATCGTCTTCATCAGCCGCCACGGCATCGCGGTGCTGCTTCGACAGCAGAGCGGCATCGGGATCGCGGCCATCCTGACGGCTGCCGCCTTCTTCGTCCTCCTCTCACTCGATCGTGGCCTCCTGCAGGCGCACCGCTCCTACAAGCCGCTGGCCGCCAACCTTCTGGTCGAGGCCGGCGTGCGGGTCGTCGCCGTCGTGATCCTGGTGGCGGCCGGGTTCGGCCCTTCCGGTGCCGCTGTGGGCATTCTCATCGGCGAGGTGGTTGCCGCCGCCCACGCCCGCTACGCCGCCGTCCGGGCCTGGTCGGGTGGCGGCCTGGGGCCCCGTGTGTGGGTGGCGACCGGCTGGGTCGCGGCCGTGCGTCCCGACCCCCAGCTCGGCGGGGCGTCGGCCGAACGGCGGTCGGTGGGGGTGGACCTCGTGGTTGCCTCGGTCTCACTCTCGATGGTCGCGGTGTTGCAGAACATCGACGTGCTGGTGGTTGGACGCGACAACCCGACGCACAGCGGCGCATACGCCGCGGTGTCGGTCACGAGCAAGGCCATCGTCTTTGGCGCGGTGGTCCTGGGCGGCTACCTGCTCCCGGAAGCAGCCATCCGGTGGCGCCAGGGCGGGCACGCGCTGCGCCAACTTGCGGTCGTGCTCGTGCTTCTCGCCATTCCCTCCGTGTTCCTGTTGGTCGTCGCGTTGGCGGCACCCGAGGTGTTGCTCCAGCTCGTGTTCCACCATGCGTATACGTCTGCCGCGAATGCGTTGGCCCCGCTGGTGCTGGCCATGATCCTGCTCAGCGTCTCGGTCGTCCTCACCATGTACCTGCTCGCCGTCGGACGGCGCTGGGTTGCGGCCGTCCTCGTCGGGGGAGCGATCGCGCTCACGCTGGCCGTCGTGGCCACCCACGGCGCGCCGCGGGCCACCGCGTTAGTGGACCTCGCCGTCCAGGCAGGCGTCCTGGCCGTCATCGGAGTCGGGTTCGCTGTTGTGCACCGGGTCAGGCTGGTGCATGTCCGCACAGGGCTAACGTGACCCGGATGGGGGAGGACTCGGGGCCGGCCACACCTGCGCCCGATCGACGCCGCCGCACACAGGAGACCGATGCGGACATGACGCCGCGCGACGAGAGCGAGGTGCTGGCCTCGATCGCCGCCGAAGCCGGTTTGTGCCGCATCCACTTCGTCGCGTGGCGCGACCTCGACGACCCGGAGGCCGGCGGCTCTGAGCTCCACGCCCACAAGGTGGCATCACTGTGGGCGGCTGCGGGGCTCGACGTCACCTTCCGCACCTCGGCGGTGCACGGCGCCTCCAAGACCCTCACGCGCGACGGGTACCGGGTTCTCCGCCGGGCCGGCCGCTACGGGGTTTTTCCCGGTGCGGCATGGGAGGGCGTACGCATGGGGCACCGGCCGGGCGACGCGCTGGTCGAGATCTGGAACGGCATGCCCTTCCTGTCACCGCTGTGGTACCGGGGGCCGCGCATCGCCTTCCTTCATCACGTCCACGCCGAGATGTGGGGCATGGTCCTCCCGCCCACCTTGGCGCGTATGGGTGACACGATGGAGCGGCGGATCGCACCGCGCTTCTATCGCCGGAGCAGCATCGTGACCCTGTCGGAGTCGTCCCGCCGCGAGATCGTCGAGATGTTGCACCTCCGCCCGGAACGGATCACGGTGGCGCCTCCCGGGGTCGACGAGCGCTACAGCCCCGGCGGTCATCGATCCGCGACGCCGCTCGTGGTAGCGGTGGGCCGGCTGGTGCCGGTGAAGCGCTTCGACGCGTTGCTGCGGGCCCTCGTCCCGCTCAAGGCCGACCACCCCGACCTCGAAGCGGTGATCATCGGCGAGGGCTACGAGCGATCCGCCCTCGAGACCCTGCGCGCAGAGCTCGGCGCGTCGGACTGGATCCACCTGCCCGGGCGGGTCGGCGACGACGAGCTCGTGGACTGGTACCGCCGGGCCTGGGTGGTCGCGAGCAGCTCACAGCGAGAGGGCTGGGGCATGACGTTGACCGAGGCCGCGGCATGCGGGACGCCGGCAGTAGCCACGAACATCGCGGGCCACGCCGACGCGGTCGTCGACGGCGAATCGGGCGTTCTGGTGGACGACGTCGATCAGCTGTCGGGCGCGCTCGCACAGGTACTCGGCGACGACGTGCTGCGCAGCCGGCTTTCCAAGGGCGCCCTGGAGCGAGCCCGCTGGTTCACTTGGGATGCGACGGCGCGCCGCGCCCTCGAGGCTCTGGCCGAGGAAGCGGCGGGGAACAGCTAACTCGCGATCCCGACGATCGGCGCGGGGTGCAATAGCGGCATCCGCGGCGCAAGCATCATTGCGACAGCGGCCCTCGTCCGTCTTCGACTAATTCTCAACTGCCGGAGCCGGCTCCGACGCCGAAACGGCGTCCGACCCGCCGGCACCCGCCGCCACCGCCCGTAGCTCCCGCCGCCGCAACGGCTTGCGTACGCGGAGCCCGAAGCTCGAGATCACGGCGTCCGCGACCAACAACACCACCCCGATCCAGATCAGGTTCCCGGCGTGGACGAAGAACCCGTCCCAGTTCGAGCCCGGCAGGTAGTGGTGGACCCGCTGCCCCTCGACGACGTTGAGGCAGCCGGCCACCACGAAGGCGATCCCTGCGATCGTCGCCACGGCCCGTGCCCACCGCAACACCAGGCCGAGCGCGACCAGCACCCCCACCGCCAGGGCGGCCAACGGCGGCGCCACGAGCAGGGCCACGCCGCCGGTGGCTGCACCCAACACCAGTGCCCGCGGGAACCGCAGCCAGCCGCGCCGCGGTTCACCCAGCGAGGGGACTGAGTAGGGGAGCGTCAATGACGGTGCGTCGAACGGGTCCGACGGCCGTTCCGGTGCATCGGGGCCGGCCGGGCCACGCAACCGGCGCGGCAGGACGCGGGCCCGTAACCACCGGCGCGACCGCACCGGCAAGAAGCCAAGGACGAGGCACAAAAGCAACGTCGCGCCCGACACGGCCAGAGCCAGCCACACCAACTGCTGCGGCGTCCATGTGACCGCCACCGTGAAGTTGGCGCCACCGAGCGCCTTGAGGTCGTCCGAGGTGACGTGCCAGCCGTTGGCGAACCCGTCGACGAGCTGGGGCTGCCCGAGGTCGACAGAATGTGAGCCGGCCGGCGCTCCGGGACCGGGCGAGGCCACGACATGCCAGCCCTTGTTGACGCTCTGGCCGAGGACGAGCTCGAACGGTTGTGTCGCGCCCGTCACCTTGGCGTCGAGGCGGTCGATGTGCGACGAGGTCTGCGTCACGGTCGGGGGAGCCCCGGGCTGCGTGGCCGGTAACGACGGCGTACCGGCCGCGGTCGGAGACGCCCCCGGCCCGGCGGCGCCCCCGCCGGCCGAGTCGAGGACGAGCTGGTCGAGGTTCCATCCCGTGCACGTCGTCGGCGCACTCGCACACGGTCCGTTGTGGCCGAGCGCCGTCTGCACCACGTGGGCGCCCGCCCCCAGGGCGATGCCCTTCGCGTCGGGCCCGCATGGCACTACCTGGAGCTCTCCGCCGTCGAGCGCATTGGCGCTCGAGCCGGTGATCGCCACGGAGATCGGCTGCCCGTCGATGGTCAGCAAGTTGTTCACGCAGTTTCCCGGGACCGAGGCTGGCGTCGGGGAGAAGGTCACGCCGGGGATGCCGATCTCCGCGATACCGAGCGGCAAGGCGAGCGGCCCGGCGGAGTAGTAGTTCGCCGCGTACTCCGGCCGGATGGCGGTGAACGTCACGATGAAGTGCGAGCCGGTCACGGCCGGGAACGTCAGGGGCACCGTCGTCACGGCTCCCGGCACGGAGCTGTCCGCGATCGGCGGCAGCGTGAGGTGGCGCACCTGGAGGCCCGACGTGATCGTCAGCGCCGTCGGCACGGAGTGGCGGCCGTCCGCGATCACCTGGAGGTTGAGATGGCTCAGCGCCTGGGGCTTGGTGAGGTCGTACGTCAGCGAGGAGCCGATCTGCGCCTTCGTCCCGAGCCCCGGCTGCCAGGCAGTCGCGCTGTTCCCGTCCACCGTGGCCGACGCCGTCGCCTTCAAGTCGCCCGGGAGCCGACCCGACGAGTACGCGTCGCGCACGCCCGTGGTTCCGGTCGCGGCCCGCCCGACGAGCCGGTCGATCTCGTCGTCGGGGATCAGGGACGACAGCGATGCGCCCCCCGACAACGTGAACGCGCGCGCCGCAGGCAGCGTGAAGGAGCGGGAGATCGTCGTCTCGGGGTCGCTCCGGGGCGGGTACCCCGATGTCCGGCTCCGCGTCATGACGAGGCTCAGGCGGTCCGCCGTCGATGCCGACCCCAGCGACGAGAGCATCTGGGTCGGCATCTCGAGCACCTGGTGGACCGACTGGCCTGGGATCTCGATCTCGGAGAACCCCACCGCGGCCGCCGTGAGCGGCGGCGCCGTGTCGTTCGTCGTCCCGTCGAGCGTCATCCGCAGCGTGTGGAAGGTCCGCGTCGGGAAGGTCAGCGTCTGTCCGCTCGTCACATGCGACGCCGGAGTGAGGTTGTAGCGGATGGGGTCCTTACCGTCGAACGTCAGCGTCACCGCGGAGACCCAGCGCGATCGGTCGCCCCGCTGCGGCTGCACGACCGTGATGTGGTCGGTGGTCTCCGGGCTGGTGAACTGCGCCTGCCACCACTCGCCCTTCGGGTTGGGGACGAACGTGCCCGCGATCCACGCGGTGTCGAAGTTGTTGTCGATCGCACTGTAGGCCTGGTCCTCTGGCGTGTAGGACACGCCGTTGCCGTAGCTGCTGGCCGTCACGTTCACCGCACCGACGTACGACGCGTAGGTCTTCGACGTGATCCCCGTCCCGGGGAACAGCTCGATGGGGCTGTCGCTCAGGTCGGTCTTGGCCGGGTTCTCGTCCGGTGTCTCCGTGTAGCCCGCATTCGCCGTCAGCGTGTCCCAGCGGAAGGCCTGCTTGCGGTTGGTGTCGGTCACCACCAGCTGCGCGCCCTGCGAAGCCAGCTGCTGCAGCTGCGCCGGCTTCGTGGCCAGCGTGCCTGCGTAGTAGATGGCGCTGTTCGTGTTGAGGAGGCCGAGGCCGGCCACGTTGTTCAGCCCGGTGCCATCGCCCTCCATGACGACGGCGCCGCTGTCGGACTCACCGCGCAGCAGCGTCCGGGGGTTGGCCACCGTGTAGGTCACGATCGGCGAAGGCCAGCCGATGTCGCCCTGCACCGAGAGGTCCTGCTCGTTCAGCGTCGACACCGTCGACATGTTGGGTCGGGGTGTCCCGAACGAGGTCGGGTCGGACAATCCCGCCGGCGTCTGGAGGAGCTGGAGCGAGAGGAGCTGGGGTTGGGGGACGCCGTAGTGCTCGTAGCGCTGGTCGTACTCCACCATGACGTCGCCGACGCCCATGAGGCGGGACATCGGCGCGAGCGCATTCCAGTTGGCGACGCCGTCCTGGATGGGCGCGTCGATTGCGTACAGCGTGTCGGCCGTCGCGATCGAGCCCATGACCTGTTGCTCGCGCGTCACAAAGTTGCGGTTCAGCAGCGCCGCCTGTGGCGTGTCGACCGTGTCCCCCCAGTCGTAGGAGGCGAAGTCATTGCCCGGGATGGCGAAGACCCGGGTGCCGGGGTGCGTGGCGTTGAGATGGTTGATGGCGGCCAGTTCGTAGGACGGGAGGGAGACCGGCTGCGTGAAGTTGTTGGCGATCGTGTCGCCGTTGAACAAGGAGGGGATGTTTGCAATGACGAGGCCGGCCACGCACACCGCCGTCACGATCCCCACGAAGGACAGCCGCAGCCACAGTGCGGTCAGCGCCGACCCCAGCAGCATGAACAGCGCCAGCAGGATCAGGGGCGTGGCCCGGTCGGTCGAGCGCAGCGCCAAGCCCGCCGTCGTGTCCGTCATGAACGACTTGAGCCAGCCGCCGATGCGGGTCGGGTTCGAGTAGGGGAACGGCCCCACCGAGAGCACCAGGCCGACGAACAGCAGGACAAGGAAGTAGGCCCGCTCCTTCCAGCGCACGAACGCCGCCGCCACCAGCGACACCACCGGCATGGCCAGCGAGGTGCCGATGAGCCAGACAGTCTGCGTGTAGCGCACCGCCGCGTTCGTCCACGGGCCGAGGTGGTCCGTGCCGTAGAAGTACCAGTAGCCGAGGCCGCGGATGATGTCTGCCGGGTTGGAGGTGGCGGACGTGGAGGGGACCGTCTCCGTGAACTTGAGGACGTTGACGCCGTAGGCAGCCTCGACTTCCAATCCCGCGATCCACCACAGGCAGGCGCCCAAAGTGAGGAGCGCGATGCGCAGCCCGGTCGCCAGGGCGTGCCGCCAGGTCGACTCGCGCAGCACCACCACCGCGTAGAAGAGCCACAGGATCGGCGCGACACCGATATAAATGACCGAGCTCGCGTTGATACCGCTGACCAGTGCCACGACGAAGGCGAAGAGCGCCGGTTCTCGCCAGCCGCCCCGGCGCAGCGCCACGATGGTCAGCCCCAGCATGAACGGCAGGCCCGCCCACGGCAGCAGTATCACCGAGATGCGCCCGGCGTACTGCAGGAAATAGGGCGACAGCATGTAGGCCAGCGCCGCCGCCACCGGCCCCGGCCCCTTCAGGCCGAGGATGCGGCACAGATAGAGGACCCCGAGCCCGGCCCCGAAGAGAACCGTGCCCAGCCACAGTCGCTGCGCCACCCAGACCGGGACACCGAGGAGATGGAAGACCGCGTAGAACGGCCCCATCGGGAACAGGTAGCCGATGTACTGGTGGTTGACCGTTCCCAACCCGACGGTCGGGTTCCACATGAACGCGACCTGGCTCAGGAACTTGGTCGGGTCGAGATACAGGAACGTCTTGGTGTCGGGTGTGATGACCCCCGGTCGCACGGCCAACAGCGGGGCGTAGGCCAGGCCCGCCACGGCCGCCAGGCCGCCGATCCACCACCAACGACCCCGCTTGACGACCGTGGCCTTCAGCGCGGCCGACGCCGCCGGAGCGCTCGCCCCGTTCCCGCCGTTCCCGCTCCCGCCGTTCCCCCCGTTCGAGCCGCCCCCGTTCGAGGCACCGTTTCCCTTCTTCGCGCCGCGTTTGGCGGCATGCCGCCCCCGGGAGCCCCGGGCGGCGGTGATGGTGAATGCGGAGGTCATCGAGGGGTCAGGAAGTCGCCCGGTAGTGTAAGCAGCCCCGGCCACCACGGCCCGTCATCCACGATGCACGCGACACGCGAAGGGAGCGCCCCCGTGGCCACCAGCACCAAGAGCCGGCTCACGGGGGAGCGTCCGCAGCAGGGGGTGACCCCGGACTCCCTGCTCGCCCTGCATGAGGCGGGGTACCGGGCCGTCCTCGAGCGCGTCGGCTCGGGCCGCATCCTCGATGTGGGTTGCGGCCAGGGCTTCGAGTCCGCCCGCTTCCTGGGTCCCGACCGCACCGTTCTCGGCGTCGACTATTCCTCCGACGCCACGACGACCGCGGCGGCCCGCTACGAGCCCGAGGGCCTCAAGGTGGCCCAGATGGACGCCCGGGCGCTCGGCCTCAAGACCGCTTCCTTCGACGGCGCCTGCTCGTCTCACCTGATCGAGCACTTCACCGATCCCGAGCGCCACATGGCCGAGCTCGCCCGCGTCCTCACCGACAACGGCGTCCTCTGCCTCGTCACCCCCAACGGCCCGACGGACTTCGAGAACCCCTTCCACCTCCACCTGTTCGACCGCGCCGAGCTCAAGGCGATGCTCGACCGGCACTTCGACGACGTGTGGCTCGGCGGCGTCGACGCCACACCACACGTGAAGAAGGACTTCGAGGCTCGCCGCATCAAGGGCAACAAGCTGTTGCGCCTCGACGTGTTCGACCTGCGCCACCGCATGCCCTATTCCTGGTACGTGTGGAGTTACACCCGGCTGCTCCCGCTCGTCTACAAGGTGTTCGCTCGCGGCGACAGCGGTGGGCTCACCGGCATCACGGCCGACGACTGGTTCGTCACCGACGAGCCCGACGACACGACGCTCGTGCTTTTCGCCGTGGCGCGCCGGCCCCGCCGCCAGACCGGCTCCGCCCAGCCCGACCCCACCCGGAACGGCGCCGCCTAGATGATGTTGGCCGTCGGCCTCACGGGTGGCATCGGCTCGGGCAAGTCCGCCGTCGCCGACCTGCTCGTCGAACGGGGCGCCGTTCTCATCGATGCGGACCAGGTCGCCCGCGACGTGGTCGCCCCCGGCGGACCCGCCTATCAACCGCTCATCGATCGCTTCGGTCAGGGCATCGTCGCCACCGACGGCACCATCGACCGCCAGGCCCTCGCCAACGTCGCGTTCGCTGACGAGGAGTCCCGCCTCGCCCTCAACGCGATCACCCACCCCGCCATCGGCATCCGCATGATCGAGATGCGCGACGCCCTCGCCGACACAGACCACATCGTCGTCCTGGCCATTCCGCTCCTCACGGCGCTGCACCGCGAGACGGTGAAACTGCACAAGGTCGTCGTCGTCGACACCCCGACCGACATTGCGCTCGAGCGCCTGCTCGCCCATCGCGGCTTCGACCAGGCCGACGCCGAGGCGCGCATCCGCGCGCAGATCTCCCGTGACGAGCGCTGTAAGGAGGCCGACTACGTCCTCGACAACTCGGGCGATCGCCCGGCTCTCGAGCGCGAGGTCGCCAAGCTCTGGGATTGGCTGCTCGCCGCCCAGAAGGACCTGCCCCCGGACACAACGGAGGAGGCGTCGGCCTGACGGCCGGCCACGCCGCGCTCCCGCCGGACCCGATCCCGGCAGCTCCAGACCGGCCCGGTACACCCCCCAGGTAGCCTCGAAGGGCCATGCCCGATTTTGAGGTCGTCTCCCCGTTCAAGCCCTCGGGCGACCAGCCGCAGGCCATCACTTCGCTGGCCCACGGGGTCACGAGGGGCGACCGCTACCAGACCCTCCAGGGCATCACCGGCTCGGGCAAGACGGCGACCATCGCATGGATGATCGAGCAGGTGCAGCGCCCAACCCTCATCATCGAGCCCAACAAGTCGCTTGCGGCCCAGCTGTCCTCGGAGCTGCGCGACCTGTTCCCGAAGAACCGGGTCGAGTTCTTCGTCAGCTACTACGACTACTACCAGCCCGAGGCCTACCTGCCCTCGACCGACACGTACATCGAAAAGGACTCGTCAATCAACGACGAGATCGACCGGCTCCGGCACGCCACGACCTCGTCGCTCCTCATGCGCCGCGACGTCATCGTCGTCGCCTCGGTGTCGTGCATCTACGGCCTCGGCTCGCCAGACGAATACGCCGACCGCATCCTCGGGCTCGCGGTGGGGCAGCAGGTCGACCAGCGCGAAGTGCTGCGCCGCCTCGTCGACCTGCAGTACGCCCGCAACGACGTCAACCTCGTGCGCGGCACCTTCCGCGCCCGCGGTGACACCGTCGAGATCCATCCCGCCTACGAGGAGGCAGCGCTCCGGGTCGAGATGTTCGGCGACACGATCGAGCGCATCGTCCCCTTCGACGTCATCACAGGCGAGATGGGTGACGAAATGGAGGACGTCGCCGTCTACGCGGCCACGCACTACGTCACCGGCGACGAGATCATCCAGCGGGCGGTAGGCACAATCGAGGTCGAGCTGCGCGAACGTCTGCAGGAGTTCGAAAAGGAGGGAAAACTCCTCGAGGCGCAACGCCTCCGGGTGCGCACCGAGCACGACCTCGAGATGCTCGCCGAGACCGGCATCTGCTCGGGCATCGAGAACTACAGCCGCCACCTCGACGGCCGCAAGCCGGGTGAAACGCCCTACACGCTGCTCGACTTCTTCCCCAAGGACTGGCTCTGCGTCATCGACGAGAGCCACGTCGCCGTCCCGCAGCTCCACGGCCAGTACGCCGGCGACCGCTCGCGCAAGGACGTGCTCGTCGAGCACGGCTTCCGGCTCCCCTCGGCCCGGGACAACCGGCCGCTGCGCTTCGACGAGTTCGTCGAGCGTGTGTCGCAATGTGTCTTCGTCTCCGCCACACCGGGTCCCTTCGAGCTCGAGCAGTCGGACCAGGTGGTCGAGCAGGTCATCCGCCCGACGGGCCTCGTGGACCCCGAGGTCACGATCATGCCGACGAAGGGCCAGATCGACGACCTCCTGAACCGCATCACCAAAACCGTCAGTGCCGGTGGCCGCGTCCTCGTGACGACGCTGACCAAGAAGATGGCCGAGGACCTGACGGACTATCTAGCCGAGGCCGGCGTGCGCGTGCAGTACCTACACTCCGACATCGACACCATCACCCGCATCGAAATCCTCCGCGAGCTGCGCCTCGGCTCGGTCGACGTACTCGTCGGCATCAACCTGCTCCGGGAGGGCCTCGACCTGCCCGAGGTCGCGCTAGTCGCCATCCTCGACGCCGACAAGGAGGGTTTCCTACGTTCGGCGTCCTCCCTCATCCAGACGATGGGCCGGGCGGCGCGGAACGTCGACGGGATGGTCGTGCTGTACGCCGACACCGTCACCGATTCCATGCGCGAGGCCGTCTCGGTGACCCAGCGCCGGCGCGAGCTGCAATTGGCCTACAACCGTGAGCACGGGATCGACCCCCAGACCATCCGCAAGTCGGTCACCGACATCCTCGAGCGCCTCCGCGGTAGCGGTGGCGTCGGGACCGACGGCCGGTCCACGCGGGCGGGCCGCAGCCGGGCCGAGGTGCGCCGCAACGCGGCCGTCCGGGGCAACCGCCGGGCGCCGGGGGAGTTCCTGACCGAGGGCGACGCATCCACGCCGGCCGAGGCGGTTGAGCTGATCACCCAGCTGGAGTCGGAGATGAAGGCCGCCGCCGCCGACCTCCGTTACGAGGAGGCCGCGCTGTTGCGCGACGAGATCGCCGAGATCCGCTCCTCCGTTCCGGGCTGAGCCTGCACCGCACGCCGCCGCTCCCGCCCGTTGGGCGGTTCCTCTAGCGTTCGGTCATGCCGACGAACACCCAACTCCGCGAGGCCATGGCCCGCTACGCCGAGGCCGCCAGCTCGAGAGACGCCGACACGTACGCCGCGCTCTTCACACCCGACGCCGTCCAGGTCGACCCCTATCCTTCCGGCGTCCACAACGGCAGGGACGAGATCCACGCGTTCATCAAGCAGTCCTTCGACGCCTGCGAATCGATGACTTTCGAGGTGGAGGAGTGCCATCCGGTTGCGGACAAGGCCGGCATCCGCTTTCACATCACGCTCGGCCTCGAGGGCGGCGCCACCATGCACATCCGCGGCGTTGAGATCTTCACGATCACCGACGACGGGCTCATCTCTGCCGTCGAGGCGTATTGGGGTGACGAGGACGTGACGCTCGAATAGGAAGGCGCCGTGTCCGCTTGATGCGCGACGCCCGTGGCGCACTGAGGGATGCATATTTCTGAGCGCCGAGGTCACACCTCCGTTACCATCCGGCGACACAGGTGCGACCCCGCACAGTGCCAGCCGAGGAGGACGCGATGCGCGCTCGTCACGCAGGTCAGGCCACCCCCCGCCCCGTCCGCGCTGTCCGGGCTCGCTTGGCCCCGCTCTCCGGGGTGGTGGTGCTTCTCGCCGGGCTCGGCTTTCTGCTGGCACCCGCAGCGCCAGTTGCGGCCGCGCCGCCGGGCCCCGGTTGGACGACGACGGAGGCCCCACTGCCCGCCGATGCCGGAAACGGAAGCACCAACCCGAACGTCTACATGGCGTCGTCGGCCTGCCCCGCCCCCTCCGGGTGCATCACGGTCGGCTGGTACGACGACGCGGCGGTCCATGCGTGGGGGCTGATCGAGACGCAGAACGGGTCGACGTGGACCGACACACAGGCACCACAACCGGGCAACGCCGGCACCGGCATCGACCAGGGCGTCTTCATTGGGTCCCAGCAGTGCGGCGTGATCGAGGTCTGCCACGCGATCTCCTGTCCGAGCACCACGTTCTGTGTCGCCGTGGGTGGCTACTACGACACGGCCGCGCACATGCAGCCCCTGCTCGAGACGATGTCGAACGGGAACTGGACCGCCACGGAGGCTCCGGTCCCCGGCGACACGGCGACGGATGCGGGACCGACGGCGTTCCCGAACGCGTACCTCTTCGCGGTCAGCTGCGTCTCCACGACGTCGTGTGTCGCCGTGGGCCAGTACACCAACACGAGCGGCGACGTCATCGGCCTGATCGACACGTTGTCCGGGACGACGTGGACCACGACGATCGCGCTCCCCAGCAGCACCTCGGCCATCTCGTTCGTCTATGACGTGTCGTGTGTCGCCTCCGGATTCTGTGCGGCTACCGGCTTCTACCGCGACAACACAGCCGGCAGCCCGTTCAACGGCTTGATCCTGCAGCGCATCGGCGGTGTCTGGACGGCTCAGCGTGCCCCCGAGCCGCCGAACGGCGGGACCGACGGCGACGGGCACCAGTATGCGCTCATGACGGGGGTCTCGTGCGTCTCGGCCTCTGCGTGCACCGGCGTCGGCCGCTTCGATGACACCAGCGGCCACGCACGAGCGCTCATCGAAACGTGGAACGGCGCGAGCTGGATACCGACGGACCCCCCGCTGCCGGCCAACGCCGGGACGCTGATCAACCAGCTGGACTCGGTATCATGCGCCTCGGCCTCGTTCTGTGCCGCCGTCGGTTACTACACGGACACGAACACTGAGACGTGGGGACTCATCGTCACCATCTCCAGTGGGGTGATCACGGCGCAGGCCGCTCCCCAGCCGGCCAACGCGCAGCCCGAGTCGAACCAGGCCGCGCTGCTCTTCGACGTCACCTGCCCGTCGTCGTCTTTCTGCGTGTCGTCGGGGAGCTACCGCGGGCTCGGCCCTGCCACGAGGGGGTACATCGTCTCGTTCAACGGTGCCAGCTGGAGCAGCATCGAGGCCCCGGTACCCACGAACGCGGCGGTCAACGGTGCCCAGTACTCGCTGGCACGCACGGTCGCCTGTTTCTCGCCTACCGCGTGCACGGTGGCGGGGTACTACCAGTCCGGTGGCAACTCGCAGGGCTTCCTCGATAGCTTCACCGCCCTCCAGGGCTACTGGCTCGCCGCCAGCGACGGTGGGGTCTTCAACTACGGAAACGCGCCCTTCGACGGCTCGGCGGGCTCGCTCCACCTGAACAAGCCCGTCGTGGGCATCGCCGCCATGCCCGACGCCGGGGGTTATTGGCTGGTCGCCTCTGATGGAGGCATCTTCAACTACGGCGATGCCCGGTTCTTCGGCTCGACGGGGGGCCTCGTGCTGAACAAGCCTGTGGTCGGGATGGCGCCCACACCCGACGGCCAGGGCTACTGGCTGGTCGCGTCCGACGGCGGCATTTTCAGCTACGGCGACGCCACCTTCTACGGCTCGCGCGGTGGTCAGCCCCTCAACAAGCCCATCGTGGGCATGGCCGCGACGGCTGACGGCCGGGGTTACTGGCTGGTCGCGTCCGACGGCGGCATCTTCAGCTACGGCGACGCCACCTTCTATGGCTCGACGGGGGGCCTGGTGCTGAACAAGCCGGTTGTGGGCATGGCCGCGAACATCGACGGGCACGGGTATTGGCTCGTCGCCTCCGACGGTGGCATCTTCAACTACGGCGACGCCCTCTTCTATGGGTCCGCCGGCGGGCTGACCCTCAACAAGCCCGTCGTCGGCATGGCGGCGACGCCTGACGGCACCGGCTACTGGTTGGTGGCCTCCGACGGCGGCATCTTCAACTACGGCGACGCCCTCTTCTACGGTTCCGCCGGTGGGCTGACCCTCAACGCGCCGATGGTAGGGATGGCCGCCTGACCCGACGTCGGGTCAGATGAGCCGGGTCTGACCGCCACGTCGGACGGGCGCGGCGGCCTGACCAGGACCCTGCCGGGGGTGACACAGGGCACCGGTATCCTGCCCGGATGGCCGACCGTCTGGTCATTCGCGGGGCGCGTGAACACAATCTGCGTGACGTCAACCTTGATTTGCCGCGGGACGAGCTGATCGTCTTCACCGGGCTTTCGGGGTCGGGCAAGTCGTCGCTGGCCTTCGACACGATCTACGCCGAGGGCCAGCGCCGCTACGTCGAGTCGCTGTCGGCCTACGCCCGCCAGTTCCTGGGGCAGATGGACAAGCCCGACGTGGACTTCATCGAGGGCCTGTCGCCGGCCATTTCGATCGACCAGAAGTCGGCCAGCCGCAACCCGCGGTCGACCGTCGGGACGATCACCGAGGTCTACGACTACCTGCGGCTTCTCTACGCCCGCATCGGGCACCCGCACTGCCCCAACTGCGGCCGGCCGGTGGCCCGACAGACGCCCCAGCAGATCGTCGACCGCGTGCTCGAGCTGCCCGAAGGGACGCGGTTCCAGGTCATGGCGCCCGTGGTGCGGGGCCGCAAGGGCGAGTACAGCTCGCTGCTCGACGACCTGGCCAAGCAGGGCTTCGCCCGGGTACGGGTCGACGGCGTGCCGCTGGAGCTGGCGGACCGGGCCGAGGTCGCGCTGGCGCGGTACGAAACGCACACGATCGAAGTGGTGGTGGACCGCCTCGTCCGGCGGGCCAACATCCGCCAGCGCCTGACCGAGTCGATCGAGACCGCGCTCGAGCTGACCGGCGGGACGGCCGAGGTGCTCGTGATGAACGGGTCCGAGGGTGGCGAAAGCGACGAGGCGATCACCTTCTCCCAACATCTCGCGTGCACGCACTGCGGGCTCAGCTTCGAGGAGCCGGCGCCGCGCAACTTCTCCTTCAACTCGCCGTATGGGGCGTGCCCCCTGTGCGCCGGGTTGGGGACACGCTTCGAGGTCGACCCCGAGCTCGTCGTGCCCGACGACACCTTGTCGTTGGCCGACGGCGCGCTGGCGCCGTGGGCCGGGGCGCGCAGCGAGTACTTCGTGGGCCTGCAGGCTGGGGTGGCCGAGGCCGGTGGTTTCGATTTCGACGCGCCGTGGAAGAAGCTCAAGGCCAAGGACAAGAAGCTGATCCTGTACGGCACCGGGAACCGGGCCGTGCGGGTGACCTACAAGAACCGCTTCAACCGCACCCGTTCGTACGACGCGCACTTCGAGGGCATCATCCCGTGGCTGCAGCGGCGCCACGGCGAGTCCGAGTCGGACTGGTCACGCGAGCAGATCGAGCAGTACATGCGGGAGGTCGATTGCCCCGAGTGCCATGGGGCGCGCCTGAAGCCCGAGTCGCTGGCCGTGACCGTGGACGGGCGCAACATCTACGAGCTGTGCAGCCTGTCGATCGAGGCTGCCGTCGCCGCCATGGCCAAGCTCGAGCTGACCGACCGCGAACACATGATCGCCGACCGGGTGCTCAAGGAAGTGCGCGAGCGCATGCAGTTCCTGCTCGACGTCGGGCTCGACTACCTGTCCCTGGCGCGCTCGGCGGGGACACTCTCGGGCGGCGAGGCGCAGCGGATCCGGCTCGCCAGCCAGATCGGGAGCGGCCTGGTCGGCGTCCTGTATGTGCTGGACGAGCCTTCCATCGGCCTGCACCAGCGCGACAACCAGCGCCTGATCGCGACGCTCGAGCGGCTGCGGAACCTCGGGAACACGGTGATCGTAGTCGAGCACGATGAGGAGACCATTCGGGCGGCGGACTACGCGGTGGACATCGGGCCGGGCGCGGGGGAGCACGGCGGCAACATCGTGCACGCGGGTCCCGTGACCGGGCGGGGCGGTTTGTTGACGAACAAGGCGTCCATCACCGGCCAGTACCTGTCGGGCAAGAAGTCGATCCCGGTGCCGGCGCGGCGCCGGCCGGGAACGGGCGACGTCGTCACGGTGCGCGGCGCCCGTGAGCACAACCTGCAGGACATCGACGTCTCGTTCCCGCTGGGCTGCATGATCGCGGTGACCGGGGTGTCGGGCTCGGGGAAGTCGACGCTGGTGAACGACATCTTGCTGCGCTCGCTGGCACAGCACCTGCACCGGGCCAAGGCGCTGCCAGGACGGCACCGCAAGGTCGAGGGCATGCAGTTCCTGGACAAGGTCGTCGACGTGGACCAGGCGCCCATCGGGCGGACGCCGCGGTCGAACCCGGCCACCTACACCGGCGTCTTCGACCACATCCGCAAGCTGTTCGCGCAGACGGCCGAAGCGAAGGTGCGTGGGTACCAGCCCGGTCGGTTCTCCTTCAACGTGCGCGGCGGGCGCTGCGAGGCGTGTGCCGGGGACGGGACGATCAAGATCGAGATGCACTTCCTGCCCGACGTCTACGTGCCGTGCGAGATCTGCGGCGGGGCGCGCTACAACAGAGACACGCTCGAGATCACGTTCCGGGGTAAGACGATCGCCGACGTGCTCGACTTGTCCTGCGAGGAGGCGCTGACCTTCTTCGAGCGCCAGCCTCCGATCGCCCGGCACATGCAGACGCTGGTCGACGTGGGCCTGGGCTACGTGCGCCTGGGTCAACCGGCGCCCACGCTGTCGGGCGGCGAGGCGCAACGGGTGAAGCTGGCCAGCGAGCTCAGCCGGCGGCCGACCGGCCACACGTTCTACGTGCTGGACGAGCCGACCACGGGGTTGCACTTCGACGACACGCGCCGGCTGCTCGAGGTGCTGGGGCGGCTGGTGGAGCAGGGGAACACGGTCGTGGTGATCGAGCACAACCTCGACGTGGTGAAAACGGCCGACTGGATCATCGACCTGGGCCCCGAGGGCGGCGACAAGGGCGGCACGGTGATCGCAGAGGGCACGCCCGAGCAGGTGGCCAAGACGGCGGGTAGCTACACCGGCGAGGTCTTGAAGCCGATGCTGGGGTTGGCGAAGTAGCCGTCAGCGGCAGGTGCTATCGGGCGGTCTTTGGCCGCAACAGTTGGATGCCGTCAAGGAACATGTCGAGCTTCTCGTTGTAGAACGCGATGAGCCCGGCGATGGGAAGGACCTCGCGGGTGGGGAAGTCGTAGGTCCAGGCCACGTCTGGATGCGTGCGACCGTCGACCACCGCCGACCAATAGCCGGTGGTCGTCCCCTTGTACGGGCAGGACGTCACGGTGTCGGACGGCACGAGCTTGGTGAAGTCGACGTCGGTGCGGTTGAAGTAGTAGCGGGTCAGGAGCCCCGTCTCGAAGCAGAGCACCGGGGACGAAGTCTCGGCGAGGACGACGCCGTGCGACTCGACGCGGACGGTGCGGGTGGAGCGGAGGGTGTCGACCCGTGTGTACGGATTGCGCGGGTGGACGAAGACCTGCTCGTCCTCCTCGTACCAGGCGTCGAAGGCCGACCACTCGAAGCGCACGGTGTCATCGAGCCCGTCGACCTTGGCCGCCCCGAGAACCTTGGCGGCGTTCGGGCGGTGCGCCTCGCCGACGCGCACACCGAAGAGCTTCACGTCGCCCCGCGGCGTCTCTTCGGTACGGCCCTCGTCGACGAGGGTGCCGGCGCGGACATCGGCGAGTGGGACGTAGTACTGCGGGAAGGCGGCCCACTCCCATACGTAGTGGGCCTCGGTCGTGTCGATGACGGTCTCGCCGGCGAGCACGGCTCGAATGCGACGGGGCACCGGTTCGACGTGATTGTCCTCGGAGAGGAAGGCGGGATAGTCGGGCATCGGCGTGGCCTCCGGATCGACTGGTGGCGCGTTGCTTTTCGACCCTACCGGCGCGGTGGCGGGATCGACGCGGTGCAGACGTGCACCGCCTGAACCGGCTCAGGTGATGGCCAGCATCCGCTCGAGCGCGACCTTGGCCCACTCGGACGTGTTCGCGTCGACCACGATCCGGTTGCGCACCTGGCCGGCGACAAGGCCCTCGAGGATCCAGGCCAGATGCTGCGGGTCGATGCGCGACATCGTCGAGCACGGGCACACCAGCGGATCGAGGCACACGACGGTCTTGTCGGGCGACTCGTTGTCGAGTCGGTTCACGAGATGGATTTCGGTGGCCACGCCGATGACCGAGCCTGCGGGCGCGGCGTCGACCGCCTTGATGATGGCGTCGGTCGAGCCGGTGATGTCGCCCATCTCCACGACCTCGTGCGCGCACTCCGGGTGGACCATCACGATGCCGTCGGGGTGCTCGGCGCGGAAGGCCTCGACGTGCTCGGGCCGGAAGCGCTGGTGCACCGAGCAGTGGCCCTTCCACAAGAGGAGCGTGGACTCCTTCGCCTCTCGGTCGGTCAGGCCGCCCAGCGCTTGGCGCGGGTTCCAGACGCGCATGTCGTCCGGTCCGTAGCCCAGCTGGTAGCCCGTGTTCCGACCGAGGTGCTGATCCGGAAAGAAGAGGACGCGGTCACTGCGCTCGAGGGCCCAGGTGAGGACGGCCCGCGCGTTGGAGGAGGTGCAGACCGCCCCGCCCTTGCGGCCGACGAAGGCTTTGAGGGCCGCAGCGGAGTTCATGTAGGTGACCGGAATGAGGCGGTCGACATCGATGATCTGGGCCAGCTCGTCCCAAGCCTCCTCGACCTGGTCGATGTCGGCCATGTCGGCCATCGAACACCCGGCATTCAGATCGGGCAGCATCACTTGCTGGTGGTCGCCGGTCAGCACGTCGGCGGACTCAGCCATGAAATGGACGCCGCAGAAGACGATGTACTCGGCCTCTTCCTGTCCTGCCGCAATCCTGGACAGGCCGAAGGAATCGCCTCGGGCGTCGGCCCAACGCATCACGTCGTCGCGCTGGTAGTGGTGGCCGAGGATGAAGAGCCGGGAGCCGAGCGCAGCTTTGGCGTCGCCGATCATGGTGGCGAGCTCGTCGTCGGTCGCGGCCGTATAACCCTCTGGGAGGGGCGCCTGGAGCCTGAGCATTCTGTATGCCCCCTTTTCGGGAGAGAGCATCGATCTGGCCGGCGGGGACAGCCTGGTCGCCCATCCGCGGGTATGTCGGCCTCGATGCGAGGTTGTCTGCCGGATACCAGGCCGGCACGACCATTGTACCGGGCGGTCCCAGCGCTGCGCGAGAGTGGGATCGATGCAGTACCGGCCGCCCACGGGCTCGATTCCTGACGCCCCGGGGGTCTACCAATTCCAGGACGCCGAAGGCCGGGTCCTCTACGTGGGCAAGGCCAAGTCCCTCCGGCACCGCCTGCCCAATTACTGGCAGGACTCGGCCAAGCTCATGCCCCGGACGGCCCAGATGGTGGCGCTGGCGGACCACGTGGAATGGGTCGTGGTCGACACCGAGGTCGACGCGCTGATTCTCGAGCACTCGCTCATCCAGTCCCACCTGCCCCGCTACAACGTGCGGCTCAAGGACGACAAGAGCTACCCGTGGCTGGCGATCACCCTGAACGAGGAATGGCCGCGGCCGGCGGTGGTCCGGGGCCGCAAGCGCAAGGGCGTCCGCTACTTCGGCCCGTACGGCCACGCCTACGCCATCCGCCAGACCCTCGACCTGCTGATCAGGAGCTTCCCCGTGCGCACGTGCTCGGATACGAAGTTCGTCCGGCACAAGCGTCTGGGCCGGCCGTGTCTGCTCTTCGACATCGATCGCTGCTCGGGGCCGTGCGTGGGTGCCGTCGACCACGAGGCCTACGACGGTTACGTCAACGACCTCATGCGGTTCTTGTCGGGGGACACCGAGCCGATCCTGGCCAGCCTGGAAGCGGAGATGATCGCCGCCTCCGACGCGTTGGCGTTCGAGCGGGCCGCCCGTCTGCGAGACCGGATCACCGCGGTGCACAAGGCGGCGGATACCCAGCAGATGGTGTCGGACCGCTCTGAGGACTTCGACGTGGTCGGTCTCGCCGAGGACCCGCTCGAGGCCTCGGTGCAGATATTCCGGGTGCGCCGGGGCCGGGTGGTCGGGCACCGGGGCTTCGTCGCCGAGAAGGTCGAAGATCTCTCCGGGCCCGAGTTCATGTCGACGGTCGTCTCGCAGGTCTACGGCGCGGACGGGGCCGAGGTGCCGCGGCGGGTGCTGGTGCCCGAGGAGCCCAGCGACCTCGAGGTGATCGAGAGCTGGCTCCGGGGCGTCCGCGGCGGCCCCGTGGACGTCGCCGTGCCGCTGCGCGGGGCGAAGCGCGCGCTGCAGGAGACGGTGACGCGCTCGGCGAGCGAGGACCTGGCGAGGCACCGGCTGCGCCGCGCGTCGGACCACAACGCCCGGTCGAAGGCCCTGACCGAACTGCAGGGCGAGCTGTCCTTGCGCGAGGCGCCGCTGCGGATCGAGTGCTACGACATGAGCCACCTGCAAGGGACCGACTACGTCGGCTCCATGGTCGTGGTGGAGGACGGGTTGGCAAAGCGCTCGGACTACCGCCGCTTCAAGGTCAAGACGGTGGGAGGCAACGACGATTACGCCGCCATGGAGGAGGTCCTGACCCGACGGCTGACCGCGTTGAAGATGGCGGAGAAGCAGCCGGTGGAGGAGCGCCCGAAGCGCTTCGCCTACCGCCCCAACCTGTTGCTGGTCGACGGGGGCAAGGGCCAGCTTCACGTGGCCGAGCGCGTGGTGCGCGAGCTCGGGCTCGAGGAAGAGATAGAGCTGGCAGCGTTGGCCAAGCAGTTCGAGGAGGTGTACCGGCCGGGCTCGCCCGACCCCATCAGGCTCCGGCGGGGCTCGGATGCGTTGTACCTCCTGCAGCGAGTGCGTGACGAGGCGCACCGCTTCGCCATCACGTTCCACCGGGAGCGGCGGGCCAAGCGGATGACCAAGAGCATCCTGGACGACATTCCAGGCCTCGGACCGGCCCGGAAGGCCCGCCTGGTCAAGGAATTCGGGGGTGTGAACGCCGTGCGGGCCGCCTCGCTCGAGGAGCTCCTGGCCCGGTCGTGGTTGCCCGATGAGGTAGGTCTCGCCGTGTACGAGGGTGTGCGCAAGGCTGGGGGACGATGAGCGAGTTCGCCGTGGTGACCGGGATGTCGGGCGCCGGCCGGTCGACGGCCGCGGCCGCATTGGAAGACGTCGGCTGGTTCGTGATCGACAACCTGCCGGCCGCCCTCATCATGAAGATGGTCGAGATGGTGGACCGGCCCGGTTCGGGCATCGAGCGCGTTGCGCTGGTCATCGGGAGGGGCGGCTCCGACACTGGGCCCGAGTACTTCGACGACCTCCCCGACGTGCTGGACGAGCTGCGGGGGACGCGCAAGCGGGTGCGCGTCGTCTTCCTCGATGCGCCCGACGATGTGCTCGTGCGCCGCTACGAGGGGACGAGGCGGCGTCACCCGCTCCCCGCGCGGGGTGGAGGAGTCGATCGCACGGGAGCGCGAACTGCTCGAGCCGGTCCGGGCGCGCGCCGACCTGCTCGTCGACACGGCCGAGCTCAACTCGAACCAGCTGCGGGCCCGTATCCTCGAGGCCTTCGGGTCCGAGGACGTGCCGCGCATGCAGACGTCGGTCGTGTCGTTCGGGTACAAGCACGGCATCCCGCTCGACGTCGACATCGTGTTCGATTGCCGGTTCCTTCCGAACCCCTTCTGGATCGAGGAGCTGCGGCCCTACAGCGGCCTCGACGAGCCGGTGCGGGAGTGGGTACTGGGGCAGCCCGAGTCGGCTGCGTTCCTCGAGAAGCTGGACGACCTGCTCACCAGCATCCTCCCGGCCTTCGTGCGCGAGGGGAAGTCCTACCTGACCATCGCGATGGGCTGCACGGGTGGGCGGCACCGCTCCGTGGCGCTGGCCGAGGCTTTGGCGGAGCGGCTCGGCGGGCAAGGAGAGGGTGTGTCTGTCTTCCACCGGGACATCGAACGTGACTGAAGCCGGGCCGTCCGTCGTGGCTATCGGCGGCGGGCACGGCACCGCGGTGACGCTGAAGGCGGCCCGGCGCTACGCCGGGCTGCTCACGGGGATCGTATCGGTGGCCGACGACGGTGGGAGCAGCGGCCGGCTGCGCGAGCTGCTGAACGTCGTCGCGCTCGGCGACATCCGCAAGTGCCTCGTCGCGCTGGCCGAGAACGATTCGTCGCTGGCGGCCGCATTCGAGCGGCGTTACGACGAGGGCGAGCTCGCCGGGCACGCGCTGGGGAATTTGATCCTGCTGGGGTTGATCGACGCCACGGGCGATCTGGTCGAAGGCGTGCGGGAGGCGGCGTTGCTCTTGGGCGCCCGGGGCGACGTGCTGCCGGCGACCACCGAGCCGGTGGTGCTCAAGGCCGAGTCGGCGCAGGGCACGGTGGCCGGCCAGGTCGCCGTCATGGGGACGGGCGACCTGTGGGCGGTCTCGCTCGTGCCCGACGACGCCCAGCCACCGCCGTTGGCGGTCGAGCGCATCCTCGGGGCGCACCAGGTGGTGATCGGGCCCGGGTCCTTGTTCACCAGCGTGTTGGCCGCCGTGTCGGTGCACCGCATCGCCGAGGCGGTCGCCCAATCGAACGCTCAGGTCGTGTACGTCTGCAACCTCCGTCCACAGGTCCCCGAAACGGAGGGTTATGACGTCGCCGCGCACGTTGCGGCCCTGGCCAGGCACAATGTCAGTGTGGATGTGGTCGTCTGTGACACCATCCAGGGCATGGGGATCGGTGCGACGGATGTGCCCGTCCGCGACGTTCCCCTGACGGGCGAGAACCGGCTTGTCCACAGCCCGGCCAAACTGGCAGAGGCGCTGTCGGGTCTGCTGGCATAGGCGCTGTCGAGCGGAGAAAGAAGGAATGACATGACCGTGCGGGTCGGGATCAACGGTTTCGGGCGCATCGGGCGCAACTTCCTGCGCGCCGTGCTCGCGACCGGGGCCGACGTCGAGGTGGTCGGGGTCAACGACCTCACCTCGCCCGAGACGCTGGCGCACCTGCTGCGCTACGACTCGACCCAGGGTCGCTTGCCCGTGCCCGTCGACGTCGAGGGCAGCGACCTCCTCGTCGGTGACAGCCACATCCGGGTCATGGCCGAGCGGGAGCCCGAACAGTTGCCCTGGGCCAAGCTCGGGGCCGACGTCGTGATCGAGTCGACCGGGCGTTTCACCACCCGGGCCGACGCGGCGGGGCACCTGGGCGAGACGGTGAAGCGGGTCATCATCTCGGCGCCGTCGGGTGACGCCGACGCCACGTTCGTGATCGGCGTGAACGACAAGGACTTCGACCCTGCCCGGGACATCGTCGTCTCCAACGCATCGTGCACGACCAACTGCTTCGTGCCGATGGTGAAGGTGATCGACGACGCCTTCGACATCGCGAGCGGACTCATGACCACGGTGCACGCCTACACGAACGACCAGAACCTCTTGGACCTGACACACAAGGACCTGCGACGGGCGCGGGCGGGCGCCGCCAACATCGTGCCGAGCACGACCGGCGCAGCGCGGGCGACGGGGTTGGTGCTCGAGTCCATGAAAGGTCGCCTCGACGGCTACTCGCTCCGGGTCCCACTTCCGGTCGGATCGATCACCGACTTCACCGCGGTGGTGAAAGGGAACCCGTCGGTCGCCGACGTCAACGCGGCCTTCGCCGAGGCCGCGGCCAAACCGCCGCTCGACAGGGTCCTGGACTACACGGAGGAGCCGATCGTCTCGAGCGACATCGTCGGCTCACCGGCGTCGTGCACTTTCGACGCCGGCCTGACCATGGTGATGCCGATCAACGACGAGCTGTCGCTGGTCAAGACGTTCGGTTGGTACGACAACGAGTGGGGGTACTCGAACCGCCTGGTGGACCTGGCCGTCCTGGTCGGCGGCAAGAGCTGATCGGCGCCCGGCTCCGGAGCAGGCAATGACGACCGACCCGCTCCGCGGCATCCCCTTGCTCTCCGACCTGCCTCCCCTCGAGGGCAAGCGGGTGCTCGTGCGGGTCGACTTCAACGTCCCGCTGCACATCGGGGTACGCGGCAAGGCCACGGTGGCCGACGACTTCCGCATCAACGCCGCGTTGCCGACGCTGCGACGGCTCATGGAGGAGGGCGCGGATGTCACCGCGGCGTCGCACCTGGGGCGGCCCTCGGGTGCACCGGACCCGCGCTGGGAGATGAACCCGGTGCGAGAGCGCCTGGCCGCACTGTGCCCGGGTGTCGCGCTCACGGAGAACCTGCGCTTCGACCCGGGCGAGAAGGCGAACGACCCCGCGTTCGTGCAGCGGCTGATCGACGGGTACGACGCGTACGTCGACGAGGCGTTCGGTGCCGCGCACCGTGCCCACGCGTCGATCGTGGGGCCGCCGCAGTTCCTGCCGAGCGCGGCCGGCCTGCGCTTCGCAAGAGAGATCGAGGTGCTGGGGGGGATCCTGGAGGCACCGGCGCGGCCCTTCGTGGCCGTCGTCGGGGGTGCCAAGGTGGCGGACAAGCTCGAGGTGCTCAAGGCCCTCGCCCCCAAGGTGGACACATTGATCGTCGGTGGGGGCATGGCCTTCACGTTCCTGGCGGCGCGCGGGCAGCACGTCGGCAACTCGCTCTTCGACGAGACCCACCTCGAGGACTGCCGGGACCTGCTGGAGTCCGGGGTGCGCATCCTGCTGCCGACCGACACGCGGGCGCTCGAGCCGGGCGGGTCGTTCGGCCCGTCGTCGGAAGGGGAGGGACACAAGGGAAGCGTGAAGGTGATCGAGGGCGACCTGCCCGACGGCTGGACCGGGCTCGACATCGGGCCGGACTCGGCGGCCGCGTTCGCCGCCGCGGTGGGCGATGCGGGCACCGTGTTGTGGAACGGCCCTCTCGGGGCGTTCGAGGACCACCGCTTCGCCGAGGGGACACGGGTGGTCGCCGAGGCGGTCGCTCATTCCCCGGGCTTCTCGGTGGTGGGTGGCGGCGACAGCGCGAGCGCCCTGGAGGAACTCGGCCTCAAGGACAAGGTGGACTACCTGTCGACGGGCGGCGGGGCGTCGCTGTCCTTCATCGAGTTGGAGGGGCACCTCCCGGGGATCGACGCGTTGCGCGCGGCCCCGAACGCGCCGCAGGGGTGACGGCCCGGCGCCCGCTGGTGAGCGGGAACTGGAAGATGCACCACGACCACATCGAGGCGCTGCACACCGTGCGCGACCTCGGGCTGCGGCTGAAAACTGACGACGTCGCGCGGTTGGACGTGTCGGTGCACCCACCCTTCACGGACCTGCGGACGGTGCAGACGCTGGTCGAGAAGGAGCACCTCCCGCTCGCGCTGGGCGCGCAGCACTGCTCGGCGGAGGACGCCGGTGCCTTCACGGGCGAGGTGAGCCCTCGCTTCCTGGCGCGGCTGGGGACTGCGTACGTGATCGTCGGGCACTCGGAGCGGCGCACGCTGTTCGGGATGGACGACGCGGCCGTCGCGGCAACGTTGCGGGCGGTCCTGCGGCACGAGATGACGCCGATCGTGTGCGTGGGGGAGTCCGAGGAACAGCGCGAGGCGGGCCGGACCGAGAGCGTGCTCGAGGAGCAGGTGCTGGCGGCGCTGAGCGGGCTGGCGCCGGAGGTGCTGGCCGGGCTGGTGCTGGCATACGAGCCGATCTGGGCCATCGGGACCGGCAAGGCGGCGACCGCGATCGACGCCGAGGACGCCTGCGTGTTCATCCGCTCCCTCGTCGGGAAGCTGGGGGGCGACGAGGCGGCGGGGGGCGTGCGGATCCAGTACGGCGGGTCGGTGAACGGGGAGAACGCGCCCGATCTGATGGGGGAGCCCGACGTGGACGGCCTGCTCGTGGGGGGTGCCAGCCTTGATGCGGCCAAGTTCACTGACGTCATAAGGGCCAGCGCCGCCTGCTACCGTTCCTAGCCCGAGCAGGCGATTCGCTCGTCCTGGGCTAGTTCGAGCTGGAGGAACCTCCGTTGTTGGCAACGTTGAACGCCGTCACCTGGGTGTACATCGTCATCGAGGTGTTGAGCGCGCTCGGGCTGATCTTCCTGATCCTCATGCACAGCGGCAAGGGCGGTGGCCTGTCCGACATGTTCGGCGGCAGTGTGGGCGCGGCCGCCCAGGGCTCGACGGTCGTGGAGCGGAACCTTGACCGCATCACGGTCACGGTCGCCATCATCTTCGCCTTCACGACGGTGACCCTGGATCTCCGGCTGCAGTGACCGGCCGGGGCCGACGCCCCCGGCGCTGGCGCGGGCTGGTCCGTCTTGTCTCCGTCCTCGGCGCGCTGGCTGTGGTCGCGTCTGCCTGCGGCGGTCCCGGAGGGGGCAGCACGACAGTCACCTACGTCGGGGTGTCGGGGGGGTCGATCTCGTTCGGGATGACCGGGAGCCTGACCGGGTGCAACCCGAATACGCCGTCCGGTGACACGCCCGCGACGCTGACGGTGCTCGCGGGCGTCCTGCCCAGCCCGTATGTCGTCGACGCCAACGGGATGGCGACGGCAAACGCAGACCTGATCGCTTCGGCCGAGCCGCTCAACCTCAGCCCCCTCACGGTGGTGTACACGCTGAACCCGAAGGCGGTGTGGTCCGACGGGGTGCCGATCACGGCCGCGGACTTCAAGTACGCCTGGGAGCAACAGCGCGGCGATCCGGACGGGTCTTCGACGAACGTGGTGAGCATCGCCGGTTATCGCGACATCGCGTCGGTGACCGGGACGAACAGCGGCCACACGGTCACCGTGAAGTTCAAGACTGTATTCGCCGACTGGCAGATGCTCTTCTCGAACCTGCTGCCGGCGCACGTCATGCAAAAGGTGGGCTGGAACCCGAACTGCTCCACCGTGAGCCCCAGCATCGACCTCTCAGGAGGCCCGTTCGAGATCGCATCGGTCTCGAGCTCGACCATCAGACTGGTGCAGAACCCGAAGTGGTGGGGAGCGCCGGCCAACTCGAAGTCGATCACTGTCCATCTGGCGTCTTCGACGGAGCAGCTGGCCTCGTGGATGAGCAGCGGCACGGTGCAGGTGGCGGAACCGACGACCGTGACGCCCTCCTTCCTGACGGACGTGACGGGATTGCCGGGCGCGCAGAGCGACGTCGACACGTCGAACACCTTGCTGCAGCTTGACCTGGCGAGCTCGCTGGACGCCCGGCTGTCACCCGACCTGCGCACTGCCATCGCGCTGTCGATCAACCGCCAACAATTGTTGAACCAGCAGGTGAGCTGGGCCGTGCCGGGGATCGCGGTGGCGAACAGCCACATCTACGTGCAGGGACAGCAGGGCTACAAGCCGGCCCCGAGCGCGACGGTGCCCACGACGACCATCCCGGTGCCGACGTCGTCGACGTCGACCACGGTCATCGGGGCGGGGGGCAGCGTGAACTTCCCGGTCACTCCAGTGCCGGCACAGGCGGCTGCGTTCCTCACGGCGTCGGGATTGGTGAAGACGGCCGACTCGCCGTATTACCACTCGGCCTTCGGCGTCCCGTTCACGTTGCACATGATGGTCGACGAAACCGACCCGTGGGCGGCGTCGGCCGCCCCCACGATCCGCGCCGACCTGCAGGCGGCGGGGATCAACACGGACATCGAGACGGCGACCTCGGCGACGGCGGCGGGGGAGGCGCTCGCCGGCGGCTACGCCGACATGGCGCTGCTGCCGGTGACGTTCAGCCCATATCTGGCCCAGACACTGGCGTGGTACACGACGCTGCTCGGTGCGCCGGGCAAGAACGGCTCAGAGGACTGGACGGCGTACGACAACACTCCGTTCGAACAGCTGGTCAGTACGGCCTCGCAGCAGCTCAACGCGGACACCGCGGCGGGGATCTATCAGCAAGCGGACATGCAACTGTGGGACCAGATGGTGTCACTGCCGCTGTACGCCGAGCCGGCAGCCCTGGCGTGGAGCCGGTCGGTCGGCGGGGTCCTCCAGGAATCCCGGAGCACGAGCCTGTTGTGGTTCGCGCGGTATTGGGCCGTCAGGAAGGCGGAGTCGACCAAGAACGCGACTCCAACGCTGCCCGGGCAATAGCGGAGCCATTCAGGAGGCGCGATACGATCACCGGACGCTGATTTTTCAGCCGTTCGCCCGTCGGAGTGGCGGAATAGGCAGACGCGCCAGCTTGAGGGGCTGGTGCCCGCAAGGGCGTGGGGGTTCAAGTCCCCCCTCCGACACGATCGCAACCCGACTCAACATGGCGACCACCCGGTGGCGGACATGCAACGGAGGCGCTCCGTGCACCGTAACGTCCACGAAATCGGGTAATACCTCGACCTGATCGATGAACCTTGTCGATCAGCGCGCGTCGCTCGACCTCGTCCAGAGCCACCACGTGGGACGCTTCGGACGCTGCCGTCAACGTGGCCAGTTCGTCGTGTAAAAGAGACCCCGTGGTCCGATTGTGAATCGAGATTCTGTCGCTCGGTCGAGCGGGCACGCTGTCATCGTCGACCCGGAGCGGAAGCGGTCTTCAGGTAGGCACCGAGGCGGTCGGCGCGTCGGCATCCGGCGCGCCGGTCTGATCGGTGGCGTCATCGCTGTCGCAGGGTTGGCCGTCGGGGTCGCTGTCGTAGTCGGGCGCGGCCAGGGTCCCGCACGCTCGACGGGCTGTGTTTTCGCATCGACGGCGGCGTCCTCTCCGTTCTCGATCACGCCGACACAGGCGCAGAACGCGGCCATAATCGCCGCGGTCGCGATGCGCAAGGGGATGCCGGACCACGCGGTGACCATCGCCCTGGCAACCTCGCTCCAAGAGACGCAGCTTCGGAACTTGCCCTATGGCGACCTGGACTCGTTAGGCCTCTTCCAACAACGACCATCCCAGGGCTGGGGGACGAGCGCTCAGATCTTGGACCCGAACTACGCAGCGTCGGTCTTCTATGACCATCTGGTCCAAGTGCCCGGATGGCAGACGATGGCGGTCACCGAAGCAGCCCAACTGGTCCAGCACAGCGCGACCCCCGACGCGTACGCCAACTGGGAGACCGAGGCGCGCTCGCTTGCTACAGCCCTCACGGGCGAGGTCCCCGCCGGTCTCTCGTGCGGTCTCGATGGCTTCGGCGGTCCGGCCCCTCCACCTTCGGCCCTCGCCCAGGCATCGACGGAAGAGATGGGCGCGCAACTGTTGGGCGTACCGGTCTCCACCAAGACCGGGTGGCGGGTGGCAACTTGGGCCGTAGCCCACGCGTACAACTACCACATCAACTCAGTCTCTTTTGCGGGTAGGACGTGGACGGAGGCGTCGGGAACGTGGTCGCCGGCCGAGGCATCCGAATCCGGGACAGCCCAAAACACGGTGAACGTCACATAAGTGGCGGACGACTTCCGGCTGCGATATGTGGGGGCTAGAGCCTCCAGGCTGCAACCATCTATTCCTCGCTCGGTAGAGACCTGGGCCTGCCTGTGCCGCGCCCACCCCCGCAGACGCTGACCTTTCGTGTGGCGATCGGCTGTGTCAATTTAGGTTGACACAGCCGAGATGTCAGTCAAGACTGACAGGCATGGACCTCGAAGAACTCAGCGTGAATCTCTCGTCGGACGACCCGGCAATTGGGCTTCGCGCCTCGTTGGCGCTCCATCGCCTGGCTGAGAGGGTCGAAGCGAACCATGTTGCAGCGGCCCGGGAAAAGGGCTGGTCGTGGCAGCAGATCGGAGACGCTTTGGGCGTCACCCGCCAATCCGTGCACACCAAATACAACAGGGAGTCATCATGACCACCGAATCCGTTGCGCCAGAGACGCTTCACGTCTGGGCCATCTGTCTGCAGGCCGGTGAGGAGGCTCGTCGTAGAGGTGATCGCCGATACGGCACCGATCACATCTTGCTCGCCTTGTTTGAGGATCCCTCGATCGAAGCGGTGTTGGGCGTGAGCCTGCAGCAAGCTCGCCAGGCCCTTGACTCGCTCGATCACGAAGCCCTGGGCGCCCTAGGCCTGGGGTCGGGCACCGACGCTCCCGAACTGCCGATGCGCGCCGTGCCGAAGAAGCCGAAGATCAGAGACGTCGCGCACAAAGATCGCCTTCGCATCACCCCCGCGGCAAAGAAAGTGCTTGAGAGAGCGGTCAAGCCCAACCGCCGGAAGACCCAGGTCACGGCCCAGCAGGTGCTGGCCCAGATCCTCACTCTCCAACCACCGGATCCTGCGGCCGTTCTGCTGGGCGCTCTCGGCGTGAACACGTCAGATGTTCGGCGTCGATTGGATACGGTCACGCCCGACAGCTGAGTCCCCAGCGACATTCACGACTTCGAGCGGAAGGTGTCCGGATCGGGCCGCGTGTTACGGGGACCGCACCTTCCGGCCTCCCGCCGTCCCAGCTCCAATAGCCGGATCCGCCATTCGGGCTTTGCGCATTCCGGCCCTCTGACAGGAATGTGAGTCTGTTGCGGCGCGCTGAGCTTCGACCTCGGGGCAGTGGCGCCACCGACCGTATGGAAAGCCTCACCGCAAAATTGCGCTTGAACGCGCCGACCTGCGGGGAGATCGCCGTCGAGGCATTCCAGCGCTGTCAGAATGGCCCGGTGCACACGTGGGGCCGCACCGTCGCGGCCGTGGCGGTCATCGGCGGGCTGGGTGCGATCGTTCCGGCGGGACTGGCCGCAGCGGCAACCTTGAGCCACCCGGTGGTGGGTGTCGCGGCCACTCCCGATGGCAGGGGCTACTGGGAGGTCGCGTCCGACGGCGGGGTGTTCGCTCTCGGCGACGCGCCGTTCGAGGGATCGATGGGCGGCGCAGCGCTCCAGGCACCGGTGGTGGGCATGGCAGCAACCCCCGACGGCAACGGGTACCGGGAAGTGGCGTCCGACGGCGGTATCTTCGCCTTCGGCGATGCCGCGTTCGAGGGCTCCATGGGCGGCCGGACCCTCAATGCGCCGGTGGTGGGCATGGCCGCCACGCCGGACGGCCGGGGCTACTGGGAAGTCGCCTCCGACGGTGGCATATTCGCCTTCGGCAATGCTTTGTTCGAGGGCTCCATGGGCGGTCGGACCCTCAATGCGCCGGTGGTGGGCATGGCCGCCACACCTGACGGCCGGGGCTACTGGGAGGTGGCCTCCGACGGTGGCATCTTCGCTTTCGGCGACGCCGCGTTCGAGGACTCCGAGGGAGGCCAACAGCTGAGTGCGCGAGTCGTGGGCATGGCCGCCACCCCTGACGGCAGGGGCTACTGGGAGGTGGCCTCCGACGGTGGCATCTTCAGCTTTGGTGACGCCGCATTCGAGGGCTCAAAGGGCGGCCAACATCTGAGTGCGCCCGTGGTGAGCATGGCGATCACCCCGCATGGCCAGGGGTACTGGGAGGTGGCGTCCGACGGCAACAGCACCGCCTTCGGTGACGCCATGGCGCTGGGGTCGCCTCCGTCGGTACCGCCCAGGGTGATCCTCTTCGGTGACTCGTTGGGCAACGAAGCCGGCGAGGACTTCAGTTCCCTGGCCCAGGCGGCCGGGGCGTCCGCCTTGGTGCGGACATTCCCCGGAACGGCCCCCTGCGACTGGATTCCGCAGATGTCCGCGGACGACGCGGCCTTCAACCCGACCGCTGTGGTCCTTCTCTTCAGTGGTGCCTATTACACGCCGTGCATGAGCGGTTATCCGTTGGCATCACCGCAGTACTACGCGAAGTATCAAACCGACGTACAGGCCGCCATCGACATTTTTCGCGCTGACGGGGTGCACGTGTTCCTCGTCGGCCTCCCATACGACGAGTCGCCGTCCCTGTCGGCGAATGTCGCCAATCTGAACCAAATCTACGCCTCGTTGGCGGCGGCCAACACCGGCGTGGACTACGTCGATGCCGGCCAGTCAGTCATGGCCTACGGATCATTCACCTGGACGCTCCCTTGCCTACCCAATGAGCCCTGTACCGGCCCCTCGGGCACAAACGTGGTCCGGGCGCCAGACGGAGTGCACTTCTGCCCGAACGGAATCTCGACCCAGGTGGACTACTTCACCGAGTGCAGCGTGTACTCATCCGGGGCCTTCCGGTTCGCTACGGCCATGCTGAACCCCGTCCTCAACGGCTGAAGCAGACCGGGTCGCAATAATTGCAACTGGTAGCTGACTCTGGGCCTGGGTACTGGGATAGGCCTGTTCTCCTCCCACGACACTCCCCGAAGTCGGTAGGTTGCGTTCGGTGTCCGGTCCCGAAGGGTCAGCGAGTCCGATCGGGGTGACCTCACCCACAGTGGTCACGCCGCTGACTGTCATCGTCGCCACGCGCGAGAGAGCCAGGACGCTCGAGGCGTTGCTGGCGGCGCTCACGCCACAGCTTCGATCATCCGGCGCTGATGCGGTCGTAGTCTGCGGTTCGGGGGAACCCGCCCCGGCGGGGTTGGACGGGGCCATGACTTGGATTGCCACCGAGGGCCGCAACATCTTGGAGCTCCGCCAGATCGCGATCGAGCACGCGCGAGGCGTGGTCCTTGCGTTTGGCGAGGATCACGCGTTGCCTGGACCCGATTGGGTCGACGCGATCCTTCGCGCCCACCGCGAGCATCCCTACGCCGCCATGGTCGTCGGATGCCTCGTGAACGCGACCGACGCCACCGTTGTAGGCCGGGCGAACTTCCTCGCCTTCGCGGCCCCGTTCGCTCCGCCGATGAGGACCTTACCGGGACGACCGCCCCCCTTCTCGACCGTCTCCATCAAACAACGCGAGCTCGAGTTCCCCTTGTTCAATCCGGGTGACATCGAAAGCAAGCTTGTGCCCAAATTGATCGAAGAGGGAGGGGCGGTTTGTGATGACCGCATCATCGTCCACCATTACCAGGATCACGGTGTGCAATGGTCAATGGTCAACGCCTTCGTCAACGCTCGTGCGAATTACGGGTATGCGCACGAGAGCGTGGGTCGAGCTCACCGCAACGAGGTGCTGCTCTGGATCTGCTCGACACTCTTGACCCGCCAGATCGGCGAGGTCTGGGCCGGCCGCTCGATGATGCGCTCGCCGCTCGACCTCGTGCTCGGCAGCGTCCTCTCGGCTGCGACCAGCCTGGGCGCCCTTGTAGGGACGGTCGCCGGCCCCGGGCGTGCGGCCGAGCGGGTCGCCTGAGGGTGATAGCACCCGACGCCGCCCGCGCCTGAGGTCTTGACCCGACCGCGGACAATCACGATGGCGCGTTCGGCGAAGCACGGGGATCACGTATCGAAGCTCACACGACGGACCCCGGCGACAGCCCGCTCCGCGAAGTGCGACAGCCGCCCAAATGGTGAGGATGCCCGAGCTCTCGTCGAGCGTCTCTGGAACTGCGACTACTCCGGATGCGACCTTGGCAAGGCGAAATGCACTGACTCGACAATCTGGCCGGATGGTGCGAAGGGCCACGGAAGTACTTGCCCACCGCGCTCGTAGCGCGGCTGCCCACGAGTGCTGTGACCAAGTTCCATCCCCGAGACTGCAGGTCTAGGGTGGATTCCTTGGATCGGCCTTCTGAGCGAGAAGGGCGCACCGGGGGATACACGACGCCGCGGTTTCAAGTCGGCGCGATGTGAAGGATGGAGACCGCATGACGATCCGGGTGGCGCAGTGGACGACGGGCAACGTCGGCAAAGAATCGCTCAAGGCGATCGTGGCGAACCCGACGCTCGAGCTTGTCGGGTGTTTCGCGTGGTCGCCCACCAAGGTTGGCGTCGATGTGGGGGAGCTGGCCGGGATCGCCCCGGTCGGGCTGGCGGCGACCGGCGACGTCGACGCCCTGCTCGCCCTGAAGCCCGATTGCGTCGTCTACAACCCGATGTGGCCGTCGGTCGACGAACTGGTTCGCATCCTCGAGGCTGGCGTCAACGTCGTCACGACGGCGGCCTTCATCACCGGCGCGAATCTGGGTGCAGAGCGCGGCCGGCTTGTCGACGCCTGCGCTCGGGGCGGGTCCTCACTCTTGGGCACCGGTGTCAGCCCAGGGTTCGCCGAGTTGGTGGCCGGCACCATCGCGGGGCTATGCAGTCGGGTCGACAAGGTCGTCGTGTCCGAGACGGCGGATACGACCTTCTACGACTCCCCCGACACAGAACGAGCGGCCGGCTTCGGGCACCCGATCGACCATCCGGACTTGGCCGACATGGCCCGGACCGGCACCGCGGTGTTCGGCGAAGCGGTCGCGATGGTCGCTGACATGCTCGGTGTCGAGCTGGACGAGATCGTCTGCGAATCGGAATTCGCCCAAACGACCGAGGATCTCGTCATGAAGTCCTGGACGATCGCCGCCGGTCATGTTGCCGGCGTCGCGGCGAGCTGGCAGGGGCGTGTCGGCGGCCGAACCATCATCGACCTCAACGTGCGCTGGAAGAAGGGAGCGACGCTCGATCCCCCGTGGGTGATCGAAAAGGACGGGTGGGTGATCACCGTGGAGGGGCTCCCTACCGTCACCGCGTCCCTCGATTTTCTCCCGCCACCGGACTTCCAGGCCGAGACGATCGAGGAGTTCATGACGATCGGGCACATCATCACTGCGCTGCCCGCGCTCAATGCCATCGCGCCCGTTGTGCACGCTCCGCCAGGGATCATCACGTATGCAGACCTCAGCCTGCCCCTGCCACGCGGTTGGGTACAAAACCCACCAACCTGATTTGTCGTCTGGCTGAATTCCACCGATCCACACGGCGGGCAGGACGGCGTTGCCTGACTGGCGCTTTGCCCTTGTCTACGTCGAGCTACCTATTTCCCTCACGGTGTTGCGTCCGTCGGCTCAGGTCGGGTCCGCGGCATCTGCGGCTACCTCTCGAGCCTTCTGCGCAGCCGGGGACTCGGAGAGGTATTGCTGCGCCAGCTCGGTGGAGCCCTCCTGGGATGGGTGGTGAAGGGGGCGCAGGTAGCGCACCGGCGTTGTGACGATGAGCATCCACGGCCCGGGCACTCGGTACTGCCGTGCTGCCCGGAGCCAGTCCCGCCAGCCGGGTTTCGGCGGCGAAGTCGGGTCATGCGCCATGAGATAGCGGACTCCACGGAGCCACCAGGCCAGCAGGGAGGGCGCCGTGAACAACATGGCAAGGCACCGCAGGACATAGTTGCCCGAGAGGTCCTGATAGACGTCGTACACCAGTGAACGATGTTCGACCTCTTCAGAGCCATGCCATCGAAGCAGATCGAGCATGACTGGATCTGCGCCGGCATACTCGAGGCCCTTGTTCTGGATGACCCACTGTCCGAGAACGGCGGTGAAGTGCTCGATAGCGGCAACATCGGCGAGGCGACGAAGCAGCCACCAGCGCTGTAGGGGCTTGGACCAATTCGGTTTTGGGCTGCCCACCCGGGCGAACCAACGTTCAAGACTGTCGGTGAACTCCGAGCTGTCGATCCCATTGGAGTCCAGGTGCTCGAGCACCATGGCATGGGCCCATGCGTGCCAGGACTCCTGTTGGACGAACGGCTTGATGGCCTCGGCGACATCCGGATCGGAGACGAGTGGCGCTGCTTCGTTGACGACCCCGATGAACCAGCGCTCCCCGGCTGGGAGAAGGAGATGCAGCACGTTGATCATGTGGGTGCTGAAAGGGTCGTTCGGAACCCAATGCAAGGGGGTGTCGGACCAGTCGAAGCGCACCATCCTCCGATGGTCCGGATACCCCTCTCTTACCTGCGTCGATGTGTTTGATCGTGTTGCAACTTGCGTGACCACGTAATCCTCCCGCACGTTCGTTGCCGCGGTCCGCGACATCCCGATCACGCGCGGTACCCGATTACTCCGTTCTCAACACCGTGCCCGAGTTCAGTCAGCGCCGAAGAAGGGTGCGTGGTAGGCGAACACGCCGCCATCGGAGCCCACGAGCCAATAGCCGCCCGTGGAGTCGTCCGCCGCCATGCCCACGACCGGTGCGGCAAGGCGGAGGCCGCCGGCACTTCCCCAGAATGGCGCCGTGCCGAATGCGAAGATCCCGCCGTCGGACGCGACGAGCCAGTAACCACTGCCGCTGCCGGCCACGGCCATCCCATTGACCGATTGCTGCAGGTGGATGGCGCCGGTCGATCCCAGGAACGGCGCCGCGAACGAGAAGATCCCGCCATCAGAGGCAACCAGCCAATAGCCACCCGTCTGTGGGTCGGCTGCCATGCCGACTGCCGGAGCGTTGAGGTGTCGTCCTCCCATGGAGCCGAAGAAGCGGGCATCCCCGAAGGCGAAGACGCCACCATCGCTCGCCACCAGCCAGTACCCCCCACCGTCGGGTGTCGGCGCCATGTTGACGACCGGCGCATTGAGCGGCTTCCCGCCCATGGAGCCGAAGAAGCGGGCGTCCCCGAATGCAAAAGTCCCGCCGTCTGCGGCGACCAGCCAATATCCGGCTCCATCGGGGGTCGAAACGATGTGACTGATCGGCGCGTTGAGTGGCGTGCCCGCCATGGAGCCGTAGTTGGGCACGCCATGGGCGGAAACTGCGCCTTCTGCGTTCGAGAGCCAATAACCGGACCCTGAGGGCGGTGCGGCGATTCCTGTCACCGGACCGACGAACGATTTCGCCTGACCCGAGTCGGCGCTGACCATGAGGGAGGACTCGTCGACCGCCTCGAACGCGCTGGCCGGCATTTGCTTGAGCTCGTCGACGAGGGACTGGGGCCACGCCGGGTCGGCCGTGCCCCCGAAGTACCAGTTGGAGCCGTTGTCGGCGACGATGAGCCCGTATTGCTGCATGGCCCGCAGCACGACCTGGGCTTGCGGGGAGAACCCGCCGATGTTGAAGGTCGGCTTGAGCCTGAACCGGGCTCCCATCGGCGGCAGGTTTGGGTCGGAGCGCGCCCCGGCCTCGTGCCGGGCCGGCCAGATGTAGCTCGTGTCCGTCGTCTCCGCGGTCATCCTGATGGCGTGCGTGATGCTGCCTGATTCCACTTCGTCGTAGCGGACGAGGCCGGGCAAAATGGGAAGCCCTGCGGCGTCCGCCGAAGTCCACCCAGCGGGTCGCAAGGCGTTCGAGTTGAGGTTCCAGATGGCGCCCGAGCCTGCGGTGGACCCGCTCGCGCTGTAGTGCGCGTCGTAAAGCTCGTAGAGAGTGCATGTGTTGGGGTCGACCATCAGCGCGTGACGGTCACCGGTTGCGTTCTGCCCTCCTTCTATCGGTGTGTCCGGCCCGAAGGGATAGGGCCCGGGGTCACTCTCGCTGGCGTACTGGAACGCGATGTTGACGAACTGGTGTCCGGCCGGGACGACGGTGTACGGCATACCGTACGGGTTGGAGGGATCGCCCGACGGGCCGAAATCTGGATGCAGGTTCGTGCTGCCAGCGCTCATGCTCGCCAACCACGCCGCCGAGTGGGAGTTGACAGGCAAGTTCGTGATCGGGGTGTTCCACACGTTGTCTGCTGGGAACATGGGACAATTCGGTGCGCCCGGTAACGGCGTGCCAGCGGAGGCGACAGCGTTCCCGCCAAACGGCGTGATCAGCGTCAGCACGCCGGCGATCAGTGCACCGGCTCCTAGCGCTGAAGTGAAACGCGAACTCATGTGCGTCTGCCCCTCCCCGCACCCCGAACGCTCCCATCCTCGCGCAGGCCCGCGTGGATGGCGACCATCTCCAGACAGGCTTTGTCGAAAACCGCCGGGTTGTTGTGGAGTCGTTGCTGTTCCGCCGACAGCGTTGGATCTATCCCATCGGGTCCTGGTTCTGGACAGGCCGGCTTGTGAACGCCGAGAGGTTGGATACATCGCGAGCAGCCGTGTCCGCTTCCGTCGCGCGGTACGAGATCATCTCTGTGATCGCGACGCGGTCGGATCCAAGGCGCCCAAGCGTGTGCTGCATCCTTCCTCGTGACCCAGTCGTCACCCCAACGTCCGCCCTTGCCGAGGTCACCCTTCTCGTGATCCCTGGTTGCCGGCATCTGGATGGTCGTGGCCGAGCTCATGCCCCAGCGGTTCCACCAGACGAGGATGGTCGTGGCTGGAGCGGCGTTGGCTGCCTCGGACGTCCTCCTCCTCGTCGCCACCCACTGGGGGCAGTTCGGCTGACGTAGCGTTCGTCAGGCGATCGGGCCGAGCGCCCGCACCACGTAGGCGCGCATGACCGACGAGCGACGAAGGAGACGGTGAGTGCAACAGGTCCGTACAGCGTTGGACGCGCGGCCCATGCGGCGCGACCCGCGCAATCAGGCCTTCCTTCTTGCTGCGCCTCTCTTCGCTCTCATGTTCCTGGTCGGCGTCCGCGAGGGTGGTTTCTGGCACGCCGACGCATTGGTTGCAGCCGTGGGCTCCGTTGTCCTGTTGGTTGCGGCGGCGATCAGCCACCCCTTTGATCGACGCGCCATATGTGTGGTGGCCGCGCTCGTTGCGCTGGCGCTGTGGTGGGGCGCCCGCGCGGACATCACCGGGTCACTGAGCGCCGCGCTTCCCTTCGGAGCGAGCTGCCTCGCCTGTGCGGGTGCCTACGCGGTCGTTCGCCCCCTTCGTGGACCGCCCCGGCAGCTCGCGGGACTGGCCGTCGCGTGTCTCGGCGCCGCGGGAGCCCTCGTCGGCTTCGCCGGCCTGATCTGGCGATGGTTCCCCCTCGCAATGCCGTCCCAGAGCCTCTGGCGCCTGTCGACGACCCTTACCTACGCCGACGCAGCGGGTCTGGTGCTCGGCATGTGCTTGCTTGTCGCGCTGGGTGTCGACCGGCACCCCCTGTCGGTTCGTCTCGCCGTGTGCCTCTGCGCCGGAGGACTGTTGGCCTCGCAGAGCCGAGGCGCGTGTGTGGCAATCGCCTGTGCCGCTGCGCTCGTGCCATGGCGGCGCTACGCCCACCTCCTCGTTCCCCTCCTCGCCGGCGCAGCGCTCGGCGTGGTGGCCGTCGCGACCTCGCCGGACACGGGCACTGTTCCGTGGCTCGGCGCCGCCACGGTGGCCGCTATGGCGATCTCCGCCGTTCCGGCGACCCGTGTGTGCGCCGCGGCTCTCGACCCGCGGGTTCGGATGGTGGCGGTGTGCTTCGTGCCCCTCGCCCTTCTCGGCGCTGTCTTCCTGTTGCATCATGAGATCGGGCTGCGTGCGCTGGCTCCGAGCGACGCCGACCGTTCGGCGGAATGGTCGGTCGCGTGGCACCAGTGGGGGACTGCGCCGGTCTTCGGCGTCGGTCCGGACCACCTTCTCTTGTTCCACACGGCAGATGGCACCTATGCCAAGTTCGTCCACAACGAGTGTCTGCAAGTCGCGGCCGACGCCGGCGTGCTCGGCCTCGCGCTCCTGGCGGCTGTCGTGGCCGCAGTTGTCAGGGCCGTGCGCCGGGTCGACGTGCTGTCGTCGTGCGCCTGTGCCGCACTGGTGTGCGGGGCCGTCGGCGGAACGTTCGACTTCGACTGGCACCTGCCCTTCGTGGGCTTCGTCCTCGGCTGCTGTGTCGGGCTGGCGGCGAGGGCGGAGCGGGTGGACGCGTTGTCGGCACGAGACCTCGGCCGCGTCAGGATTCCATAGGTGTCACCGGGCTCACTCCGCAAGGAGCTCGTCGACCTCTTGGGCGGCCTACAGGGTTGGCGCCTCGAACCGCGTACGACGCCGGGGGCCAGCCCGCTCTGGTGCTTCCTCGCGGACGGGAAGGTCGAGTTCTCCGTCTCGGTCGACGGTCCCGCGATCGTGCTCTACGTCATGGACACCGATGAGGAGATGACGTTTCCCGACCGCGATGCCTTCGTTGCCTGGCTCGGAGAGCACCATCCCGACTGCATGCGGCCGAGTCCACCCCGCGCCAAGCGGGAGAACCGGTTCCGCAAGTTCTTCGAGTGGGAGTGACGCCCGCGGCGCGTCAGGCGCCGAGCGCGGCGTCCTCGTCCTCGGGCGGCAGCTCTGCGATGACGAGCCGCGCCACACCTTGCACCGACCGGCCGGACCCCGAGGCCGCCCGGCGCAACAGGTCGCACACGTAGCCGACCAGGTTGAGCACGTCGTTCCGAGGCGAGCGCCCGACGAAGGGAACCGGCTCGGTGGCTGCGTCGAGCCCGCAAACCTCGATGATCAGCTGCCTGATGTGCAGCAGCCGCCCCCGGGCCTCGAGCAGCGGCGTCCCGCTCGTGCGGAGCCAGACCGAAACCCCCAGCTCAAGGGAGAGGTCGCCGGAGAACGGGTCGACCGGGCCCAACTCGGCCAGGCCGCTGAGCAGGGCCGATCCGAAGCCCTCCCGCTCGTCGGAAATCATGGATTCAGTGTGACGAATCGCTGTAACAAGGTGGTGGACCAGGTGTGGGCTGGTAATTTGTTGCCCGTGCCACGCACGATTTGGAAAGGGGCCCTCAGCTTCGGGCTGGTGAACATCCCCGTCGGCCTGTACCCGGCAACCTCGGACAAGAGCATCCACTTCAACCAGTTCGAGGACGGGACCTCGGACCGGATCCGCTACAAGAAGGTCAACGAGCGCACCGGCGATGAGGTTGCCAACGACGACATCGTCCGCGGCTTCGATCTGGGCGGCGGCGAGTACGTCATCCTGACCGAAGAGGAGCTCGAGAGCGCCGAGCCGAAGAAGTCGCGACAGATCGAGATCTCCGACTTCGTCAGCCAGCCCGATATCGACCCCGTGTTCTTCCGCGCCAGCTACTACCTCGCGCCCGAGGGCGCCGGCGCCGACAAGGCGTACGCGCTCTTGCGCAAGGCCATGGCCGATGCGGACCGCATTGGCATCGCCACGATGGTCATGCGCAACAAGGAATACCTGGTTGCCATCCGTCCCGAGGAAGACGCGTTGGCCCTGCACACCATGTATTTCTCCGACGAGGTGCGGGTCCCCGGCAAGGAGTTGCCCGAGCTGCCTCACGAGGGCGACGTGAGCGACCGTGAGCTGTCGATGGCCCAGCTGCTGATCGAGTCCATGGAGTCGGACTGGGACCCCGATCGCTACCACGACACGCACCGCGAGAAGGTCGAGGCTCTCATCGAGGAGAAGCGCCAGGGCCACGAGATCGTGATCCAGGAGCCGGCCGAGCCCGCCGCCAAGGTCGTGGACCTGATGGAGGCCCTCAACGCCAGCATCAAGGCGGCGTCCAAGCCAGGGACGAAGAGCGCCCGCGCCGGCGCGCCGGCCAAGCGGGCTCCGGCTCGTCGCACCTCGACGGCGAAGAAGAAGGCGCCCGCCAAGACGGCCAAGCAGCCCGCCCGGGCCAAGCAGCCGGCCTCCCGCCGCAAGGCTTCCTGACAGCGGCGCCGGCCCGCGGCGCGCCCCCAAACCACCTACCTCCGAGAGCCCCTTGGCACACCCCTAGACGCGGCGCCTCCGCCTCGGCCTCCGTACCGGCATCGGAGCACAGTCATTGCGCTAAAACGGCATCTCCCGCACGGAAGCCGTGTAAACCCGCCGATCCGACCCGATATCCCGCTCCGTAGGCCCAGACTGTGGTCAGATCAAGCGTCCGATCATTGCTCAGAAGCCATGGGAGGGGAGTCCAGATGGCCATTGCGCAGCTCAAGGTTCCGGCCGATCAGCTCACCGCCTGGGCCGGCTACGACGGCCTGGTCCAGCTGATCTCCGTCGACGGGCAGCGCACAGTCGGATGCCCGCACTGGGACCTCGTCGCCGACGTGGATGCGCTCCAGCTGCGCGAGCTCTATCGCGACATGGCGATCGTCCGCCGGCTCGATGCCGAGGCGATGGCCCTCCAGCGTCAGGGCGAGCTCGGCCTATGGGCGCCGCTGCTCGGCCAGGAGGCCGCGCAGGTCGGTTCCGCCCGCGCTCTGCGTCCCGACGACTTCGCCTTCACCAGCTACCGCGAGCACGGCGTCGCCTACTGCCGCGGCGTGAACCCCGTCGACATGTTGCGCATGTGGCGGGGGAGCAGCCTCTCGGGATGGGACCCCGCCCGCTACAACATCGCCACCCCGGCCATCATCGTCGGCTCCCAGGCCCTGCACGCCACCGGCTACGCGCTCGGCCTGGCCCTTGAGGACGCGAAGAGCGCGGTCATCACCTACTTCGGCGACGGCGCGACGAGCGAGGGCGATATCGCCGAGGCACTCGGCTTCGCCGCCAGCTACATGGTGCCCGTCGTCTTCTTCTGCCAGAACAACCAGTGGGCCATTTCCGAACCTGTCCGTCTCCAGTCCCACGCCTCCATTGCCCAAAGAGGACAGGGCTACGGCATCCCAGCCGTGCAGGTGGACGGCAACGACGTCCTCGCCGTGCTCGCCGCCACCCGCCTCGCCCTCGCCCGCGCCTATGCCGGCCAGGGGCCGACACTCATCGAGGCTGTCACCTATCGCATGGGGCCGCACACCACGTCCGACGACCCGACCCGCTACCGCAGCCGCGCCGAGGAGGAGGAGTGGCGGACCAAGGACCCGCTCGTCCGGCTGCGCGCGCTGTTGCACCGCGAAGGAGTGGCCGACGACGGCTTCGAGCACGAGGTCGCGGCCGCCGCGGGTGACGCCGCCACCGCGCTGCGTTCGGGCGTGCTCGATATGCCCAATCCCGAACCCGCCGCCCTGTTCGACCACGTCTACGCGGGCCCGCACCCCCTGCTCGATACCGAACGGGACGACTACGTGCAGTACCTCGCCGGCTACGACGAGATCTCGTGATGGCCATCGCCACGACCACCACCGCCGACCCGCTGGCCGGCGCCGACACCCCGGCTGCCACCGGGCACATCACCACCATGACACTCGGCAAAGCCCTCAACGCCGGCCTGCGCCAGGCCATGGCGAACGACCCCAAGGTCGTGCTCATGGGCGAGGACATCGGCAAGCTCGGAGGCGTATTCCGCGTCACCGAGGGGCTGCAGCAGGACTTCGGTGACCGCCGCGTGATCGACACGCCGCTGGCGGAATCCGGCGTCATCGGTACCGCGGTCGGTCTCGCCGTGCGCGGCTATCGCCCCGTCTGCGAGATCCAGTTCGACGGCTTCGTCTACCCCGCCTTCGACCAGATCGTCTCGCAAGTCGCCAAGTTCCGCTACCGCAACGAGGGGCGCGTCGGCGTGCCCATCACCATCCGCGTCCCCTACGGCGGCGGCATCGGCGCCGTCGAGCACCACTCCGAGTCGCCCGAGGCCTACTTCGCCCACACCGCGGGCCTCCGCGTCGTGACGCCTTCCAACGCCGCCGACGCCCATCGCATGATCCAGCAGGCGATCGCCTCCGACGACCCTGTCATCTTCTTCGAGCCCAAGCGCCGCTACTGGGAGAAGGGCGATGTCGACACCGCCGCCTCGCTCGATGCCATGCCGCTGCACCGTGCCCGCGTCGTCCGTGCGGGCACCGACGTCACGGTCGTCGCCTACGGCCCGATGGTGGCCACCTCGCTCGAAGCCGCCGGAATCGGAGCGGAGGAGGGAATCTCTCTCGAGATCGTCGACCTGCGCTCGCTGTCACCGATCGACTTCGAGACGATCGAGGCGTCGGTGCGCAAGACCGGACGACTGGTCGTCGTCCACGAGGCGCCGGTCTTCTGCGGCCTCGGTGCCGAGATCGCCGCCCGCGTCGGCGAGCACTGCTTCTACTCCCTCGAGTCGCCCGTGCGCCGGGTCGGTGGGTTCGCGACGCCCTACCCGCCGGCCAAACTCGAGCGCCACTTCCTGCCCGACGCCGATCGCATCCTCCACGAGGTCGACCGGTGCCTGGAGTCATGATCGACGTCCGCAGCTTCCTGCTGCCGGACCTGGGGGAAGGCCTGACCGAGGCCGAGGTCGTCGTCTGGCACGTGGCATCCGGCGACACCATCGAGCTCAACCAGACCCTCGTCGAGGTGGAGACGGAGAAGGCCGTCGTCGAGCTACCGAGCCCCTTTGCCGGCACCGTGGTCGAACTGTTCGCGGCTGCCGGCGACACCGTCGAGGTCGGCGCGCCGCTCATCTCCATCGAGACCGCGGACGTCGTCGACCCCCCGGAGGACGCAGCCGCTCCCTCCGCCGAGAAGGTGTCGGTGCTCGTCGGCTACGGGCCGTCGGAACCGGCGCCGAGCCGGCGGCGACGCCGCGGCGGCGGGCGCACCCGCCACGACCGTCCGGAACGCCCTTCGGCCATCCCGTCGACGCGGCAGCCAGGGGCACCGAGTCCCGCCGGATCGCGTCCGCTGGCCGCACCCCCGGTCCGGTTCATGGCGCGCCAGCAGGGAGTCGATCTGGCCGACGTCACCGGCAACGGACCCGGCGGGATCATCACCCGTGAGGACCTCGCCGCGCACTTGGCCTCCGGCACCTCGCCGTCCGAAACCGGACTGGAGACACGCTCGCCGGTCAAGGGCGTGCAGAAGCACATGGCCGACGCGATGGTCCGCAGCGCGACCGTCGCCCCGCAGGCTTGCGTCTTCCTCACCGTCGACGTCACCCCGACGTCGGAGCTTCTCGAGCGCCTGCGCGCCAACCGTCGCTTCGAGGGCGTGAAGCTGACCATGCTGACCGTCGCGGCGCGGGCGGTCGTGTTGGCCGCTCGGGATCACCCGGCCCTCAACTCGTCCTGGGACGAGGCCACGAACGAGATCGTGACGAAGCACTACCTCAACCTCGGAATCGCGGTGGCCGGTCCTCGAGGGCTCGTCGTGCCCAACGTCAAGGACGCGCATGATCTCGCCTTCCGGGAACTTGCGACCGCGCTCGAGGCCTTGACCGAGCAGGCCCGGGCGGCACGCTCCACCCCGGCCGACCTGAGCGGCGGGACCATCACCATCACCAACGTCGGCGTGTTCGGCGTCGACGCCGGTGTCCCTCTGTTGAATCCCGGTGAGGCGGCCATCCTCGCCCTCGGGGCCGTGCAACGCCGGCCCTGGGAGCACGAGGGCCAGGTCGCGTTGCGTGACGTGGTGACGCTGAGCCTGGCCTTCGATCACCGCCTGGTCGACGGGGAGGGTGCGTCGCGCTTCTTGCGGACGGTGGGCGAGATCCTCGCCGACCCGGCGAACCTCATCGCCTTCAGCTGACCGCGGCGGCCCGCGGCCCCTCTGCGTACTCGGTTCATCGCGAGTCGGAGAGCAAATCCTGAAGACCCCGGCGCAGCCTGCGCAGCTGGCGCTCGAGGTCCTGGAGCTCGCGCACCAGACGCATCGCCTCCTCCCGATCGAGCGCAGGAGCCCCGGGACGCAGCATGGCGAGTGAGCGCCGCAGCGTCTCCAGCTCGTACCGCCTCTCCATGGGACTACGAACATACGTTCGCAGTGACGGCCTGGCAAGGGGCGTCGCCGGGGGCCCTGTTGAGAGACGTTTTCGGAGGCGCCCGTTGTCGCCGTGCCGCACCGGCGCGAAGGTGGTGGAGCGGCTTCGCGATCCCCGAGCGAAGCCGCGAGGAGCAGGGTGCGAATGCGGACCGTCCGAGACGTCATGAGTGCGCACATCGAGGTCCTTCGGACCAGCGAGACCGCCGCCGCTGCTGCCAGCTACCTGGCTTCACACGTCGAGGAGTCGGTGCCGCTGTGCCTCTCGGACGGCAGCCTCGCCGGAACGGTGAGCAATCGCGACATCGTCAGCAAGGTGGTGGCCAAGGGGCTTGACCCGCGCGAGGTCCGCCTCGAGGAGTTCGCGGATGCTGGGGAGGTGCCCTCACTCGAGGCGAGCGTCACAGTGGAGGACGCCGTGGCCTACATGTGTCGGCATCACCGCACGCGGCTGCCGGTCACCGACGGCAACCGGGTCATCGGCTTCGTCACGCAACGCGACGTGGCGCGATCGGTTTCCTTCCGGCCCTCCTGGGTCGAGTCCTGAGGGACGCCCGGATAGGGCGGTGGGCGCATTAGAGGGCTGATGCGAGCATCGACAGACTGACCGTGTCCGCCATCACCTGGTAGCCCGCCAGGTTGGGGTGGAGGTGATCTGGGCCCGAGTAGGCCGGATTCAACACATGCGGATCGGACGGGTTGCGCAGCGCGGCGTCGAAGTCGACGACCCCGTCGGCGAGGTGCTGCGTCCTGATCCAGGCGTTGACCTGTTGGCGGTAGAGCTCGCTCCTCGGCGCGGTGATCGACCCGTCGAAGAAGGCATTCGAAGCGGGGAGCAGGGTGCCCAACCAGATCTTCACCCCCTCGGCGTGGGCCATCGCTATGACCTGCTCGTAGCCCGCGATCAGGTCGGCTGGTGTAGTGGTCTGCGGCGGGAGACCGAGGTCGTTGATGCCCTCCTGGAGCAGGACGCCCTTGACGCCGGGGACCGCGAGAGCGTCCTCCCCGAAGCGCTGGACGCCGCTCAGTCCCAACATCAGCGGCTCCCCGTCCGTCACGAGCCGGTTGCTGCCGATGCCCTCGTTCGCCACGGACAACGGGATATCCGCGGCATCGAGCCGCCGCTGAAGGTCGTCGGGGTAGCGGCCGTTCTTGTCGGCGACCGCCAGGCTCACCGGTTCGCTGAAGGGCGTCGCTGCGACGAAGCCATCGGTGATGGAATCGCCGAAAGCAACGATCGAGCCGGCTGTGGCGGGTGCCTCGACGTCGATGCCGTCGACGTAGAGCCACGCTTCGGTGTGGAGTGAGAACCGGGCATCCGAGCTCGCGGCCGAGAGGTCGCCACTCGCGGGCGGCGAATACCACGACGTCGCGTTCGCATTCCAGTGCTTCGTCGGAGATCCCTGAACTCCGGGCATGTACATCGACACCGCGAGCGTCGCGAAGGCGGAGAACGTCAGGGAGACGGGATCGCTCACCACGTCGTTCCCGACGGGCACCGTGACCGCGTCGTGTCCGCCGAACGTGACAGGGGTCACCTCAGACACGGCCTCGGTGCCGGCGATCCCGACCGTGACGTGGCCGAAAGTCGTGGCCTGCTTGCCGAATCGGTTCGACAAATGGATACGGAGGACGGACCCGGCGAGGTGTGGCGTCACCATCATGCGGAGGGTCTGGTCGGTCAGGACCTCCGGCACCGGCAGCCCAGTTGCGTCGATCGGCACCGATGAATCCGTCGGGCTCGCCGTCCACGTCGCCACCCAGTGCTGATCGGACGACGCCGCCACTGCCGGTGTCGCGCATGCGACGGCCAGGAGCCCCGCGGCCAGAACAATGGCCGTCACCGCTGCTCGCACACCTGGCACCCGCCGCATGTCACTCCTTGTCATCGCAATTGTTGTGCGATGTTTGCGGACTGGTAACGGTCCGACGCCAGTCGTCCGACGGTTGACCCAGAATCCACAAGTCGCGCCCGTGTGTGTGGTTTCCTAGGCAAAGAGTTCCAAGTGGCCCGGGGGGTGCCGGACGGCGAGTACTACGTCGTGCGGCCCGGGGACGGTAGGGAGGGGAGATTGGCGTAGGCGGCCTTCCACCTTGACGGCAGTGATGTCGTCGATGCCGTCCATGGTCTGGTTTCCTCCACGTTCCCCTCTTGGGTGCACGGGAGCTCGAGTTCCGGCCGGCGGGGGCGATTGCACCCCCGCCGGCCGTCAGATAGCCGAGTTGCCCCGCCGTCCTTCGCCAAGACGGCGGGGCGCTCGGACTTCGACATCCCGAGGCGACGACACGGCGACGCCGACGGTTAGCCTCGGCCGCCATGTGGCCACCGCCCCCGAGAGGTACGTGGGTCCTCGACCTCGACGGGGTCGTTTGGCTGAGCGGGCGTCCGATCCCCGGCGTCGACGAGGCGGTGGCCCGCTTGCGCGGCGCCGGCGTTCGGGTCGTGTTCGCCACCAACAACTCGTCGCCGACGCGGGCCGAGCTGCGACGGCGACTCGATCACTGCGGCATTGGCGCAGCGGACGAAGACCTGTTGCGATCGTCAGACGTGGCGGCGGGGCTCCTGCAGCCCGGCACGACGGCGTTGGTGTTGGGCGACGACGGGATCATCGAGGCGCTGGGCAATAGGGGCGTCACCGTGGTGGCCGACGCTCCGGCCGACGCCGTGGTGGTGGGTTGGACCCGCGGCTTCACGTTCGACGCGGTGGATAGGGCAGCGCGCGCGGTGCGCGAGGGGGCCCGTCTGATCGGCACGAACGAGGACGCGACGTTCCCGACCCCCGAGGGGCTGGTGCCGGGCGCCGGCGCCCTTCTGGCCGCAGTGGCGACGGCAGCAGAGACGACGCCCGAGGTGGCGGGCAAGCCCCACCGTGCGACCGCCGACGCTCTTACCGCCATGGTGCCCGATAGGGACCTGCGGGCCATGGTTGGGGACCGGCCGGCCACCGACGGGGCACTGGCGGTTCAGCTGGGGATCCCGTTTGCGCTCGTCTTCTCCGGCGTGACCAGGGAAGGGGACCCTCCGGCCCAGGGTCCGGCGGCGAAGGCTGAGCCGGCCGTCACGGCCAAGGACCTCCTGGCATTGGTGAAAGCCACTGCGAAGGGTTGGTGACAAAGTGCTTGCTCTCAGCTAGCACTTCAGATACTGTTGGCTAATGGCAAACAATGAGCGGATTCGCAAGTACCTGGATGCGGGCTCGGTGTTCGGCCAGGTAACCCGTGGCCGGGCCGAGGAGATCGTGCGAGAGTTGGTGAACGCAGGAGACATCCAGCGCAGCCAAGCACAGGAGTGGGTGGACACTTTGGTGGAGCGAAGCCGGAAGACCAGTGAGCAGATCATCGAGATGGTGCGCCACGAGGTAGCGGCGCAGCTGAGCAAGGTGGACGGGAAGGCCATCGAGAACCTGTCCAAGCAGGTCGCGGACGTCCTCAAGAAGTCCGCCGACGCCGGACGCAAGGCCACAAAGGACGCCACCGATCGGGCGGAGAAGACCGCCAAGAGGGCGCGCAAGGAAGCCGGGAAGACCGTGACGTCCGCCCGCAAGGAAGCTGAGAAGACCGTGACGGCCGCCCGCAAGCAAGCGGGAAAGACCGCCACGGCAGCCCGTAAGCGGGCCACGCAGACGGCCGGGCGGGCCCGGGCCGCGGCCGAGAAGGCCGTGCCAACCCGCAAGGCGGCCAAGAAGCCGGCGGCCTCCAAGAAGTCGACGGGCGCGAAGAAGCGCGCGCCGGCCAAGAAGGCCACCACCTCCACTACTGCGAAGAAGCCGGCCGCCAAGAAGGCGCACTGACCAGCGGGGGCGGACGCCGCCGGCTCGACGCCGAGCTGGTGCGCCGGGATCTCGCCCCCTCTCGCAACGAAGCCCGTGCCCTTGTCGAGGCCGGCTCGGTCCTGGTCTCCGGCGCCCCGGCCGACAAGCCGGCGCGCCTGGTGGGGGCAGGCGAGCCCATCGTCGTCCTCGGACCGCCGCCGCCCTATGTGTCGCGGGGCGGTCTGAAGCTCGAGGCGGCACTCGATCGGTTCAGCGTGTCCGTAGCCGGCTACCGGGCGATGGACGCCGGCGCCTCGACGGGCGGCTTCACCGACTGCCTCCTCCAGCGCGGCGCGTCGCAGGTGTACGCGGTCGACGTCGGGCACGGCCAGCTCGCCCCTTCGCTGCGGGCGGACCCGCGGGTGTGCGTGCTGGAGCGGGTCAACGTGCGGGAGTTGGACGTTGCGACGTTGCGACGTGTGGACCCGGCGTTCACGCCGTGCCCGGTCGTCGTGGCCGACCTGTCGTTCATCTCGCTGCGGACCGTCGCACCCGCATTGTGCGGCGAGGTGGCCGCGCCCGGCGCTGACCTGGTCGTGCTGGTCAAGCCGCAGTTCGAGGCCGGGCGCGCCGTCGTGTCGCGGGGGAAGGGCATCGTGCGGGACCCGGGAGAGTGGAAAGGGGCGCTGGAGGGCGTTGCGTCCGCGCTCGTCTCGGCCGGAACCGGCATCATGGGGGCGATGGCCTCCCCCTTGACCGGCGCGTCCGGCAACGTCGAGTTCCTGGTCCATGCCCGGAAGGGCGCGGACGGCAGCAGCGTCGGTGCGGGCGAGACTGCGTCCATGATCGCCGGAGCGGTGTCCGAGGCGGAAGGCCGTCTTTCCACCGCCGACCCCACGGGCTGAGCGTCTCGAGTCACATGGCCACTGTCACGTTCCTGGTGCACCCCGAGCGCGCCGACGCGCAGGCGTTGGCGACGGACACCGCCGAATGGCTCACGGGGCGCGGGGACGTGGCACGCATCTTGCACTTCAGTGGGCCCGACCGGGTGACCGAGGCAGGCGTCGAGGTGGACCTCGGTGCGGTCAGCCTCGAGGGGACGGACGTCGCCGTCAGCCTTGGTGGTGACGGGACGTTCCTGCGGGTCGTGCGCCTCGCGGCCACAGCCGACGTGCCGGTGCTCGGGGTGAACTTCGGCCGGCTCGGCTACCTGCCCGACCTCGGGCCGGACCAGGTGCGGGGCGCACTGCAAAAGGTCCTGGAGGGCAAGGCGGCGATCGAGGAGCGCTGCGCGCTCGAGGTGAGCATCTCGGACCGTTCGATCCCCGATGACGTCTCGACCCTGCTCGCGCTCAACGAGGTGGTCATCGAGAAGATCGACTTCGGCCACACCGTGCGCTTGGCCACGACGATCGACGGCGAGCAGGCGTTGACGTACTCGGCCGACGGTTTGATCGTCGCGACACCGACGGGCTCCACCGCCTACAACCTGTCGGCGGGAGGCCCGATCCTCGCGCCGACGCTGCGCGCCATGGTGGTGACTCCGGTGGCGCCGCACTTCTCCCTCGACCGCAGCCTCGTGCTGGCCGAGGACCAGTGTGTGGCGGTGGAGGTGGCGCCGGACCGCAGCGGTGTGCTCGTGATCGACGGCCAGGAAATCGGCCGGCTGCAACCGGGCGCGGTCATCGCCTGCCGCGTGGCGGAGCACCCGGTGCGCGTGGTGCGCAACGAGCCGCACACGTTCGGCACCATCCTGCGGTTCCGGCTGCTGGCCGACCGCGAGGCGTGATCCTTCGGCGCGGGCGTCGATTCAGGTTGGCGCGTTCGTGCTGACCGACCTCCACGTGCGCGACCTCGGCGTGATCGAGGACCTGGCGCTCACGTTCGGGCCCGGCATGACCGCACTGACGGGCGAGACGGGGGCGGGCAAGACGTTGGTGGTCGAAGCGCTGCAGCTGTTGCTCGGCGGGCGTGGCAACCCGGCGATGGTGCGCGCCGGCGCGACCGAGGCGTTGGTGGAGGCGCGCTTCGTCGTGGACGCCGAGGGCGAGGAGCATGAGGTCATCCTGGCCCGGTCGATTCCGGCAGAAGGACGTTCCAAGGCTTGGGTCGACGGCCGCATGGCTCCGGTGGGCGCGCTGGGCGAGGCGGCAGGCGAGCTCGCTGAGATCCACGGGCAGCACGAGCACCGTGCCCTCGTGACACCGGCTGCGCAGCGCAACGTGCTCGATGCCTTCGCCGGCACGGACCTGTCGGTTGTACGCGCGCTGCACACAGAGCTGCGCGCGGTCGACGGCTCGCTGGCGGCGCTCGGCGGCGACGAACAGCAGCGCGCCCGAGAAGCCGACGTGTTGCGCTACCAGGTGCAGGAGATCGAGGTGGCGCGCCTGGAGAAGCCCGACGAAGAGGCCGGCTTGCGCGTGGAGGAGGACCGCTTGGCGGACGCCGGCGCCTACCGGGACGCGGCGCTCGGCGCAGCCGAACTGCTCGACCCGGCCGGCGGGGAAGGTGGCGCCGCGGGCCCGCTGGGCGAAGCGGTGGCGGCCCTGAGCGGTCGGGACGCGTTCGAGGACTACCGCGCCAGAGTGGCGGCCGCAGGGGTCGAGCTGGCGGATGTGGCGCGTGCGCTGCGCGACGAGTCCGAGGGGTGGGAGGACGACCCGGCCCGCCTGGCCGAGGTACAGGAGCGCCGGCGACTGCTGGCGGAGCTGCGGCGCAAATACGGCGAAGGCCTCGCCGCCGTCATGGCGTACGCCGAAGAGGCGGCGGCACGGCTGACCGTCTTGGAGGACGCCGAGGGCGAGGCGGCGCGGCTGACGGCCCGGCAGCAGGAGCTGTCGAAGGAGCTAGGAGAGGCGGAGGCGGCCGTGCGCGCGGTGCGGGCTTCGGCGGCCGGCGAGTTCGGGCACCTCGTCGAGAAGCACCTGGCGGATCTGGCCATGCCGGGGGCGCGGCTCGAGGTGCGGCTTGCCCGGGAAGGCGCGGGGGAGCCCGTGGAGCTGTGGTTGGGTGCCAACGTCGGTGAGCCCCTGCTGCCGCTGGCCCGCGCGGCGTCGGGCGGTGAGCTGGCCCGGGCGATGCTGGCCATCCGCTTGGTGGGATTGGGTGGCCCCCAGACGATGGTGTTCGACGAGGTCGACGCCGGGGTGGGCGGTGCGGCCGCGCTTGCCTTGGGCGAGGCGCTGCATTCGGTGGCGTCCGATCGGCAGGTTCTGGTAGTCACGCACCTGGCCCAGGTGGCGTCGCGGGCGGACGCACAGATCAGCGTGGTGAAGCAGGAGTCCCGCGGCCGCACGGTGACGGTGGCGTCAGCGGTGGCGGGGGAGGAGCGCGTCACCGAACTGTCGCGGATGCTGTCGGGTCACCCCGGGAGTGATGCCGCCCGGGCTCATGCCCGCGAATTGCTGGGCGTGGGAGGCAGCGCGGGAACCTAGCAAGGAGCGCCGCAGGCGGCAGCAGCGGTGGGTCAGCAGCGGTCAGAGTTGCAGCGCATACAGCTTCCAGGAACCCTCGACGCCCTTCAGCTGGTGGTCGCCGCGCTCGGCGAACCGGTGCTCTCCGCCGAGCAGCATGTCGCGCACGGCGGAGGACACGTAGACCTCCCCGAGGCCGGCCGCCTGCTCGACGCGTGCGGCGATGTTGACGGCGGCGCCGGAGACGTCGCCGTCCTCACGAAGTTCGAGCTCCCCGGCATGGACTCCGGCACGCACACCGAGATCGATGGAGCCGAGCTTCATGACGAGGTCTCCGGCCGCACGCACGGCCTGAGAGGGGGCGTCAAAGACGGCGAGCAACCCGTCGCCCGTCGTCTTGACGATCCGGCCGGCACAGGTCTCGACGACCTCGCGGCAGATCCGGTCGTGGCTCTCGAGTGTCTCGAGCCACGCCACGTCGCCCGCCTGTGCCGAGCGCGCCGTCGAGTCGACGAGGTCGGTGAAGAGCACGGCGGCGAAACGACGGACGGCGGGATGGACCAACGACCCGCCGACGACGAACCCGATGGTCGCCTCGACGATGTCGCGCCAGCAGGGTGCGACCCAGATGAAATGATCCGCGACCGGGAACTCGAGGTAGCGGGCGTCGGGAATCCGGTCGGCCAGGAAGCGCCCGTTGGCGACGTTGAGCACCCGGTCGCCCTTCGCGTGGACCACCAGCGTCGGGACACGGATTTCGGAGAGATGCTCGACTGCGTCGAGCCGCAGGACACTCTCGATCTGACGTTCGATGTCCGCCGGGCTCGCCGTCTGACGCTGGAGTCGTCCGATCCAACGCACGAAAGGGACGTTGTCGCACTGGCTCGGCATCATCCAGTCGACCATGAAGGCGGGATCGACGCCCCACGTCCGCGCCAGCTGCTGGAACTGATCAAAGACATGGCCAGGCTCGTTCGCCGGGTCGCCGTCCTCGGCGTAGTCCGGTAAGTGCTCGAAGGCGGAGAGTCCGGCCGTCGTGTCCATGAGCACGAGCTTGTCGACTCGCTCGGGATGCCGAGCCGCGAACAGCTGCGCCATGATGCCGCCCTCGGACAGCCCGAGCAGGCTCGCCCGCTCGATGCCGGCAGCATCCATCACTGCGGTGATGTCCCGGATGCGCTCCTCGAGCGTGGGCTGCTGTTCGAAGCGGTCCGACACTCCGATGCCGCGCTTGTCGAACATGAGCATCCGCGTATGGTGCGCGTCGAACTCGAGGACACGCCGGTAGAGCTCGTGGTCCCAGCTCAGCTCCACGTTGGACACGAGAGGTGGGACCATCACGAGATCGGGTCCCGAGCCGAACTGCTGGTAGGCGATATGGAGGCCGTCCGACAGGGCGTACAGGGTGTCGGGTGGCTCCATGTACGAATTATGGCCGTGGGCTCGGATCCGCGGCGGCCCCGTCATGTCGGGGTGGTCCGGCGCAACCAACGCCGGTCCCCCCGGGGGAGCGTCGGGCGGGTGCATCGGGGCCCTCTTATGGCCTCGGTCTCTTCCAGGGACCAGTCTGGACCCAGAAGGGTGCGGCCGATATCGGGCAGGAGACTCTCGCTCGGTCTGAACGTCGGTGCGGGTCGAGCGGGGGGAACAGGCGAGCCGGATCGGGGTCCGCGCCCGATGTCGCAGCGTTCGATTATCGTGGTCGGGTGCACCGATCATACGAGGCGATGTTCGGCGTCCCGAAGGCGGCGTGAGCAAGTTCATCTTCGTCACCGGCGGAGTCTCGAGCTCCCTCGGCAAGGGTCTCACCGCCTCCTCACTCGGCCGGCTCCTCAAGTGCCGTGGCTTGCGCGTGACGATGTGCAAGCTCGACCCCTACATCAACGTCGACCCAGGGACCATGAACCCGGGCGAGCACGGCGAGGTGTTCGTCACCGAGGACGGGGGCGAGACGGATCTCGACCTCGGGCACTACGAGCGCTTCATCGACGAGAGCCTTTCCAAGCGCTCCAACACGACGACCGGTGGGATCTACAGCTCGGTCATCGCGAAAGAGCGCCGGGGTGATTTCCTCGGGCGCACCGTGCAGGTCATCCCGCACGTGACCGACGAGATCAAGGACCGCATCCACAGGCTCGCCGACGAGGACATCGACGTGGTCATCGTCGAGATCGGGGGGACGGTCGGCGACATCGAGATCGTGCCCTTTATCGAGGCGATCCGGCAGTTCCGCCGGGACATCGGCCGGGACAACGTCTGCTATCTGCACCTCACCCTGGTGCCGTACCTGGTGTCGGGCGAACAGAAGACGAAGCCGACTCAACACTCGGTCACCGAACTGCGCAGCCGCGGTATCCAGCCCGACGTGATCGTGTGCCGCAGCGACAAGCCGATTTCCGAAGGCTTGAAGCGCAAGATCTCGCTGCAGTGTGACGTCGCGATCGACGCCGTGGTGTCCGCAGTGGACGCGGCGAGCATCTACGAGATCCCGCTCGTCCTGCATGAGCAGGGCCTGGACGCCTACGTGTGCCGGACCCTCGGAATCGACGAGGCGACGCACCCCATTGACATCTCCGAGTGGGAGTCGCTGGTGCAACGGGTCGAGGGGCTGACGCGACGGGTGAAGATCGGCATCGTCGGCAAGTACGTGAACATGCCCGACGCGTACATGTCGGTCGTCGAGGCGCTGCGACACTCGGGCTTCCACCACGGGACGGAGGTCGAGCTCGACTGGATCGACGCTGAGCTCGTGCCCGATCTCTTGGCGACGGACCGGCTGCGGGGCCTCGACGCCATCGTCATCCCCGGCGGCTTCGGCGAGCGGGGGATCGAGGGCATGGTGGCCGCGGCCGGCTACGCCCGGGAGCAGCGGATCCCGTGCCTCGGCCTGTGCCTCGGCCTGCATGTGATGGTGATCTCGGTGGCCCGCGAGCTGGCCGGGTTGGAGAACGCGAACTCCCGGGAGTTCGACAGCACGTCGCCGCATCTCGTCATCGACCTGATGCCGGACCAGGCGGAGGTCACCGAAAAGGGCGGCACCATGCGGCTCGGCTCGTACCAGGCCGTGCTCCTCCCCGGGTCCACGGTGGCCAAGGCCTATGACTCCCTGGCCGCCACCGAGCGCCACCGCCACCGCTTCGAGTTCAACAACAAGTACAAGAAGCCGCTCGAGGCGGTGGGCCTCGTCTGCTCGGGCCACTCGCCCGACGGGCGCCTGGTCGAGTTCGTGGAGCTGGAGGACCACCCCTACTGGGTCGCCACGCAGGCGCACCCCGAGTTCAAGAGCCGCCCGGACCGGGCGCACCCGCTCTTCCGTGAGCTGGTGGGGGCTGCGCTGGAGCGGGCGGACGGGCGCGAGCCGCACCTGCTCGATCTCGACGCCGTCACCTAGTCCCGTGGCCTCTCCGGACCCGGGCTTCCGCCGTGTCTCGGAAGAGGAACTGCTGAAGGCGTGGCTGTTCAAGGTCGACCGTTTCCACCTCGTCGACCCAGACGGCAATCCGTTCGACCGCTTCGTCATCCGTCACCCCGGGGCGGTCACCGTCGTCCCCGCCCATGACGACGGCACGGTCACGCTCGTGCGCCAGTACCGGGCCGCCGTCGACGCCATGGTGCTCGAGATCGTGGCCGGGACGCGCGACAAGGACGACGAATCGGAGGAGGCGACCGCCCGGCGCGAGCTGGCCGAGGAGGCGGGACTCGAGGCTGCGAAGTATGAGCGGCTGATCGGCACGTGGAACACGCCGGGCGTAAGCGACCAGCACACGACGATCTTCCTTGCCACCGGGCTGACTGAGGTCGAGAGCCGGCCCGACGGCATCGAGGAGGGTTACATGACGGTGGAGCGCATCGCGTTGCGCGACGTCGACTCGTTGGTCGCCGACGGGACTCTGAAGGACGAGACCACCGTGCTGGGGCTCTTCATGGCTCGTGAGCGCCTGGCGTCCTCGGGACGCCTGCCATGAATACATCGTCGTCGTTGCCGTCGCCGCTGACCCGGGCGGCCGAGGAGTACCTCTCGTGGCTCGAGGTGGAGCGAGGCCGCTCGCCGCGCACCCTGGCCGCCTACCGGCGCGATCTGGCGGCGTTCGGCGTTGCGCTCCGGGAGGGCGGGAGAGGAGACATGGACACCGCCTCCGCGTCCGATGTGGCGGCGTACCTGGCGTCGCTACGCGCATCGCACAGCAAGGCCTCCGTGGCGCGCGCCCACTCGAGCATCCGTGGCCTCTACCGCTTCCTCGTCGAGGAGGGCCGCCGCGACGACGATCCCGCCGCGGACCTGCCGTCGGTCTCGGTGTCGGACCTGCTGCCCAAGGCTCTGAGCGAGGAGGAGACCGAGCGGCTCCTCGGTGCGGTCGTGGGGACGGGGCCCGCCGTGCTGCGGGACCGCGCTCTGCTCGAGGTGCTGTACGGGACAGGTGCGCGGGTGAGCGAGGTCGTCGGACTCAACCTCGGCGACGTGTCGGACGCCGTCGATGCGCGCGGCTTGCCCCTCGTGCGCGTGCTCGGCAAGGGGGACAAGGAGCGCGTCGTCCCGCTCGGGCAGCTGGCCCGGTTGGCCCTCGCCGACTGGCTGTCGGGGGAAGGGCGCCCGCTCTTCGTGCCCAAGAAATGGCGGCGGCGCAGCGACGCCGAGGCCGTCTTCCTGAATGCCCGGGGCGGCCGCCTCACCCGGGTGGGCGCTTTCGGCGTGGTGAAGAAGTATGCCGCCCGGGTCGGCCTGGAGGAGAAGGTCAGCCCTCACGTCCTGCGCCATTCCTGCGCCACCCACATGCTGGGGCGCGGGGCGGACGTCCGGGTCGTGCAGGAGCTCCTGGGTCACGCTTCGATCGCCACGACCCAGCGCTACACCAAGGTTTCGCCCGAACACCTGCGCCGGGCCTACGAAGGCGCCCACCCACGTGCGGGAACCAAGGGGGGGAGGGACCGCGTAGCATGACCCCATGCCGAACGAGGCCCCCACGGCCGAGACCGCCGACGTCGACTTCGCGGAGCTCCTGCGCAACGAGCGTGCCCATCTGCAGGCCCAGCTGACGGAGCTGGGCTTCGCTGACCAGGGAAGTGGCCTCAACTACGACTCCAACTTTGCGGACTCCAGCCAAGTGACGGCGGAGCGGGGCGAGGCGGAGCGGCTGGCGACTGAGCTGAGGGAGAGCCTCGACGAGGTTGAGGCCGCCTTGGAGCGCCTGACGGACGGGACCTACGGCCTCTGTGAGGTGTGCGGCAAGCCGATCGGCGCCGCTCGCCTCGAGGCGATGCCGGCCGCCCGCCTCTGCATCGCCGACGCCGCCAAGCACTAGGTCGTCGGTGCGTTCACCCGGAGCCTCCCCGCGGAGGCGTCCGATGGATCAGCGGACTAAAGCCACCATTTGGGTGATCGCCATCGCGGTCCTCGTCATTGCGCTGGTCGCCCACCACAACATCACCAAGCAGGAGATCATCATCTTCTGCGTCGTCGTCCCGTCGATCATCCTGCACGAGGTCTCGCATGGCGTCGTGGCCAACGCGTTCGGTGACGACACTGCGAAGCGCGCCGGCCGCTTGAGCCTGAACCCGATCGTGCACGTCGACCCGGTTGGCACGTTGATCGTCCCGGCACTGCTCGCGCTGAGTGGGATCGGGGTGTTCGGTTGGGCCAAGCCGGTGCCGGTGAACGTCGGGCGATTGCGCAGTCCTCGCAACGAGGGTGTGGTCGTCTCACTCGCGGGCCCCTTCGTCAACGTGGTGCTGGCCGCGGTCTTCGCCGTACTGTTCATCCAATTCGCGCGCCCCAACCTGCCACCCAATTGGATCACCCTGACGCAGTGGTCGACCTCGGCTCAGATCCTGTTCTTCGCGGGCGTGGTCAACGTCGGCCTGTTCGTGTTCAACATGATCCCCCTGCCGCCGCTCGACGGCTCGGTGCTGTTCGAGCGGTTGCTCCCGAGGAGCTGGTGGCCGACCTACCTGCGCTACCGCCAGTACACGATGCCGATCCTCCTCGGGCTCGTCGTCCTGAACTTCTTCTTGGACAACAACGGGCATACGGGCCCCATCACGTGGCTGTTCAACGAGATCTACAGCTGGTGGGGGCGCGTGCTGGGGGTCTAGCCGGTGGGATTCAGTGGGCTCGCCCCTGCAGCAGCCCCATCGCGTCCGCCGCCCGCGCGTAAACGGCTGCAGCCACCTCATGGGCGTGCGCCGCGCCCTGCGCCAGGACGTCGTCGACGTAGGCGCGGTCGCCTTCCAGGGCCGTGCGTCGCTCGCGGATCGGTCGCAGCAGCTCGACCAGCGACGCGGCGACGTCGTTCTTGAGGTCGCCGTAGCGGGCGTATTCACCGGCCACACCCTCCGGGGTGCGGCCGGTGGCCGCCGCCAGGATCTCGAGCAAGTTGGCCAGGCCGGGTTTCTTGTCCCGGTCGTAGCGCATCTCGCCGTCGGTGTCGGTGACCGCTTTGCGCACCTTGCGGGTGATGTCGTCGTCGGAGTCCAGCAGGCCGATGGTGCCGAGCGGCGAGTCGGCCGACTTGGACATCTTGCGCTCAGGGTGCTGGAGGTCCATGACGCGTGCGGCCGTGCCCGCGATCGTGGCCTCCGGGACGACGAAGGTCTCGCCGTAGCGATTGTTGAAGCGATTGGCCAGCTCGCGGGCCAACTCCAGGTGCTGACGCTGGTCCTCGCCCACGGGTACGGCGTCTGCGTCGTAGAGGAGGATGTCGGCCGCCATGAGGCAGGGGTAGGTGAACAGCCCGACCCTCACGGCCTCCTGGCCCTTGCCCTTGTCCTTGAACTGGGTCATGCGGCGCAGCTCGCCCATGGCCGTGGTGCACTCGAGCAGCCAGGTGAGACGTGTGTGCTCGGGCACCTGGCTCTGGATGAACAGAGTTGACCGCTCGGGCTCGAGGCCGATCGCGAGAAGGTTGAGGGCGGCGTCGAGCGTGTTGGCTCGCAGGTTCACCTCGCCGACCTCGGTCGTCAGGGCGTGGAGGTCGACCACGCAGTAGAAGGCGTCGTGCCCCTCCTGGAACGAGACCCAGTGCCGCAGGGCCCCGAGGTAGTTCCCCAAGGTGAAGCTGCCCGAGGGCGCGATGCCGGAAAGGACCCTGCTCATGAGGCGCCATGGTAGGGGTCCACCAGGGGTGCGCCGAACGTGGCGTCCCGTTCGATAACGTCGGCGAGTGGCCTACGCAGTCTCCACTCCGGCCTTCGAGGGCCCGATCGATCTCCTCCTCCACCTGGTGTCCTCGCACGAGGTGGACGTGCTCGACATCCCCCTGTTGCCGGTCGTCGACGCCTTCGTGCAGATCCTCACCGAAGAGCGCGAAATGATCGACTTCAACCAGTTATCGGAGTTCCTGCTGGTGGCCTCCATCCTCATCGAGTTGAAGTCGCAGCGTCTGTTACCCGGTCCCGAATCGGTCGATGACGACGAGGACCTGATCGGCTGGGAGGAGCGCGACCTGCTCCTGTCCCGGCTCCTCGAGTGTCGGGCGTACGCCGCAGCCACCGACGTGTTCGTGGCCCTGACGGAGCAAGCGTCGCGGTCAGTGCCCCGCGAGGTCGGCCTGGACGACGGCTTCGTCGTTCACGCACCGGACCTGCTGGCCGGCGTCACGCCCGAAGACCTGGCCCAGGCCTACCTGCACGGCTCGGCCGAGCGGCCGGTGCCCCGGGTCGACCTTTCCCACGTCACGGTCGACACCGTCTCTGTCTCCGAGGCCGTCACCGAGCTGCTCACACTGTCGGACATGGACCGGACGTCGTCGTTCCGGGAGTTGGTGCGGGAGTGCCGCACGCGCATTGACGTCATCGTGCGCTTCCTCGCACTGCTCGAGCTGTGCAAGATGGGCCGGGTGACACTCGGGCAGGGGACGACTTTCGGCGACCTGCAGATCTCCTGGCTCGAAAGAGACGAACTGGCGGGGGTGGCGAGCGGACGCGGACTGGCGGAGCTCGGCGGGTACGAGATCGATGACTACGAGGGATGAGGAGTGGGACTCGTGGAGCGCGCTGAGCTGGGCCGGACGATCGAGGCCATCCTGTTGGTGGCGGTAGAGCCGCTGCCGCCGCAACTGCTGGCCGAGCTGTTGGAGGAGCCGGTCAGCTCCATCGAAGAGGCCCTGACCGAGCTCGCGCAGGAGTACGAACAAGAGCGGCGCGGCTTCGTGCTGGCCCGGATAGCGGGCGGCGCGCGTTTGCAGACACACCCGGACCTCGCGCCGTACGTCGAGCGCTTCGCCAACCGGGAGGTGTCGCACCGGCTCTCCACCGCCGCGCTCGAGACGCTGGCCATCGTCGCCTACCGCCAGCCCGTGTCCCGTGGCCAGATTTCGGCCCTGCGCGGTGTCAACGTCGACGGTGTCACGCGATTGCTCGAGCAGCGGGGCTACATCGAGGTAGTGGGACACGCGGATGGGCCCGGCCAGCCGGCTCTCTTCGGCACGACGGACCTCTTCTTGGAGCGACTGGGCCTGGACTCGCTGGCGCAGCTGCCGGCGGTCGAAGACTTCCTCCCCGGCCCCGACGTGGCGGGCGACCTCGAGAGCGAAATGCGTTCCGCTTTGGGCCTCGGCGTCGAGGCGGTCAACGACGACGGCTGACGCGAGCGCGTCGCCAGGAACACCGGAGCCAGCAGGGACCGAAAGCGAGCGCCTGCAGAAGGTCCTGGCCCGCGCCGGACTCGGTTCGCGCCGCGGGTGCGAAGAGCTGATCGCGGCCGGCCGGGTCACTGTCGACGGCGAGGTGGCCAGGTTGGGTCAGCGCATCGACACCGGGACCGCAAGGGTCGAGATCGATGGCAACTTGATCCCGGTCGCTCCGGACCTCGTCTACTACCTCTTGAACAAGCCAGACGGCGTCGTCACCACAGCCGACGACCCGCAGGGCCGCCCGACCGTCGTGGCGCTGGTGCCGGCCGAGCCGCGCGTCTTCCCGGTCGGGCGGCTGGACCGCCACACCGAGGGTCTCCTCATCCTGACGAACGACGGCGCGCTGGCCCAGTTGCTCACCCATCCCTCACACGGCGTGCCCAAGGAATACGTCGCCGAGGTCGCGGGAGGTACGCCGGCCCCCGGTGCGCTGCGCGCGCTGCGGCAGGGTGTCGAGCTCGACGACGGGCCGACGGCGCCCGCCGAGGTGGGTGTGCTCGCAGAGGGCGTCCTCCGCCTTGTGATTCACGAGGGGCGCAACCGCCAGGTCCGCCGCATGTGCGACGCCATCGGCCACCCCGTCCAACGCCTCGTGCGGACGCGGATAGGCCCGGTGCGCGACACGACACTGGCCCCGGGGCGCTGGCGCGCGCTCAGCGGCGACGAGGTGCGGGCCCTCGCCGCGTCGTCCCGATAACCGTCGGGTCGTATACGGCGAGCGGGTAGGCGCTCGCCCTCAGGTGCCTATGCGCGTTCCTGCGCATTTCATCGCGTCTGCCCAGACCTCCCTGCACGCTTTTTCCGACCGAACACGCCGTGGTGTTCATTTCGGGGCGAATGCGCAGGAACCCGCGTATACAGCCGAACCAAGCGATAGGGGTCCGTTGTGAATACGACCCGACGAGAGTCCTCGGGCGGCTGGGTTCGGCGCTCGGGCGAGGTCGCCTTCCCGAAGAAGAACCCCGTCAGCAGGGGAGACGCCGCGCCGGCCGGTAGAGTGGCCGCCGATGGCACCCGCTCTCACGGTCAGGGGTCTGCGCGGGGCCACGACGGTCGACGCCGACACCGTGGCCCAGGTCACGGAGCGCTCGCAGGAGCTGATGCGCGAGCTCATGGCCCGCAACGAGCTGGCCGAGGACGACATCATCAGCGTGCTTTTCACTGCGACGGCTGACGTGACCAGCACGTTCCCGGCCACCGCCATCCGCGAGATCGGATTCGGCGCCGTCCCTTTACTCTGTGCCGCCGAGATCGCCGTGCCCGGCTCCATGCCCAAGTGCATCCGGGTTCTGCTGCACGTCCACACCACCAGGTCGAGGACCGACATGCACCACGTCTACCTCCACGGCGCCCAAGGGCTCCGCGATGACCTCCCGGACTGAAAGCGGGACGCGTCGCCGGGCGCTCGTCGTCGGGACCGGGTTGATCGGAGGGTCCATCGCCCTCGGGCTCCGGCGGCGGGGCTGGCACGTATCCGGTCTCGATGCCGACGAGGCCCACGCCAGCGAGGCGCTCGAGCGTGAGGCCGTCGACGCCCTGGGGGACGACCCCGACGCGGAGGTCGTCTTCGTCGCCGTACCCGCAACCTCGGTCGCCCGGGTGGTGCAGGACCTGCTGGCCGATCCGCAGCGCCGGCCCGACGCCGTCGTCACCGACGTGAGTGGCGTGAAGAAAGCCATCGTCGCCGAGGCGGACCATCCGCGCTTCGTCGGCGGCCACCCGATGGCGGGCTCGGAGCAGATCGGCCTGCACGGCGCCGACCCGGAGCTGTTCGAGGGGGCGATATGGGTGCTCACGCCTACGGCCGCCACGGATCTCGAGTCGTTCGACCGATTGAAGGGTGTCGTCATGAGCCTGGGCGCGGACGTCCTCGTTCTCTCGGCGGAAGACCACGACCGCCTGGTCGCCGTGGTCTCGCACGTCCCGCACCTGGTCGCCGCGACGCTCATGAACGCGGCCAGCGCGGGAGCCGAACAGGACGGCGCGCTGTTGCGGCTCGCCGCCGGCGGCTTCCGCGACATGACCCGCGTCGCTGCAGGCCATCCCGGCATCTGGCCGGACATCTGCGCCGAGAACGCAACCGCCATCGTGGCGGCCCTCGACGCGCTGGTCGGCGATCTGTCCACGATGCGTGACCGCGTTGCCGCGCAGGACCGGGACGGCGTGCTCGGTGTCCTGCAAACCGCCTCGGCGGCCCGCCGCAACCTCCCCGCCCGCATTGCCCGGCCCGACCACCTGGCCGAGCTGCGCATCCCGGTGCCCGACCGCGCCGGCGTCCTCGCCGAGATCACCTCACTGGCGGCAGACGCGGGTATCGGCATCTACGACATCGAGATCGCGCACTCGGCCGAGGGCCCACGCGGCGTCCTCATCCTGATCGTCGACGGCGCCGACGGCGAAACGCTCGGCGCCGCAGTCGAGGCCAAGGGCTATCGCTGCCAGGTCGCACACCTGTCATGACGGCACCCCGCATCCTGGTCGTCGAGGGCGGCGTGTCGTGCCGGGGCACCGTCCGGACGCCGGGCGAGAAGTCGATTTCGCACCGGTCCGTGCTCCTCGCCGCGCTTGCCGAGGGCACCTCGGTCGTCCACGGCCTCAGTGACGGTGCCGACGTCGCAGCCTCCCTCGCCGCGGTCGAGGCGATGGGTGTCGAGGTCGAGCGCCCGGCGGAGGGCACGCTCGTGCTGCACGGGGGGCGAACCCGCCTGCGCCGCGCGGCACACCCGCTCGACTGCGGGAACTCCGGCACGTCGATGCGACTGCTGTCCGGCCTGGTCGCCGGCCTCGCCTGGACGACCGAACTGGTCGGTGACGAATCATTGTCCCAGCGGCCGATGGACAGGGTCGCCGAGCCGCTCGAATTCATGGGGGCGACCGTCAGCGGGCAAGGCAAACGCTGCCTGCCGCCGCTGCGTGTCGAGGGCGGCGAGCTGCAAGGCATCGAATGGACGTCGAAGATGGCCAGCGCACAGGTCAAGTCGGCGATCTTGTTGGCGGGCCTGTCCGCCACAGGCGAGACCATCGTCCGTGAGCCGGTGACGACGCGGACCCACACCGAGGAGATGCTGGCCGAGGCCGGAGCGGACATCTCCGTGGAGCCGTGGGGTGAAGGCCGCGTCGTGACGGTGCGCCCATCGGAGCTCAAGCCAGTCGAGCGCACCGTCCCTGGTGATCCCTCAGCGGCCGCGTTCTTCGCGGTCGCAGGTGCCGTCGTCCCGGACAGTGCCGTCGACATCGCAGACGTCTACTCCGGCCCGGCCCGTCTCGGCTTCGTGAGTGTCCTGCAGCGCATGGGCGCCAACATCACGCTCGTGGCTCCCGACCGCGAAGCAGGCGACGCTCACACCGCGACCATCCGCGTGCGGGCGACGACCCAACCCCTCACGGCTACCGCTGTCACCGCGGCCGAGATCCCGTCGCTCGACGAGATCCCAGCGCTCGCGGTAGCCGCCGCTGTCGCCGAGGGCACCACGGTCTTCTCCGACGTGGCCGAGCTCCGGGTGAAAGAGGTGGACCGCCTGGCCGCCGTGGCCGAGATGGTCGAGGCGTTCGGAGCATCGGCTCGCGTAGAAGGCGACACCCTTTCGATCGCCGGGGTCGGCGGCCCTTTGCGCGGCGCCCGGTTCGACAGCCAGGGCGACCACCGGATGGCCATGGCCGCCGCGGTCGCGGCGCTCGCCGCCGCGCCCGCCGAGCGGAGCCTCATCACCCGATTCGACGCCGCGGCCACGAGCTATCCGGGCTTCGCGGACGAGCTCCAGCTCCTCACGACTTCGGAACCACGTCCAGATCACGAGCACGACCGTGCCCCCCGTGCCCTGCTCGTCGCCATCGACGGCCCTGCGGGCGCCGGCAAGTCCACCGTGTCGAACGCGGTGGCCCGCGATCTCGGGCTCGAGCGGCTCGACACGGGAGCGATGTACCGCGCCGTCGCCGCCCTCGCTCTCGAGCGGGGCGTCGCACCTGACGATGCCGCCGCCGTGGCCGCACTGGCAGCCAGTGCTGACATCGTCGTCGGGCCCCAGGTGACCATCGACGGCATCGACGTGACGAACACGATCCGTTCGCCCGAGGTCGGGCGTGCCGTCTCCGTCGTGGCCGCCAACCCCGAAGTCCGCAAACAACTCGTGCGGCGCCAGCGCGACTGGGCCGCCACCCACGGAGGCGGGGTGGTGGAGGGCCGCGACATCGGCTCGGTCGTGTTCCCCGCCGCCGAACTCAAGGTGTACCTGACCGCGTCGCCGGAGGAGCGGGCGCGCCGGCGCCACGACGAAGCCCCCGAGGGCGTGGCGCGGCGGGACCGGCTGGACTCCACCCGGGACGCATCCCCGTTGCGGCAGGCCGACGACGCCCACCACCTCGATACGACCGGTCGCACGGTGCAGGATGTTGTCGAGGAGGTGTTGTCGTGGCTGTGAACGCCAAGGGAACCGAGCCGGGCCCGGGACCCGAACCAGAATCCAGGGACATGCCCGCGCCGGCCGTAGCTCCGGGGCGCCACCAGGCTTTCGAGATCAATCCGAGTTACACGGCGCTGTACAGGATCGAGCGGACGATCTTCGTCACCGCGCTGTGGACGTGGTTCCGCCCGAAGGTGACGGGCAGGGAGCACATCCCGGAGACGGGGCCGGTGATCCTGGCCCCGGTCCACCGATCGTTCGCCGACTTCGGGTTCGCTGCCTTCTGCACCGACCGCAAGCTCTTCTTTATGACGAAGGACGAGATGTGGAACAACAAGTGGCTCGGCAAGCTGTTGCTCTCCGTCGGTGCGTTCCCCGTGCATCGCGAGTCCGCCGACCGCGAGGCGCTGCAGCGGGCCGAGGACGTGCTGCGCGAGGAAAGCCCCCTCGTCCTCTTCCCCGAGGGCACGCGTCGCGAGGGCACGGTGATCAAGGACCTGATGGAAGGGGCTGCGTTCCTCTCGGCGCGTACGGAGGCACCGATCGTGCCGATCGGCATCGGTGGCTCCGACCTGGCCATGCCGAAGGGATCGGCGATCCCCAAGCCACGGACGATCCAAGTGGTGATCGGCCCCGCCATTCCGCCGCCTCCCCGAACCGGGGGAGGGCGGGTCTCGCGTTCCAGCGTGCATGCCGCCACCGAGGCGCTCGTGCCAAAGTTGCAGGCCGTCTACGACGAAGCGCGCGCCAAAACTGGACGGTACTGAGCACGCGGCAGCGTGCCGCTGTCGGCACTCACGGGCTAGTTCACATGCCGGCTCTCACCACCCGATTACCGAGCCGATGCAGGCTTCGCCGGCGGGGCTTGCGGAGAGCTCGCCTCCGCTGTCCGGTCCGCCGTAGAGGCATGCGCAATCCTTGAAGCTGGGTCTGTGAGCGCGCCGCCCGAGGCCGGACCTAACGCTCCAGGGGCAGCAGCTATCGCCTGAGGCGATACTTGGCACCTATGTCGGACCTGTGGCAAGCGGCCAGTGAAGCGTCCCAAAGATTCGGCGCACAAGCTCTCGACTATGACCGTTATCGGCCTCGGTACCCCGAGGCCGTGTTCGACGACATAGTACGAATCGCCGACATGTCCGACGGATCCGAAGTGATCGAGATTGGAGCTGGCACCGGAATCGCGACGGAACCGCTGGTACGACGTGGGTTGTCGATGACAGCCATCGAACCGTCACCCGAGCTGGCTGAGTTGGCCCACGCCAAGCTCGGTGATAGGGCATCACTCTTCGTGGGGCGCTTCGAGGACTATGTGGCACCGGGTCCGGTCCGGTTGGTTGCGGCCTTCAACGCCTGGCACTGGGTGGATCCCGACGTCGCAGTGAACCGGGTGGCGGAGCTCTTGTCACCTGGCGGCTGCCTTGCGATGGTGTGGACAGAAGTCCTCTCGTGGGGGGAGGCACCATTCGAGGATCGCCTGACCGAGGTGAGTGGTCATCCGTGGGTGAAGCGACTGGATCACGTTGATGGCTCCATGCAGCCCATTCACAGTGACTCCCGCTTCGAGGACCCTTTGGTCCTCCATCACGCATTTGAGCGCACATTGGATGCCGCAACTTTCATAGCAGTCACGAAGACCTACGGGGGTCATCGAACCGACGAGCAATACGCCGCCATTGCGAGGGTCATCGACGATGAATTCGACGGATCGATCACGAAGGTCGAGGATGCAGCCCTCTACATCTCGAGGTTCTGCTTACCGGCCAGCTAACTGCCGCAGAACGGCTAGGCCGTTGTGTTGACCGCTTGAGGGCACACCCGATAGATGGCAGTACCATCCTTGACCGCGGCCCGTGCCTAAAGAGCGTTGTGGCCCGGCAGTCAGACTGCTCAAGGGACGCTGCATCGCCCGAGCGCCCACGCGATGCATGAATGCTTGCGTCCTCCCCCTTCCTTTCCCGCCTCTTCTCAGTTCGGGCCTGTACCGTCGCGATGTCGACATACCAGAGCCAAATCAAGGGAATGCGAGTGATGGAGATCATTCAGACCGAGATGGGTCCCATAGAGATCGGACGAACGGGATCGGGGCCACCGGTTCTCTTCGTGCACGGGACGCCTGGCGGTGCCGATTCATCGCTGGCCATGGGCTGGTTCCTGGCCGCGGCCGGCTTCGAGGTCCTGGCGCCATCGAGGCCCGGCTACCTGGGCACGCCGCTGGACGGGCGGGACACGGTCGACCTGCAGGCGGACCTCCTGGCTGCGCTTCTCGATGCGCTGGGTCACGAACGGGCCGGCGTGGTGACGTGGTCGGGCGGAGGTCCCAGCGGATATCGACTGTCGGTGCTCCATCCGGCACGAGTGAGCGCTTTGGTGCCCTTTGCGGCGGTCAGCAAGAAATACATACCACCGAAGGCCAGTACTTCTGAACGATTGATGGAACAGACAAGCTTCGGGAACTGGGTGCTCCGTTTCATGGCGACCCACGCGCCCACGTCCACGGTGACGGCCACGCTCAAGGCCGAGGGCGATCTACCGAAGGACGAACTCAAGAGGCTTGCCGCCGAAGTCATGGAGAACAAGCACGAACGCGACGTCGTGCTCACCATGGCTGAAGTCGTCGGCGACTACGAGCGCCGGGGAGCCGGCGTGGAGAATGACCTACGTCAATTCGCCAAAATCGAATCGCTTCGGCTCGAGAGGATCGTCGCCCCTACCCTGGTGGTCGTTGGCGGTGCGGACACCGATGTGCCTACCGAGCACAGCGACTTCGCAGCGAACAGCATCGCGGGAGCGGACAAGATCGTGATGCGTGGCGGCACTCACCTTTCCCTGTTCGCGCATCCGGATGCTGGTTCGGTGCAGGCAGAGGTGGTCGACAGACTCCGTTGAGCGGGGCCCGGACGCGTCAGCAACAACCTGACGAACGGACAAGCCGGAGCGCTATTCACAGTCATCCACCATTACGACGTGGCTGAGTCGACCTCCTCGGATTCGAAACGAGGTGCCCACCCTCGGGTAAGCCCGGTTGTTCGTGATGAGATAGCGGCCCGGTCGCAGCGAGAACCGAAAAGTGCTGCCAGTTCGAAATCGTCCCGTGGCCACTAGATCTTTGCCCTGAAACACGAAGAGGTGCGCGGTCGGCATATACATCGGACCCGAGCACGGCACTGCGTTCCCAGCTACAACGCCCCTGGTCGCAGTAGCTGCACTGATGCTGAGGGACGCCAGACCAACGACGAAGATTGCCACTGTCAGTGGACCGAGAGCACGTTTGTACATGGCAATTATGACGCCTTATCCGCACTTCAGGTTCGGTATGCCAGCGGCCCCTGAGCGCCGGAGGTGGGCATTTCGGGAAGAGGATATGAATCGCGCGCTGAATCGCGACGAGTTCGAAACGCGAGCCATAGCCGAGTCTTATATGCGACCCCTAGGCTCTAGTTGAAAGCGAAGCGGCTGGCGCCTCCCCCCTTTCCTCTTTCCCCCGGAGGCGCCGGTCGGTTCGCAAGTCACTGCGATGATCCCATCGCTGCCCGACACCATCCACCGGGATTGCGCCACGGTCGATGCGCGTCAATCGGAGACTGCCTGGGACGGTCCCTTCATTGCGCCGAGTCGGCGGGAGACGCCTTTTTGCTTGCCCATTCGACCGTGATCCCGTCCCGTCGCATCATCGTCATGAACCCAGTTATGGAGAAGAAGATTGCGATGGCGGTGAGGCCGTAGGTCACAGCTGAGCGCTCGAGGACAAAGGAACGCAGCGACGAAGATACGAGCAACCAGAACACGAGGCCCGCGTTGAGCATGAGGACGGACGCCCACAGGACCGAGATCCGTATGAAGAATCGACGGACTAAGGGCCGCTTCATTATGGCCGGATCCATGGGGCAGAAGTCGTGAGCGAAGCGTTGTGTGAAGGGCCGCCCGAGTAGCGCTGAGGTGAGCAGGGCCAGCGCTATCACGATCGTTCCCGCCGTCGGTTGGGCGAAGTACAGGAAGGCGCTGCCGGTGATGAAGGCAACCGCTGTCCTCATAGTGAGAAGAATGGTGCCGAACAACAACAGCATCGACACTCGCTCGCCTTTGAGGAGGCGCCGACCAAGGGCGAGATACGACCAGGACAGAGCGGCGATCAAAGCGCCTCGGAAACCAGTGAGGACGAGGAGCAGATAGAAGAGGACGAGGGGACCGACGACGCCCTCGAGGACAACGGGAACTGCGTGGCGCAGCACTTTCCGCGGCCGAGGCAGAAGCAGCAGTGAACCCTCTCGCCCGCCCTCCTGGGCCGTCGGGTGGATGCGGAGCAGGTGCCAGGGCTCGGGGCTCGCGCCCTTGGATCTGGTCTTCACAGCGCCGTCACTCCTGCCGCCGTAAGCGACGGCGCTTTCACTCGAATTGAGGTAGCACCAGGGTACACCTGCTGGGGTGAAGGATCCTCGTCGCCACCCGTCACCCGCTCAGGCTGCGAACACATGGAGGGCAGACTGGCGACCCGTTGAGCCAAAGAGTCACGGTGTGTAAGGCAGCCGACCATTGCGAATCTCCCTCAGGGGACCTCGGACGATGTGCCGATTTCATCGGCGAAGAGCCCATCGAACCCGACGTCTCACGCGTGATTATGGGTACGTAGTGACCTGACCGACGAATAGAAGCATGCCCCCATGTCGCCAATACGACACTTTGATCACGTCGGCATAACGGTCGCGGACCTTGACTTTGTGGCGGGCTTCTTCGCTGTACTGGGCTTCGAGCTTGAGGGCCGGACAGTCTTGGAGGGCGAGTTCGTCGACACGGTCGTTGGCATACCCAATTCCCGAACCGAGATGGTCATGCTGCGGCTCCCCGGCGGAGGCACTGGGCTGGAACTGGCGACGTTCATTCGCCCCGACCACGAACCGGGATCGCCCGGCGCCATGGCCAACGAACTGGGGTTGCGCAGCGTGGCGTTCGAGGTCGACGACCTTCAGCCGATCCTCGACGGCCTCGCCGCGGACGGCTACCACCCAATCGGCGGAGTCGGTGAGTACGAGGGCGTCTGGCGCATGGCGTCTGTGCGCGGGCCCGAGGGGGATCATCGTGTCCTTGGCCCAACGAGTCGACTGATCCTCGCCCGTCGAGGGCTTTGCTCGAGGTTTTGGGCGCCGTGATCGACTTGTGGCAGCCCGCCTCAGGCTGAGTTCGGGTGAGGCTGTGCCCGCCGGTACTTCCACCACGTCTCGGCGACGACGCGTCCATAGCGGAAACCGAAGAGCCAGTTCTTGCCCTTCTTGGTCGTGCCTGACGCACGGGGCAACCAGACGGTGGGCCGCTCAGTGACCCGCCAGCCGCGCTTCATAGCGATGATAAGGAGCTCGGCTGTCTGGTACTGCGGCTGGACCAGGCGGTGCGCGACGTCGTCGAGCATGCTGACGCGCAGCGCACGGTAGCCGTTCGAGGTGTCGGTGAGCTTGGTGCGGCCCATGGCGCTCATGGTCCACGAGAAGACCCGGACCCCGGCTTTGCGGAAGCGATCGGTCGTGGTGTCGCGCCCGAGCACCCGGGAGGCCACGACGAAGTCCGCCTCGTCGTCGACGAGCGGCTGGAGCATGACCGGGATCTCGGACGGATCGTTCTGACCATCGGCGTCCAGGGTCACCACGTATTGCGCACCGAGCTCGATGCACAGGGCGTAGCCGACGCGCAGCGCGTAGCCGTGGCCGAGGTTCTCGCTCAGTACGAAGGTCACCGCGCCGGACTCCTTCGAGATCTCGTCGGTCCGGTCGTTCCCACCGTCGACGACCACGAGCGTGGTGACGGCCAGGCCGCAGGCCTCAGTCGGGACGGCGGCGAGGACAGGACCGATGTTGCCCTCCTCCTCGTACGCGCAGATCAGCGCGACCACGGGAGAGAGCTTCAGGTCGGCGTGACGGGTGTCGAATTCCTGTCGGGATGCCTCGATGACGCGACGCGCGCGGTCAGGGTCGGTGTGGACGCTGGCGCCCGAGGTGGCGCCTCGAGAGCTCAAAGCGAGTGGGGAGCGGCGAAGACCTGGCGGACCAGAGGCTCGAAGTGCGCGAGCGGCTTGGTGGGGTAGTCGGGGTCGAAGCTCGTCTGGTCCCAGTCGTCGGCGAACTGCTCGGCCAGCGCGTACCAGGGCTCACCGACGTACTTGTCCCGCGCGTTCGGGTCTTGGCCGAGGTACTCGTAGTAGTGCTTGCCCTGAAAGTCCTGGTGGGCCCGGATCATCTGGTAGGTGTCGCCGCTGACGTAGGGCCGGAGGATCTCCGCCGCGATCATCGGGTGGTTCATCACCGAGACGGCCTTCCCGATGTCGTGGCACAGCGACGCCACGACGACCTCGTCGCTGGCGCCGGCCTCCTCGGCGCGGGTGGCGGTCTGCAGGGAGTGGACGAGCTGATCGACCTCGAAGCCGTCGGTGATCTCCTCGAGGGAGGCCAGCATCTCGAGGACGCGGTCGGCCACGCGTGGCTGGTGCTCGATCGACTCGACGATGATGTGGTCCCACTGCTCCTTGGTCGACTGGTCCATGCGGGTGAACGTCATGTCGTAATTATCTCCTTTGGAGGGGTCAGGAGGCCAGCAGGTCGAGGACGTCCGCGGCGGACACGGCACGGTCCTGGCCCGCCGGATCAGCTCGGTCCGAACCGGGGCGGCCGGACAGGAAGGCCAGCGTAGACCCCACGGCGCGCAAGAGCTCGCGGAGCTCGGGGGGAGGCGGGAAATACTCGTCCTCGGTCGTGACGGTCACCTCGGTGACGCCCTCGGCGGGGGCCAGGCGCCGGATGACCGCTTCGACGAGGGCCTCGGGGGCCGAAGCGCCGGCGGTGACGCCGACGGTCCCGGCAAGGTCGTCGGGGAGCTCGTCGGCCTCGTTGACGCGCAGGACGCGGGGGCAACCGCCGGCACGGGCGACCTTCTCGAGCGCCACGGTGTTGGAAGAATTGGCCGAGCCGATGACGACGACGGCGTCGGCCTCGGAGGCGATGGCCTTGAGCGCGGCCTGACGGTTGGTGGTGGCAAAGCAGAGGTCGCTGCGGTTCGGCATCCAGAGGTCGGGGAAGCGGGCTCGGGCCCCCTCCATGAGGCCCCGCCACTCGTCGTGGCTGAGCGTCGTCTGGGCCAGGAGCGCGACGGGCGTCCCGGCGGGATCGAGGTCGTCGAGCGCGTCGAGGTCCTCCTGGTGTTCGAGGAGCCGGACCGACTCGGGGGCCACCGCCATGGTGCCGACGGCCTCCTCGTGGCCGGCGTGGCCGACGTAGAGGACGGTGTAGCCCTTGCGGCTGCGCACCTTCATCTCGTGGTGCACCTTCGTCACGAGGGGGCAGACCGCGTCGACGACTACGCCGTCGCGGGCGCGGGCGGAGTCCACCACCGCGGGGGCCGAGCCGTGCGCGCTCAGCATGAGCGGCGCGCCCTCGGGGACGTCGGCGACGTCGTCGACGAAGATCACGCCCTGGGCACGGAAGCGCTCCACCACGTGCCGGTTGTGCACGATCTCGTGGTAGCAGTAGACGGGCGGCTCGAAGACCCGCACCATCCAGGCCAGGGCCTTGATCGCCTTCTCGACCCCCGCGCAGAAGCCTCGGGGCTGGGCGAGCATGACGCGGTCGACTCCGGGCACAAAGTCCAGGTTATCGGCGGTAATCTGGTCCCCATGTCAGTACCCACGGTGACTTCGGTCACCGCGGCGTCGCCGGCTGCCCGGGCTGGGTTGGCCGTGGGTGACGAGCTCCTCAGCATCGATGGGCACGAGCCGCGCGACGTCATCGACTTCCAACGCCTCAGCGACGGCGCGGACCTCGGCGTCCTCGTCCGGCGAACGGGCGCGCCCCTGCCACGCCTGGTGCGGGTGGACAAGGCGGCCGGTGAGCCGCTCGGAGTCGAGGTGTCCTCGGCCGTCTTCGACCGGATCAAGACGTGCGACAACCACTGTGCGTTCTGCTTCATCTACCAGTTGCCCAAGGGCATGCGGCGCAGCCTGTACCTGAAGGACGACGACTACAGACTGTCGTTCCTCTACGGGAACTTCACGACGCTCACCCGCTTCACCGAGCTGGACGCCGAACGGATCCTGACCGAACGGCTGGGCCCGCTCTTCGTATCGATGCACGCGACGGACCCCGACGTGCGGGCACAGATGTTGCGCAACCCCAAGGGAGCGACGAGCCTGCGTTGGCTGTCCGTGTTGCTCGACGGTGGGATCGAGGTGCACGGCCAGATCGTCGTGTGCCCAGGGGTCAACGACGGGGCGGTGCTCGAGGACACGCTCGCCGGGATCTTGGACAGGTTCCCGGGACTGGCGAGCGTGGGCGCGGTGCCGCTCGGTGTGAGCCGCTACTCGAACGAGCCGGACATGCGGCCGCACACAGGGGACGAGGCGATGGCGGTGGTCGAGACGATCGAGGAGTGGCAGCGGGTGTACCAGCGAGCCTTGGGCCACCGGATGGTGTTTGCGGCCGACGAGTACTACCTCCTGGCCGGGCGGGCGTTCCCTTCGGCACGGCGCTACGAGGGCTTCCCACAACACGAGAACGGGATCGGCATGGCGCGTGCCTTCGCCGCGTCGTTCGAACGGCCGTCCGCCCGCGGCCCCGGTGGCGTGCGGCACGGGTTCTTCGCGTCGGTCGACGCGGCACCGGCCGAGGGGTATCGCGCGCCGCGGCTGCCGAGCGCGCCGGCGGGCGCGGACGACCGGCCGGTGACGGTGCTGACCGGGGCCTATGGTGCCCGGGTGCTCGCACCACTGGTGGCGGCGTACGGGCGCACGGACGTGGCGGTGTGGCCGGTGGCGAACGAGTTCTTCGGTGGCAACATCGGTGTCGCGGGGCTGCTGACCGGCGAGGACGTCGGGCGCGCGCTGCGAGCCGTGCCGGCGGGCCGGCGCTGCCTGCTCCCCGACGCCTGCTTGAACGAGGGTCGCTTCCTCGACGGCCTGACGCTGGCCGACCTGCCCCGGCCGGTCGAGGTGGTGCCCTGCGACGGCGCGTCGCTGCGGCGCGCGCTCGATGGAACGTCCTTCCGGCCCGCGTGCGCGGCATGAGGCTCCCGATGGTCGTGATCGCCGGCCGCCCCAACGTGGGCAAGTCGTCGCTCGTCAACCGGATCGTGGGGAGCCGGGCGGCGGTAGTGGAGGAGGAGCAGGGTGTCACGCGCGACCGCAAGGTGCTCACGGCCGACTGGGCCGGGGTGCCGTTCTCGGTCATGGATACCGGGGGCTGGCTGGCCGCGGGCAACTCGCTCGAGGCCAAGGTCAGCGACCAGGCCGAACTGGCGCTCGAGGAGGCGGACGTCGTGCTGATGGTGGTCGACGTGACCACGGGTGTGACCGAGGAGGACATGGCCGCGGCCAAGGTCATCCGGCGTTACGGCGCGCCGGTGCGGCTCGTGGTGAACAAGGTCGACGACGCGACGCGGGAGGCGGAGGCGTGGCAGTTCGTCTCGCTGGGGCTGGGCGACCCCTTCACGGTGAGCTCGCTGCACGGGCGGGGGACCGGTGACCTGCTCGACGAGGTAGTGGGCCTGTTCCCGAGGGAGGTCGCGGCCGAGAGCGACGATGCGGCGGCCGCGGACGAGGACAAGGGGGCGAACGGCCCGCGGGTGGCCATCATCGGGCGACCCAACGTGGGAAAGTCGACGCTGTTCAACCGGCTCCTCGGCGAGGAGCGCTCGATCGTGCACGACTTGCCGGGCACGACGCGCGACGCCATCGACACGGTGGTGGAGACCGAGGACGGTCCCATCTGCTTCATCGACACGGCGGGGTTGCGGCGCCCGTCGAAGACCGATCGCGGCACCGAGCAGCACGCCACGCTGCGTGCGCTGCGCGCGTTGGAGCGGGCCGACATCGCCATCCTCGTGATCGACGCCACGGTGGGCGCGTCGCACCAGGACCAGCGCCTTGCCGAGCGCATCGGCGTGTCGGGGTGCCCGGCCATCGTCGCCCTCAACAAGTGGGACCTGGTGCCGACCGAGGAACGGGACGACGTGCTGGCGGGCGTGGGCGACCGGCTGGCCTTCCTGGGCGCGGCGCCCGTGCTCAAGATCTCGGCGCTCTCGGGTAAGGGGGTGCGGCGGATCCTTCCGGCGCTGCGCGACGCGGAGGAGGCGTACCACCAGCGGGTGCCGACGGGGGCGCTGAACCGCACGCTGCAGGAACTGCAGGGGCGCCAGCCGGCGCCTCGGGCACGGATCCGCTACGGGGTGCAGGGGGCGATCGACCCGCCGACCTTCACGCTCTTCAGCAGCGGGCGACTGCCGCAGACGTACCTGCGCTACATCGAGCGCGGATTGCGCGAGAAATTCGAGCTGGGCGCGACCCCGATGAAACTGCGCGTCCGCATCGGTGGCAAGTGAAGGGCGCACGCTGAATGGCGTGGTGCGAGGAGTGCGACGCGCTCGTCGAGGACGAAGAACTCGGTGAGGAAGGCGAGTGCCCGACCTGCGGGACGATCCTGGCCGAGCAGGCACGCGAACCACTGCCTTGGTACTTCAAACTGATGATCGTGGCGAGCATCGTCTACCTCGGGTACCGCGGCTATCAGGGTGTGACCTGGGTCGCCGCGCACGTGTAGCGTCGCTGTCCGTGCCCGTTTACGAAATTGACGGGGTCGCGCCCCACATCGACCCCGAGGCCTACGTCCACCCCGATGCCGTCGTCATTGGCGACGTGACGATCGGCCCCGAGTCGAGCGTGTGGCCGCACGCCGTGCTGCGCGGCGACTATGGGACGATCACCATCGGCGCGGCGACGTCGGTTCAGGACGGGACCGTGGTGCACGCAGGGCCGGGCTTCCCGACCGTGATCGGCGACGGCTGTGTCATCGGGCACATCGTGCACCTCGAAGGCTGTCTCCTCGAGGACGAGTCGCTGGTCGGTTCGGGCAGCGTCGTGCTCCACCATGCCGTGATCAGCCACGGGGCCACTGTCGGAGCGAACGCGGTGGTGCCGAACAACATGGTCGTGCCCGAGGGCGCGTTGGCGCTCGGAGTGCCGGCGAAGGTGTTCGAGGGACGCTCCGACGTGCCGATGATCAAGCTGTCGGCGGCGCAGTACGTGATGAACGCGAAGCGCTACCGCGAGGGGCTGCGCCGGCTCGACTGAGCGGGGGTTCTCCCTCTCTTAGCCTTTCCCCCCGCTCAGCCGGTTGAAGACGTCGGTGCCGAAGGGCGTGAGCCCCTTGGCCGCGGCGAAGCCCAGGTGGCCCTCGCCGTCCGCGCCGCCGGTGGTCAGCCCCAGGAGGTCCTCGTAGCTCCGCAGGGCCGAGTAGTGGTTGTACGTGCCGGTGATGTCGACCGAGTCCGGTGTGATGTACTTCGCGTTGAGGAGGAGCGCGCCGATCTGGCCGCCGCCGGTCGCCGTGGAGTTCGGGCCTGGCTGCTCACCGCAGCACGCCGCGCTGGCGTTGGTCCCTTCAGCCTCGTCGAAGGTGACGACGACGAGCATGTCCCCGTGCTTGTAGGCGGGGGAGTCGAGGATGACCGGCATCCAGGCCTTGAGGAATTGGTCGGCCCCGGTCAGGCCACCGACGTTGCCACCGGTGCTGTTGGGGCCGGCGCAGGTGGCGTCGTGCCCGTCGTTGCAGAGGTTGGGCGTGATGAAGCCGAAGCGCGGCGTGGTGCTCTCACTCTTCAGGTCCTTGGCCAGGTGCCCCGACGGCGACGGTGTGCCGCTCGAGGAAAGGGTGCCGAGCGGCACCACGTTGGCGTTGCATTCCGCAGTGCTGTCGATGACCGAGTGGAACCAGATCAGCGGGTTATGCCGCGCCGCGTACTGGTCGGCGGCCGTCGCAGCGTTCGTGTTGTTGACGGCGCCGACGGCCGGGTGGGCGCAGTCGGTGCCGCCCGAGGGGTCCGTGGTCCCGCCGTCGCGCGAGGGCGTGTTGCCCATGTCCTGCTCGTAGGCACGCCACGCCGCCACATGCGTCTTGTGGTTGGGCGGGTACTTGGCATCGAGCTGCGAAGTGATGGTCTTGACCGAGGCGGGGTAGACGCAGCCCTGTCCGTCAACCTGGCCGGGGTTCGCGGCCTGATTGCTGTCGGCCGTCCCCGGGGTGACGTCGGTGAAGGTGGCACCGTTGGTCAGGCAGTCAGCCGAGGTGGAGGGGTTGGGCGCCTGGCCGGAGACCTGGGCGATGTAGTTGTCGAGGCTGACGTGGCCGATGGCGTAGTAGTTCTGGAGCAGCTCGCCCTTCTTGCGCAGCGTGCCGTTGAGGTAGGTGGCGGGGGAGTTCCCACCGAACGTCGTGTCGAAGCCCTCGTTCTCGAACTCGATCACCAGGACGTGGTTGATGTGGCCGGCGGGCACGGCCGCCCGCACGACGTGCGTGGACCCGTGGGTGGCGGCACCGGCGAGCGGCGCGGCAGCGGCGAGGAGGGTGAGGGCGGCGCCCCCCGTCAGGAGGGCCGTGAGGGCGCGGCGAGGCGAGGAGGCAAGTGGGGTTCCGTTCACGGCGGGGGACTGTAGCGGCGCCGCCGGGGCCGCGGGGGTCAGCCGCTGGCGAAGGCGGCGATGTCCCGGGCCGTGTCGCGGCTGATGTCGGGGCACGCCACGGCGAAGATCTCGGTGCCGTGCATCGTCCCCATCATCTGCCGGCAGCGTGCGGGCACGTCGGCAGCCAGGAGGAGGCGATAGAAGTTGATGCCTTCGTCCCGGAGGGGATCGCACTCGTTCACGTTGATGACGGTGGGCGGGAAGCCGCCCACGTCGTCGACCTCCGCGAAGCCGGGCCAGGCGAGGGGATCCCTCGCTTCGAAGGCCTCGATGCCGTAGCCCATGGCACCGCGATTGTTGTGCAGGCGGAGCAGGATGCCCTCGTTCTCGATGCTCGAGGGGGAGTCGGGGGCGGGCCACTGACCGGCGATGTAGGGGCACAGCGCGTAAAGGCCCGTGACGAGTCCGAGGTCGCCGTCGCGCTTGAGGGCGAGGCCGGTGGCCAAGGTGAGGTTCCCACCACCGCTCTCACCGGCCACGATGATCTTCTCGGGGTCGATGCCGAAGTCGTCGGGGTGCGCCGCGACCCAGCGCAGCCCGGACAGGCAGTCGTTCAACCCGGCGGGGAAGGGGGCCACCTCGGGGGCGGACGAGGGAACGACGCAGTTGCGGAAGTCAGGCATGACGACGGCGACGCCGTTGGCGGCGATGATCCGGCCCCAGGCGCGGTACATGCCGTAGAAGCACGACATGGCCGCCATCCCGCCGCCGTGGATGTAGTAGACGCAGGGAAGGGCCTGGTCCGTGTCGGGCCGGATGACCTGGAGCTTGATGGTGTTGCCGTCCGGCTGTGACGTGAACTCCTGCGTCGTCGTGGTGAGCCCGGCCGACGGTGCCACCTCCTCGGTGTCGCAGAGAGCGAAGAACTGCTCCATGCCTTCGCGCATGGCCGCGGCCTCGGGTGTGGCGGCCTCCGCCAGCAGCTCCTCCCGGGAGGCGACGTCGCGTGGGGCCTCGTCGGGAAGGAACGCGATCATGCGACGAATCCGGGGGTCGAGGCGGGTGTCAGCAGCGATGTCGATTGCCATGGGGCCCATTGGATCACAGCTCGTTGGCGAATTCCGGGGCCGTCGGGTGAGGTGGCCTGGACTACCATTGGCCGGTCGTTCTCCGACCGTCCGGGCGGTGCATCCGCTGCTGTTCTCGGTCGATCGCAACGACACACGGGCTGTGGCGCAGCTTGGTTAGCGCGCTTGACTGGGGGTCAAGAGGTCCCGGGTTCAAATCCCGGCAGCCCGACTCGGAAGAGCAGGTCAGACGGTGCCTTGATCGTCGACCCATGTGGGGTTGTCATGTGTCTCGTCGATTTCCCGCGCTCCGAAGCGACGCATCCCTGTGCCGAACGACGCGAGGGATCGATAGACGGCACATCGGATTCTGGCGGGGTCGCGCCCTCAGCGCACCACGTTCGAGCCCAACACGGCCCCTCGGTGGTGTTTCGCCGAGATCCTCGGAGGGCCCATGCGAAATCCTGTTCAAGTCTTCGCGATTGAGCAGAACGGGCTGCTCAGTCTCGCGAAACGATCCGCCCGTCCTGCGCAAACCGCGAGAATTGCGCAGGTTTCCGCGTAGTGGTTCAGGACACCGCTGCCACACCCTCGCGGGTCGGCAAGCCTCCCCTGGGTGCCCCATCTGGTCGCCGCCTCCGACGCGTTCACACCGCGTGGCGACCGCCACCGAGGATTGCCGCGACCGGGACCCGTCTCCGCTCGCGAGGCGACCCCGCTGAGATCCGAAGAACCGGATACACGGGCCGGGAGCGTCGATGACATCCCTCCGAGCGCCGTCCATGGTGTTGGCCACGTCTTTCTCGCAGATCGCCCTGATTCGGCGGTGGGCCGCTGGGCGCAAACGACTGATATCCGTTGCTTCTCCAAACCGCGGGAGTACGGTTTGCCGCGATGAGACGGCTCTGCGCCTCGATTGCGGTCTTGGCAATGTTTCTGATCGCTCTTGTTACGACGACTGCGGGGGCAACAACGAGCGCGCAGGTGAAAGCAAAAGCACTGGCTCTCTCTGACATGCCGACAGGATGGTCGGTCGACAACAGCAGCTCCGGCGGTGTGAGCAATGTCGGAGGGTGTCTAACCGGTCTCCAGGCGCTGAAGAAGAGGCCCCCAAAGGGGCTGGCGAGGGCCGAAGTGAAGTACACGGATGGACAGGCTCCGTCTCTTCAGGAAACGGTTGAGGCGGGTAAGGGTTCGGTTGCTCGCTACGACAAACTGCTTGGGATCTTGAACAAATGTAAGTCCCTTAGTTACACGGTGGACGGAGTTCATGTGACAGGCCGTGTGGGCGCGATGTCGTTTCCAAGGTTCGGCGCCTCATCCCATGCGTTCGCGATGAATCTGCAGGCAGAGGGCGAGTCGGCCGGAGTCGACCTGGTTCTCTTCCAGGTCGGCGAATATGACGGAGACCTTTTGTACTTCGATCTGTCGCCAGATCCATCGACAGTCCAGGCGTTTGTAATGGAGGCCGTGAACAAGATCCAGGGGAAGGCAGCGACTCCGCCGACCACCCTCTGAGTTCCATGCCGGAATAGCGGCGGACGATCCATCCGCCGGACTCAGCCGGAGCCTTCGAGTGTTTCGTCAGCGGGACGATTTTGAGGTCGCCTGGCCGCCGATCAAATCGAACTCTGGCCAGCCACTCAGATGGACCGCCGGGTGGACTCTGCGTCGGCGCATCCCCGTCGCTACGCTGCGGGTCAATGACGATCGACCTGCGCACCCGCGATGACGTCGACGTCGAGACGCTCGACATCACGGAATTCTTCGAAGCGCAGCTGCCCGACCTGGCGGCGGAACGCTCAGCCCTCGCAGTCCCTGGCGCGCGAGAGCTCGGCGTCCGGCCGCTCACGGTCGAGACGGCCGCCGGGATTTGGACGCTGTCGATCGACGGCGAGAAGGTGCGTGTCGACGCCGCCGGCAACGGCAACGCCGCCGGCAACGGCAACGGCAACGCCAGGGTGCGCCTCGACGAGTCGGAGGTCACCGACATCGTCCACGACCGGAGGACGCCGATGACGCTCGTTGCGGCGGGGACACTGGACATGCCCGAAGGCGAGCTCGGTGACTTTCTCGACTGGTGGGTCGTGCTCCGCTCGCTGCTCGATGCCCGCACCGTGCACACGGCAGGCGATGTCACGTTCACCGACCGCTCAGGCGACGGACTGGATCTCCAACGCTCGTTCTCCGTCGACGACGATCCTGCCGAGCTCGCGCATTACCTCGATGAGGCCGGCTACCTGCATCTGACCGAGGTCTTCACGTCCGCAGAAATGGCGCAGGTCTCCGCGGACATGGACGCAGCCCTGCCGCGGTACCACGACGGCGACGGACGCTCCTGGTGGGCGACCACCGCGGACGGCGAGCAGCGGGCGGTGCGCCTCCAACACTTCCAAGAGGAGAGCGCGGCAACGGCGGCCTTGCTGGAGGACGTCCGGCTCCTGCGCCTGACCACTCTCACCGGGGACGGCCACGTGCCGCGACAGCAGGGTGGCAACAAGATCGAGGCGCTCGTCAAGCCGATCGGCGTCGTCAAGGGCATCTCCGACCTCCCTTGGCACAAGGACTGCAGCCTCGGGCGACATTCCTCTCGCTGCTGCAGCCTGACCGTGGGGATCTCGGTGACCGGCGCCGACGAACGATCCGGGCAACTGGGCGTCGTGGCCGGTTCGCACCGCGCCCTTGTCCAGCCCGCTTTCTTCCGGGATTCGTGGGGGCTACCGGCAGTGCCGCTCCCGACGCGGACCGGGGACGTGACGGTGCACTGCTCGTGCACTCTGCATATGAGCCAGCCGCCGGTCGACCGGGAGCGGCGGGTCATGTACACGGACTTCGTCCTGCCTCCCCGTGCGGGTGACGACCCGGCGCCCAGCAGCGCGGGCGTCATCGACGAGGTGCGCGAACAGGCCCACAAGGTCGTCAGCCAGGTCCCGTCGACCGTTCGTCGCGGAGCTCCGCAGGGCGGCTAGCGGCCCACTCCTGAGGCATGCTGTCCGGGTGACTGCGTTTCCGGACGGCGCGGCCGAGGTCATCACGCTGTGGCCGGACGGCCCGCCGACGCGCATCGAGAACGTGCCGCCGGAGGTCGCGTACGAGGTCCGCGCCGGCGTCGCGGAAGGCACCACCTTCCTTCGCAACATCTCCGAACCGACGTTGACGGTGTTCATGCCGTCGGGCGCCGCCAAGGGCGTGGGCGTGATCGTCGTGCCGGGCGGGGGGTGGACGATAAACGCCTGGACGCACGAGGGCCTCGACGTTGCCCGTTGGCTCACGGCCCTCGGGTACACCGCGTTCGTACTCAAGTACCGCGTGCAAGGCTCCGGAGCGGACCAGGCCGCATTCGAGGCAAGAATGGCCGCCGTCGACGCCACCTTGGCCGCCGGCCTGTCGGCAGGGAAGCTGCCGCGCCGGATCGATGAGCTGATATCGACCGAAAGCTATCTCGAGGCCAGAGCGGCGTGCGCCGACGATGGTCGACGGGCGATCCAGCTCGTGCGCGAACAGGCCGACCGATTCGGGGTCCGCGCCGACGCGGTCGGCATGATCGGCTTTTCGGCCGGTGCCTTCTTGGCAGTGGACGTCGCACTCGATTCCCGCGCCGCGCCGCTCGCGTTCATCGCGCCGATCTATGGCGGCGAGACGCTCGGCGCTCGTGTTCCCGACGATGCACCGCCACTCTTCGGCGCGGTCGCGCGGGATGACATCTTGGTCAGGATCGTCGAGGGCCTCCACGCCGACTGGTCGGCGGCTGGCCGGTCGTCGGAGCTCCACGTGTTCGCCCGAGGAGCGCACGGATTCGGCATGATCCGCCAGGGTCTGCCCTCCGACCGCTGGACCGAACTCCTTGCGACGTGGCTGGAGGACCTGGGACTGACCGGCGCTTGAGAGATGGTTCGGGTCAGAGGTCCTTGTACATCGCCGCCAACATCTGCGCCTGTTCGCCCGTGACTTCGAGGATTCCCGAAGCCGAAGTAATCGGAACGTTACCGACGGCGATCATGAACGTCACACGGCGCCCGGACTTGGTTTCGAGGTAACCGGCAAGACTGTTGCCGAGCAGAATTTCCTGGTTCGTCGTTGAGCCAACCGCACGGTTCCCCGTCTTGACCTGCGCATGCCCGGCCACCGGAGAGTCGGGAAGCACGTTGGCCAAGGTCCCGCTGCGGCCGAGCACCGGGAGGCCGTCGTAGAGCGTCTTGCCATAGCTGGTACCAGTGGCGCGCCGCAGGAAGGTAGCCATCGCAGCAACGGTCGTCCGTCCCTGGTCATCCGATCCGGCGCCGTCGAAGGGAATGACGCTCTCCGAGGAAATCCCGAAATCCTTGATCGTCGTCAGTTCTGGGAGCAGCCCTTGCGAGCAATCAGTGCTCCCCACCTTGACTGCGGCGAGACAGGTCATCAGGTCGGCGCCGCGGTTGTAGCTGACCTTCAAGATGAGGTTGATGAACTGCGACAGGGGAGGGGACACGTAGTCACCGACCATGTCACTCGCCTGATAACTCCCCTTTGCCGGGAGCTGGTTCGCGGGGTTCGGGCCTGCCGGCGCCGCGGTGACCGTCACGCCGGCCTGTTGCAGGGCCTCGATGAACGCGGACCGGGCGAACGCCGACGGGTCGTCGACCTCGTGCACGACCAGTGTCGGAGTGCTGCCGGCGGCGATCTGCCCCGTCACGACGAGGTTGCCCGGGTTCGGCTCGGTGATCTGGAGAGATGTGGACCCATTGGCGCCGACCGTTGTCACGCGGTCGGCGACCGTGTATTGCGCGGTCATCGGCCGCCAGTTCACGTTCGCGGCTTGTCCGGCCGCGCCAGGGGTGACCAGTGCATCGACCAGGTTCTCGTTCACCCAGATGGGCGAGATCTCCCCGTCGGGGAAACCGTTGAAGGGGGTGAAGAGGCGGTCGTCGACGACGACGTTGCCGTTCACCCGGGTAATGCCCGACGCGTGGACCTCGGCGGCGATTTGGTCCAGGCCGGTCAAGGGGTTTCCGGGTGGCTCGACCGCATCCGGGAGGCCGATGTCGGCGTAGCTCTGGTCCAATTTGGGCAGGCTCTCGTAGTACAGCGTGCCGTCCGGCTGGTCGCGCAGGCCCAGACTCAGGTCGCCCGAGCCCACCAGCACCAGGTTCCCGTTGAGCGTGCTCCCGGTCATCGTCCCCTGCCGGTAGGCGGGGGTGGTGAAGCGATAGTCGGGTCCGTAGAGGCGGAGCGCGGTCGCACTCGAATAGATCTTCATGGTTGATCCGGGGTCGAACATGCTCTGCGCGTTCTGCGCCGCCAGGACGTGGCCGCTCTCTTGATCGACAACCTGGTAGCCCCACGTGGAATGGTCAAAACGGGACTGGTTTTCGATTGCGGCGAGGGCGGTCGTCAGATCCTGAGGACCCGTCGGCGCTGACTGTCCCGACGCCCCGGCGACGGATGACGACGCACTCAGCACCGCGAGCGCCGCGCTCAGGCCGCCCGAGGCGACAGCGAGCCATCGCTGCGACATTCCGAACCGCCGCGCGTGCACGCGTGATCGTTGTCGACGGCGCGGGGCGGTACACGCAGGACGCATAGGAGGCGGGCCGATAGTAGGGCCTAGCCTGGGTCGGTGGTGCTCACGGCGGACAACACGTCGATCCCCGCGGGGTTCATCGTGTTCTTCGTCATCTTCTTCCTCGTGGGCATCGGGTCGCTGGTGCTGTTCATCGTGGCCCTGGTCGACATGGTCAAGCGCCCCGACTGGGAATGGAAGCTGGCGGGTCAGGAGAAGATCCTGTGGATCCTTCTCGTCGTCCTCGTCAACTTCTTGGCGATTCCGGCTCTCATCTACTGGTTCAACATCCGCAAGAAGCTCATCGCCGTCCGGGAGGCGGCGCAACGGGGTGCGTACGGCCCTGGCCGCATGACCTACGCCGGCTGGGAGCCGGACCTGGGGCCGATCGCGTATGCCGGGTCGGCTCCGGCAGGCTGGTATCCCGACGTTGCCGCACCCGGCCTGTTGAGGTGGTGGGACGGGACCCGCTGGTCCGAGCACACATGGAGCGCACAAACACCGCCCGCGGGGCCCGCGTCCTCCTAGGGGACGCCTTTGCGGTTAGCGCCAGCGCGTGAGCGAGAACTCCGCGGCTCTGCCGGGGGCACTGCGGTCGTGCCGTGGGGTCACGAGAGAGGGCGTCGGCCGCACGAGGTCGTCGTCGCCGTCGCCGTCGGCGTCGGCGAAGGAGTGGACCGCTCGTTGGTGGCAGAGCGCTTCTTCGAATTCGGCCGGAGGCAGCGGGGCACCGAGGAAGAACCCCTGTCCGAGGTCGCAACGCGCCGCCCGCACGTCGTCGAGCTCGTTCTGGGTCTCGATTCCCTCGGCAACGACCGTCAGGCAGAGGTCGTGCCCAAGCCCCACGATGGAGCGGACGAGCGAGCGGGCCTGTTGGACCGACGAGGTGCCGAGCTCGCTCACGAAGGAGCGGTCGATCTTGAGGACGTCGATCGGCAGCCGGCGCAGGTACGACAGCGACGAGTAGCCCGTGCCGAAGTCGTCGATCGCGATCTTCACGCCGATCTCGCGCAGCCGGGCCAGACGGTGGTGGACGCGGTCGGTGTCGGAGAGCAGCGCGCTCTCGGTCAGCTCGAGCACCAGGCCACTCGGCGGCAGCCCGCTGTCGATGAGTGCTGCCTCGACCTCGCCCACGAAACGGTTGTCGTAGAGCTGGTAGGCGGACACGTTGACGGCCACGCTCATGTCCTTGGCCGCCGGCAGCAACCGCCAGCGCACGACCTGCTGACAGGCCTCGCGGAGGACGTAACGGCCGATTTCGCTGAGGAGACCCATCTCCTCGGCCACGGGGATGAACTCCTCCGGCGAGATGAAGCCTCGCTGTGGGTGGTTCCAGCGCACGAGCGCCTCGGTGTAGACCGGTCGGCCCGTCACCAGGTCGAAGACGGGCTGGTAATGGAGGCTGAGCTCCCCGTAGTCCCGCACGGCCTGGCGCAGGTCGGCGTGCAGGGCGTGCCGGGCAGCCATGGTGCTCTGCATCTCGGGTTCGAAGGTCATGAGGCAGTCCCGGCCGGCGGCCTTGGCGGCGTACATCGCGATGTCCGCCTCGCAGAGCAGCGCCTCCGCCTCCAGCGAGCCCGCGCTGGTGAGTGTCACGCCGATCGAGGCCCGGATACTGATGTCCCGACCGTTGACGTCGAACGGCTCCCGGAGTGCCTGGAGGACGCGGCTCCCCGCATCCACCGCGTCGATGTGCGAGGTGCCGTCGAGGATGATGGCGAATTCGTCACCGCCCAGCCGGGCGACGGTGTCGTCCTCGCGCAGGCAGCCGTCGATGCGTTGACCGACCTCCACCAGGATGAGGTCCCCGACGTCGTGCCCGAGCGTGTCGTTGACCATCTTGAAGCCGTCCATGTCGCAGAACAGGACGCCCACCGCGATACCGGTGCGGTGGGCGCGCAACAACGCGTGGTCCAAACGGTTGCGCAGGAGCGACCGGTTGGCCAGCCCGGTGAGCCCGTCGTGGAACGCCTGGTGCTCGAGCTCTCCGAGCAGGCGGTGGTGGTCCGTGACGTCGCGGAAGCTCCAGACCCGGCCGACGACGTCTCCTTCGATCTTCTGTGGGAGTGAGTGCCGCTCGAAGACGCGCCCGTCCTTGAAGAGCAGGATGTCGTCGCTCTCCGCCTCGGGATGGGCGTAGAGCTCTTCAACTTTCGACAGGAACGCCTCCGGATAGCGGAGCTGGTCGAGGACGAATTGGACCGCGGCTTCGTCGTCCCGGCTTTCCAGGATGGCGTCGGGGAGGCACCACAGTTCGGCGAAGCGCGCGTTGAATTGCGCGATGTTGCCCGCGTTGTCCACGACGAGGATGCCGTCTGCAGTCGAGTCGAGGGTCGCGGTGAGTAGGGAGAGCGTGGAACGGACGTCGTTCGCGGCGCGGTCACGTTCGCCGAGGGCGATCTCGCTCTGCCGGACTTTGCCGGCGAGGACCCAGGTCACGAACCACACGCCGAGCACGCTGAGGACGGCGAGGCCGTGCACCGACGGCGTCGGCACGTAGGTGCTGACGAGGCCCACGCCGATTGCGATCTGCCCCGCCAGCGTCGCGATGGCGGTCCAGATGACGACGATGGGCCAGACCCGGGAGCCCACGATGTCGAGCGCGCGGGCCGCAACGAAGAGGAAACCGATGGCCAGAGTGGGGCCCCATCCGATGGCATAGATAATCGCGGCGACGCCCAGGCACTGGAGGCCGACGCCGGCGTGCAGCTTCCATCCGTTCGGGTCTGCCTCGAGGAGCCGGCCCATCGATTCGCCGATCACCGCTCCGAGGGCGAGCAGGATCAGGATCACCCAGACCGGCTTGTCGCCAATGAGGTTGTACCGGGACATGACCACGAACGCCAAGGCCGTGCCGGCGCTCGGGAGCGCGACCGCCGCGACGCGACCCAGCCGCGTCGCGAGAAACATGCGTCCACCCCCTTCTTCCCGCATTCCTGAAATATCGGATGCCCCTGTGGATTACTTGATACCGGGTTGTCTGCCCCGGATCGGTCCTGGTCAGCGCCCCTAGGCGCTAGGACCGAGGGGCGCTCCCGCACGAGGCCGTCACGTAGCACCGGAGAGGCGGCTCCCTCGTGATCATGCCGACCGTGGCCCGCTCACCGACCAGCGCCACCAGCTGCGCCTCGTGCACCGCCAACGACAGGGGCGTCACGGTGGGCATCAGCAGCTGAGGGCACACCGTGGCGCGATCGATGCCGGCCAGGTCCGGCAGCTGGCCCGGTGCGGCCAGGGCCGCCATTGCGACTGCGTAGGCCACTCCGTCCGCCGGGATCGTGAGGTGCTCGTCCACCTGGAGCGGGCAGAGCGACTGCGTCGACACGTCGAGCACGTTCGGTGCCGGCGGCAGCGGGGACACCTTGTCGGACCCGATGTTCCAGCCTGCCACCTCGTCGAGCTCGCTCCAGATGTCCGTGTACGCGATCCCGGGGAAGGTCTGTTCGTCCGAGTTCATCGCGGCCATGAAGTTGGACTCGCCCCCGATGAGCCGGTGCGTCTCCTGCCAGGCGGCGGGGAAGCACTCGTACGCGCAGACGCTCTCGATCGCCGGGTCCGTCGTGCCGTACTCGTTGTCCGGTGCCAGCCCGACGAGCGAGGCCACCATCGGCCGGATGTCGGGCCACCACCGGAGCGCCCAGCGCGGGAGGGTGCTCGCACCCTGGCTCCAGCCGAACAGCTCGACCTGACGGCCGGAGAGCGCGTACAGGGAACGGACGGCGTTGACCACGTACTCCGCTGCGACCTGGATGTCGCCGTCCGAATGGTCGGGCACCGTGAGCTCGCAGTACGGCCACCGCCGGGCGGCGAATGCGGGGAGATAGTTCCAGTCATAGGCCTCACCCGGGTCGAACAGCGTCGGGGGCAGGACGAGGATGATGTCGCGGGTGGGTGCCGCCGCCGTCGCCGAACACGTCAGGGCGGAGTCGAGCTGGCCGGCCGGGACGTCGAGCGCCGGGCCCGGGGTGTCCGGGGATGCGTACGGCACCGACGGCGCCCGGGTCGGCCCCGCATCGGCAGCTGCGGCGCCACCGGTACCGAGGAGGACGGCCGACCACAGCGCGAGCAGTGCGAGCAGTGCCATCACCGACGGCGACCGAGGTCTCACTGCGCGGTCCTTCGGTGTGCCGCGTCCGCCCGCGTGTCCCGCATCGCCGCACTCCCTTCCCGCCCGGTGGTTGCGTCGCACCGCCGACATTAGCGGCACCCGTCGGGCAGGCCCACGTTCGGAGTAGTCCTCCAGACCCATTGCCCCCAACCCGGTGACAACTTCGGGTCGGGACCCTCGGACGAAGCAGCCGAAGATGTTACGTTGCCCCGGCTGATCTCAATTCCAAGAGGGGGCTCGGGAAAGCGTGATGCAGCGGCGCAGGGGCGCGCGCGTCCAATCGAAAAGGGTCGTGCAAGCCATCGCGGGAACAATCATCGTTGTGGGGTCCACCATCGCGCTCGGCGTGCTGCCACAGGCCGTTGCCGGCGCGAGCGGCATCGTCCCGCCCGCGAACCCATCGGCCAACGTCCCGCCGCAGGTGAAGCCCGCGTGCACGCTCACACCGGTCGACGACCACAGCGCCGGCTGCATCGACTCGATCCTGCACAACATCAACTACGCGCGTTGGCTGGAGGGCCTCGGCCCGATGGTGTTGCCCGGTAACTACGCCAGCCAGACCGTCACCATGCAGCAGCTCATCCTGACCGACGAGGAGCGGGGAGACCGCGGGCTGTCGCAATTCTCCGGCCTTGACCCACAGCTCAACACCGCAGCCCTTGCCGGTGCGCAAACGAGCCAGGACCCCTCACCTCCGAGCGGGTACCACTTCTCTACAGCGCAGTCGATCTTCGCCCAGGACTACACCCCGCTCGGCGCCGACTTCGCCTGGATGTACAACGACGGTTACGGCGGCACCAACCTCTTGTGCGCCTCGTCGTCCTCGACCGACTGCTGGGGCCATCGCAATGCCATTCTCGGGCCCTGGACGGCGACTGGCACCACGACCCCGCAGATGGGCGACGGGGACACAGCGAACGGCCAGTACGCCCAGATCTTCGCGAACCAGGCGAACCCCGCCGACTCTCTCGTTGACACGCTGACACCGAGCGCGCTGCCCACGCCGGCTACGGCCACCGCCCCGGACGTCGTCCAGGTTCTGCCGGCCTCGTCCTCCAGCACGGCAGCGGGGACACCGGTGACCATCGAGGGCAACTACTTCGGCACCGCAACGCTGCCCACCGTCTTCTTCGGGGGCGTCCCCGCCACCAATGTGGTGGTGAACTGGGACGGGGAGCTGACAGCCGACGCGCCTGCGGACCCCGCCGGCAGCGCGGCCGACACCGTCGCCGTTACCGTCAGCACCACCGCCGGCTCATCGAGCTCCACCGGGGTCGCCCAGGTCAACGAGTTCACCTACGCGCCGACAGGCGCACCCACGATCTCGTCGATTTCGCCGGCGTCCGGATCCGAGATCGCGTGTGGCAGCATCACCATCACCGGGACGAATTTCAACGCGGGAGCGACCCCGATCGTCGACTTCGGCACCGTCGCCAGCATCGGCTCGATGAGCTACACCTCGAACTCGATCACGACGACCATCCCCGGGTCCGTCAGTCCGGGCCCCGTCAATGTCACCGTGACGACCCCGGCGGGCACCACGCCGGTCAGCGGCGCCGACAGTTACACGTACACGAGCAGTGGGAGTACGGACGCCCCGTGCATCACCACCTTCCACGGGGCGACGTTCGAGGCCGGCTCGGCGAACTCGGCGCTCATCTTGGCGAGGGGCACGCCCGCGGTCACGTCCATCACGGACACCGCTTTCAGCGGCTGTACACCGTCCGCTCTGCCATCGGACGTCTCGCTGGTCTACACCGGTGGCTCCATCGCCACGTTGGAGGGGACGCCGAGCACGAACGACAGCTCGAGCTACACGATCTGCCTCAAGGCCGTGAACGGCGTCTCGCCTGCGGGCACCCAGGCCTTCACCTTGACGATCACCGGAACGACGCCACCGCCACCGCCGCCGCCTCCTCCTCCGCCACCGCCACCGCCACCCCCGGCGACCCACGGCTACTGGCTCGTCGGTTCCGACGGCGGCATCTTCTCGTTCGGCTCGGCGCAGTTCCACGGCTCCATGGGCGGCGTCGCGCTGCAGCGACCGGTGGTCGGCATCGTCCCGACGCCCGACCGCGGCGGCTACTGGCTCGATGCGTCCGACGGTGGTGTCTTCGCCTTCGGGGACACGCAGTTCTACGGCTCGATGCCCGGCCTCGGTTTCAACCCGGCCGGGTCCGGCAAGCCGCACAGCCTCAACGCGCCGATCGTGGGGATGGTTGCCAGCCACGACGACCGCGGCTACTTCATGGTGGCGTCCGACGGTGGGGTCTTCGCGTTCGGCGATGCGACCTTTGCGGGCTCCTGCCCGGGCATCGGCGGTTGTAGCGGCGCGGCGGTCGCCGTCGTGCCCGACGCAACGGGCGGCGGCTACTGGGTCGTCACGACCACGGGCCACGTCTACGCCTTCGGCGATGCGGTGAACCACGGCTCGCCCGGACAGCAGGCCGCGACCTTCAGCTCGGCGGTGGCCACGCCCGACGGGGGCGGGTACTGGCTCCTCGAGTCCAACGGGCAAGTCTTCCCGTTCGGCGATGCGCCCAGTCTGGGGAGCCCACCGCCCGGATCTGCCGGGGGCTTCGACCCGGCGGCGTCCATCTTCTCCACGTCGGACGGCGGCGGGTACTGGGTCGTGACGGCCCAGGGCACGGTCTACAACTTCGGTGATGCGCCGAGCGACGGTGACATGTCGGGCACGCACCTCAATGGCGCCGTCATCGCCGCCTCCGGCTCCTGAACCGAGCCGGCACCTCTTCGCACCTCTTTCCTCCTGGCCGTTCGCGAGACCGCGGCCTCACGTCGCGGGAATCGAACCTATGGTGGGGTCACAGAGCGAGATCAGGTAGGAGGCAGCCATGGCTGGCATCTTTGAGCGGGCCCACGACATCGTTCAGGCGAAGGCGAACAAGGCGCTCGACGCCGCCGAGAAGCCCGACGAGATGCTCGACCTCTCTTACGAGAAGATGCTCGAGCAACTCACCCAGGTCCGCCGCGCCCTCGTCGACATCGCGGCCTCGAAGAAGCGGCTCGAGCTCCAGGAAGAGCAGCTACAGCACTCCGTCGACCACCTGCAGGACCAGGCCAAGCAGGCACTCCAGGCCAACCGGGAGGACCTGGCCAAGGAGGCGTTGGCCCGCAAGGCCACGGCCCAGCAGCAGATCGACGAGATGGAACCCCAGCACCAACAGCTCGGCGAAGAGGAGCAGAAGCTCACCCAGACCATGAACGCGTTGCAGAAGCGAGTCAACGACTTCCGCACGCAGAAGGAGACGCTCAAGGCGGAGTACACCGCTGCCGCCGCCGTCTCCAGTGTCGACGAGAGCACAGCGGGGATCTCGAAGTCCTTCAAGGACTCGGGGCAGACCCTGCAACGGGCACAGGACAAGATCTCGACCATGCAGGCCCGCTCGGGCGCGCTCGACGAGTTGCTCGAGTCCGGCGTCCTCGAGGACGTCGGAGGCGGCACGGACGACATCCAGAAGGAGCTCGACCAGGTCGGGAAGGACTCGGAGGTCGACAACGAGCTCGCAGCGCTCAAGGCGCAGCTGGGCACGGGCGCCCCCGAGCCCGACGCGTTGACCGCCGCACCCGCGTCCGACGGCGGAGAGTCCAAGCCCGCCTCGTAGCGAACGCTCTGCTTCAGTCCCCTCGAGCGGTCGGCAAACTGACCACTTGGAGCACGACGTCGGCCAACTCCGCCCCCCGGTCCTCTTGGAGGAAATGGCCCGCGCCCTCGATCGTGACGTGCGGGGGCCCTTGTGCACCCGGCACACGTTCCCGCAACACCTCGGCCCAGCCGGCGGTGCCGGGGTCTCCGTCGGAGAACGCGGTGACGAACGGGCCGTCGAATTCGGCCAGCGCCTCGAACGTCCGGCGATTCACTCGGGCACATTCGCTCGATGGCGTGAGACCCATCAGCAGGGGCAATTGGCGCGGCCCGGCGCAGTACGACTCGTCAGGGAACGGCGCATCGTAGGCCGCCAGGACGTCCGCGGGCACCTCGGAAGTGGTGGCGCCCTGCACGAACAGGCTGGGCCGGAACGGCATGAGTTCCTGGGTCAGGCGTTGGTAGTCGAGGATTGTCTGACCCACCGTGACCGTCGCATCGTCCGCCGCGTAGACCGGCCAAGCGAGGCGCCCCGCGAGCGTCCTCTCCGCCGTATGCAGCGCGGTATTGGCGGCCACCACACGCGCCACCAGACCCGGGCGAGCCCTCAGTAGGCCAAGCCCGATCGGTCCACCCCAATCCTGGACGACGAGCGTGACGTTACGGAGTCCGAGGGCGCCGGCGAACTGTGCCATCCAGGCCACATGGCCTCGGAGCGAGTGCGCCGTCCGCGCTGCCGGCTTGTCGGATCGCCCGAAACCAACGAGGTCCGGTGCCACCGCGCGCAAACCCTGCGCCACGAGCCGGTCGATCACCCTGCGATAGAGGTAGGACCATGTCGGCTGGCCATGGAGCAGCAGGACGGCTTCCGCGTCACGAGGGCCTTCGTCGACGTAGTGCATCCGCAGCCCGTCGGGCAGCTCGACGTAGTGCGGGCGGAACGGAAAGCCCGGGTGTGCGCCGAACCGTTCGTCGGGTGTCCGCAGTACGTCCACAGCCTCAGTGTGTCGCACCGGCTGGCGGGGCGGCGCCGGGCCTGATGGACTCGTGGCGTGACCGGGGACCGCTGCGACGTGGCCGTCGTCGGTGCCGGATTGGTCGGCCTCTCGCTCGCCTACGAACTGGCATGCCTTGACCTCTCGGTCACCGTGGTCGACGCGGCACACGCGGGCCGTGCCACCGACGCCGGCGCAGGCATCCTCTCACCCGGCACCAGCCACGACACCGATGGCGCGCTCTGGCCCTTCCTGCACCAGTGCGGCGCGCACTACCCACAGCTGTTGCGCCGCTTAGAAGAGGACGGAGTCGACGTGGCCGCGACCGGTTACGGCGTATGCGGGTTGCTCTCGCTCGGCCTGCGCGAGCACGAGGACTCGTGGTTCTCACCCTTTGCTGAGATCGCCTTGCGGCGGGGCGGCGGCGACGTCGCCGAGATCTCACCCGACGAGGCGCGCCGACTCTTCCCGCCCCTCGGACCCCTGCATCGGGCGCTGTATTGCCCTTCGTCGGCGCGGGTCGACGGTCGCGGCATGGCGGCCGCGTTGCGGGCGGCCGCGGCGAAGCACGGTGTCACCTTCCTGGCGGGGTCGGTACACGGCGTGGCCGCGAGAACCAACGGTGCCCGCGACGTCACGTCCATTGCGATCCAGGGTGAGCACAACGTCGAATGCGCTGCGCTGGCGGTGGCGGGAGGTGCGTGGACGGCGGCGATGGGGGAGTGGTTGGGACACGAGCTCCCGGTGGGCCCGACCAAGGGCCAGATTGTGCACCTCGGTGTCGACGCGGAGACCGACATTTGGCCAATCGCGCAGCCGCTGCTCAGCCACTACCTCGTGCCCTGGCCGGGCGGCCGGGTGGCGTGCGGCGGTACCTTCGAGCCCGGTGCCGGGTTCTCGGTCGATGCAACTGCGGCAGGGCTGCACGAGTTGCTGCGCGAGTGCCTCGCCGTCGCCCCCGGGCTCGCCGGCGCCACCTACGGCGAGTCGCGGGTCGGGTTGCGGCCGACCTCTCCCGACGACCGCGCGCTCGTCGGGCGGGTCCCGGGCTGGTCGAACGCCTGGGTCGCCACGGGGCACGGTCCCAACGGCCTGTTGCAAGGCCCCTACTCGGCCCGGGTGCTGGCACACGCCATCGCCGCGACGGATCTAGCGACTGACGAGGCACCCCTGCCGGACTCCTTCGACCCGGCTCGGTTTGACTGACCATTCGCTCCCGCACCGCCGGCTATCCCACCGCGGTGGCGGTCGGGACGTGAGACTGGGGCGGTGCTGAAGGGAACGCTCCGCATCGGAGTCCGCGACGAGCCGGCCACGTCGGAGAACGTGCTCTCTGCGCTGGGGAGCCACGAATTCTTCTGGCTCGACCTCGATGACGATGCAACCGACGGTACCGTTTCCGAGCTGCTGAGCGTCCATTTCAAGTTCCACCCACTAGCGGTGCAGTCGGCTGAGCGGTTCAACCAGCGGCCGCGCATCGACGACTACGACACCTTCATGTACCTCGTGGCCCGGGGCGCGGATCCCGACCGCACCGGCCGGGCGGAGGTCCACATTTTCTGGACCGACCGCTACGTAGTGACGGTGCACCGTGGAGAAGACTGCCCAGCCACGGCCCAGGTGCGGGCCCGGATCGACCAGCACCACGCCAAGGACGCGGCGTCGCCACAGATCGTGATCGTCTACCTCATCGTCAGTGCGCTGGTGGACAGCTTCTTCCCGGCGCTCTCCAAGTTCGACGACCGGATCGACGAGCTCGAAGACGATATCTTGAAGGCGCCGACCGAGGAGCAGCTCGGTGAGCTGTTCGGCATGAAGCGCACCCTCATGGACATGCGCAAGGTGCTCGCACCTCAACGCGACATGATGGCCAGCATCAACTCCGGCGTAGCGGAAGTACCGGGAATGACGGACGAGGCGTCGCGCTACTTCCGGGACCTCTACGACCATCTCATCCGACTAGCCGACCTGGTGGACAACTACCGGGACCTCTTGAGCGGCGTGATGGATACGCACCTTTCGACTGTGTCGAACCGCCTCAACGTCGTGATGAAGCAGTTGACGATCATCGCGACGATCTTCTTGCCGCTGAGCTTCATGACCGGCTTCTTCGGTCAGAACTTCGCCTACATGGTGCGGGTCTGGCTCGCTCCGACGTGGAGCTTCTTCGTGCTCGGCATCGGCCTCGAACTCGCCGCCGTCGTCTTCCTGGTTGCGCTCTTCCGGCGCCGCGGGTGGCTCGGGGGACCGACCGTCTGAACTCTCAGGCGCGCGGAGCCAGCCGGCTCGGCAGGCGCGCCGGGCGCTCGCCGGTATGCCCCTCGTACTCGGTCCACCACGCTTCGCAATCGTCGGGCACGGGGAAACCGAGTTGCTTGCGGCGCTCGACGAGGCCACGGACCCGTTCCTTCTGTTCGCGCACGAGCGCGAGAGCGCCCTCTACGGCATCGGGGTCTCTCTTCCGATCCTCGGCCCAGAGCACAGCCTCGAGGCGCCAGGCCTCGCAGCGTGCCTCGATGAGCTCATGAGTGCCGGCTGCAATGTCGGCCAAGAGGTCGGGGTCGCCTTCCGCCAGAACGTCGGCCGCGCGCAGCCAGCCATAGTCCTTGTTGATGCGCAAGAGGCCGGGCTGGATCTCGAAGAGGCCGACAACGTCGACCACTGGGTCGATGACCGTGAGCGTCGACCCGGCCGGGAGCGCGGCGTACAGGTTCGAGATCTGGCGCTCGGCCACGCCGATCATGCCCATAGAGCGCAGCCCGATGTAGCCCGCCGGTGCCGTGGCGTAGTCCCGATCGTCGCGTGGCACGGCAAGCGGGACCGCAACGACGGCAAAGATGCGCGTCGCGCCCAGCTCGACTGCGGCCCGCACGGGGATGATCTCGACGACTCCGCCGTCGACGTAGTCGTCATCAGCCATGGAGTGGGGCGGGAAGATCATGGGCACACTGGCCGAGGCGATGGCTCCGTCGATGAGATCGACCGGGCCGGCGGCCTGGCCCGGTGCAGGTGTGCGGGCGTCCGCCTCCACGATCGTCCCGTCCTCGGTCACGTAGCGCACGACGCCGGCCCGGAGGGCGGTCACGGCGAGACGGAGCTGAAGGCCGGGCCGCGTCACGAGGGCAGGATCGACCGCACGGACTCCTTCGCTCGAACCGTGCCGGAGAGCCGCGGCCAGAGGGTCGAGGTTGAGGACGGAGGCGCCGCTCGAGCGGAAGCGACGCCGCACCCGGGGGAGCCGCAGACCGGCCCCGGCGACGAGCCGCAGCAGGTGGCGCTGGCGCTTCCGCCGGGACCGCCTCGCGGCGCGGCGTTCTGACTTTCCAATAGCGGCGGGTGGGGGGGCGCCGCTACTCGTGGCGAGCACGGCGGCGGGGTTGAGCGGGAACGGAGGGCGAGTTCCTTCCGTGAGCTCGTGGTGGATCTCGCGCCCGAGGGCGGTGCCGTCGAGTGCGCTCAGCCATGCCTGTTTGCCGAAGACGTTCTCGGTGTGCGTCCACGCGAGCACGTCATCGCCGATCTCATCGACGCGTGCGGCGAACTCGTCCAGCGTCCGTGCTTGTGCGAGCACCGTCGCCGCGATCGCGCCGGCCGAGGTCGCGGTGATGACCTCCGGGGCGATCTGTTCGACGCCGACGAGATACTGCAACACGCCGACCTCGAACGACCCCTTGGTGCCGCCACCGGCGAGGACGAACGCGGTGGGGCCGGTGTGGGGCGTTTCGGGCATCGGGCGATTCTGGCATCGCCCGCCCGGCGATCTCAATAGGGTCAGCCCCCCGCGGCCGCGCTCACGACCTCTACCAGGGATCCAGCGCGGACTGGGGTGGTTGCCCACAGCGAGCGGGGCACGACACAGCGGTCGACGGCGACGGCGACACCCTTGGGGTCGACCTCCTCGGTGAGCCGGCGGACCAGATCGGCGATCGTCGAACCGACGGCCACGCGGACAGGTTCACCGTTGATGTTCAGCGCGATGTCGCTCATGCCGGGGCCAAGGATTCGAGCAGCGGTGTCATCGGCCGTCGGCCGAGCAGGTCGACCACGACGGCGGCGGTGAGGGGGGCGAGGAGGATGCCGTTGCGGTAATGGCCCGTCGCAACGGCGACGTTCTCGATGCCGCTCCAACCGATGCGTGGCATGTTGTCGGGTGTGGCTGGGCGCAGTCCGGCGGCCGCCTCGCGCAATTCGAGTTCGTCGACACCGGGCACGATGGCGCGCGCGTCGCAGAGCAACTCGTGTACGGCGCCGGCCTGCACGGTGGTGTCAGCCCCGCGTTCTTCGACCGTCGCACCCACGACGAGGGAGCCGTCACGCCGGGGCACGAGGTAGACGGAATGCCCGCGCACCAGGCCGCGGACCGTACGGCGAAGCAGGGGGCGCGCCTGCCCGGTGCCGGGCCGAGGCGAAGGATGTGCCCCTTCACCGGCCGGACGTCCGGCCTCTGCATCGCGCCCAGGCCCGCGATGTCCGGCAGGCCGACCCCTGCAGCGAGGACGACCTGGTCCGGGCGGAGGCGACGGCCGTCATTGAGGACGAGCTCTGGCCCGTCTGCGACGGCGGTCACACTGCTCTCCTCGAAGGTGGCGCCGGCCGCGCGGTTCGCCTCGACGAGGGCCGCGAGGAGGGCGCGGTTGTCGACCTGGTGGTCGCCGGGCACCTCGATGCCGCCGCGTAATGACGGGCTCAGCGCCGGGACCAGCCCGCGGCACTCGCTCGCGCTGCGGCGCGCGGCGTCGAGCCCGAGCGAATGCTGGTAGGCGAGGAGGTCCTCGAGGCTGGCGCGGTCGGATGCATCGAGAGCAACGGTGAGCGTGCCAGCGGTCTCGTACCCGATGGACTGGCCGCACGCCGCTTCGAGCGCAACGGCGAACGCAGGCCAGCGGGCGGCGCCCTCGAGCAGCAATGCCGTCAGCGCGGACTCGCCGAACTGGGCTTCGGTGACCGGTGCGAGCATCCCCGCCGCCACCCACGACGCGCCGTCGCAACCGGGCGTCGGTGACACGACCGTCACTTCATGACCGTTGCGTGACAATTCCCACGCGGTGGTGAGGCCGATGACCCCGCCCCCTACGACGTGTGTCTGCGTGGCCATGTGCCAAGCCTACGAGCGGCGTCGTGTATCCTGGTTGTTCACCTTCGGGCCAACGTCGTCCCGGTCACCCGTTCAACTTCTCCCCCTCGGAAGGACGCCGATGGCCTTTGGCCTCTACGACCCGAACTACGAGCATGACGCCTGCGGTGTCGGCATGGTGGCGGATCTGCACGGCCGGCCCGATCACGACATCGTCGACAAGGCGCTGACCGTCCTCGAGCGACTGGCCCACCGCGGCGCGTCCGGCGCCGAGGTGGAGACGGGGGACGGCGCCGGGATCCTGGTGCAGGTGCCGCACCGCTTCTTTGTCAGTGCGGCCGACGCCGCTGGTTTCACTCTGCCCGAAGCCGGGGGGTATGCCGTCGGCCTGGCGTTCCTGCCTGTCGACGCGGACGACGCACACAAGGCCCGCAGCATGGTCGAACAGCTGGCAGGCGAGGAGAACCTCTCCGTGCTCGGCTGGCGCCAGCTGCCGATCGAGTCCGAGGGCCTCGGGAGGACCGCGCTCGGGGCTATGCCGCGGATCGAGCAGCTCTTCGTGGCGCCGGCCGACGAAGCGGTCGACACGATGACGCTCGAGCGTCGCGCCTTCGTGCTGCGCAAGCGGGCCGAGCACGCGGTCGACAACCTGTACTTCCCGTCGCTGTCGGCGCGCACGGTTTGTTACAAGGGCATGCTCACGTCCGAGCAGCTGCGCGAATTCTTCCCGGACCTGCGGGACCCGGCCTTCGAGTCCGGCTTGGCGCTCGTGCACTCCCGTTTCTCAACCAATACGTTCCCGAGCTGGCCGCTGGCGCATCCGTACCGGTATCTCTGCCACAACGGCGAGATCAACACGCTCGCCGGGAACCGCAACTGGATGCGCGCCCGCGAGGCGCTGCTCGAGACATCACTGATCGAGGGCGACCTGTCGCGCATCTACCCGATCTGCACACCGGGGGCGAGCGACTCGGCCAGCTTCGACGAGGTGCTCGAGCTCTTGCACCTCGGTGGCCGGTCCCTGCCGCACTCCGTGCTGATGATGATCCCCGAGGCGTGGGAGAACCACACCCTGATGGACCACGACCGGCGCGCTTTCTACCGGTACCACGCGTCGCTCATGGAGCCATGGGACGGGCCTGCAGCCATCTCGTTCACCGACGGCACCGTCGTGGGCGCGGTCCTCGACCGCAACGGCCTGCGCCCATCGCGCTACTGGGTGACCGATGACGGCCTGGTAGTACTCGCCAGCGAGGTGGGCGTCCTCGACATCGCTCCCGAGCGCGTCGTGCGCAAGGGTCGCCTCCAACCGGGCCGCATGTTCCTTGTCGACACCTCGAAGGGCCGCCTCGTCGAGGACGAGGAGATCAAGGCCGAGTTGGCAGCCGAGCATCCCTACGACGAATGGCTGGCGACCGACCAGGTGCGGCTCGAGGAACTCCCGGCCCGTACGATGCTGACGCCGCAACACGGGCGCGTCGTCACCCAGCAGCGCATCTTCGGGTACACGAACGAGGAGCTGCGGATCATCGTCGCCCCGATGGCCAGGAGCGGTGCCGAGCCGATCGGCTCCATGGGCTCGGACACCTCGATCGCCGTCCTGTCGGACCGCTCGCGGTTGTTGTACGACTACTTCACCCAGCTCTTCGCACAGGTCACGAACCCACCGCTCGACGCCATCCGCGAGGAGCTGGTGACGTCGCTGGCGGCCACGATCGGGCCCGAGGCGAACCTGCTCGAGGCGCGGTGCGGGTCGTGCCGCCAGATCCTCCTGCCGCTGCCCGTCATCGACCGTGACGACCTGGCCAAGCTCATGTACGTCAACGAGCACGGCGAGACGCCGGGCTTCAAGGCCTTCGCCATCGACGGGCTCTTCGACGTGCGCGAGGCCGGCCGGGCCGGCGTGCCCACCGAGGAGGGCGGCGAAGCGCTGCGCCAGGCCATCGAGGACGTGCGGCGGCGCGTCTCCGAGGCGATCGCGGACGGGGCGAACGTCATCGTCCTTTCCGATCGCAACGCCACGGCCGATTGGGCGCCCATTCCTTCCTTATTGCTGACGGCCGCGATCCACCACCACCTGGTGCGCGAGAAGACCCGCACGAAAGTGGGGCTAGTGGTCGAGACCGGCGACGCCCGCGAGGTTCACCACATGGCCCTGCTGATCGGGTACGGCGCGGCGGCCGTGAACCCGTACCTGGCCCTGGACTCGATCGACGACATGATCTCCGAGGGGCTCCTCGAAGGTGTCTCGCCCCGGCAGGCCCGGCGCAACTACATCAAGGCCGCGTGCAAAGGCGTGCTCAAGGTGATGTCCAAGATGGGGATTTCCACTGTCGCGTCCTACACCGGCGCTCAGGTCTTCGAAGCGATCGGGCTCGATGCCAGCATCGTCGACGAGTACTTCACAGGCACTTCGTCGCGCATCGGTGGGGTCGGGCTGTCGGTGTTGGCGGCGGAGGTGGCCGAGCGCCACCTGCGGGCACACGAGCCGCGGCCGACGGAGCGGGCGCACCGCGAGCTCGAAGTGGGCGGGGAGTACCAGTGGCGGCGCGAGGGCGAATTCCACCTCTTCAACCCCAAGACCGTGTTCAAGCTCCAGCATGCGACGCGGTCCAAGCGCTACGAGATCTTCAAGGAGTACACGGCGGCCGTGGACGACCAGGCCGAGAAGATCGGGACGCTGCGCGGCCTGTTGCGTCTCAGGCCTGTGGCGACCGGGCCGGTGCCGCTCGACGAAGTCGAGCCGATCTCCTCGATAATGGCCAGGTTCTCAACGGGTGCCATGTCGTACGGGTCGATTTCCAAGGAAGCGCACGAGACGCTCGCCATCGCTATGAACCGCATCGGCGGGCGTTCCAACACGGGCGAGGGTGGCGAGGACGCCGACCGCTACACGCCCGATGCGAACGGCGACCTGCGGCGGAGCGCGATCAAGCAGGTGGCGTCCGGACGCTTCGGCGTGACGAGCGAGTACCTCGTCAACTCGGACGACCTCCAGATCAAGATCGCCCAGGGCGCCAAGCCCGGCGAGGGCGGGCAGCTGGCGGGAATCAAGATCTACCCGTGGATCGCGCGGACGCGGAGCTCGACGCCTGGGGTGGGTCTGATTTCGCCGCCGCCGCACCACGACATCTACTCCATCGAGGACATCGCGCAGCTGATCCACGACCTCAAGTCATCCAACCACGAGGCCCGCGTGCACGTGAAGCTCGTTGCCGAGGTGGGTGTCGGCACGGTGGCGGCCGGGGTGGCCAAGGCGCACTCCGACGTCGTGCTGATCTCGGGCCACGACGGCGGCACGGGTGCCGCGCCGCTTACGTCGCTCAAGCACGCCGGGATCCCTTGGGAGATCGGCCTGGCGGAGACGCAGCAGACGCTGTTGGTCAACGGCCTGCGCGATCGCATCGTGGTCCAGGTGGATGGGCAGCTCAAGACGGGCCGCGACGTGATCATCGGCGCATTGTTGGGTGCGGAGGAGTACGGCTTCGCCACGGCGCCGCTCGTGGTCTCGGGCTGCATCATGATGCGCGTTTGCCACCTCGACACCTGCCCGGTCGGGATCGCCACCCAGAACCCCGCGCTGCGCAAGAAGTACAGCGGCAAGCCGGAGTTCGTCGAAACATTCTTCGAGTACATCGCCGAGGAGGTGCGCGAGCTCCTGGCCGCCCTCGGGCTGCGCTCGCTCGATGAGGCGATCGGCCGCGTCGACCTCCTCGACACGGAGGTGGCCATGGGCCACTGGAAGGCCTCGGGGCTCGACCTCTCCGCCGTGCTGGCCCAGCCCGACGTCCCCGACACCGTGGGCCGGCGCCAGACGCGCCTGCAGGATCACGGGCTCGAGAAGGCACTCGACCACCAGTTCCTCCCCGCCTGTGCGCCCGCTCTGGCCGACGCTACGCCGGTCTCCATGGAGCTGCCGATCAGCAACGTCGACCGCACAGTCGGCACGCTGCTCGGCGCGGAGATCAGCCGCCGCTACGGCGGCGACGGCCTGCCCGACGACACCATCTCGCTCACGTTCTTTGGCTCGGCCGGCCAGAGCTTCGGCGCTTTCGTGCCGTGCGGCGTGACGATGCGCCTCTACGGCGACGCGAACGACTACTTCGGCAAGGGCCTTTCGGGCGGCCGCCTCGTCGTGCGCCCGCCAGTCGACTCCCCGTTCGTGGCGGAGGAGCAGATCATCGCGGGGAACGTCATCCTCTACGGCGCAACCGCCGGCGAGGTGTTCATCCGCGGCCAGGTGGGGGAGCGCTTCTGTGTGCGCAACTCCGGCGCCACGGCGGTGGTCGAGGGCGTGGGCGACCATGGTTGCGAGTACATGACCGGTGGCCTCGTCGTCGTGCTCGGGCCGACGGGCCGCAACTTCGCGGCCGGCATGTCCGGCGGCGTCGCCTACGTTTACGACCCGACGCGCACATTCGGCCAGCGCGTGAACCTCGAGATGGTCGACGTGGAACCCCTGGATCCCTCCGATAGCTTCGTCGTGCACTCCCTCGTCGAGCGCCACGGAGTCGAGACCGAGTCCGAGGTCGCGGCCCGCATCCTCGAACACTGGGACACCGACGTGCACGAGTTCGTCAAAGTCATGCCGCGCGACTACCGGCGCATCCTCGAGGCAACCCGGCTCGCCGAGGCCGAGGGCCGCTCGGTCGACGAGGCTGTGATGGTGGCCGCACATGGGTAAGACGACGGGCTTCATGGAGCACGGGCGCGAGCTGCCGCGCCGCCGCCCCGTGCCGGTGCGCTTGCGCGATTGGAGGGAGGTCTACGAGCCCTTTCCCGAGGAGTCGACGAAGGTGCAGGGCGCTCGGTGCATGGACTGCGGCATACCCTTCTGCCACGACGGGTGCCCGCTGGGGAACCTGATCCCCGAGTGGAACGACCTCGTCTACCGCGACGACTGGCCCGAGGCGATGGAGCGGCTGCACGCGACGAACAACTTTCCCGAGTTCACGGGGCGCCTCTGCCCGGCACCGTGCGAGGCATCGTGTGTGCTCGGGATCAACGAGGACCCGGTGACGATCGAGCGGATCGAGTACGAGATCGTCGAGCGGGCATGGGCTGAGGGCTGGGTCACGCCCGAGCAACCGACGGTGCGCACGGGTAAGTCGGTGGCGGTCGTGGGGTCGGGGCCGGCCGGGTTGGCGGCGGCGCAGCAGTTGGTGCGCGCGGGTCACCTGGTGACGGTGTTCGAGCGGGCCGAGAAGCCGGGCGGCCTGCTGCGCTACGGGATCCCCGAATTCAAGATGGAGAAGGCCGTGCTGGACCGACGCCTGGCCCAGCTGGAGGCCGAAGGCGTGACCTTCGTGTGCTCGACCTCGGTGGGCGGCGCGGCGGAGGGCTCGGTTGCGCCCGCCGACGGTGTGATCGAGCCGGGCGAGGAGCGCGGCCAGGGGACCGCGTGCGCCCCGGACGTGCGGGTGCGCACGGCCGCCGAGGTCCGGGCCGACTTCGACGCGGTCGTGCTCGCCGCAGGGGCCACCCTGCCGCGTGACCTGCCGGTGCCGGGACGCGAGCTCGACGGCGTCCATTACGCGCTCGAGTACCTGAAGCCGGCCAACCTGGTCCAGGAGGGCGCGCTGGCGTCGTCGCCGATCACGGCCGCCGGCAAGCGCGTCGTCATTATCGGGGGTGGCGACACGGGCGCCGACTGCCTCGGCACGGCGCACCGCCAGGGCGCCGCCTCGGTGCACCAGTTCGAGATCATGCCAGAGCCGCCGAGTGACCGGCTGGCCGACAACCCCTGGCCGGTGTGGCCGCTCATCCTGCGTAGCTCGGCCGCGCACGAGGAGGGCGGCGAGCGCCTCTTCTCGGTGACGACCACCGAGTTCGTCGACGACGGCTCCGGCGCAGTGTGCGCGCTGCGGGGCCACACCGTCGAGATGCGTACCGAGAACGGGCGCCCGGTCTTCGAGGTGGTCCCCGGCACCGAGTTCGAGTTGGAGTGCGAGCTCGTCCTGCTGGCAATGGGCTTCCTCGGCACCGAGCGGCGCAACGCCGTCGACGAGCTGGGCGTCGAGGTCGGGCCCCGCGGCAGCGTGGCCGCCGACGGGGAGTGGGCCACCAACGTCGAGGGCGTGTTCGTCTGTGGCGACCAGACGCGCGGACAGAGCCTGATCGTGTGGGCCATCGCGGAGGGACGCTCCTGCGCGGCAGCCGTGGACCGCTGGCTAATGGGGACGACCTCGCTGCCGGCGCCGATCGTGCCCGGCCAGTTGGCCATGCGCTGAGCCGGCCGTGCCGTTCGTCCGCGCCAACGGCATCGACCTCTACTACGAACTGGCCGGAGCGGGGAAACGCCTGCTCCTCATCTCGGGCACGGGGGCGGACCTGCGCCGCTCGCCGCGGCTGACCGACGACCCTCAGTTCGCGGCGTTCGAGGTCTTGCAATACGACCAGCGCGGCCTGGGCCAGTCCGCGGTCCCGGCAGGCCCCTACACGATGGCCGACTACGCGGACGACGCCACCGGCCTGCTCGATGCCGTCGCCTGGGAGTCGTGCCTCGTGCTCGGCGTCTCGTTCGGCGGCATGGTGGCCCAAGAGCTGGCCATCCGGCACCCCGAGCGGGTCGGGCGCCTCGTGCTGGCCTGCACCTCGGCCGGCGGGTCCGGCGGCGCGTCGTACCCGCTGCACGAGCTCGTCGGCCTCGATGCGCACGCGTCGCTGGAGAAGCGGTTCCAACTGCTCGACACGCGTTGGGATGCGGCCTGGCGGGCGGAAAATCCCGACATGGTGGCGCTGATCGCCGAGGGGTTCCAGCTCGGCGGGCCCGACGGCGGCCTGGGCGAAGGGCCGTTGCTGCAACTCGAGGCACGCAGCCACCACGACACGGCCGACCGCCTGCAGCGGATCGGCTGTCCCACCCTCGTGTGCGGTGGTCGCTACGACGGGCTCGCGCCTCCCGAGAACAGCGAGTTCCTGGCCGCGACGATCCCCGGCGCCGAGCTCGCATTCTTCGACGGCGGCCACATCTTCATGATGCAGGACCCGGCCGCCATGCCGGCGATGCTCGATTTCCTGGGAGCGACGACGGGGCCGGTGTGACGGCGGCGGCCGCGCCGTAGATTCATCGGATGGACCTCACCGCGACACCCGAGTGGAAGGCGTTGGCCGCGCACTACGAGGAAATCTCGCCCCGCCACCTGCGCGACCTCTTTGCCGGCGATCCTCAACGCGCCGAACGGATGACTGTCGCGGCGGCGGACCTCGTGCTCGACTACTCCAAGCAGCGGGCGACGGACGAGACACTGCGCCTCCTCATTGCGTTGGCGCGGGCTGGCCGCGTCGAGGAGCGTCGCAACGCCATGTTCCGCGGCGAGCACATCAATACCACCGAGGACCGCGCCGTGCTCCACGTCGCTCTCCGCATGCCGCCGGGCACGAAGCTAGAGGTCGACGGGCAGGACGTCACGGGCGACGTCCACCGGGTGCTCGCCAAGATGGGGGCGCTCTCCGAGCGGATACGGAACGGCACCTGGGCCGGCGCCACGGGCAAGCGGATTGCCGCGGTGGTCAACATCGGCATCGGCGGGTCCGACCTCGGGCCGGCCATGGCCACGTTGGCTTTGGCCGACTACGCCCAGCCCGGCCTCACCAGCCGCTTCGTGTCGAATGTCGACCCGATCGACCTCTACGCTGCCGTGCACGACCTCGACCCGGCCACCACACTGTTCGTCGTCAGCTCGAAGACTTTCACGACCCTCGAGACGCTGACAAACGCGGCGGCCGCCCGCGACTGGCTGTTGGACGGCCTCGGCGTCGCGGCGGGCGACGACGCCGTGGCCAAGCACTTCGTCGCCGTGTCGACCAACGCCAAGGCGGTGTCCGAGTTCGGCATCGACACCGACAACATGCTCGAGTTCTGGGACTGGGTTGGCGGCCGCTACTCGTACGACTCGGCCATCGGCTTTTCGCTGATGGTGGCTATCGGCCGGCAGGCGTTCGGCGAAATGCTGTTCGGCTTCCACGCGATGGACGAGCACTTCCGCACGGCTCCGCTCGAGGAGAACCTGCCGGCGATCCAGGGCATGTTGAACGTCTGGTACAACAACTTCTTCGGCGCGCAGACCCACGCCGTTCTGCCCTACAGCCACCGGTTGGCGCGCTTCCCGGCCTACCTGCAGCAGCTCACGATGGAGTCCAACGGCAAGTCCGTGCGGCTCGACGGGAGCCCGGTGGAGGGACAGACCGGGGAGATCTTCTGGGGCGAGCCCGGGACCAACGGGCAACACGCCTTCTACCAACTGATCCACCAGGGCACGAAGCTGATCCCGGCCGACTTCATCGCCTTCGCCGAGGCGACCCACGACACGGGGGAGCAGCAGGATCTGCTCATGGCCAACTGTTTGGCTCAGACGAAGGCGCTCGCGTTCGGGAAGACGGCGGAAGAGATCGCGGCAGAGGGGACGCCGCCCGAGGTTGTGCCGCACAGGGTGATGCCGGGGAACCGGCCGAGCTCGACGATCCTGGCGCCAAAGGTCACACCGTCGGTACTCGGCCAGTTGGTAGCGCTCTACGAGCACACGGTCTTCGTGGAGGGAACGATCTGGGAGATCGACTCGTTCGATCAGTGGGGGGTCGAGCTGGGCAAGGTGATGGCGAAGGAGCTGGCTCCGATCCTGACCAGCGCGTCGGCGCCAGACCTCTCCGGCCAGGATGTCTCAACCGCGTCGCTGGTCCGGCAGTACCGGGGGCTGCGCGGCCGCCCCGTCTAAGCGAGCCCTACCGTCCGTCGGGTTTATTGCGGCCCGGAGAGGCCGTGCAGTGGCTGGTGTGGCATGAGGCCGCGCCAGACGCTGGGAAGCTTGCGGGCCAAGCGCTGCAGCTCCTCGAGGTGCTGGGCCGAGAGGGCCTCGAGCCGCTTGGTACCGGTCGCGGTGAGTTGCAGCCGGACGAGGCGGTGGTCTTCGGGATCCCGGACCCGCTCCACGAGTCCGGCCGTGTCGGCCCGGTCGATCAGCCCGACCGCACTGTGATGCCGGAGCAGGAGGTAGTCGGCGACCTCGCCAATCGTGGGCCCGCGCTGATCGCTGTGCCCCCTGATGGCGAGCAGCAGCTGGTGCTGCGCGGGTGTGAGGCCGGCCTCCTCGGCCTGCTGTTCGCTCCAACGCAGGAAGCGCCGTAGGCCGGTCCGCAACGTCAGCAGGTCCTCGTAGTCGGCATCCGTCAGACGCATCGTTCTACGATATCATCGTATCACGATGAATATGGTGGACGGCCGGACGGGGGACGATTCCGAAGGGGACGCCGAACCGTCGCCATCGTCCGCTGACGTCGTCGGCTCGGACCTCCGCCCCGAGACATCCGCCGAGCGCGCCCTGGGCGACTTCACCACGACCGTCGCCATCCTGCGCCTCGTGCCGCTCGCGGTGCTCATCGGCGCCCTCTGCGCTGGTATCGCGCTGGCGCTGCTCGACATGATCGGGTTTCTCACGAACCTGCTCTACTACCACCGCCTGAGCGTTCGACTGGTGTCGCCCGATGCCAACACGCTTGGCGTTGTCGCCATCCTCATCCCCGTCGCCGGTGGCCTCGTCGTCGGCCTCATGGCGCGCTTCGGCTCCGAGCAGATCCGGGGCCACGGCATCCCCGAGGCGATGGAGCGCATCCTGATCAACGGCAGCCGAGTCCAGCCCCGGCTCGCAGTACTCAAGCCGATCTCGAGCGCCGTGAGCATCGGGAGCGGCGGGCCTTTCGGTGCCGAGGGCCCGATCATCCTGACCGGCGGTGCCCTCGGTTCGGTCATCGGCCAGCTCTTCCACCTCACGGCCGCGGAACGGCGTGCCTTGCTAGTGGCCGGGGCCGCCGGAGGCATGAGCGCGGTATTCGGCACCCCTGTGGCGGCGACGCTCTTCGGCGTCGAGTTGCTGGCCTTCGAGCTCAAACCGCGCTCGATGGTCTTAATCGGCCTGGCCGCTGCGACAGCGGATGGCATCCGCATGGCGATGGCACACTCAGGCTTGCTGTCGCCCCAGCCCATCTTCCCGGTCCCCGGTCATCCGCCGCTCGGCGGAATCGTGCTGCTCGGCGCTTGCGCGCTCGGCATCGCCACCGGGCTCTCGGCCTGGCTGATGACGCAGGCGGTCTACCGCGCCGAGGATGCGTTCAAGCGCCTCATCGGGCACCTCCACTGGATGTGGTGGCCCATGATCGGCGGCCTGGTGATCGGCATCGGCGGGGTAATTGAGCCGCGGGCCCTCGGGGTCGGGTACAACACCATCCACGCCGAGCTACTGGGGCAACTCGGCCTCTCCGTCCTCAGCCTGCTGTTCGTCGTGAAGCTGACTATCTGGGCGACGGGGCTGGGCAGCGGCACGAGCGGCGGCATCCTGGCGCCGGTCCTCATGCTGGGTGCCGCGGTCGGCGGCATCCTGGGGCACGCGCTGCCCGGGACCACGCCCGGCGTCTGGGCCCTGATCGGGCTGGCCGGAGCGATGGGCGGGGTCACACGGTCGCCGTTCACGGCCATCGTCTTCGCGTTCGAGCTGACCCACGACGCGAACAGCTTGCTGGCACTCCTCGTCGCCGCCACCGTGTCTCACCTCGTTAGCGTGCTCGTGCTGAAGCGTTCGATCCTCACCGAGAAGGTGGCGAGGCGCGGCTTCCACGTCATGCGCGAGTACGCAGTCGACCCGCTCGAGGCAACCTTCGTCCGCGAGGTGATGAACACCGAGGTACTGAGCGTCGCCCCGGAGGACCCGTTGCCCGAGCTATACGCCGGTCTCCCGGAGGGCTCGCCGCAACGTCGCCAGCGCTTGTACCCGGTGCTGTCCGACGAGCGGATCGTCGGCGTCCTGCCCTGGTCGGCCATCCTCGAAGGCAAGGACGCACTGAGCCGGACGGCGGGCGATGCCATGCTCATCCCGGTCGGGCTGGCCTATCCCGACGAGATCCTGCGCACGATCGCCGACCGGATGGCGCACGTGCGCCTCGGTGTGCTGCCCGTCGTCGATCGCGCCGACGTCACGAAGTTCGTGGGACTCGTCACCCAGTTCGACCTGCTCGACGCGCGGCAGAAGCTCCTGGAAGAGGAGCGGAAGGCCGAACGGGTGCTGCTCGTCCGGCGGCCCTCCGAGCGGAGTGTCCAGGACGCTGCCGTCGAACTGCCAGACTGACCTTTCGTGCGGCGCAGCATCGTCGGCTTCGAGCAAGACGAGGTGGGGGACTGGGTTGCGCTCCTCGAGTGCGGCCACCGTCAGCACGTCCGCCACCGTCCGCCCTGGCAAGAACGCGAGTGGGTACTCACCGAGGAGGGCCGGCAGGGGAGGCTGGGGTCGGCACTGGACTGCGCGGATTGCGACGAGGCCGTCGAGGAAGGCGGCGACCCCGCCTGTTGGGCCAACCGGGTGTGCCCGGAATGCGGTGCCGTCGTGGAAGAGGGCCACCGCGGGGATTGTGTCGCCGGTCTAAGACGAGAACACTCGTAACGCGAGAGGATCGCCCTACGATGGTCTTGTCGCACCGACGAAGACGAGTCCCCCGTAAGGCGACCCGACCATCGCCGGGAACCCCTCCGCCCGGACATCGGCTCCGGTGTGAGGCGCGTCCACCATGACGGACTGGCCGTCGACGACACCGACGTACAGGCCGACGTGATCGATGGAGGAGGTGCTGCCACCGAAGAAGACGAGATCACCCGGTGCAAGCGGGGAGCCGGCAGGAACCTTGAGCGTGCTGTCGTACTGGTCCTGTGCGACGCGGGGCAGCCGGATGCCCGCAACGGCGTACGCGGCCTGGACCAGCCCCGAACAGTCAAACCCGACTCCGGGCGTCTCGCCGCCCCAGACGTACGGCGTACCGATCTGTGCCAGTGCCCATTCCACGGCCATGGCGCCCGCTATCGAACCCGAGAGGTCGACCGCTGTGGCGGCGATCCCACCGTAGGACTCCGCCAATGTGAGCACCTGCTGCACGTAGCTCGTGGAGTGGTTGTAGGCGAAGATCGCACCCGGGATGTCCGTACCCCCGGCGGCGCCGTTGGCACAGAGCAGGCGGGCGGCCGCATAGACCGCGTCGGTCGGGTCGTACGGGCTGGGTGGGTCGGCTCCGCCTGGCGGCACCGGTGTGGCGTATTCCGCGAAGGTCGCCGGCTCAAACTGCATAATGCCCATAGCTCCAGCAGCATTGGCACCACTGAGCACCCCTGGCAGGTTCGACTGGCCGTTGTCCGACTCGACAGTGCCGATGGCGGCCAGGATCGTCCAGGGCAAGCCTGGGCAAGTCGCCGCGGCCTGCTGGTAGAGGGCCACCATGGCCGGAGGGATCTGCGTTGTGGCGGCCAAGGATGCTTTCGTGGCATCTCCACCGACACCCAACAATGAGCCCGCCGACGCCAGAATCGCGGTCGCCACCATGGCGGCGGCCAAACCAGCCGCCAGCCCAGCGACGAGGAGACCCCTCATCGAACACTTCCGCCTCGGACCTCGACCTTCGGTGCCACACCAGGGAACGGTCGGCCCCTCGTTGCGACGGGCACGTCGAAAGCACGCTGGTCATACGCGGGTCACGAAGAATTCGCTATTAACTGCTCGGCATCCCTGTCCCAGCGAACGGAGGCACGTGGTATTCGAGACCGTGCACACTGGGTCTGGTGCGAGTTGAGATCCACGTCCGACCGAACGCATCGACATCGACTGTTGGCGGGGACTTCGACGGCGCGCTCATTGTCCGGGTGGTTGAGCCGGCAGATGCCGGGCGTGCGACCGAAGCTGCCCTGAGGGCGGTGGCGGCCGCGATTGATGTGCCCCGTCGCTCAGTGGCGCTCTTGCGGGGCTCGAAGAATCGCCGAAAGCTTCTGGAGATTCAGGCGTCATCCGAGGAGGCTGGACGTGTCCAGAATGCTCTGGATCGGTTGCGTCGCGACAATCCGGATTGATTGAGCAACCCTCTCCGGACCGGCGGACGGGGGCGACCCCCGGGTAAACCTTCGGTTACGACGCGCAGAAGGGGCCCGAAGGCCCCTTCTCGCGATGTCTGCCCCGCCCTGATTGACCTCAGATTTCAGCCAGGCCCAGACATATGTGAATCGATAGGACTGGCGATTGGGCCCGCTACTTCTTAGCTGCGGCCGAGCGGACCAATCCCGTGAACTCCACCACGTCCCATAGTGGCTCGATCTCGACATACTCGAGCGTCCCGAGGGCCAAGATCTCGGCCACGGTGGTCATCGCCGACAGTTGATCCGGGTACTCGATGACCGAGGTCAAGGCGTTGTGACTCGGTGAAAACGTGACGGCCTTGACGTCCCCGCCGTTCCTTCCGATGACTTCGTAGATGGCTGTTGTCTGCTTCTCGTTCTGTGCGTCGGTGAGGTTCTCCCACGCGGTCTCAACCGGGCGTGTGCGGGAAAGCTCTATGTAACTCATGACATGGCTCCTTGGTCCGATACCGCGATCGGGCATCGAGAAGAGTCTTCCCCAGGGGTTCGACGGTGTCGATGCCCTTTGTGCCATCCATTAGTCACTTTGCTCGGGCAAATTCCTCGTCGTAGAGAGCAAAGGCGGTGGTGGAGATGGAGACGTACTTGGAGACGCGGCCTACCTCATTCGCGAGAGGAGGTAAAGGTGGTGGAGTGAAGGCAAGCCTGCATCGAGGCGCTCTCCCGGCGATCTGAGGCAGTTCGGCCCAACTCGGGTGGTAGCGTAAGCAGCGTCCCCTTGGGAGTGACGCCTTGTTCAAGTGGACGACACAAGTGTGGTCGTCCCGTTCAGGCCGGACGCCTTCTGAGCATCTATAAGAAGGAGCGCGTTCCATGGTCCAAGGCAGAATGAAGTGGACGAGTCGGAGCAAGCAGTTCGGGCTCGCCACCACACCAGACAGTGGGGACCGCGATGCCTTCGTGCGGTTTTCGCCCGCCATCGCATCCTCCTATACGTCCGATGGACAGGGAGGACTTGTCGTCAAAGATGCGATCGCGACGAATGAGACGAGACACCAGGTGGCGTCACGCGTCGAAGTCCGCACTCGCTACCAGGAGGGCCAGTGGGCCGGCGGCTACGAGATCGCTCAGGTAGTTGAGTTGGGTTACAGGGTGCGGCGTCCGGGCGCGTCGGACACGCTTCCAGACGTCTTCGTGCCGGCCGACGTGCGGCATGCCGGCGACTGACTGGTCATCTCGGTTCCAGGGCTGACCTTCGCGCCCACCGAAGAGCGGGAGTCTGGCATCCCACCGCGGCAGCCCGGGGCACACTTCGTCTGTCTAGATGTTCCCGTGTTCTGCCACCGCCCAAAACACTTTCGCGCACCGACAAGCGACCGAACACGGGCCCCGCTCAGTCGTGCTCGGGCCTCCAGGCGAACGTCCTCTCTCATGCTCGGGATGGGCGTTGGCCGTACAGCAACGACCCGCTGCAGGGGAGGAAAGGGCGTCTTTAGGTCGTAGCTCCCAGCGGGGAGCTGTTCGACCACGTCGGGTCCCAGTCCGTGACCCACATATCGAGACCAGTGATCTCCAATACGCGGGACACATTCGGGTTGGGGCGACAGACGACGAGATTTCCTCCGTCGGCTATCACCGTTCGCCTTGCAGCGTGAATGGCGCCCAGGCCGGAAGAGTCAATGAAGGTGAGCCCGAGGAGGTCGACGACGACAAGCGAACCCGGGGGACCGATCAGATGGTCGGCGAGCCCCCGCGAAGTCGCGGCATCGAGCTCCCCTTTAAGGGCCACGACACGACCTCCGTCGAAGCTGGAGGACGTAACGCCAAAGAGATCCGCCATCACGCGCCTCGACAGTTGCCGATTGCCGTGGAGGCCGTGACTCCCGCAAGCGTGGGCGGGGGAGAGCCGTCCTCTCGTATCGTTCGCATCTGTCGGATCTCTCTTCGATCTACCGTGCCGCCAGCATGGTGGAGGGGACCGTGTGGGTCAATCACCCGTTCGGGTGATTATAAAATTCCGAAGCTCACTCTTAGAGTGAGAGCCATGCCGAAACCCATCCGGGTCGCACTGGTCAACGATTACCTGATCGTTCTCGAGGGCCTTCGGGCCCTACTCCGGTCCAGCGAGCCCGGGATCGAGATCATCGAAATCGACGTCAGGAAGGGACCGAGGCGCACGGTCGATGTCACGCTGGTCGACACCTACGGGGAATTCGAATCGCTCGGAGAAAGAGTGCGCGCTCTTGGCGCCGACCCGAGTAACGGAGCGATCGTGGTATTCAGCTTTTCGGATCGGCCCGAGGCCGTGGAGCAGGCGATGCGAGCCGGTGCCCAGGGATTCATCTCGAAAACCGTGCCGCGGCACCACATCATTGCCGGCATCAAGGCTGCCGCGGCAGGCGAGCGTGTCGTCCTGACGCAAAGGTCGCAACGCTCCCAGGTGGATGAGGCACTGCGCTGGCCCGGACGCGATATCGGCCTTACCGAGCGCGAAAGCGAGATTCTGTCCCTGCTCTCGACCGGCATGACGAACCGAGAACTTGGGAGGAATCTCTATGTCAGTGAGAACACGATCAAGACGCACCTGCGGAGCCTCTACGCCAAGCTGGGGGTTCGCAATCGCGCCCAGGCTGCCTCGTTAGCTGGGCAAGGCATCCTTGGTGATCATCGCCCTCAAAGCAGACCCGTGGCCTGACTGTCTCGTCACCTGGGTGACGTCATGCCGTAAAGGCCGTTGCCCAATTCAGCGACGTAGGGACCCGCGGCTCGCGCCCCGCCCTCGGCCGAGTGCATAGCTCGCAACCCACACGATCGCGAGGACAACCGCAGCAATCCACAACAAGTGGATCGCAAACCCTGCGCCGAAAAGAATCAATACCAAGAGAGCCAACAGAATTATTGCCATGATCGTTCCCCAATCTCTATCGTCTTTGCCAGATTTGATACGTCTACCGCGACATCGTCGTGAGCGCCCGCCTCGAGCCACACTGGAACGAGGCGGGGCGCTGCAGCGAGCTACTTCTTGAAGGCGTCCTTCAACTTTTCTCCCGCTTGCTTCAGGTTGCCGGCCGCCTGGTCCTTCTTGCCCTTACCTTCCAGAGAGCGATCGTCCGTGGCCTTTCCCGCGGCCTCCTTCAGATGCCCCTTTGCTTCTTGGACCTTGTTCTTCGCCTTGTCGGCAGTTGACATGACATTTTCCTTCCGTTGTTGAGGGTTGATTGTTCGAGAAACAGCCCGCTGAGTCTGGGCCGCATTACGTCGTTTGCTAATAGGCCGAATCAATTCGACGTGCGACATTTCCATGTCCGTCGTCTACGACGGTCCGGCGGCGCCGTGCATTGCCAACCACCATCGCGATCAGGGACAACAGGGCACCGACCGCACCGACGATCATGAGGATGACGCCCACTTTGTTCACGTTGAATCCGTGTTGGTCAGGATTCACGGTCACGGCGAAATCAAGAATGGCTCCCACCGCAAACGCGATGATGCTCGCGACAAGTCCTCCAGCTCCAACCATTTTCCACCTCCTATCGGGTTGCAGTAGGCCTACCCGTGTTGATGGCGGTGAAACGGCACATACAGAGGACGCTGGAATCAGGCGTCTTGAAAATCACCCGAATGGGTGAGTCGAATTGTGAGCACCGCCATTGTTCTGTGGAACTGAGCCTCCCGGGCAACGAGACGTGGAGCCTCCAGCAGTAGAAGACAACAGCGATAAGGAACCTCACGATGTAGATGGGGATCGTTGCCGCGACATCAGTCGGCTGCACCGCGATGAACTCCTGCGCGGCGAGGGAGACGATGAAGCTCGCCAGCCACAGATGCCGATTTGCGAGCTGCTCCACCATTTTCTGGCAGGCGGCCGGTCGTAGAGCCCCTCGTACCATGCCTGCAATGTGGAGGCGCTCCCGATCGCCTCACGAGTGATGAGGATTGGCCCCCGGATGGATGGCCTTGCCGGGCGAAGAGCCCTCCTGCGCCCGCCAGCCCCTTCGGCGGGGACTCCATCGGTCTCAGGGGCTCTCTCCGGGCTCCGCCTGGCAACGCCTCGTCAGCGCGGCCAGGACGCGGTCGCCATACTTGGGCCTATGAAAAGCACCATGCAGGACGCCCCGCTCCTGATCACCGACATCCTCCGGCACGGCCAACTCGAGCACGGCGACAGCACCGTGATCACCGTCGAGGCGGGCGGGTACCGCTCGGCCACGTTCAACGAGGTGGCCGAGCGAGCCGAGAGGTTGGCGGCCGCGCTCACCCGGCTCGGGGTCGAGCCGGGTGACCGCGTTGGCACGTTCTGCTGGAACAACCAGGGCCACCTCGAGGCTTACCTGGCCATCCCGTGCATGGGGGCCGTGCTCCACACGCTGAACATCCGTCTGCCGGCCGACCAGCTGGCCTACGTCATCAACCACGCCGAGGACAAGGTCATCATCGTCGACGCCTCGGTGATCCCTCTGCTGGCTGCGATCAAGGACGACCTCAAGACCGTCGAGACGATCATCGTGGCGGGGGAGGGGGACACCTCCCCGCTCGGCGACACCCTGTCCTACGAGCGCATTGTCGCCGCGGAGGAGCCGGGTTTCGACTGGCCGGCTCTCGACGAGCGATCGGCCGCAGCCATGTGTTACACGAGCGGCACCACCGGCAGCCCCAAGGGCGTGGTCTACTCCCACCGCTCGACTTGGCTGCACACCATGGCGTTGCAGTCGGCCTCGTCCATCGGGGTCACCGAGAAGGACCGCATCCTCATCATCGTGCCGATGTTCCACGCCAACGCCTGGGGCACGCCCTACGGCGCCTGGCTGGCCGGCGCCGACATGGTCATGCCGCAGATGTTCCTCATGGGGGAGCAGCTGGCCAACGTGATCAACGAGCACCACCCGACCTACGCCTGCGGCGTGCCGACAATTTGGAACGGGCTCCTCGCGCTCGACACCCCGATCGACTTCTCGACGATGCGGGGCATCACGGCCGGCGGCGCAGCCGTGCCGCAGTCACTCATCGAGGCGTTCGAGCAGCGCTTCGGCGTGACGATCGTCCAAGGGTGGGGCATGACCGAGACCAGCCCGCTGGCCGCCCTGGCGGTGCCTCCCGCGCGCAAACAGGGCGGGCACGACGACATGTACTACAAGGTGAAGGCCGGCCGCGTCGTCGCCGGTTGCGACGTGCGCGTGGTGGCCGAGGACGGCACGGTGCTGCCCAACGACGGCCACGGCATCGGCGAGTTCGAGATCCGTGGGCCGTGGATCACCGGCTCCTACTACAAGGATGAGGACCCCGCGAAGTTCCACGACGGATGGCTCCGGACCGGTGACGTGGGCACATTGGACCGCCAGGGGTACATGACCATCTCGGACCGCACGAAGGACGTCATCAAGTCCGGGGGCGAGTGGATCTCCTCTGTCGAGCTCGAGAATGCTGTCATGGCGCACCCCGACGTGTTCGAGGCCGCCGTCATCGCCATCCCCGACCCGAAGTGGTCGGAGCGGCCGCTCGTCGCCGTGGTGCCGAAGCCGGGTCGCAGCCCGGCACCGGCGGATCTGGTCGACTTCCTGAGCGCGCGTGTGGCGCGGTGGTGGTTGCCCGACCAGTGGACCTTCATCGGCGAAGTGCCCAAGACCAGTGTGGGCAAATTCGACAAGAAGGTCATGCGCGCCGCTTACGCCGACGGCGAATACGAGGTGCAGAGCACGCCGCTGCCCAAGTGACCGGGCCGAACGAGGCCATGGAGCGCATGGCCGAGCGGCTCGAGGGGGTGCTCGAGGAGCTGGGTGACATGGCGATGGACGCGCTGAGCCGCGCCACCGCGGGCGACCCCGACTCCAAGGAGACGGGCGACGCGCTGGCCGAGGAGCGGCGGATCCTCAAGGCCCGACGGGCACTCGAACGCTCCGTCTCGGCGCTACTCGAGGGCTCCGGCTCCAGGCGCGAGCCCCTCGACGACGGCCCCTGAACCGAAGACGTCCGCTGTGCGCCTCTTCGTGGCGGTTTGGCCCGACGACGAGACGCGCCGCCGTCTCTCGGGCCTCGAGCTCGAGCTCGGGCGCACCAAGGGGCTGCGCTTCGTGGGCCCGGAGCGTTGGCATGTCACGCTGCGGTTCCTCGGCGAGGTGACCGAGGATGCGGTCGGGCCCCTCGGCGAGGCGCTCGTCTCGGCCGCCGCAACCGTCCCGGGGCCGCTGCAGTGCCGGCTGGGGCCGGGGACCGGCTGGTTCACCGGCGTGCGCGTCCTCCATCTCCCCGCCACGGGCCTCGACGGCCTCGCCGCGGCCGTGCGGACGGCCACCCTGCCCATAGTCGGGGAGCCGGCCGAACCGGAGCCGGCGTTCAACGGGCACCTGACCCTGGCCCGGTCGAAAGGCCGGCGCCTCGGCGTGGCCGCGCTCGGTGAGATGGCCAACATCCCCTTCGAGGCCGCCTTCTTGGTGACCGCCGTCGATCTGGTGTGTTCCCAACCGTCGTCGCAGGGGCACCGGTACACCACCGTCGGGCGCGCGCTTCTCGCGACCTCGAAGTGATCAGTCGGGTGTGCTCAGGAACTCCGTGATCGCCTTGGCGATGGCCTGCGCGGCCGCCTGCTGGAACGATGGTGAAACCTCCAACGCGGCGTCATCGGCGTTCTGCATGTTGCCGATCTCGATGAGGACCTTGGGCACCGTGGTGAGGTTGAGCCCCGCCAGGTCGTTGCGGGGCACCAGTCCCTCGACGGCGCCGCCGTAGTCGGCGACCGGCATGCCCGAGCCCGCCACGAACGCGTCGCGCAGCACCGCACCGAACGTATTGGACGAGGCGATCACGGCGTCGTTGGGCCCGTCCGCCACGGGCTCGAGGACCGAGAAGCCGCTGCCACCGGGCGGCCCGCCGTCCGCGTGGATGTCGATGGAGACGTTCGGCGCCGCGTCGTTGATGATGGCCGCCCGGGTCGTGACGCACGGGCCCACACCGTCGTTGTTCGTGCGGGTCGTCACGACCGTGGCGCCCTCGGCCTGCAGGTCTGCTTGGAGGTCGGTGGCCACGTCGAAGTTGAACTCGGCCTCCGTGTACCCACCGGCGGTCTCCGTGCCCGCCGTGTCGCACGGCTCGTCGCCGGTGCCGTTGTACACGGGCTGATCGATGAAGCCGGGGTCGCTGCCGTTCAGGCCGTTGTGCCCCGGGTCGATCCCGACGACCTTGCCCGCCAGCGCGCCGGAACCGAGCACCAGCCAGTAGCCCCCACCCGACGGCGTGGCCGCCATCCCCACCACGGCCGAGGGCAGCACCGCGCCTCCAAGAGAGCCGTGGTAGGCGGCACTCCCGTAGCTGAAGATGCCGCCGTCGGAGGCGACCAACCAATACCCGCCCTCCGGCGCGGCCGCCATGCCGACGACCTGCTTGTTCAGGTGGAGCGCACCGGTGGAGCCTGAGAACTGGGCGTCGCCGTAGCTGAAGATGCCGCCGTCGGACGCCGACGAGCCAGTAGCCCCCTCCCGAGGGCGTCGCCGCCATCCCGACGACGGGAGCATTGAGATGCGTGCCACCGGTGGAGCCCCAGAAACGGGCGTCGCCGTAGGTGAAGATCCCCCCGTCGGTGCCCACCAACCAGTAGCCCCTCCCGTCACCGGTCGCGGCCATCCCGACGATCGGGGCGTTCAGGCTGCAGTGCTCCCGCCGACCCGAAGAACCCGGCGTCCCCGTAGGTGAAGACGCCGCCGTCGCGTGCAACGAGCCAATAGCCGCCCCCGTCGGGCGCTGCCGCCATCCCGACGATCGGGGCGTTGAGACGCAGCGCTCCCGTCGACCCGAAGAAGCGGGCGTCCCCGTAGCTGAAGATGCCGCCGTCGGACCCGACGAGCCAGTAGCCATCTCCGTCGTGCGTTGCCGCCAGCCCGACGACCGGCGCGTTGGGATTGGACACCGCGTTGGCACCCACTGATGTCGTGCCGAACGGCACGACACTGTTGGGGGTAAACGCGGCAGCGGAGCCCGCGACGCCGGGCGACGCGGCCCACGCCAGCCATGAAGCCACCGTCAACATCACGGTCGTTGCTGCCAGGCACCGACGCGTGAGCATCATGCGCGCAACGGTAACCCTCAAGAGGCGGATGTCACCCGCTGCACTCGTTTATGGCGTCGATCAGCATCCGCAACCGGGCGTAGTGGAAGCGGTCGAAGCGGAAGGCGAGCCGGGGGAGGTCGGGGTGGTCGTTGCGCTCGGGCGGGAAGGGAGAGGCCGTGCGGATGCTGCCCTGGGCCACGATGTCGCCGAAGCGCGCGTTGAGGTCGGCCAGCTCCGCTTTGCTCGGCTGCGTCTGCACCCGCAGCACGAGCAGGTCGCCGACCCAGCGGATCGAGTGATAGTTGCGGTAGAAGCCCAGGACCTCCGCGCTCGCCTCCTCCATGGTGTTCGTGACCTTGAAGAGGGCGGTGTCCTCCGGTGAGACCCACCCGGCACCGATGGCCTCCTCCGTCAAGAAGCGCAGCCAGGTGTGCCAGTAGGTGCCGCCCGGCGTCTCCACCATCACGACCGGCGCGGGCTCGGCCTTCCCCGTCTGCAGCAGCGTCAGGAGCTCGAAGGCCTCGTCCTGGGTGCCGAAGCCGCCGGGGAGGATCGCGTAGGCGTGCGACTCCTTGATCAGCATCAACTTGCGGGTGAAGAAGTAGCGCATCTCGACCAGCTTCGGGTCCTGCGCGATGAAGGGGTTCGCCTCGTCCTCGTGGGGGAGACGGATGTTGACGCCGAACGCATGCTCTCGGCCGGCACCCTCGAGCCCGGCCGCCATGATGCCCGGCCCCGCGCCCGTCACCACCATCCAGTCGGCCGCCGCAAGTTTCGCCGCCAGGTCGCGGGCGAGGATGTAGACGGGGTCCTCGGGCTTCGTGCGCGCCGAGCCGAACATGGTGATCTTGCGTACATGCCGGTAGGGCCGGAACACCCGGAAGGCCTCGGCCATCTCACCCAGCGCGGCGCTGGCGATCTTCAGGTCGCCCACCGAGGTGCTCTCGCGGGCCATGTCGTCGAGCGTGCCGATCATCGCCGCGAGCTCGCGCGCCTGGGCGGGGGAGAGCGGCCGGTCTTCGAACAGGTCCTCGAAGGCGTGCTCGCGCGCCCCTTGTCCGCCCCGTCGGCGGCGTCGCTCACGCGCCCGCCGGCGCCCCGGCGAGCGCGTAGAGGGTGGAGCGCTGGACCAGCGGGCGCCCGAGCGGGGCCACGATGGCCTCGAGGTCCTCGACGCCCATGCGCTGTCCGTGCTGCGCGCCGGCCGCCCGCGAGATGTTCTCGTCCATGAGCGTGCCGCCGAGGTCGTTGACGCCGGCGCGCAGCACCTGGCGGGAGCCCTCGGCCCCCATCTTCACCCAGCTCACCTGGATGTTGTCGATGTCGCCGGCATAGGCGATCCGCCCCACTGCGTGCATCAGCAGCGTCTCGCGGAAGGTCGGGCCCCGGCGCGCCCGGCGCTGGAGGTAGATCGGGGTTGCCATGTGGACGAAGGGCAGCGGCACGAATTCGGTGAAGCCGCCGGTCTCGCGCTGCAGCGCCCGCGTCGCCACGATGTGGCGGGCCCAACTGACCGGCTGCTCGACCGAGCCGAACATGATGGTGACGTTGGAGCGCAGTCCCACGGCGTGCGCGGTGCGGTGCGCTTCGAGCCACTCGTCCGTCGAGATCTTGTCCGGGCACAACACCGCGCGGACCTCGTCGTCCAGGATCTCGGCCGCCGTCCCCGGCAGCGTCTTGAGCCCGGCGTCGCGCAGGCGGGTCAGGTACTCCGCCAGCGGCACCTCCGAGCGACGCGCTCCTTCGGTCACCTCCAGTGCGGTGAAACCGTGGATGTGGATGGTCGTCGACGCCTCCCGCACCGCCTCGAGCACGTGCAGGTAGTAGTCCCCGTCGAAGCTCGGGTGGATCCCGCCTTGGAGGCACACCTCGGTCGCGCCTTCGGCCTCAGCTTCGGCCACGCGCCGCGTGATCTCGTCGAGCTCGAGCAGGTAGGGCGCACCGCGCAGGTTGAGCGAGAGGGGGCCCTTTGAGAACGCGCAGAACCGGCACTTGAACGTGCACACGTTCGTGTAGTTGATGTTGCGGTTGTGGACGTACGTCACCGCGTCGCCTGCGATCCGGCTGCGCAGGTCGTCGGCCACCTCGGCTACCCGGCGCACGTCCGAACCACGCGCCCCGAAGAGGGTCACGATTTCCTCGAGTCCGAGCTCTTGACCCAGTGCCGCGCCGGCGAGGACCTCGCCCACCGCTCCACCGGCTGTCGACCCGCCGGCCATGGGCACCGTCGGCAGCGGGCCGTCGAGCAGTGCCGGCGGCGCCTCCTCGCCGCCCGAGCACCACGTGGCGTCGCGTGCCAGGCCCTCGGCGTCCGAGGCGTCGAGCACCGGGAACCGCATTGCCTCGTCCAACCACCGCACCGGCTCCAGAGCGAACGACGGGTAGACCGTCAATCGCGGCGCCAGGGTGTGCCCGGAAGCTTCGGTCGCCTCGCGCAGCAGGCCCAACGCCGGCCACGCCCGTTCGGGGTTCACGTGGTCGGCCGTCACCGGAGAGACGCCGCCCCAGTCGTCGATCCCCGCCTCGAGCAGCGGCGCGAGGTCGTCGGACAAGTTGGGCGGCGCCTGCACGTGCACTTCGGGCGGCAGCACGAGCCGCGCCACCGCGATCGCCCACACGAGGTCGTCGGCCGGGCACGGGGCCGCTTTGAACATCGCCGTTCCTGGCTTCGGGAGGAAGTTCTGCACGATGACCTCTTGGACGTGGCCATGCCGCGCGTGCGACGCCGCGATCGCCCGTAGCGTCGCCAGCTGGTCGGCCCGCGTGTCGCCGATCCCGACGAGGATTCCCGTCGTGAATGGGATCGCCAGCTCGCCCGCCGCTTCGAGCGTGGCGAGACGCCGCGCCGGCTCCTTGTCCGGCGCGCCCCGGTGCGCCGCCAGCCCCTCCGCCAGCGACTCGAGCATCATGCCCTGGCTCGCGGTCACCGGCCGCAACGCGGCCAGTTCGTCCGGGTACAGCGCGCCCGCGTTCGCGTGGGGGAGCAGTCCCGTCTCTTCGACCACGAGCCGGCACATCGCCGCGAGATACTCGACCGTGGACCCGTACCCGTTCGCCGCCAGCCACTCGGCGGCCACCGGGTAACGCAGCTCGGGCCGTTCGCCCAGCGTGAACAGGGCTTCGTGGCACCCCGCCGCCTGCCCCGCCCGCGCCACCGTCAGCACTTCCTCGGGTGTCAGGTACGGCGACTCCAGCCGGGCCGGCGCCTTGGCAAACGTGCAGTAGCCGCAGCGGTCGCGGCACAGCATCGTCAGGGGGATGAAGACTTTGGGGGAGAACGTCACCCGCCTGCCATGGGCACCGTCGCGCACCACGCAGGCCAGAGCCGTGAGGTCGGACAGCGGCGAACGGAGGAGATCGGCGTCGCTCAGCATGCGCGCCAATCTAGGGGGCGGCGGCGCAGGCCGGACCATCCACGAGCCACAGCGTGTGACCGGCGTGGACGCGGGCGGCCGGGATGTCCTCGCCCCGCAACAGCGAGGCGACGGCGTCGGCTTTGGATGCGCCGGCCACGGTGAAGACGGCCAGACGTGCCGAGTTGATGGCGGGGAGCGTCAGCGTCAGCCGCGGATGGGGGTTGACCCCGTTGGGGTCCTCGTTCGCGGCCACCAGTTCGCCCGGTTCCGCATCGAGCGCGGCCGAACCCTTGAACAGCGACGCCGTGTGCCCGTCGGGTCCCATGCCGAGATGGATCAGGTCGATCCCGGGCCCCGTGACGAGGTCGCCGATCACCCGCTGGTAGGCGGCCACGCATTCGGCGACCGGCAGGGTCGTGTCCCAAGGCCGGAACGAGCCGGCACCGCCCACGCGGTCCAGCAGCGCCTCCCGGATCAGCCGCTGGTTGGCGTCCTCGTCGTCGGGGGGCACGATCCGCTCGTCGCCCACGTAGACGTCGACGAGCGACCAGTCCACACCGCCGGACTCGGCGAGCACCTCGTAGCACTCCCGCGCCGTCGGGCCGCCGGACAGCACGAGAGCGAACCGCGGTCCGCGTCGCGACGCGAACGCCTCGATGACGGCGTCAGCGAACGCGCGAGTGACGTCTTCGACAGGGGTGAGCACGGCGTCGGCTCGCCTAGGGGGCCGGCGTCTCGGTCTCCATGCCCTGTCCACCCGACTCGAGCGTCACGGCATGGCCGCCGAATTGGTTGCGCAGCGCGGCGACCATCTTCAGCTGGAACGAGTCCTTGTCCTGCGAGGCGAAGCGGGTGAACAGCGAGGTGGCGATCACCGGTGCGGGAACGCCACGGTTGATCGCCTCCAAGGCCGTCCAGCGGCCCTCACCCGAGTCCACCGCCACCGGCGCGATGCCCTCAAAACCGGCGTCCGGCCGCAAGGCGCGCTCAGCCAGTTCCAGGAGCCAACTGCGCACGACCGAGCCGTAGCGCCAGATGGACGCAATCTCGTGCAGGTCCAAGTTGAACTCGTCGGCGCGGGCCATCACCTCGAAGCCCTCGGCGTAAGCCTGCATGATCCCGTACTCGATCCCGTTGTGGACCATCTTCACGAAGTGCCCGGCGCCGACCGGCCCGACGTGTGCATACCCGCCCTCGGGCGCCAGCGTCAGCAGTGCCGGCTCGACTACCGCCACCGACTCCTTGGTGCCGCCGACCATGAGGCAGTACCCCTCGGTCAGCCCCCACACGCCGCCCGACGTGCCTGCGTCGACGAACCCGACACCCTTCTTCCCCAGCCGCTCGGCAATGACCTCCGCCTCGTTGAAGTTCGAATTGCCCCCGTCCACGATCACGTCGCCCTTCTCGAAGAGCCCGGCCAGCGCGTCGATCGTCTCGTTCGTCGGCTTCCCGGCCGGCACCATCACCCACGCCGCCCGCGGCGGGCTCAGCTTCGCCGTCAGCTCATCGAGCGTCGTCGCCGTCTCTGCCCCCTTCGACGCCGCCTGTTTGAGCGCGTCGGCACTCAGGTCGTAGGCGACCACCTCGTGCCCGCCCTTCAGCAGGCGCTCGCTCATGTTGGCGCCCATCTTGCCCAGGCCGATCATGCCGATCTTCATGCGTGCTCCTCTCGGTAGGAAAGCCCGGCGATCAGAACGTCGCGGCCTTGTCGGTCAGCATCTGTAGCAGCTCGTCAAAAGACTTGGCGAAGCTGTGCACGCCTTCGTCCTCGAGCGTCTGCTCGACGTCGAGCATGTCGATGCCCGCGTCCTTCAAACGCGCCAGCGCTTGAGTTGCATGGTCGGGGTCGGCGTCGACGGTGCGCTTCAGCGTCCCGTGGTCCTCGAACGCGGAGAGGGTGCCTTCCGGCATCGTGTTCACGGTCGCCGGCCCGATGAGGCTGTCGACGTAGAGCAGATCCGAGTAGTTCGGGTTCTTGGTCGACGTCGACGCCCACAGCGGCCGCTGCACCCGCGCCCCCTTCTCGCTCAGCGCCTCCCACCGGTCGCCGCTGAAGGTCCGCTGGAAATGTTGATAGGCAGACTGCGCCTGGGCCACCGCGGCGGATCCACGCAGGCCGAGAATGGCGGCGTCACCCTCCTCACCCCCGGCCAGGCTCTCGAGGCGGTGGTCCACCTCGGTGTCGACCCGGCTGACGAAGAAGGAGGCCACGCTGGCCACGTGCGCCAGGTGGTCTTCGCGTCCGGCCGCCACGAGCGCCTCGAGGCCGCGCAAGTAGGCCTCCATGACCTCGTCGTAGCGGTCGAGCCCAAAGATCAGGGTGACGTTGATGCTGTGGCCCTCGCCGATCATGGTCTCGATGGCCGGCACACCCTGCCGGGTCGCCGGCACTTTCACGAACAGGTTCGGCTGTGCGATGCGCTCGTGGAGCTCGCGGGCCGACTTCACCGTCGACTCGGTGTCGTGGGCCTGGGCGGGGGAGACCTCGAGCGAGACATAGCCGTCTTCGTGGTCGCTGTCGTCGTAGAGCGGCCGGAGCATGGTCAGCGCATCCTCGATGTCGGTTATCGCCATCTCCCAGTACGCACCTTCGACGGTGTGGTCCTTCATCAGCGTCCGGAATTGGGCGTCGTAGGTGTCCTGCCCCGAGATCGCCTTGGCCAAGATGGTCGGGTTGGACGTGATGCCCCGCACTCCCGTCTCGATCCACTTCGCCAGCTGGCCCTCGTGGATCCAGTCGCGGCGCAGGTTGTCGAGCCAAGGACTCTGGCCGCCGATGTTGTAGAGGTCCTGGAGTCGTGTCACTGGTGCAACTCCTTTCGCATACCGTTCGATCTCTTCTCTCGTGCTGATCACCTGTGGCCGTCGGTCGCCGCGTGCCGCGCCAAAAGTGCGCGAGCCCGCTCGACGACATGGTCGGCGGTGAAGCCGAACTTCTCCATCACGACCGCGACGGGCGCGGACGCCCCGAAGCGGTCGATGCCGATGGCGTCGTCCGCATAGCGGTCCCACCCGAAGGTGGCGCCGGCCTCGATGCTGAGCACCGGCACGCCGGCCGGGAACACGCTGGCGCGGTAGTCATCGGACTGCTCTTCGAACAGGTTCCACGAAGGGAACGACACCACTCGTGCCCGCACGCCGTCCGCGGCGAGCGTCACCGCGGCGCCGAGGCAGTGCTGCACCTCGCTGCCGGTGCCGACGAGGACGATCTCGGGTCCGCCGTCGGGGTCGACGAGAACGTACGCGCCCCGTGCCACTCCCGCGGGCGCCCGCTCCGCCGTCTCGGCCAGCACGGGGATGTTCTGGCGGGTCAGACACAGGCCTACCGGTCCTTCAGCCTCGACGGCCAAGCGCCACGCCTGCGCGGTCTCGTTGGCGTCGGCCGGCCGAATCAGGCTGAGGCCCGGCATGGCCCGCAGCGAGGCCAGGTGCTCGATCGGCTGGTGGGTCGGCCCGTCCTCGCCCAACCCGATGGAGTCGTGCGTCCACGAGTAGATGACGTGCGCACTCCCGATTGCGGCGAGCCGCACGGCCGGGCGCATGTAGTCGGAGAATACGAAGAATGTGCCCCCGACGGGCAGCACACCCTTGTGCGCCGCCATGCCGTTCATGAGCGCGGCCATGCCGTGCTCGCGGATGCCGAAGTGGATCTGGGTCCCGCCCGGGGACTCCTTCTCCTGGATCTCTGCTCCCTTCATCTTCACGCCGTTGTTCCCGGTCAGGTCCGCCGAGCCGGCGAGGAGCCCCGGCAGCTTGCCAACCGTGGCGTCGATGCACTGGTTGACGGCGTGGCGGGTGGCGAGCTGGGTCCCCGTCTCGAAAGAGGGGAGCTCCTGGGCCCAACCCGGCAGCCCATGACCGGCTTGCGCCGCGTCCCAGGCGGTGCGGTCGCCGTCCCATGCCTCGAAGCGCTCCGTCCACTCGGCGTGAGCCTGCGCGCCGCGGGCGATCTGCTGCCCGTAGAAGTTCCGTACCTCGTCTGGTACCCAGAATGTCTGGTCGGGCGGGAGGCCGAGGATCTTCTTGGTGACCTTGATCTCCTCCTCGCCGAAGGGGGAGCCGTGCGCTTCGGCCGTGTCAGTGAGCTTCGGCGACGGCCACCCGATGTGGCTCCGCAGCACCAGGAGCGTCGGCTTGGCGTCGGGGCCGTCGGACGGCGCGTCGAGCGCTTCCCTGATGGCGGCTTCGAGACCATCGACGTCGTTGGCCATTTCACCGAGGTAGCGGACGCGCCACCCGTAGGCCTCGAAGCGCTTGACAGGGTCGTCGTTGTAGGCGAGCTCGGTCGGACCGTCGATCGTGATGTGGTTGTCGTCGTAGACGGCGAGAAGGCGGCCGAGGCCGAGGTGGCCGGCGAGCGAGGCCGCCTCGTGGGAGATGCCCTCCATGATGCAGCCGTCACTGGCCATCACGTACGTGCGGTGGTCACAGACCTCGGGGCCGAAGGTGGTGCGCAGCCAGCGCTCGGCGAGGGCCATGCCGACGGCGTTCGCGAACCCCTGCCCGAGCGGGCCGGTCGTGACCTCGATGCCTGCGGTGTGGTGCACCTCGGGGTGACCCGGGGTACGGCTGCCCCATTGGCGGAACTGGCGGATGTCGTCGAGCGAGAGGTCGTACCCAGTGAGGTGGAGCAGGGAGTACTGCAAGATACAGGCGTGGCCGCACGACAGGACGAAGCGGTCGCGGTCGGGCCACCGCGGGTCGCGCGGGTCGTAGTTCATGATGCGCGTCCACAGCACGTGTGCCAGTGGCGCCAGCGCCATTGCGGTGCCCGAGTGCCCCGAGTGCGCCTCTTCCGGGGCGTCCATCGCCAGGCCGCGGATCACGTTGATCCCCAGCTCCACCAGCGTGGGGTCCTGCACGACAGGGGGTGAGCTGTGCAACGTCATGATCAACCCTAACGTCCGTTCCCGGTTCGCCACTCCGGCGTTCGGCAGGCGTTCACCTACTATTCCCCGACCATGGCCTCTCGCATGCAGGTGCCGCCGAACAGCGACCTCACGCTCGGCATGACCTGCGTGGACAAGGCGACCCCGGGCCGTTGTGTCTGGCGCATGAAGGCAGACGAGCGTTTCGCCAACCCTGCCGGGATCATGCAAGGGGGCTTCATCGGTGCCTTCGCCGACTCGTCCATGGGCGCAGCGGCCGTGACCTACGCCGAGGGTCGCAAGGTGTTCTGTTCCAATGCGGAAATGAAGATCAGCTTTCTCGCCGCAGTGGACCCCGGTTCGGAGCTCGAGTGCACCGCCGAGGTGGTCTCGGGTGGTCGCCGCGTCGCCTTCGTCGAAGCGAGTGTGGTGGCGCGCCCGCCCGGAGACGGCGCCGAGCGCCTCGTGGCCCGGGCGACCTCGACCTACATCTTCAAGGAGCGCGAATGAGCGGAAATGCTGCGATTGCCCGAACGCGCGCTCGGGGTTGTTGCACCGCGCCCGCCCAGGCACAAGGATTGTCCGCCACATGACTCCACCGTCTGATAACGGCAGCCACGGGCTGCGTCACGCCGGCGACGACGCGTTCCAGCTCACGGTCGACTACGTCAAGCAGGAGACCGTCGAGCCCCTCAGGGGCTTGGGCCGGTTCCTCGGCTTCGGGATCATCGGCTCCTTCGCCCTCGCATTCGGCATGCTGTTGCTCCTGCTCGGCGTGCTGCGCCTGCTGCAGACCGAGACGGGCACCGCATTGACTGGGGACTGGTCCTGGGTGCCGTACGCTGTCGTCATCGTGCTGGGCGTCTGCGTGATCGGCGTCGCCGTCTGGCGGATCACCGCCGGACCAGGCAAGGAGAAGTTGCCCGCTGTCGTGGCGAGACGCCAAGCGAGAGAGAACGAGTCACAGGAGGGAGCCAACTGATGCCGGGAACGACCACCAAGGCGGGGAGCAACGGGCGGCTGATCACCCGCGACGACCTGCAGGCGGCCTACGCGCAGGTCATGGGCGAGGGCGAGGCGACGGTGCGGGCCGCTGCCCCTCGCGGGCTGGCCGTCGGCGGCGCCATCGCCATCGTGATCATCGCGCTCGCCTTCCTCGCTGGACGACGTCGCGGCCGGGCGCGTTCCGCCGTCGTCGAGATCCGGCGGCTCTGACGTGGACCTCCTGCTGCGGCGCTTTCTGCGCGCCGGAGTACGCCGCGGCATCGGGGGCAACTGGTACTGGTTCTTCCTGGCCGGTGCGACATGGTTCTTGCGCCGCGTGTTGAACGACCGCACGAGCGCCGTGTCGAGAGTGTCGGTCGCGCCGGGTGAGCAGGTGCTCATCACCGTGCGCGACCCCAAGGCAGCTCCCGCCGCCGCCGACGCCTGACGCGCATGCCCGGCCCGTTGGTGGCAGGGGAGCGCGTCCTGCTCGTCGACCCCAAGGACCGTCGCTATCTCATCACCTTGGTCGCCGGCGCGACCTTCCACACCCACGCCGGCATCGTCGCCCACGACGACCTGATCGGCGGCTGCGAAGGACGGACGATCACGGGTTCCACCGGCCGCTCCTTCCTCGTGCTGCGCCCGACACTGAGCGACGTGGTGCTGAAGATGCCCCGCGGGGCGCAGGTGATCTACCCGAAAGACCTCGGCGCCATCCTCATCGCGGCGGACATCGGTCCGGGCCAGCGTGTGCTCGAGGCGGGCGTCGGCTCCGGCGCCCTCTCCATGACGGCGCTGCGCGCCGGCGCATCGGTCGTCGGTTACGAACTCCGCGAAGACTTCGCCGAGCGGGCACGGGCGAACGTCGCGGCGACCCTGGGACCCGACGCGCCCTACCGGGTGGAGATTCGCGACGTGACGCACGGAATCGACGAAGGCGACCTCGACCGGGTCCTCCTCGACATGCCCGAACCGCACAAGGTGGTCGCCGCGGCGGGCGAGGCCCTCCGACCTGGCGGCATCCTCCTTGCCTATCTGCCCACCATCAACCAGACCGCGCTCCTCCGTCAGGCGCTCGCCGAGGCGGACGCGCCCTTCGGGTTGGCCGAGACCCAGGAGATCATGCGCCGCACGTGGCACATCGAGGCTCGCTCGGTGCGTCCCGACCACCGCATGGTCGGGCACACGGGGTTCCTCACCACCGCACGGCGGATCGAGGCCGGGCCGGCTGCGGGCTTCAAGGCGACGAAAGCCAGCGAAGCGGACGACCCGGCTGAAGAGGGGTAGTGCCCCGGTGGAAGCAGACTTCCAGGCCTACATCGACGGCATCGCCCCGGAGTTCCGGCCCCTGTTCGACCGGCTGCATGGCATCGTCGTGGCGGCCCACCCCGAGGCAGCGCTCGCGCTGGCCTACGACATGCCTACCTATCGGGTTGGGAAGCGCCGCCTGAACCTCGGCGTGTGGAAACACGGGGTCTCGGTCTATGGGTGGCGGCGTGACAACGATGGTGAGTTCGTCAAAAGGCATCCCGAACTCCTGAGCAGCAAGAGCACCATCCGATTGCGGCCGACCGATGCCGACTCGATCTCGGACACGGAATTCCGTGGCCTGCTCGGGGGCGCGCTCGAGGACTGAGGAACGGCGCCGCAGGCCCTTCCCGGGGCCTATGCGCCCGCTTCTTCCATCTGCTGCACCAATTCGGCTGTCCAACGCCCACCGCAAAAGGCCGTGTCGCGAGAGATCCTGCCCTCGGCTACCTGGAGGATGTGCGCCTGGTGGACGCGATGGGGTACCCCTTCCTCCATCCAAGTGAGCGTGAACTCGACCAGTTCGCCGCCAGGTATCGCTGTGCGCTCGAGGTCGAGGAATTGGCCGGGATCGGCGTACCAACGGGCGAGCTCGGCACGGACCGCCTCGCCGCCACGAACCTGGAAGCGCCAATTCGGCACGGTCGCATCCAAATCGGCGTCATCCGAGAACACGTCATCGGATAGTTGGCCGGTCTCAACCCCTGAAAGAAACCGCTCTATCGCAGCAACCATGGTCATCCCTTCACGTAGGACAGCTTCTCTGCGACCTTGCCGTCCCGCACCTTGAACAGGTCAACGCCACGGACATGCCCACCGTCCCAGCTGTAGCGCCAGCGCTGGACGACACGGTCGTCCGCCAGGAAGGTCTCTTCGGCCTCGAAAACGGCGTCGGCGTCGGCGAAGATTTCTTTCCAGGCATTCCGGACAGCCTCGGTTCCGGTGTGACGGACGCCGTCGGGTGCCGGCCCGGTGGCCTCGAAGACGCAGTCGTTGGTGATGAGTGAGACCGTCGCGTCGAGGTCGTGCGAACTCCACGCTGCGCCAAATGCGTCGACCACTGCAAGAGGGGAGCCGTCCATCTACTTGGCGTAGTTGCTGGCGCCGAACCAGTCGACGACAACGACCGGCTCATCGCCCACGACCCAGGCGTCGTGGCCGCTCGGCAGTGACGTCACGTCCCCAGCGCCGGCGACGAATTCGGTGCCGTCGTCCATCCGGATGGCCAGGCGTCCCGACAAGTGGTACTGGAAGTGGGGCGCGGTGCAGCTGTCGGTCCCGGCGATGGGTTTCACGTCGTTCGACCATCGCCACCCGGGCTGGAGGACCAGCCGGCCGACCTCGGATTCGCCAACCTTGAGGATCTCCGCCTTTCCGTTCGGGAACTCGCGCACCTCGTCGGGCTCTCCGAAGCTCCGGTGCTCGGTCTGCTGGGCCATGGCCGCCTCCTCTCTGTCCCCCGGACCTCTTGTCCACGAAAACGCCAGTGTCTATACTTACTTATGAGTAGGTAAGTGTCAATGGGCGTTGAATGGACCAACGCTCGGCGGTGCACGCCGCCACGTGAGCGAGGAGGGCCAGCGAGCAAGTGGCACCGGCAATCGTGCGCGCACGCACCGACACCAGAGATGCTGTGCTCGATATTGCCGAGCAGCTCGTTCAAGTCAGAGGCTTCAACGGTTTCTCGTACGCGGACATAGCGGCGGAGCTCGGCGTCACAAATGCCGCGCTGCACTACCACTTCCCGGGAAAGGCTGAGCTGGGGCAGGCGCTCATCACGCGCTACGCGGAGCGTTTCAGGTCGTCTCTGGTTGCCATTGACGAAGACGAAGCGTCTGCGCCGGTACGCTTGGGCGAATACGCGGCGCTTTATCGGAACGTGCTCGAGGCCGATCGTATGTGCCTGTGCGGAATGCTGGCGGCCGAATACCAGACCCTTCCCGACGCGATGCGCCAGGCAGTGACACAGTTTTTCGATGCCAACCGTGTTTGGTTGACGCGAGTGCTCGAGGAGGGGAGGGCAGACGGCACAATCCAATTTGCGGGCCAAGCCCGCGATGCGGCCGAGCTGATCGTCGGATCACTCGAGGGCGCGATGCTCGTTGCCCGAACCCATGGAGATACGACCCGTTTCAAGGCAGTATCCGAGCAGTTGCTCGCTGAATTCAAGGGACCCTGAGCACAGTCGCGCGCTCGCAAGGATCCCTCATGCCGAGGTCGGTGCCTTGTCCGAACCCGGCGAGCAAAGACGCGCATCGCTGGCAAGACTGGTCAGCGTGACGGCCGTACCCGCGACCCAGTATGCGAGAACAGCCGAGGGTTCCTATCTGGCGTACCAAGTAACGGGCGAGGGCCCAATGGACCTCGTCGTATTGCTGAACGGGGGTCTGCCCATAGATCTCGTCAGGGACGAGCCGCCCATCGCCGGGTTCCTCGCACGGCTGGCGACATTCAGTCGGGTCATCACTTTCGATCCGCGTGGCTTCGGAAGCTCTGGCCGCGTCGACCCGGATCGGGTCCCGGCGATCCAGACATGGATGGACGACCTGGGCACCGTCATGAAGGCCGCCGGGAGCGACCGAGCGAGCATTCTCAGTTGGACCGAGCCCTCCCTCGCCGTGATGCTGTTCGCGGCCACGTATCCCGACCGGGTGGCGAACCTAGTGCTGGCCAATGCGTACGCCCGATACCTTCGCAATGACGAGTGTCCGTGGGGAATGCCAGCCGAAACCTTTGCAGACTACGTGCAACTTTTGCGTGACTTGTGGGGGACCGGCGAGATCACTCGCTACCTCGCTCCGAGCCTCGTTACGAGCGAGGAGGCGCGGCAACGTTGGGCCCGGATTGAGCGCCTTTCGGGGACGCCCGACGTCGCGGCGGTACCGCAGGCGTTCATGGAGAGCGACATCACACAGGTGCTCCCGTTGATCCAGGCACCGACCCTCCTCATCGCGAGGCTCGAGAATCCCCACGTGCGGGCCGAGCACAGTCGCGACTTGGCACAGCGGATCCCGGGGGCGCGGCTCCTCGAGGTACCGGGCGCGGATGACCTATTGCCCTCTGGTGCCTCCCCGGAGCTACTCGACGAGATCGAGGAGTTCCTAACCGGCTTCCGTCCGGCACCGGTCCTCGAGCGCCAGCTGGCGTCTGTGCTCTTCACCGATATCGTCGGGTCCACGAAAAGAGCCGCAACGTTAGGCGACCGTGCGTGGCGCGAGACCCTCGATCAGTTCGACACCATGACCCGTGGCTTGTTGGACCGTTACCGCGGCGTCTTTGTCAACTGGACAGGGGACGGCACACTTGCCACCTTCGACGGGCCGGCTCGGGCGATTGAGTGCGCGCGAGCGATCGCAGACGCCGTTGTGGGACTCAACCTGGAGATACGTGCCGGCATCCACACCGGCGAGATCGAGCGGCGGGGCGAGAACGTCGCAGGGATGGGGGTACATATCGCGGCGCGGGTGGCCGCGCTGGCCGATGCTGGCGAGGTCCTCGTCTCGCGCACGGTCACCGACTTGGTCGTGGGCTCCGGGCTTGCGTTCGAGGACCGCGGCGAGCACGAGCTCAAGGGTGTGCCCGGCACCTGGCGGCTCTACGCGGTCGAAACAGGAACCTGAGCGGGTCGGCGCGGCGGATCCGGGCCCGGCTGCCGTGACGATTCCGGCGGAAGCGTGCGGTCGGCTGCCCGAAAAGGGCAGGTGACCTTGAGGTGGGGAAGAAGAGAAGAAGGAGTGACGGGGGAGCGGGCGGGCGGCGCTAGTCGCGCTCGATGAAGATGCACTCGCCGGGGCACTCCTCGGAGGCCTCGACGACGGCGTCCTCGAGGTCCTCGGGGACGCCCGCCATGCCGGCTGAGCCGCCGGGTTCATTCTTGATGGAGTCGCCTTCCTTGACGTACGCCAGGCCGTCATCGAGAAGGGTGAAGACCGCAGGCGCGATCTCCTCACAGAGCCCGTCGCCTGTGCAGAGATCCTGGTCGATCCAGACCTTCATGAACCCGTTTTTCTCCTTGTCGACCCTGTCGTCATCGCCCGACGGACCAGGTGGACCGTAGTGAGGCGTCCCGCGCGCCGTCCAATCCGGCCCGCGCAGACATCCACAGCCTACCTGCCCTGCGTCGTCCTCCTGGTTCATGCTCGTCGCACTCAAGTTGCCGCCGAATGCTGGCAAAACCGCCCAAGGCGAGGGCTAGGGTGACGTCAGTGACGGCAACTCCCGAGGAAGCCGCAGCCCAGCTCGAAGCGATGAAGGCCGAGCTGGCCGACGCCGAGGATGAGATCCACGCGCTCCGCCGGCGGTTGCAGGAGAGCCCCGGCCGGGTGCAGGCGCTCGAAGAGCGGCTGCTCGAGTCCAAGGGCCAGCTCGCCCAGGCGACGTCGCAGAACGAGAAGCTGACCTTCACCTTGCAGCAGGCCAAGGAACAGCTGGCCGCGTTGCGCGAAGAGGTCGAGAAGCTCACGCAGCCGCCTGCGGCCTACGGGACGTTCCTCGGCGTGAACGAGGACGGCACCGTCGACGTCTTCTCTTCGGGGCGCAAGATGCGTGTCAGCCTGCATCCCGACATCGACCCCGGCCAGATCAAGAAGGGCAACGAGGTCGTCCTGAACGAGAGCCTCAACGTCGTGCTCGTGCGCGACGCCGAGTTCTCGGGCGAGGTGGTGACGCTCAAGGAGACGTTGGACGACAGGAAGCGTTGCGTCATCTACGCGCGGGCGGACGAGGAGCGGGTGGCCGAGCTGTCCGAGGACATGCTCGGCGTGCGGCTCCGTGCTGGGGATTCCTTGTTGTTGGACGTCCGGACGCAGCTGTTGATCGAGAAGCTGCCCAAGCTCGAGAGCGAGGAGCTCGTCCTCGAGGAGGTCCCCGACATCACCTACGCGGACGTCGGTGGGCTCGACACGCAGATCGAGGCGATCACCGACGCCGTCGAGCTGCCGTACATGCACCGCGATCTGTTTGCGGAGTACTCCTTGCCGGCGCCGAAGGGCATTCTGCTGTACGGGCCGCCCGGGTGCGGGAAGACCCTGATCGCCAAAGCCGTGGCGAACTCGTTGGCGAAGAAGGTGGCCGAGAAGACCGGCAACGACAGCGTGCGGTCGTTCTTCTTGAACATCAAGGGCCCCGAGCTCCTGAACAAGTATGTGGGCGAGACGGAGCGCCAGATCCGCCAGGTCTTCCAGCGGGCACGGGAGAAGGCGGCCGAGGGCATGCCGGTCATCGTGTTCTTCGACGAGATGGAGTCGTTGTTCCGGACCCGAGGGACCGGGATCTCGTCGGACATGGAGTCCACGATCGTCCCGCAGCTCCTGGCCGAGATCGATGGCGTCGAGTCGCTGCGCGACGTCATCGTGATCGGGGCCTCGAACCGGGAGGACCTCATCGACCCGGCCATCCTGCGACCCGGGCGGCTCGACGTGAAGATCAAGATCGAGCGCCCGAGCGAGGAGGCGGCCGGGCAGATCTTCAGCCGGTATCTGACCACCGAGGTGCCGCTGGACGCCGACGAGGTTTCGCGGCTCGGTGGAGGCGACGCCGCGAAAGCCGTGCAGGCCATGATCGAGTACACGGTGACCGAGATGTACCGAGAGGATGACGAGAACCGCTTCCTCGAGGTCACCTACCAGAACGGTGACAAGGAGATCCTCTACTACCGCGACTTCGCGTCAGGGGCGATGATCGAGAACATCGTGCGGCGGGCCAAGAAGCTCGCCGTCAAGCGGGTCATCGCGGGCGAGACCGGCGGCATCCGCACCTCGGACATGGTCGAGTCGATCCGCCAGGAGTACAAGGAGAACGAGGACCTGCCCAACACCACCAACCCCGACGACTGGGCGCGGATCTCGGGCAAGAAGGGTGAGCGCATCGTCTACGTCCGCACCCTGCTCACCGAGGACCGAGAGGTGCACGGCGGGCGCTCCATCGAACGCGTGGGCACCGGGCAGTACCTGTAAGGCCTTCTCGGCTTCCTTTCTTGGGGGTTCGAGGACTGTTCGAGGTTTAGGGTTAGGGTCGCGTCGTGGCCACGATCAAGGTCTGCGGCATCGAGACGGAGTACGGGATCCATTCGCCCGGCCCCGAGCAGAATCCCATCGCCGCGTCCTCGGTGTTGGTGAACGCCTACGCGGCCGATGTCGAGCACCAGATCGGTTGGGACTTCGAGGACGAGACGCCGGGCAACGACGCACGCGGGTTCGCGCGGGAGGGCTCGCTGGCGCCGATGGTCGAGACGCATCTGGCGAACACTGTGCTGACGAACGGGGCGCGGTTCTACGTCGATCACGCGCACCCCGAGTACTCGTCGCCCGAGTGCCTGACGCCGTTGGAGTGCCTCCTCTACGACAAGGCAGGTGAGGAGATCCTCCGGCGCTCGATGGTGGCGGCGGCGCTGCGGATCCCCGACCAGCCGGCGCCCGTGGTGCACAAGAACAACTCGGACGGCAAGGGCAACTCCTACGGCTGCCACGAGAACTACATGATGGACAGGGCGGTGCCGTTCGCGAAGGTGATCGACGGCGTGGTGCCGCACTTCGTGTCGCGGACGCTCTACACCGGGTCCGGCAAGGTCGGGGTGGAGACGCCGGCCCTGGACGTGGAGACGGTCGAGTACCAGATTTCGCAGCGGGCCGAGTTCTTCGAGGAGATCGTCGGGCTGGAGACGACCTTGAAGCGACCGATCGTCAACACGCGGGACGAGCCGCACGCGGACCCCAAGCGCTTCCGGCGGCTGCACGTGATCGTGGGGGACGCCAACCTCTCGGAGATCGCGACGTTCCTCAAGGTGGGCACCACCTCGATCATCCTGTCGATGGTCGAAGACGAAGCCGGCCCGAACCGGGACCTGTCGCTCTCGGATCCGGTGCGGGCGCTGCACCAGGTGTCGGCCGACCTGACGCTGTCGCGCCCTCTGGCCCTGACGGACGGGTCGACGGCGACCGCTCTGGAGCTCCAGTGGGAGCTGTTCGGCGCCGCGCGCAAGTACGCCGAGGAGTACGGGCTGACGTCGCTGGGCGACGACGGCACGGTGGGGGCGTCGGTGATGGAGCACTGGGAGGCGGTGCTCGAGGGGCTCGAATCGGACCCTGCTGCCTTGGCCGACCAGGTCGACTGGGTCGCCAAGCGCGAGCTCCTTCTGGCCTACATGGACCGCCACTCGTGCGGCTGGAAGGACCCCCGGGTGGCCGCACTGGCGTTGCAGTATCACGACCTGCGACCCGACAAGTCCGTGTTCCAGCGCCTGGACATGCGGACGTTGGTGGACCCGGCCGACGTGGCGACCGCGGTGTCCGAGCCCCCCCTCGGGACGCGGGCCTGGTTCCGCGGCAAGTGCCTCGCCCGTTGGCCTGACGCCGTTGTGACCGCGAACTGGGATTCTCTGGTCTTCGACATCGGCGCCGACCCGTTGCGGCGCGTCCCTATGATGGACCCCCTGAAGGGAACAGCCGAGCACACGGGCGAGCTCCTGGCCATGAGCACAGGGCCGGCCGACTTGCTCCATAGGCTCAACTCCTAGGCGAACCAGGTCGAGAGAAGTCGAGATCCAAGAGGTACTGGCGATGGCAGAACAGGAACAGAAGAAGAAGGGGTCGGGGTCTCGGAACACCGAGACGGATACCGAGGTAGAAGAGGCCGCCCCGGCCACTTCGGAGCGGGGCGAAAAGATCAAGGCCGAGCTCGACGACCTCCTCGACGAGATCGACGAGGTGCTCGAGGACAACGCGGAGGAGTTCGTCCGCAACTACGTGCAGAAGGGTGGGCAGTAGGCCCCGGTGGCCCTCCCACTCTTTCCCCCGGAGCGCGATCCGGGTCCTGACTTCGTCGGCCTCCTGCGCCTGACGGCGGAACGGCCTGTGACGGGTGCGGACGGCATCGCGGGGGCGGTTCGCGCCGGCGTCGCCGCCGCCGCCGGCGGAGCGTCCGACTTTGCAACGCAGGTGCCGCACGGCACAACCGTGGTGGCGATGCGGACGGCCGACGGCGTCATCATGGCGGGCGACCGCCGTGCCACGGCGGGCAACATCATCGCCCACCACGCCATGGAGAAGGTCTTCCCGGCGGACCGGCATTCGGCCATCGCGATCGCGGGCTCGGCGGGCATGGCCATGGAGATGGTCCGTCTCTTCCAGGTGCAGCTCGAGCACTACGAGAAGGTCGAGGGCTCGATTCTCTCCCTCGAAGGCAAGGCCAACCAGCTGGCGCAAATGGTCCGCTCGCAGCTGCCGATGGCGATGCAGGGCCTCGCCGTGGTGCCGCTCTTCGCGGGCTACGACACGGCCAGGGGCACGGGCCGCATCTTCAACTACGACGTCACGGGCGGGCGCTACGAGGACATCGACTTCCAGGCCACGGGGTCGGGCGGGCGCGACGCCCGCAACACGGTGAAGCTCGGCTGGCGCGCTGACCTTCCGCTGGAAGAGGGCCTGGAACTCGCCATCCGGGCTTTGTGGGACGCGGCCGACGAGGACTCGGCGACCGGCGGACCCGACCCGATCCGGGGCATCTACCCGATTGTGGCCGTGGTCGACGCAGCGGGCTACCGCGAGGTGCCCGAGGCCGACGTGGCCGAGCGCTTCAGTGCGCTCGCGAGCCGACTGCAGGCGGAGCGTGCGCGATGAGCATGCCGTTCTACGTCGCGCCCGAGCAGGTCATGAAGGACCGGGCGGAGTACGCTCAGAAGGGCATCGCCCGGGGACGCTCGCTGGTTGCGACGACCTATGACCTTGGGATCGCGATGGTGGCCGAGAACCCTTCGCGCTCGTTGCACAAGATCAGCGAGATCTACGACCGCATCGCCTTTGGCGGCGTCGGCAAGTACAACGAATACGACCAGCTGCGGGTGGCCGGCATTCGGCACGCGGACACGAAGGGGTACGCCTTCTCCCGCGAGGACGTCGACGCCCGGTCGCTGGCCAATTTGTACGCGCAGTTCCTGGGCAACGTCTTCACCCACGAAATGAAGCCGCTCGAGGTCGAGATCCTCGTCGCCGAGCTCAGCGACACGGAGAACCAGCTGTACCACATCGCCTACGAGGGGACGATCACCGACCAGGACCGTTTCGCGGTGCTCGGGGGCGACGCCGAGACCATCACCGAGCGGGTCTCGGAGGCGTGGCAGCCGGACTGGGACCTGGCTGCGGCAACCAAGGCAGCGACCGCCGCGCTCTCGGGCCCCGACCGCACGCTGGGCGCCGGCGACCTGGAGGTCGCCACGCTGAGCCGGGGCAACGGGCGGCGTACCTTCCGGCGCATCGACTACGAGGAGATGACTCGGCTGCTGGCGTAGCCGGCAGTACGGTTGATCCCGGTGGAACGGCGCATCTTCGGGGTCGAGAACGAATACGGGGTCACCTTCACCCTGCGCGGGCAACGCCGCCTGAGCCCCGACGAGGTCGCCCGTTACCTGTTCCGGCGCGTCGTGTCCTGGGGCCGCTCGTCGAACGTGTTCCTCGAGAACGGGGCGCGCCTGTACCTGGACGTCGGGAGCCACCCGGAGTACGCGACGCCCGAATGCGACAAGATCAGCGACGTCGTCGTGCACGACAAGGCGGGGGAATGGATTTTGGCGCAGCTCGTCACGGGCGCACAGGCTCGCCTCCGTGAAGAGGGCATCCGCGGCGAGGTCTACCTCTTCAAGAACAACACAGACTCGGTGGGCAACTCGTACGGCTGCCACGAGAACTATCTGACCGAGCGCAACGACGAGTTCAACCGCTACACCGAAGTGCTGATCCCGTTCCTGGTGTCGCGGCAGATCTATGCCGGCGCCGGGAAGGTGCTCCAGACGGCCCGGGGCGCCGTGTTCTGCCTCAGCCAGCGGGCCGAGCACATCTGGGAGGGGGTCTCGTCCGCGACGACCCGGAGCAGGCCGATCATCAACACGAGGGACGAGCCGCACGCGGACGCGGAACGCTTCCGGCGCCTGCACGTGATCGTGGGTGACTCGAACATGAGCGAGTACGCCACCTTCTTGAAGATCGGCACAACCTCGATCCTCCTGGCGATGCTCGAGGACTCCTCGACGGTGTTGCGCGACCTCACACTGGAGAACCCGATCCGTGCCATCCGGGAGATCAGCCACGACATCACCTGCCAGCGGCGGGTGCGGCTGGCGAACGGCCGCGAGATGCGCGCATTGGACATCCAGATCGAGTACCTGGAGCGCGCGTTGAAGTTCCGCGAGCGGCGAGGCTTGTCACCCGAGGAGGACCGCGCCCTCGACATGTGGGAGCACTGCCTGAAAGGCCTCGAGGCCGACCCGACTTCACTGTGGCGCGAGTGCGACTGGGTGTCCAAGTACCGGTTGGTCGAGCAGATGCGACAGCGCCACGACGTGTCGCTGTCGCACCCGAAGGTAGCGATGATCGACCTGATGTACCACGATGTCGACCGCTCGCGTGGCCTGTTCTACAAGCTGCAGCAGCGTGACCAGATGGACCGGACGTGCACCGACGAGGCCATCACCGAGGCCATGACCAAACCCCCCGATTCGACCCGGGCCCGCTTGCGCGGAGCCTTCGTCAAGCGGGCCAAGGAGCGGCGGCGGGACTTCACGGTCGACTGGGTACACCTGAAGCTGAACGACCAGGCCCAGCGCACCGTCCTGCTCAAGGACCCGTTCAAGTCGCACGACGAGCGGGTGGAGCGGCTCATCCAGTCGCTCTGAGGCCTGATCCGGGCGGGGCGGGGGTGCCGAATACCTGGTGCCCGGCCCTTGGGGCCTCGGGAAGGCACCGTAGAGTGAGGGGACATGTTCAACCTCGACCCAGGCAAGTTGATCGTGATCGCGGTGGTCGCGATCATCCTGCTCGGGCCCGACAAGCTGCCCCAGTTCGCCCGCCAGGTCGGAGGCGCCTGGCGGACGTTCAACGACTTCCGTCACCGCATGGAGTCGGAAGTGCGCTCCACCATGCCCGACCTTCCCCCGACCTCCGAGATCGCCCGCCTGGCGCGTTCACCCTCGGCGCTGCTGACCCACCTCTCGAACCTGCCCTCCGAGGACGACGAGGCACCCGACGGGTCGTTCCAACCCCCGGCGGCGGCGGCCGCGAACGGCTCGGGGGAGGAAGCGCCGGACGGTGTCGTGAGTTCGGGAGACGCCCACGACGAATCAGGCGCCGGCGGGGTTGACGGGGCCGGGGTGCCTTCGGACGGCGAGGTCGCGGGGACCGCTGCGCCGGCGACCAACGGCAGGGCCGCCGTCGCGCCACAACCGGCCGACGTCGCGGTGCCGGCTGACCCCACGCTGAACTGACGCCGCCATGGTGACGCTCCCCTTCACGGCCAAGCGCAAGAACAAGCCGACACCGGACAACATGACGCTCGGGGAGCACCTGGGCGAGCTCCGCCGGCGCGTGATCATCTGTGTCGTCGCCTATCTCGCGGCCGCCATTGTCTGCGTGTTCCTCTATGAACCGATCCTGGACTTCCTGTTGCGGCCGCTGTGCAATGTGGTCGCGACGTCGGGTCCGCACCACTCCTACATCGTGAAATCCGGCAGCACGTGCAATCTCTTCGTGACATCGCCGCTGGACGGGCTGTCCCTGCGCGTGAAGATCGCGCTGTTCGGCGGACTGGTCCTGGCGTCTCCGGTAATCCTCTTCCAGCTCTGGCGCTTCGTGACGCCGGGGCTGAAGGCATCCGAGCGTCGTTACGCAATTCCGTTCGTTCTGAGCTCTTTCGCACTCTTCCTCGCCGGTGCCGCCACCGCGTACGTCGTCCTGCCCCACGCCTTGGGCTGGCTGCACTCGGTCGGCGGCCCCAACCTGCAGGCGATTTACGACCCCATCCCGTACCTCGGGCTCATTCTGCTGATGATGACGATCTTCGGGTTGACTTTCGAGTTCCCGGTCGTGCTGGTTTCGCTCGAGTTGGCGCACGTCATCACGCCGGCCCAGCTCCTCAAATGGTGGCGCTGGGCCGTCATCATCATCGTGGTCGTTGCCGCGGTGTTCACACCGAGCTCGGACCCCTTCTCCATGTTCGCCCTCGCCATCCCCCTCGTGGCCTTCTACTTCATCTCCATCGCCATCGGGAAGCTGCTCGGCCGTTGACGTCCCCGTGGCCCGTCCACGAGACGGCCGGGGCGTCGGAGTTCGAGGCCGGCCTGCCGTTCGCGCTCGACGACTTCCAGCGCGAGGCGTTCAGCGCCCTCGATTCGGGGCACTCCGTGCTCGTCTCGGCGCCCACCGGCTCCGGGAAGACGCTCGTCGCGGCGTACGCGGTGCACCGGGCGCTGGCAGCCCGCGGCAAGGCCTTCTACACCACGCCGCTCAAGGCGCTCTCGAACCAGAAGTACGGGGAGCTCGTGGCCTCGTACGGCGAGGAGCATGTGGGGCTGCTGACAGGGGACACAACGGTGCGGCCGCGGGCGCCGGTCGTCGTGATGACCACCGAGGTGTTGCGCAACATGCTCCTCGCCGGCTCCGACCTCCTGGAGGGTCTGCACACGGTCGTCCTGGACGAGGTCCACTTCATCCAGGATCCCTACCGGGGCGGGGTGTGGGAGGAGGTCCTCGTCATGTCGCCACCCGAGGTCCGTTTCGTGTGCCTCTCGGCCACGGTCAACAACGCGGGCGAGCTGGGCGGGTGGCTGCGGTCGGTCCGCGGCGACACCGCCGTGATCGTGGAGCGCGATCGGCCGATCGTCTTGCGCCACCACTTCGCGGTGCACCGACGCGAGGACGAGGAACACCTGATGCTCCCGCTGTTGCTCGACAACGGGCGTCCCGGCGGTGAGGGGTTGCGCATCGACCAGGCGGTGCGGCGGGCGCTGCAGGGTGGCCGCGGCTCCCACTGGCAACCGCGCGGTCGCGGCCCGCGCCTGCCGTACCGCCCACCGCTACGGACCGAAATGGTCGAGGAACTGCGCCAGCTCGACATGCTCCCCGCCATCGTGTTCATCTTCAGCCGGGCCGCGTGCGACGATGCTGTCCGCCAGGTCATGCGCGACGGCGTCCGCCTCACCGACGCGCACGAACGCAAGGCGATCCGCGAGATCGCCGAGCGCCGGGTCGAGCCACTCGGCGACGACGACCTCCGGGTCCTGGGTTACGACGAGTGGCTCGAAGGGCTCGAACGCGGGCTCGCTGCGCACCATGCCGGCCTGGTGCCGTTCTTCCGCGAGACGGTGGAGGAGTGTTTCGAAGTTGGGCTCTTGAAAGTGGTCTTCGCCACCGAGACGTTGTCGCTCGGCATCAACATGCCGGCGCGCTCGGTGGTGATCGAGCGGTTCAGCAAGTACGGGGGAGCGGGGCGGGCGACGCTGACGTCGGGGGAGTACCTGCAACTGACGGGCCGGGCGGGACGGCGCGGGCTCGACGAGGAGGGCCATGCGGTCGTGTGCTGGTCCAACGAGATCACCTTCGCCGAAGTCGCCCGCGTCGCCGCCGCCCCGCCACCCGACCTGCGTTCGGCGTTCCGTCCGACCTACAACCTGGCCGTCAACCTGGTGGCACGCTTCGACCGCGAGACCGCCCACGTCGTACTGCATCGCTCGTTCGCCCAGTGGCAGGCGCGGTCGCCGGACCTGCTGAGCCGCCAACTGGACCACCGGCTGAGCGTCCTGGAGAAGATGGACTACGTCGAGGGCTGGGCGTTGACACCCGCGGGCCGGCAGCTGTCGCGGATCTACCACGAGTGCGACCTGCTGATCGCGGAGGCGCTGCGCGAGGGGCTCCTGGTGGGGGCCGAGCCGTCCGTCCTGGCCGGGGTGCTCTCCTCCGTCGTCTTCGAGCCGCGACGGGCGCGGCGCCCTGCGGGTCACCCGCACCACGGTCATCGCCGCGGGAAGAAGCAGGGACCGCTCCAGGACCGGCTCGGCGACAAGCGGACCGCAGACCTGAGCCGGCGGTGCGAGGCCCTCTCGGCCCTGGCCGAGCGCATCCGTGCCACAGAGGAGGCCCAGGGGGTGCCGCGCACCCGCCAGCCTGCACCGGGCCTCGCCACCGCGGTGGCATCGTGGGCCCGCGGGGCCTCGCTGGCGGTGGCTATGGGGGTGGCGGGCCGCGACGTGGGCGAGCTCGCCCCCGGGGACTTCGTGCGCACCATGAAGTCGGTGGCGGACCTGGCGCAACAGGTCTCGCACACGGCGGCCGATCCCGAAGTGGCGGCGGCCGCCAGGGAGGCGGTGGAGCAGCTGCTCCGCGGCGTCGTGGCGGGAGGGCTCCCGGGCGCGTAGATCGCCTTCACCGGGAGCCCGGAGCGGCCTTGGAATCGGCTCGTTCCAAGCCCCTGCCGGGTTCCCTCGGAGAAGTGGCAGGCCATCCGCGATGGCCGAGTCACCCTCGTTCTAGGGTTAGCCGGGCAATGTTCCCCTACTCCGAAGAGCGCTTCACCGCGGCAGAGGAGACGGTCCTCCGCCGGTACTTCACCAACCTCGATCTGCCGGTATTCGCCCTGGTCAACCTGCCCGAAGTGGTCAAGGGCGCGCTCTTCGCCCGCTATTCGCGCTCACCCAAGAACCTGCGCCGGCTCTTCCTCGACGAGTTCGTCGGCGACCTCGACGTGTCGGGGGACGCGTCGGTCGACGCCACCGTCGGACTGGAGCGCGCGGAGCAGCTCTACGAGCGAGTCTTCGTGGAGTACGGCGACGATTCGGTGGCCCAACTCGGCGGCGTCCACTTGGCGTGCGAGCAGGCGTCCAACGTGTTGTCCAAGGTGCTCGAGTGGGGCCGGCTCATGGCGTACCTGGAACAGTCGACGCGCTACATCGCATACAACCACCGCCTCGACAACGGCCAGTACCGCTACTACCGGCCGCCGGAGATCCTCGAGTCTTCTCACGGCGCGCGGTTCGTGGGGGAGATGGACCGGGTGTTCGACACGTACGGCGAGCTGTTGCCGGTGATGCAGACATGGGTCGCCGAGAAGTTCCCCCAGCAGGCCGGTGACAGCGACTTCGTCTACCGGCAAGCGACCCGCGCCAAGTCCCTCGACGCGCTGCGCGGTCTCCTTCCCGCGTCGTCGTTGTCGAACATCGGGATCTACGGGACGGGACAGGCCTACGAACAGTTGCTGTTGCGGATGCGCGCGCACCCACTACCCGAGGCGCAGTCGTATGCAGAGCTCATGCTGGTTGAGTTGCGCAAGGTCATCCCCTCCTTCCTGCAACGTGTCGACGTCGCCGAGCGTGGGGGCGCGTGGTCCACCTACCTCGCATCGAATCGCGAACAGACCCGGCGTGTCCTCGCTCGACTGTGGCCCGACCTCGCCGAAACCAACCCTGTCGGGGCGTCGGCGAATCCCGCCGGGGACGGGGATGACGAAGAAGTGGTGCTCCTCGACTTCGATCCCGAGGGGGAGGAGAAAGTCCTCGTCGCGGCCTGTTTCTCCCAGCTCGAATGTTCGGAGCGCGAAGCAGCACGACGGGTCCGCCTGCTCGGGCACGACGACCGCGTGGCGTTGCTGCGCGCCTATGTGGGAGATCGCCGGAATCGCAGGCACCGTCCCGGTCGCGGCTTCGAACGGACCGACTATCGCTTCGAACTCGTCACCGACTACGGCGCGTTCCGCGACCTGCAGCGCCATCGCATGCTGACGGTCGAATGGCAGCGACTCGGCGTCTCGCTCGGCTACGACATGCCGGACCTCGTAGCCGAGTCCGGGCTCGGCGACCGCTACGACGAGGCGATTTCGCGCGCCGAGGACCTCTACTGGTCGCTCGCACCTGACTTTCCGGAACAGGCGTCCTACGCGGCCGCACTGGCGCATCGCATCCGTTACATCCTGCAACTCAACGCACGCGAGGCGATGCACCTCATCGAACTGCGCTCCGGCACCCAGGGTCACCCGGCCTACCGGCGGGCCGCACAGCAGATGCACCGCGCGATCGCCGAGGTCGCCGGCCACCGCGCTCTTGCCGAGGCGATGTCCTTCGTCGACCACGGCGCGACTGACCTCGAGCGCCTCGAGTCGGAGCGCCGGGCCGAACGCCGGCGGACCGAAAAATCTGCAACGCGCTGACCAGGAAGTAACCGCGTTCTCCCTGGTGACGACCGGCTCAGAACTAGTTGACGCGCCCACCCCCGACTTGCCTAATGTACGGCCCAGTCCCCGACGCCCCAAAGGAACACTGCAGCAGGGAACAGCTGATGCAGGCAGGGGGGGATGTGCTGTGAGAGGCGGTGGTAGGCCCTGGGGGTCGAGTAGAGAACGTGTTGCTTGCCTGGCTACCCCGGGCCTGCAAGATGGCGCCAAAGACCCCAGGGCTTGCCCGCCGGAACTTCCCCAAACCCTTTCGTCGATTTCTCTTCCCGCGTCGCGCTCACGGCGATTGAACGGTTGCACGAACCGTCTATGCTCCGGCGGCAAATGGCGACCAAGAAGAAGGGCAAAGTCGAAGAGACCGAGGCCGCGAGCCCTGACGCGGGCGCGGAAGAGGGCCTTGACGAGGAAGAACTCGATCTCGACGACGACGAACTCGAGGACATCGAGGACGAAGAGGAGGCCCTCGAGGGCGGGGACGACGACGATGACGTCGCCGATGTCGACGAGGAAGAGGAGGACGAAGTCGACGAGATCCTGACCGCCTCGCCGGCAGCGGTCGTGGAGCGCTCTGGGGAGGGCGAGGACGAGGAGGAGGAAGAGGAGCCCGACGACGAGGACGTCGAGGCCAGCCTGGACGTCATCCTGAAGGAACGCCTGGTCGTCGAGGACGAGCCCGAGGACGAAGAGGCGACGGACCAGGAGGACAAGACCGAAGGGAACGAGCGGGTCCTGCCCAAGCAGCCCGACGAGTTCGTGTGCCGCTCTTGCTTCCTGGTGAAGCACCCCAGCCAGCTGGCAGACAGCAAGAGGATGCTCTGCCGGGATTGTGTCTGACGAGACGAGCGCAGACGATGTGGCGGCCGACAGGGGCCTCTTGCGCCGCACACTGGAGGCCTGCATTTTCGCCCCAGTCGGCGTCGCGATGAACATCGCCGAGGATCTGCCCGGCCTCATCGGCAAGGGTCGCGACCGCGTCGAGCAAGAGATCAGCAATGCCCGCGTCGCGGGGGAGTACGTGGTGGGTCGCTTCCAACGCCGCATGTCGGCGCGACTCGACGGCTTGCTGCGCAGCGGCGACGGCGCCACACCCGAGGCGCCAGGGGAGCGAGGACCGACGACACCGCATGCGGCTACGCCCCCAACGAGGCCCGCTCCCGACGCCGCCGATGCCGCGACGCTCGGCGCCGCGCTGGCCGACTACGACACGTTGAGCGCCTCGCAGGTCGTCCGACGGCTCGAGGGGCTCGGCCCCGAGGAGTTGCGGGCGGTCCAGCGCTACGAGTCCGCCACCCGCCATCGCCGCACCATTTTGAACCGGGCCGGCCAACTCCTCGAAGAGGGGCCGGCGGCCGCAACATCGGGCTGAACGTGGAACTCGCTCGTCCGGCGACAGATACAGACCGTGCGTCGTGTCTGCAGCTGCTGGGAGAGGCGCTGTCACAGGCAACCTCGATGCGCGGTGGCCCGGCCCTGGTCGGAGGCGCCACCCCTGAGGACCTGCTCACCCGTTGGCACGACGGGGAGGCCCCGGCGGGACTGTTCGTGGGCGAATACGAGGGCGCTGTGGTGGGCGTGCTCGCGGTGGCCGCACGGGACGCCGGCGCGCGGCGGGGGCGGATCGAGTGCTGCTATGTCGACCGGGATGCCCGCGGGGTGGGGGTGGGCACCGCGCTCATGGAGGCGGCGGTCGCATGGTGTGAGGCGTCGGGGTGTGTGGAGGTCGATGCCTTGGCGCTCCCCGGTGACCGGGCCACGAAGCAACGTCTCGAGGCGGCGGGCTTCACGGCCCGCCTGTTGACGCTCAGCCGCCGGCTGGGCTGAAACGGCGTTCCGCGTCGACACGGCGCGGTGGTGGCGGCGGGATGCGCAGGCCGAGCAACTTCGCCAGCGCGGGCACCGCTCCGGCCGCGTGCCGCGCGGCTTGACGCGCCACCTCGTCATCGGGGATCCCCGCCGGCTTGACGTTGCGGCGCACCGGCGAGGCGACAACCGCGTCGAGCAGGTGCATCCACTCCTCGGGCGCCTTGTCTGCCGACAGCGCTTCGCCGGCGGCGCCGGCCAGACGCACCGCCAGTTCGGCCGGACAGCGCGTGCCGGGCTCCGGCGGCCGAATGGAGGCCTCGACGGCCTGCTGGACCCGCCCGTCGTTCAGCGCGTTGGTGATGCGGGCGAGCCACTCCTCCCGCAGCGCGGTGGTGCGTTGGTCGAGGGACTCCTGGAGGGCTTTCGCCATCGCCCGGCCCTCGTCGTCCAGGTTCAGCGTGCGCGAGGCCGCGACCACGGCGCGCAGCTCGCGGAGCCGGTAGTCCTTGCCCGCGGTCTGGGCCACCGAGGCGCGGTCCTTCCATTCGGCCAGGCGCACCGTGGGGCTGAGCTCGTCCGCCATCGCGAGCAAGGCGTCGCCCGCTACGGGCGGCTTGCCCGCCGCCTTGGCTGCCTGGTTCTGGGTTTCGATTGCCTGACGTACCGCCTGCAGGCCACCGCGCAGAAGCTGCTCGGCAATGGGGATCTGCTCGGGCCGCAGGGTGGCGAGCATCGCGTTGCGGTGCACGGTGGACGTCGGCACCGTCGGCCGCTCGCCCCGCGCCGGCCGGCCGTCCCGCTCTGCGGGGCGCCTGCCACCGGGCCGCCGCGGCCCGCTGGCGGCGCGGGGACGGTCACCGCGCTCGCCGCCGCGCTCGTCACGACCTTCTGCGTCACCGCCGCCGCGTCCGCGCTTGTCACGCCTGTCGCGTCTGTCGCGGCCCTCGCCATCGTCGCGCCGCCGCTTGGAGGACCCGGGGGCAAGGATGACTGAAACATCCGGTGCACGCTTGGGGGTGCCCCGGACCTCGATACGGCCCTCGGTCTTCTCGGGGGAGCGCTGCGGCTTGGACTCGGAGAGTGAGAGGACCTCGATCCCCTCGAGGCTCACCTCGACCTCGGCGAGCAGCACGGAACCGACCTTCTCGCCGGATGGCACCAGCGCCGCTTCCACGACGCCCTTGGGCTGGCGCGCGCCCGCGGCGCGCCACGTCCAGGACCCGTCTGCTGTGTGGCTGGTCAACTCGATGTCGATCCGGCGTGACATGCGGCGGACACGCTACCGCCTCGGCACGGGACGCCGATGCCGCTGTCCGGCAGGCATCCCGTAACATGGGTCCGGACGTCCGCATGAGGGCGGGAACCGCCAGGACGGGGGACCACCCACCGCCAGAGCGGTGCGGCGGACCCGTGCCCCTTCAGGAGGACCCAGATGAGTGACGACACCGAGCAGCAGGAGCCTGCCCCCGCTGCCGGCGCGCCGAATGACGCAACGCCCACCACCCCGCCTGTAGGCGAGCAGGCGAGCGGCGCTCCCGCCCCAGTGGACACCTCCGCAACAGACGGAGCGCCGACCGAGGTCGGCCCTGCACCCACGGCGAGCTACCCGCCACCGGCGTGGCCGCCTGCGGGCGCGCCCGAGCCCCCGACCGAACCCGCGCCGCCTGCCGACGCCTCCCCGACAAGCCCCTTCACGTATCCCGCGCCCCCGGTCGACCCGACGCTGCCCGGCGTGGCGCCGCCCTTTCCGCCCGCGGCACCGAAGGCGCCGGGACGCTGGCGTTCCTGGCTGCCGGTCGCGCTCGTCGCGGCCCTCATCGGTGGCGGGGTGGGCGCCGGAGTGGTCGCGCTGGTCGACAACAACAACAGCGGCAACACGGGGAACGCCGTGATCCACGAGAGCAACGCCACGCCCGGCGCCGCCGTCCTGAGCGGCAACGTCACCATCCCGCAGCTCGTCGACAAGGTCATCCACGCCGTCGTCTCGATCGACGTCAAGTCGAACAACAACGAGGACGAAGGCACCGGGATGATCATCACCTCCGACGGCGAGGTGATCACCAACAACCACGTGATCGAGCTGTACACGCAGGGGGGCAACAGCGGGTCCATCACCGTCACCGAATACGGACAGACCAAGCCCCTGCCAGCGACACTGATCGGCTATGACCAGACCAAGGACGTGGCGCTGCTCAAGATCAACAACACCTCGAACCTTCCGACCGTCACCTTCGGCAATTCCGCCAAGGCCGTGGTGGGCGACTCCGTCGTCGCCATCGGCAACGCGCTCGGCCTGTCGGCCGGGACCCCGACGGTGACCCAGGGAATCGTGTCGGCTCTGGGCCGCACCGTGACGGCCGGCGGCATCGGCACGCAGACCGAGACCCTCCAGAACATGATCCAGACCGACGCCGCCATCAACTCGGGCAATTCCGGCGGCCCCCTGATCGACACCTCCGGGCAGGTGATCGGCATGAACACGGCCGTCGCCGGCACGTCGAGCGACGGCACCTCCTCGCAGAACATCGGCTTCGCCATTCCGGCGGCATCGGTCGAGTCCCTCCTGCCAGAGCTCCAGAAGGGCGGCCAGACCGGCAATGCCGGGGGCTACCTCGGTGTGGACATCACGACCCTGACCCCGGCGCTGCGCCAGCAGTACGGGTTCACGCCGACCTCGGGTGCCGTGATCCTCACCGTCGTCGCCGGGTCGCCGGCAGCGAAGGCGGGCCTCGTGCAGGGTGACGTCATCGTGAACATCGACGGCACCGCGATCACCTCGTCTGAAGACCTGCAGAAGCTCGTGCAGAAGGACAAGCCTGGGCAGTCGATCTCGATCACGTACTACGTCGGTGACAGCAAGCGGACCACGACGGCAACGCTCGGGAACCAGGCCCAGGCCCAGCAACAACAGTCCAGCTCGGGCTCTGGATCCAGCTCCGGTGGGACGAACCCGTTCGGCGGGGGAGGGTTTCCCGGCTTCGGGAACTCCGGAACGACCGGGGGGACGCCCTAACTACCAGGACGGCGGCGCGCCGGGGATGTCGAAATTGCGGTCCGGGTGGGCCGGCGGGAAGTTCATGTGCCCACCCTGCGGCTGCCATCCGCTGGCCTCGACGTCCTCGAGGACGTGGGCCATGTTGTACGTGTCCTCCTCATAGGAAAACTTGCCGTCACCCGCATACACGAGACGGGAGTAGCCGGACTGGCGGTACGGCGTCCCGTCGGGCTTGCTGCGCGGCATGACCTGCGTCCACTTCACGACGACGTCATCGCCCTCGATCGCCGTGAACTCGATCGGGAACTTCCAGTCCTCCATGCCCAGCATGGAGGCGACCAGCCACCGCGCGATCGTGTCTTTGCCCTCGAGACGACCCCAGGCGCCGTCGACGTAGACGGCGTCGTCGGTGTAGAAGTCGGCAAGCGCGCCGAACGCGTCGGGCTCGAGACCCTCGTCGATGCGCCGCCGGAGCTCGTGGTACCGCTCGATCGTGGCGCGGACCTCGTCGCGGGGATATGCCATGTCGTTGCCGTCCTCTCGGTGTGCTCGCGGGTGGTACGAGGTCAGGCCCCGGCCGCCCGATAGGCGCGCCGTGTCGCGTCCAATTCGGCCAGGGCTTCCTCTCGGCCGGTGAAGCCCTGCACCTCAGTGGACTTCTCGGGCTCGAGATCCTTGTAGATGCTGAAGAAGTGCGCGATTTCGTTGCGGAGGTGCAGCGGGACGTCCTCGATGTCGGTGGCTTCGTCCCACTGGGGGTCGTGCTCGAGGACCGCGATCAACTTGGCGTCGACGCCCTTCTCGTCGCGCATGGAGAACATGCCCAGGATCCGCACGCGCACCACGCACCCCGGGAAGGTCGGGTCAGCCACCAGCACGAGCACGTCGAGCGGGTCCCCGTCGCCGGCCAGGGTGTCGGGCACGAAGCCGTAGTCCGCCGGATAGGTCGTGGCGGTGAAGAGGCGGCGGTCCAGGCGGATCATGTGCGTCTCGTGGTCGTACTCGTACTTGTTGCGGCTCCCCGTGGGGATCTCGATCACCACGTCGATCGCTTCGTCGGCACTGCTCATGTCGGCGACGGTGGCTCGCTGCGGGTGGCCGGGTCGATCGGGCTCATGATGCCCACACCGTTGCCGTCGGGGTCGCTGACGACGGCATAGCGGGCGCCCCAGAACGCGTCGAAGGGTTCCTGCTGCACAGAGATGCCGTCTGCGGCGAGGGCGGCGACGAGCTCGTCGACCTCTGGACGCGAATCGACCTTGAAGCCCATGACGACGCCGGTGCCGCCGGGCCAACCGGCGTCCCACTTCTGGGCGAAGGAGGTGCTGTCGAGGTCGACATCGATGGCTGCGTGGTCGCCGTGCACGGCCCCCACGTGATGCCTCGCCCAGACCGGGTCGTGTTCCTCACCGAAGTCCAGACCCAGCCGGCTGTAGAAGGCGCGGCTGGCCTCGACGTCACGCACGACGAGGTTGACCTGATCGAGGCGGATCGGGGGCACGGGCCCACCGTACCGCTCAGGATGCGGTGAGTACGGCAAGTGGATGGGGCGGGGTTGCCTGAGAGCGGCGGCTAACGGAGACGACCGAACCCCTCCGCTCCGTTCGCATATCTCACTGTTGCGCCCGGCGAATGGGCGGAGGCTGGGCGGGCCCGGCAGAAGATGGCCCGCCACAGCACTCGGAGCCGCAGAATCCACGGAGAGTCTTTGCTGCTGGTTAACCCGCCTCACGGCCCGGAGCGAGCGTAGGAATTTGGCGACCGCGGCGTTGGTAAGTCGGGGGAACCCGACGGAAGGAAGATCATCCGATGGTTTCACGCCGGGAACGCTCGTCCAGTTCGACAGGGTTTCGTGTGCCGAGGCGATGTGCTCAGGCGGCGATCCCACTCCTTCTCGCGGTCGGCGGGACGATCCTCTTCAGCTCGGCGCCGGCGTCTGCTGCGTCGTCCACTGACTCCGTCTACGTAAACGATTATCCCACCAACTTGGTCGAGCCGCTGCCGACGGGCACTCCCGATGTGGTGACGCCATTGACGACTGCCCTGACGGACGTCTGCCAATTGCCGCTTCCGAGCTACAACCTCGCCCAGCTCTCGCTCGGCGAGGTCTTGGTCTGTTTTCAGCCCATACACGGGAACCAGACAATCGTCGCGGGAACCCCAAACGTTGGAATCGTGATGCCTTTCGGGGCCGGATGCGGAGTGGCGATCTACGATTTCCCCGTGAAGGGCGGGGATACGGCCGACGTGGGCGTTGCCCCACCTGGGGCCTTGGATTGCTGAAGCTACAACGTTAACGAAGGGCTCCCGCCGAGGAGCGACAAGCGCGTCTCCGTCGCAGGACGTGGGACGTGGGACGTGGGACGCGGCAGAAACCTGTCATAACGGTGAAACGGCCCAGTCTTGGCAGACTGGATGGTGGTGAGTGAGGACACCCAGTATCGCGTCCAGCTCTGGGACTACTACGACCGCCGGGTCCAGTTTCGTGCCCAGAATGCCGTCGCCCGAGCCCAGGACGACGAAAGCCGAGACGTTCGTAATGCCCTGGAGTACTGGCACGGCCTCGGAGTCGCAGCTACTGCGGCGGAACTACAGGCGGAGGACACGCACGTTCGCGAGGTGCTCCACTCGCTTGAGCCCTCCACATACCTTGAGGTCGGCAGCGGCCCAGGTACCTACACCTCGATCTTGCCCGGTAAGGGGATCGCCCTAGATCAGAGTGCTGCTGCTCTCGGGGTCTTGCTCTCGCGTGAATCGGGGATCCCGGTGATTCGAGCCGATGCGCTCCAGCTGCCTCTGCGTGACCAGTCGGTGGGGCGTGTGTTCGCCGCGCACATCTACGGAATCCTCGCCGAGCCCGACCGGACGACACTCTTGCAAGAGGCTCGGCGCGTGGGATCTCAGATTGTGGTCCTCGATGCTGGGCGCCCTGCCGGCGTGTCCGCTGAAGAATGGCAACAACGCACCACTGGGCTTGACCGACAGCTCTACAGAGTTCTCCGGCGGCATTTCGACGCACATGAGCTCGCTGACGAGATCCGTGGAAGGATTCTATTCGCGGGCAGCTTCTACGTCGTGGTCATCTCGGAGACCTAAGCCCACCTGCCTTGTGGCTGTGCGTCCGCAGAGGGTGCCCCACACCGCCGGATCGTGGAGCCCACCGTGCTGGCTGTCCGAGCAACTGGTTATTCAGGCGGAGGGCCGCGACGGAGGGCTCATCCTTGCCCGCTACCGGGACTGAGATGTGTCCGGCTCTCGCTACATTGAGGTCTTCGCAACGAGAGGATCCCGATGTCGTCAATTTCAGGTCCCGAGCACCTCAGCGGCCATCATCGAGACACCTTGTTACGGATCTTTCAGCAAGAGACGAACCACAACCTCGAATGGCACGATGTCGTCTCATTGCTCGGTGCAATCGGATCCATCGAACAACAGCACGACGACATGTTTCTGTTCCGAATTGGCCAAGAGGCCGAGGTTCTCAGGCGTACGAGTGACAAGGACATCGACGGTCAGCAACTGGTCGACTTGCGCCGATTGTTGACGAGCGCCGGCTATGACGCCGTGGCTGCGAACCTCGAAGCAAAGGGGAAAGAAGTCTGAGCCGCTCAGCCGCCCTTGGAGCCTCCTCCGCCTCCACTACCAATGTCCTGGATCCTGAAGGCGGGGGCGCCGGGGAAGCCACCCGCGCCACCGAAGAAGCCGCCGGCACCGCCGCCGCCTCCCAGGACACCGCCGAGGTTCGTGTTGTTGTTCGAGGAAGGCACCGCTTCGGCGTAGTCCACGAGGACGACGCTCTGCCCGGGGGACAGTCCGGAGTCGACCTGCGTGTAGATGTCACCCACCATCCCGACCTTGACCACCTTGCGGGTGAGCTGACCTTTGGAGAGTTCAGTGACGTACGAGGTCGACCCGAAGGACTGCACGGCAGAAGTGGGCACGGCCACCACATTGGACACCGATCCCGTCGTGATCGTCACATTGCCGGTCGAGCCCGAATGCATGTCGGACGACGATGAGGCCGGCAGTGCCACGATGACCGGGTAGCTGAAGCCCGAGCTGCTGGACTGCACCGGGCCCACTTGCGACACGGTGCCGTCGAGGGTGCCATCGACGCCGTCCACCTCGACGCTCGCAGTCTGACCGACCTTGACCGACGGGATCTGGGAGCTGTTCAACGTTGCCGCGACCTCGTAGGAATTCGTCCCGAGGATCGTGATGATCTCGGTGCTCGAACCGGCACTCACTGTGTCGCCGGCGCTGATTGCGACGGACACCACCGTGCCGTTGATCGGGCTTGTGAGCGTCGCCTCTTTGAGAGACTGCTGCGCCTCCGTGAGATTCGCCTGCGCAGTGTCGATCGCGGCCTGGTCGGACGCGATCTGCTCCGGCGTATCGGTGTTCCCCGAAGTCCCACCGTTGGTGCTGCCCGAGGGCCCGGTCGACCCGTTGCCACCAGTTCCGGGCGAACTCGCGGTGCCGGTGTTCCCTGTGAACGCGCTCTCGTTTGCCACAGCACGGGAACCCGGCCCGGAGTTGCCGGTGCTAGTGCCGGCACCCGAGCCACCCGACGATTCTGCTGCGAGAGCCACGGCCAAGGCCGTTTCGTCCTTGGACACCGTCGATTGATCGGCCGAGACCGCCTGTTCGTCAGCCGAAACCGTTTGCAGTGCGCTCTCGCAGGCCGCCTGGCCACTCGGCGTACTCGTGTTGGCGCTGGTGCAATCCGTCTGCGCCTGAGCCAGATCGGCGGCCTCCTTCTGTTGGTCCTTCGAGAGCACCGCCTCGTCCTGCGTCAGGGTGTTCTGGTCCTTCGTTACGGTGGCGCTGTTCGTGCCGCCCTGTCCGCCCGAGCCCGACCCACCGTTACCCGCTGACGTCGTCGTTGTCGTGCCCTTGGCGGAAGTCGAAGCGTTCGAACTGCTGGACGAGGACCCCGTGCCCGCCTGGTTCGCCTCGTCTTCGGCGAGCTTTGCCTCGTCGGCATTGACGGCTGACTCGTCGGAGGCAACCGTCTCGCTCAACGCCGTCGTATCTAGGGTGCCGAGCGTCTCGCCCGCTGTGACCTGAGAACCGGGCGTGACCGAGACCGACGTCACCTTGCCCCCGACCTGGAACGCGGCGGCGGCCTGGCTGACGGGAGCGACGCTGCCCACGACCGTGAGCGTGTCTGCAATGTCGGCCCGCGTCACGACGACCATGCGGTAGCCCGGCGAACTCCCGGAGACCTCGGCCCAAGCGGCCACGCCGCCACCGATCACCAGCGCGAAGGCGAGCGCGCCGATCAGGACCGCGCGCCGGTGCCCGGCCCGGCCCCAACCTGAACGAGAGGTGCTAGGCACCGCCACCGCCGGGTCCGGCGAAGAACCCACCGCCGCCTCCAGGGAAGCCGCCGGTGCAACTCCCTCCGCCCGTCGAGGTGATGCGAACGGTGCTGGCCGTTATTGAGCCGTTGGTTGCCGCCGGGCCGAATGCCGACACGCAGTCGCCGACTGCGAGTGCACCGGAGGTAACCGATTGCGTGGTGTTCACGGGTGTCGAGCTCGACGTGGTGACCTTGAGGGTCTCGGTCTTGGGCTTCGCGGGCTGCTTGTTCTCGCTGCTCGACTTGCTAGGCGGCCTGAAGCTACCCGGCGAGATCGAAATCCCGGAGATGGTGAGCGTCGATCCGTTGACGGCAGTCACCTTGCCCGATGCGATGTCCAAGTTGGCGAACTGCTTCCGGAAGTTGTTCCCAGCCGATCCGCCACCGGGGAACGACCTCGCACCGCCCTCGGGGAAGTTCTGCGGACCGCTTCCGCCTGCGGAGCCTCCTCGGAACTGGAACCCGCCCGCCGAGGGCCCTCCCGACCCGGTGCGGGACCGGAAGTTGCCGGCTCCGTTCGTCGGGCCACAGGTGCCGCTGCTGCTCGGCGTCGACAAGGTGATGCTGCGCGCCGTGATGGTGGTCTTGGACTTCTTCGACTCCAACCCCGTCGCCGTGACGCAATCACCGACGGCCACGGCGCTCACAGACTCCGTGACACTCTTGGAAAACGTCGTCGTCGATGTCCAGCTGACGGTGGTCTGGCCGCTGCTCGGGTTCTGCACTTCCATGTTCGATGCACTCAGGGCAGCAACGCTGCCTGTGGCGCCAGTGGGCCTGTTCGAGGTCGTGGTGGCGCCAGCAGAGGCACTCGACCCCAGTATCCCGGCGGCCAACAGGGTGGCGGCTCCGGTCCCGAGAATGCGAGCCCAACCCCTGCTCGGGCTACGGCGGTCGGTCGGTGTCTCCATGGTTCTTGTTGCCTCTTTCATAAGTGGGTGTTGTGGTGCGTGAGACCTGGTTGAGCTACTCGGTACGCAATGCGTCGATCGGCGCGAGCGAGGCAGCACGGCTGGCGGGGTAGACGCCGAAGAGGACGCCGATTGCCAGTGCGATGGCGAGCGCGCCGACCGCCGCGGTAGGGCTGATCGAGATGGGGTCGCCGATGAGCCCTGGGAGATACGCCACGCCGAGAAGACCGGCGACGACGCCGACAGCGCCGCCAATGAGCCCAAGGACCGATGCCTCGACGAGGAATTGGCGCCGGATGACCCTTGGCGTCGCCCCGAGCGCCTTGCGCAGTCCGATCTCACGGATCCGCTCGGTTACCGAGACCAGCATGATGTTCATGACACCGATCCCGCCGACAATGAGCGAGATCGCGGCGATTCCACCGAGGAGGATCGTGAGCGTGTGGTCGACCGAGGTGTTCGCGGAGATCAGTGATGCCTCGGACGTGATCGTGAAGTCGGCTTTCGTCGGGTTGGTGATCCCGTGCAGCTCGAGCAGCAGGTGGTCGGCCTCTTGGTATGCCCCTGTCAGATCGGCCGTCGACCGTGCCTGTACGGCGATGGAACTCAGCGAGTTCCGCGAGGTGCCCCCGAAGATCCGCTCGGCGCCAGTCGTGATCGGCACGATGAGCGTGTCGTCGGGATCGCCCGTCGAGCTCGACGACGAGCTCGAGGAGCCGGTCGAGGCGAGCACCCCGACAACGGTTACGGGTACGCCGTTGACGTCGACGGTCTGGCCGACCGGATCTCCTCGGGTGAAGAGCTCTGATGCGGTGGTTGCACCCAGGACGCCGACGGCTGCGTGATCCTGGACGTCCTGGTTGTCGACGAAGCGACCTTCTGCCAGTGACCGGCCGCGCACGGTCAGCCACGATGCGGTCGTCCCCTGCACGCTCGTCGTCGCGGTCTGGCTGCCGGCCGTCAGGACCTCGGTGCTCGATGTGATCGCCGCGACCGCCTTGATGTCCGGCGCGTCGACATGAGAGGACAGGGCGTTGGCGTCGGCCACGGTCAGCGTCGAGGATGAGCCGAGGGCTCCACGGACGCCGGTGCTCGAGGTCGAGCTTCCGGGCGTGATGGTGAGCACGTTCGACCCGAGCGAGTTGATCTCCGAGGTCACCTGGCTCGAGGCACCTTCGCCCAGCCCCACCGCAATGATGACGCCGGCGATGCCGATCAGAATGCCCAACACGGTCAGAAAAGAGCGCATCCGGTGGCTGCGCACTCCGTTGATACCCGTGCGCACCGTTTCGAGCCAGCTCATCGGACGCTCTCCAGATACCGCCGGTCGTTCTCCGTGAGGAGACCATCGCGGATGCCGACGACACGATTTGCGGCCGAGGCGACTTCGACGTCGTGCGTGATGAGGAGCAGGGTGCTACCCGACTCGTGGAGCTCACTCATGAGGCGCAGGACGTCGGCCGCTGAGACGGAGTCCAGATTGCCGGTGGGCTCGTCAGCCAGGATCAGGTCGGGCTCAGTGACAAGGGCCCGAGCCACGGCGACGCGTTGCTGCTGGCCACCGGAAAGCTCGCCCGGGCGGTGGTGAACCCGGCCGGCCAGACCGACCCGGGCCAGTGCCTCCATCGCCCGGTCCTTGCGCTCAGCCCTGGCCACTCCGGCGTAGATGAGGGGAAGCTCGACGTTCTGCCAGGCCGCCATGGAAGCGAGGAGGTTGAACTGCTGGAACACGAAGCCGATGCGCCGATTGCGCACCTCCGCCAGCGCGGTCTCGCTCATGTGACTGACGTCCTCTCCGGCCAGGTGATACCCGCCGGACGTCGGGATGTCGAGACAACCGAGGATGTGCATGAGGGTCGACTTGCCCGAACCCGACGGACCGATGATGGCCACGTACTCGCCCTCGTCGATCGTCAAGCTCACGCCGCGCAGCGCGGCCACGGAGATGGAACCGGTGCGGTACACCTTGGTGACGCGGTCGAGTTCGATGACCCGGCTGCGCCGGGATTCGACCGGCGGGGTCCCGAGAGGCGGTGTCGCGGTCATGTGCGTTCGCCCTTAGCTGCCGTTCGTAACGGGGAGGCCGCCGCCTCCTGCGCCCCCGCCGTTGCCGCGCTGGAAGAAGCCGCCCCCTCCTCCTGGGAAGCCGCCCTTGGTCCCGTTTCCTCCGAAGATGCCGCCAGTGCCGCCGCCGGGGGCATTGAACCTGATCTGCCGCTCGAGGACTTTGGCGCCCGGCGCGACACCGCTGACGATCTGCGTCTCACCGTTCTCCGCCGCACCGACAGTGACGTCCTTGACCACGTGCGCGCCGTTGACTACCTCCGTCACGTACGCCTGTCCGCTCGAGTCATACGAGATGGCTTGCGTCGGCACTTCGGTCACGTTGTTGAGCTGCTTCACGATGATGCTGACATCTGCGGACGCGCCCGCAAAGAGTCCTGAAGGGTTGCCCGTGACGTTGATCACCACGGGGAAGGTGGTCACGTTCGAGCTCTGGCTCCCGATGAGGCTGATGGAGCCAACCGTTCCGTACGCCGTCGTGGACGAGCCGCCGGGTGTCGACGACGAACTCGAAGGTGCGATGGTCACCTGATCACCATCGGCGATCTGGCCGATCTGGGTGTCGTCCACCGTCGTGTTGACGATGTAGGAGTCGGTTCCGATCACGTCGATCTCGCCCGCGCTGCTCCCGGTCGAGCCGGTGCCGCCGGTCCCGCTGGAGCCCGTGCCACCCGTGCCGTTCCCGCCCGACCCGTTCCCGGTACCCGACCCCGAGACCTGCTGGCCGACTGTCAGGTTTACCGAGGCGACCGTGCCGGCGATGGTCGACGTCAACGACGCGTCGCTCAGATTCGTCTGCGCGGTCGAGAGGGAGGATTCAGCAGAAGTGACGGACGACTGGTCGGAGTCGATTTGGCTCGTGGAGGCGCCGCTCGCCTCGTCACTGGCCAGGCGATCGTTGGCTGCGGTCAACTGTGCCTGGGCCGCGTTCACCTGTTCGTTCAAGGCGGTGGCGTCGACAGTGGCCAACGTCTGACCGGCGGTTACCGTCTGGCCGGCCTTCACGTTCACGGCGGTGACAGTTCCGGACACGGCGAAGTTGAGGTTGGCCTGGCTGGCCGGCTCGATGGTGCCCGAGCTGGTCACGGTCTGCTGGATCGTGCCGGTCGTGACGGGCACGATCACCGTCGTGACCGAAAGTCCGACGGGCGTCGAAGACCCGGAGGTGAGCCACAGGGGGAGCGCGATCGCTGCTGCGATGACGACGACCCCGACGGCGACCAGGGGCCACCGGTTGCGTTTCCAGAAGGATGGCGGCGGCTCGGCTAGGACGTTCTCGTCATCGAGGGGCAGTTCCGCGGTGAGATCCACCGGGCTCTCCTCGGCCTGAACCGCTCCCGTTTCGGTCATGCGCCCCAGTTGAAAGCAGCGATTTCACAGTGAGCCAAGCATCAGCTGTGAGCCCGCTTGGGGTTTGCCGAGTTCGATGAGAAGGGACCAGGCCACGGCCTTTCCCCGGCGGCGCAGCCGTAAGAAGCCTCACAGCTGAGTCCGTACTGGCTCCTAGGTCGGTGGCGCAAGATGCAAGCCAACACCGCAGTCCGATGGGACGGTCGCACCCCCTCGACCCCTCCCACCCCGGTCGGACGTGCGGTCGGGCCTCCGGGGCGTGCGGCCGTGAGTCGGTCGCACGCCCCGTGAACGCCCATGCCGGCGGTGAGACGGGGGAGTGGCGTGCGCTTTCAAAGGGCTGTCCCTCGAACAACGCGACCGACAAGAGTTTGGAAGGGAGTGCAGATACGAGATCCCGACCCCTCGATCCGAACCGACAGCGAGGATTGAAGTGGGTCACTCCGGCCGGACCAAACCAGCTCATGCAGGATCTCATCGACGGGAACTCACGCGCACTACGGTCCGACCCACGTGCGGAAGGAGGGACCGATGTTCAAAGTATTCGGCTTCCTTACCAAGAGGGAAGACATCGAGACTCAAGCTTTCATGGATCACTACGAAACCGAGCATGTGCCGTTGATCTGTGGCTTAGCCCCCGCTCCGATGGTTTACAAGCGCAACTATCTCGTGCGGGGCGACGAGGTCAACCTCGAAGGTGATGGGATCGACTTTGACGTTGTGGCAGAGCTGGTTTTTCCCGATCGAGCCGCGTTCCAAGCATGGAGCGCAGCCGTGGGGACCGGTGACGCCGGACAGCGCGTGAGCGCTGATGAGAAGCGATTTCTGGATCAGTCGCGAACCAGGGCCTATGTCATTGAGGAACACGTGACAACTGCCTAGATCCGGCACGCTGCCGCCGAGGACCGCCGACGCTCCTATCTCTGCCGAAGTTTTTGGTTGCCAAAGATCGCATCAGAGCCTGGCGAAAGTGGCCGCTTCATCGTCGAAGGCGGCGGCCGCTTCCTTGTGGACGCTGGGACGCGTCCGTGACACGGCGTCGGCACAGTCGTCGGATGTCACCGCTGACGCACCACCGGCGAGCGCCCGCTCGAAGGCGAGCTGGGCGGCTCGCTGGGCGGCCAGCGCAAAGTCGGCGGGCGTGAATCCCTCAGTGCGCTCGGCGATGTCCTCGGGATCACACTGCTCCAAGAACTCGGCCGCCAGCTCGGCACGGCCGGCAAGGTCGGGTGCGCCAATCGGCATGATGAGATCGAAGCGTCCTGGTCGGAGCATGGCTGAATCGATGGAGGCGATGGAGTTTGTTGCCATCACCATGAGTCGACCTGGGCGGGACTTGAAGACTGGAATCGCCTTGAGCAGCTCGTTGACGACCGGCTGCTGGCTCTCAGGTCGGCTGGCGCGCGCCGAGGCGATTTCGTCCGCCTCGTCAATGAAGCACACCAAATGGTCCACGTGCGCCAGGTCTTCCAGCGCGGCACGCAGAGCCGCTGCGCCCGCGGTGCCATGGCCCAGGAGCGAGGGGTGCAGCTCGACGAACGCCCAGGAAAGCCGGGACGCCATGGCGCGGGCAAACGAGGTCTTGCCCGTCCCAGGTGGCCCGAAGAGCATCACCGCCGCGGGCGCTCGTAGCCCGACACTGTCCGCCAGGTCGACATGGGAGAGCGGAGCGACGATCCGGCGCTCCAAGAGCTCCTTGGTCGTCGAGAATCCCTTCATCTCTTCCCACAGCCCCGTCGGTGGGAAGTGGCCGGCGTAGCGCTCGACGATTTCGAGCTCCTCGGGCACCATCGAGGCCGACCTGACGTAAAGGTGGAGCCCGTCTATTCGGTCGAACCCCTGGTGTGCGAACGCGACTTCCCCGACTTGACCTGGCTCGACCAGAGCCAGCACGCGCAGGGCGCCGTGATGGACAGCCTCCTGGTCAAGTTCGCGAAGCAGCGCAGAGCCGATACCCCGGTTCCGCCAGTTCGGGTGCAGCGCCAGGGCAAGCAAATGAGCATCGCGACCTGCCATGCGCGCGATTGCAACGCCAACGAGCTGCCCGGACGCGAATGCCACGGCGGCCGGCTGCTGTTCGTTGAGCGCCTGGACCACGTCGCTGCGGCTGTAGGCGGCGGCGGTAGCGGTGCCGGCCACGTCGATGAGGCGCACGATGTCCTCCACGGGAGCCAAGGGGTCCCTGTGATCCACGCGCTGTACGCGCCATCCCTGCGTCACGCGTCCAGTCTTGCTCGGGGAAGAGCCGCGTGGTGCAGCCCCGCCAACCGGTTTCGATCCGGGGGTCATCGTGCCGAGTCCGATCTTCATCGAGTCGGACGACCTGGCCAAGGACTTCGAGGTGCTGGGGTCCCGTGGCGTGATCTTCGTGGAGGCAGAACCGACGCCGTACCCGTTCGGCGTACGGCTGGCTGCGCTGGATCCCGACGGGAATCGGGTCGAGCTCCGTCAACCGAATCGGCCTTGACGTGGAGTGCCCAGCGTTTGGCCTACCTGGCCCTTTTCCTGGGTTTCCGCCGATAAGGTTCATTATGTTAAGTTACGTAGAAACGAGCCAGCCTTCTATCTGATCCCGATGATGAATCAGCCGCCACCCCTACCCGACTTCTGCCAAGACCGGCACGAAGGAAAGTGGCCTGGACAACAAGGCAAAGCGTCCGATGCAAGGAACTCGTCTCGGGTAATCGGGCCCTCTGATTCTCACTGCCCATGAGGCACGAGGGTGCCGAGTCGCTCTCGGGCTTCGACGCGGCCCCTGTGCCTCGTCGCAATGTCGGAAGTTCGGCTCCTCTCAATGATCGGAAGCCTCTGTCCTAGACCGGCCCAATACGACCCATTCTGTGCGAGCGGATTCGGGACCGAATTGTGCCAGTCTTTCTTCGCTGGCACGGTCCATTCTGATGCCTCGACCGTTCGCCAGCCGTACGGGGTCGCAGATGCGCTGGGTGAAGAAGCGTGTCGCGCTGTCGTCACGGAGTCCGTAATCACGCGCTAGGTGAACTCTTAGTGCATCCTTATTTTGGCCCGCTTGCTCTTCATGTGAGCGTCACGGTGTCTTCGTACCCTCGACTTGATGGCACCTCTTCGACAGGCCAACCCAGCACAACGGCGCCATGCGGCATCTCTCCGCCGTGACGGCGCATTGAGAAGGCTGTCAAGCATCACGTCGGCTATTGCTATCGCCACGATCGCCGCCGTGGGAACGTTGGGTATCTACGTGGCCAAGGCGCTGCCGGGTCACCATGCCACCACCAACACGGCAACGACCAATGCAACTGCGCCGTCGGGCAACAGTGGCCAGAACACTGGTTCTTCGGGCTCCTCGAACGCTCTGAATCCCCCCTCGACCTCGCCACAGGCTGCCTCAGCACCCGCGCCGGTTATCAGCGGATCGAGCTGATGGCGGAGGCCGAGGCCCTCTCCCCCGCCAGCCAACGCATCTACCGGACCCGGGCCCTCGGGACCATTGCAGAGCTCGTCACAAGCGCCGGCGCATTGTTCGAGGCGTCGGAAATGCTCGACCTCGAGCTCGAGCGCATCGATCGCGTCGCCAGCCGGTTCCGAAGCGACTCAGAACTGAGCCACCTCAACGCCAGCGCGGGCTCGGAGATCGTTGTCAGTCATGATCTCTTCGATGCGATCGAGGTTGCGCTCGCCATGGCCGCGGCGACCGATGGTCTGGTCGACCCCACCGTAGGGATGGCCATGAGCCGCCTCGGCTACGACCGAGACTTTTCGGACATCCTTCCTGGCTCCGACGGGGAACTTCCGCCCGCGACCGCCGTGCCAGGATGGCGCTCCGTCTCCATCGACCGCCCGCGGCACGCCGTTAAGTTGCCAGCGGGCACGACCCTCGACCTGGGGGCGACAGCGAAGGCACTCGCGGCAGACCGCGCCGCGGCGACCATTCACGGCCAGATTGGATGCGGTGTGCTCGTCTCGCTCGGCGGCGACGCCGCGGCGGCGGGGCCTGCACCGGAAGGTGGCTTCGTCATTGGCATCGCCGACACGTGCACCTCGAGCGACGCAACCGAGACAGTCGCCATCTCATCGGGCGGGCTCGCGTCATCAGGTATCGGCGTCCGGCAGTGGAGATTGGGGTCACAACAAGTGCATCACATTGTGGATCCCACCACGTGCCTGCCCGCGGCACCGTGCTGGCGAACCGTTTCGGCGGCGGCGGCCAACTGTGTGCAGGCAAACGCTGCCTCCACTGCTGCAATTGTGCTCGGAGAGCGAGCAGTCGCCTGGCTGGATGGTCATGGGCTCCCGGCTCGCCTTGTGCGGGTCGACGGAACGGTCGTGCACACGGAGGGCTGGCCGACTTCGAGATCTCAGCGGCCCATCTTCGAAACGATCACCCGATGACGGCGACGGTGATGGCCACGGTCGGGCACGGCTCGACCGCGCTGTGGTATCTGACACGCGCCACCGGCCTCGTTTCCCTCGTCCTGCTCTCGGCGACCGTCGTGCTCGGAACAGTCGCGTCAGTGGGATGGACAAGTAACCGCTGGCCCCGCTTTCTTTCCCAATCTGTGCATCGGAATCTCTCGCTGTTCTGTGTCGTCCTGATCGGCGTGCACGTGATTACCACCGTGGGTGACGGGTACGTCCCCATCGGACTGGCAGATGCGATCATCCCGTTTCGCTCCCCCTATCGCCCGATCTGGGTCGGGCTCGGTGCGGTGGCGTTCGACATGCTCCTGACAGTCGCGATCACGAGCGCGCTCCGCCGCCGCATCGGTGTGGCCGCCTGGCGAGGAGTCCACTGGCTCGCCTATGCCTGCTGGCCGATTGCCCTCGTCCACGGCTTGGGTTCGGGGTCCGACGCACGGCTTCCCGGGGCGATGCTCGTGTTCGTTCTTTGCATCGCAGCCGTCGCCGTTGCACTGGCATGGCGACTGACAGCCGGGCGGGCGCGCTCGATCCGCTGGCGGCTGGGCGGCGCTGTCGCCGGAACAGCGGCACTTGTCGCGATCGCCATCTTCGCTACCGTCGGTCCCCTCCGGCCCGGATGGTCCCACCGGGCCGGTACTTCGTCCGCACTCTTGGCCCAGCTGTCGGGGTCGGGGTCCTCTCCGGGATCGTACGCCTCCATCTCTCCATCGACGACGCCGTCCACCTCCACGTCACCCAGCCCGAGTGTTCCGATCGCCCCCTTCGATACGGTGGTCTCGGGAACGGTCACCACCTCACCCCCCAATGGTGACGGCAACACCGAAATCCACCTCAGCATGCAGCTGGCCGACACGACCGTGCCTCTTCGGGTGCGAATCATCGGCCCTGCCGTCGACGGAGGTGTTGTCCTGCACAGCAGCGAGGTGACCTTCGGCCAGATGAAAGGACAGGTGACGGCCCTCGAAGGGTCAACCATTGGCGCGCTCGTCAGCGGGCCGACCGGATCTCTCAACCTGACCATGAACCTATCGCTCGATCCTCGTGTCAGCAGACTCACCGGCCAGCTTTCTGTGAGCGCAGCGTAATGAATCTCATCCTCGATGACCGTGCCGCCGCTGCTCCACGGACTAATACCCGCTTGCTGCACGGACTCGTGGGTAACACTCTCGTGGATCCGGCGCTCCGCACACATCTCGACCGGTGGGGCGACCTCCGCCACCAGCCGCGCCGGCTGATCGACGAACTTGAAGCAAGCGGTCTCGTGGGTCACGGTGGGGCATGGTTCCCCGTGGGGGCCAAGTGGCGCGCGGTTGCTGAGTCCTCGCGTCGCCGTCCGGTCGTTGTGGCAAACGGTGCCGAAGGAGAACCTGCCAGCCGCAAAGACGCGTTCCTCCTCTCGCGCGCGCCACACTTGGTACTGGACGGATTGGCGCTTGCGGCCAGCACGCTCCGTGCCCAGCAAGCCGTCGCGTACGTGACGGCCTCGAGTATGCCGATCGTCGAGGCCGCACTTGCCGAGCGCCGCGCCCACGGCTTCGATCCGATCGCCATTGAGCTTGTTGAGTCACCCGACACCTTCGTCGCGGGGCAGGAGTCGGCCGTGGTCAATGCGCTCGGCGGACGGCGTGGCGCAATACCTTCCTTCGTGGGGATGACTTCGATCCGTGAACGCGGGATCGGAGGCCGTCCCACGTTGGTGCAAAACGTCGAGACGCTCGCCCACGTGGCCCTCGTTGCACGCTTTGGAGCCGAGTGGTTCCGGGGCGTCGGCACAACCGAGAACCCCGGCACCATGCTGCTGACGATTAACCATCCTGACCGACATTTCGTGGTCGAGGCAGCGCTCGATTCTTCTCTCCGCGCGGCCGCCGGACTCGGGGAGGACGATCTTGCTAGCGCGTGTGCCTTCCTCCTCGGCGGCTACGGAGGTGCCTGGGTATCCCCTCAGGTCTTCGCAGAACTCCCCGCCTCCGAAAAAGCTGCTCGCCGCGCCGGCGCGACTCTCGGCGCCGGAGTGATCGTTCCCCTACCTCATGACGTCTGTCCGTTGGCTGAGATGGCAGATGTCGTCAGATACATGGAAGGACAGGGCGCGGGACAGTGTGGCCCGTGCGTGCACGGCCTAGCCGAGTTAGTCGAGTCATGGGACCGGTTGGCCTACGGCTCTCGAGCTGCATCCCAGCGCGATCGCATCCTGGAGACCTGCACCCTGGTGGAAGGTAGAGGCGCGTGTCGCCACCCGGACGGTGTGGTGAGATTCATACGTAGCGGCCTCCAACTGTTCGCCGACGAGATCACTTCGCATCAGCGCCGCGGTCCATGCTCTCGGACGCGGGCGCCCCGGGTGCTCCCGATGCCGGGCCGCACCTCGAGGAGAAGGCTGGTGAGCAGGGCGTGAAACGTTGGAGACTGGAATTGGTCGTCGACCCGGTCGCGTGCGACGGGCACGGTGTGTGCGCCGAAATGTTTCCCGAAAACATCCGACGCGATCGTTGGGGATACCCCATCGTCGACTGCGCCGAAATCGCGACCGCGCACGTCGAGCATGCCGTGCGCGCCGTGCGGTCGTGTCCTCGACAGGCCCTTCACCTCGTAGAACGCGCTTACTGATCTGTTGACGAAGTCCCGCGCTCATGCGAGGGAACAAGAAATCGAAGTGGGTGCACACCGCTGTCTCAGTTGCGGTCCCCGGCGATGTCACATCGGATCGACGCTGGTGCTGAAACGCTCGACATTCTCACCATCGCACCGGATGCATCACACCTCGGTGTGACTCGACGGCACTGGGCGTCGCAATCCGCATTAAATGTCGCAAAACCTCTTGATTCGGCGCTCTGAATTCTGTAAAGTGACAGCCCGTAAGGCCCCCGGTTAAAGGTTCAAGGTCCGGACAGACCAGAAGGGGAAATCCCAGCTAGAGGTCTTGTTTAGAAGTCGAAATGAAGGTACTGTCCCCGGAATGTCCGGGGATTTTTGCGCGCCGTCATTGGCGCGCTTTTTGCCGCGGTCCGTGCGGTGGTGAGCGTGCCCACTCCCCTGCCCGATCCTGAGCTCCAGGCCGAGCAGGACTACCTCGAAGGCGCAATGACCTCGCTGGCGGCCATGCGGGAACGAGCGGAGCGTTTGCTGTACGACCTCATCGCGGCTGGCAATCCCGATCTCGATTACGTCGCGGCCCTCTCGAGACGAGTGGCGCTGCTCGCCGACAGTCCGCGTCCCCTTCTCTTCGGACGGATCGACGAGGACACCGGCGGCACGTGGCACATCGGACGCCGTCACGTGGAGGACAAGAGATCAGACCCGGTCGTCGTGGATTGGCGGGCCCCGATCGCCGTGCCCTTCTATCGAGCGAGCGCCCGCGAACCACTCGGACTGGTGCGCCGTCGCCAGATCATGGTCGATCGACGGTCGGTCGTGGCCGTTGCCGACGACATATTCGACGGGATCGGTGACGAGGCCGGCACGACTCGGCTGCGCGGCGGTGACGCGCTGTTGGCCGAGCTCGAGCGGGCACGTACCGGCGAGATGCTCGACATCGTCGCAACGATCCAGGCCGAACAAGACGAGATCATCCGTGCCCCCCTGGACCAGCTCCTTACCGTCCAGGGCGGTCCCGGCACGGGAAAGACGGCCGTGGGACTTCATCGCGCCGCCTTCCTGCTCTACAACCACCCCTCGCTGACTCGCGACGGCGTGCTCGTGCTCGGTCCGAGCCGTGCGTTCCTGCGTTACATCGCGCAGGTCCTCCCTTCGCTCGGGGAGGAGGCCGTCGTGCAGACCACCGTCACCGACGTCGCGCCGAAGGCGAAAGTGCGCGTCCACGAGCCGATGGGGGTCCGCCGGCTGAAGGGCGATCTGCGGATGGCCGAACTGTTGCGGAGAGCTCTGGAGGGCCGTCGCAGCTCGATCGATCATGACGTGAGCCTGCGGGTGCGGTTCGCCCGGGCAACATTGAGTGCGCAGAGGGTCAACGAACTGGTGAGCTCCATCACCTCGCGGCCCGCGCCCTACAAGGCAGGGCGACTTGCCTTGCGGGCCCGCTTAGTGAGCGAGGCACGCCGCGCCTTTCGCTCCTCCGGCCGCTTCGGCGCGGACGAACCATGGTTCGAACGCGAGCTCACCGCAACCGAGGAGTTCGGAACGCTTCTCGATACCCTGTGGCCGACGGTCTCCCCCGCGGCGTTGGTACGGGATCTCCTCGCCTCCACCGACCAGCTGGAGCGTCACGCCGCGGACCTCTTGCAGCCCTCGGAATGGCGGCTGTTGCAACGAAAGAAGGCCGCCAGCGTCTCGGGCACGACATGGAGCGTCGACGACCTCGCGCTCCTCGACGAAGCGAGCTTCCTCACGGGCGGCCGAACGAGGAGCTACGGCCACATCGTCGTCGACGAGGCGCAGGACCTCACCCCCATGCAGTTCCGCATGATCGCACGCCGCGCGCCAACGGGGTCCGTCACCGTCCTCGGGGATCTCGCCCAGGCCACCGGCCCGTGGTCCTACGGGAACTGGACCGAGGTGCGCCAGATCCTGGACGGAGGCTCTGCCCAGCCACAGCACGCCGAGTTGAGCTTGGGTTACCGGGCGCCGGGACGCGTGCTCGATTTCGCCTCGAGGCTCCTGCCGGCCGCGGCTCCCGGGGTGGCGGCTACCTCCTCCATCAGACAGGGGCGCACCGAACCCACGATCCGTTCGGTCCCGTCAGAGAAAATTGCGAGCGCCTCCCTCGCCGAGGCCTATGGGTTGATGGGAGATCACGCGCTGATCGCCGTGATCGCGCCCGACGAGCTGATCCCAGAATTGGTCCGGCTTGCCCGGCGCCACGGGGAGGTGGGCCTGCTCGAACGCGACGCCATGAGCCGTCCGGTCACCATCGTCGCTGCCCCAGCCGCGAAGGGCCTCGAGTTCGACGCCGTGGTCGTGGTCGAGCCGGCTCTCATCGCCGGGGCCGATCCTCGTGGCCTGCGGCTGCTGTACGTCGCGATGACCCGGCCCATCCAGCACCTGAGCATCGTCCACGCCCTCCCCCTCCCCTCTCCGCTGCTCGACTGATCGCGCCGCACTCCCCTCCCCTACGATCCTCGGCATGGACGTCACGGGCAAGGTCGCACTCATTACGGGGGGAAGCAACGGCATCGGCGAGGGCGTCGCCCGCCATCTCGCCGCACAAGGCGCACGGGTCGTCCTCGCCGACATCGACGACGCCCGCGGCAAGGCGGTCGCGGAGGAGCTGGGGGGACTCTTCGTGCACACCGACGTGTCCGATCCTGCAGCGAGCTCGGCAGCCGTAGCCACCGCCGTCGATGCCTTCGGTGCGCTTCACATCGCGCACCTGAATGCGGGCGTGACGTCGTGGTGTGGCATGGGCGACGACTTCGACGCAGAGGCCTACCGCCGCTCCATGGCTATCAACCTCGACGGCGTCGTCTACGGGATCGCCGCGGCGCGTCCGGCCATCAAGTCAAGCGGCGGTGGCACCATCGTCGCCACCGCCTCGATGGCAGGCCTCGTGGCCGTGCCGTTCGATCCGATCTACAGCGCCAACAAACACGCGGTCGTAGGACTCGCCCGTTCGTTGGGTGAGGTCTACGCGCCAGATGGGATCAAGATCCATGCCCTCTGTCCCTCTTTCGCGTTTACGAACATCATCAAGGGCTCGGAGCAGACTCTGCTCGACATGGGGTTCCCGATCATCGAGGTGGCCGACGTCGTCAACGCGTTTCAACGGATCCTCGACTCGGACACGACGGGCCAATGCTGGTTCGTCGTTGCGGGCCGCGACAGTGCACCGTTCGAGTTCAGGCATGCGCCCGGGCCGCGGCTGGACTGATTCCCTTCGCCCTTCACGTCCCTGCGGTAGATTTGGCGGTGCGCCAGTTTGGCGCCGGTGATGGATCCCGCCGGGGGCATGCCCCAAACCGCCGACAGACATGGCTGATGGCTCCTGACTGAGACCAAAGCCCAGCCATGGAGACACCGCCGCCGCACGAGTTGCCCGACACTCACGACGCCTTCGCCGCGGCCCATGAACTCCTGAACGAGGAGCCTGAGCGTGACCTGCTCGACGAGCCGGTCCTTCCGCTTCTCGGGTTGTCCGCCGGGACACTCGCGGCCATCTTCTTCGGCGGCGCACTGGGAACGGTGGCGCGCTACCTCCTCGAAGCCCACCACCAGACGGGATCCGGCGCCTTCCCGTGGGTCACGTTGGTCGTCAACTTGACGGGATCACTCGCCATCGGGTTTCTGGTCCCGTTGACCGAACACGTAGCGCCGCGCGCGCCGCTCGTGCGGCCACTTGTTCTTATCGGGTTCCTCGGCGGCTGGACGACCTATTCGACGTTGGCGGTTGATGCCACATTGCTCGGCAAGAACGGTGACCTCGCGACGTGCCTCGCCTATCTCGTCGCCACCGTCGCCGGCGGACTCGCCCTCGTGGTCGCTGGACATGCGGCAGCCCGGAGGCTGATACCTGCATGAGTTCAGCCTCCCCCACTGTCGGGCTGGCGCTGCTCGTCGGCGCGGCCGGTGGCGTCGGCGCGGTGCTCCGTGCCCTCCTGATCCATCACATCGGGCTGCGGCGAGCGGACCCGCTGCCAGTCGGCACGCTGGTCGTGAACGCCTCCGGTTCGCTCGTACTCGGGCTGCTCACCGGGATGGCGCTTTACCACGGCCTGGGTGGGAGGTACGTGGCCGTCGTCGGGGTCGGGCTCTGCGGGGGGTACACCACGTGGTCGACCGCCAGCTGGGAGACGGTCCACCTCCTCCACACGGGGCACCGAACCGAAGCCTTCGTTTACACGTTGGGCAGTCTCGTCGTATGTCTTGCTGCCGTGGCCGCCGCACTCGGATTCATGGCGTTGGTCTGAGTCCACCCGCCTTCCCCGGAGCGGGTACTTTTTGAGCCCGTGAGAGGCCCCGGACCCCTCCTGGCGTCAGGCCGAGACTCGGACATATTTGAATATGGTCCTGGTCTCGTCCTGCGCCGGTCGCGTGAAGGCCACTCCATGGCGATGGAAGCGCGCACGATGTCATTTATGCGCGAGCGCGGATATCCGGTACCTGCAGTCGAGGAGCTGAGCGACGACGGTTTCGACATGGTGATGGAGCGCATCGAGGGCGTGACCATGGTCGACGCACTCGGCAAGGCCCCTTGGACGGTGCGACGTCAGGCCGCGACGCTGGCCGATCTTCACCGAAGGCTGCACGAAATCGAGGCGCCGGACTTTCTCCCGCCAGCGCCCGTAGGAACGGGAACACAGGTCCTCCACCTAGACCTGCACCCGCTGAACGTCATGATCGGCCCCAAGGGTGCCTTTGTGATCGATTGGCCGAATGCCCACCGGGGCGACCCCGACGTCGACGTTGGCCTGGCATGGGTCCTGATGGCAGCCGGTCAGATCCCCGGTGGTGGTCTGAAGGAACGTCTGATGGGTTTCGGCAGATCGTTGTTGGTGAACGGTTTCCTCTCCCACTTTGACCGCAAAGCCGTGGGCGGACTGCTCCGACAGATCGTCGAAATGAAGGTGCAGGACCCTCACATGAGCGAGGCCGAGGTCACCGGCATGTGGAACATCGTGCGGCAGGCCGAAGCCCGCGCGTGACGGCTCAGGTGGCGAACGCCTCGATGGGCGGGCAACTGCAGACCAGGTTCCGGTCGCCGTACGCCTGATTGATCCGGGCCACCGGAGGCCAGTACTTCCGCGTGTGATAGCCGGCGGGGAACACGGCCACGGTCCGGTCGTACGGCCGGTCCCAGTTGTCCACCAACGCGGCTGCGGTGTGGGGTGCGCCCCGCAGGGGGCTCACTTCAACGGGCCACCGACCCGTGGCGACGTCCTCGATCTCGGCTCGGATCGCGATCATGGCGTCGCAGAAGCGATCGAGCTCCGCCAGGTCCTCGCTCTCGGTCGGCTCCACCATCAGGGTACCGGCGACGGGAAAGCTCACCGTCGGCGCGTGGAAGCCATAGTCGATGAGACGCTTCGCGACGTCGTCGATCGTCACGCCAGTCGCCTTCGTCAGGGGCCGCAGGTCCAGGATGCACTCATGCGCCACGAGGCCATGCTTCCCCGTGTAGAGAACGGGGAACGCGGGTCCCAACCGGGCGGCCACGTAGTTCGCGGCCAATACGGCTGACTTGGTTGCGTGCGCCAGACCTGCAGCAGACAGCAGTCGGATGTAGGCCCAACTGATGGCCAGGATGCCCGCGCTCCCATAGGGCGCTGCGCTGACCGGCCCGATGCCGCTGCGTCGATCGGGGTCCGGATGCATGGGATGTGACGGCAGGTAGGGCACGAGATGCGCGGCAACGGCCACCGGACCGACGCCCGGTCCGCCGCCGCCGTGGGGAATACAGAAGGTCTTGTGGAGATTGAGGTGTGACACGTCGCCGCCGAACCGGCCCGGCTTCGCCAGACCGAGAAGCGCATTGAGGTTGGCGCCATCGATGTAGACCTGACCGCCGTACTCGTGCACAAGCGCGCACATGTCACCGATTCCCTCTTCGTACACGCCATGGGTCGAGGGGTAGGTGACCATGATCGCGGCCAACGCATCCGCATGCTCCTCACACTTCGCACGGAGATCATCGAGGTCGACCGTCCCGTCGTTTCTGCTGGCGACCACCACCACCCGCATACCGGCCATGACGGCCGAAGCCGCGTTCGTGCCGTGGGCGCTTGCGGGGATGAGGCAGATATCGCGCTGGGGTTCGTTGCGCGCTCGGTGGTAGGCGTGGATGGCCATCAGCCCGGCGAGCTCGCCCTGACTCCCGGCGTTTGGTTGCACCGAGACCTTGGCGTAACCCGTCACGTCGGCGAGCCACTGCTCGAGCTCTTCGATGAGGGTGTGGTAGCCCGGTGTCGTCTCAGCCGGAGCGAACGGGTGGATGTCGGCAAATCCGGGCAGACCGACCGGCTCCATTTCGGTCGTCGCGTTGAGCTTCATGGTGCACGACCCGAGCGGGATCATTCCCCGATCGAGGGCGAAGTCCCGGTCCGCCAACTCCCGGAGATACCGCAGCATCGACGTTTCGGAGCGGTGCTGGGAAAACACCGGATGGGTGAGAATCGGACCGCGGCGGCGCAACGCCTCGGGAAGGGAGTCGCTCACTTCCTCAGCTCTATCGATCGGCGCGCCGAAGGCTCCGAGAACAGCGGACACGTGGTCACCGGTCGTCGTCTCGCCACAAGAAATGCCGACGTGGTCGTCGTCGACCAGTCGCAGCAACACCCCGCCACTGCGAGCCGCCGCCACAATGGCTGCCGCACGACCCGGGGCCTGCACCACGACGGTGTCGAAATACTTCTCGTGTTCGAGCGCGAAGCCCGCGGCTTGCAAGGAGCGGGCGATCGCGACCGTACGGCGGTGCACTCGACGAGCGATACCGCGCAAGCCGTCGGGGCCGTGGTACACGGCGTACATGCCGGCGACGACAGCGAGGAGCACCTGCGCCGTGCAGATATTGGAGGTCGCCTTCTCTCGCCTGATGTGCTGCTCGCGCGTCTGCAAGGCGAGCCGGTAGGCCGGACGCTGCTCGGCGTCGATCGACAGGCCGACAAGTCGGCCGGGCAGGTCGCGCTCGAGCCCGGCCTTGACCGCCATGAAGGCCGCGTGGGGGCCGCCGAACCACAGCGGTACACCGAATCGCTGTGACGACCCGACAACGACATCGGCGCCCCACTCCCCCGGAGGCTCTAGCAACGTCAAGGCCAGAAGGTCGGTCGCAACGGCGACGAGGGCGCCGCTTCCATGTGCAGCCTCCGTGAGCTCAGCGAAGTCGCGGATCGCACCCGACGAGCCCGGATACTGCTGGACGATCCCGAAGTAGTCGCCTTCGGGTGGGCCACCATCCAGATCGACGATGCCGATATCGATCCCGAGCTGAGCCAGGCGGGTCTCAAGCACCGCAATCGTTTGCGGATGACAGTCCGCGTCGACGACGACTCGGTTCGAAGCCGCCAGGCTGCGCCGCCGCATGAGCGTCACCGCCTCCGCGACGGCGGTGCCTTCGTCGAGCAGCGAAGCGTTCGCCGTGTCGAGGCCGGTCAGATCCGAGACCATCGTCTGAAAATTCAAGAGTGCCTCGAGCCGGCCCTGGCTGATCTCCGGCTGGTAGGGCGTGTACGCGGTGTACCAGGCTGGGCTCTCGAGAACATTGCGACGGATGACCCCCGGTGTGACCGTACCGGAGTACCCGAGGCCGATCATCGGCTCGGCGACGACATTTGACGATGCCAGGCGATGAAGTTCGCCAAGAACCTCCCGTTCGGATGTGGCCGGTGGCAGCTGGAGCTCGTCGAAGTCGCGCACGCTGCCCGGCACCGCTGCGTCGATCAGCGCATCGAGGTCCGAGTAGCCGAGGACCTTCAGCATGACTGCTTGGTCCTCTTCCGAGGTGCCGACATGGCGATAGAGGAAGTTGTCGAAGGACTCGAGCTCTTCTGATGTGGGCAATGGTCGCTGTCCTTGCACGGAGGCCTCCTGGCTTGCCCGCACCGCATGCCGGGCTTGTCGGATGTCCTCCCCGCTCTGTCACTGGACCTGAGAGCCTCGCCGCAACCTGTGCGACTTCCACCTTCGGTGCGGATGTCGTGCACCCGCTTTCCAGAGTTGCCTCGCCGGAGCGGTATGTCGGCCTGAGAGTTTCTGGGGAGAGTTGCTCCTCCGGCGTCCCCTCGAACGGCGTGCTGCGGGGACTCTGGCGCTCCGGTTCTATCGGCGTATTCAGTTGTGGCCCCGATACTACGACACCGGCCTGGCCGGACCGACCCGTCCGGCCGTTACTCGGTCTCTTCTCGAACGGGCCAAAGGGGTGGGCGCACCAGGATGGCGCTGAGGTCCCGTCCCCGTTGCACCACGCTGATTGCATCCCCGTCCAGGAGCTGCGCATCCGCGTCCACGAAGCCGAGGCCGATGCCTCGTTCGCGCATGGGCGAAAAGTTCCCGCTGGTCAGAATCCCGACCTGGTCGGGGCCATGGTGCATTGTCGACCCGTCGCGCAAGGGCTGTCGCCCGTCGGCGACGATGCCGCGCAGCCGTCGGGCGGGTCCGGCGGCCCGTTCCTCCTCGAGCGCGGCCCGCCCGGTGAACGCCGGCTTGTCCCAACCCACGACCCAGCCGAGCCCGGCCTGGAGCGGCGTAATGCCCGGGCCGAGCTCGTGCCCGTGCAGTGGCAGCCCCGCCTCGAGGCGCAGCGTGTCCCGGGCCCCGAGGCCCGCCGGCGCGATCCCCTGGGAGAGGACCGCCTCCCAGAACCCGGGGGCGATGTCGGCGGGGACAGCACACTCGACACCGTCCTCGCCCGTGTATCCCGTGCCGGCCACAAAGCAGGCGGCGCCGTGCCATTCGAACGGCTGGACACAGAAGCGATGCACGTCCGCTGCCTCGGGAGCGATGCCGGACAGCCGTGCGCGCGCCTCAGGTCCCTGGATCGCCACGACCGCGCGTTCTGCTGTCACGTCCTCACCGCCGAGAGCGGCGAGCACATCGCTCGTGTTCGACGCGTTGGGCATCACATCGAACCGAGCTTCGTCGATCCACCAGACGATGAGGTCGTCGACAACCGACCCGTCCTCGTCAAGGAGGTGTGTGTACTGGGCCCGGCCCGGGTGGACGCGCCGGAGGTCATTACTCAGCGCGTGTTGGAGCTGCTCGAACGCATCCGGCCCTGTGACCCGCACCGTTCCGAGATGGGAGACGTCGAAAGCCACGGCTTCGGCGCGGCAGGCACGGTGTTCGGCCATCGTTCCCGACGGATAGGCGACAGGCATCTCCCACCCGCCGAAGGGCACCATCTTCGCGCCGAGGGCGACATGAGCGGCGTGCAGCGGTGACACCCGCAACGCGGTAGTGCCTTCGGTTTTGTCGCCGCTCATTCGGCCAGACTACGCGGCTCCGGAGGTGACGAGCGGAAACCCGTGCGAGGCGAGCAACGATGCAAAGTCGCGTTGGTAGACAATGCAGATCGGCACCTCGGGATAGAGCTGACGCATGCGCCGCACCTTGCGGTTCTTGCGAGTGACCAGTCGCTGGTCGGCCGTTGTCAGCTCGATGAAAACACCGCGTGCGGGAAGATAGAAGTCCGGGCGGAACCCGGACACCGGCGAGCCGTTCGCATCCCATTCGAGTGGGAACTCCACCGGTTCGTATTCCCAACGCTCGCCGCTCAGATCGAGCAGCGCCGCAAACGTTCGTTCGGAAGGATGAGCGAAGCGGACGTGGCCGGCAGGCGCACAGGCCGGATGGCGCGTGCGCCCACTCCGCGCTGGGTCCGTAATGCTCACTCCCCGGCGGCCCGCTTGGCCGGGACCCGCGCCGGCCGGACCTTTGACGCTGCACGCTCGGCCGTGTCCAGCCGCACGATGTCAGCGTCGAGTTCTTCGACCACTCCGGCCAACGGCACAATGTTGAAGACGCCTTGACCTCCGGCCAAGAGGTCGACGACCTCGCCGTTGGTGCGAGCCAAGACCGAGCTGTTCCCGGTGAGCACCAGATTCGCCGACGCGACGGCCGCCCCGAGGTCTTCGCGCAGGCATTCGACAGCACGGCGCGCCGATTGCAACGAGACGCCGGCGTCAAGCAGCTGCTTGATCACCTTGAGCTCGAGAACGTCCGAATACGAATAGACCCGACGGGAACCACTGCCCTTGGCCGAGGCGACCGAGGGCTGCAGCAGGCCCGTCCGGGCCCAATAGTCGAGTTGTCGGTAGGTAATCCCCACCAGGCCGCAGACCTGCGGCCCGGAATACCCTCCGACACGGGTTGAGGCCTCCGCCGCCATCTCCACTACCTCCTCGTGCTGGATCTCCACCCTCAACTCTAGTGGACGCCAGACGACATCGCAGTAGTTACGGACGCGTCATTCGGGCGAATTTTCGAGGTCGCCCGGGGATGCCGGCCAGGCCACGACGGGACCCCGCACGGAGAGCCCGACCCGGAGTCCCGCTGCCAGGGGTGGACCCCCCGTGATCCTGACGACCAGCTCAGGGAGCCCCGGCTCGGGGACCCCCATCCGCTCCAGCCGGATGCGAACGACCGCGTCGTGGCCGTAGTACTCGTAGCTGCCCACGATCCCGTCAATGCCCTCCCCCACTTCCCCCAGCTCGATCTGTTCGGGCCGTACCATGACCCGTGCCTGACCGGACGAAGGGCCGGACCACGATCCCACCGGGAGCCGGCCCAGCATCGTCGTCGCGATCCCGTCAACGACCACGCCCTCGATGAGGTTCGCCTCGCCGAGGAATTGGGCGACTCCGGCATCTTCAGGGTGTCCGTAGAGGCCCGCGGGCGTGTCCAGTTGGGCCACCACGCCGTCGCGGAGCACCGCGACCTGATCAGCCATGGAAAGGGCTTCGTCCTGGTCGTGGGTGACGAGGACCGACGTGGTGCCGGCCTGGCGGAGGACGCCGAGCACGTCAGAGCGCACAGATGCCCGCAACGCTGCGTCGAGCGACGAGAAGGGTTCGTCGAGGAGGACAACTTCCGGTTCGATGGCCAGCGCCCGCGCCAGGGCGACTCGTTGTTGCTGGCCGCCCGACAATTGGTGGGGATACCGGCGTCGATAGCCCACGAGCCCGACCAGCTCGAGAAGCTCGTCGACCCGAGCCGGCCGTGCAGCGTCGCGCGACAGACCGAATCCCACATTGCGGCCGACGCTGAGATGCGGGAACAGAGCTCCTTCCTGCGGTACGTAGCCGATGCGCCGCCGCTCACAGGCCATGTAACGCGAGCCGGCATCGTCGATGAGCTCGTCGCCCAGCCATACCTCACCTCGATCGGGGCGCTCGAAGCCCGCGACGATGCGCAGGAGCGTGGTCTTGCCGCTGCCAGAAGCGCCCAGAATCGCAGTGAAGGAGCCGTCGGGCACCGCGAGGTCGACTCCTCGCAGGACCGACTGTTGCGCGAAGGCCTTCGTCACCCCCTTGACAGCGAGACCTCTCATGTCGCCACCAGTGCCGGCGCCACCGTTACCGGAGCGGCGCCGGCCCGTGCCATCCGTAGTTCGGGTTGGCGGTCGAACCACCGACCGAGCACGTATCCGGGCACCGCTGCGATCAACACCATCACGAGCGCGTACGGCGCCGCCTGACTGTACGAACCGTTCGACTGGTACGCCCAGAACTGGGTGGCGAGTGTCTCCACGTTGGTCGGATGCAGCACCAGCGTGGCCGTCAACTCCGTCGCCGTTTCGAGGAACACCAACGCAAAGGCGGCGGCGAGGCCCGGCGCAACCAGCGGCACCGTGACGCGCCACATCACCGAGTGACGATGGACACCCAGAGATCGACCAACCTCTTCGAGTCCGGCCGGAGCCCGCGCGATTGCGGCGCGCACCGACACGATGGCGAGCGGGAAGAACATGATGGCGTAAGCGACGACGAGCAGAGGATCGGTCAGGTAGAAGCGGCCCTGGAGAAAATGCTCAGTCAGGTACGTGAGGCTCAGCGCGACGACCAGTCCGGGCACCGCCAGTACGAGCATGTTCACGCGCTCGAGTGCCAGGACCCATGGCTGCGCGAAGCGCACGGACAACAGGGCGATCGGAAGCGCGGTGATACTGGCGACGAGGCCCGCCGCGGCAGCGAAGGCGAACGTGTTCCCCGTGGCGATCCACAGTGACGCCGGCGGCAAGGTGCTCTGTCCACCCTGCGCGATCAGGTAGAAGATGGCCCCGACCGGGACTCCGAGGGCAAGGACGACGAGCAGGACCAATCCGGCCAGTGCCGCGAGACGGGCCCGCCCGAGCCTGACCCGCTTGGCGGCCCGCGCCGCGCCCGCTCCCAACCGGGCCGTCCGTCCCCTGCCGCGCACGAGTTCCTCGCTCGCCAACAGCACTGCGCCGAGCAGGACGAGGATCAGCGAGAGGGCGCAGGCAGCCGGCTCGTTGAAGCCGACTTGGAACTCGTTGTAGATCTCCGTCGTGAGGGTCTGATACCCCAGGATCTCGAAGGCGCCGAACTCCGCCAGGACGACCAGACCGACGAGGATGGCCCCGCCCAAGATGGCGACCCGCGCTTGCCCGACCGTCACTGTCCAGAACGTCCGGAGTCTGCCCAGGCCGAGGCTGCGTGCGACCTCTTCCTGCGCCGGGTCGGCAGAACGAAAGCTGGCAGCCACCGGCAGGAAGACGAGGGGGTATACAGCCAGGGACATGACGAGGACGGCCGCCCAAAACCCGCCGATTGACGGAAAGACGGCACGCCAGCCGAAGCTGACGACAAAGTCCGGGATGCCGAGGGGTATGACCATGAGAATGGCAAACCAACGCCGTCCGGGCACATCCGTGCGCTCGACGAACCATGCGGCGAGCGTACCGACGACCGCACAGATCAGCGTCACGACCACGACCAACGACACCGTGTTCCGCACCAACACCGCGGTGAGGTTGCGGAAGAGCAGGTGCTGCAACTCGGCCCATCCGACCTGCACGGCTTGCACCACGAGAAAGACGAGTGGCACGAGAACCACCGCTGAGACGAGGACGGCCGCCACGGTCAGCCCGATCGGCCGTCGCCCGCCAGGACGGTGATGGCGTTCGAGCCACGCGCGCCTCACAAGAGCTGCGCTTCCTGCAAGAGCTTGATGGCTTCGGCGCCGGTGCCGAGCTCGGCGATCGTGATGTCGTTGGGTTGCAGCGCCGCAAACGGTGTTTCGGTCTGGGCCGTCGTCACGCCGGATGCGATGGGATATTCGAAACTGTCGCTGTGCGCGATGATCTCCTGCCCCTGTGCCGAGGTGAGAAAGGCGAGGAACCGCTGCGCCGCCTTTTGATGGGTCGAGGAGCGGAGCACGGCCGCCCCAGAGACGTTCAGCACGTAGCCGACATCGTGTGGCGCGAAGTATGCGATCGCCGAGTGCGTACCCGACGTACCAACCTGGGCCCGCTCCCTGTACCAGTAGTACTGGTTGATGACCCCCAGCGCGACCTGCCCGCTGTTCACTGCCGCAATGAGGGCCTCGTTGCTCGAATAGTCGTGGCCGCCTGCATTGGCCTTGAGGGCGTTGAGCCACGTAAGCGCCGCGCTCTCACCGTGCGTCCGAGCCACGCTCGTGACGATGGGTTGGAAGTCGGTCTCGCTGCCGGCGATACCGACGCGCCCGTTCCACCGCGGATCCGCCAGTTGCATGGCAGAGCTGGGCAGTTCACCGGGCGCCAGCAGCTTCGTGTTGTAAACCATCACGCTCACACGGGCGGACACGCCCACCCACCTCCCATCCGGGGAGTTCAACCGTGACGGCGTGTTGTGGAGCGTGGCGGGTTCCACCATGGCGAGCATGTGTTTCGAAGCGAGGTACTGCAGCGGCGGTGAGTTTTCCGTGTAGAAGACGTCTGCGGGCGAGCGGTCACCTTCGGTAACGATCTGGTCGGCCAGGACGTCCTCGTCGTCCGAGCGCAGGCTGACGGAGATGCCGCTCTCGCGCTCGAAGGCGGCGACCAGCGCCTGCGTCGTCTGCACGTGCTGCCCGCTGTAAACCGTGAGGCTCCCGGCCGAACCCGCTCCCCCACCCTGGGCGCATCCGGCGAGAAAGAAGCCCAGTGGAACCGTGCAGGCCACGGCGGCGCGACGAAACCGCCGACCCGACCTTCGCCTCCACGCGCCTTCCATCGGACCGCTGCACCTCGCTGACCTGCACCACCTAAAGTTAGGGTACCCTAACTTTAGGTGGACCTCAGTTACGGGTCAAACGGGTCAGCCCAGGTCGGCCCGGCCCTCGAGCGGGCTGGACGGCTCGGCGTGGAACCGAACGGGGATGCGCCCGGCACGGCGGGCCAGCCGGCCCGCCTCCACCGCGAGGCGCATGCTGCGCGCCATGGCGACCGGGTCGTGCGCTCGGTTGACCGACGTCGCAACGAGGACGCCGTCGCAGCCCAGCTCCATGGCCAGCGCAGCGTCGGACGCCGTCCCGATGCCGGCGTCGAGGATGACCGGCACGTCGACGGATTGGCGCAGCAATGCGATGTTGTGCGGGTTCCGAATGCCCAGCCCACTCCCGATGGGCGATCCGAGGGGCATGACCGCCGCGCAGCCGACTTGCTGGAGACGGAAGGCCAGGACGGGGTCGTCCGTCGTGTAGGGCAGGACCACGAACCCGTCCTCGGCGAGTTGCTCAGCCGCCGAGAGCAGCTCCACCGCGTCGGGCAACAGCGTGCGGTCGTTGCCGATCACTTCGAGTTTCACCCAGTCGGTTCCGAAGGCCTCACGGGCCAACTTTGCCGTGAGCACCGCTTCCGAGGCGGTGGCGCACCCGGCGGTGTTCGGAAGGACCCGGATGCCGAGCTCGTCGAAGAGGCTCAGCAGCGAGCCCTGACGTGAGGGCTCGACCCGCCGTACCGCCACGGTGGCGAGGTTCGTACCCGATTCCTCGAGCGCCGCGCGCAAGGCGTGGAGGCTGGTCATACCGCCCGTGCCGAGCAGCAGCCGGGACTGCAACACCTCCCCGGCAATGCAGAAGGAATCGGGCGCATCGGCGCTGGTCACATCGGTGCGCGGCGGTGTCGTCACCCGAACGACCATACCTCGGCCTCCGCCTATCGTGGCCCCGATGCCGCAGATCGCCAGCCCGCCGACCGCGTTGACGATCGCGGGTTCGGACTCGGGAGGTGGTGCGGGCGCGCAGGCGGACCTGAAGACGTTCGCCGCGTTGCGTGTCCACGGCACGAGCGCGCTCACCGCCGTTACGGCCCAGAACACGACCGGGGTCCGTGGCGTCGTGGCCCTCGATCCTGCATTCGTCCGGTTGCAGGTCGAGACCGTCCTCGACGACTTCGAGGTGCGCAGCGTGAAGACCGGGATGCTGGCCAACGGCGGCATCGTGGCCGAAGTGGCCTGTCTCGCCGAGCAGGGTCGCCTCCCGGGCCTCGTGGTGGACCCCGTGCTCGTCTCCTCCACCGGTCACCCGCTCTTGGAGCCGGAGGGAACGGCGGCCTATCTCGAGCGGCTGCTGCCGCAGGCGCTCGTCGCCACGCCGAACCTGCGCGAGGCCGCCGTGCTGGGCGGCACGACCGTGGAGGCGCTCGTCTCGCTCGACGCCCGAGTCGCCGTGGCCGAAGAGATCCGGCGGCGGGGCGCCCGCTGGGTGGTCGTGAAGGGCGGCCACCTCACCGAATCGGCGGATGACGTCGTGGTCGGCCCCGAAGGGCTCGCTGTGCTGCCGAGCGCCAGGGTGGAGACAGGCAACGACCACGGCACCGGCTGCTCGTTGTCGGCGGCGATCGCGGCGCGACTGGCCCAGGGGGACGCGGTGCTCCCCGCCATCACGGCCGCCAAGGAGTTCGTGCACCGGGCGCTGGTCGGGGGTGCAGGCTGGCGCCTCGGCGCCGGGCACGGGCCGGTCGACCATTTCGGGTGGTCGGCCCGGCCGTAGGCTGGACGGGCCATGACGCTGCACGACACGGACACCCGGCTCGCCGGGCAGGCGGACGCCGAGCCGTTGCGGCCGCCCACGCCGGGTGGGTTCTCCATCAGGCCGGCCATGATCGTCGTCGGGCTCGCGGTGCTGATCGTGGCCGTCTTCGTCACCCTCGGCATCCTCTCCTCCCATTCTCCTGCCCCGGTGAAGACGTCGGGCGCGCCCAGCGCCGTGCCAGGGAGCACGCTCCGTGCTGAGCCGGCGGCCGTTTCGCTGAAGCCGATCGTCGGGTCGGGCGAGCCTCCTTCGAACATCATCAACGCCGTGTCGGTGCCGGTCGGGTCGGTCCGGATCTCGCACCAGAACAACGCCGCGGGCGCCGGACAATTCGACGCCCAGGTGACGCTGCGCTCGACGGACTCACAGGGCGCCTTGCTCGCGTTCTTCGCTGCGACCATGCACCAGGACGGCTGGCAGGTCTTCGACAAGGGAGCGGCCGCGAACAACCCGGGCGCGCTCGAGGTCCTCGGGAAGCTGGCGGGCACCGACGGCTACTTCTGGGAGATGGGGGCGACCATCCCACCCACGACGTTCGGCCACGGTGCGCCGCCGTCGGGCGAAACGGACTTCACCATCCGCCTGCTGCAGCAGAACGACGACCAGAGCTGATTCGAGCCAGGGCGGGGTTTTCAGGCGGCGATCGCCGCTGGTGCGGCCTTGTCGTCGGTACCACCGGTCGGCAACAGCTCCAACTCCTCCGAGCGTGGCGCCAACAGGTAGGCCCAGACGAAGAAGTTGATCGGGTACAACAGGTAGCCGACGCGGGGGTTGGGCGCCAGCAGGATGAGTGCGCACATCACGATGCCGGTGATTTCGCACACCTGCGACACGGTGCTGGGCGTGTGCTTGTAGAGGTAACGGGCGAGGATCAGCGCCAGGACGAACCCGACCGAGAGCGGAAGGATCCGGCTCAGGGCGGGAAAGGCGAGCACGAGCTCGTGCCCGGGGAGCGCGCTGGCCGCGGTCGACGGGATCGCGCTCAAGCCCAACGGGAAGAGCACGACGTCATCGAAGAGCGCGATCGGGCCGCGCAGCGCGAACGGGAAGATCGTCGGGATCGCCACGACGAGCAGGCCTGCGAGCATGGTCAGCGGCTTGCGCTCGCCCTTGCGATTCCGGGCGGCGAACAGCGCGAGCACGGCCAGCGGCCACGCGGTGAACTTCATCGCCGACGCGATGCCGAGCACGATCCCGGAGGCGAACGGCCGCCGCCGCTGCGCCAGCACCATGGCGAGGAGGAGAAAGGCCACGACCGGGATGTCGTCACCGCCAGTGGCCAGGGGCAGTGAGGCGAGCGGCAGGATGATCAGGGCCTGGAGGGCGCGGATCTTGCGCCGCCCGTTCGCACGGCACAGATAGAGCGCGACCGCGGCGACCCCCAGCGTCGTGACGCAGAAGAAGATGCGGGCGTCGCTGAGACCGTTGTTGGGCCAGATGTCGCTCGGTATCCCGAGCACCGCCATGAGCGGCAGATAGGGCAGGAAGCCCGGCGTGTCCGGCTCTCCGGGCGCGTGGTACTTGACCGGGTGGTTGCCGTTGACGATCTTGCGGTATGGGTCTTGCCCCTTCACGAGTTGCTGTCCACCGACCTCGACCGCCGTGACCTCTGGCTGCAGGTGCGAGCCGGTCGTCCCGTCGAAGCGCCACAGGACTTCCATGCCGAGCGGGATGGCGAGCGCGCCGACGAACACGCAGACCGCCACGCCGATGCGGGCGGCCCAGGCCCGGCGGTACTGCACCGCCGTCAGCCGGTTTCCGATCTGCCTGCGACGGGCGCGGCGCAGGAACAGTGCGAGGCCGGCGGAGGCCACGGCGCCGAACGCGAACGGCGCCAGCGCCATGCGGCCCCACACCTGGTAGAGACCGTTGGTGGACGTGTAGATCGTGACCAGCGCGAAGGCGGCACTGATCGCGTAGAGCAAGGCGTCGCCGTTGACCGGGGAGATCCGTCGCACCCGGTCGAACGCGCGCCGCCCCGCGGCGACACAGCGATTGCCCCAGTCGGTGATGGTCACAACGGTTGTCGGCATGGCGTCTCGAAATCCTCGCGCAGAGGGTTTGGCGCAGGCGGAACCTGTATCGAATCTTAGAGGCGCAGTACCTCCAGATAGAACGCCAATTCCGCCTCCAGGCATGTGGTCAAGGTGTCCGCCCGGCGGAAGCCGTGCCCCTCCCCCAAGAAGAACCGCAGGTCACACGGGATCCCGGCGTTCGCCAGGGCGTCCCGCATGCGTTCCGCCTGCGCCGGTGGCACCACGGCGTCCTCGGTGCCCTGGAGCAGGAGCACGGCCCCGGTCATGGCGGCGGCCCGGTTCACCGGCGAGCGTCCGACGAACAGGTCCCGTGCCTCGGGGAGCGGCCCGATGAGGCGGTCGTTGTAATGGGCCTCGAAGTCGTGGGTGGTGGCGGCCAGACTCAGCAGGTCGGTCACCGCGTACAGAGCCGTGCACGCCTTGAAGCCCTCCCCCGCCGCCAGCGCGTTGAGCGCGGTCATGCCGCCGGCGCTGCCGCCACGGACGGCCATGCGGTCGGGGTCGACGTCGCCGCGGCCGGCGAGGTGGCGGGCCGCATCGAGGCAATCCTCCGCGTCCGCCACGCCCCACTGACCCCAGAGCGCGACGCGGTAGTCGCGGCCGTATCCCGTGCTCCCCGCGTAGTCGACACAGGCGACCGCGAAACCCCGGGTCGTGAAGAACTGCAGCGTCAGGTCGAGGCCCGCCTGGCAGGCCGAGGTCGGGCCGGAGTGACACCACGTGATGAGTGGTGGCGGGTTCGTCCCGCTCCGCTCGGGCGCAGCCGCGTCGGGGTGGCGGGGCCGGTACAGCGTTCCGTGCACGGCACGTCCGGTACGGCCGGTCACCGTGAACGGCTCAGCGGATGCGAGGTCTTCGGGATGGAGTGCCGAGGCGCTCGCGGGCGCCGGCCGCACGGGCCGCGGTGGCCCGGCCGGCTCGATCATCCACACGTTGGAAGGTGAGTCGGGGGTGCTGCCGATCAGCGCGATCCCGTCGCCGTGCGCACACAGGGCCGCGATCGACACGCATGGTTGTGCGACCTCCTCCGGTGCTCTCCCCGGGTGGAGGCGGACCACGGCGTCGCGGCCGTCCGACGTCCGGCACGCCACGACGGTCCCGTCGGGCAACTCCGCGAACGTGTTCTGGCCGAGGACCCAGTCGGGGCCGTGGAACTCGGCCTCGGCGTCGGTGAGCGGCGCGGCCGTGGCTGTGGCTGTGGCATCGGGTTTGCCCGGATGGACGTAGGGCTGCCACCAGCCACGCCGGTCCGAGACGAAGCGCAGGGTGCCGTCGCGTTGCCAAGCCGGCTGTCCGATCGACTCCTCCTGTCCGCCGGCGACGACCCAGGGCGTCCCGGTCCTTATGAGTGCCTCGTCGTCGGGGTCGGAGGAACCGGCGCGACCGAGTTGGACGACGACGAGCGACGAGGCGTCCCACTGCATGTTCGGGTGGTCCCAGACCACCACGGCCAGTCGCGCCGCGGCCGGGTCGAGGCGGGGAGCGCCGAAGAAGTCGTGGCCGTCGAGCAGTGCCGACCCGGAGGGGTTACGGCTGCGCGTGGAGAGGGCGACGATGCTGCGCTCCGGGGGCCGTCCGCCGTCCACGTGAGCCTCACGGACGGCCAGGACCCATCGCCCGTCCGCCGTCGCGCTCAGTCCTCCGTGCCGATACGCCACTCCTTCGGGTGCCGCGGGCGAGAGCGGCCGTGGTGACGCACTCCCCGGTGCGGCGGCGGACGGGCCGTTGCAGAGCCACACCCGTTGATCCGACTGGTCCACGTAGGCGAAGGCGCCGGCGGCACCGCCGGGCACGAGGCACACCGCCCCGCCGCCGTATTCGTGTACCCGGCTCCGAATGCTCACGTGCGCCGGCGAATGGTCACGGGGCCCGTCGGCGCCCGCCCGCACGAACACGACGCGCCCGTTCTCCTCGGGTCGTGACTCGAGCCAGTAGAGCGCGACACCGTCCGAACACAGCTCAGCCAGTGACACTTTGCCTCGGGCGACATCACCCGCGGTCAGAGGGGACGTCCAACGCCCGTAGTCTCGAATCGTGAGCACCACCGTGCGAACGTACCCGGCGGCGGCACGCGTGCCGGAGACCGCCGCCGACGGCCTCTACAGTGAGTCGGTGCGCTTCCCGGCATATCTGCTGTCGAAGTCGGGGGAGGTGATCCGTCCGGCGGTCGTCGAGCTGACCGGGGACGACCTCCCTGCGGGCGAGGTCCTGATCCGCGTCGAATGGACGGCCATCAACTTCAAGGACGCCATGGTCACCCGCCCGGGCAACCGCGTCGCCAGGAAGTTCCCGCTCGTGCCCGGCGTGGAGCTCACCGGCATCGTGGAGGAGAGCTCGAGCCCCGACTTCGAGGCGGGCCAGCGCGTCCTCGTCCAGGGGTACGACCTGGGCGTGGCGCACCACGGTGGCTTCGCCGCCTACACCCGGGTGCCGGCCGACTGGGTGGTGCCGCTGCCCGAGCGCCTGAGCTGTCGGAGTGCCGCCATCATCGGCCTGGCCGGCTTGACGGCACTCCTCTCGCTGCGCCGGCTGCGCCAGCACGGGACCACGGCCGACGACGGCCCCATCCTCGTGACGGGCGCGTCCGGCGGTGTCGGCAGCGCGGCGGTCGCGATCTTGGCCAACGCCGGGTTCGAGGTGGTGGCGTCGTCGGGCAAGACCGCGGAGCAGGACTACCTCAAGGAGCTCGGCGCGGCGCAGGTGGTGGGCCGCCAGTTCACCGAGGACGACGGCCGCACGCTCGGGCCGCAGTTGTGGGGCGGTGTGGTCGACTGTGTCGGCGGCGTGGCGCTCGCCGAGGCGCTGCGGACCGTGCGCTATGGCGGGGCGGTGGCCGCCAGCGGACTGACCGGCGGCAACGCCCTCTCCACGACGGTGTACCCGTTCATCGTGCGCGGCGTCGCCCTGCTCGGGATCGACACCGTCGCGACGCCGATCGAAGAGCGTCGTGAGCTGTGGTCCGACATGGCCGACGCCTTCCCCCTCGGCCACTGCGAGGACATGGTGAACGAGGAGATCGGTCTCGACGGCCTCACCGCCGCCCTCGGACGCGTCCTCGACGCTGCCGTGCGCGGCCGGATCTTGGTGGCGCCCGGTCGCTAAGAGGTCTTGTAGACGGGCGACACCCTGATCGTCCCGTTGTTGCACGGGTCGATGGCCAAGGGGAAGTAGGCCGACGAGGCCGACGCGCCCGGCATCGTCGTGGTCGCCTGCTCGGACGTGGGGCAGCTCGTCGCGGCACCGACCGGTACGTCGGAGATCTGATAGGCGAACTGTGCCGTCGACGACGGCGCGATCGTCACGGACGACGGAGGGGCGCTCGCCTGGGGCGTGACGCTGACGGTGAGCCCGTTGACCATCGTGACCGTGAGGGGGGCGCCACTGCCCGAGTACAGGCCCATCGTCGGGTACCCGTCGACGGTGCAGGGCGAAGTCCCGGTGTTCGTGACCGTCACCACACCGGTGATCGTGCCGGCGGCGCCCTGCGACTGCCCCGCCGAGGCCGAAATGTGGGTGCATGCCACGGAGCCAGCAGCCGTCGAGCTCGTCGTCGTGGCGCTGCTCGTCGAGGTCGTCGATGACGAGCTGGTCGTGGCGTGGTGGGTGGTGGTCGTGGTCGAATGCTTCGGGCTCGGGCTGCTGCTGCACGCCGCAAGGCACAGGCCTGCGCCCGCCAGCACGGCGAGCGACCAACGGGGTCGGGTCACCCCTCGAAGTCTTCCGGCCGTACCGAGTCGAGGAACTGGCGGAATTGCCCAACCAGCTCGTCGGGCGTCTCCTCTTCCTCGTCGTCCGCCTCGAGGGTCAGGATGATCCCCTCGGACTCCATCAACTCGTCGGACACGAAGATCGGCGACTCCGTCCGCACGGCGACCGCGACGGCGTCGGAGGGCCGGCTGGACACGATGGTCCGTTCGTTGCCGCGCAGGAGGTGCAGCTCGGCGTAGTAGGTGGACGCACGCAGCTCGGTGATGATCACTCGCTCGACGGTGATGTCCAGAGCGCCGAGCATGTCCCGCATCAGATCGTGCGTCAATGGACGCGGCATGGTCACGCCCTGCAATGCGTAGGCGATGGCCGTCGCCTCGGGGCTTCCGATGAAGATCGGGAGCGTGCGGCCCTCACCTTCGGTCTCCTGGAGCAGGAGCACGGGGGTGTTCGACTGCAGATCCACCCGGACCGCACGAAGGAGCACACGGACCACGTACAGAAATGTAGCGCCGGAACCCGGCCTTGCGTCACCCCCCCAGGTGCTGCCGGAGGGCCTGGCGCAGCAACGAGGCTCGCATCGACTGCCCCAGGGCTGCCAGCTGGTCCGCCCCCTCGACGGCCCGCTGCCGGGACTCGGGGTTCCGCTGGCGCAACAGCGGGATGATGACCTGCTCGATCAGGCCCATCTCGCGGTCGACCGCGTTGCGGTACAGCCGCAGGTGGCGCGGCTCGATCCCGAAGGCGCGGAACGCCGCAGCCAGGTTGGCGACCGCCAGGGCCTCCTCGTCGTACGTCTGCAGCCCGGCCACGCGCATCGAGCCGATCAGGCCATAGCTCTCGAGGCCCTCGAGCTCCTCGGCCGACAGCCCGGAGGCGGCGCAGACCTCCTGGGCGGTCAGGCTGGCGCCCGTGGCCATGCCGCTGGTGGCGGCGGCCTCCGCCGCGGGCCCCCCGGTGGTCCGGGTCGCCGAGGGACGGACCGGAGCCTCTGGCGGCGCGGATGAGGAGGACGACCGCGACTTGCCGGCGCGTGGCACTGCGTCGTTGGCGTTGGCGTTGGCGTTGGGCTCGGGCGGTGACGGTGCGCTCGAGCCGCCCCTGCCGGCGGGCGCGGCGTCGGCACGCCCGGCCGCGGCCGTTGCGGTGTCGGCGCCCTTGTTGCGTGCGGGCGAGTCTGTCGGGGCCGCAACTTCGGAGACCGCCCCCTCCCCCACGACCTGCAACCCGCGCCGAACCTGCGCCGCCTCGGGCATGAGGGCGGCGCGGCGCGACGCATCGGCCAGGATGCGCGCCATGGCCTCCTCGTCCGCCTTCGTCGGCTGCTCGTCTTCGACGGAACCGAGAGCGGCCGCCGCGTGCGACGCAGGGCCGGCCGGCTCGGCCGGCTTCCCATTGGCGCCGCGCTGCGGCGCATCATCGAGATCACCGTCGGCCAGGCGGTCGCGGATCACCTTCAGCGGCAGGAAGTGCTCCCGCTGCTGGCGGAGCACCCAGCGCAGGCGCTCGACATCGTGCTCGAAGAACTTCCGGTAGCCCGACGGCGAACGCTCCGGGTTGACCAGTCCCTGGCTCTCCAAGAAGCGGATCTTCGAGATCGTGACATCGGGGAACTCCTCCCGCAGGAGCGTGAGGACGTCACCGATTGACAGGTACGTGCGGCTGCTCACTCGTTCCCCGCCACCAGGTAGACGAGCTTGAACTTGCCGATCTGCAGCTCGTCGCCGGGTGCGAGCTGCACCTCGTCGATCCGCTCCCTGTTGACGTACGTCCCGTTCAGCGAGCCCACGTCGCGCACCACGTAGGTGCCGCCGTCCTTGGGCACGATCTCGACATGGCGCCGGGACACCGTGATGTCGTCGAGAAAGATGTCGCTCTCGGGGTGGCGTCCCGCCCGGACCACCTGGTCCCCGAGCAGGTAGCGCGCCCCGATGTTGGGGCCCCGGGTCACCACGAGCACGCCCGCCCCATGGGGCACCTCGACCTGTTCGACGTCGAGCCGGACCTCGCCGGATTCGGGGTCGTCGCCCGGACGGAGCGTGATGGTGGCTTCGTCGCCCTCTGCGAGCAGCGCGTGCCCACACGAGGAACAGAAGTTGACGCCCTCGGGGTTGCGGTGCCCGCAGTTGTTACAGAACACGGAGTCCACGGTACCCCAACCCCCGACGGGGTTCTCCGGACGGCACGGGCTGCCCGAACACGGGTTCAGTCCGCCGTCAGGTCACCGTACGCGGCCGCGTCCAGCAGGCCCGCGAGGTCCGCATCGGACGCGAGCTCGACCTCGCAGATCCAACCCTCGCCATAGGGGTCCTGATTGATCCGCTCGGGGTTCGACGTCAGCGCGTCGTTCACCGCCGCGACCGTGCCCGACACCGGGGCGTAGATCTCCGATACCGACTTGGTCGACTCCACTTCGCCGAACTGTCCACCCTTCTCCACCGCGCTGCCGACCGAAGGGAGGTCGACGAACACGATGTCGCCCAACGCATCTTGCGCGTAGTCCGTGATACCGATGCGAGCACGCGTGCCTTCCACACGCACCCATTCGTGGTCGGACGAGTACCGAAGGTCGTCGGGGACGTTCATGAGGGGCGACGATACCGGACCGGCCGCGCACTCGCCGCCGGGCCCCAAGGCAAGTGCCTCGTGTCGCGACGCGGTCGTGGATGCGACGGGGTGGTTCAGCTGGTGGACAGCGCGGCGATGCGCTCGACGTAGGTCGTCGCGAGCGCCACCGAGGCCGGCAGGTCGATCCCCTCGGCCCACACGTGGGTCACCGGGTCCTCGGGGTCGGGAACGACGAGGACCCACCCGTCATCGGCCTGCACCTTTATGCCGTCCACCAGCACCAGGTCTGCCCCCTGTTCGGCCAGCTGCTCCATCAGGGTCCGCATGATCAGGCCTTTCTGCTCCCCGGGGGTCGCCACCTCCTCGTGCACGATGGGCATGGCCGGCATGGCGTCGACCAGGTCCTCGAGGGAGCTCGACCCCCGGCCGAGCAACGACAGGAGGCGCGCCAGGGCGGCCGCGCCGTCGAAAGCTGGCAGGAACGAGGGGAACACGTACCCGCCGCGACGGTCGGACGCGAACGTGACGCCTCCCGACGCGGCCGTCTCGAGCAATCCCGATGGCGAGAGGGGGGTGAGCGCGACCTCGATCCTGCGTTCCGCGCAGTACTGCAATGTCGCGCCGCTCGCCGTCACGGGCAGCGCCACCTTTTTCGTGTCACCCGCTTCGGCGCCGAGGCCGATGAACGCCATGATCGCTTCGTCGTCGGTCAGCACGCGGCCGCGACCGTCGATGAGGGTGAGCCGCTCGCCACCCGGATCGATGACCGCGCCGAGGTCCGCGCCGGACCCGCGCACCGCCTCGGCAACGCGCGCCTCGCTGACGACGCGGTCGATGGCGATGACCCCCGGCGTCTGCGCGTACGGGTTGATGCTGAGCACGTCGGCGCCGACCTTCGACAGCAGGCTGGGCATGACGAAGCTGGCGGCGCCGTAGGAGAGATCGAGCACGAGCTTGACCAGACGGTCTTCGTCGCGCTGGAGCCCGAAGGCCTGGACCATGTCGCCCGTGTAGTGCTCGATCACGCGGGGCGAAAAGTCGATGTCGCCGATCTCCCCGGCGGTGACCCGCCGGAACTCTTCGCGGTTGAACATGCGCTCGACTCGCCGCTGGTCCGCCTCGGAGAGGTCGATGCCGCGGTCGTCGAAGAACCGGATGATGACCGACTGCGGGTCGTCGGGGCTGAGCCGCACGGTCAGGGCGCCACGGGCGCCCCGGGCCCGCACCTGATGGCGCGTCACCGGCACGGTGGCCAGCTCCAGGTCGGCCACGTTGACGCCCACGGCATTGCACCCGACCATGAGGGCGCGCTTGAGCACCCGGCCCGCCCGGCTGGTGTCCCTCGATGCCGTGATGGACGACCCCTTCTCGAAGCCCGACGCCCAGGCCTTCGCCAGGCGCACGGCGAGCTCGGGGCTCACGTCGACATTTGCGATGCCGAGCACCCCCTCGCGGCCGAAGAGGGTGCGCGCGCCGCCGGACTCCCACACGATCGAGGCGTTCACCTGCGCGCCCGCCTCCACCACCTTGTAGGGATAGACCTTCACGTCACCGCGCACTTCGGCGTGCGCGCCGACGAGGCAGCCCTCGCCCAGCACCGCGCCCGGCTCGACGCGGGCACCGGCCCGCAGGTCGCACGAGCGCCCGATCACCGCGCCCTCCACCCGCGCGCCCGGTCCGAGATACGAGTTCTCGCCGATCACGGAGCGCTGTACTTCGGCCCGCTCGGCCACCCGCGCGTTCGCGCCCAGCGTGGTGTAGGCGCCGAGGACGGCCGTGGCGTCGACGGTGCAGTTCTCGGCGACGTAGGTGGGCGAGTCGAGGCGCGCGGACGGGTGGATCGTCGACCCCTTCCCGACCCACACGCCGGGACGCAGCTCGAAACCCGAGATCTCGACGTCGACCTTGCCGTCCAAGATGTCCTCGTGCGCCTTGAGGTAGGCGGCTGTCGTCCCGACGTCCTCCCAGTACCCGTCGGCCACGTAGCCGTACAGCGGCCGGCCGTCATCGAGGGCGCCGGGGAACACCTCACCGGAGAAGTCGACGGGACGCCCCGCGGGGATCCGCTCGAAGATCTCGGGCTCGAGGACGTAGATCCCGGTGTTGATGGTGTCGCTGAACACCTGGCCCCAGCCGGGCTTCTCCAGGAAGCGCTCGATGCTGCCGTCCTCACGGGTGATGACGATGCCGAACTCGAGCGGGTTCTCGACCGCGCTGAGCGCGATGGTGGCGAGGGCCTCGTTCTTCTCGTGGAACGCGATGACCTCGGTCAGGTCGATGTCGGTCAGTACGTCGCCCGAGATCACGATGAAGCGTTCGGTCAGCTGCTCCATCGCGTTGCGCACCGAGCCGGCCGTGCCGAGCGGCGACTCCTCGGTCGCGTACGCCATGCGGACCCCGAGCTCGCTGCCGTCGCCGAAGTAGCTGCGGATCGCGTTGGGCAGGAAGGCGACCGTGACGACGATGTCAGTGATGCCGTGTCGCCGCAGGAGCGACACGATGTGCTCCATCATCGGGCGGCCGACCAGCGGCAGCATCGGCTTGGGGAGGTTCGACGTCTGCGGACGCAGGCGGGTACCCTCGCCGCCGGCCATGATCACGGCCTTCACGCCGGGCTCCCGTTCACGTGTCCTTGTCTCGCGGCCCTGCCCTCGCGCAGGGCCTTGCGGGCGGGGCCGATGTAGCTCCACGCGGCGATCCACGCCAGCACCAGGCCGGTGACGCCGGTTACGTACGCGATCACGGTGATCGGCGCCTGCCAGCCGGCGCCGCCGTAGGCGAGAAGGAAGGTCGGGTACGCGAACATCAACCCGAATGTGCCCGCCTTGCCGACCCACAACACATCGATGCGAGCGGCACCCAGTGAGGCGAGCAGCACGACCATGACCGAGACAAGGACCTCCCGGGCGATGGTGGCGATGCCGAACCACAGGGGGACGGCACCGTACGCCATCACCGAGATCACCGCCGTCCCCACCAGGACCCGGTCGGCGGTCGGGTCCAGCACCTTGCCGAACGTCGACACCTGGTGGTAGCGCCGGGCCACAAAGCCGTCGACCCAGTCCGTCGCGCCGAGGACGGCCAAGAGGATCGCGGCCGCCGTCTGCTCGTGCCGGCCGAAGAGCAGCCACAGAAAAACCGGGATGCACGCCAGGCGAACGAACGTGATGAGGTTCGGGACCGTCAGGATCCGGTCCAGCCCCTCGTCCTGCCCCGGGTCGGATGGCGGCGAGGTGGCGTGGTGCGTCTGGTGCACGCTGTCGAGATCGTCAACGTCTTCCACGCCGGCCACGGTGCGAGTCTACGGAAGCCACGGCGCTGCACCGGTCCTGGCCCCTGTGTGTCAGAGTGGCACGATGCCTCGATTCGAAGCGTTCCGCGGTCTGCGGTACCAGCCGGAGATTGCGCCGCTGGCCCAGGTCATCGCCCCGCCGTACGACGTGATCTCGTCGACCGAACGGGTCCATCTGGCCTCGCGTCACCAGGCCAACGCGGTCCTCGTCGAGCTGCCCGAGGCGGACCTCTCCGGCGGGCGGGACCGTTATGCCGTCGCCACCGACCTCTTCTACCGCTGGCTCAACGAGGGCATCCTTGCCGCCGACCCCGAGCCCTGTCTCTATCCGTACCGCATGACCGACACGTCGGGTCGCGCCACGACCGGTGTCATCGGGCTGCTCGGGCTCGCCGACCCCGGCGAGGAGAGCGACATCCTCCCCCACGAGCAGACGCTGCCCAAGCCGAAGAGCGACCGCCTGGACCTGCTGCGCGCCACGCGTGCCAACCTCTCGCCGATCTGGGGCCTCTCCATGGCCGACGGCGTCACGGCCACCTTCGACCCGACCGACGACGAGCCGGTCGGCGACGCGTACGACGATGACGGAGTGCGCCACCAGGTCTGGGTCCTGAGCGACCCCGACACGATCGCCGCGGTCACCACCGCAATCGGCCGGGCTCCCGTCGTGCTGGCCGACGGGCACCACCGCTATTCCACCGCGCAGACGTACCAGGCGGAAGCGCGCGCGGGCAACGGCAACGCGCCGGGTCCCCACGACCTCGTGTTGGCGCTGGTCGTGGAGCTCTCCGAGGACCAGCTGAGCGTCGGTGCCATCCACCGCACCATCAGCGGCCTGCCGCCCGACTTCGACCTTGTCGGCGCTCTCGGCCAGTGGTTCGACCTGGTGCGTGCAGGGGCGGCGGACGAGCGCACCTTGACGGCGCTGGCCGACTCCAGCTCGCTGGCGTTCGTGACGGGCGGGCAGGCCTTCCTCCTGCTCCCCCACGCAGACCTCGTGGAACAGGAAGGCAACGATCTCGACTCCAACCTCGTCGCGACGGTCCTCGCCGGCCTGCCGCCGCACGAGGTCATGCACCGGCACAGCGTCACCGAGGCCCTCGAGGCGCTCTCGAACGGCGAGGGTGAGGCGGCGTTCCTGCTGCGGCCGGTGACGGTCAAGCAGATCGAGAACTGGGCCAACGACCGCCGGCGGATGCCGCCCAAGACGACGTACTTCAGCCCGAAGCCGCGTACGGGCATCGTCTTCCGGTCGCTCGACATCTCCTGAGGTCGCCGGCGGGCGTCCGTCCGGGTTACGGCCTAGAGTCCCCGCCGTGCACGACTCCGTCACCGTCCACATGACCGCGACACCCGAGCGGGTCTGGGAGCTGGTGAGCGACGTGACCCGCATCGGGCGCTACAGCCCCGAGACGTTCGAGGCCGAGTGGATCGACGGTGCGACCGGGCCGGCGGTGGGTGCGAAGTTCCGCGGCCACGTCAAGCGCAACGAAAAGGGGCCGGTCTACTGGACGACGTGCACGGTGTCCGCGTGCGAACCGGGCAAGACCTTCGCCTTCGGTGTCGGCAACAAGCCCGACGCGCCGCTCAACGTCTGGCGCTACGACATCGCCGCCGCCGGCGACGGCTGCGACGTGACCGAGTCGTTCACACTGGCCCCGACCTGGTGGCTGAAGCTCTACTGGACGTGCCTCGGTTGGGCCCGCGGCAAGACGAATCGGAACGGGATGCGAAGGACACTCGAGCGCGTGCGCGACGACGCGGAGGCCGGCCCGGCCCCCGCGTAGCGACCGCCGGGTCCACGGCCGGCTTCGCTGACCGTCAGAATTTGAAGCGCGTCAGACCACCCGGCTCTGCACCGAGGACGACCGTCGCCGACTGGGGCTCTATGCGGTAGACGTGCCAAGGGGGCGGCCCCTGTGACGGAGCGTTGAACGGGGCGGTGATGCCCGAACCCGACTCGTCGGGCTCAACGGGCCACCCACCGTCCGCCCAGGCCTTGGCGACCCGCTCGACCGTGCTCGCGTCGGTGACCCGCGCGGCACGACCTTCTACCACGACGTCGGCGTCACGGATCGACAGGGCGACAGAGCAGCGGCCGTCCCGCTCGACGTTGCGGTGCTTCCGCGTCCTCTCGCCGGTCTGGAACCAAAACGCATCGTCGAGCCAGACGGCGCCCACGGCCGTCACGTGAGGACTGCCGTCCTCGTTGACCGTCGTGAGCCACGTCGTGCGGGCGTTGTGTGCGTCCGGCGCGGGCGCCGCGCCCGCACCCAGTTTGTCGACGATTACCGCCCATTCGACAGGCGGGAGCCCCTCGGCCGCACCCAGGTTTATGGTCTCCATACCTCTTCCTTTCCTCTGTCGGGTCGTACTCCTCGCTTGCCGCTGGCGTCGGCATCTGGCGCACGGCAACGGTGGTGACCACACGGCACCGCGCAATCCGGCGCCGTTGGGTGACCGTATCCCTGTTTGCGCTCACACGTGATGCCGCGTGATCGAGGAGAGGGAAATGACGGAACGACTTGTGACCGTTCGCCGCAAGATCGCACGAAGGCTGGCACCGATGGTGCTCGTCTCGGCGTTCGGCATCGCTGCCGCGGCGTGCGGTTCGAGCGGTGGCAGTACGAATGGCGGAAGCGCGAACAACATGACGCCCACGACTGCGAGCCACTCGGGTGGATCCGCTGGGACCTCCGCTGGGAGCTCCGGTGGGAGCGGGGGCGCCGGGTTCTGAGCACCCGGCGCGGCCGGGCGCCGGTCAGCGAGGGGCCCGGGGCATACCCAATCCGATCATCGCGACGATGTCGCGCTGGATCTCGTTGGTCCCGCCACCGAAGGTGAAAATGGTCTGGCTCCGTGCCTGCTGTTCCAGGCGGCCGTTGAGGACGGCGCCGGGAGAGCCTTCGGGCAGGTAGCCCGCCTGCCCCACGACTTCGAGGAGCGTTCGATAGACCTCGAGCGCGAGCTCGGTCCCGTAGACCTTTGTGGCAGACGCATCCGCGGGGTTCAACCCCTTGCCGGAAGCCCACGCCACCTTCCAGTTGAACAGTTTGAGCACCTCGATCTTGGCGTGCACCTTGGCCAGGTTGATCTGGACCCACTCGTGATCGATCACCGCACGTCCATCGGCGAGCTCATGCTCCTGAGCCCAACGGCGGACCTCGGACAAGCTGCGGAGCAGTCCCGAACTCGGACAGATCGCCACCCGTTCGTGATTGAGCTGATTGGTGATGAGCTTCCAGCCCTCGTTCTCGGCTCCCACCAGATTCTCCGCCGGAACCCGGACGTCCTCGTAGAACGTCGAGCTCGTGAACTCTCCTGCGATCGTCGCCAACGGGACCCACTGGAACCCCGGGCTGTCCACCGGCACGATGAAGACGGAAAGCCCTTTGTGCTTGGGCGCATCCGGGTCGGTGCGCGCCGCCAACCAGACGTAGTTGGCGTACTGGATGGCGCTCGTGAAGATCTTCTGGCCGTTGATGACGTACTCGTCCCCGTCGCGCACCGCACGCGTCTGCAGCGACGCCAAGTCCGTCCCCGCCGACGGCTCGGTGTACCCGATGGAGAAATGCACCTCGCCACGGACGATGCCGGGCAGGATCCGCCGCTTCTGCTCGGCACTGCCGAGAGCCATGAGGGTCGGCCCGACGCTGTTCAGGGTCAGCAGGGGCAACGGGACGCCCGCCCAGTGCGACTCCTCGACGAAGATCATCTGGTCGATGGGTCCTCGCGCTTGGCCGCCGTACTCGACCGGCCACCCGAGCCCCAGCCAGCCGTCCTCGCCCATGCGGCGGATGTAGTGGGTGTATGCCGGCTCCTCCGAGTCGCTGGCCTCGACCTCCTCCACCAAGGCCGCGAAGTACTCCCGGAGCTCGTCCTGCAGACTCCGTTGCTCTGCGGTGAATTCCAGGTGCAAGGTCCCCTCCGGTCGATGCGATCGTGTCGCTCTGCCACAACTATCGCAAGATTCTCACGCGCCGGTCGCGCCGCCTCGCCTCGCCACCCTGTGCACACTGCTCATCAAATCCGTATGGTTGCCGGCGTGTCCTCGGCCCTCATGTCGGCGGCGGTGTACGTGGGTGACGGCAAGATCGCCGTCCAGGAGGTGCCCTCTCCTGCACCGGGTCCCGGCGAGGTGCTCGTCGAGGTGGCCGAGTGCGGCATCTGTGGGTCCGATCTGCACATGGTGTTCGACCGCTACGCCAAACCGGGAGCCATCCTCGGACACGAGTGGTCGGGCATCGTGGCAGCCGCGCCCGGTGACTCCGCCTGGGTCCCCGGAGACCGGGTGGTCGGGACCTCGTCACCCGGTTGCGGCCGGTGCCGGCCCTGTCGGCGCGGACGTCCCTCCGTGTGCCTGAACCGTCCGGCGCCCGACTTCGCCGGGTATCGCGGCGCGTTCTGTCAGTACAAGGCCGTGGCGGCCGACAGCCTGATCCGGATCCCTGATTCCCTCCCGACCCGGGTGGCCGCACTGGCCGAGCCCATGGCCATCACCCTGCACGCGGTGCAACTGACCGACGTCCACGCGGACGACCGGGTTCTCGTCACCGGGGCGGGCCCGGTCGGCCTGCTGCTGGTCGCCGTGCTCCGGTCGCGAGGGATCTCCGACATCACCGTCAGCGAGCCCTCCGCGGTGCGCCGCGAGCAGGCTCTTGCCGTGGGGGCCGCCCGGGTGGTCACGCCCGACATGCTGGAGCCGCCGCCCATGGCCCTTCCGGTCGCCGAGCCCTATGCCGTCGTGTTCGAGTGTTCCGGTCATGCCAGCGCCCTCGAGGCCGGTTTCGGGCAGCTCGACTACGCCGGCACCCTGGTGGTCGTCGGTACCGGCTTCGAGCCCCCGAGGATCAACCAGAACCGCATGATCATCTTCGAGCTCGAGATGATCGGGGCGTACAACTACAACGACGAGGGGTTCGGCCCGGCCGTCGATCTCCTCGACGATGGCCACCTGCCCCTCGACGCGTTGATCGAGCCCGACAACATTCCGCTCAGTGACGTGATGGTGTCGATGGAGCGCCTCGCCCGGGGAGAGATACCGGGCAAGGTGATGGTGCAACCGGGCCTGATCGCTCCATGACGCCCGGTTCGTTCTCCCCTCGGATCAACCACGTGGCGATCAGCGTCGACGCCGAGGTCATGGACGAAGCGGGACGCGCCGATTTGCTGCGCTTCTTCTCCGAGGTCTTCGGTTGGATCGAGGGCGACAACAGCACCGAGAAGGGCAACCCCCTCATCCTCTACACCGGGTCGTTGGGCCAGTTCCTCTATCTCCTGCCGGCGGCGGACGAGTTCATGGTCACGCCGAACATGGATCATTTCGGCATCGAGGTCTCCTCGAAGGAGGAGTTGCTCGAGCTCCTGGAACGGGTCGAGGCGTACCGGGAGAAGGACCATCGAGTGCGGGTCACCGATGTCGGCGCCATGACGACGCGCTACGGGGAAAAGCGGTACACGCTCACGAATGCCTACATCTGGTTCCTGATCCCGCTGTGGATCGAGCTCCAGCACGTCGAGCGGCTCGAAGCATCCGAGGACCGCCCCGCCCCGTAGTGCTACTCGACCGTCCAGCCCCCGGCGGACCGCAGCAACGCGCCGAGGTCCCCCAGCCCGCGCTTCTCCTGCGCGGCCGTGACCTGCTCGGCCATCTGTGCGCCGTACTCGGGGCGCTCGACGGCGCGGAACACGCCGATCGGCGTCGGCTCGTAGGGCCCGTTGGCAAGGCGCGACAGGCGGAACGCGAAGCCGGGGTCCGGGCGCTTCTCGTCGTGCACCAGCACGGAGTCGAGGCCGGCGTCGGCCACGGACTGGATCTCGAGCTTCCCGTCGGGGCGCTGCACGACCCCGCGCTCCTCCCCTTCGGGGCCGAACACGATCGGCTCGCCGTGCCGCAGGGGGATCAGCATCGTCGGCCGCGCGTCTTTGGCGGTGATCTTCTCGAAGGCGCCGTCGTTGAACACGTTGCAGTTCTGGAGGACCTCGACGAAGGCCGCACCTTGATGCTCGTGGGCCCGGCGGAAGGTCTCCTGCATGTGGGCGCGGTCCATGTCGTGGGTGCGGGCGACGAACGTCGCCTCGGCCCCCAGGGCCAGCGAGACCGGGTTGAAGGGAGTGTCCAGCGAGCCGAAGGGGGTCGACTTGGTGACCTTGGCCACCTCGGAAGTCGGCGAGTACTGGCCCTTCGTCAGCCCGTAGATCTGGTTGTTGAACATGATGATGTTCAACCGGACGTTCCGGCGCAGCGAGTGGATCAGATGGTTGCCGCCGATCGACAGCGCATCGCCGTCGCCCGAGATCACCCAGACGTCGAGGTCCGGACGGGTGGTCGCCAGCCCCGTGGCGATGGCCGGCGCTCGCCCGTGGATCGAATGCATGCCGTAGGTGTTCATGTAGTACGGGAAGCGCGCCGCGCACCCGATGCCCGAGAGGAACACCGTGTTCTCCCGGCGCACGCCGAGGTCGGGCATCAGCATCTGGACGGCGGCCAGGATCGAGTAGTCGCCGCAGCCGGGGCACCACCGGACCTCCTGGTCGCTCGACCAGTCCTTGCGCGCGGTCACCGGCACCGCGGTGGCCACGGCACCGTTGCCGTTCGAGCCGTTCGAACCGTTGGACTCGCTCATGACTTCCCTCCGAGCAGCGCGGTGATCGCCGCCTCGATCTCTCCGACGCGGAACGGCACGCCCTGCATCTTGGACATGGTCTGCGCGTCGACCAGGTACTCGGCCCGGAGCACCCGGCTCAGCTGGCCGAGATTGACCTCGGGCACGAGAATCTGCGGGTACCGCCCGAGGACCTCGCCCAAATCCGCCGGCAGCGGGTTGAGATGGCGCAGGTGGACGTGGGCCGCCTTCATGCCCCGCGCCCGCACCCGCTTGACGCCCGCCAGGACGGCGGCGTACGTCGAGCCCCAGCTGACCAGCAGGAGCTGCGCGTCGCCGGACTCGTCGTTCACCTCGACGGGCGGGATGTCACGGGTGATGCCGTTGATCTTGTCCTCGCGCAGGTGGACCATGCGCTCGTGGTTCACGCCCTCGTAGGACACGTTGCCGCTGCCGTCGGCCTTCTCGAGGCCGCCGATACGGTGCTCCAGGCCCGGCAGACCTGGGGGCGCCCACGGGCGGGCCAACGTCTCGGGGTCCCGGATGTACGGCTGGAAGTCGGCGTTGCCCTCGGCGTCGGTGTGGTTCGGCTCCGAGGCGAAGGCGGGGTCGATCGGCTCGAGCGCGTCGAGGTCGGGCAGGCGCCACGGCTCGGCGCCGTTGGCGAGATACCCGTCCGACAGCACGATCACCGGCGTGCGGTACTTCACCGCCAGGCGGGTCGCCTCGATCGCGATGTTGAAGCAGTCACTCGGCGTCTGTGGGGCCAGGATCGGCACCGGCGCCTCACCGTGCCGGCCGTACAGCGCGTGCAACAGGTCGGCCTGCTCGGTCTTGGTCGGGAGGCCGGTGGCGGGCCCGCCGCGCTGCACGTCGACGACGATCAGGGGCAGCTCCAGGCTGATGGCGAGGCCGATCGTCTCTGATTTGAGGTCGAGGCCCGGGCCGCTCGTGGTGGTCACTCCCAACGCGCCGCCGAACGACGCGCCGAGCGCGGCACCGACGCCGGCGATCTCGTCCTCGGCCTGGAAGGTGCGGACGCCGAACTCCTTGCGCCGGCTCAGCTCGTGGAGAATGTCCGACGCCGGTGTGATCGGGTAACTGCCGAGGAACAAGGGCACGCCCGCCAGGCGGGACGCCGCGATGAGGCCCCACGCCAGCGCCTGGTTCCCCGTGACCTGGATGTACTCGCCCTTCTCGAAGGTGGCCGGCTTCACCTCGTAGTTCGACTCGAACAGCTCGGCCGTCTCGCCGAAGTCGTACCCGGCCCGGAATGCCCGCGTGTTGGCGTCGATCACCTGGGGCTTGCCCCCGAAGCGCTCGGCGATCCACTCGATCGTGGGCTCGATCGGCCGGGTGTAGAGCCAGCTGATCAACCCCAACGCGAAGAAGTTCTTGGAGCGCTCGGCGTCGCGGGGCTTGACGCCGGCCTCCTTGCAGACCTCCTGGGTGATGGAGGTCATCGGCACCTCGTAGACCGTGTAGGCAGCGAGGGAGCCGTCGGTCAGCGGGTTCGACGCGTAGCCGGCCTTCGACAGGTCGCGCTCCTCGAAGGAGTCGCTGTTGACGATGAGGACGGTGCCCTTGGCCATCATGTCGATGTTCGCCTTGAGGGCGGCGGGGTTCATGGCGACCAGCACGTTCGGCGAGTCGCCCGGCGTCAGGATGTCGTGGTCCGAGATATGGACCTGGAAGGCCGACACCCCGTTGACCGTGCCGGCCGGCGCCCGGATCTCCGCCGGGAAGTCCGGGAAGGTGGACAGGTCGTTGCCGAGCAGCGCGCTGCTCGTCGTGAAGCGGTCGCCGGTCAGCTGCATGCCGTCGCCGGAGTCCCCGGCAAAACGCACGATGACCTGGTCGATCTGCTCGGTTGCGTGTTGCGTTCCCGATGCCACGGGCTGCCTCGTCTCGGTTGTCTCAGGGCGCGGAGAGCCCTGGCTCACTGCCACAACGGGGCCCGCAGGCACGGCGCGCGGCGCTCTCCGTCCGATATTTCGTTCGTGTGAATCCTAATCCCGCAGCCCACCATGCCCAGGTCCCCCTGGTCGGCGACGTCCGCTGCTCGGAGCGGACCAGGTCGGCCCTCCGGAACCGTCCCGGCGGCACCGGCGAGGCGGTGCCCGACAGGACTCAGGCGCTCAGGCGCTCAGGCGCTCAGGCGCTCAGGCGCTCAGGCGATGGTCACCGCGGGGTCGAGGTAGACGTCCTGGATGGCGTGGATGAGGGCGGCGCCCTCATTCGTCGGGCGCTGGAAGGACTTGCGGCCGACGATCAGGCCCGTGCCGCCGGCCCGCTTGTTGATGACGGCGGTGCGCACGGCCTGAGCCAGGTCGCTGTCGCCCTTGGACTCGCCGCCGGAGTTGATGAGGCCGATGCGGCCGGCGTAGCAGTTGACGACCTGCCAGCGGGTGAGGTCGATGGGGTTGTCGGTCGTGAGCTCGTCGTAGACGAGGGGGTCGGTCTTGCCGAAGCCGATGGCGGGGTAGCCGCCCATGTTCTCGGGCTGCTTCTGCTTGATGATGTCGGCCTCGATCGTGACACCCATGTGGTTGGCCTGGCCGGTGAGGTCGGCCGAGACCTCGTAGTTCACTCCGTCCTTCTTGAAGGCGGGGTTGCGCAGGTAACACCAGAGCACCGTGAACATGCCGAGCTCGTGCGCCTCGGCGAAGGCGTCGCTCACCTGCTGGAGCTCGCGGTCCATGTCGTCGGAGCCGAAGTAGATCGTGGCGCCGACGGCCACGGCGCCGAGGTCGAAAGCCTGGCGTACGGAGCCGAACATGATCTGGTCGTAGGTGTCGGGCACGTGGAGGAAGGCGTTGTGGTTCAGCTTCACGATGAAGGGGATTCTGTGCACGTACTTGCGTGACGCCAGGCCGAGCGTGCCGAGGGTGGTGGCGACGGCATTGCACTCACCCGCCAGCGCGAGCTCGATGATGTTCAGCGGGTCGAAGTAGGCGGGGTTCTTGGAGAACGAGGCGGCGGCCGAGTGCTCGATGCCCTGGTCGACAGGGAGGATGGAGATGTATCCAGTGCCGGCAAGGCGGCCGTGGTTGTACACCGCCCCGAGGTTGCGCAGGACATTCGGCGAGCGATCGGAGTTGACGAAGACGTCGTCGAGGTAATTCGGTCCCGGGAGCGTCAGGTTCTCCCTCGGGAATGCCTTCGCCGTGTGGCCGAGGAGCGCGTCGGCGTCGTCGCCCAGCAGGGCGTGTAGGTCGGTCGTCATGGCTTACCAGCCTACCCCCGGGTGCTCGAGCGTCTTTGTGCTGGTCATTGCGGTTGCCGCGGCTGCCGGGTTAGTGACTTCGTGGCCTTGTCGCCGACGCGTCCACGACTCGTCCCCGACGCGTCCCGACGCATATCGGGACGATCCCGCCCATACGCTGCTAGGTGGGTAGGGGTGTGAGGCGACCCGGTTTGCGTCGAGCGGAGGACGCTTGTGAGTGGAGTGCACAAATCCTGGGGTAGGCAGACGCTGCGTTCCCTCCCTTGGCGCCCCATCCTGCTCGCCGGCGGTGTCGTCGTTCTCATCGTCGCGGCGATCGTCGTGTTCAGCGGCGATTCGTCGCCGCCGGCGCATCCCCGGACCTCGAGCACCTCGACGTCGAGCGGCACGTCGCACGCGTCCCTCACCGGCTTCTTCGTCAAGTCGTCCACGCCGGCGGCTGGCGCGCAGAACGTCGCATCGAACACGTCGATCTCCGTGACCTTCTCGGAACCGGTCGCCCTGGGCAGGATTACGCCCCAGCTGTCGCCGGCCTTCGGCGGCAAGTGGGTGCGCTCGGGCAAGAACACCTTGATGTATCAGCTCACCTCGCCGCTCGTCCCCTCGACGCACGTGGTCCTGACGATCCCCGGCGGCTCGTCGGGTGTGCGGGGTGAGAACGGCGCCAAGCTGCCGGCGTCCACGACCGTCTCCTTCAGCGTCGTCGCCGGTGACGAACTTCGGCTCCAGCAGCTGCTCGCCGGCCTCAACTTCCTGCCCCTGGGCTTCTCGCCGAGCGGTCCGGCACCGACCCGCGCGAACCTGGCCACGGACCAGCCCGGCAACTTCTCCTGGCGCTGGCCCAACATGCCTTCGGATCTGACCTCGATGTGGACCCAGGGGACCGAGAACGAGATCACTCGTGCTGCGGTGGAGGCCTTCCAGACCCAGAACAACCTCACCGTCGACGGCATTGCAGGCCCGGCCGTCTGGACCGCCCTGATCAACGACACGATCAACGGCAAGTCGGACTCGACGCCTTACGTCTACGTCCTGGTCAACAAGGCAGTGCCCCAGAACCTCACGCTGTGGAACAACGGCGCGGCCGAATACGTCGGCATCCCGGTCAACACGGGGATCCCCGGCGCCGACACCGTCGACGGCTCGTACGCAGTCTTCGAGCACATTCGCTACTCGGAGATGAAGGGGACCAACGTGGACGGGTCGACGTACGACGACCCCAACGTGCCGTACGCGAGTTATTTCAACGGGGGCGACGCGCTGCACGGGTTCATCCGCTCCTCCTACGGCTCGCCGCAGAGCAACGGCTGCGTCGAGATGAGCTACGCCGACGCCGCCCTGGTGTGGCCGTTGACCCCGGTCGGGACTCTCGTGACCGTGATCGGGCCGAACTTCGGGACCGCTCCCCCGCCCACGACCACCACGACGGCGCCGGCGCCGCCTCCGACGACCACGACTGCGCCGCCGGCCACCACCACGACGACCGCACCGGCCCCGCCGCCACCCAGCACGGGGAACACTCCGGCGGGCTAGTGGCCCGGTGCTTCAGGGCCGGAACCGTCGGTTCCGTGTGTTCCGCCACTCAGGAAACGCTTCCCGGTATCCCGGGCGAGTTCCATGATGTCCGGGTCGCCCGCCGACCAGGTGACCGTCAGGCGCACGCCCGACAGCAGCCATCGGCTGTCGACGCGCACGAGGGCGTCGTCGTAGTGGCCGCGTACCGTGTACCACGACGCCGGATCGTCGGGGTCGTGCACGTGATGCGCCCGCACGTCCATCGTGATCGTCGCCTCGTCGCCGTCCACGACGGCGCGCGGGTTCGTCATCGTGTGCCGTGTCGCGGCGAGGCCGGTGAACAGCGGCACGATCCCGGCGACCCAGTCGTCCGTGCGCACCACCCGCGGTGCCAGCTGCGGATCGAAGCTGGAGAAGTCGACGGCCACCGTGTCGGTGAACAGTGAGCGGTAGAGCGCCCAGTCGCGCCGGTCGACTCCGGTCGCGTACCGGTACACCGTCTCGGCCACCGCCGACTCCTCGGCGGAATGCGAATCCACCGCGAAAACCTAAGCCTTCAGTGGGCTGGCTTCCTCGCTGGACGTCTGGGCCCCCCGGCGCGGCGCTCGGGTCCCAGGCTCCGCAGGCGTTCGGCCACGTCGTAGGCGTCGGGGACCGAGCGGCGGACGCGCTCGAAATACTCCCGGGCGCGAGGGACGTCCCCCGCTCGTTCGTAGAGGTCGCCCAGGACGTACCACTGACGCAGGTGCCGCTCGGCCGGGTTGCGCAGGTTCTTCGACGCGCCGGCCGTGGCCAGCATCGAGATGGCACCGTTGAGATCGCCCGTTTCGGCGAGTGACGCGGCCGCAACGATGCGACCCTCGGCGAGCACGTCGGGGTCCGGCGAGCTCTGGCGCAGCTCGGTCCACAGTTCGGCCACCTTCTTGGGCTTGCGGAGCGCGCGCTGGCAATCCATCAGCTCGGGCAGGTGGGCCGTGGAGTCGGTCATCTCACGGAAGGTCTGGAGGTGCCTCGCGGCCTCGCGCCAGCGTCCGCTCCGGTAGGCGGCGAGGCCGGTCAGCTCCTGGACCGCGGCGACGCCGGGGGTTTCGGCGACGACCTGTTTGATCTGGCGGAGCGCATCTTGTGGGCGGCCCCGCTCGTAGGCGCTGAACGCGGCCTCGGCTCGTTCGACGAGCCGTTCTCTGTGTGCTGCGGTGGCGACGTCGGCGGCGTTGCGGATTTCGGTGGCGACCTCGGGTGGGAGTGTCGGGCGGTTGGTGAGTGCGGCGAGCGCGCGGGTGGTCGAGTGGCCACTGGGTGCTGGTCCGGCAGTCGCCTTCGTTCGGGGACGGGTTGCCTTCGGTGCCGGCGCGCGCGCCGGGGTGGGTGCACCGGTGCGGGGGCGCCGTTGCTTGGGCGGGGCGTCGGCCCACTCGTCCCGGCCATCGTCACGGGTCCAGTCGACCTGCCGGCGGTTCGTCGGCGCGCTGCGTGTCGGTTCCTTGCGTTGGGGGCGAGCCTCGTCGGCGTCGTCCCGCTTGCGGGTGACGTCGCGCGCGCCGCGGCGGGCCACGTTGCCCCACTGCTTGGCTTTGGTCGGCAGGGGCACTTCTTCCTCGAAGGTGGTGTCACGGGGCGGGCGGGGCTGTCTGGATGGGGCAGCGCCTCGAGCCGGCGGGCGACGTGGCCCGCGGTCGGGCCGGTCGTCGCGACCGGTCGGTCGGCCCGTGTTCGTCCTGGTCCGGCCGGTGCCGGCGCGGGTTCCCGTGCCAGTGCCGGTGGGGCGGCGGTCCCGGCGCTCGTCGCCGTCGCGGTCGCGGCGCGGTGGGCGGCTCCCTCCGGTCCGCCGGGTCGACGACGGGTATCGGGACTCGGACTGGCTCCGGCTGCGAGCCCCAGATGGGCGTCCCGCCCGTGACGACGCGCCTGGTGACCGGCCCGACGACGACACGCCCCGGCTTCCGCTCGTGCGTCCGTCGGAGCTACCCGAGCCCGACCCGCTCGACCCGCTCGATCGCCTCGGACTTGGGCCGGCACGGCCTCCAGAGCTGCTCGACCTCGATCCCGTCGATCGCTTGGGGCCGCCCCCCGCACGTCCGCCGGCTCCGGTCGCAGTCGGACGACCCGGTCGCCCGGAACGGTTGGAACCGCCGCCGCGGGCAGAGGGGCTCCCCTGGCTTGCGCCGCTTCGCCCGGCGTGGCTCGGGCGGCTCGGACGCGCCGAGGAGGCGCGACGGTTTGGCCGTGGCGACTGCGCGGGCATCGGGCGATTCTAGGTGTCGCCTTGTTTAGCGGGGTCGGCGGCTGGCTGTGGATGTGAATGGCGACCGGATCAGTCTGCGCTGCTCCCAAAAACGACAAAGTCCCCTCGAGCCGGAGCTCAGAGGGGACCTCGTCAATGAGAAATCCCGGCGGCGACCTACTCTCCCAGGGGGCCTCCCCCCAAGTACCATCGGCGCGGGCGGGCTTAACTGCCGTGTTCGGAATGGGAACGGGTGTTTCCCCGCCGCTATGGCCACCGGAAACCTTGCGCTCGGCGGGCGTCTCTTCGGTTCTTCATCACCGAAATACCACCGCACCTGGCTGCGAATATCGCAGCCCCTGAGCGTTCCAAAGCGAGCACGAGCAAGGTATGTCTCCAAGCCCTCGGCCGATTAGTACCGGTCGGCTGAATGCATTACTGCACTTACACCTCCGGCCTATCAACGTGGTCGTCTAGCCACGGGCCTTACCAGGTTAACCCTGTGGGAGATTTCATCTCGAAACGGGCTTCGCACTTAGATGCTTTCAGCGCTTATCCCACCCGTAGGTCGCAAACCAGCCGTGCCCTTGGCAGGACAACTGGCACACGAGAGCTACGTCCGTCCCGGTCCTCTCGTACTAGGGACAGCCTTTCTCAAATCTCCTACGGCTGCATCGGATAGGGACCGAACTGTCTCACGCATGTTGATCCCGCATTACTGCGGGCACAGACTATACCTTCACCCTCTTTCGAGGGGCTGGCGTGTTATGGCTTCCACAGGGGTCTGCGGACCGAGGTTTCGGTCTAAAGAAGCCATCTCTTCGCTGTTGCTGGCGAAGAAGTCGTTACAGGGGCACAACACACCCATGCTACGTAGATGTTGCTCGACATCTACGGCGGAAATCCGCTTCGATTTTGAATAGTTTAGGGTTGCAAATGCATCTACTTGGTGCGCCAAATGCAGGAGTACTTCGGGATCCTTCACCCCTCTAAGGAGAGGAAGGAGCTCGAGTGCTCGCCGTACGTGTGTCTTCTTGAAGATCACGTACGGCTCGACGTCCTGGAGGATCTCGACCACGATCGGCCGGCTCGTGATCACCAGATCACTCATGCCGGTGCCGCGGTCTCGTAAGTAGCCGCCTCCTCCGAGCATCGACTGGATTCGCTCCAGCCCATGTCGGGCGCTGGTCGACTGCGAGAAAGAGATGCTGGCTCGGATGTAAAACCCGAACCGATACTCCTTCTGGCGGACCAGCTGGAAGTGGATACTTCCGTCTCCGTCCAGAAATCCTGCAATGTAGGACGCTGTAGACACATCCATGTGTTGGCCTTCCCTCGGTATTGCCCTGAACTAGAACGTTCGGTAGTTCGTTCAGGGTTTCACCGATATGAGCCAGTGAGCACCCAGAAATTACTTTCTGGGGACGCAGTGTGTTCTACGTTCTAAACCCAGCTCGCGTACCGCTTTAATGGGCGAACAGCCCAACCCTTGGGACCGGCTTCAGCCCCAGGATGCGACGAGCCGACATCGAGGTGCCAAACCTTCCCGTCGATATGGACTCTTGGGGAAGATGAGCCTGTTATCCCCGGGGTACCTTTTATCCGTTGAGCAACGGCGCTTCCACAAGCAACCGCTGGATCACTATGCCCTGCTTTCGCACCTGCTCGACTTGTAGGTCTCGCAGTCAAGCTCCCTTTTGCCATTGCACTCGACAGCTGATTGCCAACCAGCCTGAGGGAACCTTTGGGCGCCTCCGTTACGTTTTAGGCAAACTGTTAGCCCGATAACTGACCGTTATCGTCTCGAGGTCATTTCTGCCTCGATCTGCATGTCGCCATGCAGTTCAGACCATACAATCACCCGTCTTTTGGTAAAGACGGGGCTCCCGTTGTGGTCGTTGAGGTAGGCGATCGAAATCGCCCAACCTGCTGATTTTCCGCACTGGTCAGATTGTCACTGCTCGCTTCACCCCTGATGAGTAAACCGAACGAGTACTGCCAGATACTCGGATGTTCCAGCATACGCCGAGAGTTTTATTTCACATGGTTTCCCATGATTCGCCCCATTTTATTAAGGCGACCGCCCCAGTCAAACTACCCACCTGACGCTGTTCCTGATCCGGATTACGGACCGAGGTTAGAGCTCCGGCACTAAAAGGGTGGTATTTCAAGGTTGACTCCACACTGGCTAGCGCCAATGCTTCAAAGTCTCCCACCTATCCTACACAAATAGTACCAAAACTCAACATCAAGCTGTAGTAAAGGTCCACGGGGTCTTTCCGTCCTGATGCAGCTAACGAGCATCTTTACTCGTACTTCAATTTCGCCGGGTCTGTGGTTGAGACAGTAGGAAAGTCGTTACGCCATTCGTGCAGGTCGGAACTTACCCGACAAGGAATTTCGCTTGATTTGTTACTCCCAATTCAGCGCACTTCATTTACTGAACTGGCGGACCGGTCGTTTCCGCCGGTCTCCCTACGTCGCCGTAGGGACCGGACCATCTCTTCAGCTCATCTTGGGATCGATGAGCTGGTCGGCGTATGGTCTCTGAGGATTCTCAGTATTTAACTGAGTCTTTCCTGCTGATTGTCCGCACCTCTCACATTGTTACTGACTCTATTGAGAGTCGAGTAGTGGAGGATTCACCGGATTTTCCAGCATATAGCCGACTGCGCACCGTGCTGTTGCCAACACGGGGGGCAGCAAACCCTTCAAACATCAAAGGGCACTCCTACCTTAGGCACATTTGTTACTACCCGAGACGGACGCCAAATGCTGCTCGTCGCTTCGTCCCGAGCGGCCAGGTCATTTCTGCCTGGCTCCTCATGTCGCCATGAGGGTCGGACTGTATCTTCACCCTCAGCCGGCTTAGCCGGCTACGGGCGCCTCGCGTGCAGTCTCTGAGGAGCCTGCAAGTACTTGCTCAATCGTTCTGGCCCGCTGTTTGCGGTTGGCATTCATGCCATAGGCAATGCGCACCAGGCGCTCGAACCCAACCGGCGACAAGTGTTCCTTCCTTCTCATCGAACGAACGATGATTGCGAAGGCTTCGAAGTCGCTTTGCTTGACCACTGGCGGATGCTGTTCAAAGAACGGCACCACCACCTCGTCTAGGTTTCGAAGTCCGTCAACCGCGAAGGTCCAAACACTGCTGTTGGGGCCCTTGGGTCTCACTCGGCCACAGCCGAAGACGGAGATCATCGCCTCGAGGACATCGCGATGGTCACGGTGTTGGTAGATGTGGAACACAGGCTGGAGCTGCCAGCCCCCGTGCCGGTGCATCATCGAAGAACGATGCACTGAAACAGAGAAGCAGCCCTCGCCGTCCACAAATCCAACGATCCAGTTGGGATCGAGCACGATGCAAGGACTCGCAGTTTCCTGCTGATTGTCCGCACCGGTCGGATTTTCACTCTTCACGCTGCCATCTCAGCAAAGAGATGTGACATGAATCAGTACCGCCGGATACTCGGATGTTCCAGCATATAGCGGGGTTTTACAACAGCCAGGTTTTGACTAACCGTTATAGTTACGGCCGCCGTTTACCGGGGCTTAGGTTCAGAGCTTCGCCCGAGGGCTAACCCTTCCCCGTAACCTTCCGGCACCGGGCAGGCGTCAGAGCGTATACATCGTCTTACGACTTCGCACGCTCCTGTGTTTTTAGTAAACAGTCGCTTTCCCCAATTCTCTGCGGCCCCCTTAGGCATCCGGACGCGAAGTCCTTCACCCTATCGAGGCCCTCCTTCTCCCGAAGTTACGGAGGAATTTTGCCGAGTTCCTTAACCACAGTTCTCCCGATCGCCTTGGTATTCTCTACCCGCCCACCTGTGTTGGTTTGGGGTACGGGTACCGCGTGAGCTCGCTAGAAGTTTTTCTTGGCAGCATAGAATCAGTGACTTCGCCTGAAACGGCTCGGCATCGCGTCTCAGGATTAACGGGACCCGGATTTACCTAGATCCCTCCCTACACGCTTACCCCAGGACAACCAACGCCTGGGCTCACCTATCTTCCTGCGTCGCTCCTTTGCTATCCGCCCCAGGGTTTGTCGGTTCGACCCGAAGGTCATCCCCTTAGTACCCCTGGCTTGGAATGGGCGCGCACACGGTAGTACTGGAATATCAACCAGTTGTGCATCGACTACGCCTTTCGGCCTCGCCTTAGCTCCCGACTTACCCTGGGAGGATTAGCCTTCCCCAGGAACCCTTGGGCTTACGGCGGAGGAGTTTCTCACTCCTCTCTCGCTACTCATACCAGCATTCGCACTCGACCACGCTCCACGACGGTTCCCACCGCCGCTTCTCAGCAAGATCGACGCTCCCCTACCACTCCCGTCTAATGACGGAAATCCGCGGCTTCGGCTCTTGACTTGAGCCCCGTTACATTGTCCGCGCAGGACCACTCGACCAGTGAGCTATTACGCACTCTTTTAAGGGTGGCTGCTTCTAAGCCAACCTCCTGGCTGTCTTTGCGTTCCCACATCGTTTTCCACTTAGTCAAGAATTTGGGGCCTTAGCCGGCGGTCTGGGCTGTTTCCCTTTCGACCAACGAAGCTCATCCCTCGTGGTCTCACTGCCGGAATCTGGAGCATCGGCATTCGGAGTTTAGTTGGGGTCAGTAAGCTTGTAGGCCCCCTAGCCCATCCAGTGCTCTACCTCCGATGCTGAACTTCCGACGCTGCACCTAAATGCATTTCGGGGAGAACCAGCTATCACCGAGTTTGATTGGCCTTTCACCCCTTGCCACAGGTCATCCCCCCAGTTTTCAACCTAGGTGGGTTCGGCCCTCCACGAAGTCTTACCTTCGCTTCAGCCTGCCCATGGCAAGCTCACTCGGCTTCGGGTCTACAGCATGCGACTCAACGCCCTATTCAGACTCGCTTTCGCTTCGGCTACCCATCACTGGTTAACCTCGCCACACACCGTAACTCGCTGGCTCATTCTTCAAAAGGCACGCCATCACGGCTGACACCCGCCATATGCCATCAATCTCACCCGAAGGGATCATGATGACGACGGGGCAACGACGCTTTGACTGTTTGTAAGCCAACGGTTTCAGGTACTATTTCACTCCCCTCCCGGGGTACTTTTCACCTTTCCCTCACGGTACTAGTTCACTATCGGTCGTCTAAGAGTACTTAGCCTTACGAGATGGTCCTCGCAGATTCACGCCGGCTTTCCCGGATCCGGCGCTACTCGGGTGCTCAAGCGGAGTTCAATGCTTTTCGTGTACGGGACCATTACCCTCTACGGTTCAGCTTTCCTGACTGATTCCACTAAACATTGAATTTGTAACTCCGTGACGGGTCTGGTGCCCCATCTCTCGAGTCCCACAACCCCATACCGGCAGCGCCACCAGGCTCATACACCGGCACGGTTTAGGCTCTTCCCATTTCGCTCGCCGCTACTCAGGGAGTCACTGTTGTTTTCCTTTCCACGGGTTACTTAGATGTTTCAATTCACCCGGTTCCCTCGCCCCGCCCTATACATTCAGGCGGGTGTAGCACCTCATGACAGGTGCTGGGTTGCCCCATTCGGATATCCACGGATCGACGCTTGGTAGACAGCTTCCCGTGGCATTTCGCAGTCGCCCACGTCCTTCTTCGGCCTTAGACGCCAAGGCATTCACCGTTGGCTCTTTGTAGCTTGGAGAACAAAGATGCTCGTGCTCGCTTTGGAATTCTCAAGGGGCTGCACAGCGCATGCCTGGGCCGGCACCCTCCAGCGCGCACCGCATCGTGCACTGATGAAGAGCAAAACCCCGACCGGGGCTTGCACGGGGTGAGCGGTCCACACGCCGGCGCCGCAAAACGAACCAACGACAACCACGCACGCACCGCACCCAACGCCGGACAACGCCGAGGAGCTCACATGGGCTCAACTCGGAGAGGTCTGGCAAAGCGGCACCCGCGCGGCCACGCTGATCAGCAGGCCGGCAAGGACGTCACCAGGGATTCGACCCACCCACCCGGCCAAAACAAAGCCGGGCCAAGGGGTCGCTCCCTCAAAACGAAATAGTAAGAGCCCAATCGCAACCGCAGGGACCGATCCGTGAAAGACGGGCTTCGACTGCAAGCGAAACGGAGCGGCAACAGCGTTGCGTGCTCCACTTCTCGTCGAAGGCGGTCAGATCATCCGCCGGTATGCGAGAGCGACCGAATAGCCAGTGTTCAACTGGGTAGTGATTGGCGATTTCTTTCAAAAGAGATTCTTCCGAAAGAGGCCAATAGCACTCCTTAGAAAGGAGGTGATCCAGCCGCACCTTCCGGTACGGCTACCTTGTTACGACTTCACCCCAATCACCGATCCCACCTTCGACGGCTCCCTCCTAAAAGGTTGGGCCACCGGCTTCGGGTGTTACCGACTTTCGTGGTGTGACGGGCGGTGTGTACAAGGCCCGGGAACGTATTCACCCCGGCGTTGCTGATCCGGGATTACTAGCGACTCCGACTTCATGGAGTCGAGTTGCAGACTCCAATCCGAACTGAGACCGGCTTTTGGGATTGGCTCCTCCTCGCGGAATAGCAGCCCGTTGTACCGGCCATTGTAGCATGTGTGCAGCCCTGGACGTAAGGGGCATGATGACTTGACTTCGACCCCACCTTCCTCCGAGTTGACCCCGGCAGTCTCCTACGAGTCCCCGCCATTACGCGCTGGCAACATAGGATAAGGGTTGCGCTCGTTGCGGGACTTAACCCAACATCTCACGACACGAGCTGACGACAGCCATGCACCACCTGTGTAAGGCCCCGAAGGACACCGTATCTCTACGGCTTTTCCCTACATGTCAAACCCAGGTAAGGTTCTTCGCGTTGCCTCGAATTAAGCCACATGCTCCGCCGCTTGTGCGGGCCCCCGTCAATTCCTTTGAGTTTTAGCCTTGCGGCCGTACTCCCCAGGCGGGGCACTTAATGCGTTAGCTGCGGCACGGAAACCGTTGAATAGTTCCCACACCTAGTGCCCAACGTTTACGGCGTGGACTACCAGGGTATCTAATCCTGTTCGCTCCCCACGCTTTCGCTCCTCAGCGTCAATGTCGGCCCAGACCACCGCCTTCGCTGCTGGTGTTCCTCCTGATATCTGCGCATTTCACCGCTACACCAGGAATTCCGTGGTCCCCTACCGAATTCAAGTCATGACAGTATCGAGTGGCGGCTCCAGGTTGAGCCTGGAGGTTTCACACCCGACTTATCAAACCGCCTACGAGCTCTTTACGCCCAATAAATCCGGATAACGCTTGCACCCTACGTATCACCGCGGCTGCTGGCACGTAGTTGGCCGGTGCTTCTTCTGCAGGTACCGTCACTATCGTCCCTGCTGAAAGGAGTTTACAACTCAGAAAGCCTTCGTCCTCCACGCGGCGTTGCTGCGTCAGGCTTTCGCCCATTGCGCAAGATTCCCCACTGCTGCCTCCCGTAGGAGTCTGGGCCGTGTCTCAGTCCCAGTGTGGCTGATCGTCCTCTCAGACCAGCTACCCGTCGATGCCTTGGTGGGCCGTTACCTCACCAACTAGCTGATAGGCCACGAGCCCCTCCCGAAGCGAAAAACTTTCCTTATCAGATCATGCGGTCCGATAGGGATATCCGGTATTAGCACCGGTTTCCCGGTGTTGTCCCAGTCTTCGGGGCAGGTTGCTCATGTGTTACTCACCCGTTCGCCACTCGCTCTTCATCAGTATTGCTACCGAATGGAGCGCGTTCGACTTGCATGTGTTAGGCACGCCGCCAGCGTTCATCCTGAGCCAGGATCAAACTCTCCATCGAGACTCACGGCCGGCCCAGCCACCTCAAAAGAGGCGATTCGACCAACCAAGAATCAGAGAGTCGCCATGCTCTGACTCGATACATGGCAACAACGGGCCAAGAAACCTTTTTCAAGATTCCAAAGCCCGCTTACTTCTTTATTTGACAGTCAACCCTTCCCATATCCGGCGAACCGGAACAGAGAGGATTGCCCGCACTGGCTTTTGGCTCTCACTATTTCGTTTTCAAGGAGCGACCGGGCACACACCGATCTAGCCGGAGTTGGTGCCGGGTGTCCCAAAGGACTGTTCCAGACGTACTGCAACTGCTGGAAAGTCTCCTTCGGGCGCCGGGAGACCGAGGGCCTATCCGGCGGGCGTGTCACCTTATCAGGTGCGCACTCGAGGGTCAACGCGTTCAGGCACGAAAATACCCACCCGGGGCGCCACCCCGGGCCGACCGCTCGCTTCCGATGGTACCGGTACCCTCGACCCGACCCGCGGATACCTCCCGCGTTGACCAGGGATTTCCGCCGCCCGCCGACCAATCCGCCACACCCCTGGTGGCGTGCGGTGAGCCACTCCGGCCCTCCGCACGCCACCCGGTGTCCGGGGCACAACAGGCTTTCCGCTCCCGCTCTGCGCCATCAGAGCCGCCTAGAGAGCGTGCGCCGCCTGTGGACCACCTCGACCTACCGCAGGCACTTCCGTGCGTCACCAGCATTTTGCACCGCCGGTGTTGCATCGCCGTGACATGGCTATGACATTCCGCCCAGATCCGTCCGGTTCTAGGGCGCCTCGGCCCGATTCCGGCCCCTCCGATTCCCCATCCGCCCATTTCAGGGCTCCGCCCTCAGGACCGTCTCAGGGTCGCGAGACGTTCGGGTCTCCGGCGACCCAGAAGCGCCAGCGGCGCTCGGTTGCCTCTTTGATGCCGATCCGCGTCCCGCGCGCCGGACGCTTCGGCGGCGGGGTCCCGTCGTCCTGCAGCCGGACGCCGCCTCCTCGCCTGTGCAACAAGTCGGTGCCGTTCTCCGACCCCTCGATCCCGAGGGCCTGGCAGAGCTTGGCCGGCCCGCTGCACAAGTCGCGGTCGGTCCGGGCCTTGGGCCGGGCGGCCCGCATCTCCTCGAGTCCCGCCACCGGCGCGAGCGCCCGGATCAACACGGCGGCCGCCTCGCCATCGGGACCGCAGACGACGTTGGCGCACCAGTGCATGCCGTAGGTGAAGTACACGTAGAGGAAGCCCGGCGGCCCGAACATCACCGACGTACGCGGCGTCTCGCCACGGTACGCGTGCGAGGCAGCGTCGTTAGCCCCGTGGTACGCCTCGACCTCGACGATCCGTCCCATCCGCGCCCCCGACACCAGGAGCTTGTTGAGCAGCCACGGCGCGACTTTGACGGGATTGCCCTCCAGGTCCGCTCGCTGCACCGGGCAACCCTGGCCCAACCGGACGACACGCCGCCATCCCGACGGCGACGCCCCACCGCGGGATCAGCTCTGCGTGCCGCTCCGATCAGGCACCCGGGTCGGCGCCTCCCACCCCGGCCCCCGCCGACGCCGGCAACGGCCCGTGCCCCATGGCCCCGGGCCGGCGACGATGCCGGGCCGACGCGGCCGTGTTCTGCCGCCGGGTACGCCCCGCCATCTTGCTCAGCAGATCCAGCTCGTCGACCATGGCCGCCGACAAAGAGGGCAGCTCCGGGACCGCGGTCGCGCACGCATTGATGCCGACGAAGAGCGACTCGCGGTAGCTCTGCACCGTCACGTTCAGCGCCACACCGTCGACCACCGGCCCGAGCGGGTAGACCTCGCAGAGTTCCATCCCCGCGAAGTACAGCGGGAACGACGGACCAGGGACGTTCGACACCATCAGGTTGCCGGCCCGCAACTTGCGCAGGATGCCCGAGCGCACTCCCAGCTGGATCACCGGCCTCGCGATCACCGGGGGCATGGCATCGGCCAGCAGCGTCGCCAGCGGACCGAAGCCCACCTCGCGCTCCTGGCCCTTGCACGAGGTGCTGGCCTCGCTCACGGTGCGCAGCCGCTCCAGCGGAGTCTGCAGGTCGTTCGACAGGGGGACGAACATGGCCGAAAGGTGGTTGCCGAGATCGTCGTGCGCATCGGCCCGGACGGAAACCGGGACGATCGCCACCAGGGGCTGGTGCGTGTCCTGGCCGTTGGCCATGAGGTGCGTCCGCAACGCACCCGAGCACACGGCCAGAACGACGTCGTTGATCGTCGAGCCGTAGCGATCCTTGAGCGTCCGCACCTGGGCCAAGTCGAGCTCCGCGAACGAGACCGCTCGCTGTGCGGACACCGGCGACTCGAACGTGTCGGGTGCCCCGAGCGGGATCGAGATCGGTCCCGCAGCCTTGTCCAGCGCACGCCGGGCCAGACGCAGCGTGGTGCTGCCCACCTCGCGGGCCGCACGCAGCAGGCGCAGCGGGCTCTGCACCACGCTGGGCAACGCCTCGGTCACCATGCGGGTCTGCGACGGCAGTCGGGCCGGCACCCAGGGTGGGCACGTGTCGGTCACCGCCCGCCCCTCCGGGGCGAGATCGAGAAGCTGGGCGAGCAGCTGGGCACCGGCGACACCGTCGATCACCGAGTGGTGCACCTTCGCGATCAGGCCCACTCTGCCGCCGGCCACGCCCTCGATCACGTGCATCTCCCACGGCGGCTGCGCGGGAATGAGGGGCCGCCCCATGACGGCCGCCACCATGGCGCTGAACTCCTCGGGGCCGCCCGGGGCCGGCACTGCAGTCCGGTGCAGATGATTGGCGATGTCGAATTCGGGGTCGTCCACCCACCGGGGGTGGTCCAGGCCGAGGGGCACCGTCATGAGGCGGCGCCGGAACGACGGCAATGTGGGGACCCGCTCCTCGAGGAGCGAGCGCACGTGTTCGAACGCGTAGCCGTTCGGCGCCGAGGACGGGTCGAAGACGCACGCGTAGGCGATCTCCATCGGCGTCTCCGGGGTGTCCGAATAGATGAACATCGGGTCGATACCGGCCATTCGCTGCATGTGGCTCCTCTATGTGGTCGCCTGTCCTTTGGAACTGATTCCAGCTCCGGTGTTGCAGCTCTCACGCCGCACGTAAGCCTCAAATGGTGGGGCGGCGCCAACTCGATTCGTCGTCGATGCTCGTCGCTCATCGTCGAATCAACTCCCCCCAACCTACGCCGTCCCGCGGCCGATGCAACCGGACGGGATGCTTCTTCATGTTCCGTTCACCCAGGGGCCAGCCCAAACCCACGTGTTTCCGCGTAACCGCCACCCTGTGCACCGCTTCACATCGTCACCCAACGCAACAAACATCCGGGGTTATTCGGCGGCCCGCAAATGCGCACAGCGCAAGGCGCAAGGCGCGTACCGCCGATCAGCGTCGATTCAGGATGAAGACGACGTCGAGCCCGAGCCCGCCGGTCGCCACTGGGCCAACCGTGTCCGGTCCACCTCGAGTCGCCGGGCGAAGCGCTCGGACTGTTCGGCGACCGGGCCCGGTCCCGCCCCACCAGGCGTCCGCCGCCGGGTCACCGCCACCCCGGGTTCGAGCAACTCCACCGCCGCCTCACCGAGGTCCGGGTGCGCGGCGACGAGCTCGACGAGCGGCACGTGGCGCTCCAGGGACTCGCGCACCAGGCCGCCCACGAGCGCGTGCGCCTGGCGGAACGCCATGCCCTGTTCGACGAGCATCTCGGCCAGGTCGATGGCGGAGGCGGCCGGCCCGTCGGCCGCCTCTCGCATCCGGTCCTCGTTCCAAGTGGCCGTCTCGTAGACGCCGCGCAACGCCGCCAAGGCCAAGCCGACCTGCCGCACCGAGTCGAACAACGGCTCCTTGTCCTCCTGCAGGTCGCGGTTGTAGGCGAGCGGAAGTCCCTTCAGCGTCACGAGTACGGCCGCAAGGTGGCCCAGCAGACGGCCCGTCTTGCCGCGGGCGAGCTCGGCCACGTCGGGGTTCTTCTTCTGGGGCAGCATCGAGCTGCCGGTCGCATACTGATCGTCGAGAGTGCAGAAGCCGAACTCCTCGGTCGACCACAGCACGATCTCCTCACCCATCCGAGACATGTGCACGCCCAGCAAGGCAAGGTCGAAGAGCGACTCGACCACGAAGTCGCGGTCCGAGACCGCGTCGAGCGAGTTCTCGAAGCGCCCGTGGAACCCGAGCTCCGCCGCGACGTAGTCGGGGTCCAACGGCAGCGACGACCCGGCCAGCGCGCCCGCGCCGAGCGGCGACGTGTTCAGCCGGTCGACGGTCGTGACCAGCCGGTCGACGTCGCGGGCCAGTGCCCAGCCGTGCGCGAGCAAGTGGTGGGCCAGCAAGACCGGCTGGGCCCGCTGCATGTGCGTGTAGCCCGGGAGGTAGACGTCGCCGGCCTCGCGAGCCCGTTGGGCCAGCACTTCTTGGAGCGCCATGATCTGTTCCGCCACCGCGATCAGCGTGCGCCGGCACCACAAGCGGAGGTCCGTGGCGACCTGGTCGTTGCGGCTGCGGCCGGTATGTAGTTTCGCCCCGACCTCGCCCGCCACCTCGGTCACGCGTCGCTCGATGGCGGTATGGATGTCCTCGTCGCTCGGAGCGAAGGTGAACTGGCCGTCGCTGAACTCCTCTTCGACGATGTCGAGCGCGTCGATGAGTGTGCGCACCTCACTGTCGGTGAGGATCCCGGCCTTTCCGAGCCCCTTGACGTGGGCGCGCGAACCGGCCAGGTCGTCCAGCGCCAGCGCCTGGTCGAACCCGAGGCTCACCGTGAACTCCGCCACGGTGTCCGCCATCCCCGCCGCGATCCGTCCTTCCCAGAGCGTCATCACGCGCCCCCTTTCCCGACCACGGTTCCGGCCTCGACGACGGCGGTCCGGACCCTACCCCTCGGCACCGGTCCCGCCGTCCGCGCCCGGGCCCTGGCGGGACGACCACGTCGCCACCCCGAGCCCCCACAGCCGCACGAAGCCCTCGGCGTCCTGGTGGCGGAACGTGTCCGAGGCGTCGTAGGTCGCCAGGTCGTGGTCGTACAACGCGACCGGGCTGCGCCGGCCGACGACGGTGCAGGTGCCGGGTGCGGCGAAGCGCAGCCGGACCTCGCCGGTGACATGACGCTGGCTCTCCGCAATGAAAGCCTGCAGGGCGCCCCGCAGCGGCGAGTACCAGAACCCGTCGTAGACGAGCTCGGCCCAGCGTGGCTCGAGACGAGCCTTCTCGTGGTGGAGGTCGCGCTCCAACGTCAGGTCCTCCAGGTCCGCGTGCGCGACGATCAAGGACAACGCGGCCGGGCACTCGTAGATCTCGCGGCTCTTGATCCCGACGCGCCGGTTCTCGACCATGTCGAGGCGGCCGAAGCCGCGGCTGCCCGCCACGGCGCCCAACCGGGAAATGACCTCGTACGGCGACAGCGAGGCGCCGTCCAACGAGACCGGCACGCCCGATTCGAAGCCGACGACCACCTCGACCGGCGTCGTGTCGGTGACCCGCGTGAGCGTGTACACGTCGTCGGGCGGCGGCGCCCAGGGGTCCTCGATCTCGCCGCACTCGATCGCCTTGCCCCACAGGTTGTCGTCGATCGAGTACAGCTTCTCTTTCGTCACCGTGATGGGGATCTCCCACTTGGCCGCCAGCTCGATGCAGTCCTCGCGGGTCAGCCCCCACACCCTCGCCGGCGCGTGGATCCCGAGGTCCGGCGCCAACGCGCGCACGCCGACCTCGAAGCGCACCTGGTCGTTGCCCTTGCCCGTGCAGCCGTGGGCGACCGCCGTCGCGCCGTGACGGCGCGCCTCGGCGACCAGGTGCCGCACGATGACGGGTCGCGACAGCGCTGACACCAGCGGGTACTTGCCCTCGTAGCGGGCGTTCGCCGCCAGAGCCGGCATGCAGAACTGCTCGGCCATCTCGTGGCGGGCATCGATGACGACGGCCTCGACGGCACCTGCCGCCAACGCGCGCTCGCGCACGATGTCCCAGTCCTCGCCGCCCTTGTCGGCCGCCTGGCCGACGTCCACCGCCACGGCCACGACCTCGACACCCTCGTGCTCGATGAGCCACCGCACCGCTACCGACGTATCGAGCCCACCGCTGTAGGCGAGCACAACCCGATCAGACATGTCAGCCCTCTCCCTTCCCGTTCGATGTGATCCTGTGCGCGGCGCCGATGCCGGCGATGTCGCGCAGCCGTTCCGCCATGGCCTCGCCACCGATCCCCTCGGCGGCCACGACGAGCACCGTGTCGTCCCCCGCCACCGTGCCGACGACCTCCTCCACGCCGCTGCGGTCGAGCGCGGAACCCACGACGTGCGCCGAGCCAGGCGGCGTCCGCAGCACGACGAGGTTCCCCGAGTGCGCCACTTCCACCACCCACTCCCCCAGCACCCGCCTTAGATGGTCCTCCGGCGCGATCTGGTGCACCGGCAACTCGGGCAACGCGTACGCCGTCTCGCCGCCGGGCAGCCGCACCTTCACCGCGCCGAGGTCGTCGAGGTCGCGCGACACCGTCGTCTGCGTCGCCTCCACCCCTTGCTCGGCCAGCAATGCGACCAGCTGCGCCTGGCTCGTGACGGGTTCGGCCTCGAGCAGTTTCGTGATGCGATGCTGGCGCTGGTTCTTGGTGAGCCGCGCCCCTCCCGCCGGACCGCCCGCGGCGGTCTTCGTCTCGCCGCCGGGCCCCGGCCCGCTCACGCCCCGACCGCCCACGCCAGGATGCCCCGCATGGCGGTGCGCCGGTGGGCGGCCTGCTTCCAGACGACCGAGCGCGGCCCCTCGAGCACGGCCTCGGTGATCTCCTCGCCCCGGTGCGCCGGCAGGCAGTGCAGCACCACGGCGTCGGGCGCGGCCAGGTCGACGAGTGCCTCGTCGATCGTGTAGCCGGCAAAGGCGGCCAGGCGCTTCGCCCGCTCCTCCTCCTGGCCCATGCTCGTCCACACGTCGGTGTACAGCGCGGCCGCACCCTTGGCGGCCTGCGCCGGGTCGTCGGTCAGTTGCACGCTGCCCCCACGGCCCGCTGCATCCGCGAACGCCTGCAGCGCCGAGAGCTCCGCCGTCGGGAACGTGAACCCGGCGGGCGACGCGATGCGCACCTCCATGCCCTCGAGCAGGGCCGCCTTGGCCAGCGAACGCGCCACGTTGTTGGCGTCCCCGACGTACGCGAGCGTGCGGCCGCCGAGCGACCCCAGCGCCTCGCGGATCGTCAGCACGTCGGCCACGGCCTGGCACGGATGGGCGTCGTCGGACAGGAGGTTCACCACCGGCACTTCGAACCCGCTGTATGCGAGCGCCGCGATCATGCGTCCGAAGAGACGGTGATCGAACACCCGCGCACAGAGCACCCGGTGGTAGCAGCCGAGCGTGCGCGCCACGTCCTCGGCCGTCTCCCGCACGTCGAGGCCGACCTCCGCGCCCTGGATGTACACGGGGTGACCGCCCAGGTCCACCACCGCCATCTCAGTCGAGTTGCGCGTGCGCGCCGAGGGCTTCTCGAAGAGCAGCGCCACGCCGTCACCGCGCAGCCGCTGCGTGTACGGGGTCTCGAGTGCGCCTTCGAGGACGCGGTCCCACGCGGCCGGCGCCAGATCGTCGATGTCGAGGAGGTTCGCCACCACGGGACCGGTCTACTCCCCCGCCCCGGCCCCGCCGGTACGGCCCACGAGCTCACCGAGCACGACGCCGAGGATGGCCAGTGCCTCCTCGACCTCGTCGTCGTTCACGAGCAGCGGTGGTGCCACCCGCACGGCGTCGGGACGGACCGCGTTCACGAGCAGGCCCTGCTCCAGCGCCTTGGCCGCCGCTTCTTTCGCGACCGGCGCCGCCAGCTGCGCCGCCAAGAGCAGCCCCGAACCCCGTACCGAGACGACGCCGGGCAGCCCGGCCAGGCCTTCGCCGAGCCGCGCCCCGGCCCGACGGGCGCGCCCGCAAACGTCCTCGGCCTCCATGACGGCGAGTGTCGCCTTGGCCGCGGCGAGTGCCAGCGGCTGGCCGCCGAAGGTCGAGCCGTGGTCGCCCGGCCCGAACGCGGCGGCCACCTCGGCTCGTGCCCAGCACGCGCCGACCGGCATGCCGTTGCCGAGCGCCTTGGCCATGGTCACGACGTCGGGCTCGAGCCCCTGGGCCTGAAACGCGAACCAGTGGCCCGTGCGGCCGAGCCCGGTCTGGATCTCGTCGAGCATCAGGAGCGCGTTGCGCTCGCTGCACAGCGCGCGCACGGCGCCGAGATAGTCCGAGCTCGGCACCACCACCCCGCCCTCGCCCTGGATCGGCTCCAAGATGACGGCGGCCACCGTCTCGGGGTCGAGCGCCTTGTCCAACGCGGCGACGTCGTCGTACGGGACGTGCACGAAACCCTCGGGCAGCGGCAGGAACGGTGCCTGCTTCTCGGGCTGGCCGGTCGCCGTGAGCGTCGCCAGCGTGCGTCCGTGGAAGGCGTTGTCGGTGCTGATGACGACGTGGCGTCCGCCCCCCGCCCAGCGCCGCGCCAGCTTCAGCGCGCACTCGTTGGCCTCGGCCCCCGAGTTGGCGAAGAAGACCTGGCCACCCGCCTGCCCGGTCCCGCCGTTGATCAGCCGGTCGATCGTGCGGGCCACCTCGGGCGCCAGCGTGTTCCCGTACAGGTTCGACACGTGCAAGAGCGTGTGCGCCTGTTCCGCCACGGCGTCGGCGACCGCCGGGTGCGCGTGACCGAGCGAGACCACCGCCAAGCCGGTGATGAAATCGAGATACGCCTTGCCGGCCGCGTCGTAGAGCACGGTGCCCTCGCCGCGCACGAACGTGGCCGGCGGCTCCGCGTACGTGCGCATCAGCGCCTCGCGCCCCGTCGATGAGTCCGCCGAGCTCACGGCAGCACCATCGTCCCCACGCCGGCGTCGGTGAACAGCTCGAGCAGCAGCGCGTGGGGCACGCGCCCGTCGAGGATGTGGGCCCGGCTCACCCCGCCGCGCACAGCCCGGGCGCACGCCTCGACCTTGGGCAGCATGCCGCCCTCGGCGTTGCCGCTGCGGATGATCTCGTCGATCACCTCGAGCGAGGCCTTGTGGATGACCGTCGTGGGGTCGTCGGCGACGACCCGCAGCCCTTCGATGTCGGTCAGGAAGATCAATTTCTCTGCCTCGAGGGCCTCGGCCAGCGCGCCGGCCACGGTGTCGGCGTTGATGTTGTAGGCCTGGCCCGAGGCGTCGGCGCCGATTGTGGCCACGACCGGGATGAGGCCCTGGGCGACGAGGCGCTGGAGCATGGTGGGATCGACCAGCGAAACGCTGCCGACGAAGCCGAGGTCCACGTCGCTTTGCGCCGCGGTGATGAGGTTGGCGTCTTCACCGGACATGCCAACCGCGATGGGCCCGTGCACGTTGATGGCCGAGACGATGTCGCGATTCACCTTGCCGACGAGCACCATCCGGGCAATGTCGAGCGTTTCGGCGTCGGTGACACGCAACCCGTTGCGGAACTCGGTTTCCTTGCCCAGCCGCGCCATGAGCGCGCCGATCTGGGGGCCGCCCCCGTGCACGACGACCGGCAGCAGGCCGACCGCCCGCATGAGCACGACGTCCTGCGCGAAGGAAGCGAGCGGGTCCGTGTCGCCGGAACCGTCGTCCGACGCGTCCAACGCATTGCCGCCGTACTTGACGACGACGATCTTGCCCCAGAACCGGCGGATGTAGGGCAGGGCCTCGACCAGCACCGAGGCCGTCTTTGCCGCCGCCGCCCGCTGCGCCCGGGTCACCTTGCGCGGAACCTGCCCGACCGGTTCGGCCGCTTCGGCGCTCACGAAGTCGTCCTGTTCTCGTCGATGTACCCGTAGCTGAGATCCGTCCCGAGCACGACGGCCTGTCCCGCTCCGAGCCCGAGGTCGCAGTCGATCTGGACGTGGCGGCCGGCCATGTGGAGGGCGACCGCAGCCGCGTCATGCGGCACGGCGATCCCGGCGGCGCACACCACGGTGCCTCCATAGGCGACCGCGACGCGGTCCATGTCGAACGGGGTGCCCGCCGAGCCGAGTTCGGAGACGATGCGGCCCCAGTACGGGTCCTCCCCAAAGAGCGAGCACTGCACGAGCATGGAGTCCGCCACCTTGCGCGCCGCCACGTGGGCGGCCTGGTCGCTCGCCGCGCCGCGCACTGTGACGTGCGCGACCTTCGTCGCACCCTCAGCGTCGGCCACCATCTGCTCGGCCAGTGAGGTGCACGCCTCCGTCAGCGCCCCGGTCAACGCGTCCGGGTTCGGCGCTTCGCCGTGGCCGCTAGCAAGTACGAGCACGGTGTCGTTCGTCGAGGTGCAGCCGTCCACCGTGATTGCGTTGAAGGAGGCGTCAACGGCCTCCAGCAGCGCCTTCTGGAGAGTGGGCGCGTCGACCGCGGCGTCGGTCGTGCAGAGGGCGAGCATCGTCGCCATGTTGGGCGCCAGCATGGCGGCGCCCTTGGCCATCCCACCGACCGTGAAGCCGTGGCCTGCCACGACGACCTCCTTCGGTACGGTGTCGGTGGTCATGATGGCCCGCGCCGCAGCCGCGCCCGCGTCGTTGCCATCGCCGCGGGCGTGCACGATGGCGGCGAGGCTGGGCTCGACGGTGTCGATCGGGAACGGGATGCCGATCAACCCGGTCTGGCAGATGAGGATCTGCTGGGTTGTCGCGCCGACGCCAGCAGCGACCGCGGCACACACCCGCACGGCTGCGCCGCGCCCCGGAGCGCCCGTCGCTGCGTTGGCGTTGCCCGAAGTGAGCACCACACCTGCGGCACAGCCATTGGTGGCGGCCAGGTGGGTGCGGCTGACCTGGACCGGCGCGGCCGCGGCCAGGTTCGAGGTGAACACGCCGGCGCACGGAACGGCCTGGCCGTCGGCGGTGGCGACAACGGCGACATCGAGTGCGTCGTTCGCCTTGATGCCGGCGGATCCACCCGCGGCGACGAAACCCTTGGGCGCGGTGACGCTCACGGGTAGACCCCCGCGACCGGTAGCCCGCTCGTCTCGGGCAGGCCGAGTGCGGCGTTGGCACACTGGATGGCCTGCCCCGAGGCGCCCTTGACGAGGTTGTCGAGCGCGCAGAGCACAACCACCCATCCGGTGCGCGGGTCAACGCGAGCGGTCACGAGTGCCACGTTCGAGCCTGACGTGGCCTTGGTCGAGGGTGGCTCCTCTGTTACGACCACGAACGGCTCGGCGTCATAGGCGTCGTGGAGCGCCTCCAGGACGGTGGCCGTCGTGAGCGCGGTAGTCGGACGCGCGTAACAGGTGGCGAGGATGCCGCGTACCATCGGCGCCAGGTGCGGGGTAAAGAGAACCTGCGCACCGAGGATCTGTTCCATCTCCGGCGTGTGGCGATGGGCGAGGAGACCGTAGGCCGTGAAGTCCTCGTCGACGGTCCCGAAGTGAAGGTGCTCCCTGGTGCCGCGACCGGCGCCCGACACGCCGGAGGCCGCGTCGACGATGATGCCGACCGGCTCGACGAGGCCGCGCCGCACCAGCGGCGCCAGCGCGAGCCCAGCCGACGTCGGGTAGCAGCCGGCCGCGGCAACGAGCGTCGCTCCGCTGAGGTCGTCCCGGAAGAGCTCGGGCAGGCCGAACACGGCCTCCGACAGCAGCTCTGGCGCGGCGTGCTCCTCGCCGTACCACTGCGGGTAGAGGGCCGGGTCCTTGAGCCGGAAGTCGGCCGCCAGGTCGACGATGCAGCCGACCCGCGACCGGAGCTCGGGCACGAACTTCTGGGACTCCCCGTGCGGCAGGGCGCAGAAGACGAGGTCGAGACCGTCGAGGACGCCGGCGTCAGTGTCGTCGTAGGTCAGGCCGGGATAGGCGGCCCGGAGGGACGGCGTGTGCCCGCCGACGGGCAGCCCGGCGTGAGAATGGGCGGTAGCGACTCCCACCTCGAACTGCGGATGGGTGCTGAGCAGGCGTAACAGCTCCGCCCCGGTGTAGCCCGATGCCCCGGCGATGCCGACCTTCATCGCATCAGTATACATATTTATGCATATTCATGCGGCAGGTCCCGCCCGGGCGATCGGCCGGTGCCAATCGGTCGAACGGGCCTCGACCCGGAAGCCAAGGTCCTCATTGACGGCGATCATCGGACCGTTGTCCTCGGCGTTCCAGGTGTTGATGCGGCGGACCGCCGGGTGCCGCTCGTGCACCGCGAAACAGTTGGCCAGCTTCATGGCGAAGCCGAGCCCGTGCCCACGGTGCTCGCGCACGACGAGGGTGTCGTGCTGCCAGGCTGACTCCGGCGCGCCCAGAGGGATCGCGACCTCGGTGAACCCAACGAGACGGCCGCTGGCATCATGGCGCGCCGCCGTCGTCACCTTGGCCCGGTTCTGTGCGGCCAATGATGCCTCGAGGGCGCGCACGCGCGCGGCGTCCCACACCTGCTCGTCCAGCTCCTGCTCTCCCATGGGCATATCGGTCGACATACGGCGGCCGAGCTCGCAGCGGTCATCGAGATACTCGTCCGGCCAGTAATTGCCGATCGTCAGGAGCGTAAATCCTGCCGGTGTCGCCCTGGGATCCCGTCGCAAAGCCGCGGCGTGGACTGGGTCGAGCGGCAGGTCGATGCAGCGTCGCACCGTACGCAGTACCGGGGTGAAGCCGAGGTGGCGGGCGAACGGCGCCGCGCAGTCCACATAGCCGGATCGCAAAGGCGTCTCGTCCTCAGCCCCCAACTCAGTGCGGCCGGCGGCGGTGGCGATCCGCTCGGCGGCCTCGACCAGCGCCGTGCCGACGCCGCGGCGCCGGTGCTCGGGGAGAACACGCAGATCGATACGGGCGAGGTGGAAGTTCTCGCGCCGGGTGAGCTCGAGGCCGGCGACGCCTGCGACGGTCCGGTCGCAACGCGCGACGAGCGGGCGGCGCTCGAATGCGCCATCGCGGTCGAGCGCCATGGCGAGCAGCTCCTGGTACTGCCAGCCAGGCAGCTCTGGATAGCGCTCCATGTCGATGGCGTTCCACACGGCGAACCACCCGTCGAAGGCGGAGGTGTCGCGGGGGTCGATGGCCTCGACCTCGATGCCGGTTCGCTCGGTTGTCACGAGCTGGGGGCGGTGAGGTGTCTCTGCCAAAAGGCACCGTCGCTGAACACCTCGAATCCCATCATCTCGTTCACGGCGATCATCGGCTTGTTGACCGCCGCGTTGCCCGTCAGCACCATGCTCACGTTCGGCGCCCGCTCGGCGAGCAGGTCGAGGTTCGCCAACTTCACGGCAAGGCCGAGGCGGTGACCCCGGTGATCGGGATGGACCACCGTGATCTGCTGCCACGCCTGGCCGGGCGACTCTTTGGAGAGCGACAGCTCAGTGAGCGCGACCAAATTCCCCGAGGGCACGTGCTGGGCGACAGCCGCCAGCACGGTCGCCTCCCGGGCGAAGTCGAGCTCCTCGTTCTCGCGGAGTCGCGCCTCGTCCCAGTGCTCCGCCTGGCGCTCACCGTCGCCGGCCGGCTCGTCGGTGGACATCACTCGCAACAGTGTGCAGAAGTCGTCAATGAACTCCTCGGGCCAGGGAGTCACAAAGGCAAAGGTCTGGTAGTCGTGCGCGTCGGGTGCGTTCGCGACCACGGCGCCCAGCTCGTCCCGCCGGGCCGCGTCGAACGGCGGCCGGAGCATGCGCATGTTGCCGGTGAGTGTTCGCTCAAACCCGGCGCTTCGGGCGAAAGGGCCTGATGCGTGGTCGGCAGCGAGAGCAACGGGCGCGTCGACGATGGTGTTGAGCGTACGGCGGCCGTCGGCCAGGGCGCGCTGGACCATCTTCTCGACGATTGCGGTGCCGACACCACGACGGCGGTGGTGTGGGTGCACGGCGATGGCGATCTCGGTCGCGTGCGGGTTCTCGAGCTTGGGAAACTCCATCAGGGCGACGCCGAGCACGGGACCTTCAGGTTCGCCGGCGGCCAGGAGTTCCCAGCGCCGGCTCTTGCCTTTGAAGCGGGCGAACGCGCGCAAATCGACGAACGAATACCCGTTCAGCTCGGGCCACATCTCCTTGTCCGACGCCTCGAGAACGGCGGCAAATTCCGCCAGGCCTTTCTCGTCGTCGGGGGCGATCAGGCGCACCTCCACCATCCCACCTTGCCACGCTCCTGCGCCCGACGCAGTCAAGCGGAGCGATGGCCTCAGCGCAGGACGGCGCCGTATTCCCCTTCGACCGCAGCAATGCACTGGGTGCGCAGCTCGCCGACTTCTTCGTCTGTGAGAGTCCGTACCGGCGAACAGAAGCGCAAACGATACGCGAGGCTGCGCGCACCCTCGGTGATGCCGGCACCGCGGTAGACGTCGAACAGTCGCACCGACTCGAGCAGGTCACCGGCGGACGTTCTCAGGGTCTCGGCCACGACGTCGGTCGGATAGCGGTCGTCGACGACAAAGGCGAGATCGATGTCCGACGAGGGGAACCGGCTGACGGCGCTGGCGACCACGTGGCGGCGCGGCACGCGCGTCTCGTCGAAGAGAAGGCCGAGATCGACTTCGAGCCATCCGATGCGCCGGGCCCCGGTCGTGTTGCCCGTCGTTCGGATAAGTCCGAAGGCCGTGGCGACGTCAGGATCGATTTCGCCGACCGAGCCGATGACAACGTTGGCGACATTGCCGTCGCTCCCGCCGTAGGTCGACGGGACCACGAGGTGCGCCGATCGGGTCGGGTGCAGGCCTGGCAACGGCGGCAGCCCGTTGCCCGCAGGAACCAGGCGGACCCGGTCGACGCGGAAGGCGTCGGCCAGCACCTGCCAGGAGACGACAGCGAGGCGGGCGTCGTCCTCTTCCTGGGCGAAGACGGCGCAGAGCAATTCGCGCTCTCCGGGCAGCTCCGCAGTTTCGCGACCGCCCGCACCGGCGCGCTCGACCACCCGCGGTGCTCCCTCGTCGGGATGCGAGAACGCGACGCCGACTTCGTAGAGACGGATGTCGGGCTGGCGGCGGTCTGCGTTGTAGGCGAGGGCGCCCAGCAAGCCGGGCATGAGGCTGCGGCGGAGGTACGGCTTCTCCGTATCGAGGGGATTGGCGACGCGTACGGCCGGGCCGGTGAGACCGACGTCGGTATGTGCGGCGGCGGACACGAAGCTGTCGGTCCAACCCTCGGAGGCGCCCAAGCCGCACAAGACGTCTTTGGCCAGACGGCGCGAGTGCTGGAGAGCGGTCAACCCGCCCGGTTGCGGCCAGGTCGGCATGTGGCGCGGCACGTTCGAGTAGCCGAAGGTCCGTGCGATCTCCTCGATGATGTCGTCCACACCGAAGGGCTCGGGACGGACGTCCGGCCGGTTGGTGGGCACCTCGACGACGAGGCTCTCCGGGCTGAACCCGGAAGCGCCGGGGCCGCCCGCGAGTCCGGCGCCCACCTCCTCCATCACCCTGAACCCGATGGGCTCGATGAGTCGGGCGACGTGCTCCGCGCTCAGCTCGACGCCGATCTGGCGATGCACCCGGGCGAGCGGCACGGCGATGACGAAGGGTTCGGGCACGTCCCCGCGCACGTCGAGCATGCCGTCCGCGACCTGGAGGCCCGGACTGCTCTCCGAAAGCAGCTGACAGAAGCGCGCGACCGACGGTTCGATGCCCCAGGGGTCACACCCGCGTTCGAAGCGCGCCGACGCCTCGGTGCGCAGTCCGAGCCGGCGGGACGTGCGCGCGATCGCCATGGGCGTGAAGTAGGCAGCCTCGAGCAGCACCTCGTTCGTGGAGTGCGAGATCTCGGAAGACGCACCGCCCATGACGCCGCCGACGCCGACCGGCGTGCCCTCGGCGTCGCAAATGAGGCAGTCCGCGCCCGTGTCGCCCAGGCTCCGTCCGGGCACGCCGACGGTGCGCTCGACCCCGTCGAGGGTCACCAGCTTCTCCCCCGGCTCGGCCCGACGGACCCTGAGCCCACGGCCCGGGAGCAACGCGAGGTCGTAGGGGTGGGTCGGCTGGCCCAGCTCAAGCATCACGTAGTTCGACGCGTCGACCACATTGTTGATCGGGCGCATGCCCGCCATGAGAAGGCGGCGTGCGATCCACTGGGGCGACGGCCCGACCTTCACGCTTTCGAGCACCGTGACCGTGAGCCTTGGGCACAGGTCCTGGGACTCCACGACGGCCGAGGCGGCCGACTCGACGGGGCGCCCGCTTGCGGAGGGCGCCGGTGGCTCGGGCTCGACGAAGGGAAGGCCGAGGCGCGCGGCCAGGTCGCGCGCGATGCCCGCCATCGACCACGCGTCGGGACGGTTTCCCTCGACGGTGATATCGAAGACCACATCGGGCTCGAGGCCGAGTGCCTCGGTCAGCGGCGTGCCGGGCTCGCCGGGCACCTCCTCACCGAGGAGGAGGAGGCCCGCACTGTCGTCGGAGAGCCGGAGCTCCTTGCCCGAGCAGAGCATCCCGTTGGACCAGACGCCGCGCATCTTCCGCCGCTCGATCTCGAAGCCACCCGGGAGGATCGCACCCACCGGCGCGAGGGGGACGCGGTCGCCAACGTCGAAGTTCCACGCACCGCAGATGACCTCGAGCGGCTCGGCGCCGGCGTCGACGGTGATCAGGCGGATCTTGTCCGCGCCCTTGATCTCGTCGATCTTCAGGACCTTTGCGATGACGACGTCACCCAGGCCTTCGCCGATGTGCTCGATCGATTCGACGACGAGGCCGAGGTCGTCGAGCGCGGCGCGCAGCGTCCCGGTGTCGCCGGGGAACGGGGCGAAATCACGGAGCCAGCTGAGCGGGGCGCGCACGGTGGTGGGGTGGTGTCTTTCTGTTCGTCGGTGTGGTCAGGTCAGAACTGCGAGAGGAACCGGATGTCGTTCTCCACGAAGGAGCGCATGTCGGGCACCTCGTGGCGCATCTGTGCCAGCCGGTCGATGCCGAACCCGAACGCGAAGCCCGACCATTCGGCCGGGTCGATCCCGACGGCGATGAAAACGGCCGGGTCGACCATGCCGCAGCCGCCGAGCTCGATCCAGCCCGTGTGCGAGCAGGTGCGGCAGCCCTCACCGAGACAGATGGTGCAGGTGATCTCGAATTCGGCGGACGGCTCAGTGAAGGGAAAGTAGGCCGGCCGGAGGCGTGACTGCATGCCCGGACCGAAGTAGGCCTCCGTGAAGATCTGGATGGTGCCGGCGAGGTCGCCGAAGGTGATGTCGCGGTCGACGACGAGGCCCTCGATCTGGTTGAACACCGGGAGGTGCGTCGCGTCGGGAGTGTCGAGGCGGAAGCACTTGCCCGGCATCACGGCGTGGATCGGCAGCGTTCCGTCGCGCACGGCCGCCACCATGAGGTGGATCTGCACCGGGGAGGTGTGCGTGCGCAACAGCACCGTCTCGGGCTCGCCCACCTCGAGGTACATGGTGTCGTACATGTCGCGCGCGGGGTGCGACGGCGGGATGTTGAGGGCCTCGAAGTTGTACCAGTCCGATTCCGCCTCCGGTCCCTCGGCAACCGTGAAGCCCATGCCGACGAAGACGTCCTCGAGCTCGTCCCGCGCCTGGGTCACGAGGTGCAGGTGGCCGCGGGAAGGCGGCGCCAGCACGGTGCTCGGGATGACCTCGGTCAGATCGAGGCGGTCGGCCTGCAGCGCCTCCGCCCGCTCCGCCTCGGCGAGCTCGGCCCGGCGGTCGGCTACCAGGCGCACGAGGCGTTCCCGCACCTCGTTGATGCGGCGACCGGCCTCCTTGCGCTCATCGGGGCTCAGGGAGCCGAGAGTCCGGTGGGCCCGGGTCAGCGTCGACCGCTTGCCCAGCAGTTCCGTCTCCACCTCGCCGAGGGCGTCGGTCGACGCAGCGGCCGCGATCGCGCGTTCGCCGTCGGTGGCGATGGCTTCGATGTCGAGATCCACGTTGTCGGTCACCATGTCGTTTCTTCCGCGGTCTTTGAAATGCTACGTGCCCCGGGACCTCCACCTCGGCGTTGTCGGAACGCCTCGAAGGCCACCACAGCGCTGGCCACCCCCACATTGAGGGACTCGGCCCGGCCGGCCATGGGAATGGCGACGGCACCATCGAGCCGGGCGCTCAAGGCGGAGTCGAGCCCCGAGGACTCGTTGCCGAAGAACACCGCCGTCGGGACCGACCAGTCGAGGCCGGCGTAGTCCGCGCCGTCCCGGACGACAGTGGCGAGCGTGCGGAAGCCAGCAGCGGTGAACCCGCCTGCGAGGGCGGCCGGGTCCGGGCGCACCGTGAAGGGCACATGGAAGATCGAGCCGGCGGACGCCCGCACCGTCTTGGGGTTGTAGGGGTCCACCGACTCGGCGGCGAAGACGACCGCGGTGGCGCCTGCGGCGTCGGCGGCCCGCAGAACCGTGCCGGCGTTCCCGGGATCGCGCACGTCGACGAGCACCACGACCAGCGCACTGGGATCGGGTGACCACGGCGCGGCGCTGTCTTCGGGGTCCGCGTCGGAATGGGTGTCGGTGTCGACGAGCATCGGCAGGACGGCGAGCACGGGCTGGGGCGTCACGGTGTCGGCGACGCGCTCGAGGACGCCGGGCTCCAGGGCGAACATGCGCGCGCCGGCTGCGGTCGCCCTCCGGCAGACCTCCTGGGTCGCGGAGTCGTGATCGCCGTCCGGCGATACGTAGACCGATTCGACCGGAACCCCGATGTCGAGGGCGGTGCGAATCAGCTCGGCGCCCTCGGCTACGAACGCGCGCTCGCTCCATCGGGCCGAACGCTTCTGTAGCAGCCCGCGCAGCCGGCGGACCCGCCGGTGCGTGAAGGCCAGCCGTTGGGTCAGGAAGCGACCTCGGCCACGGGCGCGTTCGCCAGCGCATCTTGTGCGGTCTTGACGAGCGCGGCAAAAGCCTCCGGCTCGCTCACGGCGAGGTCGGCCAACACCTTGCGGTCGACCTCCACACCGGCGATATGGAGGCCGTTGATCAGGCGGCTGTAGCTGATGCCGTTCAGACGGGCGCCGGCGTTGATGCGCTGGATCCACAGCTTGCGGAAATCGCCCTTGCGCGCCCGCCGGTCACGGTACGCGTACTGCATCGAGTGCATGAGCTGCTCATTGGCGGCCCGGTAGGAACGACTCTTGTTCCCGTAGTACCCCTTCGCCTGTTCCAGGACGGCGCGGTGGTGCTTGCGGCCATGGACGGCACGCTTCACTCTCGCCATGGGGGTGCTCCTCTCTTCGAAATCTCTTCGTGGGTTCGGATCGGCGGCCGTGCTCGGGGCCGCTGCGGATCGTGGTGGGTGGTCGGGTGGTCGGGTGCCGGCGTCGGCTCAGATGCCGAGCATCCGGCGCGTTGCCTTCTCGTCCGCCTTTGCGATCTCAGTCTCGCGGCCGAGGCGGCGCGTGCGCACGCTCGACTTGTTCTCGAGGAGGTGCGAGCGGAAGGCCTTGCGGCGACGCAACCGGCCGGTGCCTGTCACCTTGATCCGCTTGGCCGCACCGCGGTCCGTCTTCATCTTCGGCATTACGTCATCCCTCTTCGGCCGACGTCGCGGCGTCGCTGACTGCACCCGCATCCCCGTCCGGAGCGTTGCCGTTGGCATCCGCAGTGGCGGGGCTCCCCCCTGCCGACGCGGCGGTCTTCTCGGCTCGCTGCTGGTTCGAGGCCCTCGACTGCGCGGCCTGGCGGGCCCTCTTGTCGGGGGCGAGCACCATGATCATGTTGCGGTTGTCGAGCTTGGGCTCGGCTTCGACCTTGGCGATGCCCTCCATCTGCTCGGCGATGCGGTCCAATATCCGCTTGCCGTGCTCAGGGTGGTACACCTCGCGGCCCCGGAACATGATCGTGATCTTGACCTTGTACCCCTCGGCGAGGAACTTGCCGACCTGGCGGGTCTTGGTGTCGAAGTCACCCGGCCCGATCTTCGGCCGGTACTTCATCTCCTTGATCCCGACGTGGACGGCCTTGCGCCGGCTCTCCTTGGCCCTCTGGGCCTCGTCGAATTTGAACTTGCCGAAGTCCATGATCCGGCAGACGGGAGGGTTGGCCATGGGGGCCACCTCGACGAGATCGAGGTCGAGGTCCCTCGCTATCTGCAGGGCCTCGGGTAGCGGCTTGATGCCGAGTTGCACTCCGTCGGGGTCCACGAGCCGGACTTCACGGGCACGGATTCGGTCGTTGATCCTGTGCTCAGTTGTGGTTTCAGCGACTATGCGGCATCGCGCCTCTCACTCGGGCTCGCGGTCCTTCCGCGGGCCAATTGGTGGAGCGGAGCCGCACCACGGGCATCGCCCGTGTCGGAGACGTTCGACCTGGCGCACGGGTGCTCACCAAGAGGGCGAGGTGGTGGCCAGGTGGAGGCCTCTCGGATGGAGGCCCCGCTTCCATGTAGTCAAGGGCACATACAGTACCAGCATGAGCAGCCTCTGGACACCGTCCGGCGAACATTTCCCCAAGAAAGACGAGGCCTCGGCCGCGGAACGGCCACCGTCTCAGCCCGGCGACACCAACGTCACGGAACCGTCACCGGAAGAGGCAGAGGCGGCCGTCGACGCCATGCGGGCCCAACTGGCGGACACCCCAGCCGAGGTGGTCATCGCCAACCACTGCTACGGGCTCTTCGAGCTAGCCGCGATCTACCTTTCGCAATCCCCTCCGATGCTGTTCCAGGCACGGCTTGCGATCGACGGGCTCGCCTACCTCCTCGAAGGGCTCAAGGGCCGCCTGGGCGAGGCCGAACCTGCCCTGCTCGAGTCCCTGTCCCAGCTGCGCCTGGTCTACGTGAGCCTCGAGGGCGCCGAACAAACCGATGCAGAGAGCTCGGCGAACATCGGCGACGGCGGGACGGCGTAGCTCCCTCAGGCGGCCCGGGCCTGCTCCCCGGCGGCGATCGCCAGACCCTGCACGCACTGCTCGATGAAGTCCCCCAGCTGGCGTCGGTAGAGCCCGCCCGTGCCCGGGATCTTGGCCATGAACGTTGAGCGCCAGTTGATCGTCGCGCCGCCGTCGGCGTTCGGCGCGAGGGTGACCACGGCCTTGTAGTCCCGGAGTGCGAGGCCGGCCTCCAAGACATACGCGAAGGACCGGCCCGGGCGGCGCTCGACCACCCGCTCGCGGCTCTTGTGACGGCCCGTGGTGAAGAGGCGGACAGCACCAAGGCCCTCAGGCCTGCCGTCGCCGGGGACCAGGAGCTCGAAGGACCCGATCGGAGACCAGGCGGGCCAGGTCGACCCGTCGGCCAGGAGCTCGTACACGGCGTCCGGAGCGCCTGTCGTCGTGGCCGTCTTGTCGATCACCTGCAGGGCCATGGCCGTCTCCCTTCGTTGGGGCTCGCCCGCTCAATGTACCATTTGGTACATGTCGGGGACAAAATCGGGAGTGACCGGGTCGCCGGGGGATGCCGTCGTGACCCGGTCGCCGAAGGAGCGACTCCTCGATGCCGTCGTCGATCACTTCACGACGGACGGCCTCGCTGACCAGAGCCTGCGGCGCATTGCCGAAGCCATCGGATCGAGCCACCGCATGCTGCTGTACCACTTCGGATCGAAGGACGGGCTGCTGCTCGCGGTGGTACGCGAGGTCGAGGCGCGCACCCAGGCGCGGCTCGCTCAGGTCGCCGAGATCGCGGACCTACGCAGCGACGTCGTCATCCGACGGATGTGGTCCTACCTGACCGACCCCGAGCTGGCGGGATTCGAGCGTCTCTTCTTCGCGCTCTACGGCCGGGCGCTGCAAGGCGACCGGGCCACCCTGCCGTTGTTGCAAGGCGACATCGAGCACTGGCTCGAGACGAACGTCGCGCTCGCCGCTGACGTGGGCGTACCGGCTGAGCTGGTGCGTACGCACAGCCGATTGGGGCTGGCGGTGATGCGCGGCCTTCTCCTCGATCTGTTGGCCACCGGCGACCGGGCCGGGGTCGACGCCGCACTCGAGGCATTCGCCGAGGGTTACGAGGGGCGCTGGTGGGGTGCCGGTGCGGGCACCCGCGTCGTCGGCCCCCGAGGATCGGCGGGCGCCGACTAACCGGTTGCGTCGTCCGATGTGTCGATGAACGCGACGAGTACGCGCGCTTCGTGTCGTCCGCCGTGACCCGGTTCGAGCGAGTAGCTCACGCGGGTGCCGACATCGACGCGCCGGGAACCGTCCGCAATCGCCGTGGCGTGAAACGGGTAGACGTCGCCGGCGTCGTCGGTCACGGTGCCGAGCCCCCGGGTGGGGTCGAACGAGGCGACACGCCCGAGATGCGGTCCGGTGGCACCGACCGGGCCGGCCACGTCAGTGGACGATCTTGGAGAGCGGGAGCTCGAGGATGTCCGTCGCGCCCTGATCGCGCAGCGCGGGGATCAGCACGTTGATATCGGCCTTCGGCACCACGGTCTCGAGCGCGTAGGCGCCGCCTCCAGACAGCTCCGAGATGGTCGGCGACCGCATTGAGGGGAGCACGGCGAGGACCGCATCGAGGTTCTCGGCCGAGACATTGAGTTTCACCAGCACCTTGCCCCGGGCCTCGAGCGTGCCCTGCAGCAGCGTGAGGATCTGCTCCATGGCGTGGCGCTTTTCCGGGTCGTCGGCCGCCTTGGGGTTGGCGATGAGCTCGGTGTGGGACACGAGCAGTGTCTCGATGACCTTGAGGCCCGCAGCGCGCAGGGCGCTGCCCGTCTCGGTCATGTCGACGACGGCGTCGGCGATGTCGGGCACCTTGGCCTCCGTGGCGCCGTAGGAGAGCGCGATCTCCGCATCGATGTCGTGGGCCTCGAGCGCGCGGCGGGTGAGCTCGGGGTACTCCGTGCTCACCCGGAGGCGACCCGGGCGATCGGCCACGGACTTCGCGAGGTCGGCGAGATTCGTGGCGGGCGAGTCGGAGCCGACGGCGAGCACGATGCGGGCCGGATTGGAGGTCGCCTTGGAGTAGGAGAGCTCGCCGAGCGAGACCACCTCGCTCCCTCGCTCCTCGATGCAGTCGCGCCCTGTGATGCCGAGGTCGAAGAGGCCGTCGGCCACGTAGACCGGGATCTCCTGGGGACGGAGGATCCGAACCTCGTCGATGCGCGGGTCGTCGATGCTGGCTCGATAGGCCACGTCCGAGGCGCGGTTCACGGCCAGGTCGGCGTCCTCGAACAGCTGCATGGTGGCGCGTTCGAGCGAGCCCTTGGGCAGGACGAGGCGGAGCATGGGGGTCAATCTTCGCAGACCGGCGCAGGCGGTTGGGGCAAGCTGGGGCCGTGCCGCCTCCCTACGACGTGTTCAACTTCTTGAATTTGCTCGGTATCGAGCTCTCACCGCTCGACGAGGATCACTACCCCATCGCCCGGTTGACCGTGACCCACAACCTCATCGCGGGCACGGGCTTCCTGTGGGCGCCGGTCGTCATAACCCTGGCCGACGCCCTGTGTGCCTTCGGGGTCAACCACCACTGGCCGGACGGAGCCAAGTCGTTCACGACCGTGGACTGCTCGACAAATTTCATTTCGAGCGCGCGCGAGGGCGAACTCGTCGTCGCGACCGCGTCGCCGTTGCACACCGGGCGCACGACGCAGGTGTGGGACGCCACGGTCACCAACGAGACCTCGGAGCGGTTGATGGCCTCGTACCGCTGTACGCAGTTGATCCTGTACTAGAGCGTCTCGATGGTGCAGCCGGTGCCGGCGCTAGCCACACCCCCGGGGGCGGAGCCAAACTGCGGACGTTGCCCCGGGCAGGGATTGTTTGGGTTGTGGTTGTCTACGAGAGAGGGCCGCTCCGCAGCAGCCGTACCATCTCGATGCCGGTACGCGCGGCCTCCCGTCCCTTGTTGGTCTCGTCGGGCTCGGAACGCTCGAGGGCCTGGTCGAGGGTGTCGGTGGTGAGGACGCCGAAGACGACCGGGACACCCGTGTCGAGCTGGACGCGTTGGATGCCCGACGCGCACTCCCCCGCCACGAAGTCGTAATGGCCGGTGTCGCCGCGGATCACAGCCCCCAAGCACAACACGGCGTCGACCTTCCCGGCATTGGCGAATGCGCGCGCGACGAGCGGGAGCTCGAAAGCTCCGGGCGCCCATGCGACCGTGATGTCGCGTCGGTCCGTACCGGCTTCGGCGAGCGCGTCAAGCGCACCGTGAAGAAGGCGGAGCGTGATACCGCCGTTGAAGAGCGCACAGGCCGCACCGACTCGCAGGCCGGTCCCGTTGTGCTCGCCTCGGAGCGACGCGCCGACTCGTGCCGAGACGTCATCCAGCGCTCCGTCGGGCAGGTCGATCAGATCGGAGCCGGCCATCAGTCGAGGTGCGGGGTCGTCGGGGGTCGTGCAGGTGTGAGCGGCATGAGGGTCACGCCCTCACTGTGTCACAGGACGTCGTCGAGACCGTGCAGGAGGTGGCCCATACGCTCGCGCTTCGTGCGCAAATAGGCGATGTTCTCGGGGTTGGCAGACGTCTGCAATGAGACCCGCTCGGTGATGTCGAGTCCGAAGCCCTCGAGCCCGCCGTACTTGACCGGGTTGTTGGTCATGAGGCGCATGGTGGTGACGCCGAGGTCCACCAGCATCTGCGCGCCGATGCCGTACTCGCGGCTGTCGACGGGAAGTCCCTGCTGCAGATTGGCGTCGACGGTGTCGTGCCCCTCTTCCTGGAGTTGGTAGGCCCGGATCTTGTGGCCGAGGCCGATGCCACGGCCTTCATGGCCGCGCAGATAGATGAGAACGCCACGACCTTCGTTCTCGATCATGTCCATCGCGGCGTGCAGCTGGGGGCCGCAGTCGCAGCGCAACGAACCGAACACGTCGCCGGTCAGGCACTCGGAGTGGACCCGGACGAGCACGTCCTCGGTCCCGGCCACGTCGCCCATCACGAGTGCCAGGTGTTGCTCGCTGTCGAGTACGGACTCGTAGACGAGGGCACGGAACTCGCGGCCCTTGGCCGGGATGCGGGCCTCGGAGACCAGACGCACGAGCTTCTCGTTCTGGCGGCGGTACCGAATGAGGTCGGCGATGGAGATCAGCGGGAGGTCGTACTTCTTGGCGAAGCGCTCGAGGTCGGGCAGCCGGGCCATCTCGGACTTGTCCTCGCTGACGACCTCGCAGAGGACGCCGGCAGGAGCGAGGCCGGCGGCACGGCTGAGGTCGACGGTGGCCTCCGTGTGGCCGGCCCGCTTGAGCACACCACCGGGGCGGTAGCGCAACGGGAAGATGTGGCCCGGCCGGTTGAGGTCGTTGGGCCGGGTGTTGGGATCGGTGAGCGCGGCAATGGTGGCGGCCCGGTCGGCCGCGGAGATCCCCGTCGAGGTGCCGTGGCGGTAGTCGACGCTGACGGTGAAGGCAGTGCGCTGTGCTTCGGTGTTCGCCGTGACCATGAGGGGCAGGTCGAGCAGGTCGGCCCGTTCGGGCAGCAGCGGCGCGCAGATGACGCCGGAGGTGTGCGCCAGGAAGAAGGCGATCTTCTCCGGCGTGGCGGCTTCTGCTGCCATCACCAGGTCACCTTCGTTCTCCCGGTCCTGGTCGTCCACCACGACGACCATGCCGAGCTTGCCGATGGCCTCGATGGCTTCTGCGACGGTCGAGAATCCCATCAGGCCGCAACCTCCACTCGCAGGTCCTGTCCGAGCTGCTCGACCGAGACCAATCTGCCTCTCCACACGTCTCCAATTGTGCCAGCCCCGGGTCCTGCGAAAATCGAACGCCCGTCGTCGCCGCCGAAGAAGGCCGGCGCCAGGTACAGGACGTAGCGGTCCACGAGCCCGGCGGCATGGAAATCGTGGGCCACGGTGGCCCCGCCTTCGACGAGAAGTTGGAGGACGCCACGCTTGCCGAGCTCGTCCAGGACCCCTCCCAGATCACCCTCGAGCTCGAGGGCCGGCTGGACCCTGGCGCCCTCGGGCGCCCGGCCGAGGACGACGCGCAAAGGCTGTCCGCGGTCGCCGTTCTGGTCGTCATCGAGACGGACCGTCAGCTCGGGGTCGTCCGTCCGGACGGTGCCGGCACCGACGAGCACGGCGTCGGAGTTCTCCCGCAGGCGGTGGACGTCGCGGCGGGCGGCCTCGCTGGTGATCCAGCGGCTGGAGCCGTCGGGCGCGGCCGTGCGGCCGTCGAGGCTCGCCGCCATCTTGAGGACGACCCAGGGGTGGCCCGTGCGACGGTGCTTGAGGTAGGGCGCCAGCTGCTCGGCCACGTCGGCGGCGGCGACGCCTTCGGTGACCTCGATCCCGGCGTCACGCAGCGCGGCGATGCCGCGGCCCGCGACGCGGCTGTCCGGGTCCTGGATGCCGATGACAACCCGTGCGACACCCGCACCGATGATGGCGTCGGTGCAGGGCGGCGTCCTTCCGTGATGGGCGCAGGGCTCGAGGGTCACATAGAGGGTGGCGCCACGGGCGGCCTCCCCCGCCTGCTCGAGGGCCGTCACCTCGGCGTGGGGGCCGCCGGGGGGCGCAGTGGCGCCTTCGAAGAAGGTCGCGACATCACTGGCGTGGGCGGTCGGGAAGACGACCGAGCCCACCCAGGGGTTGGGTGCGGTGCTCCCCCGGACCGTGGCCGCGAGCGCCATTGCACGGCGCATGTGCTGCACATCGTCCATGGTCACGTCCTCTTGTGGGTCGGAGCCCCGCCCAGTCGGGTGAGGCAATTATAGAACAGGTTCTAGTTTTTGTCGACATCCCCAGGTGGGGGCTCTGAGCACTCCAGAAACCCGATCAAGCCGGTGATGTCGGGGAGGATCGCCGTGTGGGGTGCCGCTGTCAGGGCGGCCTCGTCGTGGGCGCCGGTCAGGACGCCGACCACGGCACCGGCGCCGGCGGCTGTGCCGGCCTCGAGGTCGCTGATCGTGTCCCCCACGACGACGACGGCGCTCGGATCCTCGACCCCGAGCCGGGCCATGGCCCCGAGGATGAGATCGGGCGCCGGGCGGCCCCGTCCCACGTCCGCCGGCGAGAGCGCGAGGTCGATGGCGGCCCGCCACTCCAGCGCGTCCAAGAGCGCGTCGCGGGTCGACGGGGCGAAGCCGGTCGTGAGACAGATGCGGACGCCGCGGGCTCTGAGGTCGCGCAGTACGTCGGGCGCGCCCTGAATGGATTCGACTTCGCCGGTGGCGACGATCGCCTCGTACGCCGACGCGAACTGCATTGTGGCGCGCTCGGCCTCCTGGTTGTCGAGCAGCTCGGCGAACACGTCCGCCTTCGACCAGCCCATCGTCTCCCGGACGAACGCGTGCGCCCCCTCGTACCGCGGCGTGCCCTTCTTGACGCCGACGGCGGCCAACGCCTCGTCGAACGCGGCCTCCACGGCACCGTCGTCGCGCACCGTGGTGCCGGCCATGTCCAGGCAGGCGAGCGCGTACGGACCGATCACGCTGCGACGCCCGCGGCTTCGAGGGTGTCGCGCGCAATCGCCGGCGAGCAGGTCATGCCCCGACCGCCCGGACCCGTCACGAGCCACACCCGGTCGTCGATCTGTTCGCGCAGGCAGACCGCACCGTCACGGCACTCCGCGTAGACGCCCTCCCAGCGCCGCCGGACCGGTGGCAGCTCGTGGCCGAGCATCCGCCCGGCCCGGGAAAGAAGCTCTTCGGTCGGAGCCTCCGTGAGCGCAAAGTCGAACGGCTCGTCGTAGGCGTGCGTGTCGCCGATCGTGAGCCCACCGTCGGGCCGTTGGACCAAGAGCAACTGCAGACGGTGTTGCGCGGCGATCTCGTTCTGGTCGCCGAGCTCGTGCCGGGGCGCGGACTCGTAGGCCGGGTAGTACCGCAGCGAGTCCGCGTCGGCGAGGGCGGTCGTCAGTTGCCCCAGGTATGGGTCCGTCTCGAACATCTGAAGGCGGACGCGCCGGAGCCGGGATGCCAGTGGGAGGGCGGTGGGAAGGTGGTCATAGGCGGCGCCGGTCGCCACGATCACGACATCGCCCTCCCAGCGTTGTCCCGAGGCGTCGAGAACCGCACCGGGTGCGGTGTCCGTCACGCGTCGGCGCGGGTGGAACCGGTAGCGCCGTGGTGCCTGTGCCGCGAGGTGGTCGCGGAGCGCATGCGGAGCAAGGCGGGGCTCGACGACGGCGTCGAGCTCGCAGTACAGCGCACCGGCCGTGTCGCCACAGACGGCGGGGTTGCGGTTGCGAACCTCTTCGGGTTCGACGAACACGATCGATCGCTCCTTGGCGTCGGGGCTGCGCGAAAACTCCTGCATCACGAAGCGCTCCTCGGGCGTCGTCGCCACGGTCAACGAGCCGGTCGGGCGGAATCCGATACCGGGCACCTGCCTACCGATCTCTTGCCATCGGGCGCGGGCACGCTGCGCCACATCGAGCTCCAGTCCACTTCGCCGGCCGCTGACCCACACCAGCCCGAAGTTGCGCACCGATGCGCCCACGGGTGCCTGGTCGGCGTCAAGGTGGTCGACGGCAAACCCCGCCTCGAGCAACTCGAACGCGTGCCACGTCCCGATGATGCCGGCGCCGACCACGACCGCCTTCGGTGCCGCGTGCGTCACGTCCAGGTGTGTGCGGTCTGCCCGATCGCCATCCTGATGGACTCCGCCGCCTCCCACGGCCGAGGATGCCCGAAGACCGCACTTCCCGCGACGAAGACGTTCGCACCGGCCCGGGCCGCGACAGGGGCGGTCTCGGGGTCGATGCCACCGTCCACCTCGATGTCCAGGGCCAGGTCATCGGCCTCGATGGCAGCGCGTACCTGGCTCACCTTGGGCATGACATCGGCGATGAAGCTCTGGCCCCCGAAACCCGGGAACACGGTCATGCACAGCACGAGGTCGACCTGGTCCAGATACGGCTCGACGGCCTCGAACGGCGTGTCGGGGTTGAGCGCAAGTCCCGCGCGCAAGCCGAGCCCGCGCATCTGTGACACGAGCTCGTCGGTGTCGCCCACCTCGACGTGCACCGTGCACCCGTCCGCCCCCGCCCGCGCGAAATCGTCGAGGTAGCGCCCGGGATTGGTCATCATCAAGTGGCAGTCGAAGAACAACGAGGAGTGGCGACGGAGCGAGGCCACGACCGGAGGCCCGATCGTGACGTTGGGGACGAAATGTCCGTCCATGACGTCGACGTGCAGCCAATCCGCCGCGGGAGCAACTTCGCCGACCTGTTCGGCCAGCATCCCGAAGTCCGCCGACAACAACGACGGCGCTATGCGGACCTCACCGGGTTGCCCCGCGTCGCGGTCGTCGGTGGGCGAATCTCCCGTCACGGATCAGAGGCCGCCGCTCAGCTGAAGCGCGCCCAGCAGAGAATGCGCTTGAAGCCGTAGAAGTACGGCTCCCGCTCGCCCAGCTCCTCGATCAACCGCTCCCGGTACCTCTCGACGAACTCCTCGAAGAGCTCGGGGCTCAACTGCTTGCGGTAGGGCGTCAGCAGGGTGCCCATCACCCACTCGACCACGTCGCCCGTCGACTCGAGCTCGTGGCCGTAGACCTCCATCCGCACGACCTGGTCCTTTGCCCCGAGCTCGTAGAGAAGATCCGCGTAGAGCTCGGGGGAGAGCACGTAGCGGCCGCGGTCTTCGGGCATCTCCCCGTCGAGGGCGTCGATGAACGGTGCCTCGTTGGCGAGTGCGTGCGCGAATACGTGCGATGGATGACGGAAGTTCGCGGGTACCTGGAACGCGAGCTGTCCGTCCGGCCCGAGAGCAGTCCGCATTCTGGCCAGGAGGTTCAGATGGTCGTCGATCCAATGCAGCGACGCGTTGGCGAACACCAGATCGAGTCCCTCGTCGAGCCAGGTCGCGATGTCACCAGACGCGAACGACAGGCCCGGCACGTCCCCGTGCGACGCCTGCGCGCGCGCCAGCATGGCCGGTGAGGAGTCGATCCCGATGGTCTCCTTCGCCTCCATCTCCTGGTGCAGGATCTTGGTGAGGTCCCCCGTCCCGCATCCGAGGTCGACGACACGCCCGCCCGGCACCGGGTGACAAAGCATCACGAGATCGTCGAAAGGTTGTTGGCGCTCCGAGCGGAACCGCTCGTACTGCTCGGGGCTCCATCCGTCGATCGGCGTGACTGTCACCGTCTCATTCTTAGTCCGTCCCGAGACGCTCATTTTCCGCAGGCCGTACGCCGCGGAGCCACTCGTCGGCTGACATGGGGGAACGGCTCTCGGGTTGCACGCGCCGCAACTCGAGAATGCCCGCGCCGGTCACGACCGAGGAGCCGACCAGCGTGCCCGGCGCTGCGTTGCTGTGATCGCCCTGGGTCGGGGCCATCGGCGCTTCCAGCACTCCGAGGCGCTTGCCGCGGAACGTCGTCCAGGCGTGCTCGAGGCGGACGACTCGGTACAACTGCTCGGCCGGCTGAGCCCAGTCCAAATGCAGGTCATCCTTCGTGATCTTCTCTGCCACCGTCACCTCGCCATGCTGTGGCGCGGCCTCGGGCAAACCCGCCAGGCCGTTCTTCACGGTGTCGACGAGGAGATCACACGCCGTGTCGACAAGACGCGCCCGCAGTTCCGAGAGCGTGATCTCGTCGTCGATGGGCACCGAGCGCACGGCGTAGACGTCGCCGGTGTCGAGGCCCTCCGCGACCTTCATGAGGCACACCCCTGTCTCCGGGTCGCCCGCGAGGATCGCCCGCTCCACCGGAGCTGCACCACGCCACCGGGGCAGGAGCGAGAAATGGACGTTGACCATGGGGAGCTCGTTCAGGACCGAGGCCGGAATGATGCGGCCGAACGCCACGACGACGGCGAGCTCAGCGTCGATCCCGACCAGATCGTGCATATCCTGGCTGACCGGGATGCCGAGCTGGAGCGCCGCCTCCTTCACGGGGTTCGGCGTCTTCGTTGCACCGCGTCCGCGCCGGCGATCCGGTCGGGTGACACACAGGACGATTTCGTGGCCGGCCTCGACAAGCGCGCGCAACGGCGGCACCGCCATCTGCGGGGTGCCGAGGTATGCGAGCCGGGCCACCCGATCACCGTAGGACAGGTGGCGGCGCGACTGCGATGTGACGAGCGGGGTGAACCGAGAGTGTTACTGCGAAAAGAGGCTCGAGAGGCCGTCGGGATCCGACGAGGCCAAGTCGAGCGTGCGGCTGCGGAGGATCTTCATGGCTTCTTTGCGCTGATCGTCGTTGAGTCGCTCGACCAGCAGGATGCCGTCGAGGTGATCGAGCTCGTGTTGGAACACGCGTCCCTCGAGTTCTGTGGCCTCGATGGAGATTTCGTTGCCGTCGAGGTCGAGTCCGACGAGGTGCACCGCGTTCGGGCGCACGATCTCCCAGCTGAGTCCCGGGATCGACAGGCAGCCCTCGTCGTAGAGCCACTCCCCGTCGCTTTCGAGGATGCGCGGGTTGATGACGGTCCGAGCGCCTTCGCCGGCGTCGTAGACGAAGATCCGCCGCTGCACGCCGACCTGGTTGGCCGCCAGGCCGCTGCCCGGAGCGGCGTACATCGTCTCGATCATGGAGTCGACCAGGCTCGCCACGGCGCCGTCGATGTCCTCGACTTCGCGGGTGCGCTCTTTGAGCACGGGGTCGCCGTACTGACGGATGGTGAGCTCGGACACGGCGTCATTCTACCGGCGGCTCCTTTGGGCCCGGGCAGCGGTGCGCGAGGGATGCGCCCCTCGTGCGAACGACCGCTCAGAGGGTCGTCGGGTCGACCTCGACGCGCAGTCCACGTCCAGCGGGACGCGGCGTGCCCGCCAACACATCACAGAGCTCCTGATGGTCAGGTGCCTGCACGAGGAACCTCGCCTCGTCCAACAGGGTGACCGAGACGCGTGGGTTGGCTGTCGCAGCGGCGGCGACCGCCTCGATGTATGCGCCGGCGAGGGTTCCCGAGACCAATGCGAGCGAGGAGAACGGCGGCAAGCCCGAGGCTCGGCGGATGTCCGCTTCGGCCTCCAGCACCCGCATCGGTTCTCCTGCCGTCGCCGCCGCGAGCGCAGGGTGGTCGGGCACTCGCGTCTGGGCCTGTACGCGGGCCCACGCCGGCCCGCTCCCCCGCGGCCCGACGAGCCGGCCGGCGCGCACGAGGAGCGAGAGCGTGTCTTCGGTGGCAGAGAGCCGAGGCGCAAGCAGATGCATGTCGATGTCGAGGAAGGACACGGCCGAAGCCCGGCGGACTCGGTGCAGGACCGCCTCCGTGCCGACGAGCACGCGCTGGCTCGTCGGCGCGGTGTTGGCCGGTTGGTCGATGTCGAGGTCGGGGCCGGCGGCAGCCCGTGATCCCGCCGAGCGGGGCCCCGCCACCTCGCCGACGTCGACACCGAGCAGCGCCGCCAGCTCTTCGCGCAGCCGGCTCACACCGACGCGCAGGGCCTTCATCCGGAGGCGGCCGCAGTGAGGGCACACCACGGGCCGCGTCTCGCCGCAGCGCAGGCAGCGCAGCACCTCCTCGTCTTTCGGGCGCCCGACGGCTGCACCACAGCGCGCGCACCGGGCCAGCTCCCCACAGTGGGCGCACGCGAGCAACCTGGCGCCGCCGGTGCGGTTGTACACGCAAACCAGCGGACCGCGCTCGGTGGCCGAGGGATCGTCCAACACCGATCGCGCCAGGCGCACGAACTCCTCGGAGAAAAGGCCGCTGCGCGGATCGGCGCCGCGGCGGTCCACCGGTTCGAGTGCCGGCCATCCCGCGCGTTCGTCGTGAGGCGTGAGCGCGACTGTTTCGAGGTGTCCGGGTGCCGTCACCTCGACCGGAGGGATGGGCGAGACCAGTAGGCACGGCGCGCCTGCCCGCCGGGCCCGTTCGCGCAGGACGTCGACAGCGCTGTAGGTGGGCGCGCTCTCCTCTCTGTATGCAGGATCGTGCATGTCGAGCACGACCGCGGCGGCCACGTTCGGCACCGGCGCCCAAGCGCCGCGACGCGTCCCCACGACGACGGGCCAGCCGGATCGCGCCTCCGCCCAGCTGCTCGTCGTCGGCACGCCGCGCCGGGTCAGGCGCGCCACGAGCCGTTCCGCCCAACCGGTCGAAGGGACGAGCACGACAACGCTGCCACCGCGTTTGCGGACACGCTCGTCGGCGATGACAGACAGGACCAGGTCGATCAGATCGGTGGCCGGCGGCAGACGCACCACCGTCTCGCCCGTGCCGCGCTCCAGCGCTCCTGACCACGGGAGCGGCGATGTGGTCGCCCCGGTCCCGAGGGAGCCGGCCGGCGGGATGCGAGGCAACGCACGCACGATTGCGTCGGGAGACGCGGTGCGGAGGAAGAAGGCGGGCGTCCCGGCCCATCGCCAGGCGGCCCACTCGGCCAGCTCCACCACCTCGTCGGGCGGGCCCCAGCCGAGCCAGGACTTCAGGGGGAGAAGCTCGACGCCGGGCAACGGCTCGGCGGGCTCGGCGCCCACCGCAACCACCCAGCCGCGCACGGAACGCCCATGCAGCGGGACGCGGACCCGGGTGCCGACCCGCACGTCGTGGTCCCAGCGTGCGGGCACCGCGTAATCGAAGGTCTTCGGAAGCGCCGCGACTTCGGTGCGGACGCGTACCGTCCGCAGCGCAATATCGGCCTTGGTCACGGTGCCACCAGCACCGCGTCGGCGCCCCTCACGGGAGCGCCTGCACGCTCAGAGCCCGAGCGCAGCCCGCAGGTCGTCCACGCGGGGCGTGGCCTCCCAGGTGAACTCCTTCTCGGAACGGCCGAAGTGACCGTAGGCCGCCGTCTTCTTGTAGATCGGGCGGCGCAGTTCGAGGTCACGCGAGATGGCGGCCGGGCGGAGGTCGAACAGCTCTCGCACGGCGTCGGAGATCTTCTGCGGCTCCACCGCTTCGGTGCCGAACGTGTCTACGAGCAATGAGACCGGGTGCGCGACGCCGATTGCGTACGCGACCTGTACCTCGCAGCGTCTGGCGGCACCGGCGGCAACGACGTGCTTGGCAACCCAGCGGGCCGCATAAGCCGCCGAGCGGTCGACCTTCGAGGGGTCCTTGCCGGAGAAGGCGCCGCCGCCGTGGCGAGCCATACCGCCGTAGGTGTCGACGATGATCTTGCGCCCGGTGAGACCCGTGTCGGCGTGGGGCCCGCCGAGCTCGAAGATGCCGGTGGGGTTGCAGTAGATCCGGAGGTCCGCGCTGTCGAGGTCGGTCGGCAGTAGCGGCGTGATGACGTGCTCGATGAGGTCGGGGCGCAACTGCTCCTCGAGGTCGATCCCGGCGGCGTGCTGCGTGGAGATCAGCACCGTGTCGATCCGCACCGGCCGGCCGTCCTCGTAGACGACCGACACCTGAGTCTTGCCGTCGGGCCGCAGATACGGCACCGCGCCGGCGCGGCGCACCTGGGCCAGGCGCTCGGAGAGGCGGTGCGCGAGCCAGATCGGCATCGGCATCAGGTCCGGCGTCTCGTCGCACGCGTAGCCGAACATCATCCCCTGGTCTCCGGCACCCTGGGCGTTCAACACGTCTTCGCCGCCCTTGCCGCTGCGCAGTTCGAACGCGGCGTCGACGCCCTGCGCGATGTCGGGCGACTGCGCGTCGAGCGAGACCAGAACGCCGCACGTCCTGCCGTTGAAGCCGTACGCGTCGTTGTCGTACCCGATGTCGCACACCGTCTCGCGCACGAGAGCGGGGATGTCGACGTAGGTCTCGGTGGTCACCTCACCGGCGACGACCACGAGGCCGGTGGTGAGCAGCGTCTCGCAGGCGACACGGCTGTTCGGATCACCCTCGAGGATGGCGTCCAGAACGGCGTCCGAGATCTGGTCCGCCATCTTGTCCGGGTGGCCCTCGGTGACCGATTCCGAGGTGAAAGTCGTCTTCACGTACTGCTCCGCTTCTCGTTGAGGTGATCGATCACCCTATCCAATACGGCATTTGCCACTGCATCCTTGGAGGTCAGGGGGATTTCGGTGGAGGTCCCATCTGCGCCCAGGATCACGACCGCGTTTGTGTCGTAGTCGAAGCCGACACCCGGCGCGCTCACGTCGTTAACGACGAGTAGGTCGACACCCTTGCGCTCCAGCTTGCGCCGGCCCCGCTCGACGGCGTCGTGCGTCTCCGCCGCGAAACCCACGATGACCTGGCCGGGAGTGCGCCGGTGGGCCAAGCCGATCAGGATGTCGGGCGTCCGCTCGAGCACGAATTCGGGGATGCCGTCCTCCTTCGAGAGCTTCGTCCCCGCGGTTGCCTTCGGTCGGAAATCGGCGACCGCAGCGGACATCACGACGACATCCGCACCGTCGGCCGCCGAACCCATGGCCTGCTCCATGTCGGCCGCCGTCTCGACGTCGATCCGGATGACGCCGGTGTCGGGTGGTAGCGCCAGTGGAGACGAGGTGACGAGCGTCACGGCGGCCCCGCGTCGCGCCGCCGCAACCGCAATCGCGTGGCCCTGTTTGCCCGAGGAGCGGTTGGTGATGAACCGAACCGGGTCGAGCGGCTCCCGGGTGCCGCCGGCGCTCACGATGACCCTTCGGCCCGTCAGGTCGCGCCGGGCGGTCTGGCCGAGGCGCGCGAGCACCCGGGCCACGATCACCGCCGGGTCGGCGAGGCGTCCTTCCCCCGAGTCGCCGCCGGCGAGGCGACCGGCCTCGGGCGGCACGATCTCGACGCCGCGGCGCTCCAGCGTCGCCAGGTTCTCCTGCACCGAAGGGTGTTCCCACATCTCGGTGTGCATGGCCGGACAGACGATGACGGGCGCACGGGTGGCAAGGAGGGTGGCCATGAGAAGGTCGTCCGAGAGGCCGGCGGCGTAGCGCGCCAGTGTGTGCGCCGTAGCCGGAGCCACCACGACGAGGTCGGCGCGCTGGCCGAGATTCGTGTGGGGAATCGGCGATGCCTCGTCCCACAGGGAGAGCTGGGCCTGCTCGGACGCCAGCGCGGAGAACGTCAGCGCGCCGACGAAGCGGGTGGCGTCATGCGTGAGCACCGGTGTCACGTGCACGCCGGCGTCGACCAGGCGGCGGCAGACCTCGACGGCCTTGTAGGCGGCGATCCCGCCGGACACCCCCAGGACGACTCGGGGCGGGCCCGCGGGGCCGGCTTCCAGAGGCTGGTCCGCGGCCATGGGCGGCGTCCGCCCCGCCTTCGTCCGCCTAGCTCGCGGTCGGGTCGTCGCCCCCGACGTCGAGCGTTTCGATGACCTCGGCCTCGCCGCCCTCCTCGCTCAGAAGGCCCGCCTCGGCGGCGTCGGCAATGGCGGCGGCGAGCGCAGCCTCTTCCTCGGGGTCGGGGCGGGTGTAGGTGGCCTTGCCGGCCGCGATCTCCTCGAAGGCGATGGAGACCGGCTTGCCCGAAACCGACGCCACCTGGGGCGGCACGACCTTGCCGAGGCCCTCGCCGAGGCTGTTGTAGTACGAGTTCACCTGCCGGGCCCGGGCCGAGCCCAGCGCGACCAGGGTGAACTTCGAGTCCACTTTGTCCAGGAGCTCCTCAATTGGGGGATCCATCAGCGTGTTGCGGCCTTGGGCCATCAGGGTTCCTCCGGGTTCGCGGCGCAGGGGGCGTCCGAGCGAGTGCCCTCAACTATAGCCGTCAGCTGGGAGATGGCCCGTTCGAGGTCGTCGTTCACGATGGTGTGAGCTGCGATCTTGGCGCCCCGCTCGACCTCGGACCGGCCGAGCTCCACCCGGCGGCGTATGTGCTCCTCGTCGTCGCCACGGGCGGCGAGGCGCTGGGCCTGGTCGGAGTCGGACGGCGGGAGCAGGAGGATCACGGTGGCGTCGGGCCGGTTCTGCAGGACCTGCTCGGCGCCCTGCACGTCGATCTCGAGGAGGATGTCGGTCCCTGGAGGCGGGTCGGGGATCGGGGTTCCCTGGAAGTAATCGAGGAAAGGTGCCCACTCGAAGAACTTGCCCGCCTCGATGGCGGCCTCGAACGTCGGCCTGTCGACGAAGACGTAGGCGCCACGCTCTTGTTCACCCGGCCGCGGCGCGCGCGTCGTCCAGCTGCGGCTCAACCAAATACTCGGGTCACGCGCAACAAGCTCGCTCGCAACCGTGCCCTTGCCGGCCCCACCCGGGCCGATCAGGACGAAGATGCGCGGTGTGCCCGCGGGGGGTTCAGCGCGCAGTCTCTTTGAGCAGCGCCTCGCGCTGCTTGGCTCCGAGCCCCTGCAGCCGCCGGCTGTCGCTGATGCCGACCGTCTCCATGAGGCGCCTGGCCTTCACCTTGCCGAGACCCGGCAGGGACTCGAGGACCGAGACCACCTTCATCTTGCCGATGGTCTCGTTGGAGTCCGCCTGAGTCAGAAGGTCCGCCAAGGAAAGCGAGCCCATCTTGAGCTTGTCCTTCACCTCGGCCCGCTCACGGCGAACCTTGGCAGCCTTTTCGAGTGCAGCGGCGCGCTGCTCGGGAGTGAGTGCGGGAGGTTGCGGCATGGGCGAGACCATAGCGCCTCTTTCCGGCGCGTTCACACCCATTTTCCCTCTTCAGCCCATCGCCACCGAGAGTTCACGCACGAGCGACCGGGCGTGGGAACGGAGCGTGTCGGGTGCCGGGCCGTGCCGCAGCAGGCCCCGGGAACTGCTCGGCAGGACGCTCCCGGGCGCGCACCCGGCGAAGCGCGCCGCGACGTCGGCGGGGCCGGCACCCTGGGCGCCGAGGCCCGGGGCAAGAATTACGCCTCTGAGCTGGTCTAACGGGAAGTGAGAGCGTGGCAGGGTCGCCCCGATGACGGCGCCGACGGTGCCGGCCGGGACCTCCGCGGATCCGTTGAGCGCGGCAATCTCGGCGAGCAGTGTGTCCTCCACAGAGGCCCCTTCGGCCGTGACCGCCTGCTGCAGGCCGCGGCCCTCGGGGTTGGAGCTGCGGACGACGACGAAGACGCCGCGGCCGCCGCGGGCAGCCAGGCGGACCATTGGCTGGAGCGCGCCAAGACCGAGGTACGCGTGCACGGTGACGGCGTCGGCGGCGAGCGGGCTGGCGTCGCCGAGCCACGCGTCGGCGTAGGCCTGCGCGGTGGTGTCGATGTCGCCGCGCTTCGCATCGTTGATGACGACCAGGCCAGCCGCTCCGGCCTGTGCGACAAATCGCTCGAGCTCGGCCATGCCGGCCGAGCCGTGCCGTTCGAAGAATGCGACCTGCGGCTTGACCACACCGACTTCACCGGCGAACGCCTCGACGCACGTCGCGCCGAAGGTGCGTAGGCCCTGCGCGTCGTCGGTGAGGCCCCAGTCCTTGAGAAGTTCCGGCGAGGGATCGATGCCCGCGCACAACGGCCCGGTGGCGCGCACAGCGGCGGCCACGCGGTCGCCGAATGTGTCAACCATGCGCGTCCTCCTTCGCGTTCGCGTTCGCGTTCGCGTCTTCGTCCGGTGTCGTGCGTGTACCGCCGGCGACAGGGCCCCGGATGCCTGCGACCGTGGTGTCGTGGTCGCGGCACCAGCGCGCCAGCTGGTGCAACACCTGCCACGGGGCGTGCGGGTCCCGGAAGGTCGCAGTGCCGATCTGTACGGCGTCGGCTCCCGCCTGCAGGAACTCGACGGCATCGTGTCCCGACTGCACGCCGCCCACCCCGATGATCGGCGTGTCGGGGAACGCGGCCCGGCATTCCCAGACGGCACGCACCGCCACCGGGTGCAACGGGGCCCCCGAGAGCCCACCACCACCCGCACCGAGAACGGGCCGTCCCGTCTCGGTGTCGAGGGCCATGCCGAGCAGCGTGTTCACCAGCGTGAGCCCGGCCGCGCCACCCTCGAGCGCGCCGGACGCGATCTCCACGATGTCGGGCACGTTGGGACTGAGCTTGGCCCAGCGCGGCAGGCCGCACTTGGTGGCCGCCATGACCCGGGCCGTCGCCTCGGCCGAGTGCGCGAACATGCGCGACCGGTCCTCGACGTTGGGACAGCTGACGTTGACCTCGAGCGCCGCGATGCAGCGGCCGGGCTCCGTGTTCGCCGCGGCGACGACGAGCTCCGCGGCACGCTCGTATTCCGCAACGGTGCGGCCCCAGATGCTCACCACGACCCGCGCACCGGCTGCGGCGAGCGCGGGGAGATCGTGCTCCGCCCACACGGCGAGACCGGGTCCCTGCAGCCCGACGCTGTTGAGCATCCCCGCGCCGACCTCGTGCACTCGGGGTGCCGGGTTACCCGCCCAGGGCTCGGCCGAGAGGGACTTCACCACGACCGCTCCGAGCGCGGAAAGGTCGCCGTAGTCCGCGAGCTCGGTGCCGTGGCCCGACGTTCCCGACGCCGTCATGACCGGGTTCGGCAGTTCGAGGGTGCCGATCCGGGTCGCGAGCGCGGCCGTGCTCTCGGTGTGGGGCGCGCGTCGGGCCGGGCTCACGGCCGCTTCGCCGATCCGTTGTCGTTCGCCTTGGCCGTCGCCGTCGCCGGGTGCAGGTCCTGGAGCGCCCGCACCTCGAGCGGGTGCATCCGCGCGTCAGCCATGCCGGCCGCGGCGGCCCGGGCCGCCGCGAGAGTCGTAAGGCAGGGGACCTTGTGGACGACCGCGGCCGTGCGGATGTGCGCGCCGTCCGCCCGCGGGCCGAGTCCCCGGGGAGTGTTGACGACGAGCTGCACCTTGCCCTGGGCGATGAGCTCGACCGCGTCCGAGGCCACACCCTCCTCCCCCACCTTGGCGACGAGCGTGTCCACCGTCAGGCCCTGCGCGCGCAGGAAACCGGCCGTCCCGAGCGTGGCCGCCAGCGAGAAGCCGAGCTCGTCGAACGCGCGCGCGACGCCGAGCCCGGCGGGTTTGTCGCGGTCCGCCAGCGACAGGAAGACGGTGCCCGAATCGGGCAGGCGCGTCCCAGCCGCCATCTGGCTCTTGGCAAAGGCGAGGCCGAACGTGATGTCGACACCCATCACCTCGCCCGTGGACCGCATCTCCGGCCCGAGCAGCGTGTCGACGCCGGGGAAACGGTCGAAGGGCAGCACCGCCTCCTTCACGCTGACGTGGTCGAGAACAGGCACCCGTCCGACCGCCTCGGCGGCCAGCATCCCTTCTTTGCGCAGATCGGCCAGGGTCTGGCCGACCATGACCCTCGACGCCACCATGGCCAGTGGCACGCCCGTCGCCTTGGCCACGAAGGGCACCGTGCGGCTCGCCCGGGGGTTCGCCTCGAGGACGTACACCTGCCCGTCCTTCACCGCGAACTGGACGTTGAGCAGGCCGCACACGTTCAGCGACTCGGCAAGGGCGCGGGTGTGACGGTCGAGCGTGTCGATCACGTCGTCGCGCAGCGTCTGTGGCGGGAGCGCGCAGGCCGAGTCACCGGAGTGCACCCCGGCCTCCTCGACGTGCTCCATGATCCCGGCGATCAGGATCTCGCCCTCGCCGTCGCGCACGGCGTCGACGTCGACCTCGATGGCGTCCTCCAAGAAGCGGTCCACGAGCACGGGCCGCTCGGCGGTGACGCCGCCCTCACGCGCGAGCGCGCCGGTCGTCATCGCCTGCATGACGCGGCGCACGCCGTCGTCGTCGTACACGATCTCCATGGCGCGTCCACCGAGCACGTAGCTCGGCCGCAAGAGCACGGGGTACCCGACACGGCTTGCGACAGCAAGCGCTTGTGCGGTGGTCGTCGCCGTACCGCCGGGCGGCTGCGGAATAGACAGTTCGTGGCACAGCGCGTTCCAGCGCTCGCGGTCCTCGGCCAGGTCGATCGAGGCGGGGCTGGTGCCGAGCACCAGCTCGGGCGGGAGCGTCCCCGCCAGCTTGAGCGGCGTCTGGCCGCCGAGCGAGACGATGACGCCAGCCACCTCGCCGCCCGCGGCGCGCTCCGCATCGAGCACGTTGGCCACGTCCTCGTCGGTCAATGGCTCGAAGTAGAGCCGGTCCGACGTGTCGTAGTCGGTCGAGACGGTCTCGGGGTTGCAGTTGACCATGACGGTCTCGTAGCCGGCGTCGCGCAGCGTCATGGAGGCGTGGACGCAGCAGTAGTCGAACTCGATGCCCTGGCCGATCCGGTTGGGGCCCGAGCCGAGGATGACCACGCGCGCCCGCTCCGACGGGCGGACCTCGTCCTCCTCCTCGTAGGTCGCGTAGTGGTAGGGCGTGAAGGCCTCGAACTCCGCCGCGCACGTGTCGACTGTCTTGAACGTGGCCCGCACGCCGAGGGCCAGGCGGGCAGCCCGCTCCTCTGCGGCCGTGGTGCCGCGCAGGAAGGCCAGCTGTGCGTCGGAGAACCCGAGGCGCTTGGCCCGCCGGTAGTCGTGCGCCCCGAGCGTGGCGGTGGCGGCCAGCCGGGCCCGCTCGGCCGAGATGCGCGCCACCTGCCGCACGAACCAGGGATCGATGCCTGTGCGGGCCACGATCTCGTCCACGCCGACCCCCCGCCGGAGGGCCGCCTCGAGCTCGAAGACGCGGTCGGGTGTGGCCACGCCGATGCGCGCGAGCAGATCGGGCGTTGTGACGTCGTCGAGCGCGGTCTCCGCCGGATCACCGTTGAGGCCGGCCCGACCCTGCTCCAGCGAGCGCAACGCCTTCTGCAGCGACTCGCAGAACGTGCGACCGATGGCCATGACCTCGCCGACGGACTGCATGCGCGTGCCGAGGCGCACCTCGGCGCCGGGGAGCTTCTCGAAAGCCCAGCGCGGCACCTTCGTCACGACGTAGTCGATCGTCGGCTCGAACGACGCGGGCGTCGCCTTGGTGATGTCATTGGGGATCTCGTTGAGCAGGTACCCGACGGCGAGACGGGCGGCGATCTTCGCGATGGGGAAGCCCGTCGCCTTCGAGGCGAGGGCGGAGGAGCGGGAGACGCGTGGGTTCATCTCGATGATGACCCGGCGGCCCGTCGCGGGGTCGACTGCGAACTGCACATTGGACCCGCCCGTCTCGACGCCAACCTTGCGCAGGCAGGCGAAGGCGTCGTCGCGCATCGCCTGGTACTCGACATCGGTCAGCGTCTGGGCCGGCGCGACCGTGATGGAGTCGCCGGTGTGCACGCCCATCGGGTCGAAGTTCTCGATGGAGCACACGACAACGCAGTTGTCGGCGCCGTCGCGCATCACCTCGAGCTCGAACTCCTTCCAGCCGGCGATCGACTGCTCCACGAGGATCTGGCCGACGGGGCTGGCCGCGAGGCCCTCGGAGGCGAGGTGCCCGAAGTGCGCCGCGTCCTCGGCGATCCCGGTGCCCTTGCCGCCGAGGATGTAGCTGGGCCGCACCATGATGGGATAGCCGATCTCCTCGGCGATCCCCTCCGCCTCCTCCAGCGAGTGGGCGAAGCCCGAACGCGGCACCTCCAGGCCGATCTCCTCCATGGCCGACTTGAACCGGTCGCGGTCTTCCGCGGTGGCGATGGCCTCGGGCCTGGCGCCGATGACCTCCACCCCGTGGCGCTCGAGCACCCCGCGCTCGACCAACTGCATGGTGAGGTTGAGCGCGGTCTGCCCGCCGAGTGTCGGCAGCAGCGCGTCCGGCCGCTCCTTCTCGATGATCGCGCTCAGCACGTCCACGTCCAGCGGCTCGACGTAGGTGCGGTCCGCCGTGGCGGGGTCCGTCATGATCGTGGCCGGATTGGAGTTGGCCAGGACGACGCGGTAGCGCTCCTCGCGCAAGACCCGGCAAGCCTGGGTACCCGAATAGTCGAACTCACAGGCCTGACCGATCACGATCGGGCCGGAGCCGATCACGAGGATCGTGTGCAGGTCGTCGCGGCGTGGCACGGTGCTGCGCTCTCCCCTGCCCCGCTCTAGCGCGCCCCAGCGGCGCGGGCAGCTGCGGTGGGATCGGCCAGCATGAGGTCTCGGAAGGCGCCGAACAGGTAACGCGCATCGTGGGGCCCGGGCGCGGCCTCGGGGTGGTACTGCACCGAGAACGCGGGCGCCTTCAGTGAGCGGAACCCCTCGACCACACCGTCGTTCAGGTTCACGTGCGTCGTCTCGGCGTCGGGGATCGAGCCGGCCGCAACGGCGTAGTTGTGGTTCTGGCTCGTGATCTCGACGACGCCGGTCTCGAGGCGCTGCACCGGGTGGTTGGCGCCGTGGTGGCCGAACGGCAGCTTGTAGGTGGTGCCGCCGAGCGCCGTGGCGAGGATCTGGTGACCGAGGCAGATCCCGAAGATGGGCACGCGGCCGACGAGGTCCGCGATGGCCGCCGCCGGTCCCGGCAGGGCCGCGGGGTCGCCGGGACCGTTGGAGAGGAACACGCCGTCAGGCTCGAGCGCCATCACATCGTCGGCCGTCGTCCCCGCCGGCACGACCGTGACCGTCCCCAACGTCGTCAGTAGACGCACCATGGTCGTCTTGACGCCGAAGTCGTAGGCGACGACGCGCAGGCCGGCGTCGGGCCCCGCGCGGCCGCCGGCCCCGCTATAGGGATGCACGCTCGGCTCCGATGCGGTCACGCCGCTCACCAGGTCCATCCCGTCCGTTCCGACTGCAGCCGCGGCAGCGTCCCGCAACTCGCGCTCGGACGCGGTACCGAACGCGCAGGGCACGGCGCCGGCGACGCGCACGTGACGAGCCAGACGGCGGGTGTCCACGCCGGTCATGGCGGGGACGCCGTGGCGCCGCAGGAACGGCTCGAGGCCCTCGGTGGCCCTCCAGTTCGACGGCACGTCGGCCAGATCGCAGACCACCACGCCGCGACATTGCGGCACGAGCGCCTCGTCGTCCGCCCCGTTGGTGCCGTAGTTGCCGATGTGGGTGCTGGTGAACGAGATCACCTGCCCGGCGTACGACGGGTCGGTGATCACCTCCTGGTACCCGCTCATCGCCGTGTTGAAGACGAGTTCGCCCGTCGCCACCCGCACGGCCGCACCCGCGGCTTCGCCGGCGAAGACCGCGCCGTCGGCCGTGACCAACAGCGCCGGCGTCCGCTGTTCCGGCTCGGTGACCGCCGTCATCGCTGCGCCACCGCGTCGATCACGGTCGGCTCGCCCCGCAGCACGGTGTGTCGCACCGCACCTTGGAACGAGCGCCCCGCGTACGGCGTGTTGTGACTCCGGCTGGCCAGCCGCGCCGGTTCCACCACCGTCGTCGCGGCGGGGTCGAACACGCAGAGGTTGGCTGCGGCGCCAGCCTCGACCGGTCCTCCCTGCGCGCTGTGGCCGCCCACCCGCGGGTCGGTCGCGGTCAGTTTGGCGATCGCCGCCGGTTGCGTGCTCATCAGTGCGAAGACCCGCTCGGGCCCGAGACGGGACGACAGCACCTCCCACGCGACCGGCAGCGCGGTCTGCAACCCGAGCATGCCCGGTGGCGCCTGGTCGAACGGCACGTCCTTGGCTTCGGGCGCGTGCGGCGCGTGGTCGGTGGCGACCGCGTCGATGGTGCCGTCGCACAGGCCGGTTACCACGGCGGCGACGTCCGCACCGGTGCGCAGCGGCGGGTTCACCTTGAAGACCGGGTCGTAGCCTGCGACGAGGGCGTGCGTCAGCAGCATGTGGTGCGGTGCCGCCTCGGCCGTCACCGCCAGGCCTTCCGCCTTCGCCCGCCGTACCAGTTCGACCGAGCCTGCCGTCGACAGGTGCAGGAAGTGGACGGGCGCGCCCGTGAGTCGCACCAGCGCGATGTCGCGCGCGACCATCGCCTCCTCGGCCGCAGCCGGCATGCCGGGAATGCCCAGCCGGCTGGACCACTCGCCCTCATGCATTGCACCGCCGTCAGCCAGGCAGCTGTCTTCGCAGTGCTGTGCCAGCGTCACGCCGAGCCCCTTCGCGTAGTCCAGCGCACGCCGCATGAGCGCGCCGTCCTGGACCCCTGCGCCGTCGTCGGTGAAGAGCGTGACACCCAGCGAGGCCAACTCCCCCATCGGCGCCAGTGCCGTGCCGGCCCGGCCGACCGTGATGGCGCCCGACACTGCGACCTCGGCCGCGCACCCGACGGCCAGGTCGAGGATTTCCCGGACCACACCGGCCGAATCGATCGGCGGCTCGGTGTTGGGCATGGCCACGACCGCGGTGTAGCCACCGAGCGCCGCCGCCCGCGTCCCCGTCTCGATCGTCTCGGCCTCCTCGCGCCCGGGCTGGCGGAGGTGCGTGTGCAGGTCGACGAGGCCCGGCCCCACGAGGCACCCGGTGGCGTCGAGGACCGTGGCACCCTTGGGCGGGTCGATCGACGCCGCCACGTCGAGCACGACCGCGCCGCCGACGGCCACGTCGGCCCGGGTGAGCCCCTCGGGGCCGACGACCGATCCGCCGCGCAGAAGGAGTGTGACCTTGGGCTCAGGCAACGTCAGGGACCTCCGCCGCACCGGGCAGCTCGCTGCCGAGCAGCAGGAAAAGAATCGCCATGCGCACCGCAACGCCGTTCGCCACCTGCTGGGTGACGACGGTGCGCGGGAGGTCGGCGACGTCGGACGCGATCTCGACGCCCCGCACCATTGGTCCGGGGTGCGTCACGATGGCGTCGTCGCGCAGGCGGGCGACACGGCGAGCCGTCAGTCCCCAGCCGGCCGTGTACTCGCGCAGGCTCGGCACGAAGGAGCCGCTCCCCCGCTCGGCCTGCAGGCGGAGCAGCGACACGACGTCTGCGTCGCCCAGTGCCTCGTCGAAGTCCGCGGCCACCTCGACCGGCCAGCCCTCGAGCGACGGCGGCAGGAGGCTGCCGGGTGACGCCAGGGTGACGTGGGCGCCGAGCGCGCTGTAGGCGAGGACCTCCGACCGTGCCACCCGGCTGTGGCGGACGTCCCCGACGATCAGGACCCGCAGCCCTTCGAAACAACCGATGCCCAATTCCTCGGGCGCCGCGCCCTTCCGCTCGGCCAGCACCTGGCGCACGGTGAAGCAGTCGAGCAGCCCCTGGGTCGGGTGCTCGTGCCAGCCGTCCCCCGCGTTCACGACGCGGGCGCGCTCGACCCAGCGTGCGACCTGATGCGGCGCGCCGGACGAGGAGTGGCGGATGATCACGGCGTCGATGCCCATGGCCTCCACCGTCTCGACGGTGTCGCGGAGGCTCTCACCTTTCTTGACCGACGAGCTCGCAACGGCGAGCGACAGCACGTCGGCCGAAAGGCGCTTGGCGGCTGTCTCGAAGGAGAGGCGGGTCCTCGTCGACTCCTCGAAGAAGAGGGTGGCGACCACCTTGCCGCGCAGGGTCGGGACCTTCGGCACCGAGCGCCGCTCGACCTCGGCGAAGGACTCGGCGACGCGCAGGACCTCGGCGATGCCTTCACGGCCGAGGTCGGCCACGGAGAGCAGATGCTGGGGCCCGCTCACCTGTCCTCCAAGGTGCCGATCCAGACGCCGTCCTCGCCGACGTCGACCATCTCCTCGCGTCGGGTCGGCAAGTTCTTGCCGACGAAGTCGGGGCGTATGGGCAGCTCGCGGTGGCCCCGGTCGATCATGACGGCCAGCTGGACCGCCTTGGCGCGGCCGTAGTCGTTCAGGGCGTTCAGGGCGGCACGGATGGTCCGGCCGGTGAACAGCACGTCGTCCACCAGCACGACGATCCGTCCGGCCAGGTCGATCGGAACGTCAGTCACCGCCTCGGGCAGCACGGGACGAAGGCCGATGTCGTCGCGGTAGAAGGCGACGTCGAGGCTCCCGACTGCGAGCTCGTCCGCATTCTCGATCTGGCGGAGGATCTCTGCCATCTTCGTGGCCAGGGGGACGCCGCCGGTCTGCAGGCCGATCAGGATCACGTCGGAGAGGCCGCCGTTGCGCTCGACGACCTCGTGCGACATCCGGGTCAGGGCCCGCTGCACGTCGGCGGAGGTGAGAACCTGGGAATGGGCGACGAACACACCCCCGAGGGGCCGCGTGTGACTGCGTTCGCGTTCGGCCACTGTTCCTCCTGCCGTGTGAGCCTCACAGGACCCACTTCACGGTCAGACGAAGACTTTAGCGCGGCCGGGCGCGGTTCCGATAGGGGGCAATCACCGACCGCGAGGGCCCGCGTGCCATGTACGGGTCTTTGCAGGCCGGCCGGGGCTGAAACGGCCATGATCTAATGAGGCATGTTCTACGTCCTGATCTTCAGCATCCTCGCGGTCGTGTTGATCGTGGGGGGCCTCGGCGCCTGGTCCCGCAGCCGCAGGGCATACGAAGAGGACGAGGTCGCCCACGCCACGCACTCGACGCATTCTGTCCACGCCCACGACGATGCAAGCCGTCGGACCCGGAAGGCCAAGCGGGCGCAGTCGCGCCACGAGCGGCGGAAGCGCTGATCAGGCGGAAGGCGGCCGGAGGTCCGGCGCGATGGCGGCGAGGATGCCGTTGACGAAGCGGCCCGACTCGTCCGTCGAATAGGTCTTGGCCAGCTCGACGGCCTCGTCGATGACGACGGCCGGCGGTGGCCCGTCGGGATCGAGCAGCTCGGCGACCGCGAGCCGGAGGACGAGTCGGTCGATGACGGCCATCCGGTCGAGCGGCCAGCCGACCGAGGCCGCGGCGATGCGCCGTTCCGCCTCCTCTTTGGTGCCGACGCTCTGTTCGAGCAGCGTGCGCACGTAGGGGTCCGGCGGGACGACCAGCGCGTCCGCCACGGTGACGGGATCCTCCCCCTTCAATTCCGCCTCGTAGAGGAGCGACAACGCCCGCTCGCGCTGTTGGTGGCGGGGGGCGGCGCCGGCGTCGGGGGCGGAGGGTGGTGGTGGCACGAAGGGGCGCCTCGGACGAGGTCGCGGTGGAAAGACGAGGTGCCGGGCTGTCAGGCCCGGGTCAGGTACTCGCCCGAGCGCGTGTCGACCTTGATCACGTCGCCGGTGTTCACGAAGAGCGGCACCTGGACGACGAGGCCGGTCTGCAGCGTGGCCGGCTTGCGGGCGCCCGAGACGCGGTCGCCCTGGATGCCGGGCTCGGTCTCGGTCACCGTCAGCTCGACGGCGGCGGGGAGGTCGACGCCGACGATCTCGCCGTTGTACATCTGCAGGTTCGCCGCGTCGCCCTCCTTCAGGTAGCTCGGCGCGTCGCTGAGCGAGTCGGGCGACGCGGTCATCTGCTCGTAGCTCGTCGTGTCCATGAACACGAAGTCGGCGCCGTCGCGGTAGAGGAACTGCATGTCGCGCTTTTCGATGATCGCTTGCTCGAGCTTCTCGTCGGCCCGGTAGGTGCGCTCGATCACCGCGCCGCTGCGGACGTTCTTGAGCTTGGTGCGCACGAACGCGCCGCCCTTGCCGGGCTTGACGTGTTGGAACTCGACGACGTTGAACAGGCCCTCGGGGAGGTCCAAGCTCATGCCGTTTTTCAAGTCATTGGTCGAGACTGCCATGGATGTCCTTCGTGAATCGGGTGAGTGCGCGGGCGCCGTCCTCGGTGACCACCAGGGTGTCCTCGACGCGGACGCCGCCGTGCCCGGGAACATAGACACCAGGCTCGACGGTGACGACGAATCCGGGAGCGAGGATAGCAGTGCCCAACTGGGACACCGTCGGCGCTTCGTGGATATCGAGCCCGACGCCGTGACCTGTTCCGTGCTCGAAGCGGTCGGCCCAGCCGGCGTCGGCGATGATGCGGCGGCAGACGTCGTCGACCTCTTTGACGCTGATGCCCGGCTTGACGGCTTTGGCGCCGGCGGCTTGGGATGTTTGGACGACGTTGAAGATCCGTGCGAGTTCGCCTGTCGGGTCCTCGTTGACGCAGAACGTGCGCGTCATGTCGGAGCGGTAACCCTCGAAGGTCGCTCCGAAGTCCACGACCACCGGGTCGCCCGTTGCGATGCGACGGCCGCCAGGGTGGTGGTGCGGCTTCGCCGAGTTCTCACCGGCCGCGACGATCGTCTCGAAGGCGGTGCTCTCGGCGCCGTGACGGCGCATGGCCGTATCGAGCTCGAGGGCGAAGTGCTCCTCGGTGACGCCCTGGCTCATGAGCGGGAGGGTGTCGAAGAGCGCGGCGTCGGCGATGGCGGCAGCGTGCTCCATCCGGGCTATCTCGGCGGCGTCCTTCACTTCGCGCAGTGCCTCGACCGCGTTGGAGGTGGCGACGAGTCGGTCTTCGCCCAGGAGGTCGGCCCACGTGCGCTGTGCGCTCCACGAGACCTGGTCGGCCTCGAGGCCGATGCGGGCGATCGCTTTGGCGGCGTCGGTGAGGAGCGTCTGCGCCGCCTTGCGCTGTTCCGCCGCGGGGCCGATGGTGATGTCGACCTGCGCCGCTGCTCCCGTCTTGTCGACCTGCTCGGCCGACTGGGTGCGATAACGGCCGTCCGTCGTGAGCAGCGCCGTGTCGCGGGTGACGGTCAACACGCCGGCCGAGCCGGCGAAGCCGGTCAGGTAGCGGACGTTGGGTAGCGTCGTCACGACGAGGGCGTCGATCTCGTGCTCGTCGAAGGCGGCGCGCAGGCGATCGAGGCGGCCGGTCACCGTGAGTGCCGGGAGGGCATCCGTGGGCGGGGCGTAGGGATTGGTGGTGGTCATGCGTCGGCTCCCTTCAACAGTGCGGCGACGGCCTCGACAGCCAGCTCGTAGCCCAACCCTCCGAACCCGGCGACCAGGCCGTTCGCGACCGGTGCCAGCACCGACGTGTGGCGGAACGGCTCCCGGGCGGCCGGGTTCGAGACGTGCAGCTCGACGACGGGACCGTCGAAGGCAGCCACCGCATCGTGGAGGGACCACGAGGTGTGGCTCAGCGCACCCGCGTTGATGATCAACGCGTCGGTGATGCCGCGGGCGGCATGCACGGCGTCGATCAGCTCACCCTCGTGGTTCGACTGGATGTGCCGGAGCTCCAGGCCGTGGCCGGCGGCGGCGGCCTCGGCCCGCTTGACGTGATCGTCGAGGGTGGCCGTCCCGTAGATGTGGGGCTCTCGCTCGCCGAGCAGGTTCAGGTTGGGGCCGGAGAGAAGGAGGACCCGGCTCATCGGCGTCTGCTGCGGTCGGTCACGTTCACCGGCGTGCACCCATGGCCGCCAGGGTAGCGACCACGTCGGAGGTGGCCACGCCCTTCACGGGCTCCACCCCGTTCGGGCCGTCGAGCACGAAGGTGAGGTCCTGCTGGGCCTTCTTGTCGCGGCCCATGAACTCGAGGAGTTCCCCCGCATCTGCGTCAGGCGGCAGGTCGGTCGGGAGGTCGAAGCTGCCGATCACATGGCGGTGCTCCTCGACGCGTGCTTCGTCGATCCGACCCAGCCTCCGGGCGAGCAGCGCGGCAAAGAGGAGGCCGATGGCCACGGCCTCGCCGTGCCGCACGTCCCATTCGTGGTGCTCGGAGAGGGCCGCTCCTTCGAGCGCGTGCGCCAATGTGTGGCCGTAGTTGAGGATCATGCGGCGACCGCCCTCGCGTTCGTCGTCGGCCACGACGGCCGCCTTGATGCCCACACACCGGGCCACCTGCTCCTCGACCGGTTGGTCGGCCGTCGGCGCTTCGCCCAGGAAGGCGTACTTCGCGACCTCGCCCCGGCCACAGGCCCACTCCCGGGGTGGGAGCGTGCCGAGGGTCTCTGTGTCGCACAACACCGCGTTCGGCTGCCAGAAGGCGCCGACCAGGTTCTTGCCCTCGGGCAGGTTGACGCCGGTCTTGCCGCCGATGGCAGCGTCGACTTGCGCGAGCAACGAGGTGGCGACGTTCACGTACGCCGTGCCGCGGTGGTAGGTGGCGGCCGCGAAGCCGGCGACGTCGGTGACGATGCCGCCGCCGACGGCGATGACGACATCGGCCCGGGAGAGGCCGGCGTTGGCGAAATGGCGTGTGAGCATCTCGACCGTGGCGAGGGTCTTGGCATCCTCCCCGTCGGGAATGACGAAGACCTCGGAGGGCACACCCGGATCGAGACCGTCCACCCAGCCCGCCTTCTTGATCGCCTCCTGGGTGACGATCACCGCCGACTTCGCCGACGGAGGCAGGAAGCGCCCGAGCTCGTGGCGGGCGCCGGGTCCGACGAGGACGGGGTACGAGCGTTCGGCGAGATCGACAGAGAGGGCGCGCATGACGGCGGTCAGTTGGAGTGCGCCGCCGGTGCCTCGGAGGGGCGAATGCCCGCGGCGGCGAGCACCCGGTCAGCGACCTGGTCGGGTGTGAGATGGTCGACGTCGATCACGGCGTCGGCGACCTCTGCGTAGTGCGGGGCCCGCTCGGTGAGGAGGCGGGCCATGATCTCGCTCTTGTCGCCCTCGAGAAGCGGTCGCCCGGCGCCGTCACCGACCCGCTCGGCGAGCCGCTGCGGTTCGGCCCGGAGCCACACGACGGTGCCGCACTCGCGGATCAGCTTCCGGTTGTCGGCGCTCAGCACCGCACCCCCGGCGACAGAGATGACGGTCGGCTGCTCGCTGGTGCACGCAGTTGCGAGGACCTCGGCCTCGACCTTGCGGAAGGCAGCCTCGCCGTCGCTGGCGAAGATCTCGGGAACGGTTCGACCGGTGAGCGCCTCGACGTCGGCGTCGGAGTCCCGATAGTCCCAACCCAGACGACGGGCCACGAGCCCTCCGGTCGTCGTCTTGCCACAACCCATCATCCCGACGAGCAGGATGCGGGGAGGCGTCACTGGGCTGCGCTGCTCGAGCCGGCGCCGGGGCCGTGTCGTCCCGTCGCCGACGACGGGGTCGACCCGAGCGACGCGACATAGCCGTCCCGGTTGCGGACGATCTCGGCCAGCGAGTCACCCCCGAACTTGCGAAGGGCCTCGTTCGCCAGGACCAGGGCCATCATCGACTCGGCGACGACGCCCATGGCCGGCACGGCCGTGACGTCGGTCCGTTCCTTGAAACTGACGGTGGACTCCTTGGTCACGACGTCCACTGTCTGGAGCACCGGACGGTTGAGGGTGGCGAGAGGCTTCATGGCGACCCTGGCAACAATGAGCGAGCCGTTGGACATGCCGCCCTCGATGCCGCCGGCCCGGTCGGTCGACCGCACGTAGCCCTCGGACTCCTCGTAGAGGATCGCGTCGTGGGCCTCCGAGCCGCGGCGGGACGCGTTGTCCCATCCCTCGCCGATCTCGACAGCCTTGACCGCTTGGATCGACATGAAGGCCTGGGCGAGGTTGGCGTCCAGCTTGCGGTCCCAATGGACGTGGCTGCCGAGGCCGACGGGCACCCCGTAGGCCAGGATCTCGGCCACGCCACCGAGCGAGTCGCCGACCTTGGCCGCCGCCTTCACCGCGGCGATCATCGCCTCCTCGGCCACAGGATCGAAGCAGCGCACCGCGCTCTCGTCGACTTTCTCGAGGTCGCTCGGCCCGGGCCGCGGGCTGTCCGGTGACGTGGCCGCGTCGCCCAGGGCCACGATGTGGCTCACGGTGGACGTGCCGAGCTGCTCCAGCAGGAGCTTGGCCAGCGTGCCGGCGGCGACCCGGGCGGCGGTCTCCCGGGCCGAGGCGCGCTCGAGCACGTCTCGGGCGTCATCGAAGCCGTACTTGAGCATCCCGGGCAGGTCGGCGTGCCCCGGCCTGGGTTGGGTGAGCACCTTGCCGGGGCCCGGGGCACCCGGTTCGGGCGACATCTCCTCGGTCCACTTGGGCCACTCGGTGTTGGCGATCTCGATGGCGACGGGAGAGCCGAGCGTGCGGCCGTGACGGATGCCGCCCAGGAGGGTGACCTCGTCGGCCTCGAAGCGCATGCGCGGGCCGCGCCCGTAGCCGAGGCGGCGACGGGCCAGCTCGGCCCCGACGTCGGATGCCTCGACTGACAGGCCGGCGGGCAGACCCTCGACGATGACGACGAGGGCCTTGCCGTGGGATTCGCCTGCGGTCAGGAAGCGCAGCACGGTGCAACGCTACCGGACGCCTGTGGGACTCCCGGTGCCCAGATCACGTTGGTGACCAGGTGAATCCCTGGTCGGTCAGCTGTAGAAGGGGTTCTCGCCGCTGCCGTGGTCGGTGACGTCCAGGATCTTGGTCAGCTCGGGGACCTCTTCGAGCAGCGTCGTCTCGATCCCCTGCCGCAGCGTCATCTGCGACATGGCACAGCCCTGGCACCCGCCGGACAGGCGAAGGTACGCCGTACCGTCCTCGTCGTTCAGCGCGACGAGGTCGGCCCGCCCGCCGTGACTGGCGATGGCCGGGTTCACGGACTGCTCGAGGACGGCGGCCACCCGCAGCGCGAGCGGACCGGTGATCCCCTTGGCCAAGACTTCGGGCGGCACGTTCGGCGCGACCTCTTCGGGTGCGGGCGAGTTCGGGTTGACGAGCACCAGGCCGCCCCCGTTCTCTTCGGACCACTCGAGCCGGGCGCCGCGGAGCCGGTCGACGCTCCCTTCGGGGACGACGATGTCGAGCTCATCTTGGGCGACTCGGGCGTCGCCCTCGCCGGCGTCGGAGAGGGCCTGGAAATAGAGGTCGTAGACGAAGACGCCCGCCTGGACGCCGCGCACCTCGAGCCACAGGGCGAGCGAAGCGGGGTCCGGCTCCTGCCCGATCGCCTCCGTCACCACCTTGTACGCCTCGGGGGTGAGGGCCACGAGCGGTGTCGTCGGCGTCGTGGCCTGGAAGTCCTGGGTCTGGGTTGCCATACGCGACAGTCTACGGTCCCGCGCGGAAGGGTGGATCGAGGGAACGTGTGGCCCCCTGGGAGCCCGGGTTGCCAGAGGGGCCACGCGACTCGCGGCAACACTGCGTTGCCCGCTTCCCTCCCTCAAACTGCTGTGGAGCGCTACGGTCGCAGCCAGTAGAGCTTCGGAGGTGGTCGTGGTGAAGCTGTTCGGACGATTTTTTGCTGGCTGCGCATTGCTCATCGGGGCGGCCGGAGCCGGCGCCGGAATCGCGCTTCTTCCCATTGCGTCCTCGCCGGCGGGGGCGGCGACCACACTCGTCGTCAACGATGCGAACGACGGATCGCCCACGCCGAGCAACTGCACAACGTCCACTCCAACGACGGGTCCGGACTGCACGCTGCGGGCGGCTCTCACGGAAGCCGCCACCCTCAGTGGCTCCGTCGTGGTGAGCCTTCCCAACCCGACCGGGGTGGAGTTCAACGCAGGCTCGGTCTACCAAGTGCTCAGCCTGCTCGTCGTCACGGCCTCGAACAGTTCGAGCTCGGTGACGGTCGCGGGCGTGGGCGCGTCGACCTCGGTCATCCAGGCCCAATGCACCGGGGTCAGTTGCACCGTGACGTTCGGCGTCTTCGAAATCAGCTCCGGGACTAACGCCGCGATCACCGGGGTGACGATCGAAGACGGAGACAACAGCACCGTCAGCGACGGCGACGAGAGCGGCGGCGGCATCTGGAACAACGGCGGAACACTCACGCTGCAGAACTCGACGCTCACCCACAACATCGCGAACGGTGGCAGCGGCGGCGCCATCTGGAACGACGGAACGGCCACAATCACATCGTCGACATTCACCGACAACTCGACCGGCAACGGAGGCGGCGCGATCTTGAACGGCGGGAACCTGACCGTGACTGGCTCGACATTCATCGGGAACTCGTCTGGCGGGAACGGCGGCGCAATCGCTCAGTTCTTGGCGCCATCGACTGCTACGACAACCCTCACCAACGACATCATCAGTGACAACAACGCCGGCGGTGACGGGGCCGGCTTCATGATGGACAGCGGCACCCTGACGTTGTCCGGCGGGACGATCGGCGGCACCGGATCGACGTCGCCCGCCGACCAAGGCAACTCCGCCTCCGGGTGCGGCGGAGGCCTGGCGGTCGAGGGCGGCTCCGCCACCAGCTCTGGGGTGACGTACGGAGGAAGCAGTTCCACGCAAGGAAACACGTCCCATCAGTGTGGTGGCGGCATCTACATAGATGGAGGAACGAACTCGTTCTCCAACGACACAATCGCAGCCAACACGGCCAGTACCGGCAACGATGGAGGCGGCATGGAGATCGACGCTGGGACCAATCAATTCACCGGCGAGACAATCGGTGGTCCCACCTTCTCTGACGGCAACTCCGTCAGCAACACGGGGTCCATCGCGAGCCAGGCGGCTGGCGCCAACATCCTTGGCGGCACCAACACGTTCACGGGGGGAACAGCCTCCAACAACGTCGCCACGAGCAGCGACGGCGGCGCGTTTGCCGTCGGCGGGGGCACCAACGCTTTCAACGGCCTGACGGTGAACGGGAACGAGGCCTCGTGGTCCGGTTCGGTGGGTGCACCGAACGGCGACGGCGGCGGGTTCTGGATCTACGCCGGGACGAACACTTTTACGGGCGGGTCGATAAGCGACAACATCGCCTATGAGGGCGGCGGTGTCTTCACGAGCTCTGGGGAGGGCGGCCCCACCGACACCTTCACGAACGAGACGATCAGCGGGAACGACGCGACCGAGGCCGGCGGCGGGCTGGCGTTCGACACGGCTCAGGCGGGCTCGACCAGCATCACCGCGTCGACCATTGCCAACAACGTGGTCCGAGGTTTGGTCGGCATCAGCGCGATCCTCGGCGACGGCGGCGGCATCCTCTCGAACAGCTGCAACGCCGTCGCGCTGACCAACGACACCATCACGGGGAACACTGCCCTGAACGGCGGCGGTTACTTCGGTACGGCGTGTGCAGAGTCGCCGACCGTGTCGACTGCGTTCCGGTTCGACACGGTCTCGGGGAACACGGCCACCGAGACGGGAACTGGCGCCGGGAACGTGCAGACCATCGACGATTCGACGCTCACCTTCGCTCAGACCATCCTCGCCAATGGCAGCGACAGCGGGGGAACAACGCCAAACTGTTCCTTCACCGGACCGGGCTCGGTCACCTCGCTCGGTTACAACCTGACGGACACTTCCGCGTGCGCGAGCCCGGTCGCCACTGACCTGACTGGCAAGGACCCCCAGCTCGGCCCATTGGCCAACAACGGAGGCCCGACCCAGACGCTGTTGCCGGCCGACGGCGCGCCGGAGGTCGGGGCGATCCCCGATGCCACCTGCGTCGGCACCGGGGTGGGAACGGACCAGCGGGGCTTGGCCCGTGGCGCAGGTGCCGCCTCGAGCTGCACGATCGGGTCGGTCGAGGTCGGCCAGAATTTCAACGGTTATCGCCTGGTAGCCGACGAGGGTGGCATCTTCGACTACGGCCTGCTGTTCAGCGGGTCGCTCGCCAACAACCACCTCAACGCGCCCATCGTGGGCCTGGCCAACGCACCCGGTCCGGCCGCCTATCTGATGGTGGGGTCTGATGGTGGGGTCTTCGCACTTGGTGGTGCCAACTTCTTTGGCTCGCTCGGGGGCCAGAAGATCCCCTCGCCCATCGCCGCCATTGCGGCGCCGCCGAGCGAGAACGGCTACTGGCTCGCCGCCCAGAACGGGAAGATCTACAACTACGGCGCCGCTCCCGCGTTGCCGGCGATCCAGCTCCCGACGGGCGCTCACATCGTGGGCATGGCCTCGACCACCGACGGCCAGGGTGCCTGGCTGACCGACCAACTCGGCGACGTCTACGCCGAAGGCTCGGCGCACTATGTCGGCGGCCTTGGCGGCGTTCACATCAACATGCCCATTGTGGGGATCGCCGCGGCCGCCAGTGGACAGGGCTATGTCCTCGTCGCGACCGACGGTGGGGCCTTCGCCTTCGGAACCCAGAACTTCTTCGGCTCCGTGCCGGGCTCGCTCAAGCCGGGGCAGAGCCTCAATGCGCCGGTCGTGGGAGTCGCGGTCACGCACTCGGGCAAGGGGTATTGGGAGGTCGGCGCCGACGGCGGCGTCTTCACCTACGGCGACGCTCCGTTCCTCGGGTCGATGGGCGGCATCCGCCTCAACGGCCCGGTCGTCGGCATCCAGCATCTCGGGTCGGCGACCGCCCCGGGCTGAGCGCCTGGTGGAGGCAGGGTCCGGCGCGTCCAGGGTCCGGCGCGTCCGGGTCCGGGTCCGGGTCCGGCCCGCCGCGCCGACGTAGCGCGTCGGGGCGAGGCGAGCCACACCGATTCTGTCGCCGCATGGTGCGGGGCAACGGAGCGCGCGCAGTATCGTCCACGTCGTGGCCCGCACCCCGACCGACACGCACGAGTGGCTCAGTTTCGAGGACGAGGACGAGGAGAGGACGTGGGTCTTCGACGCCACCTTCTTGACGAGCAACTGGACCTGCATCTTCGGCAACGGTTGCCAGGGGGTTCTCACCGGACCTGCGCCCGAACTGGTGCAGGGCTGCTGCAGTTACGGGGCGCACCTCGTCGACAAGAAGGACGCCCGGCGCGTCGAGAAGGCAGCAGCGACCCTGACGCCGGAGGAATGGCAGAACCACGGTGTCAAGAAGAACGTCATCCACACCAATAAGCACGGCGAGACCGTCACCCGTCTGCTCGACGACGCCTGCATCTTCCTGAACCGGCCCGGGTTCCCGGCCGGCGCCGGCTGTGCCTTCCACATCGCGGCGGCCCGGCGGGGCGTGAATTTCATGGAGCTCAAGCCCGAAGTGTGCTGGCAGCTCCCGCTGCGCCGGGAGGATCATGTCGATGACGACGAAGGCCACGTGATCTCTGTGATCCGCCAGTGGGACCGCCGCCACTGGGGCAAGGGGGGCCGGGAGTTCCATTGGTGGTGCACCGAGTCCCCCGACGCCTTCGTCGGGAAGAAGCCGGTCTACCGCGAGATGCAGGCGGAGCTCACGGAGATGGTCGGCGCAAAGATCTACGACCGGTTCGTGGCGTTGGTCCGCGAGAAGGACCGGTTGCGTACCAAGGGCGTGCCGCTCCCCCACCCGGCCGTGCGCGGGCGCACAAAGCGGAACGGGGCAGCGCCTGCTTCGGACGCGGAGGGCGCCGGCGCCTGACGCGTCGGGTTGTCGTCGCCGGTTGCCTGGCGGACGCCGGAAGCCGCCGGCCCGGTGCGGACTCAGTGACTCAGTCGTTCAGCGGGTCGTCGTCGGCTGCGTGCGACGTCGTGGGCATGGAGCCCAGGATGCGGTCGTACTTGTCCTCCTCCGCCAAGCACCAAGAAGCGTGCACGTCATCGGGCTCGGCGCCGCACTCAGGGCACCGCCCGGTCGACTCTGTCGAAGACCGTTTCAGGCTGCGCGCTTCCTCGAAGCGCCGATGGCGTCCCTTTTTCACGAGAACTCCTTGTCACACCCGGTCCGCACCTTGGCGTTCCGCCCCCTTGCGGCCGGACCGCACGTGTCATCTCGACCGCCTGTCCATTGTAGTGGCTTGCATCGCCGGGACGGCCCGGCACCAGGTCAACCTGTAAATTCGTCAGACCTTCGACACGGTGGTGTGGGCGCCGACCGCCGGCACAGCATCTACGCTGACCGCCGTGCCTGGCTTCGACCCGCAGGAGATGGTGGCCCGGTTCCGCCAACGAGCCGAGGCCGTCCGCACCCGGGGCATGCCGCCGATCGAGGGGCCTGAGCGCCAGCGGTTCCGGCAACAGGCCCAGCAGGACTTCGCCGACTTCGCCATGATCGGCGACGCCGAGACGGAACTCGTCGACGGGATCTTGACGCTGCGCATCGACTTGCGGCCGAAGGATGCCGACGGCGGGACGGAGCGCGGCGGCCAGGGCTGACGACGCCGGCGGGTCTCAGCCCCCGTAGTGCATGCGGGTGTCCTCCATCCGGAGGACCTCCGAGGGCTCACCGCCGACCTCGACCACCTCACCGATGCACAGCACGTGGCTGCCCAGCTCTTCGGTTCTGGTGAGCGGGCAGTAGAGATAGCCCACCGCGGATGCGAGCACCGGAAGCTTGTGCGGTCCGACTTCGGTGACGGCGTGGCCCGACATGGTGAGGACGGTCCCGTCGGCGGAGCGTTCGACGTCGACGACGGGCTTGGCGAAGTGGCGGACAACCGCTCGGTCGGTGCGCGGGAGGAGCGAGACGCTGAACGCCCCGCCGTCGCGGACGAGACGCATCGTGAGTGCCTCGTGCTCGATCGCCACTGCCACGAGCTTCGGCTCCGTGCAGACCTGCACCACCAGGTTGGCCGTCATGATGTTGACTTGGTCCCCGGCCCGGCTGCCGATCAGGTAGAGGCCGGTCGGCATGGCCCACAGGACCCGGCGACGGTGGCGGTCGAGCTCGTCGTGAGGGGCGCCGGTGTCCTTGCTGTCGTCTTCTGTCACCCGAAGATGCCTCCCGAATTGCCCGAGTTGCCCACCGTCGTCGTCGTCGCGGGCACCTTGCCGTCGATGGCCCGTATGCGCTGGAGCGCCTCGTCGTAGAGCGCCTCGGCCTTGATCGCATCGCGCGCGGATTGGGCCAGCAGTTTCTTGTTCGTGGAGCCAGCGTCGTAACACTCGTTGCCCACCGTGCCCTCCAGGCCGTAGGCCTTCGTCAAGAGGTCGGTCACCTCGGGATCGGGCGAGGGCAGCTCCGTGTTCGCCATCTCGGCGTCGGTGACGAGCGTGCCGCAGGCGGCGTGCACCGCGCCGGAGCCGTTGGGGACGACTTTGGGGATACGGGCGTTGTCGGCGACCAGCGTGCCGATGTCTTCACCGAAGTTCGTGCCCTTGACCCACACCGACATGCGGTGCGCGGGCGAGCCCATCTGATCCTCACCTGCGCACGAAGTGAACGTCACAGCCGTGGCAGTTGTGAGGGCAAGGGAGGCGAGCACGAGCCGCCCGTTCACGCAACGCTCATGCGGTCTGAAGGATGTGGACGTCGCGTCGTCCCTTGCGCAAGACCACGTAGCGGTCGTGCAACAGGTCGTCCGGGCCGAGGGTGCGCGTGGCGTCGGTCTGGCGCACGTTGTTGACGTAGGCGCCGCCCTGGTCGATGGTCCGCCGCCCGTCGGCCCTGGACGTGACCAGGCCGGTCCGTTCGAGGGCGTCGACCAGTGTGAGCCCGCCGTTGAGCAGATCGGCGCGGGGCACTTGCGTCGTGGGCGCGTCCGCGGTCACCGCGAGCAGCATCTCCTCGCTCAGCCCGGCTATCTCCTCGTTGAACAGCGCCGCCGATGCCTCTTCGCATTTGGCGACCTCGTCGGGGCCGTGCACGAGATCGACGACGGCGCGGGCCAGCGCCTTCTGGGCGGCGCGCTCTTGGGGGCGGGTGGTGGTCGCCTCGTCGAGGTGCTCGATCTCCTCGTGGTCGAGGAAGGTGAGGTACCGCAGCAAATCCCCCACCTGTTCGTCGGCGGTGTTGACGAAGAACTGGTACATGGCGAACGGGCTCGTCCGCCGCGCGTCGAGCCATACTGTGCCCGTTTCGGTCTTGCCGTACTTCGTGCCGTCGGGCTTGACGATGAGCGGCGTGGTGAAGCCCCACACCTCGTCGCCACACACCTTGCGAATGAGCTCGATGCCCATGGTGATGTTGCCCCACTGGTCGCTCCCGCCGAACTGCAGGTTGCAGCCGTGGTCGACGTGCAAACGGAGGAAGTCATACGCCTGCAGCAGCATGTAGCTGAACTCGGTGTACGAGATGCCCTGATCCGGGCGCTCGAATCGGGTGCGCACCGACTCCTTGCCGACCATCTGGTTGACGGTGAAGTGCTTGCCGACGTCACGCAGGAACTCGAGGGTCGAGATCGACCCGAGCCAGTCGGCGTTGTTCAGCAGGAGCGCCCGGTTCATGTCCAGGAACTGGCCGAGTTGCGGACGGATGCCCTCCAAGTAGCCCTCGATCGTCTCGAGGGTGAGGAGTTGGCGCTCGTCCTCCTTTCCCCCGGGGTCTCCGATCATGCCGGTGCCACCGCCCGCGAGAGAGATGGGCCGGTGCCCCGCCTCCTGGAATCGGCGCAGCGTGCAGAGCTGCAGCAGGCTGCCCACGTGCAGGCTGTCCGCACTGGGGTCGAAGCCCGCATAGACCGTGAGACCCGGTTGGTCGAGCCGCTTGGGCAACTCCGGATCGGTCATCTGGTGGATCAGGCCGCGGAAGGCGAGGTCCTCCGAGAGCGTGGGCATGCCTCCGACTTTGCCATACGCCAGTAGGTTGACCGGCTGCATGGACGGCCTCAACTGTCGGTTGTCGCAGGCTGGCGCCGTGGCGAGAGGTTGGCGAAGGTGAACTCGGGGAATGCTCCCGACATCATCGTGGTGATCGAGGCGCTGTGGTAATCGGCATCGAATCGGCGTCACTCCCCATGGAGGGGGCGCTCCCGCCTGACCTCCAAGGCACGCTGTTCCGGATCGGGCCACGGTCGCCGTGGGCGCTGCGTTCGACCGACTTGCCGGATGCCGGGGAGCATGAGGACGCGACAACGCCGCAGGCCGGGGCAGCGGGCTCGCCTTTCGCGACCGATGCCGCGTCGAAACAGCATCCATTCGCCGACGCCGGGCTGCCCATCGGCGCCCTCCACGCCGTCGAGCTCCGCGACGGGAAGGCTGTCACGTACCGGTGGAGCGAGTCCGACGCAGACGCCTCGGTGTTCTGGCACGCCGGCTCGGTCCTGACCCTCTCCGAGACGGGCATCCCCTCGCAGTACTCCCGCCTGCTCGAGCCGCAGGATTTCGCGGGAGGGCTGTCGGTGCCGATCGCGTCGCACGTCCACCGGGTGGCGTCCGACGGTTCCCGCGTCCTTTTCGCGGTCGACGACCGAGGGCGGATCGACGCTTCATCGCCTCTCGAGCCGGCGGAAGGTCAGCCCGAAGGCATCTGGCTCCGTATCGGGGAATGGGATGCCCGCGGCTCCCTGCGGAGCACACAGGCAGTCGAGTTGGAGCGCGCCACGTGGCAGCACGACGTCGCCGTCACGTCGGGTCACGTGGTGTTCATAGAGTCGCCGACCACGCGGCTGGCTGATGCCGGTGGGCACGCTGTTCCGTTCGGCTGGGTGCCCGGTGGGGAGGGCTGGCTCGGGGTGGTGCCCCGAGTCGGTGACGGGGCGGACGTCCGCTGGTTCCGCTTGGATCCGTGCCTGGTGACCCACGTGCTCGGCGCGTGGGAGGAGGAGAGCTCGGGCGACATCGTCGTGTTCGTGTGCCGCTACGACGCGCTCGATGCAGCGCGGCCGTACGACCCGGCGGAATCGGTCGTGGGACCACAAGGGGTCGGACTGACATCGATCGGAGGCAGCCTGGGCGTGCTCGAACGTTGGCGGGTCACCGCCGATCGCGTCGAGCGCGCACAGGTTGACGACCGATACGTGGAGTACCCGCGCATGGACGCGTTGCTCGAGGGGGCGCCGTTTCGCTATGGCTACTCCGTCGAGGAGCACTGGGCGGACAACGTGGCAGGAAGGGATGCGGCGCCTCGCTATGGCGCGGTTGATCCGCGCGCCGTCGTCGAGCGTGGCGCAGCGCCGATCGGCCTCCTGAAATTCGATGTCGCCCGCGACGAGGCGGTGGCATGGCACCCCGGTCCCGGGCGCCGGCCGAGCGAGCCCCTCTTCGTGCGGGCGGTCGACGGGCACAGTGACGACGAGGGGTGGCTGTTGAGCGTCGTCGACGACGTGAACCGGGGCACGAGCGACATCTACGTCCTCGACGCCTCGTCCATGGGCCGTCGCGGCCCTGAGGCCGTCATCCACCTACCGGTTCGCCTCCCGCTGCGCAGCCACGGGGAGTGGGTGCCGGCGGACGGCTACCGCTGATCCGGGGTTCGGGCGCATGCCCGTACTTCGACGCGCCGCGCGCAGCGGTTGCGACCATTCTCCGGGCATGACACCTTCGACGATGCGCGAGGGGCCTCGGCCCGACTCGGTCTCCCGGCGCACGGACCGGCTCGTGACGAGCGTGATCCAGCACCATCGGGCCATCTCCGCCCACCACAGTCAGCTGTTGGCCGCCGTGGTCGAACTAGACCGACGCAAGGCCTGGCGTGTCGACGGTGCGACGTCGATGGTCGCCTGGCTGGTGCAACAGTGCGGTGTGGCAGCCGTCACCGCCCGCGAATGGGTGACGGCGGCGACCAAGTTGCAGGAGCTCCCCAAGATCTCCGACGCCCTTTCACAAGGAAAGCTGTCCTTCGACCAGGTCAAGCCGCTCGTCGAGGTGGCGAAGCCCGAGACCGACGCAAAGCTCGCCGAACAGGCCACCCATTGGTCGGCGAAGCAGGTTCGCGAGCTGGCGGCGGCGGCGCGACAACAGTCCGACGAACAGGCAACGGGCTCCTATGGCCGGCGCTTCCTCCGCTTCGACGACCGGAGGCGGACGCTCACGGGGACTCTGCCACAGGACCAGTACGCGGTCGTCAAAGGTTCTCTCATCACCCGAGCAAGCCGCCGGACGAAGGAGCGGGTCCCCTTCGACCAGCGCATGGCTGATGCGCTGGTCGCGCTGTGCAAGAGGGACGTGGACGGCAAGGCGTCGTCCGACGACGGTGACGGGACGCCCCGGGCCGGCGGGATGCGACGCCACCGTCCGACGGTCGTGGTGCACGCTGATCTCGAGTTCCTGGCGGGTGGCGACGGTGGCGCGGAGCTCGACGTACTCGGCCCAGTATCCCGGGAGGTGGCCCGCCGCATTGCCTGCGACGCCAAGGTCCTGGTGTCGGCCGACGGGCCGTCCGGGCACAGCCTCAACCTCGGTCGCACCCGGCGCGATCCCTCCGACGCGCAACGGATCGAGATCCGGCGGCGGGACAAGGGCTGCCGGTTCCCCGGCTGCACCCACACCGAATTCACCGACGTCCACCACGTGCTCCACTGGACGAACGGCGGCGCGACCGACCTGTCGAACCTCGTCGAGCTGTGCGATCAGCACCACCGCTTCGTGCACGAGATGGGATGGAAGATCTCGGGTGACGCGAACGTCGAATTGACGTTCCGGAGCCCGACCGGCCACCTCACGACCTCGACGCCCTCCCCCGCTTTCAGGGGTGCAGCGCGCGACGGACCGCCTGGTTGATCGCGTCGTGGACGGCCACGTTCTCAGCGCGCGACGGCACGCGGACGCGAACCATGGCCGGAGCCGCCGGAGCATCAGCAAGGGCCGGTTCCAACTCTGAGACCTTTGTGACCTCCTCGACAGGAAGGCCGAACCCGCGCGCGACCGCGCCCAGGTCGCTCGTGGGCGGGGTCGCGAACAAGGTCTCAAACGACTCAGCAGGTAGGGCCCTCGCCTGCGGCAGGAACGAAAAGATGCCCCCGCCTGCGTTGTCGACGACGACGAACGTGCACGACACGTCGGGAAGGTTGACCAGCCCGGACACGTCGTGCAAGAAGGCCAGGTCCCCGAGGAACGCGAGGGTGCGCCCGGCCGTGCGGGCGGCGGCGACACCCAGGGCCGTGGAGACGAGGCCGTCGATGCCGTTGGCGCCGCGGTTGGCCAGAACGTGTGGCGGCACCGGCAGTGCCGGCGCGTACCACTCGAGGTCCCGGATCGGCATCGATGCCGAGACCACGACCGCGGCGTCGGCTGCTGCGGCATAGCGGTGCAGCGCCCGGGCCACCGCCGGCTCGCTGAGCTCGCTCGAGAGCACCTCGTCCAACACCTGCTGTGCCCGCTCCTCCATGGACCGCCAAGAAGCAAGCCACTCAGGAGCGGCCGGAGTTCCTTCGTCGGCCGCGGCCGGCAGCCACACGTTCGCCTCCGCGTGGACGAACTCCGTCGCCACCCGCTGCGGATCGGGCCGCTCGCTCCACGGATCGATGACGACGATCCTGGAGCCGGCGGCCCCTGCCTTCGCCACGTACTCGCCGAGCGCCTTGGAGAGCCACGGTGCACCGAGCAACACGACGACGTCGGGCAGCGGAGGCTGCGTCCGCACGATTGCGTCGGCGGCGGCGATCGTGCCCTCGACGCGGCAGCGTGACAACGGATCGGCGAGCACCGGCCACCCGAGATGCTTCGCGAAGGCGAGCACCATCTCGGGGTCGGCGTCGCCGAACGACGGGCCGCCGGCAACGATGATGCCGCGTCCTTCCAGCGGCGTGGTCGTCGCAATCCGCTCCGTCCGGTCCCCGACGGTCACACGATCGTCCCGGGGAGGCGGCAGCGCCCCGGCGTTCTCGGTCAGCGGCTCGCGGAAGGCCAGATTGAGGTGAACCGGGCCCGGACCGCTCGGCCCATGGAGGGATTCGGCGACGGCTCGCGCCGCTAACGGGCGCCAGGTCGCCTCCTGACCGGCCGCCGGCACCCCTGGATCGCCATACCAGCGCGCTTCGGCGGTGAAGAGCCGGTCCTGTTCGATCGTCTGTGAAGCGCCCGTGTGGTGGAGCTCAGGGGGCCGGTCGGCCGTGCACACGATGAGCGGCACGCGGGCGTGATGGGCCTCGACGACGGCCGGGTGGAGTTCGGCCCCGGCGGTGCCGCTCGTCACACAAATGAGGACAGGCCGTCGTGTCGCCTTGGCCAGACCGAGGGCATAGAACGCGGCACTCCGTTCGTCGAGGCGCACGTGCGTGTGGAGCGTGTGGGCCAGCGGCACCACGAGGGGTGTGGAGCGCGACCCGGGGCAGATGACGGCGTCAGTCAGGCCGAGCTTCGCCCACTCGTCGACCAGGGTGGCGCAGAAGGTGGCCTGTACGCTCACCCGGCGTGGCCCTCCAAGTCGAACTGCGGGGCTCCGGGCCACCCGTGGCTCTGTTGCACGGTTTCACGCAGACGGGGCGGCTCTGGGGTCGCTTCGGTGAGGCGCTGTCCGACTCGTACACCCTGGTCGCCGTCGACCTTCCCGGGCACGGGGGCTCCGATGGCGTCCGGGCCGACCTCCCGACGAGCGGCCGGCTCGTGGCAGACGCCATACGCGGCGCGATCGGTGACACGGCATGCGGGCTCATCGGGTATTCGCTGGGCGCCCGCGTCGGACTGCACGTGCTGACGCAGACCGACCTGCCCATCAGCCGTGCTGCGCTGATCGGCGCCACCGGCGGGATCGATGACCCCGAGGCGCGCACCGCGCGGCGCCGCTCGGACGAGGAGCGGGCCGACGAGCTGGAGGGCTCGGGCGACGTCGGGGCCTTCCTCGAGTCGTGGCTGCGCGGGCCGCTCTTCGAGCGACTCGGGGACGACGCTGATCGGGGCGAACGCCTCCGCAATAGCGCCGCCGGCCTGGCCTCGAGCCTTCGCCTGTGCGGAACCGGAACCCAGGAGCCGATGTGGGGATCGATTCCCACGATCGGTTGCCCCATCCTCGCGTTGGCGGGCACGGACGACACCCGGTTTGCGGCACACGCGCTCCGTCTCGCGCGCCTTGCGCCATCCTGCGTCGTGTCGTTCGTCCCCGGTGGCGGTCACGCCGTGCACTTGACGCAACCGGATCACACCGGACGGATCGTGGCGCACTGGCTCCGCGCTATCGATCCCGCTCCGGGCGACTGAATTCTCACACCAGCAGTCCGATGGTCAGGAGCGCCCCCACCGCGATCTGGAGGCGCGCCGTCGAGCCCAGCATCGGTAAGAGGTCGCGTCCGTTGCGATCACTCAAGGCCAGGCGGAGCGGGAGGATGGCGAGCGGTGTGGCCAGTAGGGCGAGCAACGCCCACGGCCGGTAGTTGTAGAGCACGCCGATGGAGAGCGCCGCGCCCATCAAGGTGATGCAATACAGAAGTCCGGCGTTCGTCCGCCCCAGGCGCACCGCAAGGGTCCGCTTGCCCGCCTCGGCGTCCGTCTCGATGTCGCGCAGGTTGTTCGCCTCGAGCAGCGCCGCCGCCAAGAACCCCACGGGGACCCCGGCCGCGAGCGCGAACCCCCAATCGAACGAGACGGCGAGCTCGCCGCCGGAGTAGCTCCAGAGGAACGGAGCATGTTGGACGTAGGCGGAGCCCGCCGTAGCGACCAAGCCGAAGAACACGAAGACGAAGAGCTCGCCGAACCCGTAGTAGCCGTACGGTCTGGAGCCGCCGGTATAGGCCCAGCCGGCCACGAAACAGATGGCCCCGAGCGGAATGAACCACCAGGTGACGCGGGCTGCCAACACGAACCCGGCGATGGCCGCGACCGCGAAGGATGCGGCGGCGGCGATCTTTACCTCGCGTACGGTCGCCAGGCCGCCGGCGACAAGGCGGACGGGGCCGGCCCGATGCTCATCGGTGCCTCGCTGCCCGTCGGCGTAGTCGTTGACGTAGTTGGTCCCGACCTGGATGCCGAGCGCAACGACCAGGGCAAGGAACGCGTTGAGCCACGACACCGAATGGTCGAGCGACGAGCACTGGCCGATGCTGCCGCGGCAGCTGTAGTCGATCAGGAGCCGGCCGCTTGACCAGTATCCCGCTGCCGTCCCGACGAAGACCGGCACCACGGCGGCGGGGAGTGTGCGGGGCCGGGCTCCGGCGACCCAGACCTTGAGAGGAGGGCTCACGAAGCCGGAACGCCACTGACCACGGTCTGCACGGCGACCTACGATACTGGCCGGTGCCTGAGCTCGTCGCACTTGATCTCCCTGGTGGCATGGGGTTTGTGGATGCCCTCCGGGCGATCTGGGACACCGGAGACGCCGCAGCACCCCTGGACCCGCGCCTCCCCGTCGCCGCCCGCAGGACGATGCTCGATGTGCTGCGCCCCACCCGGATCGTCGGCTCGGACGGCGAGCAACACGCCCTCCCTGACGGGCTGGGCGTAGAGGAAGGAGACGCCCTCGTCGTCGCATCGTCCGGCACGGCGGGCCAGCCCAAGGGCGTGGTGCTGACGCACGAAGCCGTCGTGGCGTCGGCCGCAACGACGACGGAGCGCCTTGGCGTCGACCCCAGTCGCCATTCGTGGCTCGCATGCCTGCCCCTCGCCCACATGGGCGGCCTCGCCGTGGTGACGCGCGCCGTGGTCACCGGCACCCCCTTGCTCGTGATGCCCGGCTTCGAGGCCGAAGCGGTCGAGGCGGCGGGCCGGACCGGACGGGCGACCCATGTCTCTCTCGTGACAACCGCATTGGCGCGTCTCGACCCCTCCGTCTTCGCCTGCATCCTGCTCGGTGGGAGCAAGGCGCCTGATTCGTTGCCGCCCAACGTCGTCACGACATACGGATTGACCGAGACGGGCTCGGGGGTCGTCTACGACGGGCAGCCTCTCCCCGGCGTCGACGTCGCCCTGCGGCATGCCGACGGCACCTTCTCGACCGCTGCCGGCGACGCAGGTGCCCCGGATGGGGGCGAAATCCTCATCCGTGCCCCGATGTTGTTCCGTTGCTATCGAGATGGCTCGACCGGCCGGGTTCCCGGTCCGGACGATGACGGTTCGTGGTTCGCCACCGGAGATGCCGGGCACTTCGGCGAGGGCGGCGAGCTGGCCGTGTCCGGCCGGATCGACGACGTCATCACCACCGGCGCGGAGAAAGTCTGGCCGGACGTCGTCGAGCGCGTGCTGAGCGCCCACCCCGACGTCGCCGAGGTCGCCGTATGGAAGCGCTCGGACCCCGATTGGGGCGAACGCGTCGTGGCCTGGGTCGTTCCGACGGAGGATGCCCCGTCGCTCGACGAACTCCGCAAGGTGGTAGCGGACACCATCGCGCCCTGGGCGGCGCCGAAGGAGCTCGTGATCGTCGACGACCTGCCGCGCACGGCGTCCGGAAAGGTCCGGCGGCGCGCGTTGTCCTGAACCGAGTCAGGCCAGCGCCTCGAGGTGTGCGCTCAGCCGAGCGAGTTTGTCGGGGTTGCTGACGACGCGCACCCCGACGATGCGGCCCTCGAGGATGTCCAGCACCAACGCGGAGAGCACGGTGCCGTCCTCGACGAACACAGTCGCCGGCTGACCGTTCAAGACGACGGACCGTGGCCAACCATGGACCTTCTTGGCCACGTTCACCAGAAAGCGCGACGCGCGATGCGGCCCGATCACCGGCCGCAGGGCGGCACGGACCTTGCCACCTCCGTCAGTCCACACCACGACGTCCTCCGACAGCATGGCCAGCAGCCCCGACAAGTCGCCCGTCGCACAGGCGGCGACGAAGTGATCCGTCAGCTCCCGGCCGTGCTGGAGGTCGGCGTCGAAACGCCGGCGGCGCTCGTCCACGTGCTTGCGGGCGCGCGCGCCGAGCTGCCGGCTGGCGGCGGGCGTGCGGCCGAGCGAGGCGGCCACCTCCTCGAACGAGTAGCCGAAGACGTCGTGCAGGAGGTACGTGGCCCGCTCGAGAGGCGTCAACTCCTCGAGCAGCACGAGGAACGCCAGCGACAAGGAATCCGCCTGCTCGACCGCGGCGACGTCGTCCTCGACGACAGGCTCGGGCAGCCACGGACCCGCGTAGGTCTCGCGCTGGGCCCGCGCCGAGTCGAGCTGGTCGAGACACAGCCTGGTCACGATCGTGACCAGATAGGCGCGCACCGACTCGACCGGCTGTGGGCCTCTCCGCAGCCACCGGATGCACGCCTCCTGCACGATGTCCTCCGCGTCCGTGGCGCTACCGAGCATGCGGTACGCGATGCCGAAGAGCAGCGAACGCCACTCCTCGAACGTCGCCGTCTCGGCGTCGAGATCAGGCAACGGCGTCCGGGCGTTCGCTGGCCTTGGGGCCGAGATCGCGCATAGGGATCGCACAAGACTCGGAGAAACCCTGACTGCGCAGACCGAGGCCGGCGTTGAAGCGGGAGCGGAAGTTCTCGAGCGCCACCCAGGCGGCGAGCTCCACGAACTCGGCGTCGTTCAGGTGGGCCCGGATCCGTCCGGCCAGCTCGTCGGGCACCTCACCGGGGCACCCAGTCGCCACCTCCGCATACTCGAGCACGGCCCGTTCGCGGTCGTCGAAGAGGTCGCTCGACCGCCAGCCTTCGACGACGGCGCGCACCTTGGCCGGATCGATGCCGTCGTGCATGCCCTCGTAATACCCGTAGTCGATGCACCACGAGCAACCGATGCGTGCGGAGGTGGCCTGGATGGCCAACCAGCGCAGCGTCGGGTCCAGCTTCTTCCAGCTTTTCTGCACCGCGGTCTCGAGGCTGCCCATCGCCACCAGGACGCCTGCGTGGTGCGAGGCCGCCGCAGTGGGCTCGACCATCTGGCCGAAACGACGCTCCGAGTAGGAGCGGGCGAGCCGGGCGACTTTTCCGCCGCCCTCGTACAGCAGTGGGACATGGGCCATGAGGACCTTCCATCCTTTCGTCTCTGGGGGTCACTCACACAGACGGACGGAGTCCCGCAGGTGTGACATCACCGCCAGAACACGAGGTGTCCCGGTCAGCCAACGCCCCCCGAAGGTTGCGCCGTCGTCCCGCCGTCGACGACGAACGTCTGGCCGGTCACCCACGACGAGGCCTCCGAGGCGAGGAAGAGCGCTGCCGTTGCGATGTCGTCGGGCATGCCGAGGCGCCGGAGCGGGATGTGGGCGGAGATCCGATCCTCGCCCGCTCCTTCCCACAGGGCGGCGGCCAGCTTCGTCTTGACCAGGCCGGGGGCCAGTGCGTTGACCCGCACGTCCGGCGCCAGTTCGAAGGACAGCTGCCGGGTGAGATGGAGCACCGCCGCCTTGGTCACGTTGTACCACCCGATGTTCGGCTCGACGCCGAGGCCGCCCACGGACGCGACATTGATGACGGAGCCTCGCAACCCGGCCTTGACCGCCGCCGCCGTCCAGACCAGCACCGAGAGCTGGTTCACCTCGAACGTCTTCTGTGCCCGGACGAGGTCGATGTCGATCATCGGGCCGAAGTAGGGGTTGGTCCCCGCGTTGTTGACCAGGATGTCGAGACCCCCGAAGCGGGCGACGGTGTCGGCCACGCAAGATGTCGCGTCTTCGGGGTGACCGACATGGGCGGTGCGCCAATCCACCTGGTTCCCATCCGCGCCACCTGCGACCAGGCCCGCGACCGCCTGTTCGAGGTCCTCGGCCTTGCGCGACGCCAGCATCACGTTGGCGCCGGCCTCGGCAAAGCGAGACGCCACGGCCAAGCCGATGCCGCGGCTGCCGCCGGTGATGAGCGCGGTCCTTCCCCTCAGGTCAAGATCCATTGCTTGAGCCTTGCACGGACGGCGTACCTGGAGATTCAGGACTCGCCACGCACGGCGGCTGTCTAGCATCGCCTTTGGTGAACCGCCTGGCCCACGAGACGAGCCCCTATCTCCGCCAGCACGCCGACAATCCGGTGGAGTGGTTCCCCTGGGGCGACGAGGCCCTGCGCCGGGCCCGCGACGAGGACAAGCCGATCTTCCTGTCCATCGGCTACGCCTCCTGTCACTGGTGTCACGTAATGGCCCACGAGAGCTTCGAGGACGCGGAGACGGCGGCCGAGCTCGCCCGCTCGTTCATCTCGGTGAAGGTCGACCGGGAGGAGCGACCCGACCTCGACACGGTCTACATGGCGGCCACCCAGGCCCTGACCGGCTCTGGAGGCTGGCCCATGTCGGTCTTCTGCACTCCGGACGGACGCCCCTTCTACGCCGGTACGTACTTTCCACCAGTCGACCGCCACGGTCTGCCCTCGTTCCGCCGCGTCGTGCACGCACTCGGCCAGGCGTGGCTCACCGAGCGTGAGGACGTCCTCAAACAAGCCGACGCGCTCGTCGCTGCGGTCCAGCGCGAGCTCAATCTCGCCGAGGTTCTCGGAACTGAACATGCGGACGCCGGCACGATCAGTGTCGCGGCGCCCGGTGGCAAGCCCGGCGGCGCCGACATCGACGCCGCCGGCCGCATTGCCGCGGTTGTCGACGGCTTACGTCCCAGCTTTGATCCCGAGTGGGGCGGCTTCGGTCCCGCCCCCAAGTTTCCCCGTCCCACCCTCGTCGAGCTGTGCCTCCGCGCCGCCCGCGTATCGGAGTCGGACGAGGACGCGGGTGCTGCCCGCCAGATGGCGCAGCGCACCCTCGACGCCATGGCCGCCGGCGGCATCTACGACCACATCGTCGGCGGCTTCTGCCGGTACTCGACCGACGCCCGGTGGCTCGTGCCGCACTTCGAAAAGATGTTGACGGACCAGGCCCTCCTCGCCCGCGCCTACCTCCACGCTTGGCAGGACGGCGGGCGCAACGACTATCTCGTGGTGGCGAGCGAGACGATGGACTGGGTCTTGCGCGACCTCTCGACCCCCGAGGGGGCGCTGTACTCCTCCTACGACGCGGACGCCGGTGGCGTCGAAGGCGCTCACGCGACCTTCACCCCGCACGAACTTGCGGCGGTGCTCCCGCCGGAACTGACGGCGCCGGCCGCCGACTGGTACGGCATCAGCGACGCCGGGAACTGGGAGGGCCGTTCCATACCGGTCCGCCCCGTCGGTGCGCCATTGGCCCGCCCGCCCGAGATCGAACGGGCCCGCGTCCTGCTCGCCGAGGCGCGCGCCCGGCGCGTCCAGCCCTCGCGGGACGAGAAGGTGCTGACCGAATGGAACGCCATGGCGGCGGCAACCCTGGCCGAGCTCGCCTCGGCCATCGGGCATGACGGGTACGGACGGCGGGCCGAAGAGATCGGAACCTTCCTCTGGGAGGCCATGTACGTCGACGGACGGCTGATGCGAAGCTGGCAGGGCGGCCGGGCGCGGCACCTCGCCGTGGCGGGCGACTACGCCTGGCTGGCTGAGGCCTGTCTCCGCCTCTCGGAATGGACGGGACGGGCCATGTGGCGCGAACGCGCCCTCACCGCCGTGCGACAGCTCTGCGATCTGTTCTGGGACGAGCACTCCGGCGGCTTCTTCACCACTGGCACCGACGCCGAGGCACTCGTGGTGCGACCAAAGGAATTCCTCGACGGCGCGCTCCCGGCCACGAACTCGATCGCCCTGTGGGCGCTGCTCCGTACGAGCGCAATTGTCGAAGACCCCGTGCTCGACCGGGCCGCGGAGCACACGATCGCGCTGGCCCGGCCGCTCCTCGAGCGCCACCCCAGCGCCGTCGCCGACCTGGTAGCGGCGCTGCCCATGTGGAACGGGCGTTACGAGATCGTCGTGACCGGGAACCGGCCCGACCTCCTCGCCGAGGTCCGCCGGCGCTGGCTCCCCTCCGCCGTCACCGCCTGGGGCCAGCCCGACGGCGGTCCATTGTTCGCCGGGCGGCCGTCTGAGCCCGGACTGGCCTACGTCTGCCAGGCCCGTTTGTGCCGCATGCCAGCCGAGAACGCCGCTACCCTGGCCGCGCAACTGGAAGCTGTCGTTGCATGAACGATGATGTGCAGCGCCAGCGCAGCGACCGCGATAACGACACCACGGTCCTCGACGAACAGGGAGACGGGAACGAAGCCGTGAACGAAACGGCCACCTACGAGCACATCACGGACGAGACGCCGGCCGTTTCGGCCGCGCCCGACGCCGAACTTCAGCTCGAGCAAGGGGCAGGACAGGAGCCTGAACACGAGGACCGACGCGCAACCCGCACCGACGCGTCGCACCTCGTCCGTCGCTCGGCGCGCCGACGCGACCGGGTCCCGACCGCCGGCGGATCGACCCTGCACCTCCTCGTCCTCTCGTCCACGCTCGAGGACACAACGGTCGTGGACCTCGCCACCCGCACCGTGATGCGCGTCCGAGTGCCCTGGCCCGAGGGGTACGAGCCCGACATCAGCACGTTCGACGTTGTCGAGGTCACCCTCGCCGACGACCCGGAGCGCGACGACCTCGCCCAGCCCGAGGCGACGACGGTGGCCGACCTGCCGAGGCATGTGGGCACGCTCCGCGGCCGGCACGTTCGCAAGCTGCTGCGGCGGATGGTGGCGACGCCCGACGGACCTCTGCTCGGCTTCCCGGGAGCGTCGGCGCCGTATTGGGAGTTCCGCGGCTTCCGTCCGTCTGTTGCGCTCATCGAGCCGACCCGCAGCCCGCAGCTCATCCGGCGCAGCGCCGACGGCACCACATGGGTGCGCTTCGGATGGGACCGAGAAGACGTCTGGCTACCGGTCGAGGACCGTCACGCAGCCCGAGCCCTCGACGCGGCACGCCGGGAACGACTGAGCGGCAAGAGCCTGGCCAGCGCGCTCGGCTTCGAGCCGCAGTATCTGCTGGTCACCGTGAGCCCGCCACGGGACGGTCACTGCTACAAGGTGGTTGCCGCCGTGCTGCCCCGCGGCTGAACCTCAGCGGCCGAGCTTGCCCCCGGCGAGGTCCTCGGCCATCGCCCAGCCGAACGTGACCAGGCGGTCGCCCTTCTCGGGGTCGAAGCCGGCGAAGTGCTGGTCGACGCCTTCGGGGATCTTGACCTTGGCGGCGAAGAAATCGAGGCCCCCGGCAACCGAGCCGTCGCCCTTGAGGACGAATGTGCGGTCGTCGAGGCGGCTCTCGCAACCGAAGCGCTTTGAGAGGCGCCGGGCCCAGGCTCGCTCCTCGCCCGACGACTTGTGCTCGGGGAAGGGCACCACGTCCTGGAGCCCGGAGAAGGCACGGAAACCTTCGGGCGACATGAGCCGGGTCCCGAGGAGGACGTCCTCGTCTGGGAAGGCGAGCAGCGCCCGGCGGTACTGGTCGGCCATGATCGTCTTCAGGGCTGCCTCGGCCCGCGAGGTGCGGTCGACGAGGGCCAGGCCCACCAGGAGCGAAGGCGTGCCGCCGATGCGCTCGAGCGTGCAGAAGGAATACCCCCGGAGCTTGTTGCCCTCCCGGGCCTGGGTGATCAAGACCCACGCCTCACGCTCTTTGGAGAGGAAACCGATGTCGAACCCGGGTGGGCGGTCCGCACACAGATCCGCCATCTCGACGAGCTCAGCGTCGCTGAGCGCAGTGCAATCCTTGGTGCTCACTACGATCGGCATGCACTAAGTCTACTGGCTCGTTTCGGTGCCTTCCCAACCGGGTGTCCTGGTCAGAGCGGTCTCGCCCCGCCGTGTCGATCGCATTATCCCTGCTCAAACACTATTTTCGGCGGGCCCATCACGGGCGTTCAGGACAGAACGGCGCTCTGGCCCAGTAGCCGCTTGAGCTCGCCAACCAGGCCGTTGCGGCAGTCCACGTTGAATTCGGGCGGCAGTTTCAGCACCTTTTCGCCGACGTGGAGGAGCACCGCCGAGGGCCCCGGGTGGCCGCTCAGCACCTCCTTGAGACCCTCGACGCGCCGATCGGTCAGCACCCCCAGCGGCAGCTTGATGTGCAGATCCTCCTCGCCGCGATGGAGCAGCGGCCGCGAGACCTCCATACAAACGATCTTCGGCTCCTCCTCACGGGTGTCCAGCCTCCCCTTGATGACCAGGATCGCGTCGCTCTCGATCAGGGCCCCGTACTCGGCCATGGTCTTGGGGAACACGAAGACCTCCATGGCCGCCTGCAGGTCTTCGAGGACGAACCGGGCCATCAGGTCGCCCTTCTTGGTGTAGGAGCGGCGCAGGTCGGTGACCACGCCCCCGACCGTGCGCACGGGTGAGCGGTCCCCCGCGACCGTGTCCTCCTCGCGCATGTCCGACAAGGAGCTGTCGGTGTGACGGCTCAACGCACCCTCGAACCCCATGAGGGGGTGGTCGCTGACATAGAGGCCGAGCATCTCCTTCTCGAACGCAAGGCGCTGGGACTTGTCGAACTCGGTGTCGGGGATGGCGACCTTGGTCCCCCCCCAGCCGAGGTCGCCCGGCTCCTCTTCGAACGCGGCGAACAGTGAAGTGATCCCGAGGTCCTTCTCGCGGCGGCGCTCCAGCGTCCGGTCCACCACCTCCTCGAGCACAAGACAGAGCCCTTGGCGCGGGTGCGAGAGGGAGTCGAAGGCGCCGCCCTTGGCGAGCGACTCCATCGTCCTCTTGTTCAGGACGACGGGGTCGACCCGCGCACAGAAGTCGAAGATGTCCTCGAAGGGTCCGTTGGCGTCGCGCTCGGCCACGATGCGCTCGACGAGGCCCTCGCCCACGTTGCGCACCGCCGCCAACCCGAACACGATGGCGCGCCGGTCTTCCCCCGCGCTCCGGTCCGGGGCGAACTCGGCCGCCGAGCGGTTCACGTCCGGCACCAGCACGTCGATGCCCATGGCCCGGCACTCGGCCAGGTACACCGCCGTCTTGTCCTTGTTGTCCTTCACCGACGTGAGGAGCGCGGACATGTACTCGACGGGATAGTGCTGCTTGAGCCAGGCCGTCTGGTATGCCACCAGCCCGTAGCCGTAGGAGTGCGACTTGTTGAACGCGTAGTCGGCGAACGGCTCGATGATGTCGAACAGCTGCGTGCCGAGCTGCTCGCCGTACCCCTCCGCCGCGCAGCCCGCGACGAACTTCTCGCGCTCGGCCGCAATCATCTTGCGGATCTTCTTTCCGCACGCCTTGCGGAGGTTGTCGGCCTCTTCGAGCGAGTAGCCGGCGAACTTCTGGGCGACTCGCATCACCGACTCCTGGTAGAGCATCAGCCCGTAGGTGTCCTTCAGGATCGGCTCGATGTCCGGGTGCAGGTACTCCACGGGCTTGCGGCCGTTCTTCAGCTCCGGGTAGTCGCGGTGCATGTTGGCCGCCATGGGCCCGGGCCGGTACAGCGCCACGAGCGCGGCCACGTCGTCGAAGCTCGTCGGCGCCAGGGCTCGCAGCGTTTGGCGCATGGCCGCACCTTCGAGCTGGAACACGCCCACCGAGTCGGCCCGGCGCAGCATCTCGAGAGTGGGCTCGTCGGCCAGGTTGACGTTGTCGATGTCGGGCCGCTGCCCCGTCGTCTCTTCGATCCGGTCGAGGGCCCGCTCGATCACCGAGAGGTTGCGCAGCCCGAGGAAGTCCATCTTCAGCAGGCCCAGCTCCTCGACCCCGTGCATTTCGTACTGCGTGACGATGGGGGCATCCTCTGGGTTGCCGCCGGCGTCCGGCTTGCGCTGGATCGGCAGATAGTCGGTCAGGGGGTCCCGGGAGATGACCACGGCAGCGGCATGGATGCCATCCTGGCGGCGCAGGCCTTCGAGGCCCAACGCGACGTCGATGACCTCCTTGGCCTCGGGATCCGTCTCGTACATCGTGCGCAGTTCGCCGGCGCTGGAGAAACCGTCCTCGTGGCCTTCCGACTTGGTGAGGCACGCCTTGAGCGGCGTGTCCCGGCCCATGATGAGCGGGGGCATCGCCTTGGCGATCTTGTCGCCGACGATGTAGGGCTTCCCCAGCACCCGCGAGGCGTCGCGCACGGCGGCCCGCGCCTTGATCGTCGAGAACGTGATGATCTGCGCCACCCGGTCGCTGCCGTACTTCTCGGAGGCGTAGCGCATGACGTCGGCCCGGTAGCGCTCGTCGAAGTCCATGTCGATGTCGGGCATCTGCTTGCGGCCCGGGTTGAGGAAGCGCTCGAAGAGAAGGTCGTAACGGATCGGGTCGAGGTCGACGATCCGAAGGCAATACGCCACACAGCATCCGGCCGCCGACCCCCGGCCCGGGCCCACCCGGATGCCGTTCTCGCGCGCGAAGCGGATGAGGTCCCACACGACGAGGAAGTAAGCGGGAAAACCCATGTCCCCGATCACGGAAAGTTCGAAGTCCAACCGTTCCATGACCTCGGCGGGCACTGGGTCGCCGTAGAGCTGCCGCGCTCCCTCCATCGTGAGGTCGCGCAGATAGGCGAGCGCCCGGTCCTCGTAGGTCGCACCGGTGAAGCGATCCGGCACGGGGAACTCAGGGAGGCTCGGCTTCCCGAGCTCGATCTGCACGTCGGCCCTCTCGGCGATCAGCAGCGTGTTGTCGCACGCCTCGGGCACGTCCCGGAACAGATGGCGCATCTCGTTCGCGGACTTCAGGTAGTGCTCGGTCCCCTCGAACTTGAACCGGTTCGTGTCGGCGAGAAGGGCGCCCGTTTGGACGCACAACAACGCGTCGTGCGCGACGGCGTCCTCGCGGTGCGTGTAGTGGCTGTCGTTCGTGGCGAGGAGCGGCGCGTTCAGACGACGGGCGATCTCTATCAGCTGCGGATTCGTACTGTGCTGGTCCGCCAGACCGTGGTCCTGCAGCTCGACAAAGAGGTTGTCGCGGCCGAAGATGTCCTGGAGACGACCGGCCCGCCGTTCGGCCTCAGCCGGATCCCCGGACAACAAGGCCTGGAGGACCACTCCACCCAGGCATCCGGTCGTGGCAATCAGCCCTTCGTGATGGCGCTCGAGCAACTCCCAGTCGAGCCGCGGCTTGTAGTAGTAGCCCTCGAGGTACGCGGCCGAGGACAGCTTCATGAGGTTGCGGTAGCCCCCGACGGTCTCGGCCAACAGGGTGAGGTGGTAGTAGAGCTTCTGCCCGCCCTCGACGTCGCCGCCCGTGTCGTCGACCCGGCCGCGCCGCACCGGCCGCTCGTGCCGCGACTCGCCCGCCATGTACGCCTCGGTGCCGATGATCGGGACGATGCCCTGGTCCCGGCAGGCCTTGTAGAAGTCGAGGACCCCGTACATGTTCCCGTGGTCCGTGATGCCCAGCGCGGGTTGCCCGTCGGCTGCTGCTGCGGCCACGAGCTCGCCGACCCGCGCCGCGCCGTCGAGCATGGAGAACTCGGTGTGGGTGTGCAGATGCGTAAACGACCGCTCCGACACCGGCCCTCCTTTCGCTACGTCAAACTTACACCTGTGTGATTCGTCCCTGGATCTCGCAATCTATCCCCCTGCGAAGCCCTCGCCGACGATGCGCCGAGGGCCCGTTTCTCGGCTGGCGGCCCGCCGCACCAGTTCGTCACCAGCCCGTTTCGCCCGGCGCCCGCATTGCCACCCGACGCCTGCCGGCTCAGAGATAGGCCCCCGTCCGGCCCACGGAATCGCCCGCCGCGGGCAGACCCCGTTGGCGCATCTCGTCGAGCTGGGCGCGGGCGGCCATCTGTTGGGACATGAGGGTCGCCTGGATACCGTGGAAGAGGCCCTCCAGCCATCCCACCAGTTGCGCCTGGGCGATGCGGAGCTCGGCGTCGCTCGGCGCCTCGCTGTCGAAGGGCAACGCGAGAGTTTCGAGCTCAGCTACCAGGTCGGGTGAGAGCCCTTGGGAAAGGTCGCGAATCGACTGCTCGTAGATCTCGCGCAGTCGCACCCGGCTCTTGTCGTCGAGGGGCGCCGCGCGCACCTCGTCGAGCAGCGTCTTGACCATGGAGCCGATGCGCAGCACCTTTGCGGGCTCGTTGATCGACTCGGTCTTCGGCTCGTTGCCATCCTCTGCACCACCCGTGGTGCCCAGCACCTCGTCCGGGGCGATCGCCGGCACCGATCCGTCGGACGAGTTGTCTCCTATGGCGTCGTTCGTCACGTCATCCACTCCGCTCTTCGTACCGGTTTCTCCCCGGGCCATGGCAGCTCGCCGCGACGGGGGTCGTATCTATGTTGCCAGGCCGGTGGCCAGCCTCATCCAGCACGCCATCCGAGCAGCGGAACCAGCATTTCGTCGGGCGTCAACGAGCCATGCCTGGCCGCCAGACGGAGCTCGCCGGTGTCGGCCGGGTCGAGGAAGGCGATGGGCTCGAAGGGGATAAGGGCCACATCTCCCAACCGCGCCGCGATCTCTGGCGACGGGACACCGCCGAGCCATCCCTCCGCGATCACCTGCTCCTTCGTTCGGATCCACGCCACGTCGCCGTGCTGTTGCATGGCCGCGTCCACCACATCGTCGATCGCACCGGGGCGTGTGTGCAGCCAGCGGAAGCGCCCTTCGCCACTGATCAGGGTGAGCGCCTCCATGATCTCGGGACCGAGCACGACGACCGAATTTCCGACATTCACTTGTCCGTGATCGGCCGTCACCACCAGAACGGCACCCGGCGGCAAGACCTCGAGCACGTCTGCCACGAGGCGATCAGCAGCACGCAGTTCGTCGTCGTAGAACTCCCCGATACCTTCTGCGTGCGCGACCTTGTCGATCCCCTCGTAGTAGGCGTAGATGAACGGACTCCCCGAAGCGACGAGTCGCCGGACGGTGGTCACCAGCCCCGCCGGCGTGTGCCAGCGGTGCAGGTCGACTCGTCCAAGGTGCGCTGCAGTGAATCCCGTGGGCCCGTAGTCGTGGCGGGTGACCACTGGGACCGTCCCAATTGCTCCGGGGAAGGAGGAGAAAGGCTGAAATACGTGAGCGGGCACCCGCATCCGAGCGTCAGCGCCGTCGAGTGACCACTGGAGGACGTTCATGACCTCACCGTCGAGGACGACCCGATACCCGAGCACGCCGTGCTCGGCCGGCACTCTGCCTGTGACCAATGTCGTCAGCGCGCAGGCAGTCGTACTGGGGGCGACCGAGGTGATGGACCCGCCCGAACCTGACGTCAGCATCGGCGCCAGTCCGCTGCGGGCGCGCAGCTGCTCGGCACCGAGTCCGTCGATCACCAGCAGGACGATCTGATTGGCGCCGGTGACCGGCGCCGGGAACCACGGCGGAAGTACCGCCCGTCCCGGCTCGGCTAGCTGCCCGAGTAGTCCAGGGACGACCCGGTGAAGGCAGGCGCCCTCCCAGTCCGGGAGCAGCGGGACCGCGCCCCCGGCATCGCGAGGGATCCCCTGACCTGCATCTGCAACGGCGACCTGGGCGGCCGCGCCGTCGTTCACGGGGCCACCCTACGACCCCGGCACCCCCTGCAGCGGTGTTTGGGCCGGTAGCATCCGTAATCGTGAGGGTTTCGACGCGGGGTGACTACGCCAGCAGAGCGCTCCTCTCTCTCGCGCTCCACGGCGCAGGGACGCCGACCTCGGTGCGGGACATCGCCGAGCGCACGGGCCTGCCGCAGCCCTACTTGGAACAGATCCTGCTCGCCCTCAAGGGAGCCGGGCTCGTCCGCTCCAAACGCGGGGTGGGTGGCGGGTACGTGCTGGCGCGGGCGCCCGAGGAGATCTCGCTCGCCCAGATCGTCTCGGCCGTCGACGGGCCGATTGCGGCTGGCGACTTCGGTGAGCCGCACGAGAACGGAGCCTGCGATCACGAGGGTCAATGCGTGCTCTTGGCCGTCTGGGCTGACGTCGGCGAGGTCATCCGCACCCATCTGCAGTCCTACAGCCTGGCTGACATGGTCGATCGGGCCCAGGGCAACGTGGCCGCCACGGTCTGAACCCCCGAGTCCCCCGGCCGCTCTCACACCGGGTCCGGGACGAAGTTCCACAACTCGACCGCGCCGGCATTCCCCTCCCATCCCAGCACACAGACCGCACCGACGCCGAGGAGGAACAGCCGTCCGGCGACGGGGGGCAACCCCAACCACCTGGCCGTGAGGACTCGCAACACGTGCCCGTGGGCGACGCAGAGCGTGTCGCCGGGATGGCGCCTCGTCCGCTCGATCACCCGATCGACGCGGCGTCCGACGTCCGCCGCCCGCTCCCCTTCCGGCACACCGTGCTCCCAGAGGTTCCAGTCGGGCCGCTCCTTGCGGATCTGACGCGACGCGATTCCCTCGTACCCGCCGTAGTCCCACTCCATGAGGTCCGGCTCGGTCTCGCCCACGAACCCGGTCAGCCTGCAGGTATCCGCAGCCCGCCGCAGCGGGCTCGTGAGGACCAGGCCGAACACCCAGCCGGCAGACCGGAGGTAGGCACCCGCAGCGGCCGCCTGACCCTCTCCTTCGGGCAACAGGGGAATATCTGTTCGCCCCGTGTGTTGACCACTATCGGACCACTCGGTCGCGCCGTGACGCAGGAGCACCAATCGGCCGGCCATGGCGGTAGATGACCACGACCTTCCCCCAGGTCGCAAGCCCATGGGCGAACACCCCGGTGGAATGATCCGGCTCTGGTCTTGGTTGTACCTGTCAGGTTCATCCCCGGATGCCGGGGGTACGTAGGACAGAGAGCGAGCGAAAAACGGCTGGAGCGAAGATGAAGAGCGCGGTGAGCACATCGGACACCTTGGGATTGATGTTGCGCGACCTCGACCAGTTCCCGATGCCCGACCACGAGCAGCAGGTGGAGCTGGCCAAGCGAGTATCTGCAGGCGACGAAGCTGCTCGCAAGCAGATGGTCGCAGCCAACCTGCGCCTGGTCGTGCACTGGGCGCGCCGTTACCAGGATCGGGGCGTCGACATGGCTGATCTGGTCCAGGAAGGGACATTCGGTCTCATGCGCGCCGTCGACAAGTTCGACTGGGAGCGTGGCTTCCGCTTCTCGACCTACGCGACTTGGTGGATCCGTCAGGCTCTCCAGCGTGCCGTGCAGCAGCACGGGCGGACGATCCGGATCCCACTCGAAGTGGGCGAGCAGATCCAACGTCTCGAGCTCACCAAGGCGGAGCTGGCCAGCACCCTGGGTCGCGCGCCGACCGAGGAAGAGCTGCACGAAGCGACGGGCATGACGGCGGAGGAGCGCGAGTCCCTCGAGGACGTGGCCCGGGTGACCGCTTCGCTGGACCAGCCGGCCGCGCTCGAGTCCACGACCACCCTGGGCGAACTGGTTGCCCCGGACGACAGCGACTTCGTCGGGGACGTCGAGGAAACGATGGTCTACGAGCGGGTCCGCGACGCCGTCGAGCGGCTACCGGGCCTTCAGCGCGACGTGCTGCGCCTCCGCTTCGGCTTTGGGGGCGACTCCCCGGCGTCACTGCAGTCGACAGCCGAGCGTCTCGGTGTCGGCGTCCGCAGGGTCCGCCGTGCGGAGGAGGAGGCCCTTGCGGCACTCTCCGGCGACGTCGACGTGCTCGGGGTGCACCAGGCAGCCTGATCCCTCCACACACACCGGACCCGACCGCGTGGGTCCGGCTGTGATCTTTCATCGTCGAGTCAAGTAGTCCGCTAAGTCGTCCGGCAGTGGTGAGGTGAACTCCTCCCGCGTGCTCGTCACCGGGTGATCGAACGCCAACCGGGCGGCGTGGAGGAAGAACCGCCCCGAGCCCAGCGACTTGTCTGCGGTGCCGTAGCGGGCATCACCGATGACGGGATGGCCGATGGCCGCCATGTGCACACGCACCTGGTGGGTCCGTCCACTCTGCAGCACCAACTCCAGCAGCGTGGTGGGCGACTCCGTGTCGCCCCCTCGCCGCTCGATCACTTGGAACGACGTCCGGGCGGCTCTTCCCCGCGGGGTGATCGCCATCTTTGTGGGCGTCCGGACAGACCTGCCGATCGGCGCGTCCACCTCCCCGCGGTCGTCGGCCACGCGCCCCGCCACAAGTGCCAGGTACCTACGTTCCATGCTGCGCGTCGCCAGCTGCGTCACCAAAGACCGGTACGCGGCGGCGGTGCGGGCGACGGCGAGCAGGCCCGACGTTCCCTTGTCCAGACGGTGCACGATCCCCGGCCGGTCCGGAGCGCACACCCCGGTGGCGACAAGCTCGCCGAGGTCAGGGAACGCCGCCAACAGCCCACCGACCAGGGTTCCCTCGGCATGACCGGCACCGGGATGCACCACCAGTCCAGCCGGTTTGTCGATCACCGCCACGTCGTCGTCCGCGTACACCACCGAGAAACGCACGTCGGGATCTGCAGGCGGCGTGGCGGAGGTCTCCTCGGGCAGCTGCACGGTGAGGAGAGCTCCCTGCCGGAGCGGCATCCTCCCCGAGGCGACCGGTGCACCGTCCAGGAACACCCGGCCCGTCTCGACCAGCTCGGCCGCCACGGCACGAGAGACGTCGGCAACCATCGCGACGCCCCGGTCCACCCGAACGCCCGAGAGGGTCGCCGGCACCTCGACCGTCATGCCCTCCGTTGGCTCGGTGGCTCCTCCTTCGCTCATTCGGCACCCTCTCCCGTCTCGGGCTCACCCGCCATGGCGGTTTGCCCGAACAGCAACGAGATAATGACGATGACCACGCCGATCGTCACACACGCGTCGGCAAAATTGAACGTCGGCCAGTGGTTGAGCGTGACGAAGTCAGGTACCTGCCCGCCGTGTCCACCGAAGATCCGCTCACTCAGGTTCCCGACCGCGCCGCCGAGGACCAGTCCCGCACCGATGGCGAGCGGCACCGTGCGCACCTGCGCGACCACCCACGCCAGCACCAGCACGCCCACGCACAACAGGACCGTGACGATGACCGCACGCCCGCTGAAGAGACTGAAGGCGAACCCGGAATTGAAGGTCAGCGCGAGGCCGAAGGGACCCCAGAGATGGCGGGCGTCGTGGAGATGGTCGACGGCCAGTGTGGTGGTCACGCGGTCCACTACCACCACGACCACGGCGATGGCGAACGCCACCACCCGTGGCGTGGTCAGCGCCGGGACAGTCCCCCGCTCTTGCACGCAACGCAGAGGCGTGCGTATGGCAGCGCACGCAACCGCGGCTTCGGAATGGGCTGGAAGCAACGTTCGCAGTACCCGTATGTCTTGTCCTTGACCCGAGCCAGCGCGTCGTCGATCTCCTCGACGGCCAACGTCGCCTGGCCCGAGAGCGCGAGGTTGCGCTCGCGGTCCACCGTGACCGTGCCGCCCTCACCGGACTCCTCGTCGAACTGCACGTCACCCGGCTCGCGTTCGAGCGCGAGCGAGTCCGCCTCGGCCCGGAGCGAGGTCGCCTGTTCCTGGTAGATCGTTCGCTCGTTCTCGAGCAGCTCGCGCACTTCCTCGAGGAACTTGGCGTCCTTGGCGTAGGGCCCCGTCTTCGGCCGCACCGGAGCCGGAGGCTTCGGCTTTGGCGTGAACGCGGTGCGAGACGGCGTCGGTGCCGCGCCGGCACCGTTCCCAGCCCGCGCCGCGGCACTGGTTGCGGCCTTCTTTGCGGGCGGTGCCGCCTTTTTCGCAGCGGGGGATGCCTTCTTCGCAGGTGCGGCCTTCTTGGCGGGCGCCACCTTCTTCGAGGCAGGCGTGGCCTTCTTCGACACCGGCGCCTTCTTCGTCGCCGAGGTAGTCGACTTCTTGGTCGTCGCGGACGCCTTCTTCACCGGCCCGGACGCGGCCTTTTTGGCCGTCGACGTGGCCTTTTTCGTAGCAGTGGCTGCCTTCTTCACAACAGGAGCTGCCTTCTTCTTGGTAAGGGCGGGACGTTTTCCAGCGGTAGCCCCAACCCGGGCGGCTTTCGATTTGTTCCCGGTGCGCGAGGCGGTCGAGCGCGCCACAGACCCCCGCTTGGTCGTGGAACCCTTGCTCGCTGGGGTCATCCTGCCCTCCTTCGGAGCACCTGACGTGGCCGCGTACCCCTGCAGCCTCGCCCTGGGGAGCGGGTGACGATAGCGGACGGCGCAGGGGCGGGCAATACCGCCTCCGGCCGGGACACCGGAAGATCAGAGCGAGTGGTTCGTCCCGGAGACGGCGCCCGACGCGTTCTGAAGGTTCAACGTCGGTGCACCGTCGTCAGCCTCGGGCCGTCCACCCGCGTCCATGGGGTTCTCCGGCTTGCCCTTGGGCTTCACTCCCATGAGCGAGTTCGCCGGCTGGACGTTGTCGTCCACCCACTTGAGGATCTCGGTGAGCGCGCCACGGAGGCGGTTGCGCTCCGAGTCGAGATGACGCGCCATGGTCTCGACGTCGGTGGCGAGCTCGGTGCGCGTCGCCTCCAGGCGCGTCACTTCCTCGCGCAGCTTCTGATGCGACTCGGCCTGGAGCTGTGCGGCAGCCGCCTCCGCTTCGGCGATGGCAGTGCGAGCCCTCTCCTCGGCCTGCGAGACGATCGTCGCGGCCTCGGCTTCGCTTTCGCGCTTGGTCTGGTCGACGAACTTCTGGGCCAGGATCAGGGTCCGTTGGAGCGTCTCGTCCGACAGAGCGCCGGCGTCGGATGCGGCTGCTGCGCCTTCCCCGTCGTCCGCGGCTGCCGCAGGCGCGGAGCGCTTTTCCCGCTCGAGTTGAGCGATGCGCTCGCTCGCTTGCCGTAGACGTTCGTTGAGCTGGCGGACGTGCTCTTGGAGCCCCTCGGCCTCTTGGGCCGCTTTGTCCAGGTACTCATCGACCTCGTCGACGTTGTAGCCCTTCAGTCCGAGGCGGAACTCCACGGTGCGAAGCGTGTCGAGGATTGATGCAGATGCCTGGGAATTGTCCATGGAGGCCGAGTCTAACCATCCCCTTCCAGGGGTCCAGGGACCTGCCGCGGCCCTCCCGGCGTCAGGGCGCTAGGCCCGTAGCACCGGGATCAGGACGATCTGCGCGACGAGGATGACAACGAGAAACGACCAGTCCAAGCCCCCCATGGGTCGGATGATGCGGCGCACCGGCCGAAGGACCGGTTCGGTCGCCCGATAGAGGAAGTACTGGATCCGAGCCAGCGTCGTACCCGGCTGGACGCGGAACCAGCTCAGGATCGCGTACGGGAACATGATCAGCCAGATGTAGGCCTCGATCAGCCACGCGAGGAGTTGGAAGATGTTCACCAACCAGCGAGGGTAGTGGGTCTAGGCCCGTCCGAAACCGCGCTCGGCCAACCGCATTCTCTCCTCGTCCGAGACCTTGACGTTGGTCGGCGCCAGGAGGAACACCTGGTCGGCGACCTTCTCCATCTCGCCGCTGAGCGCGTACGTGACACCGCTGCAGAAGTCGATCATCCGGCGCTGCAGGTCGCGCTCGGCCATCTGGAGGTTCACGATCACGGGGCGGTTGTCCTTCAGTCGGTCCGCGATCTCCTTGGCATCACCGAAACGTGAGGGCGCCACGACGTGCACCTTGGCTGCGGACGGTGCGGCCGAGACCGGCTGCAGGGTCGAGTCGACGGGCATGGCGCGCACCGCTTGCGGCCGGGGGGCCACGTTGCTGGCGGCGGGTCGGGGCTGGCTGGGGACGGCCGACTCGCGGGGAATGGTGCGCACCCTGCTCATGCCCCCGCTGAATTCCTCGCCCCCCTGGTCGTACTCAGGGGTCCGGGGCTCGACCCGGGTGGCCGTGGCGGCCGAGAACCCGCGCGGCGCGCGGTCCTCGAGGTCGTCGTACTCGTCGTACTCGTCGTCGAGCAGGCCGAGGTAGACCATGGTCTTTTTCATGAACGAGGGTGACATGCCTTCTCCTGTCGAATCACAGCGTAGTGCCTGCTCGCACGCCCTGGCAGGCGAATGAGCCCTGGCGAGGGGGCCGATTGGGCCGTGAGCCTGCCGCTGAGGGTCACGTCAGCCTCCCGTTGACCTTCTCCGTCACGCCGACCGCTTGGCCGGCCGCTCGCCGAACAACGCCCGGCCGATCCGCACCATGGTCGTGCCCGCGCCCACAGCGGCCTCGAGGTCGTCGGTCATTCCCATAGAGCGCTCCTCGAGGTCGAGCTCGTCGGCCAGCGAACGCACCGTCGCGAACGCAGCACGGGCCGCCTCGGGGCCGGGCGCGGCGACCGTCATGAGGCCGCGCACGTCGAGACCGGCATCGCGCAGGCGTGGCACCAGCGCGCGCACCCCATCGGGCGGACAACCGTTGCGCCCGGAGAGCCCCGTCGTGTCGACCTCGACGAGGACGGCCGCACCTGGAGCGAAGCGAGCGATCCGTTCGCCTTCTTCGATCCGCGAGACGCTCTGCCACACGCCGACGACCGGGGCGAGCCGCGCCACCTTGTTCCTCTGGATTGCACCGAGGAAGTGCCACCGCACCGCTGAGGGTGTGGACGGGTCGTCCCCCAATTCTGCCGCCTTTGCCACGAGCTCGTTCGCGTAGTTCTCGCCGATGTCGTACAGGCCGGCGTCGCGCGCTGCGAGGACGGCCTCGGGGCCGAAGCCCTTTGTGACGGCGACGACACGGATGGCGGCCGGGTTACCGCCGGCCTGCTCCATGCGCAGCCGGACGGAGTGCAGCCTCTCGGCGACCGCGTTGCTAGCGGAGGAAGGAGGGGACGTCGAAATCGTCGTCACCCAAGTCGAGCTCTTCGTCGGACCCGGTGGCGTCGGCGAAGATGTCCACCGGCTCGGGTGTGGCGAAGATGCTCGCGGCCAAGTCGTTCTTGGCGCTGGGCGCTCCCTCCTCCCAGCGCTCGAAGCCGGCGGCGATCACCGTGACCCGCACCTCGTCGCCCATGTTGTCGTCGATGACGGCCCCGAAGATGATGTTGGCGTCCGGATGCGCGACGGCGTGGATGATCTCGGCGGCCTCGTTGACCTCGAAGAGCCCGAGGTCCGAGCCGCCGGCGATGTTGAGGACCATGCCGCGGGCCCCTTCGATCGACGCCTCGAGCAAAGGCGACGTGATGGCCGCTCGGGCTGCGTTGGCCGCCCGCCCCTCACCGATGGACGAGCCGATGCCCATGATGGCCGTGCCGGCGTTCGTCATCACCATCTTCACGTCGGCGAAGTCGGTGTTGATCAGACCCGGCACGGTGATCAGGTCGGTGATGCCGCGCACACCTTGGAGGAGCACCTCGTCCGCCATCTTGAAGGCGTTGACCATGCTGGTCTTGTCGTTGGACACCGTGAGCAACCGGTCGTTCGGGATGACGATCAGGGTGTCGACCTTTTCCTTGAGGATCTGGATGCCCTTCTCCGCCTGCATGGCGCGTCGCCGTCCCTCGAACGTGAACGGCCGCGTCACGACGCCGATGGTCAACGCGCCGAGCCCCTTGGCGACCTCGGCGATGATGGGGGCAGCACCCGTGCCCGTACCACCGCCCTTGCCGGCGGTGATGAACACCATGTCTGCGCCCTGAAGAGCCTCTTCGATGTCAGCCCGGTGTTCCTCTGCCGCCTGGCGTCCCACCTCGGGATCGCTCCCCGCCCCCAAGCCGCGGGTCAACTGCCGACCGATGTCGAGCTTCAAGTCGGCGTCGCTCATGAGCAGCGCCTGCGCGTCCGTGTTGGCCGCGATGAATTCGACGTTGCGCAGCCCGGAGTCGATCATGCGGTTGACGGCGTTCACTCCGCCGCCACCCACTCCAACCACCTTGATGACTGCCAGGTAGTTGCCCTGGGAAGGCACGGTCGTCATGATTCCCCTTGTCTTCGGGTCGATCGCCGACCGGTGGCTCGCTGGTACGTACCGCCCACCGTCGACGTGAGAGAGATCACCGATCCCTGAACCTTTGGGGAAGGTTGATGTTCACAGTTCGGCAACGTGGTCCCACCATACGGGGGGTGTTCAGGCAGGTCAAGCATCCTACGCCACATGGCCGGACCCGATGTCACGGGCCTGTCACCGTCGGGGCGTCGGGAACGCTGACGTCGATGACATCCCCATTGTGCAGGGTCGCGCCAGCCAAAATCGACGAAACGTCCTCGTATTTTGCCGTGAGCTGCGTGGCGGTTCCGATGTCGACCGCGATCGGCGTCGTCATGGACAGCTGGACCCACCCGGCGGGCTCCACCGTCACCCCGGTCACCTGCGCCGCGAACGACGCGGGCAGGGTCGACGCCACGTTCAGGCCGGCGTCGTCGCGCGCCGGCAACACGGACCCCGGGGCGCCGGGTGGCTGCGGCACGGTGAGCTGCAACAGCCCGTCCTGGCGGGCCACCGACACCGCGAGAACGCGGCCGTCCGTGCTCAACGTCGCCCAGTGCCCTCCGGCCTCGCTCACAACGAAACGCGGCGTCTCCTCGGTGATCCGGATGTGCACGCCGTCGGGCCACGAAACGCTGACCGACGCGGACCGCACCCACGGCAGCTGCTCGATGCGCGCCGCAGTTGCTCCCGCATCCACGTCGAGCAGCGGCGGTTGGCTCGCGAGCCCCGCCTGGTCGATCACCTGCGCAGCCGACTCGTGGGCGTTGCCCGTCACCGTCACCGACCGCGCCCCGAACAGCGGCGTGTGGAGCAGGAACCATGCGCCGATCAGGAGCGCCGAGCCCGCCAGCCCGATGACCACGATGCGCAATCGGCGCTTGCCCTGCTCCCGGATGACGGCGGTCCGCCGGGCCGATATGCGCGGGTCCATCCGGCCCGAGCCGCCCCGGCCACCCTTCGGTGTCGAACCGGCAGCCGCCTGGACGCCACGATCCCAGAGCTTCTTCCAGCGGCCCCAGCCGGAACCGTTGGCGCCACGGCCCGGAGTGCGCCGCCGCCTCGCGGGAGCGTCGACGGGAGTCACGTCGCACCGCCCGAACCGCGGACGTCGGAGCCCGAGACCTTCGGGCGCTCGGGCTCGGGCACCGCAACAGTCTCCCCGCCCTCGAAGCCGAGAAGGCGGACCTCGGTGCCCAGCGTGATCCCACACCGACCCGCGACCACGGCCCGCACGTGCTCGATAACGGCGTGGACGTCGTCCGCCCGGCCCCCTCGCTCGGCCTGGATGAAGTTGGCATGCTTCTCCGAGACGTGCGCAGTCCCGATGCCGAACCCTTTCAGGCCGGCCTCGTCAATCAGCCGGCCGGCGGAGTCGTCCTCGGGGTTGGTGAAGACCGAGCCTGCGTTGGAGCCGCCCGGCTGGTTCTCGCGCCGCCACCTCACGATGGCGGCGACTTCCGCCTGTTCGTCGGCGGCCGATCCCGGGGCCACGCGCAGATCCGCCCCTACGACCAGCTGCGTCGGGGTCACCGACGACGAGCGGTAGCCGTAATCGAGCTTGGCCACTTCGTCGGTCCCCCCACCAGGGCCGAGCAGGTCGACCCAGCGGTAGCGCACGAGGCACGACGCCATGTCGGACCCGTGGCCACCCGCGTTCATCCGCACGGCACCGCCGACCGAGCCGGGCACGCCCACCGCCCACGCCAGTCCCGTCCAACCGGCGTCGGCCACCCGCCGGGCCAGAACGGGCAGTGCCAGTCCGGCGCCCGCCCGCACCACGACCGGCTCAGCCGGGGTCGCCTCGGACCCGGGCAGGTCGAGTGACGCGAACCCGGCCCCGAGATGCACGACGATCCCGTCGAACCCGGCGTCGGCAACCAGCAGGTTGGAGCCACGCCCGATGACGAAGAATGGCAGCGAGCCCGCTCCCTCCGCCAACACGGGCCGGACCGCGTCGAGGTCCGCCGGGCCCTCCACCTCCACGAAGAGCGCCGCCGGTCCGCCCACGCCATAGGTGGTCATCGGCCCCAGTGGCTTCATCAGCGTGGCCCGCGCCCCCAGTTTCTCCGCCAGCGCGCGGAGCTCGTCACTCGGCGTGAGCGTCACCATTGCGGCGCGTCGAGCAGCTGGTCGGGCAGCACGGTGAGGTCACCGGCCCCGAGTGTGAGGCACAGGTCGCCCGGTTGCAGCACCGACGAAACCGCCTGGCGCAGCTCCTCCCACCCCGGCGCGTACAGAACCAACAGGCGTGGGTCCTGGGCCGACACGGCGTCGGCCACGAGGCGCCCGGAGACCCCTGGCACCGGGCGCTCCCCCGCGCTGTACACGTCGGTCACCACGAGGACGTCGGCGTCCGCGAAGGCGGTGCCGAACTGGTCGGCCAGGGCGGCGGTACGGGAGAAGCGGTGCGGCTGGAACACCGCCACGATCCGGGACCAGCCCCCACTGCGCGCCGTGGCCAGCGCGGCCCGCACCTCGGTCGGCAGGTGCGCGTAGTCGTCGACGAACGTGACGCCGTTGGCCTCGCCGCGGAACTCGAAGCGCCTGCTCACCCCGGCGAAGCGGGCCAGCGCCGACTCGGCCGCGGAAAAGGGCGCCCCGACCCGGAGGGCCGCGACCGCCGCCATTGCGCCGTTGCGTGCGTTGTGCAGCCCCGGGACCCCTATTCGCAACGCGCCGAGCTGGCCCTCGGGCCCGTGCAGCCGGAACGAGACCGAGCTCCGCTGCAGCGACAGCTCCTCCATCACGTAGTCCGACCCGGCCGCCTCCCCCACGAGGATCGCCCCGTTCGCCCGCCCGATGGCAGCCGCGTGCTCGTCGTCCGAACACACCACGGCGCCGTGCGTGGAGCCGGCGACGAAGTCGGAGAAGGCCTCCCGCAACACCTCGAACGTGCCGTAGTAGTCGAGATGGTCCGGCTCGACGTTGGTGAGAACGGCCAGGTCCGGCAGCAACGCCTTGAAGGTCCCGTAGCTCTCGTCCGCCTCGACAACGAGCCACGCACCGTTGTCCCACACCGCGTTGGTGCCGATCTCGTTGACGTCCGCGCCGATGACGAACGAGGGGTGCAGGCCCGCCTCCACGAGGATCAGCGAGAGCATCGACGCGGTCGTCGTCTTGCCGTGCGTCCCCGAGACGGCCAGGCACCGGCGGGTGGCGCAGATCGCCGCCAGGATTTCCGAACGTGGCGCCACGTGCGCGCCGGCCTCCCGTGCGGCCACCAGTTCGACGTTGTCGGGTGCCACGGCCGGCGAATAGGTGACGACGTCCGCCCCGGCAACGTTCTCGGCCCGGTGCCCGAGAGCGACGGTGATGCCCTGCGAGGCCAGCCGTTGGGCGACCGGCGAGTCCTTGAGGTCGGACCCCGACACGGTGTGGCCCATGGCGCGCAGCACCAGCCCGATGGCGCTCATGCCCGCGCCGCCGATGCCGACGACGTGGATGCGCCTCGGCTCACCCAGGGCGAGCGGCTCCTCAGCGGGCATGGGCATCGACCAGCTCGGCGATGCGGGCGGCCGCGTCGGGGTGGGCGTGTCGGCGCGCCGCCTCGCCCATCGCCCGCAGGCGGTCGGCGTCGGTGAGCAGCGCCTCGAGCTCCTTGGCGAGCCGCTCGCCGTCACACTCGGGGTCCGGTACGTGCACCGCCGCTCCCAGCGCGACCACGGCCTCCGCGTTGCGCGTCTGGTGGTCCCGGGGTGCGCCGGGCAGCGGCACCAGGATGGCCGGTACGCCAGAGATCAGCAGTTCGGCCACGGACATCGCGCCCGCCCGGGACACGCAGACGTCGGCTGCGCTGTAGAGCTGCGGCATGCGGTCCTCGAAGGGGACCACGCGGTAATACAACCCCCCCTCGCCGCCTGCCCCACCCCGGGAACCGGCAGCACCCGTAGCACCGGCGGCGCCGGCAGCACCACGGGCGAACGCGTCGTAGTCCCGCCGGCCGGTCACGTGGTACACGGTGCGGTCGCCGTCGGCCTCCCACGACCCGGCCAGCGCCGCCACCGCCCGGTTGATCCGGAGCGCGCCCAGCGATCCGCCCATCGCCGTGACGGTCTGACGGTCGGCCGGGAGCCCGAGCGCGCCACGCCCGGCACGCTGCCCCTCGGCAGAGCGGTCCAACCCCGAGAGCTCCGGACGCACCGGCGTGCCGGTCACGTGCGCCCGCGGTAGCTCCGTTCCCTCGAAAGCGACGGCGTTGGCGGCCGCAAAACGTCCCAGGAGCCCGTTGACCGCGCCCGGCACGGCATCGGTGTTCACCGACACGAGCGGGACACGGGTGAGCACCGCGGCAAGACCGGCGGGGAAGCTGGCATAGCCGCCGACGATGACCACGACTCGGGGCCGGCGACGGAGGAAGGAGCCCAGCGCCCGGACGCAGGCCCAGACCAGGCCGGCCACCGCGCCCACGTTGGCAACGACCGCGCCCGGCGAGAAGCTCCGCCGGATGCCCCGCCCCGACAACAGGGTGTAGGGGAACTCGAGCGTCGGCCACGTCGTGGCCTCGTGCCCGCGCCGGGACCCGAAGAGCTCGATGCTGCTCGGGTCGTGGCCCCGTTCCACCATTGCCCGCGCCACCTGCAGCGACGGGACGACATGGCCACCGGTCCCCCCGCCGGCGATGACCGTGCCGCGCCTGGCGCTCACCGACCCCGGCGGGCGCCGACGGCCCTCAGTGCACTGCCATTCGTCGCCACCTCGCCCTGTCTCGCGATCTTGATGAGCACGCCGGCGGCCGCCATCGTGATGACGAGAGATGAGCCACCGAACGAGATGAACGGCAGCGGTATGCCGGTGACCGGCAGCACGCCCACCACGGCGCCGACGTTGATGAGGGTCTCGGCCGCCACCCACGCCACCAGGCCGAGCGCCAGCAACCCGCCGAAGCGGTCGACCGATGCCGTGGCCGTCCGGATGCCGAGCCACAGGAGCGCGCCGAGCAGCACGAGCACGAACACTGCACCGATGATGCCCAGCTCCTCGCCGATGACCGAGAAGATGAAGTCGGTGTGCGCGTTCGGCAGGTAGCCCCACTGCGCCTGCCCGCCTCCGAGCCCCATCCCGAAGAGGTGTCCCGAGCCGAGACCGATCTCGGACTGCAGGACCTGGTAGCCCGAGCTGGAGCCGTGCGCCGACGGGTCCAGGAAAGAAAGGAGCCGCGTCCGTCTGTAGGGGGAGGCGACCGCGACGATCAGTGCGAGCACCGCCACCGCAGCCATCGCCTTCATCACCGGGCCGAGGCGCACACCCGACACGAAGAGCAGGGTGAGGGCGATGGAGCCGAGCACCATGGCCGTCCCCATGTCGGGCTGCACGAGGATGAGCACGCAGGCGAACCCGGTCACCAGCAGCACCGGCCCGATGATGCGACGGTCCGATGCGTCCTCGTCGAGCCGGCGGCTGATGAAATCGGCGGCGAACAGAGTGAGGGCGAGCTTCATCAGCTCGGAGGGCTGCAGCCGGAATTGCCCGAAGCCGATCCAACGGCTCGACCCCATGGCGTGCACACCCAGCCCCGGGACCAACACCACGAGCAGCAGGCCGAACGTAGCCACGAGCAGCAGCGGGCTCAGGCGTCGGAGCTTGCGGTAGTCGAAACGGAGCGCCAACCCGAGCGCCACCACGCCGATCGCCATCCACATCCCTTCTCGGATGAGGATCGCCCACGGGCTGCCGTAGGTCGAGATGGAGATCACCGACGACGCGGTCCCCACCATCACCAATCCGATGACGCAGAGCAGGGCGACGTCGACCAGCAGGAGCGTCGAGACCGCGACCTGGCGCCCGGCCATCTGCACCTTCCCGCTCGGCGTCGCGGCCGAGGCGCGGGTGGAGGTAGTGGAACGCCGGGATGGGGCCGTCGCGGCACGAGCGGGGCTCATCAGCGGAGGGCCTCCTCGCCCGTCTTCTCGCGGGCGCGCCCGCCTGCCCCGTCCGACACCGGCTGCACGCACCAATTGTCTCCCACCGCGCGGCGGAAGTGGCGGATCAGGGGACCGTCGACGAGTCGACGAGCACCGCCAATGGGAGCCGGACCGCTCATGTGAACTTCGACACCGTGAGGAAGTCGCCGTAGAAGACGCCGAGGCCCAACGCGCAGAACAGACCCCCGAGGATCCAGAAGCGGATGATCACCGTGGTCTCGGGCCAGCCGGCGAGCTCGAAGTGGTGATGGATGGGCGCCATGCGGAAGATCCGGCGGTGGAACACTCGGAAGCTGATCACCTGCATGATCACGGACACGGTCTCCATCACGAAGAGACCACCGATGATCAAGAGCAGGAGCTCGAGGTTGAGCAGCAGGCACAGTGCCGCCAGCCCGGCCCCGATGGCCAGTGCGCCGGTGTCGCCCATGATGATCTTGGCCGGCGCCGCGTTCCACCAGAGGAACCCGATGCACGCACCCGCCAGAGCGACCGAGACCAGCGACAGGTCGATCGCCGACGCCGGCAGGACGTGGTAGATCGCGTAGTGCCGGAAGATCCAGTAGCCCATGATCGAGAGCACTGCGAAGCAGAAGCTGCCCGAGCCGGCGGCCAGGCCGTCCACGCCGTCCGTGATGTTCACGGCGTTCGACGCCCCGACCATGACGAGGACGGCGAAGATCACCCAAAGGATGGGGCCCATGTCGACCCCTATCGCCTCCGACCGGGTGAACGAGAGCGCGGTCGACGTATGCGCCCAATTCACCGCCAGCAACGCGAAGGTGAGCGCACAGACGAACTGTGCACCGGACTTGGCCCGTTTGTTGAGGCCCAGGCTTCGCCGGTGGTGGATCTTGATGTAGTCGTCGAGGTACCCGATCAGACCGAAGGCCACGACCGCGCCGATCGCCAGGTACCCCGTGCGGGAGAATCGGACCTCGGTGCCGATGTGGCCGACGGCGTAGCCGCACACCACCGACCCCACGATGGCGATGCCCCCCATGGTGGGCGTGCCCGCCTTGACGCTGTGCGTGGCCGGCCCGTCCTCACGGATGTGCTGGCCGATCTGGCGGTTGCGGAAGTAGCGAATGAGGAAGGGGGTCGAAAGGATCGCGGCCCACATCGCGATGCCACCCGAGACCAGGAGTCCGAGCACGAGGTCAGCCTTCCGCGCTGGTGCCGCGGGAGGCTGATGCCGAGAGTGGGCCGTCGGCTTGCGCCGGCGCCCGTGACTCGTGCGCCGGCGTGACCCAGGTACTCGGGTCAGAGGCAAAGCGGGCTGCGAGCGCATCCCGCGCCTCCACCGCGTCGTCGAAGGGGAGCCGGCGTCCTGCGATCTCCTGGTAGGTCTCGTGACCCTTGCCGGCGATGACGACCACATCGCCCGCTTCAGCGGCATCGAGCGCGCGTCGGATCGCCACGCGCCGGTCCGCCTCGACCAGGACGCGTGGGTTCTCCCGCCCACCTGGTACGCCCGCAATCACCTCTTCGATGATCGCCATCGGATCCTCGTCGCGCGGATTGTCCGATGTCAGGATGGCCACGTCACTGGCTGCGACCGCCACCGCGCCCATGACCGGACGCTTGGCCCGGTCCCGGTTGCCGCCACAGCCGAAGACGGAGATGACACGCCCGGTCGGGCCCGGACCGAGCTGGCGCGCCTCGGCCAACACGACCTCGAGGCTTGCCGGCGTGTGGGCGTAGTCGACCAGGACGGTGAACGGCGGCCGGGAAAGTCGCTTCCCCCCGTCTGCGCCGCCCCTGCCACCCGTGCCGCGTGTGCCGCGTGTGCCGTCGCGACCCGAAGGCGCCAGCGCCTCCGCCGCGGCCGGGGCCGCTATGACCTGCAGGCGCCCCGGGACGGGGCGCAGGTGCGTCATGGCCGCAGCGATCTCTGCGGGCTCGATCTCGAGGTCCAACGCGAGAGCTGCCTCCGCCGCGAGCAGCGCGTTGTCGATGTTGATCCCACCGGTCAACGGCGTCGCCACCCGGTGGCCCCGCCAGGTGAATTCGGTGTGCCCCGGCCTCAGCACCACGTCCCCGGCGTCCGCATGGTGCACCGCCGTCATCGGGATCTTCCCGCGGCCGAGCAGCAGGCGTCCCCAGGGATCGTCGGCGTTCACCACCGCCCGGAGGGCGTGATTGGAGGTGAAGAGTTCTGCCTTCGCCTCGAAATAGTCCTCCATGTTCCCGTGGTAGTCGAGGTGGTCGTGACTGAGGTTCGTGAAGACGGCCACGTCGAAGTGGATGCCGTCGACCCTCGACTGCACGAGCGCGTGGCTCGAGACCTCCATGGCGACCGCGTGGCAGAGCCCGTCGGCCCGCTGTCTGTCCCGCACCCCGGCGAGGACGCGCTCGACCTCCGTCGCCTCCGGCGTGGTACGGGCGCCCGACAACGTGCCCATGACGTTGGTCGGACGGCCCGTCGCAGTCAAGAGGTCGCCGAGGAGCTGTGTCACGGTCGTCTTGCCGTTCGTTCCGGTCACGCCGATCATCACGAGGTCTCGGGCGGGGAACCCGTAGAAGGCCGCGGCCAATTGCGCCATCACGGGACGCATCGTCCCGGGAGCGACCCGCGCCTGCGTGACGTCGCGACTCAACAACTCGGGGATGAAGTGCTCACACAGCACCCCGATCGCGCCTCGCTCGACCGCCTCCGTTGCGTACCGGTGCCCGTCGCTGACAAGTCCCGGCACACAGCAGAAGAGGTCGCCGGGAACGACCCTCCGGCTGTCGTGGGTGATGCCACCAACCTCGACGGCAGAGGGGTCGCCCACGGTCTCGAGTACATCGATGTCGTCGAAGAGGAGGTTCATCGGCACGGTTCGCATGGTCGACCCGACAGCGTTGCATGCCGCGGACCCCCCTGCGTCACAACCGCAAGGGATGTGTGACCCGGGATCACGTGATGTCCTGGGCCTGGTCGCTGGACGTACGGGTCGAGGGAGTGGTGTTCGCCCCGGCGCCGGGCGTGGTCGGGATGTCATAGCGGTGGAGCGCGTAGCTCATGATCTGCGAAAAGACAGGGGCGGAGACCGTGCCCCCGAAGATGGGCGTGGGCCGGTCCAGCACGACGATCATCGACAGGGTCGGGTTGGCGGCAGGCGCAAATCCGACGAAGGTCGCCATGTAGGCCCCTTGGACATAGGAGTCCTTGCCTTGCGTCGGGATCTGTGCGGTCCCGGTCTTGCCAGCGACGGTGTAGCCCGGGACGGCCGCGCTGGTCCCGGTTCCCTGGTTGACCACCTGCTCGAGCATCGAGGTCACCTCGGAGTTGATCGAGGGCGACAGCACCTGATGGGTCGACGACGGCGCCGTCTTCGTGACTGTGCCCGACGGGCTGACCGTGGCCTGCACGAGTTTCGGTGCGACGTAGACGCCGCCGTTGGCCACGGTGTTGTAACCGTCGAGCACCTGCAGTGGGTTGACGGCGTCGACCTGTCCGATGGGAAGCGACACATAGTTCGTCGGCTCCCATTGCGCCGCCGTGGCGAGCAGGCCTGGCGACTCGCCCGGGAAGTTGAGCCCGGTTGACTGCCCGAAGCCGAGCGCCTTCACCTGGGCGAGCAGCCTCTGCTCCCCTACACCCTGTGCGATCTCAGAGGTGCCTATGTTGGAGGATTGGGCGAGGATCTGGGTCGCATTCAGCTGTTCGGTCGGATGCGGCTCCGCGTCGTGGAAGGTCGAGCCGTCGAGCTGGATCTGGTACGGGACCGTGAAGACGCTGTTCGGGTTGATCAACCCTTCCTGCAACGCGGCAGAGAACGTGACCAGCTTGAACACAGACCCCGGCTCGTAGAGTTGAGTCACGGCCAGGTTGCTCGGTGCCTCGTTGACCGGGTCGTTGGGGCCGATGGGCACCACCCCTCCCGGTGTGTTCGCCGCCGAGGTCGGCGCACCCAGCGGCGCGGGGTGCGTCGCAGCGAGGTTCGCCATCGAAAGGATCTGGCCCGTCTTCACGTCCATGACGATGGCCGTACCGCTGACCGAGTTCGACGATTCGATCGCCTTGGCCAATGCCTGCTCTGACTCGTACTGGAGCTGCGTGTCGATCGTGAGCTCCAGCCCCGTCCCTGGTGTCGTCGCCACCTGGTTCGTCACCGGTGACTGCGGCAGGGCCACGCCGCCGGGTGAGGCAAGGATCGTCTCCTTCCCGTTGGCGCCCGCCAGGAGCTTGTTGTCGCCGTACTCGAGGCCGCCGGCGCCCTTGCCGGTTCCGTTGGTGAAGCCGACCACCGGTGAGGCCAGGGCACCGTTCGGCACCTCTCGCTTCGAGTCCGAGATCAGCGTGATCCCGGGAATGGAGTCCGCAACGATCTTCTGGCCGGTGGACTGGGGCAGTTGCCGCGCCAGGACCACGTAGCCCGAGTGCTCGTGGAGTTGCGCGGCGAGGGTGGCCACGGGGAGATGCAGCATCGGTGCGAGGGCCTCGGCGGTCTTGACGGGATGGGCGATCTGAAAGTCGTCGGCCACGACGTCGTCTGTTGGTACGGACAACGCGAGAGGCGATCCGTCGCGGGCGTAGATCCCGCCCCGCAGCGAGGGCAACGACACGGTGATGGCCGACTCGCCTCGTGCCTGCGCCTCGTATCCGCCGGCGCGGAGCACTTGGACGTCCACGAGGCGCGCGACCAACAACAGCATCGCGACAATGAGGATCATGCGGACGATCCGGACACGTCGCAGGAAGGTGGCACCGAGCCAGTTACGCCCGCTGGCCCGGCGAGATGCCGTAGGCGAGCGGTGCCGCTGCGTCCGCGCTCTGTGGCTCTGTGACGGCGCAGGAGCGCGACGGACCGGCTTCGGTGTCGGTCGGGCGCTCGGTTGCGTGCGCGTCCGGGTCGATCTGGTGGCGGGGGCCCGGCCGGAACCAGCGCGCGCGCGCCCACCTGCATGCCGCGTGGTGGTGCTCATGGCGTCGATGTTGCGGTCGTCGTCGAAGAGTTCGACACGGCGCCGGTTGTCGCACCGGTTGCGGCACCGGTTGCGGCACTGCTGCTCCTGGTTCCCCCCGAAGCGCTCGTCGCGCCGGCACCACCAGTCGAGGACGACGAGGTGCTTGCTGTCGTTGTCGGGGGCGGCGCGGCCGGTGCCGGTGCCGGGGTGACCTTGGGTGTGGCCACCGGGACCGACAAAGGGACGTACGGCAGCTCGACCACGTTGGCCGGGTGCACCATGCCCTGGCTCGTTGCCGCACTGACGATCCGCGGTGGTGTCTCGAGGCTGGAGACGGCGAGCTCGGCCTGACGGTGCGCACTCTGCTCGAGTGACAGCTCGTGCTGCAACGAGGACAGACGCACCTGTCCGTTCGCGAGCAGTGCCTGCGCCACTACGACCGCCAGAAGCGACGTCACGACCAACGACACCGAGACGATGTTGAGCACCCGGCGTCGGTTCGCCAAGAGTTGGCGGATACGACCCGGCTGACCCTTTCGGGACGGGACGGCTCGCAACCCTGCCCAGCGTCGGGACGACGGGGAGCCCCCGGCGTGCCGGCGTACGGGCGCAGCCGTCGCCGCAGGAGGTGGTGGCATCAGCCCTCGACCGTTCGGACGATGGCGCGCAGCCGGGCCGCTTCGGCCCGGGGATTCGCGTCCACCTCGGATGCTGACGGCTTGCGGGCACCACGAAAGACGAGGCGATGGCGCGACACGGCGCCGCAGACGCAGGGTAGGCCCGGCGGGCACACGCATCCGCCCGATGCCGCGTCTGCAAAGGTCTGCTTCACCAACCGGTCCTCGCCCGAGTGGTAGCTGATGACTGCGAGCACGCCCCCGACCGCCAGGCTCGACAACGCCACTGGCAACGCCGCACGCAGTTCGTTCTGCTCGTCGTTGACTTCGATCCGGAGCGCCTGGAAGACACGGCGCGCCGGATGACCCTTGCGTCGCGCCGCTTGCGGCACGGCTGACGACACGACTTCGGCCAGTTGGCCCGTAGAGGTCAACGGCCGGGCCCCCACGATCGCGCGGGCGATGCGCCCGGACAGTCGTCCCTCTCCGTTCTCGCGGAAGAGCCGCGCCAGCGCCTCTTCGGACAGGCCGTTGACCAGGTCTGCCGCGGTGACGCCGGACGTCGGGTCCATCCGCATGTCCAGCGGGCCGTCGGCCCGGTAGGAAAAGCCACGGCCGGCCCGGTCGAGCTGGGGTGAGCTGACACCGAGGTCGAAGAGCACCCCCGAGACCGGCGCAATCGAGGCCTCTTCAATTACTGATTCCAAGACCGAGAACGGGGACCGGATCAGTGAGACCCGGTCCCCGAACTGAGAGAGCCGCTGGGCCGCCGAGTCGAGGGCGGACGGATCCCGGTCGAGACCGACGACGCGCAGGTCGGGGTAGGCCTCGAGCAGCGATGCAGCGTGCCCGCCTCCGCCGACGGTGGCGTCGACGACCACGCCAGGGGGTACCGCAGCGAACAACGACACCACCTCGTCACGCAGCACGGGAATGTGGTCGAACGAGTGGGCCATCTGCAGCTCCTCGGCCGGTTGGTCGAGGGGGAGGTGGAGATCCAGACGACCGAGGTGGAAGTGGGTGGAGTGGACTTCCATTGTTCCGGTCGAGGAGCTGCACATGGTCCAACGCGTTCCACGTGGCGTGGTGCGTCCTTCAGTCCTTCTTTCTCTTGTTGTGTGCTGCCTTTGGTCCCTCCGATCGCTCTGCGTAGTCCGGGTCGGGCTCAGTCGTCCTCGAGGAGCCAGATCTCTTCGGGCAGCACCCGTGACTCCCATTCGGCGGGGTTCCACAACTCGACCCGGTCGATGGCCCCGTGCACCAGGACCTCCGTGTCGAGATGAGCGAACGTCCGCAGGTGCAAGGGAATCGGCATCCGCCCTTGGCGATCGATCTCGACCTCGGCCGAATTCGACGCCCAGATACGTGCTCGGTTGCGATCTGCCCGTCCCGTCTCCGTCTTCTCCTGCATCACCTCCATTTGCCGTTCGAACTCCCCGGGTGTCCAGAGCGCCAGGCACCCCTCGGTGTTCTGTGTGAGATAGCCCCCTCGCTCGAACTGGGCGCGGAACTTCGCCGGCAGGATGACCCTGCCCTTCGAGTCGAGCGAATGCTCGTATCTGCCGACGAACCCTGCTGCCACCAGCCGTCTCTCCCACGACACTCCCTGGCCTGCGCCATTCGACGCTCTGTCACTCCCTTATCCGCCACTTTACGCCCTTTCCCTCCACTACACAACTACTTCCCACCATTTGCAACCCAAATGAAACCCTTCGCCCCCACGGGACCGTCCAGGGATGCGCCGATGCAGGCCACGCGCCGGCAACGGACGCGGACCTGGGAGCTGCATACGAACGACCCGGAAACGCGAAAGGGGCGGAGGGATTCAGAACGAACGGAGAGCGCCCGGGTCGACGGCCCACCCGACGGACCACGTGCACCCGATGCCGCGAAACCGACACCCGCGGGTCACCGACCCGCGGCAAGGCCGCTATGCCTCTCCCGCCACCCCGATCGCGGGAAAGGCGCCGACGAGACGCTCACACACCCCCGCCAGCTCGCTCATGGGCGGGGAGAACGCCCCGACCCCCACCGCGGCGTCGCGCAGCCCGCCAGCGAGCTCAGACCTCGTCGGGTCGTCGAACGACAAAAGGTCGAGCAACGGTGCCGCGTCCCATTCGAGATACGCGCAAGAAGAAAACAGCGCGCCCTCGCGGCTGCGCCACTGCGAAAGCCCCACGATCTTGCGATCGTCGAAGAACACCTCGCCCGGGCCACGGCCCGCAAAGCAGACAAGATCGCCCAACGAACCGGGTGCGGAGCGACCGGAGTGCACCGACAGAGCGCCCTCCGCGGCGACTCCGGACCCCACCCCGGCCAACGCCTCGATCCACCAGCGCCCCACCCACTCCGCCGCTACCGAGACGTCGTGCGCCCACAGCACGTCGTCCCGCGGGATCCACGCGTCCACCCACAGGAAGCCGCCCGGTTCGAGATACACAGCGCCTCCCCCGCCCCGCCGCCGCACGAGCTCGACTGACCGTTCCCGCAGTGCATCGGGCGACACCAGATCGGCTGGCTGGGTGCTCCCCAACACCAACGTGGGGTGGGCGACCTCCCGGACGACGGCGACGCGCCGGCGCTCGGGGCGGAACCGCTCCACCTCGAAGAGAGGTTGCGAGGAGGGGGAAGACGAGGACGGGGAAGAGGGAGCGGCCAAGCCTCAGGAGGCGGCAGCCAGATACGGCTCCCATAGAGGATCGACGTCCGACAGATGCCGCAACCGCCAGAGATGCCCGTCGGGCGGAGCCGGCTTGACCCGCAACGTCCACCCCAACTCGGAGAGCAACTGGTCGGCCTTCACCAGATTGTCCTTCTTGCACGCCGCCACGACGTTGGACCAGTCGTGCGTGCCGCCGCGGCTGCGCGGGATCACGTGGTCGATGGTGTCGGCCGGCTGTGAGCAATAGACACAGAGGCCGCCGTCTCGCCGCAGCACCGAGCGACGGGTCACGGGCGGTGTGCGGGCCCACCTGGGGATCCGCACCATGTGGCTCAATCGGACGATCGAGGGGACCTCGACCTCCATGCGCGCCGAGCGAAAGACCTTGCAGTCCTCACGGATGGCGACCGGCTCGGCCCGTCCGGCGAGCACGAGCACGACGGCACGACGATCGGAGACGAGGGCCAGCGGCTCGTAGGTCGCATTGAGGAGGAGCACCCGCTCCATACCCCGAGAGGCTATCCGCCAGGCGGGCGCGACCTTTGACACCAGCGGAGATAGGCAACGACGTCGGCCGGCTGGAGCGGCTCGGAAACGCCGTCGCCGCCGTTGGCCGTCACAAGCCGGAAGCGCCAGTACGCGTCGCCCGGGACGGGCAGGAAGGGCGGCCGGCGCCACCACCCGCGACGGGCCAGTCGCCACAGTGCGCCCAGCGCCACCCACCACAAGCCCGGGCGCGGCAGCACGGCCCGCAGCACGACGACGCCGTCTCGGCCCCACCTCGCCCGGCCCTGCCCACCGCTCATCCCGCGATCTCCATCCGGTGCAGCCCGACCTGCGCCGCGCCGACGAGCGGGCCAGCGTCACCGAGGCCCCCGGGCACCACTCGCGCCCCCCGCGCGAAGTCGAGCCCGCAACGAAGATCCATCTCCGCCTGCGCCGCCGCAAAGAAGGGGGCGCCGTAACCGAGCGCCACCGATCCGCTGACGACCGCCAACGGCAGGTCCAACAGGTTCACCACCGACGCGATCGCGCGACCCACCAACGTCCCGACCCGCTCCACCAACTCCGGGTCCGCTTCACGCGGCGGGCGGCCCGTCACCGCAGCGATCGCCGTCCCTGACGCCTCCGCTTCGAGACAGCCGCGACCTCCGCACCGGCAGGCGCGACCGAAAGGTTCCACGACGACGTGCCCGATGTGACCGGCATTGCCCAATCGCCCGCCCAACAGCCGCCCGTCCAACACGATCCCGCCACCGACTCCGGTCGACACGACCATCGCCAAGAAGTCAGTGCGCCCCGCCGCCGCGCCGACCCACCCCTCGCCCAACGCCAGCGCCTTGGCGTCGTTGTCGACGAATGTCGGCAGCCCCGTCAGCGCCGCGAGCCGCGACCGCAACGGGAACCCACGCCACGCCTCGATGTTCAACGGCGACACCGATTCGCCCCCGGCGCTCATCGGCCCGCCGCAGCCGACGCCGCATACCACGAGCCGGTCCCCTGCCCCCACAACGGCCACCACCCCCTCGACGAGGCCCGCCAGGTCACCCCACAGCAGCTCGCCGGCCCCCGGCCCCAGCGCAGGCCCAGGCACCTCCCCCCTACCGTCGTTCCGGGTCGGCACCGTCGCCCGCTCCGCCAGGGTGCCGTTCAGCGCGACCAGCCCGGCTGCCAACTTGGTCCCGCCGACGTCCACGGCGAGCGCAAGGTCAGTCACGGGCCAAACCCGCAAGCACAGCCGCAACGGCGACCATCAACGCCACGCCGCCAAACGGAGACCGCAGAGAGACGGGACGGAGGCCCCGAGAAGGCCGGTTCAGTCCTCGCGCCGGTGGAACCGCGAGCGGAACCAGTCACGCGCACCGCTGACCGCGCCCTCGATCCCACTCGATCCACCCGCGCCGGCCCTCTCCTCGCCGTCCTTCGGACGGGTGAGGTCGTGCCAGCCGGCCTTGCCCATGCGTCGCAGGTTCCGCTCGAACCACACCGCGGACGCGAACATGATCACGACGCCGACAAACCCGGCCACGACGGAACTCGAGTAGAACGCGACGAGGATCACGACGCCGAGCACAAAGGTGACGGCGGCCCACTTGCAGTAACGACCGGCGTGCCGGTAGACGGTCTCCGACCGCACGCGCTCCGCGAAATTCTGGGTCCTGCTTGACCAGTGACTCCTCGAGCTCGGCGAGGATCCGCTGTTCGTGGTCGGAAAGCGGCACTACCACCTGCCCCCTGGGATCTCCACATCCATCTGCGAACCATGTTGGCACGCCCGGTGGGCGCGGACAACGGGAGTCCCGCCCCTCGATGCTGCCTGAGCAGTGGTCTCCACCGGGGATGAGCTTAGAGCCGCCGCGCCGGGCGTTGGACGCGGTCACAGACTTGTAACGGCCCGCCCTCGCCTGCCCACCTGCGTACGTCCGTGCCCGCCCGGACTCGGGCTGTCGGTCCGCGTCCACCGCCGGACCTGGTCCCGGGGCCGGACCGCCTACTCCTCCCGGCCTCTGCGCCGCATGACCAGCGCCGTGATCAGGGCACCCAACAGGCCCGAGATCACGATGACGAGGATCAAAGGTGCCTGGCGGCTGTAGAACCAGAAGTCGATCTTGACGTCCCGCAAGTTGGCCAGCGCGAACCACCCCAACAACGCACCCGCGATGGCGACGCCGATCAACGTGGCATTTCGCCGGCGGTCGAGGCCCTTCCTGTCGTCCTCGGCGACGTGCTCCGTCAACGGATCACGGTGCACGGGCTTCCTGGCCATGGATTCATTCTGCCGCTTCCCTCGCCGGCTTGTAGTCACCCCGTGCCCAGCTGCTATGGAAGGGGCCGGAAAGGAGGGCAATGAGCCCGAGCCCGAGCGAGATACTCACCGGCGCCCGCACCATGTGGGAGCTCGTCGACCGGCGCGCCGATGCCTCGCCCGACCGCCCCATGCTCATCGCCGCCGACGGCGAGACGGTCACCTTCGGCCAATTCCGGGACCGGGCGGAGCGCGCCGCTGCCGGCCTGCACGCCATGGGCGTCACCACCGGCTCGGTCGTCTCGTGGCAGCTCCCGACCGGCATCGACACCGTGGTGCTCTCGGCGGCACTGGCCCGCCTCGGTGCCGTGCAGAACCCGATCATCCACCTCTACCGCGAGCGCGAGGTCGGCTTCGCACTGCGCCAGACCGGCGCCTCGCTCTTCGTCATCCCCGGCACATGGCGCGACACCGACTTCGCCGCGCTCGCCGACCGCGCGCTGGCTGACGCGCCGACGCGCCCGGCCATCCTCAACCTCGAGGCCGGCCTTCCGGAAGGCGACCCCGCCGTCCTGCCCTCACCTCCCCCGGGGGCCGCACCCGACGCCGCCCCGATCCGCTGGATCTATTACACCTCTGGCTCGACCGCCGACCCCAAGGGCGTCAAGCACACGGACCAGACGCTCATCGCCGGCGGTTGGGGCCTCGCCCGCGCGCTCGACATGACGCCCGACGACGTCGGCTCCATCGCCTTCCCCTTCGCGCACATCGCCGGGCCCGACTACCTCGTGTGCATGCTCACGATCGGCTTCCCGGCCATCCTGCTCGAGGCGTTCGTCCCGACCGAGGCACTCGCGGTCTTCCGCACGCACGGCGCCACCCTGGTCGGCGGGAGCACCGCCTTCTACGTCGCGTACCTCGCCGAGCAGCGCAAGGACCCCGGCGTTCCCATCCTTCCCACGCTCCGCCTCATGGCCGGCGGCGGCGCCGCCAAGCCGCCCGATGTCCACTTCGAAGTGCGTGACGAGATCGGCGGGCGCGGCGTCGTCCACGGCTACGGCATGACCGAGGTGCCGATGATCGCCAACGGCTCGCCGCACGACACCGACGAGCAGCTCGCCAACACCGACGGCAAGCCGGTGGAGGGTGCCGACGTGCGGATCGTCCGGCTCGACGGCTCGCCGGCGGGTCCCGACGAGGAGGGCGAGGTCCGGGTGAAGGGGCCGATGGTGTTCCACGGCTACACCGACCCCGCGCTCACGAAGGAGGCCTTCGACGAGGACGGCTACTTCCGCACCGGCGACCTCGGCAAACTCCGTGCCGACGGCCACATCACCCTCACCGGGCGCCTCAAGGACGTGATCGTCCGCAAGGGCGAGAACATCAGCGCCAAGGAGATCGAGGACCTCCTCTACACCCACCCCAAGGTCGTAGAGGTCGCCGTGGTCGGCCTACCCGACCCAGAGCGCGGCGAGCGGGTCTGTGCCGTCGTCCAGCTCGCGGACGGGACAACGACCCTCGAACTGACCGAGATCGCCGCCTTCTGCCGCGACGCGGGCCTCATGACACAGAAGATCCCCGAGCAGCTCGAGGTGCGAACCGACTGGCCGCGGGCGGGAACCGGCAAAATCGTCAAGAAGACCCTCCGCGACGAGTACGCGTCTGCATGAGTCCTCCCCCACCGAGCCGCGTCGTGCTCCCCGGCCCCATCGGGGTCCGGCCCTATCGCATCCTCTTCATCTGCACCGGCAACATCTGCCGCTCTCCGATGGCCGAGGTCATCACGCGGTCGCTCGCGCGGTCGACGGCCCTCGCTGACGGCTCGACGCTCGGCGATCACATCGAGGTCACCAGTGCGGGCACCGGACCCTGGCACGAGGGTGAGCCGATGCATCCTTTCGCCGAGGTCTCATTGGGACGCGGTGGCTACCCGCAGGAGCGCCACATCGCGCATCAGGTCGTCACCGCCGACCTCGGGCGTATCGACCTGATGGTCGCTCTCGACCGCCGCCACCGCCAGATGTTGCTCGGCCTCGGCGCCGATCCCGACCGCCTCGTCCTGCTCCGGTCATTCGACCAGGCGGCCGGCGCCGCCGCGGACGTCCCGGACCCGTACTACGGCGACCTGGCGGTGTTCGACGAGTGCCGCGACATGATCGCCACCGCCTGCACCGGCCTGGTGACCCTGCTCGCCGCCAACTGGGACAGCCTCTGGGCGGCCTGAGAGCGGCGCCGCAGTAGCCATCCACGCACAAAAGGGCTGGTCAGCGACCCTCCTGTACGGGACCAATCGCAGCCTGTGTGACATAGTGCCCCGTGGTCTCACGCAGGGTCAGGCGACGGCGCACCGAATTCGCGGTCGGGGGGTTCCTGTTCCTCGTGGTGATCATCTATCTGGCGGGGTTCTCCGGCGGTTCCGGCACGCCGACCGCCTCGACCTCGACCACCACCTCGTCGTCCTCGTCCGCCCGGGTTGCCACCTTGGCCAACCAGCACTTCCCCAAGAATTCGCCGCTCAATCCGGACTGGAAGGGCAATGGAAAGACTGTCACGCTCGGCTTCGGCGGTGATGTCCACTTCGAGGGCGTGGTCGGCGGGAAGCTCGCACAGGACCCCTCCACCGCCCTTGGCACCACCATCCCCCAGCTCTTCGCCGGATCGAACATGAGCATGGTCAACCTGGAGACCGCGGTCACCGACGGCACGTGTCCCGAGCCACAGAACAAGCAGTACATCTTCGACGCACCCGCCTCTGCCATCACGGCGCTGAAGAGCGCCTCCATATCGGTCGCCACCGAGGGGAACGATCACGGCTTCGACTGCGGGGCGCAGGGCCTTTCGCAGAACCTGACCATCGCGAGCCAGGACTCCTACCCGATCATCGGCATCGGCAACAGCGCCGCGCAGGCCTTCACGCCCTACCGTGTCACGCTCGACGGCCAGCGCATCGCTGTCGTCTCCGCCACGCAGGTGATCGCCAACAACCTCGTGAGCACGTGGACGGCGTCGGCCTCGCAGCCGGGGGTGGCGTCGGCGATCGACCCGACCCAGCTGGTGCGCGCGGTGCAACAGTTGCGCAAGACGGCCGACACGGTGATCGTCTACTTGCACTGGGGCACCGAGACGCAGTCCTGCCCCAACCCCCAGCAGGAGCCACTGGCCCAGCAACTCGTCAACGCCGGCGCCGACATCGTGGTGGGCTCCAACACACACGTACTCTCGGGGGCGGGCTACCTCGGCAGCGCCTACGTGGACTACGGGCTTGGGAACTTCGCCTTCTACGACAACGCCGCCCCCGAGACTGACAGCGGGTCGCTCATCATCTCGGCGCAGGGCCGGCACATCACGGGGGCGGTGTGGCGCCCTGCGACCATCGTGTCGGGTCTGCCCCAACCGCTGAGTGGGCAGGCGGCGACCTCGGCCATCGACAGCTGGAACAGCGCACGCAGTTGCACCAATCTTTCTGCGAAACAGGCGACCAGTGTCGCAACGCTGCACGGCGAGACGAAGGCGTTCGTCGCGCCACCGACGACGACCACCACGAGCACGGCGACGGGCAACTCCGGCACGACAACGACAACCTCGAGTAGTGGCTCGACTACGACCTCGAGCACCCGGGCCACGACTACGACGACAACACCACCAACCACGACCGCCCCGACCAACAACGCCGGCGGCAGCGGTTAGGCCAAAAAGAGGAGCCGCCCGGCCTCAGGGACGGGCAGCAAATTTCGCAAGGGCCGCGAGCTGCTCGGCCGTACCCACGCTGATCAAGACATCGCCCGCCCCAATCACGTCTTCGGGCGATGGATTGGTCACGAAGAAGCCATCGGGCTTTCGGATGGCGAGTACCAAGGCCCCGGTACGGTCGCGTAGCTGCGCCGAACGCACGGTACTACCCGAGAGCGACGATGCAGCCGAAACCGTCTGCTCTTCCAATCGGAATTCCAGTGTGCCATCGTGCATGACGACGTCAACGAAATCAACGACGAGTGGCTGCGTCACGAATGATGCCATGCGGTCGCCACCGAGCTGTTGGGGGTTCACCACCCGATCGGCGCCGGCGCGCAACAGCTTTGGCTCTGAGGACTCGTTGCGGGCTCGGGCGATGATCTGCAGATCGGGTCGCATCGACCTCCCGGCCACCGTCACGTAAAGATTGTCGGCGTCGGTGTCGATCGCAGCTACTAACGTGCCCGCTCGTTCGATGCCAGCCTGGCGGAGGGTTTCGTCGTCGGTCACGTCACCGTGGACCGATGCATAGGGCACCACCGCAAGCCGTTCGAGGTCATGGTCGATCACTACGACCTGCCGACCGGCGCTCACCAGAAACCGAGCGACCTCACGCCCGACCCGACCCCAGCCGCACACGATCACGTGCCCAGACATCCCGGCGATGTCGTGCTCCATTTTTCTCCTCCTCACGAGGTCTCGCATGTGGCCCTCGATGAGCACCTCCAACACGGCCGAAAATGTATACAGCGCAGTACCGACGCCCACCAGGATCAAGACGATGGTGAAGGTCTTGCTGCCGGCACCCAACGGTCGCGGCGACGTGAACCCCACCGTCGTGACGGTCGTGACGGTCTGGTACAGAGAATCGAGGACGTCGAAACCGAGCAGCAGATATCCGGTGGTGCCGGCCACAAGCACGAGCGCCAGGGCCACGAGACCAATTCGCACTCTCCGAAACGGGTCACGCATCGGGTTCATCATGCCTGAAAAGACATGAGCAACAGACCCGCAGCCACGAGAGACGGCGCATCGGTTATGGAAACCTCGGCCGGTGGTGGCCCCGTTTACGTACCCCGGGTCGCGCCCTTCACCAACTTCGCTCGGCGATGCGACGCAAGTGTCGAGACATACTCAGATTGGTCTCCGTCGCGCAAGGTCGTGCATGGCTCTTGGTTGCCGTTGTTGTCCCAAACCTGATGCTGCATTCTGTTGGCAGGTAGGGATAGACCTGTGCGGCCGGTTCTTCGCCTCTCGTCTTCGGCGTCGTGCTTGCTGCGGATTGTGATCTGGTGCTTGCCATTCCGAGGTGCCGCCTTTCCGCCATTCCCCACCATTTGTCATTGCTGCAATGACCACTGCGCATACCGGACGCGGAGCGGTACGCTGGTGAACGGAGAGCCGGGAAGCCTGGTCGGCACATCGAAGGTTCGCGCTGAGGAGCTGACATGTGTCACCTGGGTACGTCCACCCGAGCTGTGCATCTGGTCATACCCGGGCTCAGGCGCGCTGTTCAGAACAGGACCTGAGCCGCAATGAACGTGGGGCTTTCCCTCGCAGCGTTCCTCATCGGGGCAATCGCGAGCCTGGGAACGAGTTGGGTACTCGTCTCACGACTCGAGCGAGTCGGCGAACGACTCGGGCTTTCTGAAGCTCTGCTCGGCATGTTGGCCGCGCTGGCGGCCGATTCGCCCGAGATCACGGCCGCCATCACGGCGTTGGTGCATCACCAGCCAACGGTCGGCGCCGGAGTCGTCCTGGGTTCGAACGTCTTCAATCTGGCGGCGTTACTCGGCCTGGGAGCGGTCGTCGAGGGTCGTGTCAGACTCCACCGGAAAGTCGTGGTCTTCAGCGGGGCGGTTGCCATGCTGGTCGGCGCGGCTTGTCTCTTGAGCGTAGGGGGCCAGCTTTCGGCAGGGGCGGGCCTGGCCCTCGTCCTGGCCGTCCTTGTCCCCTATGTCGTCCTCTTGGGCGCGCACCAAAGAATCCTCGGGCGGCTTCGCCTGCCGACGAGATGGGCCGCGTGGATCGACGCTGCCATCGTCGAAGAGGAGAGCGAGCTCGAAGAGGCCATCCGCCCTGAACGAGGCACCGGCATCGACGCGGTCGTGGCAGTTGGGGCACTGGCCGTCGTCATCTCGGCCAGTGTGGCGATGGAACGCGGGGCATCCTCGCTCGGAATGCATTTCGGCGTCCCCGAGATCGTCGTCGGCGCCCTCGTCCTCGCCGCGGTTACCAGCCTTCCCAACGCGGTGTCCGCGATCTACCTCGCCCGTCGGGGGCGTGGCGCGGCCACGCTGAGCGTTGCACTCAACTCGAACTCGCTCAACGTGACCGCCGGCCTCTTGATCCCGGCCACGGTGATCGGCCTGGCCGAGCCGTCAGGATCGGGCCTGCTCGTTGCTGGCTGGTACGTCGGTCTCACCGCTGTGGCCTTGATGCTCGCCTATGTCGGGCATGGTCTGCGCCGCGCCTCGGGTGGGTTGATCATCGCCGCCTACGTCCTCTTCGTGGTCCTGCTCCTGGCCACCAGCTAGAGACATGGGCCGATTCAGGCTGGTACGAGACCTCCCGCCCCCGAGCAGGTGCCATGACGAACGGCCCTGGGGCCGCCCTCGGTCCTAGGAAGATGCTGCCGACGCGGAGCCCGAACCCGAACCGCCACTACCTCCGGCAGCTACGCCCGCGCCCGCCGGCTCCCGCGGCATGGCGTCGGCCACCAGGCTCTCGTCGTCGGCGAGCAGCGAATGCGCCAGCTGCTTCACCAACTCGATCACCTCGGGGTGCTCCTCGGGGTTCCATCCCTCGAGCAGCTCGGTCAGGCCGCGTCGGCGGGCCTCGGTCAGCTTCTCCAGGGCCTGCGTGCCGCTGGTGGTCAAATGGAGGTCGCAATCGTCGCCCCGCTGATGCTCCCGGATCATCCCCGCCGAAACCAGGCCGTCCACCCCCGGCTGGATGATCGACGGGTCGACGTGCAAGGCGTCGGCCACCTCCTCCACCGTGCACGCCGGACGTTCGGACAGGCGGTAGAGCAGCCACACCGCGCGAGGCGGCAAGTCGACCCCGGCCCGATGCGCCAGCGTCTCGTAGAGCTCGGCGCGGTTCTCCCGAGCCGACACCCGCTGCAGCGCCAACTCGATCTCCTGCAGCGATGTCCGCGCCTGCATCGCCCCGTGGACTTCGCCCGTGTCGACCGTCTGCACTGTCTTTCGCAACGGCACCTCGGGCAACAAGAAGCTCAAGAGGAACGCGACGAACGCGATGGGCACAGCAACCAGGAAGACCGTCTGCACCGAGTGCGTCACCGCGGCCGTGTACTTGTCGAAGAAAAGGAGGCCGGCCGCCGTCGACTTGAGCTTGGCCAGCAGCGAAGGGTCGAGTGCCTGCGGGTTGAACGACCTGAGGATCGACGCCGGCACCTTGGCCAGGGTGGGAGCGAAGGTGCGGGTGAAGACGATCGCATAGATCGCACCGAAGACCGCTGTGCCGAAGGATCCACCGATCATGCGGAAGAACGTGGCCGCGCTCGTGGCCACGCCGAGTTCCTTGTACGACACGGCGTTCTGTACCGCCACCACGAGTACCTGCATGATGAGGCCCATGCCGACGCCGAAGATGAACATGTAGGAGGCGAAGACCCAGCTGTTCATGGAGGCGTCGATGAAGGAGAGCAGGTAAGCGCCCAACGTCATCAGGGCCGTGCCGACCACCGGGAAGATCTTGTAGCGGCCCCAGCGGGTCACCAGGCGTCCAGAGATCACGGAAGCCCCGAGCATCCCGAGCATCAAGGGCAGGATCCGCAAGCCCGACACCGTCGGACTCACGCCCTTCACGTTCTGGAGGAACAGGGGGAGAAACGTCAACGCGCCGAACATCGCGAACCCCATCACGAAACCGATCGCGCTGGCGGCTGAGAAGACGCGCACGGTGAAGAGGTGCAGCGGGATCACCGGCTCGCCGGCGACGCGCTCGACCAAAACGAATCCGACCGCCAGCACGACGCCGAGCGCCGCCGTGATGTAGCTGGGTGCCGACGCCCACGGCCACGAGACCCCGCCCAGGCTGGCGAAGATGATCAGCGACGTGGCCGACCCCGCCAAGAGCACCGTGCCGGCGTAGTCGATGGTGTGGTGCACCCGCCGCAGGTGCCCCGGCAGCACCGCACCGGTCACGAACAGGGCAAGGATCCCGAGCGGCAGGTTGATGTAGAAGACCCAGCGCCAGGTCAGGTACGTCACACACAGGCCGCCGATGAGCGGTCCGATCACGGTCGCGACGGCGAACATGGCGCCGAAGAGGCCCATGTACCGGCCCCGGTCGCGTGGCGAGACGACGTCACCGATGATGGTCTGCGCGCCGACCATGAGGCCACCACCCCCGAGCCCCTGCAGTGCGCGGAACGCGATGAGCTCCGTCATCGTGTGGCTGAGGCCGCACAACGCAGAACCCACGACGAAGATCACGATCGACGCTTGGAAGAAGATCTTCCGCCCGTACTGGTCGCCGAGCTTGCCCCACAGCGGTGTCGACACCGTCGAGGAGAGCAGATACGCGGTGACGACCCACGCCAGATGCGACCCGCCGTGCAGGTCACCGACGATCGTCGGCAGCGCGGTGGAGACGATCGTCTGGTCGAGCGCCGCGAGCAGCATCCCGAGCAGCAGCGCTCCGAGGATCAGCCACAGGCGGCGACCGGTGATCCGTTCGACCACGGGAGGCGCGGTGTCGACGCTCACACCCAGCTCTCCGACATCGGACACGATCGGCTCAGAGTAGGAACGTCCTGGTCGGAATGCAACCACGGTCGACCGACCGCTTCGGCCCGCCGGAACCGTCACGGCGGTGCCCTATGTACCCGCCCAACAGGGCGCCCTCACCAGTCGCGCTACGGTCGCCGCGGCAGATGCGGCGCACAGTCGCTCCCGGACACCAGGAAGGCTCAGGATCATGCGTACCCGCCTCACCGATCTGCTCGGGATCGAGCACCCCGTCATGCTCGCCGGCATGGGTGGTGTCTCCTACTCGGCCTTGGCAGCTGCTGTCTCGGCCGCAGGCGGGTTCGGCTGCCTCGGGGCATCCACCATGGGCAACGAGAAGATGGTCGAGGAAATGGCCGCCGTGCGCGCCGCCACCGACAAGCCGTTCGGCGTCGATCTGCTCACGGCCATGCCGGGTGGGATGACCGAGCAGGTGAAGATGGTTATCGACGGAGGTGCCTCGGCGTTCGTGGCCGGGCTCGGCGTGCCGACAGAGGTCGTCGACCTGTGTCACGAGCACGATCTGGTCGTCGTGAGCATGTGCGGCAAGGTCGAACACGCCGTGCGCGCCGTCGAAGCAGGATGCGACCTCGTCGTGGCTCAGGGCACCGAGGCGGGCGGGCACACCGGTCAGGTGGCCTCCTTTCCCTTGGTTCCCCAGATCGTCGACGCAGTCGGCGCTCGCGTTCCGGTTGTCGCCGCCGGCGGCATCTTCGACGGCCGCGGCCTGGCCGCCGCATTGGCTCTCGGCGCCGACGGCGTCTGGGTCGGGACCCGCTTCATCGCAACGCCCGAGGCCCGAGGGGTGATGGGCTACAAGGACAAACTCCTCGCCAGCCGGGAGGACCAGACCACCGTCAGTCGCGCATATTCGGGCAAGACGATGCGCGTGGTACGGAACAAGTACACCGACTATTACGACGCGCACCCCGACGAACTCAAGAAATTCCCCGAGCAGCTCGCCGCCTCCTATAACGGGGGCGCCATGCATCTGGGAGGCGACTCCTTCAGCGAGGGCGTCGACGTGGACAAGGAGTGCTATCCGGCCGGCCAAGGCGTCGGTGGGATCTCCGAGCTCGTCCCGGCCGGCGAGCTGGTGCACCGCTTCGTCTCTGAGGCCGAGGTGGCGCTCGACCGCATGGCGACGCTGCGCTGATCCGGCTGAGCACCAGGCGTGACGACGGGAACCAGCGGACTCGGCGGAACAAGCGGGCCGACCCGGACCGGCGGGGCGGAGCGCCGGGTGGCGCTCGTCACCGGGGCGAACCACGGCATCGGCGCCGCCACCGCCAAGGCCCTCGCGGCACGGGGCACAGCCGTGCTGTGTGCCTTCTTCCGCAGCGACCGCCTCGGTGGACTCGACGACCCCTCCCTCCCGGCGGCCTACCGCGCCACCCGGATGGCCCGGGCTGACTTCGTGGTGGAATCGATCCGCGCGAGCGGTGGCCGCGCGAGCGCCGTCGAGGCAGACCTGTCCGATCCGGTTTCGGTCCCTGCGCTCTACGACACGGCGGAGCGCGAGCTCGGCCCGGTGCAGATCCTGGTGAACAACGCATCCGGCTGGGTGGGCGACACGTTCGCCCCGCAAGCGACCGATCGCTTCGGTCGGAGTCAGAGCGCCGTGACGGCGCGCAGCATCGACCAGGTGATCGCCGTCGACGCCCGGGCGGCCGCCCTTTTGATCGCCGAGTTCGCCCGACGCCACATCGAAAGAGGTGGGCAATGGGGCCGTATCGTCGGCCTCACTTCGGGCGAGGCGGACGGTTTTCCAGAAGAGGTCTCGTACGGCGCCGCCAAGGCGGCACAGGTCAGCTTCACCCTCAGCGCGGCCAGCGAACTTGCCCGCCATGGCGTCACGGCGAACGTCGTCCACCCCCCCATAACGGACACGGGCTGGATCAACACCCAGACGGCGGCGGCGGCGCGTTCGGCTGGACGGCGAGTGGCGACACCGAAAGAAGTGGCCGAGGTGATTGCCTACTTGGCCTCCGACGCCGCTGCGCTCATCACAGGGAACGTCATCAAGCTGCGCTGACCCGCGACGCCTCAGGCGATCCGGTACGTCTGCAACCCGTGCGCGAGAACTTTGCCCGACTCGTCGGTCGCAATGATCTCGGTGAAGATGAGCTCGCGCGCGCGCCGGACGGTACGCGCCGAACACAGGAGATCCCCGCCGGAGCTTCCGGCGACGTACTGGAGGGCCATCGAGACCGTCGAAGCCCGGATGCCCCGGTCGAAGTCGTGGTTCGACCACGCCGCGAGCGCTCCTGTCGTGTCGATCACCGCGCCGACGACGCCGCCGTGGTAGGTCGAGCCGTCGTTGCTCAACTCGTGGCGGAACGGCAGGCGGGTTGCGACGTCGTCGGGCTCGTAACGCTCGACGGCAAGGCCGAGCCACGACAAGAAGGGCGTCTTGGCGAAGATCGCCGGCATGGCCGCGCGCCGCTCGAGTTGTTCGGCCTCGCTGAGGCCTCCTTGCGGCTGGCTCATCGGGGCGCCGACCGCCCGAACCCGGCGATGCCCACGAACTGTGTTCTGTGCGTGCCGAAATGCGCCATTTCCTCCCCTGGGCTCAGACGGAGCAGGTCTGACCACCCATCTCAGCATGGGGATTCCCCACTTCCGCGGACTTGGGTGCACGTTCCGAACTATTTCGATATATCATTATCGTACATTACATAACGGGACCAGACCCGAAACGATTGACCAGGAGAAACGACAAATGCCTCACGAACACGACCATGGTGCCGAACACGAGCACCTGCACGAACACTTCTTCGCACACGCCATGCGTGGCCCCGGCATGCGCTGGGGTGGCGGCCGCGGCGGTTGGGGCGGCGGGCGGAGGATGCGGCGGGGGGCGATCCGCACCGCCATCCTGCTCGCCCTGCGCGACGAGCCCGCTCACGGTTACGAAGTCATGCGCCGACTCGAGGAGATGAGCGGCGGACTCTGGCGCCCCAGCCCGGGCTCGGTGTACCCCCACCTGCAGATGCTCGAGGACGAGGGGCTGGTGCGCTCCTCGGACGTCGACGGGAGCCGTACGTACGCCCTGACGGACGCCGGCCGCGCCGAAGCAGAGAAGAACGAAGGACCGTTTCGGGCCGCTGGCGAGACCGACGACAAGGTCCGCAGCCTCCGCGAAGCACTCGGACAGCTGGCCAGCGCCGCCAAGCAGTTGGCTGGTGCCGGAGATGCGGCCCAGGTCGACCGCGGCATCGCCATCATCCAGCGAGCGCGCAAGGAGCTCTACCAGATCTTGGCCGAGGACTGAGGCGAAGGCCCGGTACTGTGCTCAATGAGCCATGACGACGACTGCCAGCGCGACGACGCTCGATGGCACCGGCCCTGATGCCAGACCGATCATCGAGACGGTCGATCTCATCAAGACCTACTCCGGCGCGGACTTCCGTGCGGTCGACGGGCTGAATCTCCGGGTCGGCACGGGCGAGGTCTTCGGGCTGCTCGGGCCTAACGGTGCCGGAAAGACCACGACGGTCGGTGTGCTCACCACGCGCGTCATTCCAACGAGCGGGGGCGCGTTCGTGGGCGGCATAGACGTCCTCCGGCACCCCACCCTGGTCAAACAACTGATCGGCGTCGTGTCCCAGCAGAACACGCTCGACCGACAACTGACTCCATGGGAGAACTTGTACTTCCACGGGCGTCTCTTCGGGATGGGCGCAAGAGAGTGCCGCCAGACCGCGGACGACCTCTTGGAGCGCTTCCAGCTCAGCCGTTTTGCCAAAGCTTCGGTCTATGCCCTGTCGGGCGGCATGGCGCAACGCCTCATGGTGGCCCGGGCGATCTTCCATCGGCCGGCCGTCCTTTTCCTCGACGAGCCAACCGCTGGGCTCGATCCGCAGGGTCGTTTGGCCCTCTGGGATCTTCTCGGAGGTTTGAACGCCGAAGGCCAGACGATCATGTTGACCACCCACTACATGGAGGAAGCAGACAAGCTGTGCGACCGCGTCGCGATCATGGACCACGGCAAGATCCTCGCCCTCGACACACCCACCGAGCTCAAGCGCAGCGTCGGTGCCGACACCATCGTCACCGTCAAGGCCGCTGGGGACACAAACGCTCTCGCCGCGGCCTTCGAAAGCCGGCTCGAAGGTCTGACGCGCACTCGCCCGATTTCCGACGGTCTCGAACTGCAGATGCGCGGTTCGGATCGTCTGGTCCCGCGGGTCGTCGAGGCGGCCGAATCCGCGGGCATCTCACTGGCTGACCTCTCCGTTGCCGAGCCGACACTCGAGACCGTGTTCATCGGTCTCACGGGGAAGGAATTGCGCGACTAATGGCGACCGCGACCTCGTCTTCGGACCTCGCATCTGCGGCTTTCGGCACACCCGGCTCGCGCCACGTCGACCTGACGCCGAGCCGGTCCGCATCCGCGGCCAGCTGGACCTCGCTCAGGGCGTTGATCCTGCGCGACATGGTGGTCCTGTGGAAACACAAGATTGAGTTCACGGTGCGGACGCTCGTGCAGCCGTTCCTCCTGTGTTTCGTGTTCCTCTATGTTTTCCCGAAGATCGGCCAAGGCATAGGCGCCGCCAGCGGCATTCCGGGTGCCGAGTCAGCATTTGCCACCGTCCTCGTGCCAGGCGTCGTCGGACTCTCCATCATGTTCCAGGGCATCCAGGCCGTGGCCATGCAGCTCGCCCAGGAATTCGGGTTCACGCGCGAGATCGAGGACCGGGTGCAGGCGCCGTGTCCCATCTGGCTGGTTGCGATGTCAAAGGTGATTTCCGGGGGCGCCCAGGGGCTCATATCGGCTGCCATCGTTCTGCCCATCGCGTCGGTCGTGCACGCCTCCGGCGTCGAAGCCAACATCAATCTGCACTGGCTCTTGATCGTCACCCTTGTGCCGCTGTCGTGCATCTGCATGGCTTCGCTCGGGCTGTTGCTCGGCACAGCCTTCGAGCCGCGCAACCTGGGGCTGATGTTCGGCTTCATCGTGCTGCCCATCACGTTCCTCGGTGGCACCTACTACCAATGGACGCGGTTGGCTCCGGTCAAGGCCGGACCGATCCACTGGCTCCAGATCATCGTTCTGATCAACCCGCTGATCTATATCAACGACGGCATGCGAGCGGCCTTTACGGACGCTGCGCACATGCACCTCTACGTGATCTACCCCGCCATCATTGCGTTCAGCGTGATCTTCCTCACCCTCGGCCTCAAGAACTTCAGGCGCAAGGTCCTCGCCTAGGAAGCAGGCTCAGAACACGCGCAGGGCGTCGGGGATCGCACGCTCGACCCGAGCGAAGGCGCGCAGGGCCTCCAGGTCTCCTACTCGGGCACGTGCCATCTCCATACAAACCTCCAAGCCGGCGGTTAGGGCCTCCGGCGGGGGGTCCGGCACCTCAAGGCCCGGCACACTGCAGGCCACGTCGTCACCGTGGACAATTGCCTCGAGAATCCTCGTCGGCAGATATTCCTGTAGTGGTGCGTAAGCCCCGGGCACCCGGATCACCGGTACGGCCCGCGACGCGGGCAACGCGCTGAGCAATGTCACCAATTCGTCACGCGATACCGTGAGCGCTGCCGCCACGATGTGCGCGCCTGTTTCGGCAAATGTCTCCGCCGCGGATCGCAGGGAAGCACCGAACGGATCGTCGTGGTCGCCGTCCATGCGGTTGAGGCCCATGTAATCGGGGACCTTCACCCTTCTCAGGCCGACGGGCTCCGCATCCTTCAAGACCTGCTCCAACCAGAGCACACCGTGGACCGCGTGCGCCGAGACGCCTCCGACGGTGTAGCGCGCCACCGCGCTCGGCTTGTTCCAGGACTCCACCACCTCGACGCGGGACAGAATGCCCCTCAGCCAGTCGACCGCGCCCACGTACACATCGACCTCTTCGCGTGACAAGGTCGGGCTCTGCATTGGAACGGACAGTACGCTACCCGGCTGTCTGCGGAGGGTGATCGGTCTCAGCTTGCGATCGAGGAGGCTGCGGAGCCGATGACGACCCGGGCTCGTACTCCGGAGCCCGCACCGGGGTACTACCTGGTCCGTTGAGAAATTGCATGGTGCGCGTCTGATCGTCACAACATCTGGGTAGGGTGACCCGCAATCGTACGGCAAGCGTGTGCGACCGCTCCTCGAGGGGTGGCGAAAGGGACGGATCCCATGACGATGAGCGGTCCTGCGGCGCCATCCGACCTACTGGAGGAGTACCTCCGGATACGGGCTACGACCGAGCGATTGGCGTCTGTGCTCAGCGCAGAAGATCAAACGGTGCAGACGATGCCGGACGTCAGCCCCACGAAGTGGCACCGGGCACACGTCACTTGGTTCTTCGAGACGTTCGTCCTCGGCGAGTACGAGCAGGGTTATCACGCGTTCGACGACGCGTACGCGTACATCTTCAACTCCTACTACGAGGCCATGGGCGCACGGCACCCCCGGCCCGAGCGCGGCCTCTTGTCACGTCCGGGCATCGACGAAATCGCCAGATATCGCGCCTACGTGGACGGTCAGATGGACGCTTTGTTGCGCGATACCGGCCAGCCCGGTCTGGTCGATCTGATCACGCTCGGGCTCCACCATGAGCAACAGCACCAAGAGCTCCTGCTGATGGACATCAAGCATGTGCTGTCGCGCAATCCGCTGTATCCCGTTTATTTGCCCGCGACACTCGCCCGCGCCGAAGGCCACCCTCCCAAGGCCGGCTGGCTCGAACACGACGGCGGCCCCGTGGAGATCGGCCACCGCGGCGTGGGGTTCGGATTCGACAACGAGTACCCGGTCCACACGGTGCACCTCACTCCCTTCGGGCTCGCCGACCGTCCTGTGACCTGTGGCGACTGGCTGTCGTTCATGGAGGACGACGGCTACCGACGTCCGGAATTCTGGCTCTCCGACGGGTGGGCCGTCGTCAACGCACAGGATTGGGACGCGCCCCTCTACTGGTCACGCGATCCCGACAACCCCGACCGGTGGCTCCAGTTCACGCTGTCAGGTCTCCGGCCTGTCGACCCAGACGAGCCTGTCTGCCATGTGAGCTATTACGAGGCCGACGCGTTCGCGCACTGGACCGGCATGCGGTTGCCGACAGAGTCGGAGTGGGAGACCGTCGCAGCAATCAACGGTGAAGGTGACAACTTCCTGCGCGACGACTTCCTTGGACGGGGCGCGCCCCACCCCCTTCCTGCCGTCACCACCAATGGCCTGTACGGCGACACGTGGGAATGGACGTCGAGCTCCTACGCTCCGTATCCAGGGTTCCGCGCCGCTCCCGGGGCAGTCGGTGAATACAACGGGAAGTTCATGGTGAGTCAGTACGTCTTGCGAGGCGGATGCTGTGCCACGCCGCAGGGTCACACCCGCTCGACGTATCGGAACTTCTTCCCGCCGGGCGCCCGCTGGCCGTTCGGTGGCGTACGGCTGGCGCAGGATCCCTGAGCCATGTCCTACACAATCGATGTGCATCTCTCCGAGGAAGACGTCCGGGTCCAGATGCAGTCTGACGCGTTACGGGGTCTCCAGGGAGCGGTGAAGTCGATCCCTCCCGTGTGGTTCTACGACGAGCGCGGCAGTCGCCTGTTCGAGGAGATCACCCAGCTTCCCGAGTACTACCCGACTCGTGCCGAGCGGATGCTGCTCGAGACCCACGCTCCGGCAATCGCAGGATTGGCCAAGGCTGACACACTCGTCGAGCTCGGCGCCGGCGCGTGCGACAAGACGCGCGTGCTCCTGTCGGCACTCCAGGACGCTGGGACGCTCTCGCGCTACGTCCCCTTCGACGTCAGCGACGAGTTCCTCCGCGGCGCCGCGGACACCCTTTCGGATGAGTTCCTCGGGCTCGACCTCCATCTCGTGATCGGAGACTTCCACCATCACCTGGCCGAGATCCCGGACGACGGCCGGCGAATGGTCGCCTTCCTCGGGGGCACCATCGGCAACCTCGACCCGGCGCAACGAGCTCGATTCCTCTTCGACCTCAACTGCACGATGTCGAGCGACGATTCGCTCCTCCTCGGAACGGACCTGGTCAAGGACCGGGCGCGTCTCGTCGCGGCCTATGACGACGAGGCTGGAGTGACCGCAGAATTCAACCGGAACGTGCTGCACGTGCTCAACCAGCAGCTGGGCGGCAACTTTGACCCGGATCGGTTCCGCCACGTGGCGCTGTGGAACGAGGATGAGCAGTGGATCGAAATGCGGTTGCGAGCCGAAGAGGCTGTCGACGTGTCGCTCGCCGATGCGGGCATCACCGTCCACTTCGAGAAGGGTGAGGACCTCCTGACCGAGATCAGTGCCAAATTCACCCCGTCACGCGTGGAAGCCGAACTCGTGCAGGCCGGATTCGTCGTCGAGGAGATATGGGGCGCCACGGACGGCGAGTTCCTGCTGACACTGGCCCACCCCTATTGCTGAGGCCCGATCGCGGGCACGAGGGCGGCCCGCAGCCATCCGGAGTCAGACCGTGACAGCTTGGGGTGCTCGTTCCGGGTCGGACGCGGACGAACCGGCGTCTGCTGGGCCACGCCGGCGCCGCACCACGAGCCAACCGATGAGGAGCGCCAGCAGAAACGCGACCGCGCCGATGCTGAGCACACCCGCCGCGGTGAGATGGGGCGGACGGTAGTGGAACGTCACGACCACATGACCAGCCGGGATGTTGACCTTCTGGACGAGGTCGTAGGAGTGCACGGTCACGACATGTGACGCACCCCCATTGACCGAGATGTTGGCTTGCCATCCCGGGTCCCAGGCCACGGAGCGGATCACCGAAGAGGGACCCGGCGCATCGACACTGACCTGCTCGGACTTCGTGGTGCTCGAAAGCACCTTGACCGCGAGTGGACGTCCGTTTTCGGTCGAGGCGGTGATCGCCTTCGGCGGCTTGGCGGAGGTGTAGACGACATAGCCCTGCGCCATGCCCGCCTGGTGCCATGGTCCCGGCACGACCGTGGACGACAGGGAGCCTGCAAGCTCGTACGACTGACCACCCACCGCGATGACTGCTTGGTGCGCCGGCAACGAACCCACCACCTGAACGGACAGACCGATGCCTTGCCCTCTCGTCAGGTACGCGCTGACTCGGGTCGCTCCCGCTCTCAATGACACCGTTGGTCCCCACGAAGTCGAGCCGTCTGCTCGGAGGAGCCCGAATCGGACGAGTGCGGTGGAGGCGGTGGCATGGGTGAACAGCAGCGATGCCGCGGTCGGCTCGAGGGACTCTCCGAAGTACCACGACTGGGTTTGGCCCGAGTGCAGTGACGGGCGTGGCCCCGGATAGAACGGGTATGCCGTCTCGTTGTAGTTCGACCCGTAGCCCTGGACGAGGACGGGGTCGGCGCCGTAGCTCTCGGACGTCTGCTGCAAGGTGGACAACGATGTGGGCCCGGAACCGAGCGGCACGAGGAAGTACTCAGGCACCGTCACGATCTGCTGGAGGTTCAACCGGTCGAGCATGCCGGAACCGAGCTGCCCGATGTCCAGGTCGTACTGCTCGTGTGTGTGCGTGACCGATTCGTAGTTTCCGTTCACGATGGACGCGTACCCCGAGATCGACGGCATGCCGGGAATGATGTTCAGATCCGGGACCCCTTGCAGGCTGACCGCCGAACTCGCGTACGCCTGTGGGTCGTAGTTGATGAAGCGCCCTCCCGGTGAGAGATGGGCCGCCATCAACTTCTGGACGGGGGTCGTGCCACTCACGAGGTCGTTCGGTGGCGATGCCACGAGCTGGCTCGTGAGTGCCATGAGGCCCAGGTCGATGGCGACGAAAGCCGCCGCTGCCGCCGCCCACTGCTTCGTAGTGAGCCGGGGACGTAGCCAGACGATCGCCGCCGCGCCGACGGCGAATGCAAGCGCGATGATCGTCGCCTCGCGAACCGTGTGGGTGACGCCTGGCCCCGCGGGGGTACCTGCGAAGACGTGCACGAGTGAACCCGTCGCGGCGAGCGCCCACACCACCAGGATCGCGATGAGCGCGAGGGGCACCAATCCCATGATGCGGTCGTATCGGCGCCAACGCGCGTCGGCAGGCGGGGCATCGGTGCGATCGAGCCATCCTGCAAACAGGACACTGATCGCCGTCGCAACGATGATCATGTTGCGGCTCTGCAGCCGCTGGTGCCCGTAGAGGGGTATGCGGTTGAAGAACCGCTCAAGCGGCGTGTTGCCGCCGAGGGCCAACAGGAAGCCGAAGGTGCCCACGGCGTACCAGGTGAGCCGATCGCGCGGTGCGATCCTGCTCGGCCACCGTGGATGCAGAAGGGTCACAATCGCAATCAGCGGGAGCAGGCCCAAGTAGATCTCGACCTCGGGCAGGTTGTACTGACTGAAGAACCCGATCTCCCCCAAGCGCCCGTACCCGCCATCGAGGTATGGCACAAGGGCAAAGATGCTGAACGGCGTCGGATAGCTCCCGGTAGCTGCGTCGAACCCGAAGCCCCGTTGCGAGGTGCGGATCGCTTCCAGGCCCGGGAGCCATTGGATCGCCGCCAAGGACAGTGCCAGCGCTGCCCCGGTCGCACCACGGCTGACAACGCGCCACCAGCGCTCACGGCTCAGTCCCGCTGACATGACCACGTACGCGAGGACGAGGAGCGCTTCGTCGAGCATCGCCTCCGGCGCCCCGGCCAGGATCACGGTCGCGTAGGCGATCCCGAGCACGATTGCCCACCGCCATCGGCCGTCGCGCACGATGTGGTGGACCGCCAGCAGCATCCATGGGATCGCGGCAAACCCCTCGGTCATGTCCACGTGGTTCACCTGGCCCAGCACGGGGCCGGCGAACGCGAACGTGGCCGCCCCCAGGAGGCAGGCGACCGTCGAGAGCTTCAGCGCCCGCAGGAAGGCGTACATCCCCGTAGCGATCACCGAGAAGAGGACGACCTCGGTGGCGATCCAGGCGGCACGGTCCGGAAGGACCACGAAGAAGGCCATCAGTGGGTAGAACGCGCCGGCGTTGAAGTCCGCCATGAGCGGTGTACCGCTGAAGATGTACTGGTTCCAGAAGGGCAGTTGCCCGTGCCGCAGCATCGAGCCCACCAGCACGTGGAGGGGATAGTTCTGCTGGAGGTTGTCGCCCGTGATGAGCAGCCGGCCCCAGATGAGGTCGGGCAGCACGAACCCGCACAGAGGGATGGCGATGAGCACCGCGTAGGGCCACAGGGGTCCGATGTGTGCTCGGAGTCGGTCCACTATCGAGGGCAGCTGCTTTCCGGGAATCTCTGGCGTGCGACCGGCACCGTTACCCGGCGTGGCGCAACCAGGCGACGCTAGCCCCTCGCTCAGACTCTGCTTCAGACGGGTCGTTCCGCGGAGGACTCTTCAGGTTTGCTCCGCCCCTTCCGCGTGATGGTGCTCGACGTCGAGCGCCACTGCACCTTCGGCTCGAGTGCGGCTCGCTCGAGCCGGTCGATGTGCGTGCGTGCGATCGACAAGAGATCGGCCAACAGCTCATCACCGAGGAGGAAGGGCATGAGGCCGAGGTCCAGAAGCTTGGTGTGCGCCGCCCGGTAGTAGTGCTCTTCGGCCTCGACCCGGGGATCCTCGAGGTGGACGATCTCCGCTCCGCCGGCTGCGTCCGAGACCTTCTGCGCCAGCTCGCTCACGGAGAACGACTCGGTGAACTGGTTGAACACCCTGAACTCGCCCGCCTTGGCGGGGTGTCGGATGGCCAAATCGATACAGGCGAGTGTGTCCCGGATGTCGAGGAAGCCGCGCGTCTGGCCGCCCTTGCCGTACACGGTCAACGGCTCGCCGGCTGCCGCCTGGATCACGAAACGGTTGAGCACGGTCCCGAACACCGCGTCGTAGTCGAACCGCGTCGCCAAATCTGGGTGCAACGTGGTCTCCGGGGTCGACTGCCCGTAGACGACGCCTTGGTTGAGGTCGGTCGACCGAAGGCCCCAGGCCCGGCAGCAGAAGGCGATGTTGTGACTGTCGTGCACCTTGGACAGGTGATAGAAGCTTCCCGGCTGCTTGGGGAACGGGAGGACGTCGGTCCGTCCCCGGTGGGTGATCTCGATGTACCCCTCTTCGATGTCGATGTTGGGTGTGCCGTACTCCCCCATCGTCCCGAGCTTCACCAGGTGGATCGACGGGTCGATCTCGGCGATCGCGTACAGCAGGTTGAGCGTGCCGACGACGTTGTTGACCTGTGTGTACACGCAGTGCTTGCGGTCGACCATGGAGTACGGCGCGCTGCGCTGCTCGGCGAAGTGCACGACGGCGTCCGGCCGGAAGCTCCCGACCATGTCGTACACGAAGGACGCGTCGGTCAGGTCGCCGATGAAGGCTTCGAGGCGCTTGCCCGAGGCGTCTTCCCAGCAGTCGACCCGCTGGTGCAACGACGCGATCGGCACGAGCGAGTCGACACCCATTTCCAGGTCGTAGCCCCGCCGGGCGAAGTTGTCCGCAACGCCGACCTCGTTGCCGGCGCCGGACAGGTGCAGCGCCGTGGGCCAACCCAGATATCCGTCACCACCGAGGACCAGAATTCGCACCTGACACCTTCCGTTTCCGTGACAGCCAGATTTCACATAAGTGTCAGAAATCAGTTTCGCCCCGTAACCTGGGACAATCCTGAGAATCCTGTTAAGGAAGGTTTCGGGTTCCCAATTTCGGCTGGACCTGTGACAAAATCACTGCAGTTCGATGAAGATTTTTTGCTGCCGCGCCCCCTTCCAGCGGCAGCACAGCTAAGGAATCTCCATGGACCTGGCTCCCCAAGCGCCGTGACCCATGCCCACACTCGTTCCTGACATCGCCGAGGCCGACGCGCCGCTGCAACCGGCAGCGCAGATCAGCTTGGCGCGCACGGCACTCCTCGGGGCTGTCGGGACTACGGCGATCGTGGTGGGCGCGCTCCTCGGCGGCCCGTCCTTCGAAGCGCACCTGCCGGGCGCCTGGTTCTTCGGCATGCCGGGCGGGCCCCTCGGCTGGCTCGGTACCAGCCAGGTGTTGCCTCCGGTCGCGGCCCTCGCGCTCGTCTTCGGCGGCCTGATCCTTTTGACCCGGGTTTGGCTCGGGTTATTGCGCTACTTGAAGAACAACCAGGGTTTCCCCGTCAAGCGCGTCGTCCTCGTCGTGGTGATCTGGGCCGTGCCTCTTCTCCTGGCCCCCCCGTTGTTCAGCCGGGACGTCTACACCTACGCCGCACAGGGCGAGATGGTCAGCCACAACATCAATCCGTACGTCTACGGGCCCAACGTCCTCGGCTCCACGCCCTTCAATACGTTCAGCGACCCGTTCTGGGCGAACAACGCCTCCCCGTACGGGCCCAACTTCCTCGCACTTGATGGCGGCGTCGACCAGGCCTCAGGCCACAATTTCCTGATCGATCTGACGCTTCTCCGCTTGGTCGAGATCGCCGGCGTTGCCCTCATGGTGGCGGCGACTCCCACACTGGCCCGCTGGGCCAAGCGCGATCCTGCCCACGCGGTGCTGCTGGGTGCGGGGTCTCCTCTCGTTTTGCTCTCGCTGGTGGCGGGTGACCACAACGACGCCCTGATGGTCGGACTGTTGATGGCCGGTCTGGCCGTCGCGAGACGCTTCGGGACGGTGCCCGGCGTGATCATCTGCGCGCTCGCAGCAGGAGTGAAGTCTCCTGCCGCGCTCGGTGTCCTCTTTCTCGGGTGGGTATGGGCCGGTCCGGACGCATCGACATGGCGGCGCATTGGGCATACCGCGGTCGCCGGGCTCATCGCGCTCGCGACGATGGAACTCGCCGCGCTCGTCTCGGGTTTCGGGTGGGGCTGGGTCGGAACCACGACGACCGCTGCTTCGGCCTTCACGGGGGTCACGCCGATCAATGTCGTGGCGCGGGGCGTCTCCGTGCTGACCCACGTGCTGGGGGTGCCGGTGTCGACGGTGCACCTCCACCCTGTTTTCGAAGTTCTTGGCCTCCTGGCCGCCGCGTACGTCGCCTACCGCCTGCTGCGCCGCGCCCCGCAGGACGGCGTCGTGCGGTGCCTGGGCCTGGCGTTGCTGGTGCTGGCGTTGTTCAGCCCGATCGTCTGGGCCTGGTACGTGACCTGGGGCGTGGTCGTCGCGGCGGCTGCGGCGACGACCCGCATGCGCAATGTGCTCATCGTCATCAGCACGTTCTGGGCTTTCGCCGGCGTGACATCGGTCCACAACATCTACATGCGGATGATCCACACGTTCGTGCTCACGGACCTGCTCTTGGTGACGCTGCTGTTGGCGGTGGCGATCATGCCGCTCGGGCAGTTCGCTTTGGCCCGTACCGACCGCCCGCGGCTACCGCGAGTCGGGACGAGGCTCGCCGGGGCAGGAGCCGGCGCCGGCTGATACGGCTTCGACCGACCACCTAGCCCTCGTCCGCCAGGTCCATCGCGGACACGACCCGCTCGGGGCGCAGGCGGGCCACCAGTTCGCCGGCCACCCCGTTGCGCTCCCCGTACTCCTCGGCGCGGTCCTCGCCCATGTAGCGGCCGCCGATTCTCGTCGCCCACTCCCGCAGGTCGTCGAGGTCGTCGCTCAGCTCGACGACACCTTCGACCACGACGAAGCTGAAGGGTGGCCGCTCGTCGTCGACGCAGAGCGACGCCCTCGGATCTCGCCGCAGGTTACGCCCTTTCACGGTGGACTCGCCGGTGTTGAAAACGATCGTGCCGTCGTCGTCGACCACGTACCACACGGGGGCCACGTGGGGCCGTCCGTCGGCGCGCACGGTGGCCAACTTGCCCGTATGCACAGGAGGGCCCGCGAGGAAGGTGCGCACCTCCGCATCCTCCATCGGGTGGTACGGCACTAGGCCGGTGTGCCCCCGTGGGCGGTGTACGCCTTCAACCAGCCCTCGATCATCGGCCCGAACGCAGCCGGGTTGTACGCGTCCTCCTCGTAGGAGAACTTCATGTCGCCGGCGTAGTGCAGCACGGTGATGTTGTGGGCCTGATGCACCGACCCGTCGCCCGGGTCCTGCATCCTGTTCTCGATGCGGCAGATCCACCAGCCGCGCTCTTCGTCGCAGACGCACCACGCGTGCGGAAAGGAGTCCATCGCGCGGTTCGGCCAATCCGCCATGAGCGGCGCGATCCAGTCGTAGATCTCCTCGGGGCCACGGAACGTACCGAAGGTGTGTTCGAGGTACACCGCGTCGTCGGTGAACAGGTCCGCCCACTCGCGCCACTCACCACTGGCGGCGCAGCGACCGGCCGTCTCCATATAGTGCCGGTGCGCCTCCTCCAGCTCCTCACGGCTCCACTTCGGCTTCAGGACTTCAGGATCCATTCACTCATCGTGACACTGCGGAGGGTGCTGAGGTCGATGAACCCGCTGATCTCCTCGACCATCTGCGTGACGTGGGCGTTCAGGCGCTCGGGGTCGCCGTCGGCACAGTAGAAAAGCATGGGATCGGTGACGTGCTCGAGAGACGGCCATGCCTCCTCCACAATGCCACGCAGCGGCGGACCCCAGTCGGTCAGTTGCCGGAAGACGGCGTTGCGCACGTAGCGCATCCTCGGTTGGATCGCCTCGGTGATCGGTGAGATGCGGGTGTGCCAGCGCGTCATCCACTCCTCGAACGATTGGTCGGGGTGCTGTTGGAGCAGGGCGACCGTCAAGACGCCGGGCGAGCGCACCCCGTCGGGCCAATAGCGCGGCACCGACCATTGATTCCCTCCGTAGTCGCGGTACAGCGACTCCACGACCGAATATCCGGCCATCCGGCCGGCGGCCGCACCCAGCACCTGCTCGTAGGGCGCCCGCTGGTCGACGGCGTCGAGCCACAGCGAAACCAGCGCGTCGGCCGGCACCTCGCCCTCCGGGGTGGGCACCGGAGCAGGGATGTCGCTCTCGGGGTCCCGCACATCGATGGACAGCCGGAGCGGACCGAGATCGAGCAGCTCCTTGGCCATACCTCCCAGCACGGTTTCGGCCACATCCGCACGACTGCGAGGCGCATCCGGCCAGAGGAGGTACATCAGCTTCTCCACGGCACCTCAGATCTGCATGCAGCAACCATGCCCCACCTCACCAGGTCAGCCCGAGCGCCGAGCGCATCGTGGTCTCGAACTCCGGGTCACGCAGGTTCCGCCGGAGCTCCAGCACCATGGCGGCGTCCGCGCCCACCTCGACCCGCAGTGGCGTGTCCGGGTCTTCGATCGCGCCGGCCACCGCCAGCGCGACCGTCTCGGGACCCGGCCGGCCTTCCGCCCCTACCAGTGCGCTGTCGGTGCCGCTCCACTGCGCGTGCAGCTCCGCATAGGCATCGGGCCCCGAATGGTCGGCTCCGTCGTGCTTCATGCCGGGTGCGATGTACCCCGGTTCGATGATCACCACGCGGATCCCGAAATGGCCGAGTTCGAAGTACAGCGTCTCCGACATCGCCTCGAGCGCATGTTTCGAGGCCGCATACGGCCCTTCCAGCGGCGTGCCGATCTTGCCCTGCACCGAGCTGATGTTGACGAGCACCCCGCTCCCCCGCTGGCGCCACCGCGGGACCACCGCTTGCGCCATCCGGAGCGGGCCGACGGTATTGACGTCGAGCACCTGAGCGAAGCGCTCCAAGGGATAGGACTCGAGCGGTCCGCTGCCGGTCAGCGCCGCGTTGTTCACGACGGCGTCGAGCTCCCCGGCAGCGTCGACCGCCCCGCGCACCGAGGCGTTGTCCCGCACGTCGAGGGGCAGCGCCAGCGCGGCGGGCAATCCCTCCAGGAGGTCGATATCGCGCGCCGTGGCCACCACTTCGTGCCCACGCTCGGCCAGCACCTCGACGGTGGCCCGTCCGATGGCACGGGCCGCACCCGTGACGAGCACGCGCATCGATCAGATCGGTCCTTGGGCCGGCGCGCCCAAGCCGACCAGCTCCTCGCTCACCTGCCACAGTCGCTGCGCCGCCTCGGCATCCTGCGCCCAGCGGCGGGACTTGGCCGGCTTGCACTTGTCGAAGTACTGGCCGCTGACCCCTTCCACGTCGGGTGACGACGCCAGGTAGATGGACGTACGCGCCCCCTTGGCCGGTGAGAGGAAGAACGGCTTGGCGATCTTGATGCCGAAAGCGAGGAAGCCCCGAGCGTCACCGTCGGCGCCGTAACCGGTCCGCACCGTCCCGGGATGCAGCGAGTTGGCCGTGACCCCGGTGCCCGTGAGGCGGCGGGCCAGTTCCAGCGTGAAGAGAATGTTGGCCAGCTTCGACTCGCCGTAGACGCGCATGCCGCGGTACCGCCTCTTCGTCGCCTGAAGGTCGTCGAAGGGCAGACCCTTGCGCGCCGTGTTGTGAGCCGTCGACGCCACGTTCACGATGCGTGAGGGCGCCGACTCGCGGAGGCGATCGAGCAGCAGGTTCGTCAACAGAAAAGGGCCGAGGTAATTGGTGGCGAACGTCGCCTCGAACCCGTCGACCGTCTCGTGACGCTCACTCAGCACGACGCCGGCGTTGTTGACCAGCACGTCCAGTCGAGGCGCTTGCTCGAGGATCTCGTCCGCCCCCCGCCGCACTGACGAAAGGTCGGCCAGGTCGAAGATGACGAGCTGGACTCGGGCATCGCCGCCCAGCCGTTGGACGATGCCCGCCACAGCGGCGCGGCCCTTGTCGGCGTTCCGGGCCGTGACGATCACCCGTGCGCCCATCCCGGCCAACGCCTCGGCCGTCTCGAGGCCGATGCCGGAGTTGCCGCCCGTGACGACGACGGTCTTGCCCTGCATGTCCGCCACCTGCCCAGCCTCCCTCCTGACGAGAAGGCGTCAGCCTTCCACACCGCCGGCGGGCCGACCTCCTGTGGCCCCGGGAATTACCGCCAGTCGTCGCGGGCTTGCACGAGACCTCGCTCGGGATCGAGCAGGCTCCCGCTCATGGTGCGCTCGGCCGAGCGCATGTGCCACTGCAGCAGTTCCTGTGCCCCCTGCCAGGCAGCCGCGTCGGCATCGACTCCCGACGCCAGCAGATTGCGGGTCTGGCCCGGGTCGTCGGAAAGGTCGAACAACAGCGGGGGCATGACATCGGCAGCAGCTGCGAACTGGACGTACTTGTAACGGGGGCCGCGCCCGACTGCGAGCGAACAGTGGCTCATGGGGATCCCGAACATCGTCTCGGCCCGTTGGTGCACGGGATCGGCGAAGCTCCATTCGTAGTGCGAGGTGTCGCGCCAATGCGCCGGCGCGGGCTCGCCGCGAAGAAACGGCGCCAACGACCAGCCGTCGGCCTGCAGCGGCGCGTCCGCCCCGAGGAACTCGCAGATTGTCGGCAGCACGTCCACTGACTCGGTGACCGCGTCCACCACGGTGCCCCGTCCCGCCGCCGCCCCCGGCCGAGGGTCGACGACGATCAACGGGACGTGGTAGCTCTCGTCCCAATAACCGAGCTTCTCGAGCAACCAATGGTCACCACCCATCTCGCCGTGGTCGCTGGTGACCACCACAAGCGTGGTCTCGAACAACCCGCTCGATTCGAGGTACTCGAACAGCGCGGCCAGGCCGTCGTCCACCTCGCCCTGCGCGCCGTAGTACGTCGCACGCAGCTGCCGGCGTTCCCGTTCGTCCTCGGGCGCTCCCACCCGCGGCACGTGCACCGCCATCGATGCGAGCGGATGGATGGCGGCTTCGTCCTCCCGCGTCTCGCACCCGGCGAACGTCCCGACCGCCTCCGCGGAATAGAGGTCGTGATAGCCGATCGGGTTCCGGCGCGGCGGGTGGGGCCGGATGAAGGAGGCATGGACGAAAAACGGCACGTCAGCGTGACGCTCGAGCCAGTCGACGACCTCGGTACGGATGAAGGTGGTCTGCGAGAGCTCGGGCGGGAAGCGTGCGGGCGCCCAGGTCGAGCCGTGCGCATCGGCCCCGGGGAACCCGTCCATCGGTTGGTAGAGGTCGTGGGGGTTGGCGGGCACGTCGACCCCACGTGCGGCGAGCCACCGTCCCCAGGCCGGGCTGCCCTGCTCCCAGGGGTCCACGATCAAGGCGCGGAAGCCAGGGAGCACCCCTTCGTAGGTGTGCAGCCGGGGGTCGTCGGGCGGCACCGTACGCGGATCGACCGACGTGTCCGTGTACCCGAAGAGCACAGGGTCGTAGCCGAGCTCCCGCGCCACCAGGGCGACGTTGGTGAAACGTGCGTCGAGGGGGGTCCCGTTCAGGATCGAACGGTTCCGGTGCAGATACGTGCCCGTGTACAGGCACGCCCGGGACGGCCCGCACGGTGCGGCGTTGGCCCAGTGGTTGGCGAACAGCACGCCCCGCGACGCCAACGCGTCGAGCGCCGGGGTCTTCAACACGGGGTGGTCGAGCGCCGAGAGGCAGTCACCCCGCCATTGGTCGAGCGTGATGAACAACACATTGCGTGCTTCAGGCATCCGGACACTCTTGCCGATGCCGGGCCGTTGAACCGGCTCCTCCTCCGCCCGAAGCAGCCGGATCGAGCCCGTTCAGCCCAGCCTCAGTTCGACGTACGCACCGCCGCTCCCCCGAGCCTCGTGCCGAAGTCAATGAGCCAGGCGCCAAAACGCGGGGCCACGGCCCGGCGCACCGCACGGCCACCGGTCACCGGGAGGCCGGCGGCCGTGCGCTGCGTCGCGCTGTGCTGACGCTCGGAAAGACCGGATCGGCGTGATCGCCCGGATCCGGCCTGGCTGATCAGCTCCTGTCGATGCAGCTCGACCAGCGATTCGACTCCTCGGGCCTGGATCATGAACTCACCTCGCTTGACCAATCCGCTCCCGGTCAGCGGCTCCATGTCCCCCCTCGCAGCCCATCATAAAGGAAGCTTGACACATAATCAAGCATATCCTAATATAGCTGTGTGCCTATTCTCAGTACTCAGGCGGCCGGGGCGACCCCGTCGGTCAGCGCCAACCCGTCGCTCGCCAGCGACCTGGCGTGGCTCCTGTTGACCGCGGCGAGCCCTTCCGTCAGGACCCAGTACCTCGAGCGGGTCGACTCGAGCCCACCCCCCGCCAGCATGTGTGGGGGTGCGGCGATGGCGTTCGACGAGCGTGCGGACCTCGCAGAACGCGTGCGCACGTTCTGGGGCGACACCGAGGACGAGACGTCGTTCACGGAGATGCACATCCTCGCTCACTACGCGGGCGCCCTCGACGCCACCGAGCCCGACGTGCTCTGGGCGGCCCTCGAGCAGGCCGTTCCCACGGTGCCGCTCGACCTCGAGCTGCCCTCGGAATCCGACGAAGAGCTCGCCCTCTTCTCCGAACGCTTCCGTCGGCTCAAGAATTCCCCCGCGCTGGTCCGGTCGTACCTGGACTTGCTCGCGGACGTCTGGGCACCCGTCAACGACATGTGGCAACAGTGGCTGCCGGCTATCGAACAGGCCGGTCGACACTTCGTCTCGCAATACGAGCGCAGAACGTCACTGGATCTACTCATAACGCCGGGTTGTGACATCTTCCGGGAGCGCCTGCCCCGGATCGTTGCGGACATAGAAGGTGGCAAGCCGGTGGACTTCGTCCCCTGCCTGTTCTTCGGTTCGAGCCTCTACCTCGACTTTCCCGATCTCGTGGTAATCGGGATCGGCGTCGGGCCGGGTGACGAGCAGGCTCGCGCTCGGACCGAGTCCGTGGCGCGGCGCCTCAAGGCCGTCGCCGACCCCACGCGCCTCGCCATCCTCCACTCCCTCGCCGCGGCCCCAAGCACCGTCGGCGAGCTCGCGACCCTTTTCCGCTTGGCCCAACCGACGGTGAGCATGCACGTGAAGGTGCTGCGCCAGAGCGGACTGGTCCACTCGCAGCGCAACGGCGGCCGACTGCGTCTCAGTGCAGACCCCGGTGCGGTCGAAGCGCTGCTGGGCGACCTCCGCGATGCCGTGCTCGCCGGCGCCACCCCCGGTCAGGTGCCTGCCGCAGCCGCGGGCTGAGCGTTACGGCGCCAGCACCACCGGCAGCGACCGTATGCCGGCCACCGTCGTCGAGAGCACCCGCTCCACCGGTCCGGCCACTTCGTATTCGGGGAATCGCGCCAATAGCTCCTCGTAGAAGATCCTCGCCTCGATCCGCGCCAGGCTCGCACCCAAGCAGACGTGCTCGCCGAAGCCGAACGCGAGATGCACCGGCACCGTCTGACGGCGCACGTCGAACACGGCCGCGTCGGGTCCGAAGACACGCTCGTCGCGGTTCGCTGACGCGTACAGCATGCACAGGTAGTCGCCGGCTCGCACCGATGTGCCTGCGATCACCGCGTCCTCAGTCGACGTGCGGCAGAACGCGTGCACCGGCGTGACCCAGCGCAGGCACTCCTCCACCGCCCCCGGCAACAAGGCCGGATCCCCAGCCAACGACACACGTTGGTCGGGGTGCTCCGCCAACACGATCGCGCTGCCCGACAACAGGGTCCGCGTGGTCTCGTTGCCGGCCACCAGCAGGGTGAGAAGGAACATGAACAGCTCCTCCTTGCTGAGCGGCTGGCCGTCTATCTCGCTGCCGACGAGAAGCGACACCAGGTCCTGACCCGGCCGCTCCCGCTTGTCCCGGATGTGCTCGACGATGAACCCCGACAACTCGCCCAATGCGGTCATCGTCTCTTCGGGCGGCAGATCCGGCGACTCGATCGCCGCGTCCGACCACCGGCGGAAGTCCTCCCGGTCCGCTTCGCCGATCCCGAGAAGCTCGGCGATGACGGTGAGTGGGAACGGCGCCGCCAGCTCCGCCACGAAATCGATCTCACCGCAGACGTCGACCGCGTCGAGAAGCCGGCTGGCACTCTTCCGGATCGACTCCTCGAGTCCCGACAGGGCACGTGGCGTGAACTGACGGTTCACCAGCTTGCGGAAGACGGCGTGCTCGGGCGGGTCCATGTGCAGGATCGATCGCGAGAGCCGTGGCGTCCCGCTGGACCGGATGGGGTCGTTGACAAGCGCGCCCCGCCCCGAACAGAAGTGCGCGGGATCACGGCTGAGGTCCCGGATGTCCTCGTAACGGGAGACCACCCAAAAGCCGGGGCTGCACGCATGCACCGGGTCCTCCGCCCGCAGCCTCGCCAGGACGTCGTAGTAGTCCTCCCTCGCGAAGAAGGCCGCGTCGCGTGGGTCGAGGGGATCAGCCGCCTCGAGAGCGATCGGCTGATCGATCCGCTGGTCGGCCGCCACGGCCCGAGCGTACTGTGCTCCCGCATGCCCGACCCGAACGAACTCCCCGACCCCCCCGACCCGACCGACCCAGACCAGAACGACGCTCAAGGGCCCGGCGCCTCTCCCTACCCGGCCGCAGCCGAGCACGCGCCGCTGAGCGGGCTCGATGAGTTCCTCGTCCACAACGCGCCACTTCCGGTCCGCGTGATGTGGACGCCTGACGCCCAGGCCTACGAACGAGTGTGGTTCACCTGTCAAGACAAGATCGGGGACCTCCTCGTCGTCGTCGGACTCGCCTTCTACCCGAACCTCGGCACCGCGGAGGCCTTCGCGATCGTGAACGTGCGCGGCCGGCACACGACCGTGCGCGCCCATCAGAAACTGCGCAACGACCGCATGGACATGCGGGTCGGTCCCTTCAGCTTCGAGGTCGTCGAGCCCTTCCGCCACTGGCGGTTGCGCCTCGACAGCGGAACGGACAGCACCGGCGCGGAACTCCCGATCGCCTTCGCGATCGACTGGCTCGATACGAAGCGGCCCGTCTTCCGCCAGCTGGGCGCAGGCATCATCGTCGGCGGTCGCGCCATGAGCCCCATTGCGGGCTACGACGGCTTCGGCCGCCAGCAGGGATGGGTCGGAGCGCACGGCGAACGCTTCGAGCTCGATACCGACACGCACCTCGGCACCCGCGACCACCACTGGGGAACCCGCGACGGCGTCGGCGGGCCCGGGCGCTACATGGGGATGCAACACCCGCACAGCGGTGAGTGGGTCGAGTTCGCGGACTTCGGCATCTGGGGCGACCACGTCCTCTACAACATCGGCGACCCGCGCAAACGCAGCGCGACGCTCACCAAGCGCGTCCACCGCATGCGCTTCGAGCCCGACACCCACGTGTTGCACAGTGGCGAGGTCGATCTGCACTTCGCCGACGGCTCGGTCAAGACGATGACGTTCGAGCGTCTCGGCAACCAGATCGCGTTCCTGCGTTGCGGCCTCTACGGCGGCCCCAACGGCGGCACGCCCGACGGCGATCTCTGGCACGGCATGTCCGTCGCGCAAGGCGACGAGGTCGTCGTGCACGCAGAGACCTTCGACGTCAACGACCCCGAGGTTCGCAGCCGCCTCGCCGGGCAAGACCAGCACCACTGCCGCGTCACGTGCGACGGCGAGGTGACCTACGGCCTCGTCGAGCCCTACGACACACTCTGCTACGAGGTGGCCAAGGCCGGCGTCATGGGCTTCTCGCTCCTCGACGGAAGCTGAAGGCCGCTCCGCCGAACAATCGTCTTGTGGTGTCCACCGCCGGGTTCCGCCGGAACCGTCCCGGCGGTGCCACCTCGCTCCCCGAGAGCGCGAGGGCGCGAAGGTCAGACCGCGTCGCCTACAGCCGCCGGTTGCGCCTGCGTCAACGCGTCGGGCACCTGCCACGACCGGATCCAACGGAACCCGATCACGGCAAGCGCGATCATCCCGCCGAACCAGACCAGCGGACCGAAGGGCAGCACGCTCCACGTCGCCATGGCGCGAAGGTCAGACCGCGTCGCCTACAGCCGCCGGTTGCGCCTGCGTCAACGCGTCGGGCACCTGCCACGACCGGATCCAACGGAACCCGATCACGGCAAGCGCGATCATCCCGCCGAACCAGACCAGCGGACCGAAGGGCAGCACGCTCCACGTCGCCATGGCGCAAAGGACTACGAGCGCGGGGCGCTGCACGCCGCCCTCGACGAAGGTGCACGCCACGAGCGGCACGGCCCACACGAGGTACCAGGGTTGCGGATTGGCCGAACAGACGGCCATGACCCCGAAGCCGATGGCAAGGGCACCGATCCAACTCCGGCCGCGCGGCACGGCGAGTACCAGCACTATGGCGACGAGGATGCCGATCGTTTGCACGAGGTTCACGGGTCCCGACGAAGTCGTGCCCGCAAAGCGCACGAGCGAGAAGGCGCTGGCCACGGTGCCGATCGACGCGGACTTCAACCAGCTGAACCCACCCCCGCTGAACAGCCCGGTGATGCCGAGCGCGCACACGGTCATGGCGACACCCGCCGCCACCGCCAACGCACGCCGGAGCAACGAACCCTTCCAGCACCACCAGGCGACGGCCACCACGGCGAGCGCGGCCGGCGCCTTGACCGTGACCGCCAGTGCGAGCACGGCTAGCGCCCACCACCTTCTGCCGGTCACGGCGAGGGCGATACCGGCCACGACGAGTCCGATCATGACGGCATCGTTGTGGGCACCGGCTATGAAGGCGATGAGCACGGCCGGATTGGCGACGCCCGCGACGACCGCCTCCACCGGGTTCGCACCGCGAGTGGCTGCGATCCTCGCCACGCCCCAGCCACACAGCACCATCGAGCCGATGACCGTGAACCGCCAACCCTCGACCGCGATCCACGGGTGCCCGGCGGAGACGCTGGCGAACAACGCCGAGAGGCCGTTGGCTCCCGGCCCGTAGATCGACCCGCCCTTCAGGTACTTCGGGTCGACCCCGGACACCCACGCCGAGTGGCCGAGGGCATGCAGGGGCGTGGCCGCACCCATGCCCGACGCCACCACCTTCCCCTGCGCCGCGTAGACCCACACGTCCTGACTGGCAAACGGTGCCGCGAAGAGCAGCGGTGCCGTCCACGCGGCAGCGACCCACCACACGTCTCGGAATCCCAGGGTCGGGTCGGCTCGCACCGCGCGCCAGAGGCGGAGCCAGGCAACGGCGAGAAGCGCGACACCGGCAAGAGCTGCGGCCAGGACGAGCACGTGCCCGGTCGGCACGCCGGGGCCGCTGTTGGCGGGCGCGGCCCACGCCGGCACCGACGAACCCTCCCACGATCGTGCCGTCCCCGACACAGCCAGCGGCCACGTACCAGCGGCACGAGGGCCGAACGGGGAGGCAGGAAGGTCGCTCGCCAAGGCCAACAAGGCCGACCCTCCTGCCCCCAACAACGCCGTCCCGCCGAACCCGTGTCGCCGGCGCTCGTCTCGGCCCGGCAACGGACCTGCCGATGGTGCCTCTAGGTCTGACCCCACCGCGCGCGTTGCCACGCAAGAATTGTTCGGCCATTGCGCCTCGATCCGCATGGGCCATTCGGCCCACTCAGCTCGTGTGATCGGCCCCGTACCACCGGGATGCGACCGGCCCGCCCCCTGAAGTTCAGGTTCGGGTCGAGGAACTCGCCTCTTCCAGGCGGGCGAGCAGCACGGCACCCATCGGGTTGTCGCGCCGGCGAGGATCACGGGTGATGCGCTGATGGCGGTCGTTGATTGCCAACGCCCGCACCAGGGCGAAGACCTCGTGCCAGGGGAGGTCCCGCACCTCGTGCCCGGTCTCCGTCTCGTAGCGCTCCAGTGCCTCGACCCTCGACGGAAATCCGGGCACACGCTGGCCGAACAGCGCCTCCATCATGAAGTCGAGCCCGAAATGCCAGCCGAGGTCCATCTCCGGGGGGCCAAGGGCGGCGAGATCCCAGTCGAGGACGGCCACGACCTGACGCGACTCGTCGAAGACGAGGTTGCCGAGGCGGACGTCGCCCCACAAGAGCACCGCGTCCCGTTCGGGCGGGCAGTGACGCGTGCACCAGTCCATCGCCTCGGCGAGCGCCGGCAGCGGGTCACCCTCCGACGACCAGTCGACGTAGCCGGACCAACGTGCCAGCGCGTCGGCGAGCCGCGGCCCGCCGAGCACTTCGGCCAATCCCGCCGCCTCCCACGGCACCGCGTGGATCGCCGCCAGCACGTCGATGAGGCCGTCGTACATGACGCGCTGGAGCGCGGGGCCGGCATCTTGGACGTAAGGGTCGAACGCGGGAGCCGGGCCCGCCACGTCTCCGAGCACCCGCGGCATCGCGAGGAACGGCGCGCCGACCCACGACGGATCCGGCTCGACCATCGCCGGCGCCGGCGCCGGAACCCCGGCGGCGGCGACTGCGTTCTGCACCGCCGCCTGCGGGACCAGGTCGTAGTCGGGGAACGTCGCGTCGAGCGGCGGCAGGCGCACAACCATGCCCGCGTGGCCCGGACCGAAATCGAGGAGCACGGTCTCATTGGCCATGCCGCCCTCGGCGTGCCCCAAGCCGACGACTGTCACCGCGCCCGTGACCGTGTCTGCGCCGGGCACCGTCCCGACGTGCGCGGCCACCCACCGACGGAGGCCGGCGGCGAGTGCCGCGTTGTCGCGTCGTCCTCCGGTGGCCATCGAAGCAACCCGGCCTTACGGCAGGTACACGACGGCCTGCCACTGGCCCGTCATGTCGACCATGCACAGAGCCGTCCCGGCCTGCACGCACCACGTCACGATGTCGCCCGAGCCCGTGTCCGGCGCCGTCCGCAACACCAGCCCACGCCGAGGGTGGTCCTGGCGCACCACCCACCCGTCGGGCACCACGACCCCTGCCTCGGCCAGGCGCGCGATGGACTTGGCACCCGTCGGGTGCATCAGGCCCACCGACATGCCCTCGACGCTGCGCTTGTCGAGGCGCGCCGGCATCACGGTCGCCATCGTCACGGGCGCTTGCCGGGTCCCGAAGAACGCGAAGAGCCCGGCGGGCGGATTGATGTCGGCGTCGTCCACGACGCCGGGCAAGAGGTTGACCCATCCGTCGCCAGCCTCTCGCAGCGCGGCCAGCTCGTCCCCGACCTCGTCGATGTCGGGCGGCGTGAACTCGATCGTCTTGGTCTGCCGGCGGCTCGTCACCGGCGCCATCCTGACAGCAGCCGCTCCACCACCTCGGCCGCCGGGTGCGCCGGGGCCGCACGGAACCCCGTGCCCGCGTAGAGGCTCATGTGCCCGGGGTCGCCCGCCCGCGCCGCCGCGGCGCGCAACGGCCGGGTGGCGTTGTTGATCTCGGGATATGCCCTCGGTGCGTCCGGGTGCTGCTGCACCATCGCGTTGACAAGGGCGCGGGCACGCCGGCCGCTGAAGGCGCGGGTGACCGCGGTCGCGGTGAACGCCGGGTCGGCTAGCGCGTCCTTCGCCGCCGGCTGCGCACCCGACTCGGGACAGCGGAGGAACGCCGTCCCCGCCTGCACGAGCGTGGCACCACGGGTGAGAAGGTCTGCTACGTCGTCAGGTCCCGCCACGCCGCCGGCCGCCACGATCGGCACCAGCGTGCGGCGCCGGACGGCGGCCACGAGCGCGCGCACGGGCCGATCAGCGTCGGGGCGATCGGCGTTGGTCAGGCTGCCGCGGTGGGCGCCGGCCTCCGCGCCCTGCAGGCAGAGCGCGTCGGGCGCCGCCCGCAATGCGGCATCGGCCTCCTCCGGCGTGGTCACGGTAACCATGACGAGCGAGCCCGCACGCCGCAACACGCGGACCGCCTCGGGGTCGGGCAGGCCGAACGTGAAGCTCACCACGGCGGGCGGTTCGGCGAGCACCAGCGCGAGCTTGGCCGGGTAGTCGTCGTCATCCCACTCCCCCGCGCCGAGCTCCGTCCCGAGCGACTGCGCGACCGGCCGCAGCGACGTCAGGTAGGCGTCGAGCCGAGCGGGCTCGTCCGTCGGTGCACCCGGGACGAAGAGATTGACACCGAACACGTCCACGCCTGCGGCTCTCACCGCCGCCATCTCGGACTGCATGTCTTCAGACGTCTTGTAGCCGCCGGCGAGGAACGCGAACGCCCCGGCCTTCGATGCCGCAACGACGAGCTCCACCGTGGACGGGCCACCCGCCATCGGCGACACGACGAGGGGCGTGCCCGACAGTGCCCGGAGCCGCGCTACGCCGGCCGCACCGATGGCAACCGCAACCTCAGTACCCTCGGCGTCCCGGGCTGCCATCACGCCCCAGATAGAACCAGCGACCGCTACGGTGGGCAACTCGTGGACCTCGACCTCCTGACCACCCTGCGCAGCACGGGCGCCGTGCGCGACTACACCGACGAGCCGGTGTCCGACAAGGTGCTCGCCCGCGTGCTCGACACGGCACGCTTTGCCCCCAACGGTGGCAACCGCCAGGGCTGGCGCGTCATCGTCGTGAAAGACCCCGCCGCGAGGACCGCGGTGCGGGACCTCTACCTCTCGGGCTGGTACGACTACATGGCGCTCGCCGCCGCCGGCTTGACCCCGTGGTCGCCGTTGGCCGACCGGGACCAAGAACGCGCCGCGCTCGCCAACGCCGGCCAGTTCGCCGAGGCCGGCACCGCAGCGCCAAGCTTCGCGGAGAAACTCGACAAAGCGCCCGCCCTCTTGCTGGTCCTCGCCGACCTCGGCGTCCTCGCAACGGTCGATCGCGACCTGCCCCGCTACACGATGGTCGGCGGCGCCTCCATCTACCCCTTCGTCTGGAACCTGTTGCTCGCCGCACGTGCCGAGGGCCTCGGCGGGGTGATGACGACCGTGGCCGTGCGGCGGGAAGCCGAGTTGCGCGCGCGCTTCGACATCCCCGAGACCGTGGTGGCCGCGGCTCTGGTCGTGCTGGGCCACCCGGTGGCCGCGGCACGGCGGTTGAAGCGGGCTCCGGTCAGCTCGTTCGCGTGGATCGACCGCTACGCGGGCACACCCCTGGAGACCGAGTAGCGAAACGGCAACCGGTCCGCGCGCCCGCGTCGTGCTCAAATGGACCATGGCACAGAACGTCCTGGGCGAAGATCTCCAACCGTGCAATTTCGACCCCGTCACCGGCTTTTTCCGCGACGGCTGCTGCAACACCGGCGCCGAGGACATCGGCGTGCACACGGTTTGTACGCGCGTGACGGCCGAGTTCCTCGTGTTCTCGGCGTCGGTAGGCAACGACCTTTCGACTCCTCATCCCGAGTTCGGCTTTGCCGGTCTGCAGCCTGGCGATCAGTGGTGCCTCTGCGCTGCGCGCTGGCAGGAGGCGCTCGATGCCGGGGTGGCTCCTCCCGTCGTCCTGGCCTCGACCCACGCTGCGACGCTCGAGTGGGTGCAGCTCAGCGACCTGGTCTCCCACGCCCTCTGAGGAGAGCCGGGCGCTCTAGTCTCGTCGCCCGGGGAACCACCCGATCGGAGGTCGCAGCATGGGAGACACAGTCGTCAGCGTCGAGCGGGTCATCGACGCGCCGGCCGCGGACATCTTCGCCATCGTGGCCGACGCATCGCGGCACCCCGAGATCGACGGGTCGGGATCGGTGAAGCAGCTCAAGCAAGGCGCACCCGCGCAGCTGGCACTTGGCAGCACGTTCGGCATGTCGATGAAGCTCGGGGTGCCGTACTCGATGTCCAACACGGTCATCGAGTTCGAGCCGGACAAGCGGATCGCCTGGCAGACGACGTTCGCCGGCCCGCTCGGGCGCCTGATCGGCGGGCGCATCTGGCGCTACGAGTTCGAGATGTCCGGCGGTGGCAGCACTCTCGTCCGCGAGACCTGGGATATCACGCAGGACAAGCAGTGCTTCGTGCTCAAGGCCGGACCGGTGGGCAAGCAGACCAGGGACGCCATGACCACGACCCTCGAGCGACTGGCCGAGATCACCGAGAGCGCAGCCGCGTGAGCCTGGCATGACGAGCGACCATGACTGACGCCATCGACGCCGCATGGGAGGAGCGCATCCTCCCTGCGCTGTCCGAGTACACGCGCATCCCCTGCCTCTCCCCTGCGTTCGACCCGGATTGGGCCGAGCGCGGCGCCATCGCCGCCGCGGCGGAACTCTTGTGCGACTGGGTGCGGGACCAGGATGGGACGTTGACCACCGAGATCGTCCAGCTGCCCGGCCGCACGCCGGTGCTGCTCGTGGACAACGGCGGCGCCGGCGAACCCATCGTGATCTACGGCCACATGGACAAGCAGCCGCCGCTGGGCGAATGGCGCCAAGGGCTCGGGCCCTACGAACCGGTGCGCCAGGGCGACCTGCTCTACGGCCGCGGCACGGCCGACGACGGCTACTCGACGTTCGCCGCCGTAACGGCTCTGGCGGAGGCGGGCGGTGGGCACGGCCGCGTCCTCGTCCTCGTCGAGGCAAGCGAAGAGAGCGGCAGCCCGGACCTCGCTGCGTACCTCGAGCACCTCGCGCCACGCATCGGGACGCCGCGGCTCGTCGTGTGCCTCGACTCTGGGGGCCTGAGCTACGACCGCCTGTGGCTGACGACGTCGCTGCGGGGCATGCTCATCGTCACCGTCACCGTCGAGGTACTGACCGAAGGCATCCATAGCGGGCAGGGCGGCGGCGTGGTGCCGTCGTCGTTCCGGATCCTGCGGCGCATCTTGTCGACGATCGAGGACGAGGCCGACGGCCGCATCCTCCTGCCGGAGATGCTCGGGGCGGGGATGCCCGACGCACACCGGACCAATCTGGAAACGCTCGCCGCGGAGTTCCCCGACAGCGGGTACCCGGTCGTCGACGGGTTGCGCCTGCTCGGTGACGACGCGCTGGCCAGGCTGGCCGCGCGCACATGGGGCGCCGCACTCGAGGTGGTCGGCGCCGACGGGCTGCCCAAGCCGCGCGAGGCGGGCAACGTCCTGCGGCCCTCGACGACGTTCAAGATCGCCGTGCGGCTGCCTCCCGACGTGGACGTGCAGGCGGCCTGCGACGCGCTCATCTCGGCCATCCGCACCGACGAAGGAGCACACGTCACCATCGACGTCGAAGGCGTCGCCCAGGGCTGGGTGGCGCCGCCGCTCGACCCCGACATCGCGGCCGTCCTGGACCGGGTGTCAAAGGAACGATTCGGGCGTGCTGCCGGCGCGGTGGGCGAGGGCGGCTCCATCCCGTTCCTGGCCGACCTGCAGAAGGGCTTCCCCGGGGTCCAGTTCGTGGCGACCGGCGTGCTCGGCCCGGGTTCCAATGCGCACGGGCCCAACGAGTCGCTGCACATCCCGATGGGGAAGGCCGTGACGCACATGGTGGCCGAGCTGTTGAAGGCGAACTAACGATCGGAGGAGAAATGGCTGAGGAGGGCGCGCTCACCGGAAAGGTGGCGCTGGTGACCGGCGGGAGCCGCGGGTTGGGACGCGAGATGGTCCTCGCGTTCGCCGCCGCAGGTGCCGACGTGGTGATCGCGAGCCGCAAGATCGACACCTGCAAGGAGGTGGCGGCCGACGTCGAGGCGATGGGCCGGCGCGCGCTGCCGGTAGCGTGCCACGTCGGCCACTGGGACGAGCTCGACGGCCTGGTCGAACAGGCCTACGGCACCTTCGGCCGGGTCGACGTCCTGGTGAACAACGCCGGCATGTCTCCGCTCTACCCCGACCTCCCGTCGGTGACCGAAGAGCTGTGGGACAAGGTGCTCGGCGTCAACCTGAAAGGCCCGTTCCGGCTCACCTCGCTCGTCGGCACGAGAATGGCGGAGGGCCCATATGGTGGATCCATCATCAACGTATCGAGCACGGGGTCCATCCGGCCGGCGCCGCACATGCTGCCCTACGACGCCGCCAAGGCCGGTCTGAACGCGCTGACCGAGGGCTTCTCCAAGGCCTTCGGGCCGACGGTGCGGGTGAACACGATCATGGCCGGGCCGTTCCTCACCGACATCTCGAAGGCCTGGGACCCGACGATCCTCGAGCGTGGCATGCCCCATCACGCGCTGGGCCGGGCGGGTGAGCCGCCCGAGATCGTTGGCGCCGCGATGTTCCTGGCGACAGACGCCTCGTCCTTCGTGACCGGCACCGTCGTGCGCGTGGACGGCGGCATCCCGTGACCGACACGGCGGACTTCTGGTTCGACCCACTGTGCCCGTGGGCGTGGATCACCTCGCGCTGGATGCTCGAGGTGGAGAAGGTGCGTGACATCCACACGAACTGGCACGTGATGTCGCTCGCAATCTTGAACGCGGACCGCGAGGGGCTCAGCGACGAGTACCGCCAGCGCATGTCCCTGGCCAAGGGGCCGGTGCGGGTCTGCATCGCAGCAGAGGAGCTCAAGGGTCCTGACATCCTGCTGCCGCTGTACACGGCACTGGGCAACCGGATCCACCTTCAGGGGCGCATGCGTGACGAGAACGAGCGGCCGAAGATCGTGCCCGAGGCGCTCGAGGAGCTCGGCCTGCCGGCGTCGCTGGCCGACGCGGCCACGTCGGAGGAGTTCGACGACGCGCTGGAGGCGTCGCACCGGGCCGGCATGGACCCGGTGGGCTACGACGTGGGCACGCCGGTCATCCATTACAACGGCCAGGCCATCTTCGGGCCGGTCGTCACCCCGGCACCGAAGGGCGAGGCGGCAGGACGGCTGTGGGACGGCGTGCTGCTGTGCACGCAGACCGAGGGCTTCTACGAGCTCAAGCGCTCACGGGAGCACCGGCCGAGCTTCGAATAGGGACCCGACCGTGGAGAGTGACCTCTGAGCGTTGTTCCGGTTGACTTCGGCCGTTCCTTCACGGTGGACGGCCACCGGCTGGTCTACGACCTGTACGGAGCGTCGACGGCGCCACTCGTCGTGTACCTGTCCGGACTGCTCCTCGACTCGGAGCTGAACCGCGGGATCGCGCAGGCGCTGGCAGAGCAGGGTTATCGCGTCGCCCTCTTGGACCTGCTCGGTCACGGGCGCAGTGACAAGCCGTCCCACGCAGCGACATATCGCATCGACAGCTACGCGAACCAGGTGATCGCATTGCTCGACCACCTTGGCGTCGAAAGAACCGTGCTCGGGGGCATCTCCCTCGGAGCCAACGTGAGCCTGTTCGCGGCGGCACAGAACCCCGCGCGTGTACAGGCACTGGTACTCGAGATGCCCGTCTTGGAACGGGCCGTACCGGCCGCGGCAATGGTCTTCGTTCCCATGCTGCTCGCAGCCCACTACGGACGGCGGGTGCTCAACGTCGCAGCTGGACTGATCAACCGCGTCCACCGAACGAGGTTCGGCCCACTCAACAGCGTGCTGAACGCATTCTCTTCACCCGCGGATGCGACCTCGGCCGTGCTGCACGGCATCCTGGTCGGACCGGTGGCCCCCACCCAGGAGCAGCGCCGTGCCATCGAGGTCCCGACGCTCGTGCTGGCGCACCGAAACGACCTCATTCATCCCTTCGACGACGCCGTCAGGCTCGTGGAGCGCATGCCGAACGCATCCCTCGTGCGGGCGCGGTCACCGGCAGAGCTTCGGCTCCGCCCCGGACGACTTACCAAGGAGATCGTCGAGTTCCTTGCCCGCGTCGAGAAGCCGTCGACACGCGGCTCGTCCGACCGCCCTGCCTGAAGCGCGGAGCGCTGGGGATCAACAGGCCGAGGTCGAACCCTGACCGAAGTCGGCCCGGAACGCCGCCAGGGACTTGGGGAACGAGTTTCCGGTGATCTGGGTGTTCCAGTCTTGGTAGGAGGCATTGGTGTAGCTCTCCCACGCGACGTCATTGGCTGGGTTGACCATGAAGCAATACATGCCGTTGACGTAGCCGGGGTCGTCACCCATGCCGGGGAAGACCGGTCCCTTCGACATCACGCCCCACTCGGGGAAGGTCAGCGGCACGCCCTCGCTCGCCGCGAACTGCTGGGCACCCTGCAGCTGCGGTTCGATGAAGTTCGCCCAGTTCTCGGCCGGCGTGTACGCCGACTCCATCGAGGGCTCCCAGTCGTAGACGTCAGCGCCGACGAAATCGACGTACTGCTTCCCGGGCCACGCTGCTGACGGGTTGAATCCGCCGCTCTTCAGATACTCCTGGTCATTCGCTCCCAAGAAGGCGTAGCCATCGGGGTTCCAGACGAACTTGAAATTCTGGCCCGGCACCGCGCGCATGGTTGTCACGATCTGTTGCCAGTACTGGGCGAAATAGGCCTCTTGCGTCGTGCTGTTCCCGGTGCCCCACGGGCTCGATGGGCCCTTCAGACCACTGTTGTCGAACTCGTAGCCCAGGCGGAGCCAGGTGCTTCCCAGCCCTTCGCCGATGAGCGACGTCGCCAGCTGGCGGAAGTACGCGTTGTAAATCCCGTTGGCACCGTCCTCCAACGAGACCGTGCCGTTGTTCTTGGGAAGGATCGGCACTCCGAGCACCAGTTGATAGCCCGGAACCGGCAGGTTGTTCGGCGTCGACCAGCCTTCTGCCTGAAGAAACGCCAAGGTGCCGCCGTACCCGTCGATCTGGTTCCAGGTACCGCCGGAGGCGTATGCGGTGCCGAGAGCGGGCTCCGTGTCGGTCGGCGCGCCGAAAAGGCTCTGCAGATAGGCCGGAGAGGAGAGACCCAAATTGGCGGTTGCGGCGCCATTGGGAACCGCACCCTGGACCGGACCTGCGCTTGCGGCGCCGATCGAGTAGCTCACGCTGACGGGCGACGGGTTCTTCGACGTCGAGAGAGTGAGGGTCCCGGCCTTGGACGCTGCCGGGTTCGTCCCTTCGGCAAAGACCGTCACGGATTTCCCGGCGTTGATGTCAGTGGACCCGACCGTGACCACAAAGGCGTTGGTCGTGCTGCTGCCGGCGGTCGCTTGCACGGCGACCCCGGAGTACTTCTTGTAACTGCCTGCCTGGGCGATGGTGTAGGAGAGGCAGGTCGACGTACACGGCGAGAAGGTGGTGCCAGGAGCCGCGACGACCGAAATGGTGCTGTTCTGGCCCAGGGTCGTGGCGGGCGTGAAGGAGATCGGATAGGACGCGGCGGCCCCGGGGGCGGGAGGATGCACACCGAGCATCAACGCCGAGACGCTCGCGGCCGTGGCCGATGCCGCGGGCGTCGCCGTCAAACTGGCGAGTAGGACCAAGGGTGCGATGCCGAGAGCCACGCGCTCGAAACGACGACGTCCTACCCCTCCACGGCCCACCGCCCTGTGGACGATCCGCTTGGTTCCCCTCGCCATCGGTGCCCTCCAGCCGGACCCGCTCACGTCTCCGTGCCCTCAGGAGGAAGGCAACCGGCGTGCGGCATACCCGTTCATAACGGGCGAAGGACTGGATCCTTGCCCCGCCGATGTGCAAATTCCCATTGCACCGTGCGTGCAACATCGGATCGCGAACACGTACCAGTCGTTGCCGAACAACCAAGACGAGGGCGCTCGGAACGGTGACGAAGATCAGATCTGTAGGCCGTTCTCCCCCGGCCGGGCAGAACCGCATAGGAACCAAGACGTCGCCTGGAGTTCGGCCGTCCAACCAGGCCCGCCAGCTGGGCAGGCGAGGGTCACTACTGGGACGCGAGGATCGCCGCGACGTCGGCGACCGGGTCGTGCACGACCGGACCGGTTGCGGTGACCTCGGCTCGCAGGATGGTGCCGTTGAAAGAGAACGGAGCCTCGTAGTCCGTGCCGACTGATGGCCCCCATTCGTAGCCGCACGTGAGGCCGACGCCGACCTCGTTGAAAGCGACCGGCGTGAACTTCGGGACCTCTGCCTCGCCGACGGGGTCGCCGTCGACGAAGAGTGCCGCCATCCCGCCGGCGCCCTGATCCTTGTCGAATCGGAATTCGACCGTGTGTCGCCCCGGTGTCAGCGCGCCGGCGGTGACCACCTCGTAGTGCGCCTGACCGTGCAGGTTGTGCACGTAGCGAAGGCGGCCCTCGAGCACTTGGAACGACCAGCCGCCGAGCGCACAGCCGAGCGCGAGCAGGGTGCCGTCCGGAACGACGCCGTCGGACGTCTCGAGGTCCACCGTCATGGCGTGTGACCGGTTGCGCACGTCGACCGCCACCCACTCGGGGACCTGGGCGCCACCCTGGAAGTAACGGTAGGAGTCCTGGTAGCGGCGGCGGTCGTGCTTGTGGGCCATTGCATCGAGGACGCGGTTGTCGAGCGGCAACACGTCGTTGCGCCGGGCCTCCTCCCACCACAGGGCCACGAGCTCCTCCACCTTCTCCGGGAACTCCGCGGCGCGGTCGTGCACCTCGGACACGTCCTCGGCGACGTGGTAGAGCTCCCAGACGTCGTCGTCGAACGGCGCGTTGGAGCGCAACCCGTCGTCGTAGAGGGGACCGACCGGGTGGAACGCGACCGCCTTCCAACCGTCGTGGTAGATGGCGCGTGACCCCAGCATCTCGAAGTGCTGTGTGAGGTGACGACCGGGTGCGTGCTCCCCCGACGAGTCGAGGACGTACGCAAAGCTCGTGCCGTCGACGCGCGACTGCTCGATGCCGTCGATCTCCGTGGGCGCCGCGACGCCGGCGAGCTCGAGCACGGTCGGCAGGATGTCCACGGCGTGGGCGTACTGGCGGCGCAGGCCGCCGGATACACCGGAGACTCGCCGGCGCGGAAGCCTGACGATGCAGGGGTCGGCCACGCCGCCCTCGTGCACCTCGCGCTTCCAGCGCTTGAAGGGCGTGTTCCCGGCCATGGTCCAGCCCCACGGATAGTTGTTGTGGCTGAGCGGCCCGCCGATCTCGTCGATGCGCCGGTACATCTCGTCGACGCCGACGCCTTCGAAGTTGGACAACCGTCCCTCGTTGATGGTCCCTTCCTTCCCGCCCTCGGAGCTCGCACCGTTGTCGGACACGAGGATCACGACCGTGCTGTCGCCGTCGCCGAGCTCGTCGACGAAGTCGAGGACCCGGCCGATCTGCTCGTCGGTGTAGGACAAGAACGCGGCAAAGCACTCCATGAAGCGTTCCGACAGCTCGCGCTCGCGCTTGTCGAGGGTGTCCCAGGCCGGCACCCACGGCGGCCGCGGCGACAGCGTGGTCCCCTCGGGGACGACACCCGTCGCCAGTTGGCGGGCGAAGGTCTCGTTGCGCCAGCGGTCCCACCCTTTTGCGAAGTGTCCCCTGTACCGCTCGATCCACTCGGCCGGCGCGTGATGGGGCGAATGGCAGGCGCCGGTCGCGAAGTAGAGGAAGAACGGCAGTTCGTCGTCGACCGCGCGCAGGTCCCCGAGGTATTCGATGGCGCGGTCGGCCAGGTCCTGGCTCAGGTGGTAGCCCTCCTCGACGGTGCGAGGCGGCCGGACGATGTGGTTGTCGTGGTAGAGGCCGGGCACGAATTGGTGGGTCTCACCGCCGTGGAAGCCGTACCAGCGGTCGAACCCACGACCGAGTGGCCAGGTGCTTCTCGAGCGTGCCATGTTCGTCTCGTCCTCGGGCGTCAGGTGCCACTTCCCCACGGCGTAGGTGGCGTAGCCGTTGGCCCGGAGGATCTCGGAGAGGAAGCCGTTCTCGCGGGGCGGGCGTCCCCAGTAACCCGGGAAGCCCGTGGCGAGGTCGGCGACGCGTCCCATGCCGCTGCGGTGATGGTTGCGCCCGGTGAGCAGGCAGGCGCGGGTGGGCGAGCACAGCGCGGTGGTGTGGAAGTTGGTGAGCCGGACGCCCTCTGCCGCGATGTCGTCGATGACGGGCGTGGCGATGTCCGACCCGTAGCAGCCGAGTTGGGCGAAGCCGACGTCATCGAGCACGATCAAGACGACATTGGGCGCGCCTGCGGGCGGCGTGGGGAGCGGCGGCCACCACGGCTCGGAGTCCCTCCAGTCGTTGCCGATCTTCCCCCCGAATTCGATCCTGGACACGGCGCACCCCCGAGGTCTTGGTTTGTGGGACACCGTACCGGCGCGGCGTCGCCGGGTCATCGCCGCGACCGGCAGATTCCTACACTCGTCGCTGTGGAGAGCGCCGGCGGAGTGTGATGAGCGGGACCTACGCCGACGTCGACCACAGCGCAGACCCCGAAAAGGCGCTCCTTGCGCAAGAGGTCATCGACTCGTGGCCGCAGATCCGCGCGTACAAGCGACGCACCTACGAGCTCCTGGCAGCACACTCCCCCGTCCTCGACGTCGGGTGCGGCTCGGGACTCGACCTCTCGGAAATCGGTCCGTCCTCGGCGGTCGGGGTCGACGCATCACGGGTGATGTGCGCAACGGCACGCCGACGCGGGCCCGTCGTCACTGCCGAGGCGACACGACTGCCGTTCGCCGACGGGTCCTTCGGCGGGACGCGGGCCGACCGCATGCTGCAGCACGTCGAAGACCCCCGGGGCTGCCTGGCCGAGATGGTGCGAGTTTGCCGCCGCGGGGGCCGGGTGGTGGTGGCGGATCCCGACCAGGAAACGTTGTCGATCACGGTCCCCGGCATCCCTCAGGAGATGGCAGATCGGATCAAGCGACTGCGACGCGATGTGGGCTACCGCAACGGGCGGCTCGTGGCCACGCTCCCCGCCGCGCTGAAGGACCTCGGCCTCACGGAGGTGTCCGTCGGCGCCTTCCCGGTCGTCCTCACGAAGGCCGAGGACGCATTCGGCCTATCGGGCTGGCCCCGGCTGTGGAGGGAACAGGGAGGTTTCAGCGACGAGGAGATCGAAGCGTGGGAGCGCGCAACCACCAAGCCGGTGGTGTACTCGCTCCTCTATTTCATCGTTGCAGCAACGAAGACCTGACCGACGATTCCGCGTCTGCCCGGATCATCGCGCCGTGACGGTCCGTGCCATCAGGAAGAGCGGCACCTGCCGCCAGCGCTCATATTTCGCCGACGGCCCGTCAGGCAGCGGTTCGCGCATCGCCTCGACGACAAAGCCTGCGTCGCTCAGCGCTTGCATGTAGTCCTCGAGGGTGTAGGTCCATCCCCGGCAGGTAACTTCGAGGTCGTCCACCCCGAGCGTGTCCTCGACGCGTCGTGATTCGAAATACGAGGGTCGGACGGCGAAGACGGTTCCTGCGTCCGTCTCGACGAACGTTCCGAGATCCATCGCCGGATGACTCACGGTCAGGCAGAAATGACCGCCGGGCCGCAGCAGCCGCGCCGCCTCGCGCACCGTGCCGCGCATGTCGGCCACCACCTGCAGGGAGTTGTACGCCACGACCAGGTCGAAGGCGCGGCTGGCGCACGGGACCGCGGCGCCGTCGGCCACGATGTACGAGCTGGCCGGATCGGCATCGCGGGCGTGACGCGCCAGCGTGCGAGCGGGTTCTACGCCGATCACACGATGACCGCGTTGGACCAGGTCGCGCGCAACCCGTCCCTCTCCACAGCCCAACTCGATCGTCCGCGCCCCCGGGGGCGGCACGAGTTCGAAGAACGCGTCCCGGTAGTACCAGTAGGCGTCGTGGCCGGGTGTCCGGGCCCAACGCACCCAGTTCTCGGCCTCGGGCTCCCACTCCGTCACGCCGGACACGCGCCAAGGATAGGCAACGTCCTGCCGCGATCAGGCGTGCTCGTACGTGGACCAAGAAGGGTGGCGGCAGGGCCGCCCGGCTACGTTGACGCGATGCGGTCGGGGAGCCTGGGTCGGGAGGGCGGCTGCTGATCTGGACCATCACCGCGAACGAGTTGCGCCGGCGCGTCCGCGACCGCTCGGCCGTGCTCACCGTGCTCGTGGCGCCGTTGGCCATCGCCGCCATCCTCGGCTTTGCCTTCGCCGGCAACGCCCCGACCGGACCGGTCCCCATCGGCGTCTCGGGCACGACGCCGGCCCTCGTCCGGGCCGCCGTGCACGCGAGCCAGTTGCCCCCGAACGTGTCGGTGCGCCTGGTCGCCAGCAAGGATGCGCTCACGCGCGAGGTCGCCGACGGCACCCTCGACGGGGGCATCGCGGTCCAGCGCGGGCGCAAGAGCCTGGGGCACCTGCTGATCCCGATGGTCGCCCCGGGGGCGACGCCCTCCCCCGGCTTCGACGTCGTCGACCGTTCCGACGCGCTGATCGGCCAGGAGTACGCGGAGTCGCTGGCCGCGGGGCTGGCGAGCCGCCTGTACGCCGGCCGCCTGTACCGGGGGACGGCCACCGACCCGGCGGCCATCTCCGTGCAGACGAGCACGGTCGGAAGCGGGGGCAAGGCGGTCCTCGACTATTTCGCCCCGTCGATCGCCGTCGTGTTCCTCTTCATCGGCAGCGGCCTCGGCATGCGCTCGCTGCTGATGGAGCGGGCGACGGGCACGTTGGCCCGGCTGGCCGCTGCGCCGATCCGGCCGCGCTCGATCGTGTGGGGCAAGTTGCTCGCCATCGCGCTGACGGGCCTGTCGTCCATCCTCGTGGTGTGGGCGGTCACGGCCGCCGTCTTCGGCGCCAGGTGGGGCGCACCGCTGGGGGTCCTCTTGATGTGCCTCGGGGCCACCGCCGCCATGTGCGGCCTCGGGACGTTCCTCACCTCGTTCGCGCGCTCGCCGCAGGAGGCGTTCGCCGCGTCCCTGATCGTCGGCCTCGTCCTCGCCCTCCTGGGCGGCAACCTGTTGCCACCCGGCGCGCTCCCCGAGTTCCTCCAGGTGCTGAGCCTCGGAACGCCCAACGGCTGGGCGCTGGTCGGGTTCGGCCGCCTCGCCCTGCTGCACGATCCCGCCTCGTCCGTCCTCGGCCCGTTCGCCGTCCTGTGCCTGATCGCGTTCGTGACGGGCGGCCTCGCGATGATCCGGGTCCGCCGCATGGTGACCCCGTGATCGCGATCCTGCGGGTGAACCTGCGCCGGGCCGGGGGTGACCGCAGGTTCGTCTTCGTGGCCACCGTCTTCCCCGTCCTCTTCATCTTGGTGACCGGCCTGCTGGCGGGGAGCCCCAAGGAACCGGTGGGCCTCCTGCATCCCTCCGCGCGCCTGCTGCAGTTGGTGAACCACACCGCCGACCTGAAGGTCCGGGTGGAGCCCAACCGGGCGCAGCTGACCGACGACATCCTGCGCGGGCGGGTCGTGGCCGGCCTCGTCATGTTGCCGGCGACCGGCGGGTCGCACCGGGCCGAGTTCGTGAGCCAGTCGGCCTCGACGGGCGCGGTCCAGGCCCGCACCGACGTGGTCGCCCTGCTCGACCTGATGACGGCGGAAGGGCGTCGCACCGCGGTCACCGACGTGACGCTGGCACACACCGACGTCCCCGCAGCGCTGAGCCCCTTCTCCTACGTGGCGCCGGCGGACCTCGTCCTCTTCCTCGGCATCACGGTGCTGTTACTGGCATCGGGCGTGGTCGAGACGCGCCGGCTCGGCCTCATGGCCCGCATCGCCGCCGCACCCGTAGGCCGCCGCGCCGTCGTCGCCGCCCTCATCGCGACCAGCCTCTGCGTGGCCGCCGTGCAGTGTGCGGGACTGCTCGTGGTCGGGGTGCTGATCTTCGGCGTGCACTGGGGCAATCCGGCCGGGGTCTTGCTGGTCCTCGCCATGCTCTCGCTCGCGTACTCCGGCGCCGCCGCCCTGATCTCGCTGCGCTCGCGTACAGAGGAGCAGGCGATCTCGGTGGCCGTGGTGCTCGGCATCGTCTGCGGCCTGCTCGGCGGGTGCATGTACCCGCTCGACGTCGTGGGTCCGGCCGTGCGCGCTGCCGGCCACGTGGTGCCCCAGGCGTGGGCCATGGACGCGTTCGTGAAGCTGATCTACGACCATGCCGGTCTGTCTGCCGTCTTGCCCGAGATCGGCGCGCTGGCGTTGTTCGCGATCGTCCTGGGCGCGCTCGCACTGCGCGCCTACGCGCGGACGGTGTACTCGCCAGGGTGAAAGCGCCGGGTCAGCCGGCGGAACTTCCAGGTGTGGTCCGGCCACAGCGTGGTGTTGCGGCCGCGGTGATCGAGGTACCAGCTGCCACACCCGCCATCCACCCACACGGAGTGCTCGAGCCGTGCCTGCAGCCGCGCGTTGTAGCGGCGCTGGACGCCCTTCTTCACCTCGACCGTCCGCACGCCGGGTCGCGCCATGAAGGCCAGGGCGCTCGCGATGTAGTTGATGTGCGACTCGATCATGTAGATCATGGAGTTGTGGGCCAGCGTCGAGTTGGGCCCGATCATGAGGAACAGGTTCGGAAAGCCGGCCACGGTGGAGCCGGCGTAGGCCTCGACGCCATCGGCCTTCCACAGTTCGGAGAGCCGGATCCCGTCGCGGCCGACGATGTGCTCCGCGTAGGGGGGCTCAGCAGCCTCGAAGCCGGTGCCCATGATGACGACATCCACCGGGCGCGCGATGCCGTCCTGGCCCACGACCTCGTGCGCGGTGAACGAGGCCACCGGCGTGTCCACCACCTCGACGTTGGGCAGGCACAACGAGGGGTAGTAGTCGTCGGAGAGCAACAGGCGCTTGCAGCCCGGCTCGTAGTGCGGCGTGAGCTTGGCGCGCAGCGTCTCGTCGGGCACCTGCTTGGAGAGATGATCGAGCGCGCGCTTTCGCACCACCGCCTTGGTGCGCTCGCGCTGTCCCACGAATATCCCGAGTAGCGACTCGAAGATGGCGTAGATGCGTAGCCGCGACAGGCGTTGGAGCGCCGGCACCTTGCGGTAGGCCAGCTTGCGTAGGCGTGAGACGGGCCGGTCACCCCGGGGCGCGATCCAGGGCGGTGTCCGTTGGTGCAGGTAGAGGTGTTCGACCGCCGGCGCAATTTGGGGCACGAACTGGATGGCGGACGCACCGGTGCCGACGACGCAGACGCGTTTGCCGCGCAGGTCGAAGCCGTGATCCCACTTGGCGGAGTGGAACACTTTGCCGCGGAAGCCATCGAGTCCGGGGAAGTCAGGGACCTGGGGCTCGCTCAGCGAGCCGGTCGCCCACACCAGGACCTCGGCGACGTAGTCCTCCCCGGCCGCACGCACGACCCAGCGTTCGGCCTCCTCGTCCCAGCGGGCCTCGTCGACGGCATGGTCGAAGCGGAGGTGCCCGCCGACGTCGAACTTGTCGACGCACGAGCGCATGTAGTCCCAGATCTCGGCCTGGGAAGGGAACGCGCGCGACCACTCGGGGTTGAGCGCGAACGAGAACGAGTAGAGGTTGGAGGGGACGTCGCAGGCCGCACCGGGGTACGAGTTGTCGCGCCAGGTGCCGCCGAGGTCGTGGCCGCGGTCGAGGACCACGAAGTCGTCGATGCCCAGCGAGCGCAGGCGGGCCGCCATGCCGATGCCGGAGAAGCCGGCGCCGACGACGACGACGCGGTGCGCGGACGTCACGAAGTGGCGCGCACGAAGTCGGCGACGACCTGGGCCAACTCCTCCCCGCAGTCCTCCTGCAGGAAGTGCCCGCCCCCGACGATGGTCGTGTGGGGCTGTCCTTTGGCGCCGGCGATGCGCTGCTTCAGGTTGCGGTCGGACCCGGCGGTGATGGGGTCGCTGTCGCTGAAGGCGCAGAGGAACGGCCGGTCGAAGGCCGCCAGCCCCACCCAGGCGGCCACGTTGTCGTCGTGGGCGGGGTCGTCGGGCCGCGACGGGACGAGCATGGGGAAGGCGCGGGCGCCCGCCTTGTAGGACTCGTCGGGGAACGGGGCGTCGTAGGCGGCCCGTATCTCGGCCGTGATCCCCTTGGCACACCCGCCCTGCACGATGCCGCCCGTCGGGAACTCCTCTACCTCCTGGGAGAACTTCTGCCAGGCGAAGAACGCCTCGCCCGGATTGGTGTCCCCCGTCGGGAGGAACGTGTTGGCGGCCACGACGCGGGCGAAGCGGGCGGGGTGCTCACCGACCAGGCGCAGGCCGATGAGACCGCCCCAGTCCTGGCCGACCAGCGTGACGTCGTGCAGGTCGAGCACGTCGAAGAGGAGCTCGCGTATCCACTCGACGTGGCGGGCGAACGTGTAGTCGCCGCGCTCGGTGGGCTTGTCCGAACGGCCGAAGCCGACCAGGTCGGGGGCCACGATCTGGAGCCCGGCGCCGGTGAGGACCGGGATCATCTTGCGGTACAGGTACGACCAGGAGGGCTCGCCGTGCATGAGCAGCACGATCGGGGCGGCGGGATCTCCCTCGCGCAGGTAGTGCACCCGGAGCGTGCCGCCGTCGCTGTCGGCGACCTCGGCGTAGTGGGGCTCGAAGTCGAAGCCGGGCAGGCCGGCGAAGCGTGCATCGGGGGTCCGGAGGGTCTTCATGGCAGGCGGGAGCCTACGCGGTCAGGGTCGGAGCCGCCCTGCCGGCGTGGGTGGTGCGCCGACGGCCGCAGACCTAACCTGACGCCAACGTCACACCGCGCCCATTTCGGGGAGGGAAGCTGCACCATGAGCACGTCCGAGGCCCAGGAGTACGACCCGTTCGCCGCCTTCGACGACGTGGTCGCCGGCACGTCCCGGGACCCGTGGCCCGCGCTGGCAGAGAAGCGACGAAACGCCCCGGTGAGCAAGGGCTACACGATGTCGCCCGACGTGCTGCCCGAAGGCTTCGTCCCCTCGGAGGAATGGATCGCCTACCGCTACGACGACTGCTCGCGCATCTTGCGCGACGCCAAGACGTTCTCCTCGACGGGCTACGACACCTCCATCGGCATGGTGCTGGGCCACGTGATCCTGGGAATGGACGACCCCGAGCACCGCACCAACCGCAACCTGGTGGCGCACGCGTTCCGGGAGAAGGCGCTGGCCCGTTGGGAACCCGAGCTCATCGCGCCGATCATCGACGAGCAGATCGACCGCTTCGTGGGCGACGGCGAGGCGGACCTGGTGCGCCAGCTCACCTTCGAGTTCCCGGTCCGTGTGATCGCGCGTCTGCTCGGGTTGCCCGAAGAGGACTTCCCCCAGTTCCACCGACGGGGGATCGAGCTGATCGGCCTCGTGGCCGACATCGACCGGGGCCTCGCGGCGTCCGAATGGCTGCGGGACTACTTCAGTGTGCTGTGTGCCGACCGCCGGGCGCACCCCGCCGACGACCTCATCAGCGACCTGGTGGTGGCAGAGATCGACGGGGAGCACCTGACCGACGAGGCCATCTGCTCGTTCCTTCGCCTCCTCCTGCCGGCCGGTGCCGAGACGACCTACCGCTCTTCGGGCAACCTCCTGTACCTGCTGCTCACCCACCCCGACCAGCTGGCCGCCGTCATGGCCGACCGCTCACTCCTGCCGCAGGCGATCGAGGAGGGCCTGCGAATCGAGCCGCCGCTGCTCACGATCACGCGTACGACCACCTGCGACGTGGAGGTGGGCGGTGTGCAGATGGGCCCGGGCGAGCAGGTCACCACGCACATCGGCTCCGCGAACCACGACGAGACGCGCTGGGACGATGCGGACGACTTCGACATCTTCCGCCCGGCGCAGCCTCACATCGCGTTCGCGCACGGGCCGCACATGTGCCTCGGCATGCATCTGGCCCGGCTCGAGACCCGGGTGCTCCTCAACCGCGTTTTCGACCGCCTCGGCGAACTGACCCTCGACCGCAGCAGCGATCCGTACATCCGGGGCGACGTATTCCGCGCGCCGACCGCGCTGCCCGTCGTCTTCTCGGCCGCCTAGCGCCCGGACACCGGGAGAACGTTCAGGAGATCTGCCGCGCCTCCACCTCGGCGCCGCGCGCGACGAGGACCGTGCTCACCATCCACGGCGGGAACAGGCCGTGGGACACCAGCCCGGGGACGGCATCGAGCCGCTCGGAGAGCACAGCGGGGTCGCCGACCTCCCCGTGATAGTCGGCCAGGACGCCGCCGTCGGGAGTATGGGGGGCGTCCCGGAGGACCGCGCCCGGCAAGGCGTGGAGCGTGGCGGCCAGGCCGAACGCAAGCAGCTCGAGCGGCACCGGCGCGTGCAGGCGCGCCACCGGTTTGTCCGACGACACGATGACGACGAACCGGTCGGCCGCCGCGGCCACGATCCGCTCGCGGGTCTGCGCTCCCCCGCCGCCCTTGACCAGCCAGCCCGCGGGGTCGACCTGATCCGCCCCGTCGATGGTGAGGTCGAGGCGGTCGATGTCCTCGAACGCTCGCACGTCGAGCCCGTTCGCACGAGCCAGCTCCTCGGTCGCGGGCGAGGTCGCGACGCAGATGACGGCGAGACCCCGGTTGGCGAGCGCCGGTACCAGCTCGGCGACAGTCGTACCCGTGCCGAGGCCGACGCGCATGCCGTCGGTGACGAGGGCGGCCGCGGCTTCCGCCGCGACGCGCTTCTCGGCCGGGATATCGGGTGTCATCGCTCCGGGGTGTTCAGCTGCGCGGCACTTCCTTCCACGGCAGCTCCTTGTCGGTGCGCACGTCGCCGGGAAGGCCGAGGACCCGCTCACCGAGGATGTTGCGCATCACCTCGGAGGTACCCCCCTCGATGGAGTTGGCGCGGACCCGGAGGAACATCTTGTGCACGTCGGGCGAACCCATCCCGACCAGGTCGGGGCGCACCATGGGATACCCGGCGGGGAACAGCATGGCGTCGCTGCCGAGCAGGTCCATGCAGAGGTCGTAGACGCGCTTGTTCTCCTCGGCGAAGGCCAGCTTCGCAACGGAACCCTCGGGCCCTGGTGTACCCGACTTGCGCGTGGCGGCCGCCCTGGCGTTCGTCATGCTCAGCGTCTCCATGCGGATGTAGCTCGACATCAGGCGGTCGCGCAGCGCGAGGGCGTGCGGCGAGGTGTCGCCCTGCCAGCGCTCCTTCCAGATCTTCAAGGCCTCGGCGATCGGCCCGCTGTTCCGCCGGCCGACGGCGCCGCCGATGGAGACGCGCTCGTTCATGAGCGTCGTGAGCGCGACGGGCCAACCCTCGCCTTCGCCGGCGAGCCGCGCCGTGTCAGGCATGCGGACGTCGGTGAAGAACACCTCATTGAACTCCGCCTCACCGGTGATCTGGAACAGGGGACGCACCTCGACGCCGGGCGCATGCATGTCCACGAGGAATGCGGTCATCCCCCGGTGCTTGGGCACTTCGGGATTCGTCCGGGCGATGATCAAACCGTAGGAGGAGATGTGGGCGAGCGTCGTCCAGACCTTCTGCCCGTTGAGGATCCACTCGTCGCCGTCGCGCTCGGCGCGCGACGAGAGCCCGGCCACGTCGGAACCGGCACCGGGCTCGCTGAAGAGTTGGCACCAGATCTCCTCGTTGCTGAAGAGCGGCCGCAGGAAACGCGATTTCTGCTCGGGCGTGCCATGCGTGGCGATGGTGGGCGCGCACATGCCGTAGCCGATCGGGTTGCGCACGCCCGCCGCCGGCGCACCGCCGGCATGGAGACGCGACTGCACGCGTTGTTGGTCCTTCGGCGTCAGGCCCAGGCCGCCGCTGTCCTCGGAGAAGTGCACCCAGGCGAGGCCCCGGTCGTACTGCTCCTCGAGGAAACGTTGCGCCGGCGTGGACGCCGGTGGGAAGTCGGCCAGCAGGCCATCGACCAGTTCGTCGACGTTCGCGCTCATGCCATGACCCTATAGCGTGACCCCATGGTGGCTCCCGCAGACGTCGTGCCGCGACGCGCGTCGGGCGAGCCGCGGCCGGGAAGGCGGAGGCGGCAGGCGTGACCGCATCGGTGGAGCTGGCGGACGGCCGCGTACTGGCGTACGAGGACTATGGCGACCCGGCGGGGTTCCCCGTCTTGAGTTTCCACGGGGGCCTCAGTTCCCGGCTCGACGCCGAGCACGCCCACGACGCGGCGGTGGCCTCGGGCGTACGCCTCGTCTCCCCGGACCGGCCGGGCATCGGGCTCTCGACGTTCCAACCCGGGCGCAGCCTCCTCGACTGGCCCGACGACGTCGCGCACCTGGCGGCGGCGCTCGGCATCGAGAAGTTCGCCGTGATGGGATGGTCGGCGGGCGGGCCGTACGCCGCAGTCTGCGCCGCGAAGATGGCCGGGCGGGTGACGGCCGCCGCCCTGCTGTCGAGCGCAGTGCCGCTCGATCTGTACGGGACGACGAGGGGGCTGACCGCCTCCGACCGTGTGCTGTTGTTCCTGACCCGCCGGACCCCGGGGCTGGCGTCGGCGGCGCTGAAGGCCAGCATCGTGCACGCCAGCAACGCGCGGTTGCTCCGGGCCGCCATGCATTCGTTCCCGCCGGCGGACCGCACCGTATTGCGCGAGTGGGGCCCGCCGGACCTGGCCCTTGCGTTCGTGCGCGAGGCGGTGCGACAGGGCACCGCTGGGTGCATCCAGGACTACCGGATCTTCGGCGACCCGTGGGGGTTCGCGCTCGAGGAGATCGAGGTGCCCGTCCAAATCTGGGAGGGCTCGGACGACCGGACAGGCCCGCCTGGCTACCGCGCCTTCCTGCACCAGCACATCGCGCACGCGACGGTCACGGTGGTGCCCGGCGAGGGCCACCTCTCACTACTGCCGCATCAGGCCCCGGCGATCTTCGCGGCGTTGTTGGGGGACCACAACGCCGAGTCCACCGCACGGTGGAACGTGGGATAGGCGAAGATCATCGTCCGCATGGTTTCGAGCGTGAGCTCGGCGTGCACGGCCAGCGCCAGCAGGCTGAACACCTCGCCGCCGTAGGGGCACATCGCGGTGGCGCCGACGAGCACACCGTCGCGCGCCACGAGCTTGACGAACCCTTCGGCGCCGTGGAGCCAGCCCCGGGCCGAGTCGGCGACAGAGCCCCGCAGCACGACGACGTGGCCCCCGTCGCGCCGCGCCTGCTCTTCGGTGAGGCCGACCGAGCCGATCTCAGGATCGGTGAAGGTGACGCGTGGTAGCGCCCGGTAGTCCGCGTCGGGCCGCGGCCGCCCCAGGATGTCGGCCACGCAGAGACGGGCCTGGTACACCGCCACGTGGGTGAAGGCGCCCATCCCCGTCACGTCGCCGACCGCCCACACACCGGGGGCCACCCGCATGCGGCCGTCCACGGGAAGGCTGCGGGCGTCCTCGTCCTGGCCGAGCGCACCCACGCCGAGCGCGTGCAGGTCGCTGCGGCGCCCCGTCGCCACGAGCATGCGCTCACCCCGCAGGGTGGTCCCGTCGGCCAGCGCGACCTGTGCGCCCGTTTTCCCGTGCGCCTGCACGTGCTCGATAGCAATGCCCGTGTGGACATCCACGCCGTCGCGCCGGAGGACCTCGGTGATCAGCTCGGAGGCTTCGGGCTCTTCGGGGCCGGCCAGGCGCGGCCCCGCCTCGACGATGGTGACGGCGGCACCGAAGCGCTGCATGACCTGACCCAGCTCGAGACCGACGGCGCCGCCGCCGATGACGAGGAGGGACGCGGGCACCGACTCGGACTCGACGAGTTCGCGGTTCGTCCAGTGCGGGACGGGCTCGAACATCGGCGGGACCCAGGCCCGCTGGCCCGTCGCCAGCACCAGCGCCCGCCGGGCCGTGATCGTGGTGCCGTCGACCTCGACGCTCGATGGGCTCGTGACGCGGGCGTGACCGCGCACGAGGCGCGCTCCTTTGCCCTCGAGGCGCTCGACTGCGGCGCGGTCGTCCCAGGAACCGGTGACCTCCCGGACCCGATGCGCCACCGGCATCCAGTCGGGTGTGATTGTCGCCGACCCCGCGCGGCCGGGGATGCGGCGCCCCTCGGCCAGCACGTCACCCGCGCGCACCATCGCCTTCGAGGGGATGCAGCCCCAATAGGGGCACTCGCCGCCGACGAGGCCGGACTCGATGCCCGCGACCTCGAGGCCGGCGTCGGCCAGGTCCTCCGCGACCTGCTCGCCCCCGGGGCCGAGACCGACGACGACGGCATCGACCTCCACGGCTCTACAGGCCGCCCCAGTTGGTGATTTGGACCGGCGCCACGATGGGCGTCCCTACAACAAGCTGGATCTGGTATTTGTCGCCCAGCGGCAGGTTGCGCGGGTCGCCGGTGTAGAGCATCGGGCTCTTGCCGGGCGAGGTGAAGAAGACGGTGACCTTGCCCGTCGCCGGCCCCACCTGGGTCGAACTGAGGGGCACGCCCCAGATGTCGAAGAACTGGCCCAGGGTGAAGCCTTCGGTCTTGCTCGGCGACTCGATGTGCACGATCCCGTCGGTTGTGTGCACGTGGAGCCAGTAGTAGCAGTTGCCGGTGACCACGAACGGACCAGGGCCCGCCGGCGAGGGATTGTTGGTCTGCTCCGCCTGGAAGCCGGGGATGCCGGTGCCGTAGGGGATCACCCGGGACTGTCCGTTGACGAAGATCGTCAGATGCGTGTGCACGTGCGAGACCGTCTTCTCGCCGGTGTTGCACTGCACGCCGTCGACCGTCTGCCCGTTCGCCGTGTTGACCAAGGTGGCCAGCTTGGGGCCGGTCGACAGCGGGATCACCTCGGGGCCCGGTTTGCCGGCGGGCGGCTGCACCCAGCTCTGCTTCATGGAGGCCGGGATGGCCTCGAGGCCGGAGATCTTCGGGTTCGTGAAGACCCCCGACGTGCCGCCGCCGCCAGACACGACAACGATGAGCACGATGACCAGGGCCAGCACCACCACGACCCCGCCGATGCGAATGCCGAGGCGGGTGCGCTTCTTGCGCTGCTCGGCCGCGCGTTGCTCGGCGGCGCGTTGCTGCGCCTCGGCCCTGCGCTGGGCTTTCGACTTGGTCTCTGGGCTCATTGGGGCGTCAGCGTAGCGAACCAGTCCCACCGAAACGCATCAACCCGTTCCAGCGGACCTGCCCACTCGGGTGTGGTTCCCAGATCTCCGACCCTGCTCCCGAGCGTGTCCGCCACCCGCCAGAGGTCACCGTCGACGAAGGCCACCGTCACGGTGCGCTCGGCCTCGGCGAACTGCCACACCCCGGCCACACCGGGCATCTCGACCAACGCCGCGCCCTCCATCGGGGGGCCCACAACCGCATAGACGCCGTGCGAAGGCCGGAACGGAATCGCGCCGGCGGACACGGCCACGCGCGGTGCCGCCCACGAACCGACGACGTCGAAGGGGCCCGAGAGCACGGCACGGCGCGCCGCGAAGAAGCGGTCCTTGTCGTGCAGCTCCTGGCCCAACGCGAAGAAGGGCGGCACCACGTCGCGGTCTCGCAACAAATAGAGCGTCATGTAGTGGAAGGGGTCGAGCAGCGAACCGCTCGCGGCCTCCGCGGCACGGCAATGGGGCGAGCGGACCCAGCGCTGACCGAACCGCACGCCTTCGAGCGTGAATTGCTCGGGCAGGTGGTCGAGCTGGTGCCACGCGTTGTAGGCCTCGTGGGCGGACGGGTCGGTGATCTCGGTGAACGAGAAGAAGCCGAGCACAAGATGAGGGTATCCGCGTACGGGAATGCAAGACTCGGCGACGATGATCCCGGCCCTCCTCTCCGGCCTGCGGGTCCTGGACCTGAGCATCTGGCGTCCCGGCCCTTACGCGACCTCTCTGTTGGTCGCGCTCGGCGCGGACGTGTTGAAGGTCGAGCCGCCGGGCGGCGACCCGATGCGCCAGTACGCCGGCCTCTTCGAATCGATCAACGCCGGAAAGCGCAGCATCGAGCTCGACCTGAAGGACGGCGACGACCGGGAAAGGGCGCTCGCGCTCGCCATCGAGGCCGACGTCCTGGTGGAGGGCTTCCGCCCCGGGGTGATGGCGCGGCTCGGGATGGACGCCACCACCGTGCGCGAGGTGAACCCCGCGCTCGTGTACTGCTCCATCTCGGGCTACGGACAGGATGACCCGCGCGCCGAACTCCCCGGCCACGACGTGAACTACCAGGCCTGGGCCGGGGCGCTTACGCCCGAGGGCGGCACCGCCAGAATTTCGCCGCTGCCCATCGCGGACCTGGCGGGAGGGATGGCCGCCGCGTTCGGCGTCTGTGCCGCGGTGCTGGGCCGGCAGGCGACAGGCGAAGGCACTTACCTCGACGTCTCGATGACCGACGTGCTGGCCACCTGGACGGGTCGGGTCGGGAGCACCGATGGCGGCGGCGGCGGCTCGCCCCGGTCGGGCCCGGTCCCGGGCTATGGGATCTTCGACACGGCTGACAACGGGCAGGTTGCACTCGGTGTCATCAGCGAGCAGCACTTCTGGTCGAACCTCTGCGCCGAGCTCGGCCTGGACGACCTGGCGCCGTTGACCTTTCGGGAGCGTTCGGCGCGCGGCGCCGAGATGCAGCGCGCCGTCACGGTGGCGATCGCCGGCCGCGCCCGCGACGAGTTGGTCGCCGCGCTCACCGCGGCGGCGGTGCCCGTCGCACCCGTGCTCGACCGCCAGGGCATGGTGGCGGGCGCGCCGTTCCCGGCGTTCCCGATCAGGCTCCCGCTGCCCGAGGTCGACCGGGACGCGCCCGGCCTGGATGAACACCGCGGCCAAGGATTCCCGGCCCGATGACACTGCTCGACGAGCTCCTGGCCGCCAACGAGGCAGCGGCGCGGCCCGCGGCGCTCGACCAACGCCCCACCCGCCGGCTGGCCGTCGTCACCTGCATGGACGCCCGCATCGACGTGTTCGCGGTTCTCGGGCTCGAGCTCGGCGACGCGCACGTCATCCGCAATGCGGGCGGGCGACTTACCGACGACGTGCTGCGCAGCCTGGCGCTGTCGAGCAGCGTGCTCGGGGTCGACACCGTGGTCGTCATGCAGCACACGAAATGCGGCCTGGCGGGTACGAGCGACGCCGAGCTCCGCGCCCGGACAGGAGCCGACCTGGACTTCCTCCCGATTGCCGACCACGAGGCCTCCCTCCGGGCGGACATCGAACGCCTCTCGAGCACGCCCTACCTTTCCGCGCTGCGGACGATCGCGGGCTTCGTCTACGACGTCGACAACGGGCGCGTCGAGGATGTGGTCCGCTGGGAGCGACCCGGCTGAGAGCCCGCCGAGACAACCCCCGATGTAGGGTGAGCCGACTTTCGACCGGCTGGTCGGCGCGCCGGCCCACACAGCGACGGGCGGTGCCGCCCTTCCACTTCCAGAGGAGTGCACGATGCCGCATCTTGACCGCGCACGACGCGACCGGCGTCGCCGCCATCCGGGCACTTCCCGGCTACGCCGGCGACTCGCGACGGCGATGGTCGGAGGGCTCGCCCTGGCCCCCGCGCTCGTTGCCGTCGCACCGGGCACGGCCGGAGCCGCCTACCCGGACAATCCGGCCCAGCCCGTCAACTTCGGCAGCGCCGGCTTCTTCGGCCCGGCGGGGGGCCTGCAGCTCAACGCTCCCCCCGTGGCGATGGCCTCCTCGCCGGACGGTCAGGGCTACTGGATGGTCGCGAGCGACGGCGGCATCTTCAACTACGGCAACGCGGGCTTCTTCGGCTCCGCCGGCAGCATCCCGCTGAACAAGCCGATCGTCGGCATGGCGGCGACACACGACGGCGGCGGGTATTGGCTCGTGGCCTCCGACGGGGGCATCTTCAATTATGGCGACGCCGGCTTCTTCGGCTCGCGGGGCGGTCAGCCGCTGAACGCGCCGATCGTGGGCATGGCGGCGACGGCGGACGGCCAGGGGTACTGGCTCGTGGCCTCCGACGGGGGCATCTTCAGCTACGGCGACGCGGTGTTCTACGGGTCGCGGGGCGGCCAGCCGCTCAACCAGCCGATCGTCGGCATGGCGGCGACGCACGACGGCGGCGGGTACTGGTTCGTCGCCCGTGATGGCGGCATCTTCAGCTATGGCGACGCGCCGTTCCTCGGTTCGACGGGCGGCACCGCGCTCAACGCGCCGATCGTCGGGATGGCCAGCGCGCCGCAGGGCTATTGGATGGTGGCGGCCGACGGCGGCATCTTCAACTACGGCACCTCGTTCTTCGGGTCCCTGGGCGGCCAGTCGAACCCCAACCCGATCGTGGGCATGGCGGCGACGCCCGACGGGACCGGTTACTGGATCCTTCCCGCGCCTCCGCCGCCCGCACCGCCGACGCTCAACCCCGGTGCCGGTGGCGCCGCGGTGGTCCAGTTGCAACAGCAGCTCTATGCGTTGGGCTACTGGGTGGACACCACCGGCGGCTCGTTCGACGACAGCACCGAGCAGGCCGTGTACGCGCTCCAAAAGGCCGCCGGACTCCCGACCGACGGCGTGGTCGGGCCCCAGACGTGGGCCGCGCTGCAGTCGGGGGTCGTCCCGCATCCACGTCCCATGGCGGGCTATCAGATCCAGATCGACCTCGAAAACGACCTGTTGATGGTCGTGAACAACGGGCGTCTGGAGTGGACGCTGAACACGTCGACGGGCGGGGGCTACACCTACACCCAGGACGGGGTGACATCGGTGGCCAACACGCCGACCGGCGTGTTCCAGACCTTCCGCGTGGTGGACGGGACCGTCGTCGACTCGCTCGGAACGCTGTACAGGCCGCGCTTCTTCTACGAGGGCTTCGCGATCCACGGTGACACCGACGTCCCGCCGGTGCCTGTCTCGCACGGCTGCGCGCGCATCAGCAACGAGGCCATCAATTGGGTGTGGGCCAACAACATCGACCCGATCGGCACGACCGTCTGGGTCTACTGACCGGCCGCGTCGAGTCAGTCCCAGTCGGCCTCAGGGTCCGTCGTGATCCGGTCGAAGATCGGCAGCGCGAACCACAGGAACATGAAGCTGGCCATCACTACGCCGACGAGCACCGAGAAGAGCCAGCCGGCACCTACTACGGTGAAGATGAGCCCGATGATGCAGCACAACGAGACGGCCACCATGGCCAGTCCGAGCAGCGCCTCGACGTTGGCCAGCTTCACGAGCTTCGCCTTCTGGTGCCGACGGAACACCCATCGGTGGTAGGCGACGGGGCTGATGAGCAGAGCGGTCGCGGCAGCCGCGGCGAGCACGCTCACCTTGTAGAGGTCGCGCTGGGCGACGCCGAGCTCCGAAAAGCGGCCATAGAAGGGCAGCGCCAAAAGGAAGCCGAACAGCATCTGCACGCCGAGCGCCGCAACCCGCAGTTCCTGTAGGAGGTCGGCCAGGTTCCGGTTTATGCGCTCCGCACTAATCCCCTCGCGCTCCTTGTTCGAGTTCCCCACTTCGCGAGCTTGCGTGCTCGCCATTATCCCTCCTCTCTCGCGTTTCCCTCAATGTCGTACCCGAACTGGAGGCTTCCAATCCGCGGCCGCGTTGCGAGCGAACGGGAAAACGTCGCTGAACCGGTGGTCCCGATCGCAGACCAGGTGAACACCGCTATGGCACACCGCCGCACCGGGCCGACGCGGCCCGCACGGACCTAGATGTCGTAATAGAGCATGAACTCCCACGGGTGCGGCCGAAGCCGGACTGCGTCCACCTCGTTGGAGCGCTTGTAGTCGACCCAGGTCTCGATGAGGTCCGGCGTGAAGACGCCCCCCGTCTTGAGGAAGTCGTCGTCGGCCTCGAGAGCGTCCATCGCCTCTTCGAGCGACGACGGCACCTGGCCGATCTTGGCGAGCTCCTCGGCGGACATGTCGAAGAGGTCGTGGTCGACCGGGTCCGGCGGCTCGATCTTGTTCGCCACGCCGTCCAGCCCCGCCATGAGGATGGCTGAGAACGCCAGGTAGGGATTGCAGCTCGGGTCGGGGCAACGGAACTCGACCCGCTTGGCCTTGGGGCTCGGCGAGTACACCGGGATGCGGCAGGCGGCGGAGCGGTTCCGCTGGGAATACACCAGGTTCACGGGCGCTTCGAAGCCCGGTACGAGCCGCTTGTAGGAGTTGGTCGTCGGCGCGGCGAAGGCGAGGACGGCGCGCGCGTGCTTGATGATGCCGCCGATGTACCACCGGCCGATGTCCGAGAGGCCGGCGTAGGTGCCCTCCTGATGGAAAAGCGGTTCTCCTCCGTTCCACAGTGAAGAGTGCACGTGCATGCCGGACCCGTTGTCGTCGAAGAGCGGTTTGGGCATGAACGTGGCCGTGTAGCCCGCCTGCCTGGCCGTGTTCTTGACGATGTACTTGTAGAGCATCAACTTGTCGGCCATCCGCAGCAGCGTGTCGAAACGCATGTCGATCTCGGCCTGGCCGGCGGTACCGACCTCGTGGTGCTGCACTTCGATCTCGATGCCCATCCTCTCCATGGTGAGGATCATCTCGGAGCGCAGGTCCTGGAAGTGGTCCATCGGCGGGACCGGGAAGTAGCCCTCCTTGTAGCGCGGCTTGTAGCCCAGGTTGGGTCCCTCCTCACGCGCCGAGTTCCAGATGCCCTCAACGGAATCGACCTGGTAGAAGGCCGAGTGCTGATCCTGGGAGAACCGGACGTCGTCGAAGATGAAGAACTCCGCTTCTGGCCCGAAGTACGAGGTGTCGGCGACGCCGGTCGACTTGACGTGCGCCTCCGCCTTCTTCGCCACGTAACGCGGGTCGCGGCTGTAGGGCTCGAGCGTGAGCGGGTCGTGGACGAAGCAGTTCAAGTTCAGCGTCTTGTGCTGCCGGAAGGGATCGATGACGGCGGTCGAGGGATCGGGCAGGAGGATCATGTCCGACTCGTGGATCTGCTGGAAGCCCCGGATGGAGGAGCCGTCGAACCCGAAGCCCTCGCTGAAGCCGTCCTCGGTGAGGCCGTGGGCCGGGATGGAGAAGTGCTGCATGAGGCCGGGGAGGTCGCAGAACCGGAGATCGACGACCTCGACCCCTTCGTCCTTCACCAGGCGGACGACCTCGGCGGGGCTGCGGTCTTGCATGGTGCGCTACTCCTCTGTGATCTCGTCGAGCAGCCGCCTGCTGCCCTGGCCTATGAGAGTCGTCTGGCTGCTTAGCACAGCACCCGTTCCAAATGCGCAGCTGACGGCCGAGTTCATCAATTGTTCACAGCGCCCGGCAGGAGTCAGCCTGGGCGAGGACCGCCGACCAATGGCGCAGTCAGAGAAAGGCGCTACGCCGGCCCGTCAACATCTCGCAGCTCCCGAACGCCTGCTTGGGAAGACACCTTGCTACATTGACGTCGTCCCGAGGAGTGGGGGGCGTTCACCGGTGGGGGTGAACATGGCAGCAGTGAGCCCAGAGCGGTACGGGCGCAGAGCGTTCCTCGTTCGAAGTGGCGTGATCGGCGCCGCCATCGCTCTCGTCGATGTTCCTGCGTTGCTCGACCCAGCGCGCGCCGGTGCGGCAGGTCCGACTCTGGCCGAGCTCTCGCCTGTCTTCGACGCCTTGTCGAAGGACACGATCAACGGACTCGTCGCGTTCGTGGTGCCGGGCCCGGACCTGTACTCGGTGGCGCAAGGGGTCCAGGACACCGCACCGGGCGGGCTGGCTGCGGACGGCTCCGCCTTCATGCTCAACGCCCTGGACAACTTCTACCCCGTGCCCCAGGAGCCACTGTTGCTCCTCGTGCAGGCGCTGGCAACGGGGATCAGCTCCAACCTTCCCTCGGTTCACTTGCCCCTGATCCTCCAGGAGCTCGCGGACGAGCTCGACAGTGTCCTCAAGGTGCTGCTGTCGGGCGAGACGACGGTCCCGCTCTCGCTGCTGGTCGCCCTACTGCTCAATTTCGTCGCCACGCTGGTCGACCCGACCGCCGTGAACGGTGACTTCCTCTCTCCCTTCGCGCGCTTGAACTTCAAACAGAAGACGGAGGCGTTCCAACTGATGGAGAGCGACGCCGCCAACATCGCCGCCGCGATCGACAGCAAGATCACCGAGCCCGTGCGCGATTCCATCTCGGGCCTCATCGAGTTCCTCGCGGGGGCACTGGTGGAGTTCGCTGCGTTCGGGTCGTTCAGCGAGTTCGGCGCCTTCAACTCCAACACGCGGACGCTGACCGGCACACCGGTCGGATGGACACTCTCGAGCTACCTGGCGCTCGCGCCCAACAATCAGCCGGTCGAGGGTTGGGACGAGTTCAAGGGGTATCTCGGCGGCGAGACCCAGGCGAGCGAGTAATGCGCGCGCCACGACGTCAGGAGGTACTCGATGGCCGTTGACGTGATCGTGATCGGAGCCGGAGGCGGCGGACCGGTCGTGGCGAAGGAACTCGCCGCGCAGGGCCTCGACGTCGTCATGCTCGAGGCCGGCCCCTTCTACACGGACCCCGAGACGGACTGGACCCACCTGGAGAACGACGCCAACAACCCGCTGACGGGGTACTTCCGGTTCGGGCCGGCCGACCGTTCGCAACCGGCCTGGTACCGCGAGACGCCGCAGAATTCGTTCCTCTGGCAGCTCTCTGGGGTCGGCGGCACCACCCTCCACTACTACGGCAATTGCCCCCGGGCGATGCCCGGGGTCTTCATGGGGTACACCGGCGCGGACGCGTCGAGCTACGACCCACGCGTCTTCCCCTTCACCTACAACGAGTTGATCCCGTACTACGAGTGGGTGGAGGCGACGCTCCCGGTGCAGACCGCGGCCGAGGGGACGAAGGAGGAGGTGTTCTTCTCCGGCGCCGCAACTCTGGGCATCCCGCACAACACGAACAAGAACATCTCTCAGCCGTCCTACCGGGCGCAGGAGAATGCGATCCTCCAGCCGGGCGGGACCGCGGGCCGTACCACGGTGCCTCTCGGCCAGTCCGTCTCCCCTGGAGGGACGGGGTGCACGTTCTGCGGCTATTGCTTCCAGGGCTGCAAGGAACCCTTCGGGTCTCCCTTCAACCTCAAGGCCAAGCGCACCACGCTTGTCTCCTACGTCCCTATGGCTTTGACGGCAGGGCTCCCCGGCTCGTGGGCCCCGCACGGTAGGGCCGTGACGCTGATCCCCAACGCCTTCGCCACCAATATCGCCACCACGACGGTCAACGGCTCGCCGCGGGCCACCGCGGTGACGTGGCGGGACACGATCAGCGGAGCCTCGGCGACAGAGGAGGCGAAGGTCGTCGTCCTCGCGGGCGGCACGACGGAGAACCCGAGGCTCTGGTTGAACAGCGGTCTCCCCAATCCAAACGACTGGGTGGGCCGGGGCTACACCGACCACTACTTCGACTGGTTGGTTGGCGTCTTCCCGAACGACACCTTCAGCTCACGGGGAGTGGGATCCTCGGCGCGGGTGGACTGGCCCGGACACGGCGGGCTGGAACAGGTCGGCCTGCCCCCCGCCTTGCAGGCCTTCAGCCTGATGTTCTCCAACGCGGGCATGCAGGGTTACTACGACAACGGCGCGAACGCCACCGACCTCGGTGGCCAAGGCCTCACCGACCCAGCCTGGGACGGACCGGCGGGCCGGCCCATGGGGTTGGCGATGAAGAAGATCCTCTCCAACATCGACAGGCTGATCAACGTGCTCGTCCTCACTGACGACGACGTCGAGCCGCAGAACCGCGTCACGCTGTCATCCCTCAACGCCGACGACCAAGGACCGGTCGCCAAGGTGGAGTTCCCACGAGGCACGCGCTCGGCCCGCACGATTGCCAATCGCGAGTTCATGGCTCGCCGTGCGGGCGAGATGCTGCGCGGTGCCGGGGCGACGGAAGTGATCCGGATCGACTGGCCACCCCTCATCTTGCACGTGCAATCGACCATGCGCATGGGCACCTCAGAGGCCGACTCCGTCCTCGACGAGAACGCGAAGTCACGCTTCGTCGACGGCCTGTACATCGCGGACAATTCGGCACTGGCCAATGCGCTGGGCGGGCCGAACCCCACGGTCACCTGCCAGGCGCTCGCCACGAGGACCGCTGAGAAGATCCTCGTCAACGAGTTCGGTGGTGCGCCGTTCGTCGCCACCGGGTCGCCGACCGTCTCCACGGACCCGTCGATCACCGCAGCGTTGGCGTCGGTCGGTCTCTGAGGTCGCCGAAGCAGCACCTCCCGGTCGCGACAAGACTTGCGCCGTGCCGTACACGAAAGGTTTGCACGAGGTTGCCGACGGCGTCTGGGCCTATCTGCAACCCGACGGCGGCTGGGGGTGGTCCAACGCAGGTCTCGTGACCGGGGACCGCACCTCACTCCTGGTCGACACCCTCTTCGATCTCAGGCTGACGGGAGAGATGCTCGAGACAATGCGCCGTGTGACGCCCGCGGCCGAACGGATCGACACCGTGGTCAACACCCACGCCAACGGGGACCACTGCTACGGCAACGCGCTCGTGGCGGACTCGGACATCGTCGCGTCGGCCCGCTGCGCCGAGGAGATGATGCAGCTGCCGGCCTCGGCGATGGCAGGAGTTGTGCGCGCGGCGCCTACGCTCGGCGCGGCCGGAGAGTTCCTGGCCCGCATCTTCGCACCCTTCTCCTTCGACGACATCGAGACCGCGCTGCCGACCACGACGTTCGAGGGCCGGCTCGACCTGTCGATCGCTGACCGTGCGGTCACCCTGCTCGAAGTCGGCCCGGCCCATACGGCGGGCGACGTCGTGGTCCACCTCCCAGACGACGGGGTCGTCTTCACCGGCGACATCCTCTTTCACGGCGGCCACCCGATCGTGTGGGCCGGTCCCGTCGCCAACTGGATCGCCGCCTGCGACCGCGTGCTCGAGCTCGACGCGTCCGTGATCGTGCCGGGACACGGGCCACTGGCGGCGCCGTCTGCCGTGACGGACCTCAAGGGCTATTTCGAGTTCCTGACGACCGAAGCGCGGCTCCGCCACGACGCCGGGATGTCGGCCCTCGAGGCGGCGCAGGACATCGACCTCGGCCCGTACGCGGGTTGGGGCGAAGCGGAAAGGGTGGTGGCGAACATCCGCGCCCTGTACCGCGACTTCGGCGACGAGTCGCCAGCGGACGTGATCACTGTCATGGGTGAAATGGCGGTCCTGGCCGAGCTGCGGGACGACGCCCCTTGAGAGACCCGTACTGTCGCGTACTTCCTGGTCACGCCCGTACGCGATCGACGGATCGAGGGCAGGACTAGTCCCCGTTGCCCACGGGTAGACAACACGGGTGGAGGCGCGCGCGGTCGTAGGGATGATCGGAGGCCGTTACCGTCTCCATGCGCTTCTGGGCGAAGGCGGCATGGCGAGGGTGTTCGACGCCTTCGACGAGCGCCTGGAGCGCCCGGTCGCCGTCAAGATCTTGCGCCCGGAGACCGAGGCCCTGCCGGGCATGCGGAAGCGCTTCCAACAGGAGGCCCGTATCTCGGCGCGGCTGGTGCACCCCAACATCGTGGCCGTCCTCGACTACGGAGAGGACGGTGCGGTCTCCTACCTCGTGATGGAGCGTCTCCCCGGCCGCACGCTGCGTGACGAAGGCGCCCGCGGGCCGATGCCACCCGAGCGTCTCGCCGCGCTCATGACCGACACGCTGGGCGCCTTGGCCGCCGCCCACCGGTTCGGCGTGCTCCACCGCGACATCAAGCCGAGCAACATCCTGATCGACGACGACCGCCACGCTCGCATCACCGACTTCGGGATCGCGAAGAGCTTCGACGCCTTGGCCGCGTCGGATGCGACCTCCGACATGACCATGACGGGCGTCGTGCTCGGGACTCCCGGGTACCTCGCCCCCGAACGGCGAGCCGGCCACTCCGCCACGGTCCAGTCGGACTTGTATTCGGTCGGCGCCGTCATGGTCGAGGCACTGTCCGGCCGCCGTTTGCTGCCGGGAGAGAACCAGGACCGAGAGCTCCCGCCCGAATTCCGGCCCATCGCGGCGAAGGCACTTGCGACCGACCCGCGCCAGCGCTTCTCTTCGGCGGAGGAGATGCTCCACGCGCTGCGCGAGCGAAAGAAGCCCTCGCCGCTCGGCGCTGCAGCGGTTGCTGCGACCGAGCCCATCGAGAATGCCACCGCGGTACTCCCGGCGCCGCCCCGCACGTCGGTCCTCCCGTCTCCGCCCGCGTCGGGTTCGCCGGCGTCGCACCGGTGGCGCCGCTTCGTCCTTCCGGGTGCCGCGGCACTGATCGTCCTCCTCCTCCTGCTCCTCCTCTTCCTGCTGACGCCCGGCCAGTCGGCACCACAGCACGGAACCGCGGCCTCCCGAACGACCGCGGTGCATCACCAAGCCAGGTCAGGGCGAGACCCACAGGCCACAGCCCTACGCCAGCTGGCCACGTCGGTCGCGGGCGGCGGGCTGCCTGGCGACGCAGCGCTCGCAACCTCCCTCGAGGCCACCGCCGCCGCCAAGGCCGGCGCCGCACGCGAGACGGCCGCCCAAGCGACCCTCACCTTGGCCGGTGTGTTGTACGCGGGCGGAGGTATCAGCGGGACACAGTTCCAGGACGTCGCGGACGAGCTCCAGTCCACCGGCGCCACCGTCCCGACGACCACCGTGCCGACGACCCAGCCCACACCGCCAGGTCCCGGTGGCAAGGGCCACGGCCATGGTGGCGACGGCAACCAGGCCTTCGCCGGCACCAGCGGGTCCACCGGTAACAGCTAGAGATCGCGAGTGGGGTCCGTCCCCACCGGACTTCGGAGGGCGTCGTTGGTACGCTGCCGGCCCTGAGCACCATGAGGCCGAACACCGAGAACCCAGTCGCGTGAGCATCGACGAGCGCACCGCCCTGAAGTCAAGCCCGGACTTCGATCCCGACGCCCTGCGCGAGAAGTACCGCATGGAGCGCGACAAGCGGCTCCGAGCCGAGGGCAACGCGCAGTACATCGAGATCGCCGGCGCCTTCGCCCCCTACCTGCACGACCCCTATGTCGCGCACTCAGATCGCCCTGCGCTTCACGATGACATCACGGTGGCGATCATCGGTGGTGGCTTCGCCGGTCTCATCACCGGGGCCAGCCTCCGACAAGCCGGCATCGACGACATCAGGATCATCGAGAAGGGCGGGGACTTCGGAGGCACCTGGTACTGGAACCGCTATCCAGGCGCCCAGTGCGACGTCGAGTCCTACGTGTACCTCCCCTTCCTGGAGGAGACGTCGTACGTCCCGACCGAGAAGTACGCCCACGCGCCCGAGATCCTGGACCACTGTCGTCGCATCGCCTCCCACTTCGATCTCTACGACAACGCCTGTCTCTCCACGGAGGTCACGGGCATCGAGTGGGACACAACCCGGCAACGCTGGACGATCCGGACGGATCGTGGCGATTCGATGTCGGCGCGGTTCCTGGTCATGGGCAACGGGCCCCTGCACCGTCCGAAGCTGCCGGGCATCACCGGCATCGAGACGTTCGGCGGTCACACCTTCCACACGAGCCGATGGGACTACGACTACACCGGTGGCGACGCAGACGGAGACCTCGTCGGACTGCGAGACAAGCGTGTCGCCATCATCGGGACGGGTGCGACTGCAGTGCAGGTTGTTCCGCACGTCGCGCGGGCCGCCCGACAGCTCTACGTCTTCCAACGGACGCCTTCCTCCATCGACGTCCGGGCCAACCGGCCCACCGATCCGGCCTGGGCGGCCTCGCTCGGCCCCGGGTGGCAAAAAGAGCGAATGGAGAACTTCACGCTGCTCACGTCGGGTGGAATCGCGGAGCAGGACCTGGTCATGGACGGGTGGACCGACATCATCGGGAAGCTCCTCACGAGGCTGCGCGACCGGAACAGCGGGGATGCCCTCGGCGGGGACCTGGCCGCGGTGCTCGAGATGGCCGACTTCGAGAAGATGGAGCAGATCCGGTCACGGGTCGATACGGTCGTCGCTGATTCCAGTACTGCGGAGGCGCTGAAGCCGTGGTACCGGCAGTTCTGCAAACGGCCGTGCTTCCACGACGAGTACCTCCAGGCCTTCAACCTGGACACGGTGTCGTTGGTCGACACCGACGGACGGGGCGTCGAGAAGATCACCGCCAAGGGTGTCGTTGCCGCAGGACAGGAATACGAGGTGGATTGCATCATCTTCGCCACCGGCTTTGAGGTCGGGACCGATTACACCCGACGCGCGGGCTACGACGTCGTGGGTGCCGACGGGAACACGCTCTCCGGCCACTGGAAGGACGGCATGCGTTCCGTGCACGGCATGCATGTCCACGGATTTCCCAACATGTTCGTCCTCGGGCACACACAAGGTGGCTTTACGGTCAACTACCCCCACCTTCTCGAAGAAGCCAGCCGGCACGCGTGTCACGTCCTCAGCCACGCCGTCGAACACGACCTCGTGGTCGAGGCGACAACGGAGGGCGAAGATGCTTGGCTCACCGCTTTGACGGAATCGGCCCGCGACTTTCGGGCTTTTCAGGAGCAGTGCACCCCGGGCTACTACAACAACGAGGGACAGCCGGCAGCGGGAGGTTTTCTCGGCACGTCGTACGGCAACGGCCCCATGGCGTTCTTCCAACTGTTGGCGGACTGGCGCGAGGCCGGCGACTTCGACGGGCTCGAGCTGCGCAGCTGAGCGCCGGCACTCTCCCACCCATGAGCGTCTCGGCAATGGTGCTGGAAGCGCCCCGCACGCTCCGTCGCCGCGAGTTTCCTCGACCCGAGATCGGCGACGACGACGCCCTCTTGCGGGTCGAGGCTTGCGGGCTGTGCGGCACGGACCACGAGCAATTCTCCGGCCATCTCTTCGGTGGCTTCGCCTTCATCCCGGGACACGAGAGCGTGGGGGTGATCGAGGAGATCGGCGCAGGGGCCGCGGAGCGATGGCACGTGACTTCGGGCGACCGCGTCGCCGTCGAGGTGTTCCAGTCGTGCCGGACGTGCGAGCGCTGTAGCGCAGGTGACTACCGCCACTGTCGTAACCACGGCATCGGTGACTCCTATGGGTTCGTGCCTGCGGAGCGCAGCCCCGGCCTCTGGGGCGGGTACGCCCAGTACCAGTACCTGGGCAAGGACAGCATGCTGTTGAAGGTCCCCGATGGGCTCGACCCCGTCACGGCGACGCTGTTCAACCCGATGGGTGCCGGGGTGCGCTGGGGGGCAACAGTCCCGCAGACGGGTCCCGGTGACGTCGTCGCGGTCCTCGGTCCCGGAATCCGAGGCCTGTGCTCCCTCGTCGCGGCGCGCGCCGCCGGCGCCGCGTTCGTCATGGTCACTGGAGCCGGCCCGCGGGACCGTTCCCGGCTGAACACGGCCCGCGCCTTCGGGGCGGACCTCGTCGTCGACGTGACCGAAGAGGACCCGGCTCGTGCCCTCCGCGCCGCCGCCGGGCGGGGGGCCGACGTGGTGGTCGACGTCACCGCGAAATCACCTGGAGCATTCGATCAGTCTCTCCAGATCGTCCGAGGCGAAGGCACGGTCGTCGTGGCCGGCATCCGGGGCGGTCCCATGCCGGCGGGCTCGAACATGGATCTGATCGTCTATAAGGAGATCCGCCTCGTCGGTGTCCTGGGCGTGGATGTCGCCGACTACAAGGCGGGGCTCGATCTCCTGGCAAAGACCCAACTTCCGCTCTCGTCAATCGAACGGGGCGTGGTGGGCTTCGATGATCTGCCCGCTCTGCTCGAGTCGTTGTCGAACGGCGACCTCGACACGCCGATGCACGCGGTCTTCGCCCCGGATTGACATCTGGTCCATACTGCTCACGCGCACGACGCCGTATCGCGAGGCGGTTCGAAGGAGGGACCATGAAGAAGGTAGTGATCCTCGGCGCCGGCTTCGCCGGCCTGCAACTCGCCACGCGCCTGTCGGAGGACGTCCCGAGCGAGGTCGACGTCACGATCATCGACAAGAGCGACGCCTTCGTATTCGGGTTCTCCAAACTCGATCTCATGTACGGACGCGCCGACCTCGACGCCGTCCGCCTCCCCTATTCGAGGATCGACAAGCCGAGCGTCCGCTTCGTCCGTGAGACGATCCTCTCCATCGATCCCGAGAACCAGCGCGTGGTCACCAACGCTGCGACCTACGAATCGGACATCCTCGTCGTGGCCCTCGGAGCTGACCTCAACCCGGCGGCCACTCCGGGCGTCGTCGAGGAGGGAACTGAGTACTACTCCGTCGAAGGAGCAAACCGCGTCCGTGCCGTGCTGCCCACCTTTGAGGGCGGCGACGCGATCGTGGGCGTGCTCGGGAACTTCTTCAAGTGTCCGGCTGCACCGTTCGAGACGGCCATCATGCTGCACGACTACCTGGAGAAGCGCGGCCTACGCGACGCCTCGACCATCAAGGTCATCAGCCCCATGGCCAAGCCCATCCCGATCTCTGACGAGGCATCGAACGGCATTCTCAGAGCGTGCGAGGAGCGGGACATCGGCTGGTGGCCCCAGACGAAGACCACCGCGCTGGACCCGACTACCAAGACAGCGACTCTCTCGGATGGACAGACCATCCCGTATTCGCTGTTCCTCGCCATACCGGTCCATCGGGCGCCTCAGGTGGTCGAGGAGTCGGCGTTGGTGGAGGAAGACGGTTGGATCGGTGTGGACCACCGGAACTTCGCGACGAAGTTCGAGAACGTCTACGCCATCGGCGACGTGACCAGTGCCCCCGTGCCGCGGGTCGGCGTGATCGCCGAGAACGAGGCGGACACCCTCGCCGACGTGCTCGTGCACCAACTCCGAGGTGGCGCCGCCCCGGAGCCGTTCAAGGGCAAGGTGACCTGTTACATCGAGTTCGGTGGTCCCAAAGTGGCTCGGTTCGACGGGGACTTTCTGAGCGGCCCGGCTCCGGTGGGCAAGTTCATCGAGGCCTCGGAGGAGATGGCTGCGTCGAAAGTCGAATTCGGAGCGAGTCGCCGGCGCCGCTGGTTCGGGATGTCCTGACGCCGGGAGGCAGTGAACCGGTTGACTTCAAGTGAACTTGAGGGTGTTCACTGAACGACATGAGGTTCCGGTAACGAGTCGTCCGCCGTCTGGTCCGCCAGTTCCACCGCCCGCACGGGCTCGGTGGATAGGTAGCGGGCTGGGTGATGGCTCACCGCCCCTCGAATGTCCGGCGCAACCGATGGGTGGTGTCGCTGCTGGACGTGCGGCCGTCCGACCGGGTCTTGGAGGTGGGCTTCGGTCCGGGTATTGCAATCGCAGGGCTCAACGCGCTTACTCCGGACGGCGTGGTTTTCGGCGTCGACCACTCGGACGTGATGGTCCGCGTTGCGAGGAGACGGAATGCCGCCGCCGTCCGCGCCGGCCGTGTCGACCTCAGGCTCGCCGAGGCCGACGCGCTCCCCGACTTCGGCGCTCCCGTGGACAAGGTCGTCGCAGTCAACTCCATGGGGTTCTGGCCAGAACCCGTCGCTCGCCTGAAAGAGCTGCATGCACTCCTGTGCGCGGGCGGCACCATCGCGATCGCCTCGCAACCCCGTTGCCCGGGCGCAACGGCCGACACGTCGGCCAAGGCCGGACAAGAGATAGCGGCAAGGCTGCGCGATGCGGGCTTCTCTCCGAAGCACGTCGAGACGCTCGACCTGGATCCTCCCGTGGTCTGCGTTGTCGCCACATCGAACGGCCCCGAGTGACCCGACGTCCCGGACGACTCAACACGGCGGCACGTCGGCGTGGCGACCGAGGAGTCTCCCGAGCTTGTCGACGCGGTGGCACCTACGATCGATCACATGGACTCGCCGTTGTCCGCCTGGGATGCCGTAGGTCCGACATGGCAGCTCGCAATCGACCAAGCGTGGGAGTCGTGGACGGCGGGGTCGGCTGGGGTCGGTGCGGTGCTCCTCGATCAGAGCGGGGCAGTCGTGGCGGCGGGACGTAATAGGACAACCGAGCGACAAAGTTCCCATCTGTCGGGAACGATCATGGCGCACGCGGAGATGGACGTCCTGTCCCAGGTGGCCTTCGGAAGTCCGGTGACCGGTTCGCTCTACACCACCTTCGAGCCGTGCCTCATGTGTGCTGCGACGATCGCGTTCTACCGCGTACCCGAAGTGCACTATGCGGTCGCCGATCCCTTTTTCGATGGCCTCCACGACTGGCTCGGTAGCTATCCCTTCGCGGCGGAGCGCCGGCCCGACCGCCTCAGGCTCGGAGGAACGATTGGTGCGTTCTGCCATGTCCTGCATCTGGCATGGCTTGTGGCGTACCCCGCGCCGCCTCAGGTCGTCGATGCGCACCGGCGCCTCACGCCCGAAGCGCTCGAGTGCGCGATCGCCATCGCCAACCGTCATCGCCTCCGTCAGATCAGCGATCTCGGTGCGACGGCCTTCGACGCGATCGAGGAACTCTGGCCCGACCTGATGACGCTGACCACATGAGCCCGGCGAGCCAGTTCTGATCAGAAACGGCCGGAGTCACACGTCCTCGAGCGCGGGGTTCCAGAGGATCTCCCACAGATGCCCGTCCGGGTCCGTGAAGTAGCCGCTGTAGACGCCGAAGGGTCGGTCGTAAGCCTTGACCGTCACCGTCGCGCCCGCCTCCTCGGCGGCCTCGAGAAGCGCGTCGACTTCCTCCCGGCTCCGCACGGCGTGTCCGATGCTGAACTGCCCGGGCACCGGTGGCGGAACCGGCACCTTGGCGTCCTTTGCGAGCTCGGAGCGGGGGAACACGCACAAGATAAGTCCGCCCTGTAGTGGGAATAGCGCGATCGCCCCGGCGGCCATCTCCTCGTCCCCGGGGAACTCGCTCGCGATGATGCCGTCCGACTCCAAGCCAAGGCTTCGATAAAAGGACAGTGACCGTTCGAGATCTTCGACTGCGAGCGTGATGACGTGTACTCGAGGCTTCAAATCTCCCTCCCTTCTTGATTTCCGATACCCGGGGACTCGGCACGACCTCTATACCCAGATCGATGAAGCGATGGCCACGTCCGCGCAGAGCACGGCCAACCCGCCCGACGGACCCGGGACAGGACGTCTTAGCCTGGTCTTACGTCTGCATCAATCTCGTCCTGGCCGCATGCCCACCGCGCTTGGCCCGTTGTACGATGGCGACGTTCAATCACGAACGCGGCCCTGAGTCGCCGGAGAATTCTTGTCTTCCCTTGTAGCAGCTGAACCCCGCCCAGAGACCCTGGCGCGGCCACACCCCGCTGCCCTGTCCTTCCAAGCGGTCACCCATCGTTACGGGGACCGCATTGCCCTTGACCGGCTGGACCTCGAGGTGGCTCGGGGTGAAGTGCTCGCACTGCTCGGACCGAACGGGGCGGGCAAGACGACCACCATCTCCGCGCTGCTCGGCCTGGTCCGGCCCCAGGAAGGCCGCGTCGAGGTTCTCGGAAGCGATCCACGCCGGTCCGTAGCAGACGGCCGGGTCGGCGCCATGCTCCAATCGGGCGGCGGCGTCGGGCTGCCCCCGGGTGTCCGTGTCGACCAGGCACTCGGCCTGGTGCGGCGGCTGTACCCGCGGCCGGCGCCGCATGACAAGATCGTCGAGCGCGCGGGCATCGGTGGGCTCCTCCGCCAACGGACCGATCGCCTCTCGGGCGGCCAGGCCCAGCGGGTCCGTTTCGCCATCGCGATCGCCGGTGACCCCGAGGTCGTGTTCCTCGACGAGCCGACCTCCGCCATGGATGTGGAGTCTCGCCGAGGCTTCTGGCGGATGATGCGCGACTTCGGGAACGAGGGCCGCACGGTGGTGTTCGCCACTCACCATCTGGCGGAGGCGGACGAAATCGCCGACCGGGTGGTCGTGCTCAACCACGGAAAGGTCGTTGCCGACGGTCCCGGAGCCACTCTCAAGGCCGCCGTTGCCACGCGGCGGATCCGCTTCGTCACCGACCGGCCGGATCGCGCCCAGCTCTCTGAGCTTGACGGCGTCACGGAGGTCGAAGTCTGCGGCACCGGCGTCTCGATCGACTCGCTCGATGCCGATGCCACCATCCGCGACGTCGTCGGCCGGGGAGTCGAGTTCCGCGACCTCGAGATCACCGGCGCCGGGCTGGAGCAGGCATTCATGGCCCTGACCCGTTGCGGCCTCGCGGACGCCATCGGGGTGAAACCCGCGACAGCCGCGTCTGCGGTCACTATTGATCGTGAGAACCCATGACCGACCTTTCGATCGCCCCGCCCCCCTACTCGGGTCGGAACGGCGACAGCCCAGCAGATCCCACGCCGGGCGACGGCTGGCACCACCGCCTGACGCCACTGGTCGCCTTCGGCCGATTCGAGGTTGGGCGCCTGGTGCGGAGCTGGAAGTTCCTCGCAATCACCGTCGGGTTCCCTGTGATCTTCTACGTCCTCTTCCTCGGCGACCACACAGCGGGGAAGGTTGTCGACGGCACGGTGACATGGCGCGTCTACCTGATGGTGTCCATGTGCTCCTTCGGGGCGCTCGTGGCCGCCCTCAATGCAGGCGGGACCCGACTGTCGATGGAGCGGGCCTCCGGGTGGGCTCGCCTGTTACGGATCACCCCGTTGCCGACCTGGTCTTACGTCGCAACCAAGGTCGTCGCCAGCATGTGCGTCGTGTTGCCAGTGATCGTCTTGGTCGAAGCGGTGGGAGCCGGCTTCGGAGGCGTCCGCTTGCCTGCGACGACATGGATGGAACTGACGATCTTGCTGTGGGTGACCTCGCTTCCGTTCGCGGTTCTGGGCGTCTTCATAGGGTTTGTGGTCGCGCCGGAGGCTGCGTTTCCGGTCGTCACCGGCCTGATGTTCATCCTCGGCTACTTCGGAGGCCTGTTCAACCCGGTGGACGAGATGCCGGGCTCGCTCCAGTTCATCGCTCACCTCATGCCGAACTACCACCAGGTCTCGCTGTCCCTCGCCTCTCTCGACGGTCAGACGATGGCTCTCAGCCACTGGTTGATCCTGACCGCCTACGTGGCGGTTCTCGGCTTGGCCATCGCGTGGAAGCACCGCGTCGAGGAAGCCCGGGGCCTCGCCTGACCGGAAGGCCACGCCGGCGTCGCGCTCCGATGGCCATATCTCGCGCTGGACACACACGGTCGCCGGGATGCGACAGATCTCATGGTGTTCCGGGCTCGATCAGCCGCCCGCAACGGCCGCAGTAGACGCCACCCGTTTGCACAAAGGCGTCCCACCCACGGCGACCCCTGCTGATGCAGCGCTCCGTAGCCATTTCTGCTGGTCCGACTGGGCGAGGTTACAGATGGCGATGGTCCCTTTGTCCTGGCACACCGCCACGTGGCGAACCCACGGCATAAATTCTGCAGTGACTGCGGCGAAGACGTGTACGTCACCAAGACGGGCAAAGTGCTGGACGACTTCGACATTCAGCAGCTGGCAGACGAGGCGGAACACGGTTACGACGTGCTGAATCTGAGCGACCCCGAACGCCCGTCAGCTGTGGGATAAATCGGTAGACCAATGGGGTCGACCGAGTTAACCTTTCAGCAGGAGGGGTCGGATGAGCACAATCAGTCCGATGGCGCCAGCGACGGAGCAGGTGCATCGCCACCACCGCCGCCGCATCGTCTGGCCTTTGGTCGCCGCTGCACTCCTGGTCATCCTCGTTCTTGTGATAGTCGGCGTTCTGTCGTCGGTGGCGCAACGCACAGTCGTGCACCGCACAGCGGTCCATACCATCTTCACGCCAAGCGTCAAAGCATCGTTGTGGCATCCCAACCCTGGCTACTACTGCGCTGGTCTGCAGGAGTTGCCGGGAGCGCAGAGCCTGTTCATCGCCACGATGGCGAACAGCGCTCCCACCGCGGCCTCGCGTGCAGCCGTGGTCGCGTACTACAACGACGTCGCCCGTCTGAACCCGACGGCGGGTGACGTAGCTCGGATCGTTGCGTCATATCCGTGCCCGTAAGAAAGGGGGAGTCATGCTGAAGCTATTCACGTTCAAGACCTTGGCCTCGCTCATGGCGGTGTTGGGTGTGGGGGTCCTTTCGTCTGGTTGCAATTGGGACTGGCTCGACAACGGCTTCGTGTTTACGTCGGGGACCGCGCCAGGGGGCTTCGGCCTTGGCTGCAACGATCAGTCCTGTGACTGGCTGAGTGGCAACTACATAACCGTCACGATCCAGCACCCCGAGGCACATAGTTTGTTGACGGTTGCGGAGAACTGCATCAACAGCCACGGCCTGCCGGGGACGTGCATGGCATCGACCCTCGACTCATACCTCACCGGTGGGTCGTTCGCGGGGATCGAGCAGAACGCGATGCTCGATTCCAACTGTCTCTACGGCGTCCCGCCCGCCGGGTGGTGTAGCAGCGGGTATGGAACCTACGGAGTGAGCCTCTACTACGCGATGATCGGCTACGCCTGGGGCGGGTATGACGCCGCCAATGGCTGTGTCGGCTTTCGCGTCAACCTGGTCGACGTGAACTACCAGTCCAATTCGTGGTTCTACACTGGGGTCGGCGGCGGTGGGGACGCGCCGGGCGGCTCTGAGTGTGATCCTACGCTCTGAGCGACTCAAAGCCGTTTGACCGTGTGACACCTGAGCGTTTGACTCTGCTGCCCAGTTCGGCTTCGCCTCGAACCTGAGCCGCTCGCCCTTCGGGCTTCGCGCTTCGCTCACGATGTTTTGTATGAGAGGTCTGGTGAGGATGTACTCCGTCCGGCCCACAACCAACTGATGACGAGGTCGCGCACTTTCTCAAACACCCTCTGCCCATCATCAGGAAGTTCGACCTCGCCGTGTTCATGGGCGTCCAAGGTCTCGGCGGGGAACTTCAAGACGTGCCGATCCTGTTGCACTACTTGGCCAGGTAGACCCGTTTCCCCAGTTCAGATTGGGTGGGCCGTAGAGGACTCGAACCTCTGACCCCTTGCGCGTCATGCAAGTGCGCTACCAACTGCGCCAACGGCCCGTAGGGACAGACCCTACCACCGGGACATTTGCCCACTTCTGAGTGCCCACGCGCCCACCGGAGCCCACGACACGCGTCTTCCGTACAATTGGACCCGTGACATCCAGCGACACAGCAGCGACGGCCACCAGTCCTCTCCCCGATCTCCAAGACCATCTCCGGCGCATCGCCGAGGACGGCTACACGGTCCTCCCCGACGCGATCGAGCCTGAGTTCGTCGACGTGATCGACGAAGCCCTTCTCGAGCTGGAGCACGACCTCGGCACCGTCCCCGCCGAGAACCTCTTCGAAGGCCTGCACACGTGGCGCGTCTACAACCTCCTCGTCCACGGCGCGACCTTCGAGAAGATCCCCGTACACCCCAACGTGCTGCCCGTGGTCGAAGGCGTCCTCGATCCGGGTCTGCTCATCTCCTCCCTCTCGTCCATCGCCATCGGCCCCGACGAGCAGGCGCAGCCGATCCATGCCGACGACCAGCTCATCCCGCTGACCCGGCCGCACATCCCGATCATCTGCAACACCATGTGGGCCATCACCGATTTCACGGAGGAGAACGGCGCGACGCGGCTCGTGCCCGGAAGCCACTTACGCGAGGACCCCCCCAACCCGCTCGAGCCCTATGAGACGATCCCCGCCGAGATGCCCAAGGGCAGCGTCCTCGTCTGGGTCGGCAGTCTCTGGCACGGCGGCGGCGCAAACAAGACGAACCAGCGCCGCGTCGGCATCGCCATGAACTACTGCGCCGGCTACATCCGCCAGCAGGAGAACCAACAACTCGGTATTCCCCCGTCCCTGGTGAAGACGTTCCCGCGTCGCCTCCAGGAGCTCGTCGGCTACTCGGTCTACAACGGGCTCGTCGGGCACATCGACAAGCAGCACCCGGCCAAGGTTGTCCTGGCCGAGAACGAGGGCGTCGACATGGTGTGGGACCTGCTCAAGAAGTGATGCGCAACCTCAGCTGACCGTCCGCTGTCAGGCTGCAGGCGGCAAGGCCACCGGCGCCACCGGCCACACGTAATCCCGTGGGTCGCTCTGCGGCATGCCCTGACCCAACCGCCACGCCTCGCAGTCCGCAGTCCACTGCCGGTGCCATTCGATCTGCGCTTCGTGCAGCCGCGCCACGTCCGCCCTCCGCAACTCGCCGTGGCGGTCCGCCAACGCGAACAGCACCCGGATCGAGGCCACCGCGTCGGCCCACGCGTCGTGGGCACCCTCGAGCTCGATTCCGTAATGCGCGCAGAGGTCGCCCAATGTCCGCCGGCCGTGGCGCTCGCCGTCGAAATGCCGATCGATCACGCCTGCGTCCAAGACCGGCCCTCGCCAGCCCCGTGCCACCAACCCGCGCCCGAAGAACCTGTTGCCCAGCACGTCGAGGATGGTGAGGTCGTAGTCGAGTTTCATACCGATGAGGGGAACGCCGCGCCGCCCGGCCGTGAGGACGGCGTCGGTCACCAGCGCGATCGCCGCGTCGAGCGGCGTACCGTCCGCGCGCGCTCGCTCCGTCGTGATCCCGTGCACCGCGGTTGCGTCCGACGGGATCTCCCGGCCCGGGTCGATCAAGCCCGACCAACTGCGCACGGCAATGCCGTCGACCACTGATACCAACGCGTAGGAGACGGGGACGTCGGTGAAGCGGTCCACGCCCGTCGTCTCGAAGTCGAGTCCGAGCACCTCGCCCTCGGTCCAATCACGCACGCGATCGAGCATGACAGCGGGATGTGACATGGGCGCGGATACTCGATCTCTCTCACGCTGCTCTTTCAGGCCGCCAGACGGCTACCGTCCCCACGCATGATCGGTCGCCGACCCCCGCCGCAGGATCGCGGTGGTCCCGCACCGGTGCACGTCCTCGCCGCCCTGCTCCTCGCCATGCTCGCAACCGCGACCCCGGCTGGCTCGACCGCCGCCGCCACCCCGAACCAGGCTCTGCCGTCGCTCACAACTGACCCCGCCGCGCTCGTGCATCCCCTCGACGGCACGGGGACCGGTCCGGTCTCACCGGGCACCGTCGGCGAGTTCCCCGGCGCGGACACCCCTTTCGGCATGATCCAGTGGAGCCCTGACACCACCCCCAATGCCGTGCAGTCGGGCGGCGGCTACGCCTACTCGGACACGCACATCAACGGCTTCAGCCTCACCCACCTCAGCGGGACCGGGTGCCCTTCGTATCAGGACGTCCCGATCCTGCCGACGGTCGGCCAAGTCTCTGGCGCCCCGACGACCACACAGGCAGAGTTCGCCCACGGCGACGAGACAGCGACCCCCGGGCGATACCATGTCACGCTGCAGGGAACGTCCCCCATCGGCGTGAACCTCGCCGTCACGGAACGCACTGGCATCGCCAGCTTTGCCTTCCCCGCCGGCACAGAAGGCAACGTGCTCTTCAAGGTCGCCGACAGCGTCAACCCGGTCTCCACCGCGAGCGTGAAGGTGGTGGGCCGCAACGCCGTCGAAGGCCAGGTGACGAGCGGACAGTTCTGCCAGACAGGAACGAACTACACGCTGCACTTCGTTGCGCAGTTCGACCATTCCTTCGCTGCGTCCGGTACCTTCGGCCATGCAGGCGTTGTGCCCGATGCCCACAACTGCGCCGGGACCACCTGCGGGGCCTATGTCACCTTCCACACCACGCCCACCACCCGTACCGTCCTGATGAAGGTCGGCATCTCCTTCGTCAGCACCGCCGACGCAGCCCGGAACCTCGAGACCGAGGACTCCGGCTGGTCGGTCGACCGCGTCGCGTCCGCCGCCCACGACGACTGGAACCGGATCCTTGGCCGTATGGCCGTCGGAGGTGGCACGTCCGCCGAACGGCACACCTTCTACACCGCGCTGTACCACTCGCTCTTGTTCCCCAACGTCGTGTCCGATGCGAACGGCGACTACGAGGGGAGCGACGGCCACGTCCACACCGACCACGGCCGCCAGGAGTACGCCAACTTCTCCGAGTGGGACATCTACCGCAGCGAGATCCAGCTCGAGTCCCTCCTCGACCGCCATGCCGTCGGCGACATGGTCCAGTCGCTCGTCGACGACGCCGGGCAGGGCGGTTGGCTTCCCAAGTGGGCCATCGTCGGCGGCGACGAGTCCCAGATGAACGGCGATTCGGCCGACCCGATCATCGTGGACGCCTACGCCATGGGTGTGCGCAACTTCGACGTCCAGGCCGCGCTCGACTACATGGTCAAGGGCGCCACCCAGACAGAGTCGAACCACGGCCTCGAGATCGAGCGCCAATACCTGAGCCAATACCTCTCACAGCACTACGTGAACGCGGCCTCGCCCGATCTGACCTCCATCGACTACTCCATCGGCGGCTCGGCCACGCTCGAGTACGCGCTCGACGACTTCGCCATCTCCCAGATCGCCGCCGCCCGCAACGACACAGCCCTGGCCGAAACCATGCGCCGGCGCGCGGCCAACTGGGAATTCGAGTTCAACCCCGCGACTGGATACATCCAGGCCCGCGGCCCCGACGGCAGCTTCCCCGCGGGCCAGGCCTTCGAGGCATCGCAACTCGAACCCGGCGGCCAAACGGGATTCGAAGAGGGCAACGCCGTGCAGTACACCTGGTCCGTACCACAGGACCTCGCAGGGATCGCCACGCTGATGGGCGGTTACCAGGCAGCGACCGCCAAGCTCGCGACGTTCTTCACGCAACTCAACGCAACCCGCAACGCTCCTTACGACTGGTCGGGCAACGAACCGAGCGAATGGGCCCCGTGGGAGTTCGACTACTTCGGCGCTCCGTCCCAGACCCAACGCGTCGTCCGAGCCATCGCCGACACCGAATATGCGGACGCACCCGTCGACGAACCGGGTAACGACGACCTCGGCGCCATCTCCTCGTGGTACGTCTGGGCCGCCCTCGGCGTGTTCCCCGTCACACCCGGTACCGCCGACCTGGCCTTGGCCAGCCCGCTCTTCCCGAACGAGTCGATCTTGTTGCCTGACGGCCACCGCCTCGATCTCCACGCTCCGGGTGCGGCGGCCTCCCGGCCCTACATCCATGCCGTGACGGCAATCGGCATCACGCATCCCCCGGCCGCCTCGACGCCAGCGTCCGCCTGCTCTTCCGTTTCGCCGACGTCATCCGCTAATTCGTGGAACCTGCCGTGGCTGCCGGCGACGGTCCTTCAGTCTGGCGGCACGCTCGACGTCACCCTCTCGTCGACCCCGGACGCATCGTGGGGCGCGTCACCTGCCGACACGCCACCCTCGTACGGCGCAGGGCAGCTGCCGGCAGTCGGCTTCTCGTCCCCGAGCGGTGCGGCGACCGTTGCCGCCGGCCAGTCGACGGCGGTCGAGTTGGGTGTGGCGTCGACCGACGTCGGCCCTACGACCGTGACGTGGCAGGCCTCTGCCGGGTCCGGCGGGCTGCAGCTGTCCCCGTCGTCGGGCACGTTCGTCCTTCGCTCCGAGGCCACCTCGAGCAACGCGGCCGAGTGCGCCGGCACGCCGAAGCCCGCGACCCAATCCCTGATGCTCACGGCCGACGCTCCCGGCAGCTACACGATCCACGTCGACCTGCGCACCAGCACCGGGGTCCAACTCCCGCCCGTCGTTCTCGACGTGGCGGTCCAGCCTTGAGCCCGACAGACTGACCGGGACATGCACTCGATCGAAGTCGACATCGACACGTCCCGCCGCCAGATCGTGGATCTGACTCCCGAGCTCGAGCTGTTCTGTGCCGGCCTCGGTGACGGGCTCGTCAACGCCTTCGTGCCTCACGCGACGGCCGGACTCGCACTGATGGAGACCGGCTCCGGTTCCGAAGACGACCTGCGGGTCGCGCTGGAACGGATCCTCCCCCGCGACGACCGGTATGGCCACTCCCACGGCTCACCCGGTCACGGGGCAGATCACCTGCTCCCTGCTCTGCTCAGCCCTTCGGTCACACTGCCCGTCATCGACGGCCGCGTCGCTTTCGGCACCTGGCAATCTCTCGTACTGGTCGATCTCAATGTCGACAACCCGGACCGGCGGGTGCGATTGAGCTTTCTCGCCTCGCCGTCCGACTGACAGGTCAAAGCCCTCTCGACCTCGCCAAGCTGCGATCGCCGGATCTCTCTCTACGAGAAGAGCGGATCGAGCGGAAGGCGTACTCGCTCGATACGTGCGCGGAATCCGGTTGGCTTCGATGGTTTCGGCAGCACCGTGACGGCGTCGTTGACGACCGACTGGTTCACCGCAGTGCCGACACGGGCGGCAACGGACTGCGCGCGTGACTTGATCCAACTCAGGATCGCGCTGATGGAGATCCCAACCGTCGCGAGCGCAGCAAGAACGGTCTTCGTCGCCCCTCCCCAGTAGGCCAGGGCCAGCCCGAATAGGGCTGCCATGGCGAGCGCAGCGACAATCTCCCAAACAAATGCCTTAAGGATCGGTCTCGGGTCCCTGGCGACCGTCTCTAACCTCTTGGATTCAACAAGCGTCAATGGATCCCGCCCCGTGACCAGAAGGTCCCGCCACACTGCGACCTGCTGTGCGACGGCCAAATCCGCCCGGTCGTAGGAGGCTGGCGCCATCGCCACCTTGGCCCATTCCGTGACGCTGAATTCGACCCCGCCAGCGGCGTAGTTGCTGAAGACCGGCCCGAGCCGCCTCAAAAGATCATGGAAGGCGGTTACCCGGTTCGGCCCCAGGAGGAAGTTCCAGGGTGCCTCGTACTCTTCCAAAGTCTTCGGCGGGGTCATTGCCCAATAACACTCGGACAAACCCCGTCCCAACTGATAAGCGCTGGCCGTTCCAAAGTTTCCCGCTGCCAGTTGATCCTGAAGCCCTTCGTCCCAAGCCCACAGGAGCCACTCGATCCGCGACCACCACACGTCTTGATCGATCGGGTCGTCTGCGTCGATCGGAGCGGTCGAGAGCGTCGCATGCACGTCCGGCTCGATGTCAGGGTCGTTCGCATGGGCCACAATCAGTCGGGCATAGATCAAACGACAGACCAAATACCGAAGAAGGTCGGAGATATCCGCCACCGCCGGGGTCACGGTCGGAATGCCGCCCCACTTGTTGGAACGACTGATGGTATTTATGCCAACCCGGATGAGTGCGCTCTTCCCGAGAGTTGAGAGAACCTTGGTTGCCTCAATTTGGGCCTCGACGGGGCTGCGTTCGTTCGCAGCATCGAGGAGGAGTGTCGGTGGTTCGGGAGATCCTTCCCACGAGAAGTGTGCGCAGTCCGGATTCAGGCGGCCGCGCAGTTCCGCCACGATCCACCCGGTGCGAAGGGCTCGCGCGGCATCGTCGAATGAGACCGTGAATGCAGTGGTCTTCTGAGTATCCGGCATCGGGTACCCGCCTCGCCAAGAGCCGTCCACTTCAGTCTGTGTCCGTCGAATAAGAACGTCAACCGAAAGTTCCTTGCGCCTTAGGCACGGTCACAGCGGTCCGGGCAGACTTGGGCCTGTGGACCTTGCCGGCGTCTCCGAAGAGCTCTACGGGCTAAACCCGGCGGCATTCATCGCCGCCCGCGACGCACGGGTCTCCGAGGCACGCCAGGCAGGTGATCGGGAGCTCGCCAACAGCCTCAAGAAGCTGCGTAAACCGTCAACCGGGGCCTGGTTGGCCAACAAGCTCAGCCGGGAACAGTCGTTGGACGTCGAACGGCTGATCGGACTCGGTGACGCCCTGCGCTCCACGAGAGATGTGGATGGAGAGCGGATCCGGAGCGCTTCGAATGAGAAACAGGACGTGGTCGGGCGTCTTCTCCGTCAGGCACGATCCATCGCAAAGCAGGAACGACAACTGGTCTCCGAGGCGACGGAACTCGATGTCAAGGCCACCCTCGACGCAGCATTTTCGGACCCGAACAGTGCCCAATCCCTCCGCGAGGGATGCCTGACGACCGGGTTGCACTATTCGGGTCTCGGTTTTGGCGCTGACGCGAACGTCCGGACCTCAACAGCGCGGTCACGAGCTTCTGATCGTGCGAAGCACAGCCCCGAAACGGCCAAGGCAAAACACAACCTGGAACATGCACAAAACGAGGCCACGCTGGCTGCTACCGAAGTCGAAAACGCACAGCGAGCGGTGAACGCGGCCGAAGCCGACCTCAATCGATTGCGAGCTGCACTGTCCGTCGCCACACGCCGGGCGACGAGGGCCTACGAGGTGGCATCCCGGGCCCAAGAGAAGCTCGACCTGTTGCTCGACAATCGAAGCAGTACCTAAAACGCCCGCTCCGGACCCTTAACCTTTAGTAGATGCATTTCATCGTGGTCTACTGCAGGCAACGCCGGGCACCCACTGCGGCGACGCTCCGTCATGGGCCGGGCGCTGGTTTCCGGCTGGGCGTGCCTTGGCAACCTCGCGATGCCAACGGGACTACGCGAACTCATCCGGCTCAGTGAATCGACAATCCAGTGCGTGGTGGGTTCGTCACGCCATGGAGCTGAACGAGGCCAGATCTACTTCCGCACTCCCTCAACGTCACTCTGAGTCACCCGGATCGTACGCGGCCATCCGATCGCGGCTGCGAGCCGCACCCAATAGACGTCCCCGTCGAAAGATATCCATGAGACCAATGGTGTAGTGGCTCCAACGTGTCCCGAATCCGCGGGACGACTGGGCAGGTACTTTGTGGTGACCCGATACCCTCGAATCGGCTGGTCAACCTCGGCGATACACGTGCCCGCATAGCCTCTAGCCCGCCAGGACAGCTTCGCCAGTTTCTTCACGCGGGCCTTCTCTCAGTGTTGTGGAGCAAGCTTACTCACCAGTGCAACAGCGATGCGGCCCATGATCGCAACTCCGAGAACGGTGAGAAGGCTGTTCTTCCACCTGCTGCCCCCTCCAAGCTCGCTTTGAGCACGGGCGCTCGACTTCGGTCGCAACCACCGCGTTCTCGTCTACCGGCGCGCGTCGTAGGCGACGACCGACCCGAAGACAGCCAAGTTCCCCTCGTATTTCGCCGGTGCCCACGACGGGGAACGACGCTGGCAGGGAGCGACCTCGACCGATTCGTGATGCTGGAGACCAGTGGCGAAGGGGGTGTCAGCTTGCCGCGACTCGGGCGCCGAAGAATCTTGAATTTGGGTGTCGATTTGCCACCGGTCGTTCGTGGACACGGTGAGCGGTGCAGAGAGCATCGCCGCAACGAAGGGAGACCAACCATGTCCAATGTCACCACCCCCTCTGCCATCACCGTCAACGACCCCCGATCCCGACTGACCAGCACCATTCCACGGGCCACCGCCTCGGTCGGGGTCTTGGCCGGCATAGCCACCACTGCCGGGGCGGCTGCGCTGCGGGCTGCAGGAGTTCCGCTGGCCGTGCACGGCGACATCCCGCTCGCCGCCTTCGCCCAGATCACCATTGTCGGAGCGGTCATTGGCGGAGTGCTCCTTGCGGTGCTGAACCGGCGGAGCTCTGACCCGCATGGGCGGTTCATCCAGATGACCATTGGGCTCACTGCGCTCTCCTGTGCCGCCCCGGTGGCCTTTGCTGACACGGGCTCCAGCAAGTTCGCCCTAGTCGCACTGCACCTGGTTGCGGCTGCGATCATTGTTCCGGTGCTCGCACTACGTGCCAATTGACCCAACTCGATCCCTACCAAGAAGGAGTTCCCAAAATGCCGCAATACATGATCTCCGTTTGGCACGACGACACCTACGAGGTCGACTTCTCCAGCCCTGATGCTCAGCTCCGAGCCGCCCAGGTCGGAGCGTTCAATGAGGAGCTGCAGAAGGCAGGCGCGTGGGTGTTCGCGGCCGGCCTGCACCCTTCGGCATCGGCCACCGTCGTGCGGTCCTCGGGTGGAGATGTATCGATGACCGACGGTCCCTATGCCGAGACCAAGGAACAAATGGGCGGATTCTGGATGATCGAAGCCACCGATCTCGATGCCGCCCTGGATTGGGCCGGCAAAGCCGCCGCCGCCTCTGATGGACCGGTCGAGGTTCGGCCCGCCCAAGGGTGACGGATGCTCTCGACGAGGTCTTCCGGCGGGAAGCGGGCCGCTGCACCGCCACCTTGATCCGGGTCCTCGGTGACATCGACCTCGCCCAGGACGCCGTGGCGGAGGCGTTCGTGATCGCCGCCGAGCAATGGCCCCGCATGGGGATGCCACCCAACCCCGGTGGTTGGATCACCACGACCGCCCGCAATCGCGCCATCGACCGAATCCGCCGCGAATCAACTCGTGGTGAGCGGCATCTCGCCGCTCACCGTCTCCACACAGAGAACATGGACCCTGACTCCGATCCCGAACTCGGCCGACTCGACGACCTCGTCGACGTCGTCGCGGACGATCAACTCCGTCTCATGTTTCTCTGCGCTCACCCCGCCCTGGCCGCCGATGCCCAGGTCGCCCTTATCCTCCGCCTACTTGGCGGCCTCGAGACCGACGAGATCGCCAAGGCCTTCGTGGTCCCAGACGCGACGATGGCGCAAAGGATCGTCCGGGCCAAACGCAAACTCCACGACAACCACGCCTCATATCGCATACCTCGAGCGGCCGAACTCCCGGACCGTCTCCATGCGGTTCTCGCCGCCATCTACCTCATCTACACCGAAGGGCACACCGCCACATCCGGAGGAACACTTACGAGAAAGGACCTGTCGACTGAAGCCATTCGGGTCGGGCGGACCCTCGTCGACCTGATGCCCGACGAACCAGAAGCCGTCGGACTGCTCGCCCTGATGTTGCTCACGGAGTCCCGCCGTTCGGCCCGCATCGCTACCGACGGAATGATGGTGCGTCTTGCCGACCAGGATCGGACCCGATGGAACCGAGAACTGATTGGTGAGGGCCACGAGCTCGTGCGCTCCTGCCTGCGCCGCAATCAGCCCGGCCCGTTCCAGATCCAGGCAGCGATAGCGGCGGTCCACGCCGACGCGCTCACTGCCGACGCCACCGACTGGTCCCAGGTCATCGCTCTCTATGACCAGCTCTACGCTCTCCGTCCCACCCCGGTCGTTGCCCTGAACCGGTCGGTCGCGCTCGCGGAATGTCACGGTCCCTCCGTAGGGCTCGTCGCTCTCGGCGAGATCGACCCGGCGTCTCTCGACAACTATCAGCCCTATCACGCCGTCCGCGCTGACCTGCTCGCACGCGCCGGCTTACAGGAGGAGGCAGATGCCGCTTACGACCGAGCCATCGAACTCACCATCAATTCCGTCGAACGCGACTTCCTCGTGCGGCAACGGGCCGCCGCCCGGTGAGGGCATGGCCAATCCGAAACCTCTCTGACCCTCCCGTGTCGATTTTGGGGTGGCCGTTCGTGGAGAGGTTGAGAGGCGAACGATTCGCCGCCGCAACCCGAAAGGAACTACCAACCATGGGCACGATCCGAGTACACGAGTTCATGAGCCTCGACGGCGTGATCGACGCTCCTACCTGGACTTTCGACTTTGGCTTCGATCCGTCTATGGGACTGGACATCGCAAATCTCATGTCCAGCTGTGATGCGATCCTGCTCGGCCGCAACACCTACGAGATGTTCCAGCCGGCCTGGTCGGCCCGCACGGCTGACGAAGACCCAGGTGCACCGTTCATGAACGAGTCCACCAAGTACGTCGTCTCCTCCACCATGAAGGAGGGAACCTGGCAGAACTCCAAGATCGCCGGCCCATACAGCGCCGAAGCAATCCGCCAGGTCAAAGCCGAAGTTGACGGCGGTATCTACGTGAGCGGCAGCTCCACGCTCGTACGTGCCCTGATCGCCGACGGCTTACTCGATGAGCTCCACCTGTTCGTGTATCCCGTCACACGAGGTATTGGGCCGCGACTGTTCCCTGACAACCCGCCCACCCAGTGGTCGCTGGCGCACAGTGCAACCTACGACAATGGGGTGTTGTACCTCGTATACCAGTCTTCTATTTCATAACGGGCCCCCAGTCTCTCGATGTACTGGGTGACCGCCTCCAGCGGCGAGCCACGACTCTGAGCAGACTGCGCCACCGAGACCTGTCCAAAACCGAGTATCTCGACGGCGTCATCGATGCCGTCCAACGACCGGCACCTGCACCCGTTCGCCACACCCGCTGAGCGTCTCGAGCCAGAAGGACGGGCCCTCGATGTTGCATGCATCCTGAGTGCGACAAGAGCCATCTCGTCCCAAAGTGCACTCTCACTAGATGTCTCGATGAAGAGGCGGCGGGCGGAATCGAACCGCCGTACGGGGCTTTGCAGGCCCCTGCCTAAACCACTCGGCCACGCCGCCGCGCCTCTCTGCGGCAGGGCGGCCAGCCTAACGGCACCTCTCGCCCGGCCCCAGCCTCTGCCGGTCCGGTGAAATCTGGCTCCCGCGCGACCGGCTAGTGGTGCCGCAGGCGGGAGACAACCCAGAACACCGCCGCGATGGCAGCGATGATCACGGCCACCTTCACGAAGAAGAGGAAGATGCCCGCGAGGCTGCTCAAGATCCAGAAGGCGATCAGGATGCCCACCACCCCCACCACGGTCATGGCGACTGCGTGGGTGAAGGTCATCGGGGTCTTGCCCTCGCCTCTGGTTTCTATGTCTCTGCTCACAAACCCGATGCTACGTTCCCGCCATGCCCGCTGATACGTCACTTCGTGACCGGCGGAGCCGACTCCTCACCCAACCAGGGCTGATGGGCGAGGAATTCTGTCGCACCTACGCCGCCGAGGCCGACGCCTGGCTCTCGGACCTGGCGGATCGGGCGGCCGGCGAGAACAAGCGGCATCTCGCCCTGCTGGCGGTCGGCGGTTACGGGCGCAGCTCTCTGTGCCCCTACAGCGACCTCGATGTGGTGCTCGTCCACGACGGCTTCCGGGACGTCAAGGAAGTCGCCGACGGCATCTGGTACCCCGTCTGGGACGAAGGAGTGCACTTGGACCACTCGGTGCGCCGGCCCGCCGAGGTGCTCAGCGTCGCGGCCGAGGACCTGCGAGTGGCGCTCGGCCTCCTCGATGCGCGCGTGGTCTGGGGTGAACGCAGGCTCGCCGAGCCGCTCATCGAGAAGGCCAAGACCGCCTGGCGCGAGAAGCTCGGCACCCGGTACCTGCCCGTCATCGAGGTCCAGATGGCGGAGCGCCGCGCCACGGCCGGGGATGTGGCGTTCCTCCTTGAGCCCGACCTGAAGGAGAGCCACGGCGGGCTCCGCGACGTCAGCGTGCTGCGCGCATTGTCCGCCTATGCGCCGCTCCTTGCCGACTACGCCGACCTCGCGTCGCTCGATGAAGCCACCGCGCTGCTCACCTCCATCAGGGTGGAGCTCCACCGAATGGCGAAGCGGGCCCATGAGCGGTTACTGCTCCAGGACCAGGACCAAGTGGCCGCCGCGCTCGGGTTCCCCGACGCCGACGAGCTGATGCTCGCGGTCTCCACCGCGGGCCGCCAGATCGCATGGGTGTCCGACGACGTCTGGCGCCGCCGCAAGCTGTGGGACCCCACACCGCCGCCCAAGCGTTTCTTGCGCCGCCGCGCGCCCGATACCGAAGAGTCACCCGTCCCCGCCGACCTAGCTCCCGACCTGATCGAACTCAACGGCGAGGTCGCCCTCGCTTCGTCCGCCCCGGTGTCTGACGATCCGTCTCTTCCCTTGCGCCTGGCTGCCACGGCCGCCGCTATCGATCGCCCGATCGCGCGGGGCTCGCTGCATCGGCTCGCCGACCGCATGCCCCCGCCGAGTGACCCCTGGACGGACGCCACGCGGGAAGCGTTCATCGCGCTGCTCGCACTCGGCCGGCCCTCTGTCGACAAGATCGAGTCGCTCGACCAGCACGGCCTGTTCGTCCGGCTGCTCCCCGAGTGGGCCGCCGTTCGCAACAAGCCGCAGCGCAACGCCTACCACCGCTTCACCGTCGACCGGCACCTGCTCGAGGCCGCCGCACTGGCCGCCGAGCTGACCGACACTGTGGAGCGGCCCGACCTCCTCTTGGTCGGCACCCTGCTGCACGACATCGGCAAGGGCTATCCCGGTGACCACACCGAAGTCGGCATGGAGGTCGTGCACGACATCGCGACGCGGATGGGCTTCGCGCCGGACGACGTCGAAGTCTTGGTCGACCTCGTACGCCACCACCTCCTCCTACCGGACACCGCGACCCGCCGCGACCTCGACGACCCCACCACGATCGACCGCGTCGCCCGCGCCGCCGGCACCCGCACGACCCTGCACCTGCTCGCCGCACTGACCGAGGCCGACAGTCGTGCCACCGGACCGTCGGCCTGGGGCGCCTGGAAGGCCGGGCTCGTCACCGACCTCGTCGAGCGTGCCGACAAGGTCCTGCAAGGCGAGGCCGCCACACCGGCTGGGCCAGACCTCCTCCTCGCGGCCCACCGCGGGTTGATCGACGAGGTACGGGTCACCGGGTTGCCTTCGGTGTCCCTTCAGCCGCCGCAGGTGATCGTGGCTGCGCCCGACCGTCCCGGGCTTTTCTCATCGGTCGCCGGAGCACTCGCACTGAACGGCATGGATGTGCGGGCCGCCAACGTCGCCGGCGAGGAGGGCGTCGCAGTCGAGGTCTTCACCGTGGAAGTGGCCCGGGGCACCTGGCCCGACACGGCCAAGCTGCGTGAGGACCTTTCCGCCGTGTTGGCCGACGAGCTGGCCATCGGCGAGCGGCTCTACGAACGCGAGCGGGTCTACCCCCTCCGCCGCCGTTCGGCCGCCCACCCGCCGGTCAGCGAGGTGACCGTCGACAACGACGCCTCTGAGACGGCCACCGTCCTCGAGGTTCGGGCCCCCGACGAGATCGGCCTCCTGCACCGGATCACCCGTGCCCTGTTCAACGCCGGGCTCGACGTCGTATCAGCCCGGGTTTCAACCCTGGGTGAGATGGTCGTCGATGCCTTCTACGTACGGGACTCCGGAGGCACGAAGCTCACCGACTCCGAACGTCTCAGCGCAGTCACAGTCGCCATTGAGGCGGAGATTGGGCCGTTTGGTCCTGCTGGACCCCGGTAGAATCCCGCATGTCATGAGTTCGGGAGAGCACGCGGCCAAAAAGAAGCGCCCTCGCACATGGATGGTGGTCACCATCTGTGCCGTTGTCGTCCTGCTCGCAGCCGGCGGATTTGTCGCCGTCGAACACTTCGGGACCAAGGCCGGCGCGAACCCGACGACGCCTCCACCGGCCCTCTCCGTCACATCGGTCTCCCCGAGTGGGACCAATGTCAATGCCGGCTCGACCATCTCGGTGCAGTTCTCGACGGACCTCGCGCCCAACAGTCCGATGCCCACGTTGAGCCCGCCGGTGGCAGGATCGTGGGCCGTCCTGTCGCCTTCGTTGTTGCAGTACGAGGCGAGCGGCCCACTCGTGCCGGGTGCATCCGAGACGATCACGGTGCCCGGAGGATCGAGTGGCGTCGTCGGTTCGCTCGGACAACACCTCGCGCAAACGGTGACAACACCATTCACCGTGGCGCCGGGTTCGACGCTGCGACTCCAGCAGTTGCTGGCCGAGCTCGGCTACCTGCCTCTCGCGTTCACTCCAGCCGCGCCCGTCACCTCGCCCGCACAACTCGGCAACGACCAGGTCGGCTCCTTCTCGTGGCGCTGGGCGTACCAACCGTCCTCGCTAACCACGCTGTGGACGCCGGGCACGAACAACGTGATCACCCAAGGCGCCGTGATGAACTTCGAGAATCAGAACGGCCTGAAGACAGACGGTCTTGCCGGCCCACAGGTCTGGACCGACCTCCTCGCCGCCGTCCAAAGCGGCAAGACCAACCCGCAGCCCTGGGACTACGTCCTCGTGAGCCAGTCGGGTCCCGAGACGGCGACTGTCTACAAGGACGGTGCCGAGGTGTACAGCACGTTGGTCAACACCGGTGTCCCCGGCGCCACGACTGAAAACGGCACCTGGCCCGTGTTCGCCCGGTACACGGTCACGACCATGAGCGGCACCAACCCCGACGGCTCCCACTACAGCGACCCGGGGATCCCCTGGGTGAGCTACTTCCACGGGGGCGACGCACTTCACGGCTTCATCCGCCCTGGCTACGGATATCCCCAGAGCGATGGCTGCGTCGAGATGCCCATCTCGAACGCCGCCGTTGTGTTCCCGTTGACGCCTCTCGGGACCCTCGTCACCGTTCAGGCGTAAGCCGGAGAGACCTCGGGCGTTAGCAAGAGGGGCTGACCGGATGCCCATTCCGGCTGGCCCTAGGCTCATTTTCCAATGTTGCGGCAGGCGGTTTCCATCACAGGCAAGATCCTGATCGGGGCGGGCATCCTCGTCCTTCTGTTCACCGCGTACCAAATCTGGGGCACGTCGATCCAGGAGTCGCACACCCAGGACGCCCTGCGCAGCACCCTCATCTCCGAGACGAACAGTCAGGAAGTCCGCCATGCCCTGGCCGAGGCGGCCGCCCTCAACAAGCTGCCGACAGGGCCACCAAAGACCGCACCCCGCACGGGCGACCCCGCCGAGGGGGAGCCCGTCGGCGACATTCGCATCCCCGTCATCGGGGTCAGCCAGGTCGTGGTCGAGGGCACGAACACCCCTGACCTGCGGAAGGGCCCAGGGCACTACATCGGGACCCCTCTCCCGGGCCAGATCGGCAACGCGTCCATCGCCGGTCACCGCACTACCTACGGCCACCCCTTCTACAACCTCGACGGCGTCAAGGTCGGCGATCCCATCGTTCTGACGACTCTGCAGGGCATTTTCGTCTACGACACCACCAAGTCCTTTGTCGTGTCGCCTAACGACACGTCGGTCATCAAGAATGCCTTCGCCGACATGCTCACGCTCACGACCTGCAATCCGCGCTTCAGCGCGTCGACCAGGCTGGTCGTCCAAGCCAGGCTGGCGCATTCGCAGCTCTTTCCGAACCAGGGCCTTCCCGTCGGCCGGCTGAACGCAGATCCGAAGAGCGGCAACCTGGCCGGCGATTCGAACGTCGAGCTCACCCAGACGCTGTTCTGGGGCTTTCTCGTGCTCGTGCTCTTGGGTTCCATCCTCTTCACGGCCTGGCGCTTCCGCCGCCAACGCTGGATGATCTGGGGCGTGGGCACACTCGGCATGCTCGTGCTGCTCTGGTTCTTCTTCGGCGCCGTCAGCCCGCTCCTGCCCGCCAGCTTCTGACCGCGTGCTGGTCGAGCTCCCGCTTGCCGACCATTTCCGCGGCCTTGCCGCAACCGTAGAGCGCGACGGCGGCCTCATCTATCCAGCCATCTGTCGGGGCGTTGCCGACGACGCACGTGTGCTCTCGCTGCTCGACGACACTCCCCTCCCCCAGCGGCGCCCCCTCCTGATGCTCGCCGCCGTGCATTTCCTTCTCCTCTCGGGAGTGGACCACCCTTTGGCCGCCTACTACGACACCGTGGCAGATGTTCGCGGAACAACGTTCGACGCCTCCTCTGGGAACGTGGTGGCCGTCTTCACCGCGTTCTGCGAAGAACACCGCCGCGAACTCGAACACGTCATTGGGACCCGGACCACGCAGACGAACGAGGTAGGCCGCTGCACCGCGTTGCTCCCGGGGCTGTGTCACATCGCGTCGCTCTATGACCAGGATGCCCCGATCTCTCTGCTGGACCTGGGGACCTCAGCCGGGCTCAATCTGCTGTTCGACGACTACGCCTACACCTACCGCTCCGCCTCCGGCGATGGTGTTCGCACCGCGGGGTCCTCCAGTTCGGCCGTGTCGATCGAGTGTTCGGCGCGCGACGACGTGAGCTCGATGCCCGAGCTGCGCCTGCCGACCATGGGTGCGCGCGTCGGTCTCGACCTTTCCCCGCTCGACCCCTTCTCCGACGACGACGTCCTGTGGCTCCTCGCGTGTCAGTGGCCTGACAACCCGGCCCGCTTCGGGCGCCTCCGCGGCGCATTGTCGAACGTCCGCGGGTCGGACAACCCGCCGCGACTCGAGCAGGGTGACATGGTCACCGACCTTCCCCGCGTCGCGGCATCCATCGCCGGCACCACTCCCCTTGTCGTGTTCCACTCGTGGGTCGCGGCCTACCTCGACGAGGGCCAACAGCGGACGCTCGCAGCCGAGGTCCATGCGCTCGGTGCGACGCGGCCGGTTCACCATCTCTATTGCGAGACGCCCTTCGAGACGCCTGGTCTCCCCACTCCGCCCTCACCCGTGCGCCGCGAAGGACCCGACCTGGCCACTGCACTCGTGCACATCGGACCCCGTGGCGAGCCGGAACGGCTGGCCGACACCCACCCGCACGGTTATTGGATCCGCTGGTGGCCGCCTACTCGTCCGGGCCCCAGGGGGCGTCCCGGCGGGCCGGCACCTGGATCCCGTCTTCGCTGACGTGACCAGCTGAACCGACTGACGTCTTGCCGAAGCGGTCCCGGATGGCGTCAACCGCGACGGTGACGTCGTGCCACGACTGCTCGGTGGCCGTCGCGCTCTGATTGGCCTCGGTCATCCCGTCTCCGAGGTCGAAGGACAACTGGTCCACACCGGACTTCGTGAGCCCGGAAGCACTCACCCCGAGGAGGCGGATGCCCTCGCCGGGGTCGACGCTGGCGAGTAGGGCGGCGGCCACCTGACCAATGGCCCCGCCGGTCGAGATAGGTCGGCTCAGCGTGTGTGACCGCGTCACCAACGTGAAGTCCTTGAACTTGACCTTGACCGTGACCGTGCGGCACGCCGTCGACTCGCCCCGGAGCATCGTCGCGACCGACTCGGCCATCCGCAACGCGTTGCGCTCCAACTCGAGCGGGTCTACGAGATCCCGGCTGAACGTCTCCTCGTGTCCCAAGGACTTGTTGGGCCGGTTCGGATTGACTGGATCAGGGTCGTCGCCCCGCGCCAATGCGGCGAGATGTGCTCCGCTCGCCCGGCCTAGGCGTCGCTCCAGCGTGTCGGGCGGCAGCGCGGCCAGGTCCCCCACGGTTCGTACGCCGATGTCGTGAAGCCGCTTGGCAGTGGCTGGGCCAACACCCCACAACGCCTCCACGCTGTGGGCGTGGAGGAACTCGAGTTCGTGCTCCGGCTCGACGAGATACACGCCGGGACCCGGCTGCAGGCCGGTGCGGCTGGCCCGTGGTTTGGCCGCCCTGGAAGCAAGCTTGGCGAGCATCTTGGAGCGTCCGATACCGACGCTGCAGTCCAGCTGCAGATCGTCTCGAACCCGCTGGCGCAGGGCGTGTGCCATCTGGTCCGGTGGCCCCAACAATCTGATGGCACCGGCCACGTCCATGAACGCTTCGTCCAACCCGATTGGCTCGACCATGGGCGTGACGTCCTCGAGGACCTTGCGCAGTTCGCCGCTTACCTCTGCATAGCGGCTGTGCCGGCCGGACAGGAATATGGCATCGGGGCACAGCTGTTGGGCCCGTACCGACGGCATCGCCGAGTGCACCCCGTAGGCGCGAGCCTCATACGTGCAGGACGCGACGACACCCCGGGCGCCGGCCCCTCCGACGATCACAGGTTTGCCGGCCAACGTCGGATCGTCGAGGACCTCCACCGACGCGAAGAACGCGTCCATGTCGACGTGGAGGATCGTGGGAACGAGGCGGTGCTCAGGCACCCAGGGCCAACCGGCGGAACCCTTCGGCGTACGCAACGCCAGCCCTCCGGCCCTCCTCGGCCGCCCGTTGGCGGACTGCCTCCCCGGCCCAACCGCTCTGACCGGCGAATTGGCTGCGGTGGCACTCCACGGCAGCTGCCTTCGTCTCGATGGTGTCGCTGACGTCGATCCAATCGTCCGGCTCGAGGGTGCCCGACAGCAGCACGGTCGAGACCTGGTGCGGGGGACCGGCGTCGGGGAAGTAGTGCGGCAACGCCGCTGCCGGTGCAACGGCGTCCAGCAGGGCGAGACCGAGAATCCTGTGGTCACGATGATTGAAATAGTCCTGGCCGAAGAAGATGGCGGTCGGGTCGTGCCCACAGACGACGTCGGGGCGCAGCTTGCGCACGCGGGCAACCAGCGTCCGGCGGAACTCGTCGGAGTCGGTCAGTTCGCCGTCACGGAAGCCGAGGTTGTCGACGCTCGTTAAGCCGATCAATGCCGAGGACGCCTCGAGCTCCGCCGCGCGTTCGGCGGCGAGCTTCTTCGGCTGCACCCCGGCCTCGCTGGTGCCCTTGCCCCCATCGGTGCAGACGATCAGGTGCACAGCGGTCCCACCCTTGGCCCAGCGCGCCAGGGTCCCCCCACATCCCACGTCGGCATCGTCCGGATGCGCATAGACGGCCAGCACAACACCCGGCGTCTCGTTCATCACTTCCGCTTGGGCTCCGTCGTCTTGGTGAGGATTCTCGCCTCGCGCTGGAAGTCTCCCGCCTCCTCGAAGCCCTTGTAGACGCTGGCGAAGCGCAGGTACGCCACGTCGTCGAGTGCCTGGAGGCGGTCGAGCACGGCCACACCTACTTGTTCGCTGGTGGGCTCCGTCGTCTCGGCTCGGAGTACGTCCTCCACACTTTGCGCCAGCTCCTCCATTTGGAGGTCGGAGACCGGCCTGTTCTTGCAGGCGGAACGGACGCCCTCGACCACTTTGTTGCGATCGAAGGGTTCACGCAGGCCGTTGCGCTTCACGACCCAGAGCGGGACCTCTTCTACTCGCTCGAACGTGGTGAATCGGCGGCCGCAGCCAAGACATTCACGGCGGCGGCGAATCGCACCGCCTTCCTCGGCCTGGCGTGAGTCGACGACGCGGTCGTCATCGACACTGCACCAGGGACACCGCACACCGCCGACGATAGTCAGGGAATGAAAACGTGCTCTCCCGGGACCACGACGCTCGAGCCGACCTCGCGGGCCAGTTCCTGGGTCAGCGCATCGGCTCGTGCGGGGCTGGCCTGGGCGGCGATGGACGCCAGCGTGTCGCCCGCCTTCACGACGTAGACCTGGCCCTTCGAGGGGGGCGCCTGCGCCAATGTGCTCCCACCGAAGGCTCGGACCGGCAGCGCCAGCAGGACGAGGAGCCCGAGCACCACGGCGCCCAGGACCACCCGGCGGCGGCGCACCCGGGGGGTAGGTGCGGTCCGCGCCGGCTGGTCGGGCAAGGCGTACAGCCGGGGGCGGCACACCTCGAATTCGAGCTCATATGCGACCGACATGGCGTCCTCCTGGTCCGAACACCTGTTCGCTACGCTGCCATTGGAACACGAACACCTGTTCGCTGTCAATGGCTGAGGCGAACTGCTGTTCGTGCACGTCAGCACCCTACGAACTCGGTGTGACAAGGCCCTGAACTGGAGTTTTCGGAGCGCGAAGGCGCCGCTCTGGCTAACGTCCTGGTGGTGACCACCGAGACCACCATCATCACGACCGAAGACGGGCGCGGTCTCTGCGTGCAGTCGGGCGGTGATGGCGAGGGTCAGCCGGTCGTGGTCCACCACGGGACACCAGGCTCGCGGTACCTGCCGGACGACTGGCTGGCCGACGCCGCGGCCGACGGGGTGCGGCTCCTCTCCTACGACCGCCCGGGGTACGGCGACTCGGCCCCGCACCCGGGCCGCACGGTCGCGGACTGCGCCTCCGATGTCCGAGCCATCGCCGACCAGTTCGGCTACGACCGCGTCGCCGTGTGGGGCTGGTCAGGCGGCGGTCCCCACGCGCTGGCCTGCGCCGCGCTGCTTCCCGATCTGGTGTGTGCGGTGGCCTCGCTGGGGGCGATCGCCCCGTACGGCCCACCCGATTTGGACTACTTCGGCGGGATGGGGCAGGAGAACGTCGACGACATCAAACTCCAGCTCTCTGATCCCGCGGCGGCGAAGCGCAAGCTGGTGTTGGACCGCGACGGCGTCCTCAGCATGACGGAGGACCAGGTCGGCGGCTATGCAGCGGACGACGAGCAGGGGTTTGCCTCGCTCGTATCGCCCGAGGATGCCGCCGCCATGGGCGCCGGCCTCGGCACGTGGTGGCTGCGTTCGATGCAACTCGGTCTCCGGTCCGGCGACGCAGGCTGGTGGGACGACGGCGTTGCGCATTTCGGGGACTGGGGTTTCGCACTCGAGGGCATCGACGCGCCGGTGCAGCTGTGGCACGGGCGGCGCGACAAGTTCGTCCCGTTCCAGCACGGCGAGTGGCTGGCCCAGAACATCCCGGGCGTCGATGCCCACCTCACCGACGACGACGGGCACATGACCCTGTTCTTCAAGCTGCGCAGCATCCACGCGTGGCTGCTCTCAGCTTTCTGAGTTCATCGTCCGGGGGTCGTGTCCTCTGAAGGCGGTCAATCGGCCGCGCTCGCTACCTCACCACGTTCGATGGCCGAGGCAAGTTGCGCATGGTCGCGGTCGTTCTGATCGGCGTAATGGTGCGCAAAAGCCACCATTGCCTCGGTGAACGCGCTGCTTGCACCCATGTAGGCGTCGAGTGCCAGCGCGTCTCCCGAACGCGCGTGGGCACGGGCCAGCGTCGACCCCGCAGGCAGTGGCGAACTGGAGGAGACGCGGTGCGATCAGGTCGGTAGACGCGATCACCTTCATGTCCCGGTACTGGCGAACGTAGAAATCACGATCACCGAGAGAGCCCCGACCCACGAATATGTCCGTGGCCGACTGCACCATCCGCTTGCCGGCGATCACCCGTTCGCCGTCATTGGCGAACACGGCCGGTCGGAGATGCGCCTCGAACACAGAGGGGACTGCCTGCTTGCACTGGAGGAACAGTGGGTCTGCGCCCGACCGGCCTTCCAAGAGTACGAGGTAGACGACCATGCCGACGCTGCCGACACCGACGACCTGCCGCACGATGTCCACTTCGGTGAATCGGTCGAACAGGACACGGCGATCTTCTTGGAGCGTCTGTCGATAGCCCGCAAGCAAGACGTCGACCACGTCGCGCTGTTCGTCGTCGGACAACGTGACGCGGATCGGTGGTTGCGCCGTGATGCGGGGACGCCCTTGGGCCATGGCCGTCAACTTCGGAAAAGCACCGCGACTGGTCTTCTTCGACTTGCGCTGCTCGATATAGACCTTGGCCTGGCCGCGATCGGCCCGTTCGAAATACTTGACGAAGTGATCGACCCGCATCCCGTCGTACCAGACGTCGAGCTCCTGCGCGTTGGCATATCGCTGCATGCGGCGCCGGTAGGCGTCGATGGCCGCCCGCACGGCCCGTGTGGATCGCGTGTGCTTCACACCGCTCTCACGTGCCGCCACGACCAGGCTGGCGGCGAGGCGCGCGACATCCCACTCGAATGGGCCGGGGAGCGTCTCGTCGAAGTCACGGGGGTCGAAGTTCAGATGGCGTTCCGGTGTAGCCCACAGGCCGAAGTTCAACACGTGTGCGTCACCGCAGAGCTGCACCTCGAGCCCGCTGTGGCGACGCGACGCGAGGTCGGCGGCCATCACCGCCGCCGCGCCGCGGTAGTAGTTCCAGGGCGAGCGAGCCATACGGTGGTGCCGGAGGGGCACGACGTCGGTCAGCCGGTTGGCACTTTGCGCCAGCACCGTGGCGAGCGCGTCATGCGCCCTTGACCGCTCGTCCCAGTCGGCAAAACCCGACCGGGGCGCACGGCGCCGGGCCGCCCGGCCCACGGCCTTGCGCTCGGCCGTGGTGGCCCTCAGGTCGGACAACGTGGTCGATCCGGACATTTCGCCCCGGCTCTCTGTCGGCATGGTCGCCTCCGCGGTTGGGCTCGGCTCCGGCTCCCATCATCCCTAGTCGGGACGGAGGCACCCCAGAGGTTGCCCCGGGGACCGACGAACAGGTGTTTGCTTTCCGGGTTGCCCATCGGTATGGTGGTGGGTCACGAACTGATGTTCGCCCCCAGGGAGGGGCCCGGCGGAAGGCCGGGGTGGACACCAAAAGGAGAAGCCGATGGCCGAGGTGCTGAGCGGAAAACGGCTGCAGATCCTCAACTACATCGCGGACAGCCAGCGCGAGCAGGGCTATCCCCCGTCGGTGCGGGAGATCGGCGAGGCGGTGGGGCTGGCGTCGTCGGCGACGGTGCACACGCATCTCGCGGTCCTGCAGCGTGAGGGTTACCTGTCGCGGGACCCGAGCAAGCCACGGGCGATCCAGGTGCACTTCGACCCGGACACCACGAGCAAGCTCAGCGCGGCGGCCGTCCACAACGTGCCGCTCGTCGGCGACGTGGCGGCCGGGACCGGCGTGCTGGCCGAGGAGAACATCGAGGAGTTGCTGCCGATGCCGGCGCAGTTCACCGGGAGCGGCCCATCCTTCATGCTGCGCGTGCGGGGCGACTCCATGGTGGACGCGGGGATCCTCGACGGCGATTACGTCGTGGTGCACCAGCAGCCCGACGCAGTGAACGGCGACGTCGTGGTCGCCGGGATCGGCGAGGGCGAAGCGACTGTGAAGACGTTCAGCCGGCGCGGCGGCAAGGTCGTGCTGACGCCCGCCAACGAGGCCTACGAGCCGATGACGTTCGACGGGTCGACAGGCGACGTCACGATCTTCGGCAAGGTCGTCACGGTGGTGCGCTCGCTGAACTGATCCGGGCGTGCTCGGATAGATTCTCTTCGTCATCCAGAGGACCCGAGGGACCTGGCCCCACGACGGTCCGGCAACCTGCTGCCTGGTGCGGCAAGGTGCCAACGCCGGGATCGATGAGGAGGAGTCCCGTGGCGCAGCGGCCTGCCGGCTTGGCAATCCGACGAGGCGGACCTGCGGACGCCGGCGCCATCGCCGGCCTGCATGCCGACAGCTGGCGCCGTCACTATCGAGGGGCGTACGCCGACGCGTACCTCGACGGAGATGTGGTGTCCGAGCGACAGGCCGTATGGTCGGCGCGGCTGGCGGTGGACGACGGGTCGACCTGCACCCTGCTCGCCGAGGACGACGGTGAGTTCGTCGGTTTCGTCCATGTCGTCTTCGACGATGATCCTCGCTGGGGATCCCTGGTGGACAACCTGCACGTCGTCTGGGCGCACAAACGGCACGGGGTCGGCACACGGTTGATGTCGGCGGCGGGAACGAGCGTGCTCGGACACGGACGGGGGGGCCTGTACCTCTGGGTCCTCGAGCAGAACACGGCGGCCCAGGCGTTCTACGGCACCCGCGGCGGTCGTTGCACCGACAGGCGCCTCGTGCCGCCTCCGGGTGGGCGAGCGGATCGGCTCAACGGGTCGCCGGTGGGATTGCGGTACGTGTGGAATGACGCTGCCGCATTGGTCCTCTGAGTCCCGCTGGTGCTGAGGGCGGCCTCCTCTTCGTGTGGCTGCGAGGGGGTCCTTCCTACTTGAGCAGACGGGAGAGACGACGGTCGGCCAGGACCTTCCCGCCGGTCTGGCAGGTCGGGCAGTACGCCATCTCGTAGGACTCGAACGAGACGCGCTCGAGTTTCGTCCCGCAGGTGGGGCACGGCTCGCCCACCTTTCCGTGGACCTTGAAGCGGCCGCCGAGGCTCGACTCGGAGAGCCCGCCCTTGCGTGTGCGCTCGAGGTCGAGCGCTTCTGCGATGACGTCGTTCGCCGCCGTGATGAGGGCCTCGCGTTGCTCGGGTTTGAGGGAGTGGAGCGAGGCGAAGGGTGAGAGATGGGCGCGTTGGAGGATGTCGTCGCCCCAGCCGCGCCCGATGCCCGAGACGACTCTTTGGTCGCGCAGGTCGGTGGTCAGGTGGCGTCTGGAGTCGCTCGTGCGGATGAGCTCGGCGAACTCCCCGGTGCCGGGCTCGGGGCCCAGCCCGGCCAGCGGGCCGTCGTCGCCGGGGGCGAGCACCCACCAGGAGGCCTTGCGCTGTGTGCCGTACTCGCGCACGAGGATGCCGATGCCCGGGCCGTCGAGGCCGGCGTCGCCCGGGCCGAAGACGAAGCGCGCCACGGCGCCGCGGGGTTTGGTCTTCTTGGGGGGCTCCTCGATATCGAGTCGCCCGGCCTGGGAGAGGTGGAGGACGATCCGTTTGCCGTCGTCGAAGTCCCAGACGAGGTACTTGGCGCGGCGGGTGACGTGCTCGAGGCGATGGGTCTTCAGGTCGTCCGGAGCCGGGGCGTACGTCTTGAGCGACGAGAAGCCGAGGAGGTCGGCCCTGCGCAGGATCGTGCCGGCGAGGAGCGTGTCGAGACGCTCGGACAGGGCCTGCATCTCGGGCAATTCGGGCACGCCACAATGTACCGATGACCTATACGCACGGGCACCACGAATCCGTCCTGCGCAGCCACACCTGGCGCACGGCCGAGAACTCCGCCGCGTACCTGCTGCCGTCTTTGCAGCCGGGCCTGTCGGTGCTCGACGTCGGCTGCGGGCCCGGGACGATCACCGCGGACCTCGCACTGCTCGTGGCGCCGGGCCAGGTCGTGGGCATCGACGCCTCGTCGGAGGTGGTGGCACAGGCCGCTGCCGCGGTCGGGCCCGGGTCCGGTCCGGGGTTGTCGAACCTGCGCTTCGAGGTCGGCGACCTGTTCGCTTTGGAGTACCCGGACGCGTCGTTCGACGTGATCCACCTGCACCAGGTGCTCCAGCATCTGAGTGATCCGGTGGATGCCCTGGTGGCGCTGCGGCGCGTGCTGGCGGTCGGGGGCGTGCTGGCGGCGCGGGATTCGGACTACTCGGCGTTCACCTGGGCGCCGTCGGACCCGATGCTGGACCGGTGGATGGAGCTGTATCTGGCGGTGACGGACCGGAACGGCCATGACGCATGCATCGGGCCCCGGCTGATGGGACACGCCCTGGAGGCCGGCTTCGGCTCGGTCGAGGTGTCGAGCTCGACGTGGACCTACGCCGACCCCGAGTCGCGCGCCTGGTGGGGCGGGCTCTGGGCGGACCGGGTGCGGTACTCACGCTTCGGGGAACAAGCGGTGGCGTACGGGTTCACTCGCGCGGACGAGTTGGAGTCGATCGCCGCGGCGTGGTTGCGCTGGGCGTCGGCACCGGACGCTGTCTTCGTCGTCCCGCACGTGGAGATCCTGGCGCGGGATTGAGGCGCGCGGCCTCGCGGGAGGCGGGACCGGGTCGGCTCCTTGGGTGGCGCGGAGCTAGTCGACCCAGAGCTTGTCGGTGTAGGTGTCCGTCCCCACGATGGTCGGGATGAAGGGCAGGGCCGCGATGACCGTCCCCTTCCCCGCAGCCTCGAGGCGGCGCCGGTGCTCGGCGATGACCGGTTCCCAGGCCGCCTCGGGTGGCGTGTTGAGGAACCACAGCAAGATGGTGCGGTTGTCCTTGGCTGCTTCCCGGGGGACGTCGCCCGGGGCGTCGACCTCCAACGCGATCGGCGTGAACGCCGCCACCAGGTCGGCGTCGGTGCCGGGCAGCAGGCCGGGCAGATGCTCCCCGCGCAGCCACGACCACAGCTCTTGGTTGCTGATGTCGTCGCTGCGGTCGATGAAGGTGGTCACGAAGCCGCGATAGGGATGATCGAGCGCCAGCTCCACCGGAACGCCGTCGGGATCGCGGCGGTGCTCCCACTGGAAATCGTAAAGGAGCGTGTGCACGTGGTCGCGCTCTTGGAACATCCGGCCGGCGGCATGCAGCGCGTTGACCTGGCGCAAGGCCCACTTGTTCCAGACGTCGAAGTAGCCGTCGAGCACCCAGTACACGGCGACATAGGAGCCGCGGGCCGGCTCGCCGGTGATGGCGGAAGGGTCCGGGTCGCGCATCGACTTGAGGTCGTTCGTGGCCACGAAGCGGCGGCCGGCGAAGTTGTAGGGACCGACCATGCAGCCGGAATAGAAGTGGTCCCGCTCGTACCAGCGGTTGTAGGCGACCTCGTGCCCGCGATGGGGCTCCACCAGTGTCCACAGCATGGCGCCGAGCTTGACCGGCTCGGCTTCTGCCCAGACCTCGACGGGGCGCTTCTTCTTCGGTGCGGCATCCTCGGACATGAGGGGGGAAGCTAACAGCTGGGCCCGAACGTCAGATAGTCCCGCTGGCGACGATGGCGCCCGTGGGCGCAACGGTGCCGCCGCTCGGTTCGGCGGTGAGTGCGAGCTCGGCAGTCAAGGGGGCGCCGGCGACGGTGAAGGTGGAGCCGTGCGGCGACCCGCCCAGCAGCCCGAGGGAGATCGGCGTGGTACCGGCGATTCCCCAGAGCTGGTACGTCTGGCCGTTCCGGAGCGCAGGCAGGCTCGACGAAACCAGATAACCCCGCCCCCCCGGGACGATCACGAAGCGCGCCATGTCGACGTGTGCACTGTTGACGAGGCTCACCACCCGATGGCCGGGGGTATGGAGGGCGACCTCGGCCGGGGTGCGCTGTGCGGCGGCCCGCTCCTGCGCGACGGACTGCTGCAGGTTCGTGACGTTGTTCTGGGAGTGCACGAGCCCGATCCCGAGCACCACCGCCACGGCGCTCGCGGCGACCGCGACAGCTCCGAGGAGCAGTGCGTTGCTGCGGGTCCGACGCGTCCGGCCGGTCGACGGAGCCCGGAAGGGTGACCGCTCCCGGGTGCCGACCGTCAGTTCGGGCATCGGCGGGGGCTCCTCGCCCTCACCCGAATAGTCGCCCAGCCGATCGGAGATGCGCGACCAGAGCTCTTCTGGGAGCGGCTCGACGGAATTGCCGAGTGCTCCTGCGGCCTCGCGCAGGCCGTCGAGCTCTGCCCGGCAGCGCGGGCACGTCGCGAGGTGCTCCTCGAGCTCCGTGCACTCGGCACCGTCGACCGCGTCGAGCGCGTACGCGCCGAGGAGCTCCGATGCGTCTTCGTGTGAGATCACGCGTCCACCCCTCGCACGCCCGCGTCCACCAATGCATCCCGCAGCCGCCGCATGCCGCTCCGAATGCGGCTCTTGACGGTGCCCTCAGGTTGTTCGAGCACACGCGCGACCTCGCGATACGTGTGCCCGTCGAAGTAGGCCAACTCGATGGCGCGGCGCTCGTCATCGGACAGCTCACCCATCGCCTGCGCAACCTGGTCGGCCAGGGCGAGGTCCCAAGCTTCGTGCTGCATGTCGTACTCGTCGTGAGCCGTACGGGCGGCCTCCCGCGCCTCGCGGGCTCGTCGCGAGCTCGACGAACGGACGGCGTCCACGGCCCGCCCGTGCGCCTGGGCCAACAGGAACGAGCGCAACGACCCCCGCCCGGGATCGAAGCGGTCGGGCTCACGCCAGAGCCGGAGGAACACCTCCTGGGTGACGTCCTCGGCTTCGCCGGCGTCCTGCAGGACGCGGCGGGCGAGGCCGTACACCGCGCGGCCGTGGCGCCGATAGACCTCCGCCAGAGCCACCTCGCTGTATCGAGCGATGGAGGTCACCAGCCGGGCATCGCTGACTTCGTCGACGTCGCGCATCTACGACCCTGTTCGGAACCGTCCCCCTCGATGGATGACCCCATCGGCTCATCCAGGCAAAGCCTGTGCTCCGAATAGTAGGCGGAATGCGTACCACCATCGATTCCTACAAGGCCCGAGCAGGCCGTCTTGACCTCGAGGGCATCGAGTTCGGCGACTTCAGGGACCAGCCACTCGCACCAGATGCGCTGCGGTCGCTGCGCTACATGCACGACATCGAGCACCACACGGTGTGCTACCTGCGCGATCTGTTGCTCACCCCGGCCCACCAGGATCCCGAGATCACGTCCTTCCTCTCGTGCTGGGCCTACGAGGAGATGTGGCACGGCGAGGCAATCGGCGCGGTGCTCGAGGCGCACGGCGAGGTGGCGGGGGCGCCTCGCGTCGCGGCGCTGCGCCAGGGGCACCGCCGGAGGCAGGCGGTCACGACGCTGAGCACGATCGCCTCGGCCGCATTCGCGGGGAAAGCGTTCGTTGCGCTCCATATGACGTGGGGCGCGGTGAACGAATGGACGACCCAGGCCGGGTACGCGCGGCTCTCGGAGACCTCTGGACACCGGACACTGCGCGAGCTCCTCCGCCGCATCATGAAGCAGGAGGGCACGCACATCGACTTCTACGCCTCCGAGGCGGCACGCCGACTCGCCGACAGCCCCAAGGCGCAACGGCTCACCCGCTTCGCGCTGTCGCACTGGTGGCGTCCGGTGGGCTCGGGCGTCATGCCCAAGAGGGAGGTCGGCTTCCTCGTCAACTACCTCTTCGACGGCCAGAAGGGGCGGGAGATCCTCGAGCGGATCGACCGCCGGGTGGACCGCCTGCCCGGCCAGCGCGATCTGCACCTGCTCCAGCGCGCGGTGGCCGGCCTCGGCGCGACCTGACGGCACCGGGACGGTGTGGCCGGTCGGTCCTGTGACTGTCGGCCCTATGACGGCCAGGACCCGTGACGTAACCTCCGCCTCATCGACGGAAAGGCGGTCATGGGACTTCGGATCATCGGCGCGGGGCTCGGGCGAACGGGCACGCTCTCGCTCAAACTTGCCTTGCAGGACCTTCTCGGCGGGCGCTGCTACCACATGGACGAGGTGCAAGAACGGCCCGCCGACCCCGACGTCTGGGGCGACGCCTACGCGGGAAAGCACCCCGACTGGAACGAGTTCTTCGACGGGTACGTCGCCACCGTCGACTGGCCGGCCGCTCCGTTCTGGCGCGAGCTCAGCGAAGCCTTCCCGGAGGCGCCCATCCTCCTCTCGGTCCGCGACGTGGAGTCATGGTGGAAGAGCGCCTCGCGGACGATCTTCATCGCGCTGGCGACCTATTTCGCGCCGACCGCAGAGGACAACGGCTGGACCCGCATGGGCCGCGGCATGATGGAGTCCTTCTCACCCGACTGGTTCGACGAGGGCGCAGCCAAGGCCGCTTACCTCGCCTACAACGAGCATGTGCGGACGGCCGCACCGGCGGGACGGCTCGTCGAGTGGACCGCGGGAGACGGCTGGGAGCCGATCTGCGCCGCCTTGGGTGTCGAGGTCCCGAAGCATCCGTTCCCGCACGTGAACAAGGAGGCCGACACGCGGGCCCTGCTCGGCCTCGACCCCTGAGTCAGCCGCTGCACGCGATCCGTTCTTCCAGCGCCGGCACCCAGTGGCCGGCGTACCGAGCCTGCAGGTCGGCGCGCCGCCAGTCCCCGCTCGTCACCTCGCCCCGACAGTCGGCGGCCCCGCAGCGGCAGCGCATGGAGAAGCCCGGCGCACCGGTCTGGGTGGCGTAGTCCATGGTGAGCTCCTCACCCGCACGGACCGGCCGTCTGGTGGCGATCTCGTAGGGGCCGACGTGCCACAGGTTGGGATTGCAGCAGTGGTTCCCGTAGTGCACGGTGGTGGCGGGCGGCAGCACGAGGTGGACGTCCTCGAACACCGTCAAGGTGTCGACGTAGTGCTCCGAGGTCTCGATGAGCCGTCGGAGCTCCTCTGTGCCCACGAGCCGGCCACCGACGCGGACGACGACCTTCCCCTCGTCGAAGGCCGTGCGGGCGAACAATCCCCGGCCCGCGATCGGCGAGTCCCTGACAACGACCGCCTCGTGGACCCAAGGGGCAGAGGGTGGCGCCGCGTCGCTCACGAGCCAGTGTCGCGCGCACGCTGATGCGGCGTTCTCCGGATCAGGAGAGCAGCGCGGCCAGCACCTCTCGGGCCCGCTCGAGCTGTTGGCGACTCACACGCTCGTCGGGATGGTGGGCCACGAGTGGGTCGCCCGGCCCGAAGTTCGCTGCCGGCACGCCGTGCTCCCAGAACGACGCGACGTCGGTCCATCCCACCTTGGCCTTGGGGGGGGCGCCGCTCCGCTCCACCAAGGCCTTGAGGAGGGGATGGCCGAGGGAGGGTGGCGCGCCGTCGCCGGCATCGAGCATCTCCCAGGTGTCGCCGGCGTCGAGCTCGAGCACCGGGTCGAGGAGTTCGTGGAGGAAGGCCTCCGCCTCGGCCTGGCCCCGGTCCGGCGCATACCGGTGGTTGAGCGTGACCACCGCCTCGTCCGGGACCACGTTGCTGGCCACTCCCCCCTCGATGCCCACCGCCTGGAGCTGCTCGGTGTACGTGCACCCGTCGAGGACGACCTCGCGCGGCGGCCAGTCCGCAACCCGCAAGAGGAGCGCGCCGAGACGGTGGATCGCGTTGCGGCCGGTGAACGGGCGCGCGGTGTGGGCCCGCACCCCGCGCAGGGCGATGCGAACACGCATGGTGCCCTGGCACCCCGCCTCGACCACGGCGCTCGTCGGCTCACCGAGGATCGCGGCATCACCCGCCAGGAGATCGGGTCGCTGCTGCCAGAGCTCGAACAGGCCGCTCTCGTTGCGGCTGATCTCCTCGCGTGCGTAGAAGCACCACGTCACGTCCACGGTCGGTGCCTGCACGGTGGTGGCGAGGTCCAGCATGACGGCCAGGCCGCCCTTCATGTCCGATGCCCCCACGCCCCAGACGGTGTCGCCGTCGAGCTTCGGCCGCGCGTTCTCGCCGGGCGGCACCGTGTCGAGATGCCCGGCCATGACCAGCCGGTGCTCCCGTGCGAGGCTGGTGCGGGCGACGACGTTGTCGCCCACCCGTTCGGCCTCCAGCCAGGGGCAGGCGCCGAGCGCCTTGTGGACGGCGTCCGCGATCGCGGCCTCCTCGCCGCTCACCGACGGCATCGCCATCAGGTCGACCGTGGCCGCCAGCAGGTCCGTCATCCTCGGCTCAAGTGCTGGCGCCGTGTTCGCGCAGCACCTGGTTGAGCTGCGCCTTGTCGTGACGCTCACCTTCGTTGATGCGCTTGATGACGAGGACGCACGGAACGAAGAACTCACCGCCCGGGTACTCACGGCGGCGGCTGGCCCGGATGGCGACGCACCACGGAGGCACGACGCCACGAGAGAGCTCTTCACCGGTCTCGGCGTCGATGACGGGGATCGAGGGGTCGAGGAAGCTGCCTGCCCCGAGCACCGCGCCCTTTCCGATGCGCGCGCCGCCGGTCACCATGCAGCGGCTGCCGACGAACGCGTCGTCCTCCACGACCACGGGCACCGCGTTCGGGGGTTCGAGGACGCCGCCGATGCCGACGCCGCCAGAGAGGTGCACCCGCTCGCCGATCTGGCCACACGAGGCCACGGTCGCCCAGGTGTCGACCATGGTGCCGGCACCGACCCAGGCGCCGATGTTCACGTAGGAGGGCATCAGCACGACGCCCCGGCCGAGGAACGAGCCCCAACGCGCCGACGCCCCGGGCAGGGCGCGCACGCCGGCTTCGGCGAACCCGTGCTTGAGGGGCAACTTGTCGGCGTATTCGAACGGCCCGTGTTCGATCGTCTCCATCCCGCGCAAGGAGAAGAGCAAGAGGATGGACTTCTTGAGCCATTCGTGGACGACGACCTGGTCCGTCGCCGGGTCGACCTCGGCGACGCGGGCCTCGCCCTTGTCCAAGAGGTCGATCGCCTCCTCGACGAGCTTGGCGGCGTCCGTGTCCGCGGGCGAGAGCTCGCCGCGCCGCTCCCAGAGCTCCTCGATCTGCGATTGAAGATCAGCCATGGTTCACCCTACCGAGGCGTTCCCCCACCAACTCCAACCGCTCCATCGGCTGCACCACCGCCACGCGGACGTGGCCGGCGCCGCCGTCGCCGTAGAGATCGCCCGGACTGACCAGGAGCCCACCGTCGTTGGCCAGCGCCTCCGCCATCGCCCAGGCATCGGTCCAGCGCTCGGACGGGACGGGGACCCACAGGTAGAAGCCGCCCTGGGGCAGCTCCACCGGGACCCCGTACGCGCCCAGGACGCCACCGAGGTACCCCATCCGCTCGCGATAGCGGGTGCGCTGTGCCTCGACATGGTCGTCGTCGCTCAACGCGGCCACGCCCGCGGCCTGGGCCGGGCCCGGGACCATGAGTCCGGCGTGCTGGCGCACTGCACGCAGGAATTCGACGAGCTCGGCGTCCCCGGCGTAGAAGCCGACGCGCAGGCCCGCCAGGTTCGAACGCTTCGACAGCGAGTGCACCGCGACCACACCGTCCGCCCCGTGTTCGAGGACCGAGCGCGGCGGGCCGTCCCAGGTGAATTCCGCGTAGCACTCGTCGGAAAAGACCGGCACGCCCTGCGCTCGCCCCCACGCCGCCTCCGCGCCGAGGTCACCGAGCCCGCCCGTCGGGTTCGACGGCGAGTTCGACCACAGCACCACGGCGCGCCGCGCGTCGTCGGGATCGATCGCCTCGAGGTCGAGGCCCCCGAGGTGCCCGGGCGGCGGAGGGACGGCGACGGCGCGGCAACCGGCGAGCTCGGCTCCCATGGCGTACGTCGGGTAGGACACGGCCGGGTACAACACGGTGTCGCGTTCGGGCGTCCGCAGGCGCAGCACGTGGGGCACCGAGGCAACCAACTCCTTGGTGCCGACGCACGCGGCGACCGACGCCGGCGGCACGTCGTCGAGGCCGAAGCGGCGCGTGAGCCAGCGTGCGGCCGCCTCGCGCAGCTGGGGACTCCCGGCCGAGGCCGGATACCCACGCTCGGAGCCCGAGGACGCCAACGCCTCGACCACGGCTGGCAGCGGTGGGTCGCACGGCGTCCCGATGGAACAGTCCACCATTCCTCCGTCGTGCGCCTCCGCCAGCTTGGCGAGGCCGGCCAGCCGGTCATAGGGATAGGGCGGCAGCGTGAACGTCACGACGCCACGAATTCTGCGAAGCGGGCCCGGCCGACGTCGTCGAGGACGACCTGGAGCGTGGCCGACTCCTCGCCGTCGCTCTGCCCGACCACCTCCCCCTCGCGGTGGATCGCGGCGAGCACGTCGCCGCGGCTCCAGGGCACGACCAGCTCGACGACGCGATCCGAGCCGCGCAGGCGATCGCCTATGACCGCCAGGAGGTCCTCGATGCCTTCGCCAGTGCGCGCCGAGATCAGTACCGAGCCTTCGATCGCGTGGGCGAGCACCTTGGCCTCCTCGGGTGCCTTGTCCGCTTTGTTCACCACGACCAGCTCGGGCACGTCCGCCGCCCCGATCTCCCCCAGCACCTCGTGGACGGCTGCGATCTGCGCGTCGGTATTGGGCGCCGACGCGTCGACCACGTGGACGACAAGGTCCGACAAGTGCACCGAGTCCAGCGTGGAGCGAAATGCCTCCACCAGCTCGTGCGGCAGCTTGCGCACGAAGCCGACGGTGTCGGTGACGAGAACGGTCTCACCACCGGGGAGCGACAGCTGGCGCGTACGCGGGTCGAGCGTGACGAACAGCCTGTCGGCGGCCGGCACCCCTGCATCGGTGAGACGGTTGAGCAACGTCGACTTCCCCGCATTCGTGTAGCCGACGAGCGTCAGCTCCCGGTGGCGGCCGCGTGCCCGGCTGCGCCGCTGGAGCGTGCGGGTGCGCTCGACCTCGCGCAGGTCCGCCTCGAGGCGGTGCATGCGCCGCACCAGGCGGCGCCGGTCGACCTCGAGCTGCGTCTCACCGGGACCCCTCGTCCCGATGCCACCGGCCTGCTGGCTGAGCGCGCTGCCGCGCCCGCGCAGGCGGGGCAGCCGGTAACGCAGAAGCGCCAGTTCCACCTGTGCCTTGCCCTCGGGGCTGCGGGCGTTCTGGGCGAAGATGTCGAGGATCACCGCCGTGCGGTCGATGGCCGTGCGCCCGAAGAGCTTCTCCAGGTTCCGGTGCTGCGCGGGGGTCAGCTCGTCGTCGAAGACGACCGTGTCGACGTCGAGGCTCCGGCTCAGCTCGGCGATCTCCTCCGCCTTGCCGCGCCCGACGAAGGTCGCGGGGTCCGGGGCGTCGCGTCGTTGCACTACGCGTCCGACGACGTCGGCGCCGGCGCTGTCGACCAGGAGGGTGAGCTCGTCGAGCTCCTCATCGATCATCTCGTTGGTGAGCCCCGGGAAGACGACGCCGACGAGGAGGATGCGCTCCCGAAAGGTGCGCTCGATGAGCGTCCCGGGCAGCACGTTGCTCAAGAGAGCATCCCCGGATGGATCTCGACGTCGGCCACCTTGCGCACCGGGCCGGCCAGGTAGGTGGTCGCCTCGTGGGGCGCGCCGAACGTGACCTCGAGCATGCCGCCCGGGTTCCGCACCCGGACCACGCCGTTGGCGATCACATCCCAGCTCCGCGCCGCGACCGCGGCGGCGACGCTCCCGGTGCCGCAGGCCAACGTCTCCCCGGCGCCGCGCTCCCACACCCGGAGGTCGAGGAAGTCGCCCTCGCGGTCGGTGAGGACGGTGATCCACTCCACGTTGATCCCGCCGGGGAAGGCCGCCTGGAGCTTGGGCCCGAGCTCCGCGACGTCCACGCTTTCGGTGTCGGGACCGAGCAGGACGAGGTGCGGGTTGCCCACGTCGACCGTGCGCACCCGCCGGTCCTCGAACTCCTGGGGCTGGTCGGGCCCGAGCCGCGCCGGGCCCATGTCCACCCGGGCCGAGGCCCAGCCGTCGGCCGGGCCCGCGGCGTACTCGACCGTCCGCGTCCCGGCTGCGGTGGCCACGGTGAAGCGTGGGGGCCGGACCCATCCGGCGTCCACGGCGGCCTGCGCCAGGCACCGGATGCCGTTGCCGCTCATCTCGGCATCGCTCCCGTCCGCGTTGGTGAGTTGCATGGAGACGTCGCACCCGTCGCGCCCGGGGCCGACCCGGATGATGCCGTCCGCGCCGACGCCGCGGCGACGATCGGCCAGCAGGCGGACCTGGGCCACCGAGAGCCGGAGGGAGTCGTCGGGGTCGAGCACGACCAGGAAGTCGTTGCCGGCCCCTTCGTGCTTGGAGGCGTGCACGAATCCCATTCTCGCAGGTGGCGCCGTTCAGCCGTGCACGCAGAGCGCCCGTTCGAGTAGCTCGGACGCCTCGGCCGGGTCCGCGCTCCAGGTGATCCGCGGGTCGCGGCGGAACCAGGAGGCCTGGCGGCGGGCGAACTGGCGGGTGCGCCGAACCGCCTCCTCCAGGCAGTCGTCGAGCGGGACACCGTTCTCGACGTGCGCGAGCACCTCCCGGTAGCCCAGCGCCTGGCGCGCGGTGCGCGAGATACCCCCGGGCCGGGAGGCGAGGGCGCGGACCTCTTCCACCAGGCCCGCCTCCACCATGGCGGAGAACCGCTCCGTGATGCGCCGGTCGGTCTCCTCGGCTCCGACGGCGAGCCCGACCTGCGGGATGCCGGACGCCGGGTAGGCCTCGAGTCCCGGCCCGAACTCCGAGAAGGGCCGGCCCGCTCCGAGCGTGACCTCCAGCGCGCGCACCACCCGCCGCCGGTTGGTCGGCTCGATACGGGCCGCGCCGACGGGGTCCAGCTCGGCCAGCCGGGCATGGAGGTCGGCCGGCTGGGCGCGGCCTGCGTCGAGCTCTGCCTCGAGCGACGCGGCCACCTCGGGGTAGCGACCGGGGATGTCCAGGTCGTCGACCACCGAGCGCAGGTACAGGCCGGTGCCCCCCACCAGGAGGGCGTGCTTGCCGCGCCCTTCGATGTCAGCGAGGGCGCCCCGCGCTGCCCGCTGGAACTCGGTCAGCGTGAACTCCTCGTCCGGGTCGACCAGGTCCAAGAGGTGGTGCGGCACGGCGCGGCGGGCCGCGGCGTCGGGCTTCGAGGTGCCGATGTCCATGCCGCGGTACACGCACATGGAGTCGACCGAGACGATCTCGCAGTCTCCCCGCTGCACGGCGAGGCCCAGGGCCAGTGCCGACTTGCCGGACGCGGTGACCCCGACGAGTGCGACGGCGCTCAAGCGCTCCCGACCGGGATCCGTACCCGGTGACGCGGCCGGGCCGTCACCTCCTCGAGCCGGCCGGAGAGATGGTGGGGGTGCCCGTCGGTCACCGTGACCCGGGCCAGCGCCCCCGGATCGGGGTCGCCGCTGCCCGCACGCGGGAAGTGGACGAGCTTGCCCTGCCGCGTGCGGCCGGTGAGCGTGGCGTCGTTGCGACGGCTCACCCCCTCCACCAGTACCTCTTCGTCGCGCCCGACCCGCGCCTGGTGGCGCGCCAGCGCGGCGCGGTCCACCACGGTCTTCAGGCGTTCGAAGCGCTCGCTCACCACCTCGGACGGCACGAACGCGTCCTCCATGGTGGCTGCCCGCGTGCCCGGCCGCGGCGAGAACACGAACGTGTATGCGCTGTCGTATGCGGCCTCGGCGCAGACGGCCAGCGTGTCCTCGAAGTCGTCGTCGGTCTCGCCGGGGAAGCCCACGATGATGTCTGTCGTCACCGCCAGGTCGTCGATCGCGGCGCGCGCAGCCGCCAGGCGTTCCAGGTAACGCGCGGAGGTGTAGCCGCGCCGCATGGCGCGCAGCACCGCGTCGCTGCCCGACTGGAGGGGCAGATGCAGGTGTTCGCAGACCTCCGGGGTCTCGGCCATCGCCTCGATGGTCTCGGGGCGGAGGTCCTTGGGATGCGGGCTGGTGAAGCGTATGCGGGAGATGCCCTCGACCCCGCCGAGGGAGCGCAGCAGGTCGGCGAAGAGCGGGCGCCGGCGCGTGATGTCGCGTCCGTACGAGTTGACGTTCTGCCCGAGCAGCGTCACCTCGCTGACGCCGCGGCGCGCGAGCAACGCCACCTCCTCGACGATGTCGTCGAACGGCCGGCTGACCTCGGGGCCGCGCACCGACGGCACGATGCAAAAGGCGCAGGAGTTGTCGCATCCGGTCTGGATGTTGACCCAGGCCGCGTACGGCAGCTCGCGCACGGCGCCGGGGCCGAGCAACGGCTCGGTGCCTGCCTCGGGCTCGGGCGCGTCGAGGATCTCCATCACCGGGCCCTCGTGGCGCGACCGGCGCAGAAGGACCGGCGCCCGGCTGAGATTGTGCGTACCGAACACGACGTCGACCCAGCCGACTTTCTCTTGGATGCGCTCCCGGTCCTTTTGCGCGAGACAGCCGCCGACGGCGATCTGGAGTCCGGGTTTCGCGTCGACCAGCTCCTTCAGGCGGCCGAGCGTCCCGTAGAGGCGTTGGTCGGCGTTCTCCCGGATGCAGCACGTGTTGAGCACCACGACGTCGGCATCCTCCATGGCCGCTGCGGGCTCCATACCGTCGGCCACGAGCAAGCCGGCCAGGCGCTCCGAGTCGTGCTCGTTCATCTGGCACCCGAACGTCCGGATGAAGTATCGCCGCGGCATCCGCACGATTCTAGGGAGGCCCAGCGCATACGATCGTCCGCCGTGAGCCGCCCCTCCCCGTACCGTCTCCGCATCACCGGACTGGCGCTGCTGTCACTTCCGCTCGTACTGGCCGCCTGCAGCTCGGGATCCGGACCGGGTGGGTCGGGCTCTGCGAACTCGGGCCTGCAGGGCGATGGCGCCAAAGTGCTCTCCCAGATGACGACGTACGCGTCGAAGGCGGCCTCGTGCAAGTCCGCCTCGAGCCCGGTGGTGTGCCTCGAGCACGCCGATCTCACGCTCGGCAACCAGATCCACGACTACGCCAACATGCTCGCCGTAGGCAAGGGCTTCAACGCGCCGCAGAACGACATCGTCAGCGCGCGCAACTCGGCCCAGACGCTCGCCAACAGCCTCGAGATCCTGGGCGACGCCCAACCCACGCAGGCGAACTACAACCAGGTGCTCAACACGTTCAACCTGAACGGCGCCATTGCGCAGCTGCGCGCGGAGGTGCAGAAACTGGACCGCGCGCTGGGCGGTTAGGCCAGACCCTCGAGGGGAACGTGGGCCTCGTCGCCGTAGACGAGGCCACGCCGATCCGGGCGCAAGAAGAGGACACGTCCGTCCAGTCCCGCCTCGGCCAGCGCGGCGCCGGCGCCGGCACGGGCCGCCTCCTCCGAGTCGGCCGTGACGAAGCCGATCAGTGTCGGCCCGGCACCCGACCAGCAGGCGGCGAGCGCACCCGCCTCGACGAGCGCGGCAAGCAGCCGGGGCGCCTCCGGGAACAGGACCGTCCGCGCCGCTTGGTGGATTCGGTCCTCGGTGGCGGCAGGCCGCAGGGCGGCGGGATCGGCGAGACCTGCGAGCAACAGGCCCATGCGACCGAGGTTGAAGACCGCCTCCTCGCGCGTGAAGCGGTCCGGGAGCACCCCGCGGGCCTCGGGTGTGGCGAGGTTCCGGTCCGGGACGATGGCGACGACGGCGAGGTCGTCGGCGAGCGGCAGGGCTGCGTGCGTGGGCACACCGTCCACCGAGGTGGCCGCGACGAGACCGCCGAAGACGCTGGCGGCGGCGTTTTCCGGGTGGCCGTCGTAGGCCGCGGCGACCGCGAAGGGGTCGTCGGAGCCGGCGGCGGCGGCGGCGGCCGCGGCAAGGGCGGCCGAGGAGCCCAGGCCCCGGGCAACCGGGATCTGGGAGCGCACCGATACCGAGAAGCGGTCGTGCCCGAGGACCTCGGCGACGACCCGCGCCGCCAGGTGGGACGCATCGTCGAAGAGGCCCGCGCCCTCGCCCTCCGTGTGCACCCGCAACGTGTCGGCGGGCTCCACCTCCACACTGACGTAGCGGTCGACGGCGAGGGCGAGCGTGTCGAAGCCGGGCCCGAGGTTGGCCGAGGAGGCGGGGGCGCGGACACGCACGGCGGTCACGCTACGCGCTCAGAACAAGCGCTGGAGCAGCGACCGCTGCGGGACGTCGCGAGTGAGGTGCACGGGGACGACGACACGCTGGGTGCCGAGCGTGACCACGACGCTTCCCACCAGTGCGCCGCGCCGGGCGTGCGCGCTCAGACGGTGCACGGGATGGAACACGCGGGTGGCGTGCACGCCCGGCCACGTGAGCATCGAGGCCGACGCGGCGGTCCGGGCGGCGACGCTCGACCCGGCCGCGCCGACCTGGGCGGCGACGACGCCGTCCTGCAGCATCGTCGAGGTCCCGATCAGCGGCTGGACCGCGTTGACCAGGGCCAGCCCGTGCAGCCCGGCCTGGGCCAAGGCCAGGGCGCCGGTCTGCCCTGTCACCGCCGCCAGCAGCAGCGTCCGATGACCGTGCACGGACCGGATGACCGCTACGACGTCGCACCCGCCGGCGGCGTCGGTGTACCCGGACTTGACGCCGATGATCCCGTCGAGCCCGAGCAGCGGCGTGTACGTGGACAGCGTGCCCGCGACCGGCAGCGTCACCGAGTTGTTGTCCACGATCGAGGCGACGACCGGATAGGCCATGTCGGGCCCCGCCACCCTCAGGATGTCGCCGGCGGTGGAGACCGACTGGGGCGAGATGCCGCTGGCGTCGGCAAAGTGCGTCTGCGTCATGCCGAGCGCGGCGGCCGTGGCGTTCATCTTGGCGACGAAGGCGGGGATGCTGCCGGCGTCCCAGCGAGCCAGCAGGTCGGCGTAATTGTCCGCCGAGTGGACGAGCAACCCGCCCAGCAGCTGTTGCTCCGTGATCTGCTCGCCCAACGCCACCTGCGCGTTGGAGTCGTCCGAAACAGCGTCTGTCTCGAAGTCCTCGACGTCCGCCTGCGTTGCGGTGACGCTCGGGCCGGCCTCGTCGACGGCCAGCGGGTGGTCGTGCAGGACGATGTAGGCGGTCATCAGCTTCGTGAGGCTGGCCACCGGGACGGGCTTCTCTGCGACGGACGCCTCCTGGACACCGATCGAGGGGATGGAGACGGCGGCTTCGCCCGTCGTCGGGAACGGGAGCGGCACCTCGTTGGAGGAGGGGACGTCCACCGACAGCGGCAGCACCGAGGTCACTGCCGGCGTCGGGGCCGGCTCCCTGAGGCGGAGGGCGGCGTACGCACCGGCTCCCGCCAACAGGAGGATCACGACGATGATCGGCACGATGACGCGCCAACGGCGCCGCCGGCGTCGGGACTTCGCGTCCTTCCGGCGGGCGCGACGGCCCGAAGGCGGTGGCGCGTCGGGTGGCGGCGCGTCGGGCGGTGGCTCGCGCAGCGAGTCCACCCCGAACGGCGCCACCATGAGGGGCGCCGGAGTCTCCGGGTTCACCGCCGGTTCAGGGCATCGAGTTCTTCGGGCGTCATCAGCACCGCCCTGGCCTTGGATCCCTCACTCGGGCCGACGACACCCGCCTGCTCGAGGAGGTCCATGAGGCGGCCGGCGCGCGCGAAGCCGACCCGAAGCTTGCGCTGCAGCATGGAGGTGGACCCTAGCTGGGAGCGCACGACGAGATCCCGCGCCTGGGCCAGCAGCTCGTCGTCCTCGTTGTCGATGAGGTCGGTCCCACCAGGGCCGTCGTCGACACCCTCGATCCCGACGATGGCCTCGGCCTGCCCGCCCTGGGCCTTCCAGTGGCGCACGATGTCGCGCACCTCCTCCTCCGAGACCCACGGGGCCTGGAGGCGGCGCGGGATGTTGGTCGAGGCGGTGAGGAGCAGCATGTCGCCCTTGCCGACGAGGCGCTCGGCGCCCGGCTGGTCGAGAATGACGCGGCTGTCCGCGAGCGAGGACACCGAGAAGGCCATGCGGCTCGGGATGTTCGCCTTGATCACCCCGGTGATGACGTCGACCGATGGGCGCTGTGTGGCGATCACGAGATGGATCCCCACGGCACGCGCCATCTGCGCGATGCGGACGATGGAGTCCTCGACGTCGCGGGCCGCCACCATCATCAGGTCGTTCAGCTCGTCGACCACGACGAGGACGAAGGGCTCGGGCTGGACCGGCTCCTCCTCCTCGAGCTCGTCCTCGGCGTCGACGGCGGGATGGTCGTCGCCGAGCGCGCGGGCGGCCGCGTCGCGCACCAGCCGGCGGTCCGAAGCCGGCCTCTCGATGCGCCCCTCCGCGACCAGCTGGTTGTAGCCGGTGATGTCGCGCACGCCGTGCTGGGCCAGCAGGCCGTAGCGGCGCTCCATCTCCTTGACCGCCCACGCCAGCGCGTTGGCCGCCTGCTTGGGGTCGACGACGACAGGGTTGAGCAGGTGCGGCAGCCCGTCGTACTGGCCGAGCTCCACCCGCTTGGGGTCGACGAGGATCATCTTGACCCGGTCCGGCGTCTGGCGCATCAGGATCGAGGTGATGATCGAGTTCATGCACGACGACTTGCCCGAGCCGGTCGCTCCCGAGATCAGGATGTGGGGCATCTCGGCGAGGTTCTCCATGACGGCGCGCCCCGCGATGTCGCGGCCCATGGCGACCTGGAGGGGGTGGGTGGCCTCCCTGCCCTCCTTGGAGTCGAGGATGTCGCGCAGGGCGACGAGCTGGCGCGTCCGGTTCGGCACCTCGACCCCGATGGCCGACTTGCCCGGGATGGGCGCCAGGATGCGCACGTCCGGCGAGGCCATGGCGTAGGCGATGTCCTTGGACAGGCTGGTCACCCGCGCCACCTTCACGCCGGGACCGAGCTCGAGCTCGTAGCGGGTGACGGTCGGCCCGACGCGGCTGCCCACCAGGCGGGTGTCCACGCCGTGAGCCGCCAGTGCGCGGACCAGCTCCTCGCCCGCGGCGTCCACCTGGCGCTGGTCGGTGCGCAGCTTCTTGGACGCGATCAGCTTCGACATCGGCGGCAGCACCCACTCGCCCGGGGCGCGGGCGGTGACCGGCACGGGCGGGGCGCTCTCGGTGGCCGGCCCCGCCTCCGGCTCGGGCTCTGGCTCGGGGTCGAGCGGGATGTCGATGTCGGTGTCGTCGGCCTCCATGTCCGGCGCATCTGGGGCGTCGTCTCGTGGGGGACCGGGCGGCGGCACTCGCGAGGCGGGCTCCTCCATGTCCGTCTCGTCGTGCTCGGCCATGACGACGAAGGGCTTGCCGCGCCACAGCGACGCGGCCGTGCGCCCGCCGGCGACGGCTGCCGTGCGCGTCGCCCGTGCGGCGGACGCGATCGACACGCCCGTGGCGATGAGGATCGCGACGAGGACGACCGCGACGAGCAGCACCGCCGTGCCGGCCGTTCCGAGCCCCGAGTGCAGCGGACGGCCCGCCACCGCGCCGAGATACCCGCCCGCACCTTTGAGCGCGGTCGTGTTCGAGAACGACGGCGTGTGCTTGGCGAGCTCGGCGAGGCCGCATACGCCGAGCAACCCGAGGACGGTGCCGACGGCCAGGCGCCACGGGTCGGCGCCGACGGCCTGGTCGTCCCGTTCGTCGTCGTCCTCGCGGCGCGACTTGCGGTCGACGAGCAGTGCCACGCCGGCGCCGGCCGCGAGCAGCGGCAGGAGGGCACGGACCCAACCGGCCAGCAGCGCAAAGGCGGTGTCGGTGCCGCTGCCGACGGGGCCGAGCTGACGGCCCCACAACGCGAGGGCCAGCAGGATGCCGAGCGTGATGAGCGCGACGGCCCACAGGTCGCGGGCCTGCACGCGCCAGAACGGCGGCCTCGCCGGCGGCGCGGGCGCGGCCCGGCGGGCCCCGGAGGCCGGTTTCTTGGCGGCGCCGCGGGAGGGCGCACGCGTGCGCGTGGCGCTGCCACCACGGGTCTTGGTCACCACAGTAAGGCCGAGACTACCGCCTGACCTGGTCGTTTTAGTGGACATCCAGCCCGTTGAATTACGAACATATGTTCGCTACCCTAGCCCGATGGCATTGCGCTGGGCGTTGGCCGAGAACGAGGACGGGGCCGGGGCCGGGGGGGCACGCTCTTCGCCGACGAGCGGGTCGCCGAACGCCACGTCGGGAAGGGCGCGTACGCGGGGATGGAGTTCCTCCACGTGAACGCGCGCAGCATCATCAACACCGTGCCGCCCGAGAGTCTCATGCCGTTCCGGCACACGATCAACCCGTATCGAGGGTGCTCGCACGCATGCGTGTACTGCTTCGCCCGGCCGACGCACGACTATCTGGGCCTGGGGATCGGCGAGGACTTCGAGCGCAAGATCGTGGTGAAGGTGAACGCGGTGGAGCGGTTGCGCGCCGAGCTGCGCTCGCCCCGCTGGCGCGGCTCGCACATCGCGATGGGAACCAACACCGACCCCTACCAGCACGCGGAGGGCAAGTACCACCTGACGCGGGGCATCGTCGAGACGTTGTCGGCGGCGCGCAACCCGTTCTCCATCCTGACCAAGTCGACGCTGGTGCTGCGCGACGGGGCACTCCTGGCGGCGGCGGCGCAGCGGACCGACGTGTCGGTGTCCTTCTCCATCGGCACGTTGGACCGCTCGGTGTGGAAGCTCACCGAGCCGGGGACTCCCCCGCCGGACCGGCGGGTCGAGGCGGTGCGGCGCCTGACCGACCTGGGGCTGTCCTGCGGGGTGCTCGTCGCGCCCGTGTTGCCGGGACTGTCGGACTCCGAGGCCCAGCTGACCGAGGTGGTCGAGGCCTGCGCGGCGGCCGGCGCCGTGTCGGTGAGCGGAGTGGCGCTGCACCTGCGGGGCAGCCTGCGGGGGCACTACCTCGACTGGCTGGGCGCGGCCCGGCCGGACCTGGTGCGCCTGCACCGGGGTCGCTTCCGGCGCGGGGCGTACCAGGAGGACGACGAGCGGCAGCGGGTCGAGGGGATCGTGCGGGCCGCCGCCCGCCGGTGCGGCGTGACGGGGCGTGACCGCCACCGCGGCCGTGTGACCGACGGTGGGCGCGCCGATCGGGGGACCACGACGGCAACCGAAGACCCGTCTTCGGGTCGGGGCGAGCAACAGCTGCGGCTCCTGTAGGCCGGCGGCCCGGCGGGGGCGCGCTGTTGGCCCAGGTCACGCTCCCTATGATTTGGGCCGCATGCGGGGCGCGGAGAGCAACCTTGCGAGAGTCGGCCGCCGTGCCCTGATCGGGCTGGCGACGCTGCTGGTGGCCGGCGCGCTCGCCGTCATGTCCTCTGGCGGCGGGCCGGGGCCCGTCGGGCGGGGTGGCACGGCCGATGCTGCGGCGCCGCCGCCCACGAACGCCTCCTACGGCATCGTCGACGCCGCGGGCGGCGTCATGACGTTCGGGGGCGCCGCCTACTCCGGCGACACCATCGGCTACACACTCGCCAAGCCCATCGTCGGCGCCACGGCCAATCCCGGTGGCGGCTACTGGCTCGTCGCGTCCGACGGCGGCATCTTCGCCTTCGGCGGCGCGCAGTTCTGGGGATCGACGGGCGGCCTGCGGCTGAACAAGCCCATCGTCGGGATGGCGGCGACGGGCGACGGTCGTGGGTACTGGCTCGTGGCCTCCGACGGCGGCATCTTCGCCTACGGCAACGCGCAGTTCTACGGGTCGACGGGAGCCATCGGGCTCAACAAGCCGATCGTCGGGATGGCGGCGACGCCCGACGGCGCCGGCTATTGGCTCGTGGCCTCCGACGGCGGCATCTTCGCCTACGGCGACGCGCAGTTCTACGGGTCGACGGGGGCCATCGGGCTGAACAAGCCGATCGTCGGCATGGCGGCCACGCCCGACGGCGCCGGCTATTGGCTCGTCGCGTCCGACGGCGGCATCTTCACCTACGGCGACGCGCAGTTCTACGGTTCGACCGGCGGTTTGACGCTCAACCAGCCCATCGTCGGCATGGCGGCCACGCCCGATGGCGGCGGCTACTGGCTCGTCGCCCAGGACGCCGGGGTCTTCACGTACGGCGATGCCCAGTTCTCTGGCAGCGCGCAGTCGCCGCTGCACCCACCCCTCTTCCCCGCGAACTTGAGCAACGTGATCCCGCCCGTGGTGACGATCATGAACGAGGCGACCGGGCCCCAGGCGACCCACGCGGGCGGCCTGCGGGTCGCGTTCGCCGGAGACTCGCTGGCGTTGTACGAGGGCCAGTACATCCAACAGATGTCCCCGCCCTACGGCGTCGACAACGGTGCGGCAGCCGGCTGTGGCTTCACCAACGGCGCCGCGGTCGACGAGTGGAGCAACCTCGGACCGGTCTACCTCAACCCGGCCGCCTGCGCCTTCTGGGCCGACCAGCTGCAGTGGGTCGTCTCGCGCTTCCACCCCGACGTGACCGTGATCCAGGCCGGGTACTGGGAGACCCAGATCCGCCAGTTCAACGGGAACTGGGAGACGCTGGCCAATGCGGACTACGCGTTCTTCATCAAGTCCAACCTCGAAGCGGCGGTCCAGATCGCCCACTCCGACGGTGGCGCCGTCGTCCTGTCCACTGCTCCCTACTTCGCCGACGGGACGCCGAACGACCTCGTCGACGCGTACAACTCGATCGTCGAGGGCGTCGCCTCGGAGTTCCCCTACGTGTCGGTCGACGACGTGCACGCCGACCTCGATCCCGGCGGCACGTACCAGGCCGTCATCGACGGGATCGCGGCGCGGGGTGCGGACGGGGTGCACATCACCCAAGGGGCGGTGGACTACCTGATCGCACCGGGCCTGAACCAGATCATCGGCAACGTGGCGAGCGCGGTCTACAGCGGCGGCGCGTAGGCGTCGCCGGTCGTGCCGCCAACGCCGGATCGGGACCCGGTCATCGCGATCGCACACAGGGGCGACCCGATCGGCCACCGCGAGAACACCCTGCCGGCTTTTGCCGCCGCCCTGGCGCAGGGCGCGGACATGCTCGAGCTCGACCTGCGCCGCACCCGCGACGGGGCGATCGTCGTGCTGCACGACCAGTCGCTGTTACGGCTCTGGGAGCTCGATGCGTTGGTGACGGACCTGGACCTCTCCGAGGTCGCGCGTTTGGGCGAGGGCGACGTCCGCATCCCCACCCTGCGGCAGGTGCTCGACACCGTCCCGCCGGACGTGGAGCTGATGGTCGACTTCACCCGGCGTGAGGTGGTGGCCGGCGCCCTCGACCAGGCGTTGTCTGCTGAAGCGCTGGACCGCTGCCTGTTCGTGACGGGCAACGTCGAGGCGCTCCGCTTGCTGCGCGGCCTCTCCGGTCGGGCGCGCATCGGGCTGACCTGGACCGAGGGAGCCGATCCGCCGTTGGACGTCCTCCGCGAGCTCGGCGCGGAGTTCTGGAACCCGATGTGCTCGTTCGTGTCCGCCGAAGGGGTCGCCTTGGTGCACGAGGCGGGGCTCGGGGTCTCGACGTGGACGGTCGACGCTCCCGCGGACATGGCCCGCGTGGTGGCGGACGGCGTCGACGCCGTCGTGAGCAACCGGGTGGCGGAGTTGGTGGAGTTCCTCGGGCGCTGACCGACGCGTGCGCGCGGCCCGAGGTCAGGCCCGATCGGTCCGTTCCCTGGTCGGAACGGTCTGCGGCTCAGACCATCAGGACGACCGGCACGATCATCGGCCGGCGCCTCGTGCGCTCGCCGACGAACCGGCCGAGGGCCTTGCGGGTGTGCCGGCTCAGCACCTCCATGTCGTGCGCCCCGTCCTTCAAGGCCTGCGTCACCGCCGCGCCGACCACCTCGCTCGCCTCGCCGAGCAGTTCCTCGGCCTCGGGCGCGTGGACCCAGCCCCGCGTCTCGATCACCGGCGGGCCGCTGAGGGTGCACGCCTGGCGGTCGACCGTGACCACCACCATGACCACGCCCTCCTCGGCCAGCTTCTGGCGGTCGCGCAGCACACCGTGCTCGATGTCGCCCACCGTGCCGTCGACGTACACGTAGCCGCCCGGAACCCGGCCGTCGCGCGCGATGCCCTTGGCGTCGAGTGTGATCGCGTCCCCGTCCTCGCAGAGGAGCACCTTGGCCGGGTCGAGCCCCATCGAGAGGGCGAGGCGGGCGTGGTGCACCATGTGGCGGAACTCGCCGTGGACCGGGACGAAGCACTCGGGCTTCGTCACCGAGAGGAGCGTGCGCAGCTCACCCTGGCGCGCGTGCCCGCTCACGTGGACCCGTTCCGCGCCCGAGTGCACGACCTCGGCCCCCCGGCGGTGGAGGTCGTCGATGACCTGGCCCACCGACCACTCGTTGCCCGGGATGGGGTGGGCGCTGATCACCACGACGTCGTCCTCGCCGATGCGGAGCCATTTGTTCTCCCCTGTGGCCATGAGCGACAACGCCGACATGGGCTCGCCCTGCGATCCCGTGGAGATCACGCACACTTGGCCCGGCGGGAAGTCGTCCACGTCCTCGATGTCGATCTGCACGCCGTCGGGGATGTTGATGATGCCGAGGCGGGAACCCAGCTCGACGTTCTTGCCCATGGACCGGCCGAGCGTGGCCACCTTGCGCCCGTTCGCCACCGCGGCGTCGATGATCTGCTGCACCCGGTGCATGTGGCTGGCGAAGCACGCGACCACGAGGCGCTTGCCTGCCTGTGCCGCGAACACGCGCCGGAGTACCAGGCCGACCGAGGACTCGGACTCGGTGAAGCCGGGCTCCTCGGCGTTGGTCGAGTCGGACAAGAGGAGCCGGATCCCTTCGCGCTCGGCCAGCTCACCCATGCGCGACAGGTCGGTGCGCCGCCCGTCGACGGGCTGCAGGTCCAGCTTGAAGTCGCCCGAGTGCAGGATCACGCCCTGCGGCGTGTGGAACGCGATGGCCATCGACTCGGGCACCGAGTGCGTCACCGGGATGAACTCGACGTCGCAGGCGCCCACGCGCACGCGCTCGCCGTCTCGCACGACGACGAACCGGGTCTGGTCGGCGAGCCCCGCCTCCTCGACGCGGTGCCGGGCCAGCCCGACGGTCAGCTCGGACCCGTAGATCGGGGCGCGCAGCTCGCGCAGCAGGAAGGCCAGCCCGCCCGTGTGGTCCTCGTGCCCGTGGGTGAGCACGATGCCGTCGACCCGGTCCGCCCGCTCGTGCAGATAGGTGAATTCGGGGAGGACGAGGTCGATCCCCGGCATGTCGGGGTCGGGGAACATGATCCCGCAGTCGAGGACGACGATACGGCCCTCGACCTCGATGCAGGCGCAGTTGCGGCCGATCTCCCCCAGCCCGCCCAGGAAGACGACCCGGACCGGCTTCGCCTTGGCCTTGCCGCCCCTGCCGCCGTTGTTGGCCTTCTTGGCCGCGTCAGCCAAGCGAGGCGACCGTGACGGCCGGGGGCCCGACGGCCGCCAGGACCTTGGCCGCCTGGGCGTCGAGCTCCGGGGTCGACGCGCCCATGGGCAGGCGGCACTGCCCGACCTTGTGGCCGAGCGCGCGCATCATGGCCTTGGCGGGCAACGGGTTGGGGTACTCGGGCGTCGACTCGAAGTCGAACGAGTCCAGCAGCTCGGCGTTCCCGGCGATGGCGGTCGCCAGGTCGCCCGCCAGGAAGGCGTCGATCACCCGGCGCAGCTGGGGCCCGATCCAGTGCGCGGCGACGCTCACGAGCCCGACCGCCCCCACCGACAGGAACGGCAGCGTCATCACGTCGTCGCCGCTGTAGACCTCGAAGCCCGGGGGCGCCTGCGCGATGAGGTGTGCCGTCGTCGGCGTGTCGGCCGCCGCGTCCTTCAGCGCCACGATGTTGGGCACCTCGCGGGCCAGCCGGAGCATGGTGTCGATGGCGATCCGCCGTCCCGACCGCACCGGGATGTCGTAGAGCATCACCGGCAGCTCCCCCGCGGCCTCGGCGCAGACCCGGAAGTGCTCGTGGATGCCCGCCTGCGACGGCCGGTTGTAGTACGGCGTGACCAGCAGGATGCCGTCCACCCCGCACCCGACCGCGCGCCGCGTCATCCCCCGCGAGTGCGGCGTGTCGTTGGAGCCGGTCCCGGCGATCACCGGGACGCTCACCGCGCCGGCAACGGCCTCCCACAGGGCGGCCTTCTCGTCGTCGGTCAGCACCGCACTCTCGCCGGTGGAGCCGGTCAGGACGAGCCCGTCGCTCCCGTGCGCCACGAGCCAGCGCGCCAACTCCACCGCGACGCCCAGGTCGAGGGCACCGTCGTCGTCGAACGGCGTCACCATGGCGGTGATCACCCGGCCGAAACGGGGCGCGTCCTGGGCGGGGCTCATTGCCCCCTCAGGCTACCAGCGTGTTGTCGGGAACCCAGGCCCCGGGCCTAGGCGACGTTGCGCTCGGCGGGCGACCCGTCGGCGAACGCGTCCTCGTCCTCGGTCGAGTCGGTCAGGTTCTCGAAGGCGATGGCACCCATCTCGGTGAACTTCTGGCGCAGCCAGCCGTCCGCCGCGTCGAGCAGCCCGAGCTTCTTGAGGTTCGGGACGATCTTTGAGAACAGGAGGATCTGGAAGTCGTCGCGCTCGGGTGCCGCCTGCATCAGCTTGACCACGTCGGACGTCGGGACCTCCATGCGGTCCCAGACCTCCTGCATCGCCATGCGGTCCTTCATGCGGATGGCGGCCTCGAAGGCGAACTCCTGGCGCTCGCGCAGCTCCGCCGCGTTCAGCTCCTTGTAGTACTCCTGGAGGCTGAGCACGCCGAAGGCGACGTGGCGGGCCTCGTCGGCCATGACGTAACGCAGCAGCTTCTTGAGCAGCGGCTCGGTCGTCATCATGTGGATGAAGCCGAACGCGGCCAGCGCGAGCCCCTCGACCATGATCTGCATGCCGAGATACGTCATGTCCCAGCGCGAGTCGGCCACGATGTCGTCGAGCAGCATGCCGAGATGCGCGTTCATCGGGTAGTGCCCCGAGAGCTTCTCGTCGAGATACTTCGAGAACACCTCGACGTGGCGAGCCTCGTCCATCACCTGCGTCGCGGCGTAGTACTTGGCGTCGATCCACGGGACCGTCTCGACGATCTTCGCCGTGCACAACAGCGCGCCCTGCTCGCCGTGCATGAATTGAGAGAGGAGCCAGTTCTGGTTCTGGATCCCGAACTCGATGAACTTCTTGTCGTCCCACTTCTCCAGCACCGTGCCCGCCAACGCCGAGTCGTCCCACTGCATCTGGGCTGGGTTGGCCTCGGCGTTGGCGATGACCACCTGCTCCTGGTCCACCTCGATCGACCAGTCGAGGTCGGTCTGGCCGTTCCACTGCGCCTTCTTGGCCTTCTCGTAGAGCTTGTCGAGCTGCGGCTTGGCGCCCTTCTCGTAGTCCCAGGTGAACTCCGCCGGGCAGTTGTCCGGGACCCGGTGGAAGCCCTCCTTGTCGTAGGAACCCACGACGCTGAGCACGGCTTCGAGATCGTCGATGCTCTCCCGCCCGATCAGCTCGAGGTTGGACCCGAATTGTTCCTGCTCGTTCTCGAGCGTGGTCATTGCACCGCCCCCTTCGTGGTGGTCGTTGTTGTCTGTGTTGCCCGTCTTGCACTGCTGGAGAAATCTGTTCCGCCTTCGCTGCCGGCCTCGACCCGCAAGGCGAGGATCCCCGGCAACACGAACGAGCGCACCAGCGCCCGCGTCGCGGCCGGGTCGGTGAGGTCCGTCCCCGGGTTCTGGTCGGAGCAGTACGCGAGAACGATGCGCACCGCCCACTCCGCCGCCCTCGATGCCTGCTCGGGCTCGAGCCAGCGGGCGAAGAACGGGGCGGCCTGGTCGCCGGCCCGGAGCAAAACCCGGTCCTGCCCGGCAAAGGTCAGCTGCGGCAAGACGGCGCCCGGCTCGTACGCGAGGAGGTAGGACAGCGCCTCGTGCGAGCGCAGCTGACGGGCGGACTCGACCATGCCCGTCACGAGCACGTCCTCGAGGTCGTGGGCCTCCCCCATGACCACCGCCAGCGACGAGAACAGGCGGGCCACCTCGGTCTCGACGACCGCGGCGAGGATGTCGTCCTTGCCCCGCGGGAACGTCCGGTAGGCGGTGGCCCTTGAGAGCCCGGCTTCCCGGGCGATGTCGTCGACCGTGGTCTTGGCGATCCCCTGCCGGGCCAGGCACCGCAGCGCCCCGTCGACCAGCCGGACCCGTGTCGAGGACCGGTCGTCGGCTCCGAGATGCCTGACGACGCCGTCCCGTGCCTCCGGGAGGGAACCCGGGAGCCCCCGCTCCGGTCGTACTGCTGCCACACCCACTGGTGAAACAGTATGGCGATTTTTGTCTCAGTGTCAACCACCTGGCCGACCAGGACTTTCATCGCTCCGGAGGCCGGCCCCGCCTCGCCCAGAATTTGTTCGGTCCGTATATGGGTCAGCCACCGGCAGTTTCGCCCGGGTGTATACGCCCGGCATATGCAGCCGGGCGAAACCCCGGCCCCTCACGCCGTATACGACCGCAGCGGAGTCCGGCCGCCCTCGGATTGGAGTTTCGCTCGGCTCAGCTCAGGTTCACGTGCCCGGGCGCCACCCCGGTCAGCAATAGCCCCAGAACAACGAACACAACCACCGAGGAGCCCACCGTGAGGGCGATCGCCGTGGTGCGGTCACCCAGGTCACCGGCGTAGTCGTAGACGAAGGCGAGCAGACCACCCACGGCCAGACCGCCGAGGTGGGCCCGCCAGTCGATCGAACCGCTGAAGCCGATCAAGAGGTTCAGGACGAGGAGCCCCACGACCGCCGCGATGGGCAGGCGCCGGCGCAACCCGATGACGACGTAGGCGCCCATCACGCCCATGATCGCCCCGGAGGCGCCGAGGCCGAAGATGGTGGCCGGGCTCAGCAGGTACGAGGCCACGCTGCCCGCGAGGCCGGCGAGGAGGTACAGCACCAGGAACCGCGCCCTGCCGAGGAGCACCTCGACCGCCGGCCCGACGATGAGCAGTGCGATCATGTTGAAGAGGATGTGCTGGAAGTTCGCGTGCAGGAACATTGCCGTGAACGCCCGGTAGTACTGATGCTGGTAGTGGATACGAATCGGTTGCAATGCGTACTTGTTGATCACGGCCACGTCGTTGCCGAACCGTTCGAGGAAGAAGACGACGACGTTGATGCCGATGATCGAGAGCACCAGGGGTGTCGGGTTGGTCGAGCCAACCACACCGGTCCGTCCCCGGCTCGTATGCGTGAAGGCGGGAACCTGGCGCGACTTCTTCGCTCCCGCCGAGGCGCACTCAGGGCACTGCCAGCCAACCGACGCCGACACCATGCAATCGGTGCAGATCGGGCGGTCGCAGCGCGCGCACACCACCGACGCCGCCTTCTCGGGGTGGCGGTAACAGGATGGCGGCGGTGCCTGCTCGGGCGTCGCGCCGGTCACCGGATGCCGGCGAGCAGCTCTGACCGGACGAGCAGCGCCACCTGCTCGGGGTCGTCGAGGTCCCATCGTCCGGGCGACGCGATGTAGGAGAGCACCATGCGGGCGAGGAAGTCGGCAGCAACGTCGAGCTCGGCTCCTTCCGTCATTCCGTGCCGCACGAGGTAGGGCGCCAGGAACGCCGCGACCATCGCCTGGGTCTGGTCGGCCTCCGTCGTCATGCGGGGCAAGAGGATCTCGGGCTCGGTGACGAGGATGCGCTGGAGGACCTCGTGCTCGACGACAGCACGGTGCGCGAACATGAGACCCCGCTCCATGACCTCTTCGAGGGTGTCGGCGTCGGACACCTCCTCGTACAGGCGCAGGAAGAAGCGCGCGAACTCCCAGCCGACAACGGCTGAGATCAGCTCGTCACGGCCGCCCGGGAAATAGCGGTAGACCGTCGCCCGCGACACGCCGGCCTCGCGTGCCACATCCTCGACCGTCGTCTTGTCCAGGCCCCAGCGCGCCACGCAGTCGTAGGTCGAGCGGAGGAGCCGCTCGCGGACTTCGGGGTTCACAGCCCGAGCAGCGGCTCGAGACCCAGCGTCAGGCCGGGTCGCGTCCCAACCGCGCGGACGGCGAGGAGTACGCCGGGCATGAAGGACGTGCGGTCGTAGGAATCGTGGCGGATGCTCAGGCTCTGGCCGGCCGCGCCGAACACGACCTCCTCGTGCGCCACCAACCCGGGGAGGCGCACCGAGTGGATGTGGACGCCGCCATCCGCCTCGGCGCCGCGGGCGCCGGGCAGGACGAAGTCGGTCGTCGGGTCCGGGCCGAGAGGGCCGCTCCCCGCCTCCCCCCGGGCCTCGGCTATCAGCGCGGCGGTGCGCAGCGCCGTGCCCGAAGGCGCGTCCCGCTTGTTGTCGTGGTGCAGCTCGATCACCTCCACGCCGTCCATGTGGGGCGCGACGATGCGGGAGCAGTGCATGAGCAGCACGGCGCCGATGGCGAAGTTGGCCGCCACGACGACATTGCGGCCGCTGTCGACGAAGGCCTTGCGTATCCGGTCGAGGTCCTCGTTGCTCAGCCCGCTCGTGCCGATGACGGCGTGCACGCGCTGCTCCGCGTAGTGAGCGACGTTGTGGCGGACCGCTTCGGCGATGGTGAAGTCGACGACGACCTCGGCGCCGAGGTCGGCGAGCGCCAACATCTCGCCCACGATCGTGCGTCCGGCGGCGTCGTCCCCGACGTGGGCCGGGTCGACCGCCGCCACCAGCTCCATGTCGGCCGCACCGTGCACCGCCCGGGCGACCTCCTGGCCCATGCGGCCGCCGGCGCCGACGACACCGACCTTGATCATGAGAAACGAGGCTACCGGGCGGCCAACGCGGGCAGGTGGGACTCGAAGAGCGCCGCGTCGAACGGCCCCACCGCACTCAGGGTGCGCGGTGCCTGTGCCAGCTCTGCGGCGACGTCGAGTACCTGGGACCGGTCCACCGCATCGATGTGCGCCAGCACCTCGTCGACCGTCAGCACCTCGCCGTGCAGCAGCAGTGACGCGCCGATGCGGCTCATACGCGCCCCGGAGTCCTCCCCCGAGAGGAGCGTCTCGGCGCGCAGGTTGCCCTTGGCGATCGCCAGCTCGCGTTCGGTCACGCCCTCGGTGGCCAGCAGCTCGAGCTCGTCCTCCACGATGCGGAGCACCTCGTCGACGTTTTCAGGCGCGGTACCGGCGACGACGGCCAGCGAACCCGTGTCCGAATAGGCGGCGCGTTCGGACCACACCGAGTAGGCGAGGCCGCGCTCCTCGCGCACCTTCTGGAACAGCCGGCTCGAGAGCCCACCGCCCAGGACGTGATTGAGGACCGCGAGCGACCAACGCCGCTCGTCGAAGCGCGACACGGAGCGGGCGCCGTAGACCAGGTGCGCCTGTTCGGTCGGGCGGCGCACGACGTCGAGCGAGAGGACGTCGGGGCCGGGAGCGGCGCGCTCGGGGATCTCGCCGCCGCGCACGCCCGCAAAGCGGTGCTCGAGGTCGGCTGCCACCGCTTCGTGCGTGCAGTCGCCCGCCGCCGAGACGACCATGTTGGTCGGCCGGTAGTGCCGGGCCCGGAAGGCGTCGATGTCGTCACGGGTGATGTGCCCCACCGACGACGCCGTGCCGAGCGTGTCCCGACCGAGGGCGTGCCCGGGGAACATCGAGGCCTGCCAGCGTTCAGCGGCCAGGTCGGCCGGCTCGTCGGCGTGCATCAGGATCTCGTCGAGGATGACGGTGCGCTCGGCGTCGATGTCGGACGGCCGCAGCGCCGGCTCCCAGATGATGTCGCTCAGGATGTCGAGCCCGAGCGACAGGTGGTCGGAGAGGAGCCGGACGTAGAACGTCGTGTACTCCTTGGTCGTGAACGCGTTGCAGTCACCGCCCACCTCATCGAGCGCCTCGGCGATCGCCGCGGCCGAGCGGTGCTCGGTCCCCTTGAAGAGGAGATGCTCGAGGAAGTGCGACGCGCCGGCGAGCTCGCCGGGCTCGTCACGCGAGCCGGTGCCGACCCAGTAAGCGACCGCGACCGAGTGGACATCCGGCATGGTCTCGGTGACCAGGCGGATGCCACACGGCAGGACCGAGGTCTCGATCAACGACGACGGGAGCGGCCCCGCGACCGGTTGCGGTCGCGGTCACGGTCGCCGCCACGGTCACCGCCGCGACCACCCTCGGCCGCAGTTGCGCCCGGCCCCAGGTCGCCGAGGTCGGCTTTGAGCTCGGCCTCGAACGCGTCCTCGAAGGAGGGCGCCGCGCTGCCACCGGATGGGGAGGCCGGCGCAGCGTCGCCGTTACGCTCGCCGTTGCCGGCGCCACCACGGGCCCCGCCGCGCTCGCCAGCGGTCGCCGCGGTCGCCGTCGCCGCCACCCGCCGGCGCCTCGGGCACCGAGGCGAGCGACAAGGACACCTTGCCCTGCGGGTCGATGTCGTCCACGCGGACCTCGACCGGTTGCCCCAGGGTCAGGACGTCCTCCACGTTGTTGATGCGCTTGCCGCCGGCGAGCGACGACAGCTTCGAGATGTGCAACAGGCCGTCGCGGCCCGGCAGCACGTTCACGAAGGCACCGAACTTGGTGATGTTGACGACCTTGCCGTCGTAGACAGCGCCCACGTCGGCCGTCGGCGGGTCGAGGATGAGGGATATCCGCCGCTTGGCCTCGGTCACGGCGTTGCCGTCCTTGGCCCCGATGGTCACGGTGCCGACGACGCCGTCGTCGTCGACCGCGATGTCGGCGCCGGTCTCCTGCTGCAGCGTGTTGATGACCTTGCCCTTGGGGCCGATGACCTCGCCGATCTTGTCGATCGGGATCTCCATCGAGACGATCTTGGGCGCGCTCGTCGCCACCTCGGAGCGGGGCTCGGCGATGGCGCCGGCCATGACGCCCAGGATGGTCAGGCGGGCTTCCTTAGCCTGCAACAAAGCCTTGCCCAGCACGTCGGCCGGTAGCCCGTCGATCTTCGTGTCGAGCTGCAACGCAGTGACCGCGTCCGCCGTGCCGGCAACCTTGAAGTCCATGTCGCCGAACGCGTCCTCCGAGCCGAGGATGTCGGTAAGGGTGACGTAGTTGCCGTCGTCGTAGACGAGGCCCATGGCGATGCCCGCCACCGGCGCCTTGATCGGCACGCCTGCCGCCATGAGCGACAACGTCGAACCGCACACAGAAGCCATGGAGGTGGAGCCGTTCGACGACAGCACGTCGGACACGACGCGGATGGAGTAGGGGAACTCCTCCTCGCTCGGCACCACGGGCAGCAGCGCCCGCTCGGCCAGCAGGCCGTGGCCGATCTCGCGGCGCTTGGGGCCCCGCATGAAGCCGGTCTCCCCGGTCGAGAAGGGCGGGAAGTTGTAGTGATGCATGTAGCGCTTGAACTCGACGGGTGTGATCGTGTCGAGAAGCTGGTTCATGCGGGGCATGCCGAGCGTCGTCACGTTGAGGACCTGGGTCTCGCCTCGCTGGAAGAGCGCCGACCCGTGCGCCGTCGGTAAGAGGTCGATCTCGGCCGACAGGGGGCGGATGTCCGACGTACTGCGGCCGTCGACCCGCACGCCGTCCTCGACGATGCGCTTCCGCACGAGCTTCTTGGTCAGCCCCCGGATGGCCGCCTTGACCTCGCCCGGGCGATCGGCGAACTCGTCGCCCAGGGCGGCGCGGATCTCCTCGCCGGCGGCATCGAGCGCCGCGTTGCGCTCGGCCTTCGACGTGACCAGGTTCGCCTTGGTGATGGCGTCGGTGCCGACGGCCTGCACCCGCTCCCACACGTCGTCCTCGTAGTCCGAGAAGGTCGTGAAGGGGATCGTCTCGATCGGTCCGCGCACGGCCACGTAGGACGCAAGGAGCTCGCGCTGGAGGTTGATCGACTCGCGGATCCACTGCTTCGACGCCTCGAGCCCCTGGGCCAGCACTTCTTCGGTCACCTTCGGCGCGCCGTCCTTGTAGTAGTCCCAGGACTTCTCGGTGCCGCCGGCCTCGACCATCATGATGGCGATCTCGCTGTCGGCGTCCTCGGTCAGCGCCCGCCCGGCAACGACCAGCTCGAAGGTGCTCTCCTCACCCTCCTCGAAGGTGGGGTGCGGGATCCACGTCCCTTCGGTCGTGTATGCGACGCGCACCGCGCCGATCGGGCCGTCGAAGGGAATACCCGAGATCATCAGCGCCGCCGACGCCGCGTTGATGGCCAGGACGTCGTGCGGGTTGACCTGGTCGGCTCCGACGACGGTCCCCACGATGTGCACCTCGTTGCGGAAGCCTTCCGGGAAGGAGGGCCGCAGCGGGCGGTCGATCAGCCTGTCGGTGAGGATGGCCTGGTCCGAGGCCTTACCCTCCCGACGGAAGAAGGAGCCCGGGATCTTGCCGGCGGCGTAGGTCCGCTCCTCGATGTCGACGGTCAGCGGGAAGAAATCGGTCCCCTCCCGCACCGACCGGGCCGCCGTGGCCGTGGCCAGGATGACGGTGTCGCCGAGGCGGGCCAGGACGGCGCCGTCGGCAAGTTGGGCGAGCTTCCCCGCCTCGATGGACATGCTGCGCTCGGTCCCGCTGATCGGGGCCGAGACGGAAATGGCATCAGACATGATGCTCCTCGTTTGTCGGGGGCATCTTCTCGTCCGGTTCCCAGTGGTCGACCACCTCGCAGTTCGAAGTGACCGGCAACTGGCAGCCAGCTGCTGGAGACGCCCGTGTTTGTGGGTGCCGCCGCTACCGTCGGATGCCGAGACGGCTGATGATGGAGCGGTAGCGCTCGACGTCGTTCTTGCGGACGTAGTCGAGCAGCCGCCGGCGCTGGCCGATGAGCTTCATCAGGCCGCGCCGGGTGTGGTGGTCCCCTTTGTGCTCCTTCAGGTGTTCCGTCAGGTGGTTGATCCGTCCGGACAGCAGGGCAATCTGCACCTCGGGTGAGCCGGTGTCCGTGTCGTGGAGCCGGTACTCGGCGATGGTGGCCTGCGTGTCGGGCATAGAGGAACCTCAGGAGAAACGATGTCGGAGTCGGCCAGGAACCAGTCCCCGGCCGGCCTCCATGCTAGCAGCCGGCCGCTGATCAGGGAAGATCGGCCGCGGCGAGTATCCGCTCGGCCTCGGCCACGTCCTGGTGCATCTGTGCGATCAGGTCCTCGACCGAGTCGAAGCGCAGCTCGTCCCGCAGGCGGTGGGCGAAGCACACCCGGGACGGCTCCCCGTAGAGGTCGCCGTCGAAGTGCAGGAGGTGGGCCTCGACCAGCACCGGGGCGGCGCCCGGCTCGTAGAACGTGGGCCGCCGGCCGACGTTGACAGCGGCCTGGTGCATCGTGCCGTCGGCCCGGCGGAAGTGCCCTGCGTACACCCCGTCCGCCGGCAGGGCGATGTCGCCGGGGATCTCGAGGTTGGCTGTCGGGAACCCGAGCTCCGGCCCACCCCGGCCGTCCCCCCGCACGACGGGCCCCCGTACCTCGTGCAAGCGGCCGAGCAGGCGTGCCGCTTCCTCCACCTCGCCCGCGGCCAGCAGGGCGCGGATCCGGGTCGAGGAGACGGGCTCGGTGCCGTCGTCGGTGAGGCCGACGCCGATCACCTCGAAGCCCCAACGGGCACCCAGCTCGCGCAGCAACGCGACGTTGCCCTTCCGCCCGTGCCCGAAGTGGAAGTCCTCCCCGACCACCACGATGCGGGCGGAAAGCTGGTCGACGAGCACCTCCCTCACGAAGTCCTCAGCGGTCTCGTTGGCCCGCTCGTCGTCGAAGGGCACCACCACCGTGCGGTCGACACCGCAGTCGGCGAGGAGCTCGAGCTTCTGCTCGAGGCCCGTCAGCTGCTTGGGCGCCGACTCGGGCCGCACGACGTAGGCGGGGTGGCGGTCGAACGTCACCACCACCGACGAGAGCCCCGCCGCCTCGGCCCGGTCGCACAGGTCGCGCAGCAGGGCGCGGTGGCCGAGGTGGACCCCGTCGTAGGCGCCGATGGTGACGGCAGTACCGGGTCCGGGCGTTCCGGGCGTTCCGGGCGTGGGGGGCATCGCCCCCGGAGGGTAGTCGGGCACCCGTCAGTCCCCGGCCAAGACGACGGCGGGCCGGATACGGTCGGTGCCCGTCGCCTCGTAGACGGCGAGCAGCGCACCACCGCCGTCGAGCATGGCCCAGGGACCGTCGCCGATCGCACCGAGCGGCACTCGGTCGAGGGGGAGCCCGTTTCTGATCGATGCGGCAATGTCGTCGTCGACCGGCACGGACTCCAGGTCGCGCATGGCCGCCGCCGGTGTGAGCACCGTGTCGGGCCCGATCGACTCGATCGGCCGCATGTCGGCCTCCCCGAATGAGCCGATGCACGTCCGCCGCAGGTGGTCGAGGTGGGCGCCGCCCCCCAAGGCCCGCCCGAGGTCGTCGGCCAACACGCGCACGTAGGTTCCCGAGGAGCATTCGACCACGGCCCGGTACACGCCCGGACGCGCCGGATCGGGCGACGTGTCGAAGCGGTAGACGGTCACCGGCCGCGACTTGCGTTCCACCTCCAAGCCCTCACGCGCCAGTTCGTGCAGCCGGCGCCCCTCGACCTTCACCGCGGAGACCATCGGGGGCACCTGCTCGATCTCCCCCGTCAACGTGCCGGCGGCGGCCGCCACGTCGGCAGGAGCGACGCCGCGCATGTCGAAGGTCGCCGTCACCTCGCCCGACGCATCGAGCGTCGACGTCGCGGTCCCCAGGACGATGTCGGTCGTGTACGTCTTGCGCAGGACGGTCAGGAAGCGCATCAGGCGCGTCACCCGGCCCAGCCCCACCAGCAACACACCGGTGGCGTCGGGGTCCAGGGTGCCGGCATGGCCGATCTTGCGCTGCCCGAAGATGCCGCGGCACCGCGCCACGACGTCGTGCGAGGTCCAGCCGGCCGCCTTGTCGACGACCACCAGGCCATTGACGCTCACGTTGCCGGCGGCTCGTCCTCGCGGACATCGCGGACATCGTGGACGTCGTGGGAATGGTGCAGCCCGCGCAGGAGCTCCTCGACCCTGGTCCCCGCGGCGATCGCCGGGTCGGCCTGGAATCGCAGCTTCGGGGTCCGCTTGATCGTCATCTGCGACCCGATCAGTTTCTGCAGGTGCGCCCGCTGCTCCTCCAACAGTTCGGCCGTCGCGGCGTCCAGAGACGCCAGATACACCACCGCCGTCCGCATGTCGGGTGCCACCTCGACCGACGTCACGGTCAGCATCGGCAGGTCGTCGGCGTCGCCGAGACGCTCGAGCTCCTCCGCCACCACCTGTCGCAACACCTGGTTGACCCGCAGTGCCCGCGGGTAGGTCGCCGTACGCCGTCTCACGCTCACCGTGTCAGCTCCTCCGCTCGAACACGTGCCCAGCCCACAAATCCCGAACCTCCAAAACAATGCCGCAGGCCCCCGACAGAGGGCAGGGGCTCAGGTCCGGGCGATCTCGCGCTCCTCGTAGGTCTCGATCAGGTCCCCTTCCTTCAGGTCCTGGAAGTCGGTCAAGCCGATGCCGCACTCGAAGCCCGACGCCACCTCGCGTACGTCGTCCTTGAAGCGGCGCAGTGAGTTGATGGCACCCTTCCAGATGACCGTCCCCTCGCGCAGGAACCGCACCTTGGAGCCCCGGGTGATCTTGCCCTCGCGCACGTAGCACCCGGCGATCGTGCCGATCCTCGGCACCCGGAAGGTCTGGCGCACCTCGGCCTCGCCGGTGACGATCTCCTCGAAGACCGGCGCCAGCATGCCGACCATCGCGGCTTCCAAGTCCTCCAAGAGCTTGTAGATGATCTCGTACGTCCGGATCTGCACGTCCGACTGCTCGGCCTGTTCGCGGGACCGGCGGTCCGGCCGCACGTTGAAGCCGATGATCGTGGCGTTCGACGCCGCCGCCAGCTGCACGTCGTTCTCGGTGATGCCGCCGATGCCTCGCAACACGAAACTCAACTTCACGTCTTCGCGCTCCAACCGCTTCAACGACTCGGTGACGGCCTCGAGCGAGCCCTGCATGTCGGCCTTCAAGACGATGTTCAGCGTCGCCGTCTCGCCGCGAGAAATCTGCTCGAACAGGTCCTCCAGCCGGGCACCCGTCGCGGCCGCAACCGGCTTGTGCCCGGACAGGCGGAAGCGCTGTGCCCGGGCCTCGCCCAGCGTGCGGGCACGAGCCAGGTCCTTCGCCCCGCGCATCTCGTCGCCGGCGTTCGGTGGCTCCGAGAACCCCAACACCTGCACCGGCGTCGACGGCAGCGCCTCCTTGATGTGGTCGCCCCGGTCGTCCACCAGCGCCTTGACCTTGCCCCAGGCGGCGCCCGCGACCACGGGGTCGCCCACCTGCAAGGTGCCCTGCTGCACGATCAGCGTCGCCACCGGCCCGCGCCCGGCCTCGAGGTTCGCCTCCAACACCACGCCCCGCGCCTCGCCCTCGACCCGCGCCGTGAGTTCCTCGACCTCGGCCACGAGCACGATCTGCTCGAGCAACGTCTCGATCCCCGTCCCCTGCAGGGCTGAGACCTCGACGAAGATCGTGTCGCCACCCCACGCCTCGGGCACCAGCTCGCGCTCGGAGAGCTGCTGCATGACGCGCTGGGGGTCGGCCTGCTCGCGGTCGATCTTGTTGACGGCGACGATGATCGGCACATCGGCCGCCTTGGCGTGGTCGATGGCCTCGATCGTCTGGGGCATGACGCCGTCGTCGGCCGCCACAACCAAAATCACGATGTCCGTGACCTGCGCGCCCCGCGCCCGCATCGCGGTGAACGCGGCGTGGCCCGGCGTGTCGATGAACGTGATCGGGTGGTCCTGCCACTCCACCTGGTAGGCGCCGATGTGCTGCGTGATGCCGCCGGCTTCCCCGGCTACGACGTTGGCGGAGCGGATCTTGTCGAGCAGCAGCGTCTTGCCGTGGTCGACGTGGCCCATGACGGTGACGACCGGCGGGCGCGGCCGCTGGTCGGCCTCGTCCTCTTCGTCCTCGTCCTCGAAGTACCGGGCCAAGAGCTCGGCCTCCTGCTCCTCGCCGGGGTCGACCAAGCGCACGTCTGCGCCGATCTCAGCGGCGAACAGCTCGATCATGTCGTCGCTCAGCGACTGCGTGGCCATGACCATCTCGCCCTGCAACAGCAGGAAGCGCACGATGTCGCCGGCGCTGCGGTTGAGCTTGGGACCGAGGTCGCGCGCGGTCGAGCCACGCTCGATGATGATCTCGCCCTCGGGCACCGGCGCCGTCGACGGCTGGTACGTCGTGAGCTGCGTCGGCTCGAGCTCTTCGAGGTTGCGCCGGCGTCGCCGCGCCCGACGTTGTGGAGGCCGCCGACCCGGCATGCCCCCACGTCCTCCCTGCGGCGGGGCACCGGCTGGGGCACCCGCGCCCGAGCGCCCGCCGAAGCCGCCACCCGGGCGGCCGCCGAAGCCACCGCCACCGCCCGCACCGCCACCGGGACGCCCCGCGCCTCCCGCGGGCCGGCCGCCGGTGCGCTGCGGGTAGGAGCTTCCGCCGCCGCCGCCGGGACGGGGACCGGAGGGTGCGTTCGAAGTGGGCCGGCGCCCGCCCATGCCGGGCGGGGGCGGAATGGGCCGCCCGCTCGGTCCGAGCGGCGGTCGCTGCCCGGGCGGCGGAGGCACGGGCTTGCCGGACGGGCTGAGTGGGGGTCGGGTCCGGCGCTGGTCGGGCGGTGCCGCCGTCTCCGGTGCGTGCGCAGCCGCGGAATGTGCGGCCGCCGGCGCCTGGGCGGGCGAGGCCGCAGGACGGTCCCCTGCCGCCGGGGCGGCAGGCGCGGCGGGCGGACGTTCGGTCGGCCGGCTGCTGATCAGGCGAGACGAACGAACGGGCGCCTCGGCAGCAGCACCGCCACCACCATCACCCGACGACGCCGCCGCAGGCGCGTCGGCCGGCGGAGCAGCCACACTGCGGGCGGGCGCCTTCTTGGCCGGGGCCACAGTCGCCCCCGCACTCGATGCCGCCACCGCCTTCTTGGCCGGCGCAGGCGCCGCAGTCGTCCCGCTCGCCGCAGGGCGCTCCGCGGCAGCTGGAGCGGTCGCAGCCTCGGTCGTCGCCGCGGCCTTCTTCGCCGGCGCCGCCTTCTTGGTGGCCTTGGCCGCCTTCTTGGCCGGGGCCGGCTCCTCGGGCTGGACGGGTCGCCGCAACCCTTCCGCGTCGGCCTTGCGGCGGACGCGGTCCGCCTGCGCGTCCTCGATGGAGGACGAGTGGCTCTTGACCCCGATCCCGAGGGAAAGGGCCAGCTCGAGCCCTTCCTTGTTGGTGAGGCCTAGCTCTTTGGCCAGCTCATAGACGCGAATCTTCTTCGGCAAGTGGTTTTCTTCGTCCTTGTCTTTGCGGGGCTCGGGGTCAACCCAGCCCCTCATCCTCGCACATCAGGTGCCCCACTCCTCCACGCCACACCCATCTGCGCACACAACTGCTCCAGCTCAGCGGCCCCGACCGGCGCACGAAACGCCCGCTCGAAGCGATGCTGGCGCACGGCCCGATCCAGGCACGGCGGCGACTCCCGGCACAGCCACGCCCCCCGCCCGACGCCGTGCCGGTCGACGGCGAGGCCCCCGCCGGGCCGGCGCACGATCCGGACCAGCCGGTCCGCCGGCAGGGCACGCCGGCAGCCGACACAGGTCCGTGTCGGCGCTATGCCTCGGCCTCCTCCGTGACCTCGGAGGCTTCGGCCGCCGCGGGCTCTGTCACCACTTCCGCCGCCGCGGGCTCTGCCGCCATTTCCGCCGCGGGCTCCGCCTTGGCTGATGCCTCGGCGGCCCCGCCTGCCTCCTCGGACCCGGCGGCGGGCGCGTCGCCCGCTGCCGCCGTAGCCCCCTCGCCGCCCTTGCCTTCGGCCGCGTCCTCGACGGCGTGTGACCACTCGGCCGCCGACATGGCCTCGCCACCCTCGGCCGGCTTCCACACGAGGTCACCTTTTTCGTCCTCGACCCACTCGCCCTCGGCCCACTCCTGGTCGGCGTAGCCGGCCTCTTCCTCAGCCAGCTGGGTCTCGCTCTTGATGTCGATGCGCCAGCCGGTCAGCCGAGCCGCCAACCGCGCGTTCTGGCCTTCCTTGCCGATGGCGAGGGAGAGCTGGAAGTCACTGACGATCACCGTCGCCGTGCCGGTCTCCTCGTCCAGGCGCACCTCGCGCACCCGGGCGGGGGCGAGCGCATTCTGGATCAGCTCGACCGGGTCGTCGGAGAACGGCACGACGTCGACGCGCTCGCCGCGCAACTCGTTGGTGACCATGCGCACCCGCGACCCACGGGCGCCGACGCAGGCACCGACCGGGTCGACATTGGGGTCGTTGGACCACACGGCGATCTTCGTGCGGTGCCCCGGCTCGCGTGCCGCCGCCTTGATCTCAACGACGCCCGAGCCGATCTCGGGCACTTCGAGCTCGAAGAGCCGCTTGATCAGCCCGGGGTGGGTACGGCTGACCACGATCTGTGGGCCCTTGGTCGTCTTGCGGACCTCGACGATGTAGGCCTTGAGGCGCGCGCCGTGCTCGTAGCGCTCGTAGGACACCTGCTCGGCCTGCGGCAGCAGCGCCTCCACCTTGCCGAGGTCCAGGAGCGTGTAGCGGTTGTCGGTCTGCTGGACGATGCCGGTGACGATGTCGCCCTCTCGGCCCGCATACTCCTCGTACTTCATGTCGCGCTCGACCTCGCGGATCCGCTGGAGGATCACCTGCTTGGCTGTCTGCGCGGCGATGCGCCCGAAGTCGTCGGGGGTGTCGTCCCACTCCCGGATGACCTCGCCTTCCTCGTTGAGCTCCTGGCCGTACACCCGGATCTCGCCCGAGTCGGGGTCGATGGTGACGACGGCCTCCTCGGCCGCGTCGGGCCGCCGCTTGTAGGCGGCGACCAGCGCGTTGGCCAGGGCGTCGAGCAGGGTGTCGACCGATATCCCCTTGTCGTGTGCGATCTGGCCCAGCGCGTCGAGGAATTCGAAGTTGGTCTTGCTCATGGCCGCTTCACCCTCTCACTCTTCGCGCGACGCGGCGCCGGCCCCCATTCGAACACCGTGCGCGCCCTTTCGATTTGGTCGTAGCGGATGCGTACCTCGCCGCCGGGCACGTCCGACCCGGTCAGGGTGCATCCCGTCTCGTCGGCCGACGCCAGCGTCCCTGTCAGGCGCCGGACATCAGCGGTCCCCGCATCCACCCGCACGGTGACCGTCTCGCCGACCGCCCGCGCGAAATGGGCCGGCGTGCGCAGCCGCCGCTCGAGCCCGGGGCTCGAGACCGCGAGCGTGTAGCGCCCCGGCAGGGGGTCGATCTGGTCGAGCGCAGCCGAGACGTCCTTCGTGGCCTCGCCGAGGTCGTCCAGGCCGACCCCGCCGTCGCGGTCGACGAAGACCGTGAGCTGGGCCCCGTGGAGCTCCACGTCGACCAGCTCCAGGCCGCGTGCCTCCACGACCGGCGACAGGGCGCCGGCCAGGTCCGTCATGTCGGTCATCCCTGTCACCTCCTTGGTCTGCACTCGTGATCTTCCTGGTCTGGTCGTCGAAATCTGGCCCCCGCAAAGCGAAAGCGTGGGCCGCAGCCCACGCTTCAACGAGGTACTGATTCTTAATGGACAGCCAGAGAATTATAGCAATCCCGTCGTCAGTAGGAGCGTCCGACGACGGCGACGAGTTCGTCCTCGGGGTCGTCGTGACCTGCGAGCGAGCCGTCGGGGCGCTGGAGGCACCGCACGGTGAGCGCGTGCTGCGCCAGACGGTCCTCTCCGTCGGGCCCGAGGGCGCCCAGGCGCACTCGGGCGAAGCCCACCGAACCGGCCTCGACGGTCTCCTCGAGCGTGGTGGCCTCGGCCGTCCGGGCCTCCTGGAACGCGGTGGCCTCGGCCAGCAGGTCCCGGCTCGCCGAGGCCAGCGCGGCATCGACCTCGGCGCCCACCCCGGCCAGGGGCACGCTCTGCTTTTCCCTGCGGTGGCGGATGACCAGGGTCACGTTGCCCTCGGCCAGGTCCCGCGGCCCGACCTCCACCCGGACGGGGACCCCCTTGAGCTCCCAGTCCACACTGCGTCGGCCGAAGCTGGTGTCGGTCCGGTCGTCGAGACGCACCCGGTGGCCCGCCGCGCGGAGCTCGGCGCAGAGAGAGGCGGCGGCCTCCCCCACGGCGGCGTCGTCCTTGACGACCATCACGACGACCTGGGCGGGGGCGACGGCGGGCGGGAGGCGCAAGCCGAAGTCGTCGCCGTGCACCATGACCAGCGCGCCGACCAGCCGGGTAGTAATGCCCCACGACGTCTGCCAGACGTGTTCGAGCGTGCCCTGCGCGTTGGTGTACGTCGTATCGAAGACCTTGGCGAAGTTCTGCCCGAGCTCATGGCTCGTGCACATCTGCAATGCCTTGCCGTCGCCCATCATGCTCTCGCAGGTCCACGAACAGATCGCCCCGGGGAAGCGTTCCCGGGCCGTCTTGTGGCCGGTGAGGGTGGGGACGCCGAGGAGGTCGACGACGGTGGCGCGGTAGACGTCGTCGAGGATGCGCAGCGCGTAGGCCCGTGCGTCGTCCTCGGTGGCGTGTGCGGTGTGTCCCTCCTGCCACAGGAACTCCGTGGTGCGGAGGAACAGCCGCGGGCGCATCTCCCAGCGCACGACGTTCGCCCACTGGTTCAACAGCATGGGCAGGTCCCGATGGCTCTGGATCCACTTGGAGAAGAAGCTGTTGATCACCGTCTCGCTCGTGGGCCGCACCACGAGGGGCTCTTCGAGCTCCTTGCCGCCCCCATGCGTGACGATCGCGAGCTCGGGCGCGAATCCCTCGACGTGCTCGGCCTCGAGCTTGAGGAAGGACTCGGGGATGAAGAGTGGGAAGTAGGCGTTCTCCGCGCCGGCTTCCTTGATGCGCCGGTCGAGCTCAGCCTGCATTAGCTCCCAGATGCCGTAGCCCCAGGGGCGGATGACCATGGTGCCGCGGGCGGGGCCGTTCTCGGCCATTTCGGCGCGGGCAACGACCTCTTGGTACCAGCGGGGGAAGTCCTCTTCCCGCGTCACGATGGCGCTCGCGCCGCCCTTGCCCATCGGACAAGGCTAGCTGTCGGCTAGTTGTCGGAGTGGCGCCGGATGATCTCGATCTTCTCCGCGGTGCGGTTCGGGTCGGCGCCCGTGGTGTCGAGCAGCGCGCGGCGATCGGCCTCGGCTTCGGCCTCGGCGCTGCTGTCGGCGGCAGCGATGCGCGCTTCGACGCCTTCGGCCACGAGGCGCTCGGCCTCGTCGACGAGGGACTGGACCATCTCGGCCTCGGGCACGACGCGGATGATCTTGCCGCGGATGAAGAGGTGCCCCTTCTGCTTCCCCGCCGCGATGCCGATATCTGCTTCGCGCGCTTCGCCGGGACCGTTGACGACGCAGCCCATCACCGCGACCTGGATCGGCAGGTTCAATTTCTCGAGCGCTTCCTGCGCCTCTTTCGCCACGGCGATCACGTCGACCTGGGCGCGCCCGCACGAAGGGCAGGCGATGAGGTCGAGGCCCTTGCGTTCGCGCAGCCCGAGCGACTCGAGCAGCTGCCGGCCCGCCCTCGCTTCTTCGACGGGGTCGGCCGTGAGCGAGTACCGGATCGTGTCGCCGATCCCCTCGGCGAGCAGCGCGCCGATGCCGGCCGTCCCCTTGACCAGGCCGGCGGGGGGCGGGCCCGCCTCGGTCACGCCGAGGTGCAGCGGGTGGTCGAACGTCTCCGACGCCAACCGGTAGGCGGCGATCATGAGGGCGACCGACGAGGCCTTCACCGAGATCTTGACGTCGGTGAACCCGACCTCCTCGAAGAGCGCGAGCTCGTTCCGGGCCGACTCGACAAGCGCCTCGGGGGTGGCGCCGCCGTACTTCTTGTAGAGGTCGGGGTGGAGAGAACCCGCGTTCACACCGATGCGGATGGGGACGCCGCGGTCGCGGGCCTCGGCCGCGACCTGCTTGATCTCCGCCTCCTTCCGCAGGTTGCCGGGGTTGAGCCGGAGCCCCTGGACGCCGGCCTCGAGCGCGGCGAGCGCCATCTCGTGGTGGAAGTGGATGTCGGCCACGATCGGCACCGGCGAGCGCGGGACGATGTGGGCGAGGCCCTCGGCCGCCGGCTCCTCGTTGCACGTGCAGCGGACGATGTCTGCGCCGGCCGCGGCCAGCGCGTAGATCTGCGCCAGCGTGCCGTCGACGTCGGCGGTCTTGGTCGTCGTCATCGACTGCACGCTGATGGGCGCACCGTCGCCGATCGGTACGTCGCCCACCGCGATGCGCCGGGTCGGCCGCCGGGGCGACAGGAGAGCTGACGTCAGTTCCACGTCAGTGCGGGAAGTTGATCGGGTGCGTGATGTCGAGGTACATGGCAGACAGGGAGACGAAGGCCAGTATCCCGATGAAGACCGCGGCGACCGGGAACAGCTTGGTGATGTCGGCCCGGTAGTAAGCCTGCCCCTTCTTCGTGCGGATCCACTCGTAGGCCGCGATGGCGACATGGCCGCCGTCGAGCGGGATCATCGGCAGCATGTTCAGGATCCCGAACACGATGTTGATGGCAATGAGGAGCAGCAGGACCGATTCGATGTTGCTCTGCTCCGCTTGCGCGCCGATGTGCGCGATGCCGATGATCGACTCGGGCCGCGGCGCCTCGCCCGGATTGTTCGCGACCTTCTGGGCGTAGTGGGAGTTCGACAGTTGGTGCCAGAGGGACGAGATCCCCGACGGCGAGAAGATCTGTCCGATGCCGTGCGCCTCCTGGTCCGTCACCGACCACATGGTCGAGACGGCAGCGCCGGGCGCCTGCACGGCATTGACTGAACTCATTGCGGTAGCGGGGCTGAAGCCCAGGTAGCCGTGATCAGCGAGCTTTGACCCGTCGACCTTGATCCCTTTGCCGCTCGCCGGTGTTGCCTGCAGATGGATGAGGCGGCCGTCGCGTTCGACACCCAGCGTGAGCTGCTTGCCCGTCGAGCGCTTGATGATGTCGGTTGCGGCGTTGGGATTGTTGAAGGTCTTGCCGTCGATGGAGACGATGACGTCGCCCGCCTTCAATCCCGCCAGCACGGCCGGCGTCGCCTTGCCGGCCCAGTGTTCGACGGACGTGACCTTGACGTTGTTCGTGGGCTGGCCGAAGGCGAAGACCACGATGATGGCCAGCACGAAGGCGATCAGCAGGTGCATGACCGAGCCGGCCGACGCCACGACGATGCGCTGATAGAAGGGCTGCTGACGGTAGGCGCGGTGCTCGTCCTCCTCGGGCACCTCCTCCATGGCGGTGAAGCCCGTGATGCGGACGTACCCGCCGGCGGGGATCGCCTTGACGCCGTACTCGGTCTCGCCCCGCCGGATCGACCACAGGCGCGGGCCGAAGCCGACGAAGTACTCGGTGACCTTCATGCCCGCCCACTTGGCCGTGGCGAAGTGGCCCAGCTCGTGCAGCATCACGATCGCGATGAGGATCACGATGAAGAGGAGGAGCGGACCCCAGCCCAACACCAGGAACAAGGCCGTGATCACGGCCAGGCCGATCAGCAGCTGGACGACTTGGCGGCCGCTGCCCTGGATTTCGGGCTCTACGGGCTCGCTCCCCGCTGACGGTGGTATCGCAGGCGAGTCCTGCGTGGTGAGGGTCATTGCCCCGTCAACGCTACCGCCGTCCTCAGCCGGACAGACGGCGGGCGACGATCTCGGTAGCCCTCCGGCGGGCCTCGGCGTCGGCCGCCAACACCCCTTCCACCTGGTCGACGTGATCGTCCTCCCAGGCCTCGAGCGTCTCCTCGACCACCTCGCCGATGCCGAGCCACGGCAGATCGCCTTCGAGAAACGCCTCGACCGCCACCTCGTTTGCGGCGCTCAGCCAGGCCGGAGCGGAGCCCCCGCGACGGCCGGCGGTGTAGGCCAGTTCGATGCAGCGGAACATCGAACGGTCGGGGGCCTCGAACGTCAACGTGCGCGGTGCAGACCAGTCGAGGGCGCCGTATGGCGTCGCGATGCGATCGGGCCAGCCGAGCGCGTAACCGATCGGCAGCCGCATGTCGGGCGCGGACAACTGGGCCAGCGTCGAGCCGTCCCGGAGCTCGACCATGGAGTGCACGACCGACTGCGGGTGCACGACGATGTCGATGCGGTCGTAATCGATGCCGAAGAGCTCGTGTGCCTCGATGACCTCGAGGCCCTTGTTCATCAGCGTCGAGCTGTCGATGGTGATCTTGGGTCCCATCGACCAGGTTGGGTGGGCCAGCGCGTCCTGCACTGTCGCGGTGCCGAGCTTGTCCGCCGGCCAGTCGCGGAAGGGACCGCCGGATGCGGTGAGGAGCAGGCGGGCCACGTCGGTCGTCCCCTGCACCGACGCCAGGCACTGGTGCAGCGCGCAGTGCTCCGAGTCCACCGGGACGATCTCGGCGCCGGGCGTGCTACGCGCCTTCTGCACCACGGGGGCGCCCGCGATGAGCGACTCCTTGTTAGCCAGGGCGAGGCGCTTGCCCGCCTCCAGCGCAGCCATCGTCACCGGGAGCCCGGCGAAGCCAACGACGCCGTTGAGGACGACATCGGCCCCTCGCGCGGCGGCGACCAGGCCCTCCTCGCCGACCAGTACCTCGACGCCGGCGGGAACGCCGTCGCGCACGTCCGCGTGGAGTGCGGGGTCACCGATCACGACGACGTCGGGGTGGAACTCGGCCGCTTGCGCCACGAGCGCCTCGGCCGAGCGGTGCGCGGCGAGCGCGTGGACCCGGAAGCGATCGGGCTCGGCGCGGATGACGTCGAGGGCCTGCGTGCCGATAGAGCCCGAGGAGCCCATCAGGCTGACGGAGCGCATCGGCTCAGCCGAGATGAAGCGCTTTGACCACGAAGTACGTGGCGGGGAGGACGAAGAGGAGGCCGTCGAAACGATCGAGCACGCCGCCGTGCCCGGGCAGCAGCCGGCCCATGTCCTTGAGACCGAGGTGCCGCTTGATCATCGACTGGCTGAGGTCGCCGAGCGGCGCCACGATGGCGACGACGACGCCGTAGAGCAATGCCTTGCTCACCGTCCACGGATGGATGAAGTGGACCACGACGACGGACACCAGGATCGCAGCAAGGGCACCCCCGATCAGACCCTCCCAGCTCTTGTTCGGGCTTATGGAGGGCGCCAGTTGGTGCCGCCCCATGGCCGAGCCCACGAGCAGCGAGCCCACGTCGTCGGCCACGGTGACGATCACCGCCGCCAGGATGAAGGCGATGCCGTGGCGGTCGGGGAACAGGTTCGGGTTGAGGAGCAGGGCCGCGAACGATCCGAAGGCGCCGACCCACACGAAGATGAAGACCGTCGAGAGCATGCCCGAAGCGGGATCGGCGGCGGGCTCCACGCGGGCGAGGTACCAGATGAAGGAGCCCACGACGAGGAGCACCAGGACGAGCGGCAGCGCGGCGACGCCCTTGTTGTATGTCTCGATCATCAGTGACAGCACGGCGACCAGGCCGAGCAGCGTGGCCGGGTGGTACTGGGCACGCCGGAAGGCGGCGTAGCCCTCGGCGGTGGCGAGCAGGACGATGACGGTCGTGATGACCAAGGTGGCCACCGTCCCCGCGGCGAAGCAGATCAGGCCGATGATGCCGAGTAGGACGCCGCTACCGATCGCGACGCGCATGTCGCGGCCGGAGGTGCCGCCTGCCGTCGGCACGTTCCCGGTACGGGCAGCGACGGATCTCGAGGTGCGCGGGGCGCGGACCTTGGGCTCGGGCGGCTCGGGGGGGCTGAGCCGTGAGGCGGCGACGGCCGAGGCCGCGGCGGTCTCGGCCGATGCGACGCGCGGCGACACCCCGACGGGCTCGGGCTCGGGCTCGCGCTCGGGCTCGGGAGCCGGCTCGGGCGCCGGCTCCTCGGGCTGAGCCGATTCGGGCTCGCTCCAGGCGACCGTCTCGGGCTCTTCGCGGCGCTGGCGCGCGCGTCGGGGCGGGGCGGACACGCGGCGGCGAGGGCCGGTGTCGAGCTCCGGTTCTGGCTCCGTTGCGGCGACGTCGGGCTCGAAGCCGGGCTCGGGCGGGATGACGAGCGTGTCGTCCGACTCGAAGTGCCACGGCTGGCGATCGGCGTCGGCCTCCTCGCGCCGCTGCTCGTCCAGCAGCGCCCCGACGGCGGGCAGGTCACCCGACAACATGGACGGTTCGAAGACGTCTTCCTGGGCCTCCCAGTCGTTGTCCTCCTCGCGCCAGGTGGGTGGCGCGACCGCGGACTCCTCGCCGGTGCTGCGATCGAGGATCGCGGGGACCTGCCCGGTCGGTGCGTCGTTCCAGTGCGGCAGCTCCGGGTGACCCTCCTCCACCGGGCCGGTCACCTCGCGGACGGAGTCCCCCGCGGGCTCGGCGCCGATGATGCGGACGCGCCCGGAGTGATAGCTCGTGGGCTCCTCTTCGTCTTGTTCGTTGCTCTCGGAATCCGAGAACCCTCCGAAGGAGGGTGTGAACTCGTCGTGATCGTCGGTGCCGTCAGTGCCGTCAGTCATGTCGCTCGCCTCAGACCGCCATGAGCTCTTGCTCTTTGTGCGCGAGCAGCTGATCGATCACCGCGACCTGATCGTGCGTGATCTTCTCGAGCTCCTTCTCGACGCGCTCGAGCTCGTCGGTCGACAGCTCACCGTCCTTCTGCAGTGCCTCCAGCTCATGTCGCCCCGCGCGGCGCAGGTTACGAACTGCCACGCGTCCCTCCTCTGCTTTGTGCCGCACGACCTTGACCAGCTCCTTGCGGCGCTCTTCTGTTAACGGCGGAAAGGCCAGGCGGATCACGGTGCCGTCGTTCGTCGGATTGATGCCGAGGTCAGACGTCTGGATCGCCTTCTCGATCGCCGCCAGTGAGCCCTTGTCGTAGGGCGAGATGACGAGGAGCATCGCGTCGGGCACGCTGAAGCCGGCCAGCTGGCGCAGCGGGGTGGGCGTGCCGTAGTAGTCGACGAGCAACGGCTCGACGAGCGCCGAGGAAGCACGTCCGGTCCGGACACCGCCCATCTCGTGGCGTACGTGATCAATGGCTTTGCCCATCTTCTCCCTGGTGTCGTCCTTGACCAGGGCGGCGAGGTCCTCGTCCATCAACGGACCAGCGTACCGATCTGCTCACCACTCAGCGCCCGACCGATGTTCCCCTGGATCATGAGGTCGAAGACCCGGATCGGCAGGTTGTTGTCCTTGCAGAAGGTGATAGCGGTGAGGTCCATGACCCGCAGGTCGTGGTTGATCACGTCCATGAAGGAGATCTCGTCGTAACGGGTGGCGTCCGGGTGGAGCTTGGGATCTGCGCTGTAGACGCCGTCGACGCCCGAGTGGGTCCCCTTGCACAGCAGCTCGGCCCCGATTTCCGCCGCCCGGAGCGCAGCGGGGGTGTCCGTCGTGAAAAACGGGTTCCCCATGCCGGCGGCGAAGATGACAATGCGGCCCTTCTCGAGGTGGCGGATGGCCCGCCGGCGGATGTAGGGCTCGGCGACCTCGGCCATGGAGAGGGCGGTCAGTACCCTCGTCGGCTGATCCTGCTGCTCGAGCGCGTCCTGGAGGGCGAGAGCGTTGATGACAGTGCCGAGCATGCCCATGTAGTCCGACGTGGCACGGTCCATGCCGCTGGACTCGCCGGTCGTGCCTCGCCAGATGTTGCCGCCTCCGACGACGACGGCCAGCTCGAGGCCCCCGGCGTCCATGGCCTTGGCCATCTCCTGGGCCATCCGCTCGACGGTGGCGGTATCGATGGTCTCGTCGGACGCGGCGGAGGCCAAGGCCTCCCCCGACATCTTGAGGACGATGCGGCGCGTCTCTCCCACGACCCTCAGCGTCAGGCGCCGACGACGACCTGGGCGAAGGCCACGACGCGCGCCGACCCGAGCATGCCCGCGATCGTCTGCTTCTCGTCGCGGACATAGGACTGGTCGAGGAGCACGCGCTCCTTGAACCAGCCGTTCATCCGGCCGTCGACGATCTTGCCGAGCGCGGCCTCCGGCTTGCCCTCGTTACGCGAGATCGTCTCGAGCGTGGCCCGCTCGGCCGCGACCTCGTCGGCCGGCACGTCGTCACGGCTGAGGTAGGCGGGCTTGGCGAACGCGATGTGCACGGCAATGTCGTGGGCAAGCTCCTCGGTGCCGCCCTCGATCACGATGCCGACGGCGTTGACCCCGCGGCCGGCCTGTTGGTGGAGGTAGGTGTCGACGACCTGACCGCCCTCGGCGACCAAGCGGCGCACCCGGCCGACCGAGATGTTCTCCTTGAGGGTCGAGCGCAGGTTGTCGATCTCGTCGTCGAGCTCGCTCACGGCGTCCTCGCCCTTGGCGGCGACGAGCGCGGCCAGCTCGTCGGCCAGCGCGACGAACTCCGCCGACTTGGCGACGAAGTCGGTCTCGCAGCGCAGCTCGACCACGGCGGCCGCATCGCCGGAGCGCACGGCGGCCACGGCGCCCTCGGAGGCGTCACGGTCTGAACGCTTGGCGGCGCCGGCCTTGCCCTGCTCACGCAGGAGCTGTGCCGCCTTCTCGATGTCGCCGTCGGTCTCGTCAAGGGCCTTCTTGCAGTCGAGCATGCCGGCGCCGGTCATCTGGCGCAGCGTCGAGACGTCCTTGGCGGAGTAGTTGGCCACGCTCACGCCACCTCGACGGGCTCTTGGGTGACCTGCTGCGGTGCACGGCGCGGGCGCGGGCTGGGCGGGCTGCCCTCCTCGGCCGGCGGCGGCGCCATCTGGCGGCGGTGCTCGGCGATGAATCGGCCCTCGGCCACGGCATCGGCGATCACCCGGCACATGAGGGAGCCCGAGCGGATGGCGTCGTCGTTGCCCGGGATCACGTAGTCGATGACGTCGGGGTCGCAGTTCGTGTCGACCACGGCCACGACGGGCAGGCCGAGCTTGCGCGCCTCGGTGACTGCGATGTGCTCCTTCTTCGTGTCGATGACGAAGACGGCGCTCGGCAACCGGTTCAGGTCGGCGATGCCGCCGAGGTTCCGGGTCAGCTTCTCGAGCTCGCGGGTGTGCTGCAGTGCCTCCCGCTTCGGCATGCCGTCGAAGTCGCCGGCCGCCTGCATGGCCCGCAGCTCGCGCATGCGGCCCACGCGGCCCGACACGGTGGCGAAGTTGGTCAGCATGCCGCCGAGCCAGCGCTGGTTGACATAGGGCATCCCGCAGGCCTCGGCGTACTCGGCGACGGGCCCCTGGGTCTGCTTCTTCGTCCCGACGAAGAGCACGGTGCCGCCGCCGGCGACGAGATCACGCACGTACGAGTAGGCGGACTCGACGCCGTTCAGCGTCTTGCGCAGGTCGATGAGATAGATCCCGTTGCGCTCACCCAGGATGTAGCGCTTCATCTTCGGGTTCCATCGCCGCGTCTGGTGGCCGAAGTGGACTCCGGCCTCCAGAAGCTGTCGCATGGAAACGACGGCCATAAAGAGGTTCCTCCAGTCGGTTGCTCCCCTGACGCAGCGCCGCCCGAGGGGCGGCGACCGTGGAACGCGCCAGGTGATGATGGTCGGTATTGCGGCCCACCGCCGTGGCAGGCCTGGACACTTTAGCCGCTGGGCGCACAGGCGGCCCTCAGGCCCTCGGATGGGTCCCTTCGTAGACCGAACGCAGCCGCTCCTTGCTCACGTGCGTGTACACCTGGGTCGTCGCCAGGCTCGAGTGGCCGAGCAGCTCCTGGACGACGCGCAGGTCGGCGCCCCCGTCGAGCAGGTGGGTCGCGTACGTGTGGCGCAGGGCGTGGGGGTGGGTCGGCGAGGCGGCGCGGCGGTCGAGGATCCGGCGCACGTCGCGGGGCCCGAGACGGGCGGCGCGCCGGTTGACGAACACGGCCTCGGGCGGGCCGTTCATCTCGGCGCGCCCGTGCTCCAGCCAGTCGCGCAGCGCGGCGGCGGCCGAGTCGTGGATGGGCAGGCGCCGCTGCTTGGAGCCCTTACCCAGCACGGTGACCGTGCGGCCCCGCAGGTCGACGTCGTCGCGGTCGAGTCCGCAGAGCTCCGACACGCGCAGCCCGGCGGCGTAAAGCAGCTCGAGCACGGCGTGGTCGCGGCGGTCGAGCGGTGTCGTGGCCGGCTCGTCGAGCAGGGTCGCCAGCTCGCCCTGGGAAAGGACGCGGGGCAAGCGCCCGCCGCCGGCCGGGGCGCGCAGGGACCGGGCCGGGTCGGCGCCGATGCGGCCCTGCCGGAACTGCCAGGAGAAGTAGCAGCGCAGTGCGGCCGCCTTGCGGGCGATGGTGGCACGGGCCATCTTCCGCGTGCCGAGGGAGGCAAGGTAGCGGCGCAGGTGCAGGCGGTCGACGCCGTCCGGGCCGTCGACGTCGCTGCGGCCCATCCACTCGGCGAACGCCCCGACGTCGCTCGCGTACGCCTTGCGCGTGGCCGGCGCCCGGCCGCTCAGCCAGGCCGAGAACCCCGAAAGGTCCCACTCGTCCGACACGGCCTCCACGGTACTGCCCCCCTCGAAGCAAGCCGGGGAACTAACGTCACGGCGAACCTTCCGGGGGGTCCGATTGGTTCGTCGAAACGGAGGGACGATGACCTCGAAATTCGATCGACGCACGCTGCTGGCGGGCAGCGCTGCCGCCGCTGCGGGGTTGGCGGGAGCGTCCGCAATCGGATGGGACGACATCGCGGGAGCCGCGACCAACGGCCCGGGCCGCAACGGCGTCAGCAAGGCGACCCCGAAGAAGGGCGGGTCGCTCGTCTTCGGCGTCGATGCCGAGGAGCAGGGGTTCGACCCCACACAGGGCCGTTTCGACGAGGTCGGCGTCATGTACGCCCGCACGGTCTTCGATCCGCTCACGATCGTCCTCACCAACGGTGATTGGGCGCCGTACCTCGCGGAGTCGGTGGTGCCCAACTCCTCGTACACGGCATGGACCGTCACCATGCGCCCCAACGTAAATTTCCACGACGGGACGCCGTGCGACGGCGCCGCGCTGGTGACCAACTTCGAAGCGCACTCCAAGTCCCTGCTGACGGGCATCGTGATCAACCCGACGCTGCAGTCGATCACCCAGACCGGGCCGCTCGAGGCGACCATCACCTTCAAAGATCCGTGGGTGCCGTTCCCCTACTACCTGGCCGGCGGCATCGGCGGGCAGATCGCCTACCCCGTCGCACCGTCGATGCTGGCCAACCCCAACGGCACGTCGCACCCGGTCGGGACGGGGCCCTTCGTCTTCAAGGAGTGGGTGCCCAACGACCACTTCACCGCGACGGCGAACCCGAATTACTGGCGCAAGGGCTTGCCGTACCTGAGGCAGATCACGTTCAAGCCGATCCCCGACGAGGCGGCCCGGTCCGAGGCGCTCAAGTCCGGCACCATCGACCTGATGATCACCGACACGCCGCAGATCATCACGCAGTTCCGCGGCAACCGGAGCTACTCGTACATCGACGACAGCACGCACGTGGCGGGCGAGCCCGACATGAACTGCGTCCAGCTCAACTGCCTGGCCAAGCCGTTCAACGACCCCAGCGTCCGGCTGGCGGCCGCGCAGGCGGTCAACCGCAACCAGTACGTGCGCGTCATCGACGAGGGGGTGTTGCCCGTGAGCAACGGCCTGTTCGTGCCGGGATCGCCGTACTACTCGACGACCAACTACCCGAAGTACAACCCTGCCAACGCCAAGAAGTTGGTGTCGGCTGCGGCGAGGAAGAACGGCGGGCCGATCTCGTTCACCTACGGCTCGACCAACTCGCCCGCCGCGCTGCGGGCTGCCCAGTACCTGGAGCAAGCGTGGAAGGCGGTCGGGTTCCAGGTGAGCACGAACATCGTCCAACAGAACCAGACGATCAACAATGCCCTGGCCGGCAAGTACCAGGCGCTCGGATGGCGCCAGTTCGGCGCGGTGGACCCCGACCTCAACTACATCTTCTGGAGCACGACGACGGTCAGCTCGGGGTCCCTGTCCATCAACATGGCCCGCAACGCGGACCCCACCATCGAGTCGGCGCTCCTGGCAGGGCGCCAGGGCACCGAGAAGAGCGTCCGCCAGGCCGCCTACAAGACGGTCAACAAGCGCCTCGCCGTCGACCTGCCCTATCTGTGGACGGACCGGGCGGTCTGGGCGGTCATCGGCAACCCCAAGGTCCAGAACTTCAACAACCCCACGTCACCACAGGGGCAGCCCGCCTTTGGCATGATCGGTGGGTCGATCTGGCCAACCCAGATCTGGATCAGCTGAGTGCCGAGTGGAGGTTCGTGAGCGGTCGCATCCTGGTCGTCGAGGACGATGAGCGCATCAGATCGTCCATGCGCCTGGCCCTAGAGGGCGAGGGCTACGAGGTAAGGGACGCCGCCAGCGGCGAGGAGGGCCTCGATCTGTTCGCTGAGGCGCCGACCGACGTTGCGCTCATCGACCTCATGCTGCCCGGCATGGACGGGTTCGAGTGCTGCCGTGCCCTGCGGCGCAGCAGCGCGGTGCCGATCATCATCGTGACGGCGCGCTCGGACACCCACGACGTGGTGGCCGGGCTGGAGGCGGGGGCGGACGACTACGTCACCAAGCCGTTCGTGGCCAAGGAGCTGGCGGCGCGGATCCGGGCGCTGCTGCGGCGGGCGCGGCCGGCCGAGGAGGAGCCGGGCGCCCTGACGTTCGGCGACCTCCAACTGCTGCCCGAGCAGGGCGTGCTGCGCCGGCTCAACGGCGAAGAGGTCCACTGTACGCGCACCGAGTTCCGGTTGCTGTGCGAGCTGGCGGCGTCGCCCAACAAGGTACTGAGCCGCGAGCAGCTGCTCGACCGGGTCTGGGGCTACGACTACTTCGGCGACGGGCGCCTCGTCGACGTGCACATCCGGCGCCTGCGCACGAAGGTCGAGGCAGACCCGGCGGTGCCTCAGCACATCCTCACCGTCAGAGGCATGGGCTACAAGCTGGTCCCCTGACGTGAAGCTGGGCATCGGCGCCCGGATCACGGCCGTCTTCGGCCTCGGGGCGCTGGTGCTGTCGGTCCTGCTGGGCGGGATGGCGTACTTCACCGTCCGCCACTTCCTGCTCGGCGGCCGCGAGTCGGCGGCCCAGACGCAGGCGTTCTCCAACGCGTCGACAGTGCGCTCCTCGTTGGAGGGTGGCGACACGAACTACCTGGGGCTGCTGGGGCAGATCGACGCGGGCACCGGCGCGCACTCGGTGCTCTACCACCGGTCCAAGGCGTACGGGTCGTCGCTGTCCGTCAACGCCTCCTCGATTCCGCCGCAACTGCGCAAGGAGGTCCTGGCCGGCACGCCCGCCACGCAGACGTACCGGAACGCAGCCGGGACGGCATATATCGCGGTCGGCCTGCCGGTCCCGTCGGTGCACGCGGCCTACTTCGAGGTGTTCGACCTGTCCGACCTCGACCACACCATGAGCGTGTTGGGCCTGACGCTCTTCGTGGCCGGAGCGGTGACGACGCTGCTCGGCATCGCGCTCGGCCGTTTCGCGAGCCGGCGGCTGCTGCGGCCGCTCTCCGACGTCACCTCGGCGGCGGGCGCCATCGCCGGCGGCGAACTCGACACGCGGCTCGACGTCGAGGCGGCGGACCCCGACCTGGTCGGGCTGACCGCCTCGTTCAACGCCATGGTCGACCAGCTCCAGGTGCGCATCGAGCGCGAGGCGCGGTTCAACTCCGACGTCAGCCACGAGCTGCGCTCCCCGCTGACGACGCTCTCGGCCGCGGTCGGGGTCCTCGAGACGGACCGCGACCGGCTCCCGGCCCGCTCGCAGCGGGCACTCCAGCTCCTGAGCGACGACCTCCGGCGGTTCCAGCGGATGGTGAGCGACCTGCTCGAGATGTCCCGCGCCGACGCCGGCTCCGTCGACGTCTTCCTGGAGGAGGTCAACGTCTCCGAACTGGTGCGGCGCTCGGTGGAGACCGGGATCGGGCACATGGACCGCCGCCGGCACGCCGCGCCGGACTTGGTCGTCGACCCGGAGGTGGAGCAGTGGCGGGTCGGCGTCGACAAGCGGCGCTTCGAGCGCGTCCTGGTGAACCTGATGGAGAACGCGGACCACTACGGCGGCGGGGTGACCACGATCGCCGTGGGACCAGGACCCGGTCCGGGGACGGCCTCGAGTCCCCCGGGCCGGCTGGTGGAGGTCACCGTCGACGACGCCGGGCCGGGCATCGACCCGGCGGAGCGCACCAAGGTGTTCGAACGCTTCTACCGCGGGTCGGCCTCGGGGCGGCGCGGCACCGGCACGGGCACCGGTCTCGGGCTCGCGCTAGTGACTGAGCACATGCACGTCATGCACGGCGACGTGCGCGTCGAGTCGTCGCCCGACGGTGGGGCGCGTTTCGTTCTGTCGCTGCCGGTGATCTCGGACGGTGAGGGGGACGGCGTGGACGACACGGGTGACGAGCTCGTTACCGAGACAGGAGTGGACGCGTGACGGCGCGCGATCGTGGTCGGGCGCGGCCGCGGCGGCTGGCGGCGCTCTGCATCCTGCCGCTGGCGGCGCTCGCCGCGGGGTGCGCCGTTCCCACGCAAGGGTCGCCGAGCGCCATTCCCTCGGCGCGGGTGCCGTTCCATCTGCTCGACCCGCACCCGCCGACGACCACGACGACGCAGCCGAAGCCGTCGTCCTACGTCGGCGTCAAGGTGTACTTCCTCGACTCGCAGGCCAACGACGCGCTGACCCCGAGCGACCGGCTTGTGAGCGCTCCGGCGCAGCTGCCGGCCATCATCACGGCGCTCGTGTCCGGACCGAGCAGCGGCGACTCGGCGGCGGGGCTCACCACAGCGATCCCGAGCGACGTCGTCGTGATATCCGCGGCCGAGACCTCGCAGAACGTCGTCACCGTGAACTTCAACACGGCCTTCGGGCAGATCCAGGGCACCGCGACCGAGCAGGCGGTCGCGCAGGTCGTGACAACCGTGGTCAACGAGATCGGGCTCGGGACCGGGGTCGTCTTCGAGATAAACGGCACCCACACCAGCGTCCCCATCGCCAACGGTTCGGAGGTGGCCGGGCCCGTCTACCTCCTCAACGTCACTACCTGAAAGAGCTTTTTCAACCTGCGTTCTCGACGTCGTGCCGCCACGGGACACGTGGCGCACCCGACCAGAGGTGCTCGAGGTCGTAGTAGTCGCGCGTCTCCTGCAGGAACACGTGCACGATGAAGTCGCCGTAGTCCATGAGCACCCACGTCGCGTCCTGCTGTCCCTCGACGCGCAGCGGTGCGAGGCCGTGCGCGTCCTTGACCCCGCGCTCGATCTCCTCGACGAGCGTGCGCACATGGCGCGTGTTCTGCGCGCTGGTGATGACGAAGGCGTCGACGACAACGAACAGCTCCCCCATGCCGAGAACGACGGTGTCGCGTCCGAGTTTTGCGTCGGCCGACTCCGCGGCCGTCGCCACGGCGGGAGGCAGCTGGACTCCGACGTCCAACCCTTGGCTCAATGGAGCACGTCCAAAATCCCAACCGTGAGCCCGAAAGCTCCCACCAGGATGGAACACGCGGCGAAGGTCCAACGCTGTTGCGAGCGTCGCGCCAACTTGAGCTCCGCACGGCGATCAGCCCTGCGCTGTGCACGGATGGGAGACGCGCCCACGCGGGGACTGTCCGACAGCTCCGTCCACCCGGCCGGCATTGCGCTCATCTACCGACAGCGTACATATCTCGACGGCGGATGCAACGGATGACCTCCGGGGGCACGAGGTCGTCGACCGGCTCGCCCACCGCGAGCCTGTCACGGACCTCGGAGCTCGAGACCTCGACCTGGGGCCCGTCGATCTGCACCGCCCGCCAGCCGGGCGGCACGGTGGTCGCGTCGCCCGTCGGCCGGGACACGACCGCCAGGGTGACCAGGCCGGCGAGGTCAGGGGCGCGGTGCCAAGTCCCGAGCTCCGCGACCAGGTCGGCCCCGACGACCAGGAAGAGCTCCAAGGGACGGGCGCCGGCACGAGCCAGCAGCTCCTCCGACGTGTCCACCGAGTAGCTGGGGCCGCCCCGGTCGATCTCGAGCCGGCTCGCCTCCGCCCCCGGGATCTCCCGGGCCAGCGCCTCGGCGAGGGCGAAGCGGTCCTCGGCCGGGGAGACGGTGCGCTGGCCGGACTTCTGCCACGGGTCGTTGGCCACCACGAGAAGGAGGCGGTCGAGGCCGAGCTGCTCCATCACGGCGCGGCCCGCGGCGACGTGGCCGACGTGCGGTGGGTCGAACGTCCCCCCGAGGATCCCGACCCGCTCGGGTCGCTCAGGTGCCGGCAAGCTCGGCGATCACGGGCGCCAACGCGTCCATCTCGGCCTCGTGCACCACGATGTAGCTGAAGCCGAGCTCCTCGCGCCGCTTGCGCAAGGTCTCCGCGATCTCCGACGCGGTGCCGATGAGGGCCAGCGGCGCGGCGCGGAGTTGGTCGGGGGTCAGGTCGAAGAGCGGGGCGAGCGACTCGACGACCTGGTCCGCATTCGGCACGACCTGCACCGCCGCGGTCCAGCACTGGAGCTCGAGGTCGCCGGCGCGTTCCCCCGCCGCCTCGCGAGCCCAGCGCACGCGGTCGTGGTAGCGGTCGAGGACCGCCTCGGCCGCGACCTCCGGGCCGATGTAGCCCGCCGCGAGGCTCGGCACCACGCTCACGATGCTGGCGAACCGCCCGGCCAGGGTGAGGATCCGCCGTCCCCCGCCCCCGATGACGAGCGGCGGGCCGCCGGGTGTCACCGGTTCGGGGAAGCCCTTTGCGCCGGGGACCTCGTAGTGCTCGCCGCTGAACGTCGCCGAGCCGGTCTGCCACAGGCTCCGCATGATCTCGAGGCTCTCGGCCAGTCGCGCGATGCGCACGGACGGACGGTCCATGGGGATGCCGGACTGCTCGTAGTCGGCCGTCAACCACCCGGCGCCGATGCCGAACTCGAAGCGGCCGCCGGTCACGACGTCGAGCGTGGCAGCCTCCCGGGCCGCGAGCACCGGATGGCGGAAGTCGTTGTCGAGGACCAGGGAGCCCACGCGCAAGGTCGTCGTCGCCTCCGCCGCGACCGTGCACGCGACCATGGGTGCCCACTGCTCGTCCAGATGGTCGGGCACGTAGAGCGTCGAGTAGCCCATGTCCTCGCACTTGCGCGCCAAGTCGCGCCAGGCACCCGGGGATGCGGCGCCCGAGGCCTGCATGGCGAAGCGGAAGGCGGCCATGGGCGGGGATCCTACGGCGTTAACCTGTTGCGGTGACGATCCGCTCCGAGACTGCCTCCTGGAGTGCCGCGTCCTGGCGGAAGTTCCCCGCCGCACAGCAGCCCGACTGGCCGGACGCCGACGCTTTGAAGAAGGCCGAGGCGCGCCTGTCCGCGCTGCCGCCGCTGGTGTTCGCCGGCGAGGCGCGCCACCTCACCCGCGACCTCGCCGAGGTGGCAAACGGGCAGGCGTTCCTCCTGCAGGCCGGTGACTGCGCCGAGTCGTTCGTCGACTTCTCCGCCGACTCGATCCGGGACAAGCTCAAGATCATCTTGCAGATGGCGGTCGCGCTGACCTACGCCGCCGGTGTGCCGGTGGTGAAGGTGGGCCGCATCGCGGGACAGTTCGCCAAGCCGCGCTCGGCCGACACCGAGACCGTGGGCGACCTCGCGTTGGCGTCGTTCCGCGGCCACATGGTCAACGACGACGCGTTCGACGCCGAAGCGCGCCGGCCCGACCCCGAGCGCCTGGTCGCCGCCTACCAGCAATCAGCCTCCACCCTGAACCTGCTGCGTGCGTTCACCAAGGGGGGGTTCGCCGACCTCTCCCAGGTGCACCTGTGGAACCAGCAGTTCGTCGCGTCGTCGACCGAAGGCCAGCGCTACGAGCGCATCGCGGCGGAGATCGACCGCGCGTTGCGGTTCATGGCCGCCTGCGGTATCGACCTGGGCGCAGAGGAAGGGTTGCACCAGGTCGACTTCTTCACGAGCCACGAGGCGCTGATCCTCCCCTACGAGGAATGCCTGACCCGAGTCGACTCCCTGACCGGAGACCCGTACGACTGCTCGGCCCACATGGTCTGGATCGGCGACCGCACCCGCCAACTCGACGGGGCGCACGTCGAATTCTTCCGGGGCATCTGCAACCCGGTGGGCTGCAAGATCGGGCCGACCTGCACGCCCGAGGAGCTGGCCGGGCTGTGCGAGCGGCTGAATCCCGACCGTCAGCCGGGGCGCCTGACGCTCATCATGCGGCTGGGCGCGGACAGGGTCGAAGAATTGCTCCCGCCCCTGGTCCGGGCCGTCGAGGCCGAGGGTCACCCGGTCATCTGGGCCTGCGACCCCATGCACGGCAACACCTTCACCAGCGCAGGACGCAAGACGCGGCGCTTCGACGACATACTGTCCGAGCTGCGTTCGTTCTTCGCCGTCCACCGCGACGAGGGCACCTGGCCCGGCGGAGTACACATCGAGCTGACCGGTGACGACGTCACCGAGTGTCTCGGCGGTTCCGAGGAGATCCTCGAGGGCGACCTCGGGGTGCGCTACACCACGACCTGCGACCCGCGGCTGAACGGCCGCCAATCACTTGACCTCGCCTTCCAAGTGGCGGAGTTCCTGAGAAGTTGAAAAGGAAATGTGACCTTTTGATCCGTCGACTCGTCCTCGCCATCCTGGCGGCCGCGCTGCCTGTGGTGGCTGTGGTCGCATCGTCCGTTCTCCCCTCTGCCGCACCATCCGCCGGTGCCGCCCTGAACGTCAACGCGTACTGGCTGGTGGCCAGTGACGGCGGCATCTTCTCCTTCGGCGGCGCGCAGTACTACGGCTCGACCGGGGGCACGGTACTCAACAAGCCCGTGGTGGGCATGGCTCGCAACCCGGGACGGCGGGGGGTACTGGTTGGTCGCCTCCGACGGCGGCATCTTCAACTACGGGGATGCACACTTCTTCGGCAGCACCGGTGCGATGGGCTCAACCAGCCCGTCGTCGGCATGGCGGCGACGCCCGACGGTGGCGGGTATTGGCTGGTCGCGTCGGATGGCGGCATCTTCTCCTACGGCGACGCGCACTTCTACGGCAGCACCGGTGCGATGCGCCTCAACCAACCGGTGGTGGGGATGGCGGCGACGGGCGACGGTGGCGGGTACTGGCTGGTCGCGGCGGACGGCGGGATCTTCGCGTACGGCGATGCCCAGTTCTTCGGGAGCACGGGCTCGATGCATCTCAACAAGCCGATCATCAGCATGCTGCCTGGGCCTAGTGGTCTACGGCTACTTCCTCGTCGCCTCGGACGGCGGCATGTTCAGCTACGGCGACACCCAGTTCTACGGGTCGTTGGGCGGGGTGCCGATCAAGCACCCGATTGTCGCCGCCACGACGACGCCCTCGGACAACGGCTATTGGATGACCGACGGGACGGGACTCGTGTCCAATTTCGGCTCGGCCCATTATTTCGGCTCCGCACCGTCCCCGCTCTTCAGACCGATTGTCGGTATGGCTGAGGCCCCGGGAACGGGCGGCTTCTTCGGTGGTTCCTTCCCGTCGGGGTCCTACGGCTACGACATCAGCAACTTCCAGTGCAACAGCTTCCCGACCGGCGCCCACACGATCGGCATCGTGCAGGTCGACGGTGCCTCTGGTCGGCACATCCCAACTCCGTGCATGGCGGCAGAGGCGGCGTGGGCGGGGGGCGGCCTCAACCTCTACACCTTCTTGAACTACGAGGCCTCGGCCACGAACGAGCCCGGCTGCAACGGCGACCAGGCCTGTAACGCCGGCTACCAGGCCGGCGTCCACGCCTACAACGACGCTGTCAATGCCGGCGTGGACGCCGCAGTCGCCGTGGTGGCTCGACGTCGAGAACAATCCGATCTCGTCGTGGTCAAGCCCCGGGGAGAACGCGAACTTCGTGCAGGGCGCGATCAATGCGCTCCACGAGACCGAGGGGGTCGCCGACGTCGGCATCTACACGAACGCCGTCGCAATACAACCAAATCCTTGGCAACTACACGCCGTCGGTTCCCTACTGGTTTGCCGACTGGCTCAGCTCGCAACTGGCGGTCCGAGTTCCGTGCGCCGACTACTACAACTGGGTGGCCAAGGGGAACCAGAATCTCCCCGGCCCGCCAGAGATCGTGCAGTACTAGCAGCGGACAGTTCGACCAGGACTACGCCTGCTAGATACCGCCCGAAAGCCGCCACTCGGACAACGCGCTCCGTAGCGACGCCGCGTTCTGGCCGACGGTTGCCGCAGCATCCAGTACGACGTCGACGTCGTCCAACGCTTCCCATTCGGCCCGAGCGCGCGCCACGTGGTCCCAGTCGAGCTCGTACCAGCCCGGGATCCCGCGCTGCCTTCCTTCGACGCGGCTCCGGTGCAGCTCGGGATCGAGGCACTGCGTCATGACGACGAGGCTGGGCGCACCTTCCTCCTGCGCCACGGTACGGCAGCCAGCGACCTCGGGCGCACGCGCGACACCGTCCAGCACGACCGGCTGCCCACGGCGCAGCTGCGACCGGGCCAGCGCCCAGACGATCGACCAGCCGACGCCACGGTGACCGCGCAGACCCATCGCGTCGAGCGCCTCCTGGAGCTCGGGATAGGGGCGTAAGCCGCTCATCGCCCAGTCGTGCGCGAGCACCGATGCGCCGAGCTCGGCGGCGACCACGTCCGCCATCGTCGACTTGCCGGTGCCAGGTAGACCGGTGACGAGCACGAGGAGCGGGCCGGGAACGGAACCGCTCACGCCGACCGGCCTCCGCCTTCTGGCCAGTCCGACTCCCCGTTGCCCCGTCGCATCGGACGCAGGCTAACGAGCAAAGAGAACCAGAGCTTTCCCCGCCACCAACATCGTACATCGGAGAGGGGGGCTTCCCACAAGGGCCGCCGATGTGCTGACAATGCTCGGCCGTGGTTTCGGCGAGTCACGAAATCCTGAAACCGGCCGCGGGCAGAGGGAGCTGATCGACTTTGAACACGATGAACGCCAACCGCTATGTGCTCGGCTTCGAGCAGGTCGACAGGACACAGATCGCGGTCGTCGGCGGCAAAGGCGCTCAGCTGGGAGAGCTCTCTCGGATCGACGGCGTCCGCGTGCCGGCCGGCTTCTGCGTGACGACGGACGCCTTTCAGCGGACCGTCCGGGCCGCGCCGTCGCTCGACCTCCACATCGACCGGCTGGCACGCGTTCAGGCTGGCGATCGAGACGCGATCCGTACGACGAGCGCCGAGATCCGCGAGACGATCGAAGCGATCGTCATCCCCGACGACGTGGCGGCCGCCATCGTCGCCGGACTCGCGCCGCTGGGCGCCGAGGCCGCGTACGCCGTGCGATCGAGCGCGACGGCCGAGGACCTGCCGACAGCATCGTTTGCGGGCCAGCACGACTCGTACCTGAATGTCGCCGGCGTGGCGGCCGTCCTCCGACGCGTCAGCGGGTGCTGGGCGTCCCTCTTCACCGAGCGGGCCGTCACGTACCGCGTGAAGAACGGTATCGACCACCAGCTGGTCCAGATGGCCGTCGTCGTGCAACGCATGGCCTTCCCCGACGCCGCCGGCATCATGTTCACCGCCGACCCCGTCACGTCGAATCGCACGATCGTCTCCGTGGAGGCGAACTTCGGCCTCGGCGAGGCGTTGGCCTCGGGGCTCGTGAATGCCGACGTCTACAAGGTTCGTGACGGTGAGCTCGTCAGCAAGGCGGTCGGGAAAAAGCAGCTCGCCATCCACGCCACCTCAGCGGGCGGCACGCACGAAAGTGCGATCGATCAGGCACGACAGGAGCAGCCGGTGCTGACGGATGTTCAGGCCGTGCGCCTCGCGCAACTCGGCCGGCGCATCGAAGCGCACTTCGGCTGCCCGCAGGACATCGAATGGTGTCTCATCGCCGAGGACTTCCAGTTCGTCCAGAGCCGACCCATCACCACGGTTTTCCCAGTCCCCGAGCGCGACGACACCGAGAACCACGTCTACGTGTCGGTCGGTCACCAGCAGATGATGACCGACCCCATGAAGCCGTTGGGACTCGCCATGTGGATGCTCACAACGGCGCCCGCACCGATGCACGTGGCCGGCGGAAGGCTGTTCGTCGACGTGACCGAACGATTGGCGTCCCCCGCGGCCAGAGTCGCCCTCCTCGATGTCATGGGACGAGGCGACCCGCTGATCCGGGACGCGCTCCAGACCGTGCTCGACCGTGGTGACTTCATCGCGCCCCCTGCGGACGGTGCGACCACGCTTCCACCCCCGGGTGGACCACCCTCCACCATCGACACCGACGCCGCCTACGTCGATGCCCTCATCACACGCGCCCGGGAGTCCATCGCCGCCTTGCAACGGGACATCCGGACGAAGACGGGCCCGGCACTGTTCGACTTCATCCGCGGCGACATGCCGGAGATGAAGCGGATCCTCTTCGACCAGCAGAGCCAGCAGGCGATCATGGCGGGGATGGAGTCCACCTGGTGGCTCAACGACCTCTTGCTCGAGTGGCTGGGTGAGAAGAACGCGGCCGACACCCTCACCCAATCCGCTCCGAACAACGTGACGTCGGAAATGGGCCTCGCGCTCTTGGACGTCGCCGACGCAATCCGTCCGTATCCCGACGTTGTCGCCTTCCTGCACGCCGTCCAGGACGACGACTTCCTGGACGGCGCAGCGCTCGCGAACCTCGATGGAGGGCCTGAAGCGCGCGACGCGATCCGGTCATACCTTCACACCTACGGCATGCGCTGCGTCGGTGAGATCGACATCACGAGACCACGTTGGGGCGAGCACCCCACTGCGCTCTTGCCGGCGCTCCTCGGCAACATCGAGAGGTTCGAACCGGGTGAGGCCGAGCGGCGCTTCGAGCGGGGGAAGCAGGAGGCGCAAGAGAAAGAGCAGGAGGTGCTGGAGCGGCTGCGTGAGCTTCCGGAGGGCGAGAAGAAAGCCGACGAAACCAAAAGGATGATCGACCGGTTGCGGACCTTCATCGGGTACCGCGAGTTTCCCAAGTACAGCATGGTCAACCGGTACTTCATCTACAAGCAAGCCATGCTGCGCGAGGCGGATCGTCTCGTGGAGGCCCAGGTGGTTCGTGATCGGGAGGACATCTTCTTCCTCACGTTCGACGAGCTCCACGAGGTCGTGCGCACGGACAAGGTCGATGCGGCACTCGTCCAGCGCCGCCGGGAGACCTTCGCGACCTACCACTCGCTCACGCCGCCCCGGGTCCTCACCTCGGATGGTGAGGCCGTCGCGGGCTCATACAGACGAGGCGACCGGCCTGCCGGCGCGCTCATCGGGCTGGCCGTTTCCGCCGGAATCATCGAGGGCCGAGCCCGCGTCGTCCTCGACATGGCGGACGCCGGGCTGGAAGAGGGCGACATCCTGGTGACGGCCTACACCGACCCCAGCTGGTCGCCGCTGTTCGTCGCGATCAGGGGCCTGGTGACCGAGGTCGGTGGCCTCATGACCCACGGCGCGGTGATCGCTCGCGAGTACGGACTGCCCGCAGTCGTCGGTGTCGAGCACGCCACCGATCTGATTGAGGACGGCCAGCGGATTCGCCTGAACGGAACCGATGGCTACATCGAGGTCCTCGACCCTGCCTGACGGCTGGGGATCAGTCTCCCGCCTTCTCCCAGACCGACACGTGCTTGAGGCTCTCGCTGGTAAAAGGTGAGCGGTCCCAGTCCTGCCAGCGCTCACGCAGGCGCATCCCGGCGATGCGGGCCATCAGGTCGAGTTCGGCCGGCCACACGAGGCGCCACGGCGACGCGAACTTCTTCGGGCCGTCCTCACGGAACCAGATGTGGTGCGACACACCCTGCTGGTTGGCCACGTCGATCTCGTCGTAGCCCACTCGCTGCGGCGTGAGCGTGAACACGAGCGACGACTCACCGGGCGGGAGACGTCGGAGCGGCGGGACGATGACCTCGATCACGAAGCACCCACCCGGTTCCAGATGCGCTGCCGCGTTGCAGAAGCACTCCACCTGCTCGTCCTGCGTGAGAAGGTTCCCGATGGTGTTGAAAACCAGATAGACCAGGCGGAAGGTCCCGTCGACCCTTGTCGACGTCATGTCACCGATCGTGACGTCGATCGCATCCGAACCCGGCTTCTTCTTCAGCTGGCGCGCCATGTCGGACGAGAGCTCGATCCCCGCCACGGGCACGCCACGCTGGCTCAAAGGCAACCCGATGCGTCCGGTCCCGATGGCGAACTCAAGGGCTCTCCCCTCGCCCGCCAGCGCGGCCAAAACGTCCACGGTGCTGGCGACGACGCCGGGATCGAACGCGCCGGTCGAGTCGGCGTCGTACTGCGTCGCGATCTCACCGACGAAGAGGTTCTTCCGCTCCTCTGACACGGTCCTCCTGGCGAGAGTCCCTTGCCTAGTCGGTCTTCACGACGAGCACGGCGCAGTGCGCACCGTGCGCGACCGAGTTCGGCACGCTGCCGAGATACCGGCGGGCGCCCCGCATCCCCTTGCTCCCCACCACGATGAGGTCCGCACCCACCTCGACCGCCGTGGACAAGATGACATCATCCGCGTTGCCCTGCGCGAAATGGGCCTCCGCCGCCAAGCCCTCGCCGTGCTTCTGCAACGCCTCGTCGCCAACCCGCTTGGCGGACTCCTCGAGCATCGCAGCGCCTGCCCCCGAGTCCACGAGTGGCGCACCTGTCGCCGACGCAGAAGCCGCACTGGTCCGCGGCTCACGTGTCGCCGTGACGATGTGCAACTCGGATCCCCAGGAGCGGGCGATCTCCGCCGCGGCCTCGACCGCGCGGTCGGCAGTCTCGGAGCCGTCGGTCCCCACTACCAGCACCTTGTACATGGGTGTTCCCCTTCGTGCGCAGGAAGGTTCAGCGTAGCGGTAGCGCCCACGTCGGCGCAGGGGTCATGGCCACGGACGCTAACGGTATGGTGCGACCGGTGGTCACGCTCGATGACGCCGTGCGCATGATGACGGACTTGGCCGAGGTAACCGAAGGCACGCGCTATGGCAACCGGACGTGGTTCGTGGCGGACAAGGCGTTCGCCTGGGAACGGCCATTTTCGAAGGCCGACCTGAGGCGCTTCGGCGACGCCACCCCGCCGGCTGGCCCGATCCTGGCGCTCGTGACGGCAGACATCGAGGACAAGGAGGCCGCGCTCGCCATGGGCTCGAAAGGATTCTTCACCATCCCGCACTTCGACGGCTTCGCCGCAGTGCTCGTGCAGCTCGATGTCGCGACGAAGAGGCCGTTGCGCCAGGCGATTGAGGATGCCTGGCTCGCGTCCGCTCCCGAGCGCCTGCGTCAGACTTTCCTGTCGGGCGGCCGCCCCTAACCTTCCGGACCCGGTCCGGCGGCCGGCCACGAGGGTGTGCACGTGGCGCAAGGATATGGCGGCCGATGCGTTGGATATGTCGGGAGGGAGCCCGACGGAAGGATCCCCATGGGACGTGACTTGTTGCAGCTGAGACGGCGGCATGCGGTACACCTTGCCGTAGCTCTCGCGATGAGCGTTGCAACCATTCCGGTTGTGCTGGGCGCACTGGCAGAGCCGAGCGCAGCCGCGACGAATTCGGGAAACAGCACGATCACCGCTCAGCAGGTCGTCGCAAATGCCGAATGTGATGCTGGGTGGCTGGAGATGGACGTCAAGTATCTTCTCGTGACGGCGGGCACGCCGATCACCCCGTCGTGCGCGCCCGTGCCTGCAGGGTTTCAGGATTCGATATCGACTGTTTTGTATAACTACTGCCTCTTCACTCTCGAGGCTGACGGAGGACACGGGATTTGCGTCCCTCCAGCAACCACACCGAACAACTGACCGTACCGAGAGGCGGCACTCCGTCCAGTTGACCCTGAGCGGTACCGTCGAAGAGCCGTTTAGCCACTCAAATGATCGAGATCGAAGTAATCGCGCCAGGCCGTGATCAATCCGTCCTGCACCTCACAGATCCCCATCATGGGCAAGGCGATCGTCCGATCATCGCTGACGAAATGGTCGACCCTCTCGGTCATCACGATCTTGTCGTTGGACAAGAGGTGCCGTAACTCGACACTGACCGTGCCGCCCATGGCCATGAACTGGGCGAAGGTGTCCCGGATCGCGTCCCGTCCAACTGCGGGCTCCAATGGAACGTTGTGATAGATGGCCTCTTCGGTGAAGTAGGTGACGAGACCCGCAGGGTCGCCGCGCGGCCACGCATCGATGAAGGCATCTATGAAGTCCCTGACCACGTCCGCCGGATATTGCATGATCGAACCCCAATCCCCTCAGGTGGCCGTCTCGAAGGTTCAGTTCAGCACGCAGTACCAGGTGGCGCGAGATACACACCCGAATTGCCGTCCACGACGTCAATTCCGCTCGTTGGAGGAGCACACGTCCACCCCTCGGGCAGTAGCACCCCGATCGATGGTTGAACCGCGGCGACGACTACCGTCCCGGCCGGGGGCCCGAACTGGTAGGTGTAACAAACCTCAACGGCTCCGATCGCAAGTGTGCCCCCGGAGAAGGGGGTGCACACGACATAAATTGCGGTGGCCAGAGGTGTCACTACCTCGGGCGTGCCGGCCGGCAGCGATTCGGTCAGCGTGGTCGTACCGTTCTCGATCACATAGATGGTGTCGGTGCTGGGCGATGCGGCAGCCGAGGCTGGCGTCGCGTTGAGGATGGCCGCGCCGCCAAAGGTGAGAAGCAGTGGGAGGGTTGCCTGAGCTCCTAGCCTCACCAGGCGAAACCGCAGCGAGCTGGACCGGCGTGCTGTCCGTGGAACCATGGATCTCCCCTTCAGCCTGGCTCCCCCGCCAGACAGAACGTTCTGGACCACAAGCCCTTACGCCGTCGGCCCGTTCGATTGGAGCGCCGATCCGGCGCTTCGGCGCTCCGCGAGGCCGATTCGCCTCCGCCTGAGAGTCAGATCTCGGTGCGGTAATGGAGGTACACGACGCCGTTGGCGAAGCGCCGTTCCTCCAGGAGTTCCAGCTGGACGTGGGCGTCGCTCGGAAAGGCGGGCTTGCCGCCACCGACGAGCACCGGATACACGAACAGGTGACACTCGTCGACCAGGCCGGCATCGAACGCGTGCGCCGTGACGGTTGGTCCACCGATGGTCAAGTCGCTCGTGGCGGACGTCTTCACGTCGCGAAGCGAATCTGGGTCGAAGTGGTGCTCGAGCCGCGTCCTGGCGGTCGAGGCATTGTGCAGCGTCGTCGAGTAGACGACCTTGTCGGTCGCTTGCCAGACGCTGGCGAAGTCGGCCATGAGCTCCGACTGGGCCGTCAGAGTGGGATCGGTCTCCCAAACGGCCATCGTCTCGTACATACGCCGCCCGTACAGTTGGGTTCCGACGGGTCGCAAGAGCTCAGTGATGAACGCGAAGACCTCATCGCCGGGACCGGTCCATTCGAATTTGCCGTCCACGTCCTCGGTGTAGCCGTCGAGGGACAGATTCGCGATGTAGATCAGCTTGGCCATGTCCCTCTCGGTCCGTGGAGCGACGGCAGTGGTGAACTACGTCAGCCCGAAGCGCACGAGTCGTTCCAAGGTTGTTCGCCGTCCGCGTTGTAGAGCGCGATGGCGAGGTCGTCCTGTTGCGCCGGGGTCGCCTCGTTCGGCGGGACGTTGATCAGCTGCGGCATCCCGGCCAGCTGGGCCGCTTCGTTCCAGGTCGGCTGGCTGAATTGGAACCCGCCCATGTACTGGCCGTCCGGCGACACGGCTTGGTAGTCGCCACCCGACTCCGCCTGCAGGACGCACTGGAGGAACGGGGGCAGCTGCGGGTCTGCCGCGGGTGTGCTGAGCGCGACGGTTCCACTTGCCTGCGGGACGGTCGAAGTCGTCGATGGTGCCCGAGACGGCGTCGCAATCGCGGCGGCGGCAGTCTTGGCCTGTGCGGCCCGTATCGCTGCTTGAGCGGCCGCCGCCTGTGCCGCCTGCTGCTGGGCCACGGCGACGGCGAGCTGGCCCGTGATCTCGGACTGCTGGGCTGCGAGCGAAGCCGCCGTCTGGCGGGCGTCGTTGGTCAGTGACGCTTCCTGGTTGGTGGTCGCTTGGTCCTCTGCCCTCTGTTGCGCGAGCGTGGCCCGCTCGGCCCGCAACCTGTTCTCGTCGATGTGAATCGAGTCGATGGTGAGCGATATGTCACCGCTCGCGACGTCTTCGTACTCCGTGCGCGTCGGCGCCACCGTTTGGTTCTCGAAGATCGTGGGCGTCCCGTTGGCATCGCCACCAAGGTGGATGTACGCCCACACCGCTTCGGACTGGAGCCGCTTGCGGTCGCGGCTGACTCGGTTGGTGTCGGACTGGATCTGGCTCTCGGTCGAGCCGATCGCCGCCTCGTCCTGTTGGACCTTGGTGACGTCGGCGCCGTATTGCTGTTGGTACGTGTCGACCTGGAGTTGCTGCAGCACGAGATCCTTGGCGACTTGGGTCGCCTTCGCCTGGAGGTCCGACACTTGATCGGCCGCGACGGGTCCACGAGCCACGACCACCGTTGCGGTGATCGCAGTTACGAGAGACAGGCCCATCATCCCCGTCCGGACACCGGCGAGCCTTCGCGCCCGCCATCGGAGACCTGGCTTCGTACGCGGGTGGTGCTGAACCCCGGTCACGATTGGACAAACGTTTAGTCGTTCCTGCGTCGATGATGCAACTTTGGCGCTGTTTCAAGCACTTTTGTGCTCGCCGGCGCCTGTCGGCGAGTGAGAACTGACGGAGGGTGAGCCGGCACGCCATCATTGACCTTTGATGGCGGCACTCATCATGTTGGGCACCCTGTTCGGGCTGATCGTCCTCATCTTCGGGTTGGTCCTCCGCTACGACCCCGAAGCGCGCGAACCGGACACCCGCGATCGATGAGCCATCCGTTGACGCCCCTGTTGATCGCGTCGATCGGTTTTGCTTACGTCGGAGGGCTCGCCTTCGTGGTCGCCGGCATCTACCTCACGGTTCGGCGCAGGAGGCTGCATCCGTTGCTGCTCGTCTGCATTGCCGCGATCTCGATCTCCTGGATCGAAGCGCCGTACGACTGGGCGGTCTACGCGCAGTTTGCGCCGGCCATCCCTCGGATGCCGTCCTGGTGGCCGCTGAACATGACCTGGGGCGGATTGCCGGCGTCGGTGCCACCCGGCTACATCGCCTACTTCGTCCTGCCCGCCGTGATCGGCGCCGCCCTCGGGAGACGGCTGAGCTCGAGGTTCGGCTGGCGGCGGCCGCAGACCCTCCTCACCACCGGCCTTTTCGTCGGCATCGTCTGGGCCTTCCTCTTCAACGGGGTCCTCGGCGCCCGTCTCGGCGTCTTCTACTACGGCCGCGTGATCCCGGGGCTCGCCTTGTGGCAGGGGACCAAGCACCAGTATCCGCTCTACGACGCCCTCGCCATGGGCGTGCAGATGATGGTCTTCACCTACATCCTGGGACGGACCGATCCGGACGGGCGCACGGTGATCGACATGTGGGCCGACCGGATCTCGCCGAACCGCCTGCGGTCGTTGGGGCTGTCGGTGGTCGGTGTTGTCGTGGTGGCGAATCTCCTCTACGGCGCGGTCTTCGCACCCCATCTCGTGACGAAGATGCAGGGCCGGGTGACGGCCGGACCCACGGCACCGTTGTTCCCCGACGTGCGGAACCAGCCCCCGTGATACGCCGCGTCGTCTCGCCGGTCAGCCGCGCCGTTGCTCTTGGACCAGGGGGATGCCGAACGGCAAGAAGGCGACGATTGCCGCGGCCAACGCAAGGAGGGCGCCGTACGTCCAGCCGAAACCAGACGGCTTGAGCAGGAACGCCAGCACGACCAGGACCAGGTTGACCGCGGTCATGATCGTCAGGAGCTGCTCCTTGGACAGACGCCCCTGATCGGCGAGGTCGCCCGCGCCGAACGCCGTGATCAGCACGTAGAGCACGAGCACGATCGAGTCCAGCACCGCAATGAACAGCCAGCCGTGCTGGCTCAGCCCACTGATGGACACCGAGAAGGGGCCGGCGGAGGCCGAGTACCAGGGCAGCCAGAACGAGACCAGCAGGAGAACGGTGGCCGGGCCGAAGACCAATTCCTTGCGGTTCAGCTCGTTGACCCGCTGGCGCACCTTCCCGACGCGCTTGGGCTTCGGCTTCGGTATGACGGTCGGACGTATTGCCGCCCCGCAGTTCGGGCACAGCGCGGTACCGGGGAACACCTCGACTAGACAGCGCGAGCACGCAGGCAACGGGCCGGCCTCCTTCCTGGTGTCGATGACGCGCCCCTGCTCAGGCTACAGGCGCCACTCACGCGCGTGGAATGCCGCTCGCGTCGTTGAAGCGGAGGAGGATCCAGCGGTCCTCGTCGGGGACCCACGCCCACTCCGTCATCGACGCGTGCATGATGTGGACCCAGCCCCTGCGGTACACCTCGGGTTGGATCCCGAGGAAAGAGATCATCGTCGCCTCGATGACACCGGCGTGGACGGCGGCCACGACCAGCTCGCCGGGGTGACGGCGGACCAAGGTCCTGACCGCGTCGGACGCCCGGACGATGAAGCTCGACCAGCTCTCGCCGCCGGGCGCGATCGGCGCGCTGGGGTCGCGGTCCCAGTCGGGCACGCCGAGTGTTTCGACGACGTCGTTCCACGACATCCCGTCGCTCTCCCCCGGGTGCAGTTCGCACAGGTCGCAGTCTTCGACGACGGGACCCAGCGCGGCGGGACCTGGGCCGACCACGGGCCGCATCCGCTCGGCGGTCTCGATCGCACGGGGCAGGACCGACGAGTAGAGGGTTGTCGCCTCGCGCAGCTCGCCCGACTCGTAGAGGCGGTCGGCCAGCGCGGCGACCTGGCGCCGGCCCAGTGCGGTCAGTCCGGTGCAGCCCTTCACCCCACCGACGATGCGGTTGAGGTTGCACTCGGCCTCGCCGTGGCGGACCAGCACGATGCGCGTCGAGCCCGACACGGGCGGGAAGACCCGTAGGACTCCCGTCGCTCCGTCTTCGGAGGAGGGGTCCTCGGCAACCAGAGTGCTCACGCCAGGTTGCCGACGAACTTCTCGAGCTGGCGCAGCGTGCGGCACTCGACCACGTCGTCGCAGTGGGCGGCGTACTCGCCGACGATCGAGTCGCCCGAGCCCCAGTAGTCGCGCGGCTCGGGGTTGAGCCAGTACACGCGGCGGGCCCGCGCCTGGAGGTCCTCGAGCACCCACGATTGGGACGCGTGGTAGTTGTTGCGCGCGTCGCCCAGGATCATGACCGACGAGCGCGAGGTCACCTGGTCGCCCCAGCGCCGCTCGAACTCGGTGAAGGCGTGGCCGTAGTCGGAGTGGCCGTCCACCCAGATCACGTCCGCCTCGGTGTTGATGCGCGCCACCGCCTCTGCCGGGTCGACTACGCCCTCGAAGAAGCGCGTCACCTCGTCGATGCCGTCGACGAAGACGAACGAGCGCACCTTGGAGAATTGCGACGAGATCGCGTAGACGAGATGCAGGGTGAAACGGGCGAAGCTCGCGACCGAGCCCGAGATGTCCGCGATCACGAAGATCTCCGGCTTGGCCGGCCGCGGGTGGCGGAACCGCGGCTCGACGGGCACGCCGCCCGTCGAGAGCGACCGGCGCATGGTGGCTCGGAAGTCGAGCGGACCCTTGCGGCCGTGGCGCCGCTTGCGGGCCAGGCGCACGGCGAGCTTTCGTGAGAGCGGCTGGAGGACCCGGTGCAGCATCGCCAGCTCGTCGCGCGTCGCGTGCATCACGTCGATGTCCTCGGGCAAAGGCTTTCGCACGGAGCGCGCGAGCGCCTCCGCGCCGCGATCCTCGACCAGGCGGCGGCGGATCTCGGTCTCGACGGCGCGGCGGAACTTGTCGATGCGCGCCTTGTACTCGTCGGCGGCCAGGCGCTCCTCCAGGTCCGTCAACGCGCCACCGGCCGCGCCGGCCTGAGCCTGCCGCATGAGGCGCTCGAGGACCGCGTCGAGGTCCAGGTTCCGCAGCGTCCGGTACAGGTAATACGTCCCGCCGACGGGTCGGCCCGGCTCCATGCCCGCATAGCGGTCGACGGCGTTGCGAGCGACGACGTTCATCATGGCCGCGTCCGCCGACATCAGCGACTTGAACAGCAGCTCGGCCAGCTCCTCGGGCGTCATGCCCTCGCCGCCGCCCCCGCCCTTCCACGAGCGGCCCTGGCCCGGCATGCGGCCCTGGTCGCCCGGCGCTCCCTCGCTCTCGGTGTCGCCCTCACCCTCGCCGAGCTCGTCGCCCTCGTCGCCGGCGCCGCCGCCCGGTCGCACGGCGAAGAACACCTCGAAGGCCGTTTCGAAGGCGCGCCAGTGCGACGAGCTCTTCACGAGCGTGGCGGCGAGCGCGTACTTGAGGCCCTCGCGGTCCTCGAGGGGGATCTGCTTTACGGCCTCGGCCGCATCGAGATGTTCCGTCAGGGAGACGGGCAACCCGGAACGACGCAGCTCGGTGACGAAACCGGAGAGGAGATCGAGCACGGTGGCGCGCCGCTCAGTTCGACGAGGCCGACAGGAGCTCCTTCGTCGCCCGCTCGATGTCGGCTTGGTACTTCAACAGGATGTGCAAGGTGTCCTTCGCCTCGGCGGCGTCGATCGTCTGCACGCCGAGCAGGACGAGCGTGCGCGCCCAGTCGAGCGTCTCGGATACCGACGGCGCCTTGCGCAGCTCGAGCGTGCGCAACGAGCGCACGATGCGGGCGACCTGGTCGGCCAGCTCCTCGCTGATGCCCGGCACCTTCGCCCGCACGATCTCCCGCTCGCGCTCGAGGTCTGGGTAGTCGATGTGCAGGTACAGGCAGCGCCGCTTGAGCGCCTCGGAGAGCTCGCGGGTGTTGTTGGACGTCAGGAACACCATCGGCAGCTGGGACGCCCGCACGGTCCCGAGCTCGGGGATGGACACCTGGTACTCCGAGAGGATCTCGAGCAACAGTGCCTCGGTCTCGAGCTCGACGCGGTCCACCTCGTCGACCAGGAGCACCACCGGCTCGGTGGCCCTGATGGCCTCGAGCAAGGGCCGGGTCAGGAGGAAGTCCTCCGAGAAGATGTCCTCCTCGAGCTCGTGCCAGCTCGGTCCCTCCGTCTCGCCTTTGCCGTGCTCCCCCGCCTGGATGCGCAGCAGCTGCTTGCGGTAGTTCCACTCGTAGAGCGCCTTCGACTCGTCGAGGCCCTCGTAGCACTGCAGGCGGATGAGCCGGGCGCCGGTCAGGTCGGCCACCGACTTGGCGAGCTGTGTCTTGCCGGTGCCCGCCGGCCCCTCGACCAGTACCGGCTTGCCCAGTCGGTCGGCCAGGTAGACGACGCCACTGATGGAGTCGTCGGCCAGGTAGCCGACCTTGCCCAGGCCGCCCCGCACGGCGTCGAGGGACTCGAACCGCGGGGGTCCCGCGTCGGGCAGCCCCAGGCGGCCGTTCATCGTCTCGCTCACGCGCGTACCTGCCCGTCGCCCCGTACGACCCACTTCAACGTCGTCAACTCCTTTACTCCCATCGGGCCGCGGGCGTGCAGCTTCTGGGTGGAGATGCCCACCTCCGCGCCGAGCCCGAGCTCCTCGCCGTCGACGAACCTCGTCGACGTGTTCACCAACACCGCCGCACCGTCCACTTCGGCCACGAAGCGGTCCGCCGTCGCCACGTCCGACGTCACGATCGCCTCGGAGTGTCCCGAGTTGTAGCGGGCGATGTGCGCGATGGCGTCCCCCACGTCGTCGACCATCCCGATGGCCACCACCGGCGCCAGGAACTCGGTCGCGAAGTCTTCGTCCGTGGCGGGCACCGCGTCGGGGACGTGGGCCCGGACGCGCTCGTCGGCCCTCATCTCGACGCCGGCCGCAACGAGGGACTCGGCCAGGCGCGGCAGGAAGGCGGCCGCAACCGACTCGTGCACGAGGATCGTCTCGACGGCGTTGCAGACCCCGAACCGGTGTGTCTTCGCGTTCACCGTCAGGTCGTGCGCCATCGCCAGATCGGCGGCGCCGTCGATGTAGATGTGGCAGTTGCCGTCGCCGTCGAGGACGTACGGCACCGTGGCGTGCTCGACGAGCGACGCAATCAGCGCCGGTCCGCCGCGCGGGATCAGGCAGTCGACGTAACCGCGCAGTTGCATGAAGGCGACCGCCGTCTCGTGCGAGGTCTCTTCCACCAAGGCGACGGCGTCCTCGGGCAGGCCGGCCTTGACGGCGGCGCGGCGGAGCAGCGCCACAACGGCGCGGTTGGACTCCAGGGCCGACGACGAGCCGCGCAAGAAGGCCGCGTTGCCGGCCTTGAGGCAGAGGCCGGCGGCATCGCTCGTGACGTTCGGCCGGTTCTCGTAGATCACGCCGACGACGCCGAGCGGGACGCGGACCCGGCTCACGCGCAGGCCGTTGGGCCGCACCCAGCCCTCGGTCACCTCACCGACGGGGTCCGGCAAACCGGCCACCTTGCGCAACCCGCTGGCCATGGCGTGGACACGCGCCTCGGTCAGGCGCAGGCGGTCCCGGGCCGCGTCGACCATGCCGGACGCCTCGGCCCGTTCCAGGTCGGCCGCGTTGGCCTCCACGAGCGTGGACCATTCCTCGTCCATGAGGTCGGCAGCGAGCCGCAGGGCGTCGTCACGGGTCGAGCTCGTCGAGCGGGCGACGACCCGGGCGGCCGTCTGGACGCGGCCCGCGAGCTGCTCCAACGCGGGCGAGGTCATCGGTTCAGGTTACAAGGACGAGGTCGTCACGATGGACGACGACCTGGCTGCGGCGCCCCATCCACTCCTCGGCCGACGCCGCCGGCACCCGGACCAGGCCCTTGGCGAAGACCTGCCCGTCGGGGCCGGCGATCTCGACGGCGTCCTCGGGCCGGAATGTCCCGGTGCAGCCGACCACCCCTGCGGCGAGGAGCGAGCGCCCGCGCCCGGTCAGTGCAGTGCGCGCCCCTTCGTCGACGGTGAGGCGGCCGGCGGCGGCCAACGCGAACGCGATCCACAGCTTGCGCGCGGAGAGACGGCTCCGCCGGGCACGGAAGACCGTCCCGACACCCGCTTCGTCCGCCAGGGCGGCGGCGAGCACATGGGGACGGCTCGCATCCGCGATCACCGTGCGCACGCCGGACCAGGTGGCGATCTTCGCCGCGGCCAATTTCGAGGCCATGCCGCCACTGCCGACCGCGCTGCCCCGCCCGCCGGCCAGGCGTTCGAGCTGCTGGTCGATCTCCACGACCTCCTCGATGAGGGACGCTTCGCGGTCGCGCCGGGGGTCGGCGGTGAGGAGACCGGCGGTGTCCGTGAGCAGCACGAGCAGCTCCGCGCCGACGAGGTGCGCGACGAGCGCGGCCAGGCGGTCGTTGTCGCCGAAGCGGATCTCTTCGTCGGCGACCGCGTCGTTCTCGTTGACGACGGGCACCACGCCCAGGTCGACGAGATGCCGGAGCGTGCCGCGCGCATGGAGGTACTGGGTGCGGTGCACGAAGTCGAGCGGGGCGAGCAGGACTTGGCCGGCCAACGTGCCGTGGGGCTCGAGCCCGTCCTGCCACATACGCATGAGCCGGTGCTGTCCCACGGCGGAGACGGCCTGGAGCACGGCAGGGTCGGCCGGGCGCTGGCGCCGGCTCTCCGGGTCGAGCGCCGCCCAGCCCGCGGCGATGGCGCCCGACGTGACTACGACGACGGTGTGGCCGTCCGCACGCGCGGCGGCGACCTCGCCGCACAGCCGATCGACGGTTTCCCCCGTCACCGACGAGGACCCGACCTTGACGACGACGATCACGCGGGCAGCCGCCTCACTCGTCGTCTCCCCAGGTGAAGGTCATGGAGCCGACGGTGACTTCGTCGCCGTCGCGCGCGCCAGCGCGCGCCAGCGCACGGTCGACGCCCAGCCGGCGCAGCCGTCGGACCGCCTCGGCTTGCGCGCCCGCGTCGGTGAGGTCGGACAGCGCGACCGCCCTCTCGGCGGCCCGGCCCACCACCAGCCACGCCCCGGCGCCGGCTCGCTGCACGTCGACGCCCTCGGGCAGGGGCCGGTGCACGACCACCTCGCCGGAGCCTGCGGCCAGGCCCGCCGCCGCCTCGGCCCGGGCTTCCTGGACGAGCACAGCGAGCCGGCCGACCAGCTCGTCGACGCCCGCGCCGGTGGCCGCGGAGAGGACGAGGTCGCACACGGCCTCGCCGGCGGCGTCACCGCCGGCGCCCACCAGGTCGGCCTTGCTGCCGGCGACGACCCGCGGGCGGTCGAGCAGTTCGGGCCGGTATGCGCTGAGTTCCGCCAGCAGCACGCGCAGCTGGTCCGCGGCCGGCTCGCCGCCCGCCAGCGGCGCACCGAGGTCGAGCAGCACGACGAGCACGCGCGCCCGCTCGATGTGGCGCAGGAACTGGTGCCCCAGGCCGCGCCCGCCGGCCGCACCCTCGACCAGGCCCGGGATGTCGGCCATGACGAGGTCCGTGCCGTCGTGCGCGCCGCCCACGCGCACGACACCGAGATGTGGCTCGAGAGTGGTGAACGGGTAGTCGGCGATCTTCGGCTTGGCCGCGGACACCGTCGAGATGAGCGTCGACTTACCGGCGTTGGGGAACCCCACCAGCGCAACGTCGGCCATGAGCTTGAGCTCGAGGTCGAGCCAGAACTCCTGGCCCCGCTCGCCCTGCTCGGCGAAGGCCGGCGCACGCCGGCGGTTTGACAAGAAGCGCGCGTTGCCGCGACCGCCCTGGCCGCCTTCGGCCCCGAGGAAACGCATCCCCGCGGTGGCCATGTCCACCACGACCTCCCCCGTAGAACCGCGCACAACCGTGCCGACGGGCAGCGGCACGTCGATGTCCTTGCCCCGTGCCCCGTGGCGCTTCTGGCCCGAGCCGTGGCCGCCGTTCGTGGCTTTCCGAAACGGATGGTCCTTGAAAGCAAGGAGTGACGACTCGTTCTCGGACGCGACCAACCAGACGTCGCCGCCGTGGCCGCCGTCGCCGCCGTCGGGCCCGCCTCGGTCGACATGTGCCTCGCGCCGCCACGACACGGCGCCGGCCCCGCCGTCGCCCGCGCGCGCGTGCAGCTGGGCCTGATCCACGAAGCCGGGCATGGGGAGAAAGATTACGAGCCGAGCAACCGAAGGGCGCGCCGGGCGACCTCCGCCCGGGCGCGGTCCTCGTCGATGTGCGTGCAGCGCCCCGCTTCGACCACGGGTGAGCCGCCGACCCACACGTCGGTGACCAAGTAGCCCGCGCCGGCCCACACCAGGTGCCCGAGCATCTCCGCGTCGGTCACCGAAGGTGTGAAGCGCGGGTCGTCCGTGCGCAGCCGGATCATGTCGGCCGGCCGACCCGGTTCGAGTGCGCCGACGGGCAGTCCGAGCGCCTCGCCTCCACCTCGGGTGGCCAGGCGCAGCGCTGTCGCGGTGGTGACCGCCCCGGGGTCGCCGGCCCCGGCCCGCGCGAAGAGCGCGGCGAGGCGCATCTCGTCCCACAGGTGCAGGTCGTCGTTGGACGCAGGTCCGTCGGTGCCGAGCCCGACCCGTACGCCGCGTTCGAGCAGCTCCTGCAACGGGGCGACACCCGAACCGAGCTTGCCGTTGGAGCCGGGACAGTGCGCCACTCCCACGTCGTGCCCGGAAAGCAGCGCGAGGTCGTCGTCGCCGAGCCATACGGCGTGCGCCGCGACGACGCGGCATTCGAGGGCGCCGACATCGGCCAGCAGGGCGGGCGCGCTCATCCCGTAGCGGCCGAGGACCACGGCACACTCGGCTTCCGTCTCCGAAAGATGGATCTGCAACAGCGCGTCGCGCCGTTTCGCCTCGGCAGCGATCTCGCGCAGGCCGTCGGGCGGCACGGTGTAGACGGCGTGCGGGCCGAAGCCGAGGTGCAACCGGTTGTCACGCCCGTCCATCGTGTCGAACAGCCGGCACGCCTCGGCCAGCATCTCGTCCCAGCGCTGACCGGGCGCGGTGGATGTCCCGGGCACCTCGAAGATCCCCGGCGTGAAGACGCCCCGGATGCCCGCGGCGAGCAGGGCGTCGATCACGGGAGCGGGGTGCCGGTACTGCTCACAGGTCGTCGTGGTGCCGTTGGTGAGCAGCTCGGCGGCACCGAGCGTCATGCCCCAGAAGACGTCCTCGTCCTCGGCCATGGCTTCGCGTGGCCAGACGGACTCGCTCAGCCAGCGGTCGAGCGGCAGCCCGTCCCCCGCGCTGCGCAGCAACGTCATCGGCGAGTGTCCGTGGCAGTTCACGAGTCCCGGCATGAGCACGCCGCCGAGCTCGCGCACCTCTGCGCCTGCTGCCGGGACCTGCCCGGGGTCGCCCACCCACGAGATCAGCCCGTCGGTGACTTCGACCGCGCCTGGTGACAGCACGGTGTCGTCGGCGTCGACGGTGAAGACGTGGTCGGCGACGAGCCGAAGGGTCACGGCGCGCCGACGAACAGGCGGTCAGAGAGGTCGCGCGAGACCCGGAGCTTCTCGTCTCCACCTTCCACCGTCACCTCCACGGTGCCGTCCGGGTCGCGCCCGCCCACGAGAGCGACCGCACCGGGGATGAAGCCGCCGTCGTCGAGCAACGTCAGCGAACCCAGGTTGAGTTCGACCTCCTCGCTGATGCGCAGGAGCCGCACCCGCTCCCCCGCCCCGACCTCGGCCAGGGGCCGCGTCGCGACCGCAGGTGCGGCCGAGTGCGAGCCCGGGATCGGGTTCCCGTGCGGGCAGGTGGCGGGGTCACCGAGCAGTTCGACCAGCCGCGCCTCGACGTCGTCGGAGATCACGTGCTCCCACCGCCCCGCCTCGCGGTGCACCTTGTGCCATTCGAGCCCGATCACGTCGACGAGCAGGCGCTCGGCCAGCCGGTGTTTGCGCACGACCTTCTCGGCGAGCGCCCCGCCGCTCTCGGTGAGTGACAGGCGCCGCCCGTCGCGGGTCACGTAGCCGTCCTCGATCAGCCGCTCCAGCATCTCGGAGACCGACGGCGCCGAGCGGCCCAGGCGCTCCGCGATGCGTGCCTGGATCACCGGGACGCCCTCCTCGGCCAAGCCCAACATCGTCTCGAGGTACTCCTCGACCGGCGGGTGGTATTCCTGGGGCGAATGGGCGTGCCCGCCGTGCGCGTGGTCAGCCATCGTGGCAGTGGTCGCCCGAGGGCGGCACGTCGAGCGCAGGGTTGCGGTCGAAGAAGCCGAACGGGACCAGGGTGAAGCCGGTGTATTCGACGGGCATGACCGGCCAGTCCTCCGGCCGGGGGATGTGGGTCACGCCGAAGCTGTGCCACAGCACGATGTCGGTGTCGACGATCGGCCTGTCCTGCGCCGTCCACTCGGGCAGGCCGGCGCCCCCACGGTGCTGGTTGGGGTAGTCGCCCGCTGCCCGCCGCTCCTCGGGGTCGTACGGCGTGACCCACAGGTTGTGCAAGGCGAAGGCGGCCCGGCGCCCCACGCTCGAGTCCGGGTGCGCCAGCAGCGTCGGCGTCGACGCAGGCAGCAGCTTGTACGCGGTCGGCTCGCCGACCCCGTTGCGGGCCGAGCGGTTGGCGATGCGCCAGGTGCGGCTGCGCGACGGGTCGACGTCGCGCCGCGCCACCGACTCGGTCTCGAGCAGGGTCGCCGTCGTGCCGAAGACGTTGCCCCAGGGGTTCTCCGGCGTGCCCGGTTTGCCGGCGCCCGCCGCGTCGACCTCGAACACCGCATTGTCGGGACCGTCCACCTCGATGTCGAGCCGGACGTTGAAGAGGTGCTGGTGGTAGGGCGCAGCCAGGCCCGGTGCCACCATCTTGGCGTGGTCGCCGGCGTCGCCGTTCGCCACCGCCATCGTCGACATGATCCCCGAGAGCTTGACCTCGAGCTGGATCGTCCCGTCGAGATAGAAGTACCAGTAGAACCCATACTCGTAGTTGCCGACGGTGGCGATGAAACTGACGACCAGCCGCCGCGACCGGCGCACCTCGGTACGGCCCGAGACCATGTCCACGTGCTTCCAGAGGATGCCGTAGTCCTCCTCGTGCATGCAGATGGCGTTGGCCCGAGTGTGCGGCTTTCCCTTCTCGTCGGCGAAGACGTCGTCGAAGTAGCGGATCTCGCCCAGACAGTCGCACCCGAGCGTCAGCGAGTTGGCCATCCGGCCGAGGCCCCACTCACCGGCGTCGAACGCGCTCTTCCACGCGTGCATCGGGCCCGGGTGCCCGTAGGGCACCACCATCTCGCTGACTGCTGCCCGGAAGAGGACCGGCCGCACGCGGCCGCCGTCCTCGTACCCGACCGTGTACAGGACGAGCCCCTCGAGCGGATCCATGCCGATGCGCATCGACCACTTCTGCCAGCGCACCAGGTTGCCTTCGACCTCGAAACTCGGTCCCTCCGGTTGCGTGATCTCGAGCGGCTTGAGGTCGCTGCGCAACGGCCCGTTGTGCTCCGGGTAGTAGCTGCCCGACTTCGGAGGGAACGGCACGACCCCGAGGTCGACCACTTCGAGCACCTCGCCCCGGCCCATGTCGACGAACGCGAGCAGGCCCTCGAGTGGTCGGGCGTACCCGTTGTCGGCTGGGGACTCGCGGAGATAGGCGAGGCAGCGAGTGATCCGCCGGCCCTCCTCGTGTGACAGGTCGAACGTGCCCGCAGGCCAGGGGTCGATCTGGACCAGGGAGCGGTCGACGATCCCCCGGCGGTCGAGCGCGGCATTCCACTCGGGGTGCTCGTGCAGGGCCGCCAGCACGTGGATCGACTCTTCGATCTGCAGCGGCGGCCGCACGTCGGGCACGGCTTCCCATCGGTCCACCTCGCCACGTGTGACCGACACGATCGCCTCGGTCACGTCGGCCACTGGGCCCTGGAGCACGACCACGCGCACGCGGCGGTCGACGTCCACCTTGTCGCCGCGGTCGAAGGCGCGGACCAGCTCCTTGGGCGGGTCGCACAGTGCCATGTAAGCGAAGCGGAGCACGTCGTTGGCCACGTCGGCGCGGCCGCTGGCGAAGATGATCTCGCGGGCCGCCGTGATCTCGTCGCCGCCGAGCGGGGCCAGGGGGTGCAGGACCGGAGGGGCGTGAGTGGGAGGCATGCCCGCTCGATGTTACGCGGCCCGTGCCGAAGCACCTCTACCATCTGTCCATGGACGACGCGGCCAAGCGGGCGGCCCGCAGCGCCCTGGAGCTGGCCCGCCGGATCGGCGTCGACCATCACGACGTGCTGGTCGTCCTCGGGACCGGCCTTTCGGGCGTGGCGGAGCTCCTCGGGGGCGAGGAGGATTGGGTGCCCCTCGACACGCTCCCCTTCTTCCCGACCTACACGGTGCCTGGGCACCGGTCGCACGGCTGGTCGATGGAACTGGCGGGGCGCCGGCTGCTGGTGCTGGGCGGGCGCCGCCATCTCTACGAGGGCATCGAGCCGATCGAGGCCGTGCATCCCCTGCGCACCGGAATCGCGGCCGGCTGTTCCACGGTGATCCTGACTGCGGCGGCCGGCGGCATCCGCAAGGACCTCACTCCCGGGAGCGTGATGGTGGTCGAGGACCAACTCAACCTCACGGGCCGCAGCCCGTTGCAGGCGCCGGCATTCGTCGACATGGTCGACGCCTACTCGCCGGCGCTACGGGCGCTCGCCCTGGCGACGCCCGGCTCCGGGGCTGCAGACGCGCTCGCCGAGCAGCCCGGCGTCTACGCGCAACTGCCGGGACCCCAGTTCGAGACACCGGCCGAGATCCGCATGCTCGAGGGCATGGGCGCCGACGCCGTGGGCATGTCGTTGGCGCTCGAGACGATCGCGGCGCGCGCCGCCGGCGTGGATGTCCTCGGCCTGGCGCTCGTGACCAACGTCGCGGCCACGGTCGGGTCACCGCTGAGCGAATTGGCCCAGATCGCAACGGTAGGCACCGCCGCGGCACCCGCCGTGGCCGAGATCGTCCGCCACGTCGTAGGCTCACTCCCGTGACCAACCTGGTGGAGCCCGTCGGTGTCGACCACGTCGCCATCAACGTCCCTGACGTGCCCGGGGCCATCGTGTTCTACACCGAGACGATGGGTCTGGTGCAGAACCACACGCGGCCGGACTTCGGGTTTCCTGGCGCCTGGCTCGACACGGCCAACGGCCAGCAGGTGCACCTGATCGAGGCCGAGGTCCCCAAGAACGTCGGCCAGCACTTCGCCCTCGTGTTCGACGACCTCGGTGCTGCGGTGACGGAGCTACGGGCGCGGGGCCAGCAGGTGAGCGACCCGATCCCCGTGGGGACGACCGGACGTCAGCAGGCGTTCACGACCGATCCCTACGGCAACGGGATCGAGCTGCACCAGCGGCAGAACTGAATCTTCGAACGCGAGGGTCCGTCCGTTCCGAGCATCCAGCCGGTGCCCGAGGTCAGCTCGTTGCCATGCCGACCATCGGTTTGTTGATGGGCATACCCCCCGTGGAACCCAGGAACGGCGCGTGGAAGGAGAAGAGCCCGCCGTCGGACGCCACCTCCCAGTACCCGGAACCATCGGGCTGCGCTGACATCCCGACCATTGGCTTGTTGAGAGGCTTGCCGCCCATAGAGCCGTAGAAGGTGGCGTGGAAGGCGAAGAGCCCGCCGTCAGACGCCACCTCGTAGTAGCCCCCGGTCGGACCGTTCAGGGCCATGCCGACCACCGGACTGTTGAGCGGTTTGCCGCCCATGGAGCCGAAGAACGGTGCGTTGAAGGAGAAGAGCCCGCCGTCGGACGCCACCTCGTAGTAGCCCGAACCGTCGGGGAGTGCTGCGAGGCCCACGACGGGCTGGGTCAGCGGCTTGCCGCCCATGGAGCCGAAGAACGGGGCACTGAACGCGAACAGGCCTCCGTCCGACGCGACCTCCCAATAGCCCCCGGTGGCAGGGTCATACGCCATGCCCACAATCGGTTTGTTGAGAGGTTTGCCGCCCATCGACCCGTAGAAGGGGGCGTCGAAACTGAAGATGCCGCCGTCGGACGCCACCTCCCAATACCCGCCGGTCGCCGGGTCGACGGCCATACCCACGATCGGTGCGTTCAACGGGGACCCTCCCATAGACCCGTGGAACGCGGCGTGATAGGCGAACAGTCCCCCGTCGGACGCCACCTCGTAGTAGCCCGACGCCATCACCGGGGCCTGTTCGACGAGTGTCTGGTTCGCGCCGGTCGTCTGCATCTGCCCGACCGTGACGCATTGCGTGCCACCGCCACACGACGCTCCACTCAAGTCGTCCTGGAGGGTGGGGGAGGCGTTGGGGCTCGGCACGACCGACCAGGCCAACCCGTTCCAAGACTCGATCAGGGTGGAGTCCTTCACGTCGCCGGTATTGGACCAGTGCCCGGTGGCGACGCAGTTCGACGGGTCCGTGCACGACACCCCGTAGAGGAAGTTCTCGTCACTGTTGGGCACGCTCGTGCTTGGTCCGGAAACGATCGACCAGGCCGTGCCGTTCCACATCTCTATGAGCGACGGCGGGCTCGCTCCGGTGTCGTCGTAGCCGACCGCCATGCAGAAGGAGGGGTTGGTGCAGGTCACCTCGTTCAACACGTTCGAGCTCGTCGTCGAGGCATTCAGGGTCGTAACAATCGACCATGTGGTGCCGTTCCACTGCTCGGCCATGGTCTGATTGGGCGAGGAGTTGATGAAGCCCACAGCCATGCAGCTCGTCGGTGTCGAGCACGACACGCTGTTGAGGAAATCGTCGTCAGACGAGGAAGTGTTCGCGCTCGGGACGACCGACCAGGTGTGGCCGTCCCAGGTCTCGACCAGCGTCTGGTCGGTGTTGACGTTGATGGTGTAGCTGCCGACGGCGGTACAGCTGGTCGACGACGTGCAGGCCACTCCACTGAAACCCTGGGAGGGGTTCCCGCTCGCCGTTGAGGGGTTGACGGTCGGGTCGATCGTCCAGCTGTGGCCGTCCCATGACTCTGCGAGAGTGAGGTTGGTTGCCCCGTTCGCGTAGACGCCCACCGCGACGCACGACACTGCGCTGGCGCAGGACACGCCAGTCAGCTCGTTGAAGACGGCCGTCGATTCGTTGGGGCTGGGCACGATCGTCCAGCCGGCGCCGTTCCACATCTCTATGAGCGTCAGTTGGGTCGTGGCCCCCTGGTAGGACCCGACCGCCATGCAGAACAAGGGACCGGTGCACGACACCGCCTGGAGGGCGTTGCCCTGGCTCGGCGAGGTGTTGGCGCTGGGCACGATCGACCACGTGGACACGGTGGCCGCCGGTGACGTGGTCGGGACGGCCAGCACTCCGGCGGCGGCGCACACCAGACCTACCGCAACGGGCTTGAACCGCCGCACAGACGACAGGATTCTCGAGACGGATAGCGGGTGACGTCGCATCGGTGCCCTCCGGTCGCCAAAAGGGGCGAAAGCCCCGCGGTGTCTCTAGCCCAGAGCGCAGGTGAGGTCAAGCGTCACGGTTGACCGACCGGATCGCCGATGCGTACGCGGCCGACTTCCGTCGACGATCTTCCTGCCCGCTGGACGCGGGCCGCGTCGGAGTCGGCGCCGAGAGAGAGGTCAGCCGGCGACGACGCTGACGTGCCTGCGGCCCCGGCGCTGGCCGAACTTCACGACGCCGTCGGCGGTGGCGAAGAGCGTGTCGTCGCCGCCGATGCCGACGTTGGCACCCGGGTAGATCTTGGTCCCCCGCTGGCGCACGATGATGGAGCCGGCGCTCACGGCGGAGCCGTCGAATCTCTTTACGCCGAGGCGCTGGGCGTTGGAGTCGCGGCCGTTGCGGGTAGAACCGCCACCTTTGGTCTTGGACATCTCTCGGTCCTCCTGCGAACTCGAACTCGGACTTACTTGGCCGTGATGGCCGTGATCTCCAGCGTCGCGTAGTGCTGGCGGTGGCCCCAGCGGCGGCGCTGGTTCGACTTGGACTTGTAGGTCATCGCGTTGATCTTGGGCCCCTTCTCCTCGCCCACGACCTTCGCCTTCACGGCCGCACCGGACAGCTGCTCGGGCGTGGCCAGGACGGTCGAGCCGTCGACGACCAGGACGGGCTCCAGCGAGACCTCGGTGCCCACCGGCTCACCGAGGAGCTCGACGCGGACGCGCTGACCCTCGGCCACGCGCTCCTGTTTCCCTCCGGACCTGATCACGGCATACATAAGCTGCAAATCCTAGCGCATCAGCGCAGGACGGAATCGTCGAGGGTGACCCCCCGCCCCCCGCACACGGTGCATTCCGTGGACAGGGTCTCGAGCAGGCCCTCCGAGACCCGCTTGCGGGTCATCTCGACCAGGCCCAGCTCGGAGATGTCGAAGACCTGGGTCCGCGTCTTGTCCCGGGACAGCGCGTTGCGCAACGCGGAGGCCACCTTGTCGCGGTTCTCCCGGACCTCCATGTCGATGAAGTCGATCACGATGATGCCGCCGATGTCCCGCAGCCGGAGCTGGCGGGCCACCTCCTCGGCCGCCTCCAGATTGTTCCGGTAGACGGTCTCTTCCAGATTGGTCTTGCCGACGTTCTTGCCGGTGTTGACGTCGATCACCGTCAGCGCCTCGGTCCGCTCGATGATCAGCGAGCCCCCCGACGGCAGCCACACCTTGCGGTCGAGCGCCTTGTGCAGCTGCTCGTGCACGTGGTAGCGCTCGAAGATCGGCAGCCCCTCCGCCTCGGTGTCGTAGAACTCGACCCGCTCCGCCAGGTCCGGGCTGACCGCCGTCACGTAGTCGCGCACCTGCTCGTAGAGTGCCCGGTCGTCGATCACCACACCCCGGTATTCGGCGTTCAGCTCCTCGCGCAGGATGCGCACCGCCAGGTCCGGCTCCCGGTACAACAGGCCCGGGGCGTTCGACTTCTTGGCCTCCGCCTCGATCGTGTTCCACTGCTCCACGAGGGTCGTGACGTCGCGCTGGAGCTCCTCGGCGGACACGCCCTCGGCCGCCGTGCGCACGATCATCCCGTGCCCCGTTGGCTTCACCTCGTCGATGATCCGGCGCAGCCGGCGCCGCTCGTTGTCCCCGAGGCGCTTGGAGATCCCGAACGCGCTCGAGTTCGGCACGAGCACGGCGAAGCGTCCGGGCAGCGACACCTCCTGGGTCAACCGCGCCCCCTTGGCCCCGATCGGGTTCTTGGTCACCTGGCACAGGATCGTCTGCCCGGCCTTGAGCACGTCCTCGATCCGGGGCTGCTGCGACGCGCCCCCCTCGATGTCGTCCTTGTCGTAGCGGACGTCGCCCCGGTACAGCACCGCGTTCTTGGGGATCCCGATGTCGACGAATGCCGCCTCCATACCGGGCAGCACGTTCTGCACGCGGCCCCGGTAGACGTTGCCGTCGATCTGGTTGGTGTCGTCGGCCGAACGGGACACGTAGTGCTCGACGAGCGAGCGGCCCTCGAGCATGGCGATCTGGGTCATGTGCGGCTGCACGTGCACGCACACCAGGTACCGCCCCGTCTGGCGCGAGCGCCGCTCCCGCGCCGGGCGACGCCGCCCCCGGCTGCGCCGATCTCCCTCTTCGGCTCCTTCCGTCTGCTCCGGTGTGGGCCCTGCGGGCCCGGCCACGTCGGTTCCGCCCTCCTTCGGCGTGGTGGGTTCCGGTCGTACCAACGGGACGACCGGCGCGGCCGTCGCCGCCGGCTTCGGTGCCGGTGCGACGCGCGCCGGGCGCGTATCGCCGATCTTGGGCTTGCGGGGAGCCGGGCGCGGCGGCGCCTGGGAGCTAGCGCCCTCCGCGACCTCCGGAGGTCTGCTCTCCGGGGGTGGTCCCTGCGGAGGGCCGCCACCCTCCGGGTTCCCGCTGAATTCGGTCTCTGACATGAGGGGGGTCCCTCCTTGCGTCCTGTTGCGCACCGTCGTCGGTCCCGGGCCTGCTCCAAGAGAGCGGCTCGAACCGTGCGCCGTCACGCTCGATCCATTGATGCGTTCGTCGGGCCCCAGCGAGCACCGCGTCGGTGCCCAAGGCCGTCACGAGGTCACCGGGCCGCACCCCCAACGGGCGCGTGGCCAGTTCGGCCTGCAGGTGACCTCGGGAGCCGGTGGTCGACAGCGCCAGGATGGCCGGGCGGACGTCGTCCTCTTTCGGACGACCCTTCCGTTCCCGCCGGACCGTGAGGATCGGGGCAGCGAGCACCTTGTCGACCCGCTCCGCCAATTCCTCACCAGGCACGCTGAGCACCTCCAGCTCCCAAGTACATGATCCTACCTCCTGCTGGAGTGAGCCCTCCGTATCCGGGACGAACGCGGCCACCTGGACTTCGATGCCATCGGGCAACAAGGCACTCAGTGCCGCCGGCAGCTGCGCAACCGGTGTCTCCCCCGGCTGGGTCTCTCCGAGGCGGACGTCGAGGTACTCGCCGTCGGACTCGCAACCCGTCGGCAGGGCCAGGCCGAAGCTCACCAGCGGGTGCGGTACGAAGCCCTGTGAGTACGCCACCGGGAGCCCGCTGCGGCGGAGCGCCCGCTCCCACATCCTCGCCACGTCGCGGTGGCTCGTGAAGCGGATCTTGCCCGCCTTGGAGAACCGCAGGCGCAGGCGGCGCCTCTCCTCAGGAGGCACGGCTGACGAGCTGGACCGGGATCCGGTGGCCCTGCGCGAGGTCTTGGCCCGTGCCCTGGCTGCCGCCCGCTGGAGGCACGGGCGACGCCACGACGTGCTCGAGGCCGAACCCGGTGCAGGCGCCGCAGTCGTAGCACGGCGTCCACCGGCAGTCCTCGACCGCGACGCTGGCGAGCGCGTCCTGCCAGTCGCCCCAGAGAAAGTCGCGGTGCAGGCCGGCGGAGATGTGGTCCCAGGGCAGAGGCTCGTCCTCGTCCCGGTCGCGGTGGCACACCTCGTCGAAGCTCAGCCCCTCGGCGGCGAGCGCCTCCTCCCACAGCGAGAGGTCGAAGCGCTCGGACCACTCCTGGAACGTGCCGCCCGCTCGCCAGACCCGTTCGATCACGGCCCCCATCCGCCGGTCGCCCCGGCTGGCGAGCCCCTCGGCAACCGAGGCGGCCGGGTCGTGCCAGCGGATGGTGAGCCCGCGGGCGCGCTTGGCCTCGGCCCGGAGCAGCGCCACCTTGCGCTCCAGCTCGGCTGCGCTGTCCATGCCGAACCATTGGAACGGCGTGTGCGCCTTGGGGACGAAACCCCCGACCGAGGCGACGACCGTGACCGACTTCTGGTAACGACGCCCGATCTCCGCGCACCGTGCGCCGAGCTCGGCGATGCCGAGGACGTCCTCGTCGCGCTCGGTCGGCAGCCCGATCAGGAAGTAGAGCTTGACCCGGCGCCACCCCTGGCTGAAAGCCGCATCGACCGCGCCGTAGAGGTCCTCCTCGGTGATCAGCTTGTTGATCACCGTGCGCATGCGCCACGTCCCTCCCTCGGGCGCGAACGTGAGACCGGTGCGGCGGACCTTCTGGATCTCGGTGGCGGTCCCGACCGTGAACGCGTCCACCCGCAGCGACGGCAGGCTCACCGAGACCCTGCCGTCGTGCTCCGGATCGTTGACGATGTCGCGCACGGTGTCCTCGATGCCCGAGAAGTCGGCGCTCGAGAGCGACGTCAGGGCGACCTCGTCGTGGCCGCTCCACTCGAGGCCCGACCGCACCATCTCGCGCACCTGTGCTGCGGGTCGCTCGCGCACCGGGCGCGTGATCATGCCGGCCTGGCAGAACCGGCAGCCGCGCGTGCACCCGCGGAACACCTCGACGTTGAGCCGGTCGTGGACCACCTCCGTCAGCGGGACGAGCGGTCGCTTCGGGTAGGGCCATTCCGCCAGGTCGCTCACGGTCCGCTTGCCGATCTCTGCCGGCACAGTGACGTCGCGCGGCTGGGTGGCCACCAGCCTTCCGTCCACGTACTCGGGGTCGTAGAGCGCGGGGACGTACACGCCCTCGATCTCGGCCAGCGCTCGCAGCAATCCGTGGCGGTCCCGTCCCCCAGACGCCGGCGACCTCCGCCAGGCGAGGATCGCTTCTGTCATCTCCCCCACGACTTCCTCGCCGTCGCCCAGAACGAACGCGTCGACGAAGTCAGCCAGCGGCTCGGGATTGAACGCGCAATGTCCCCCCGCCACCACGAGCGCGTCGTCCGCGCTGCGTTCGGCTGCGTGGATCGGCAATCCCGCCAGATCGATGAGGTTGACGACGTTCGTGTACACCAACTCGGCCGACAGGTTGAACGCCAGCACGTCGAAGGCCTCCGCCGGCAGGTGCTGTTCGACGCTGAAAAGTGGCACCCGGGCCGCCCGCATCGCAGCCTCCATGTCGACCCACGGCGCATACGAGCGCTCCGCCACGGCGTCGGAGCGCTCGTTCAGTATCTCGTAGAGGATCTGCAATCCCTGGTTGGGGAGGCCGATCTCGTAGGTGTCCGGGTACAGCAGCAGCCAGGCCACCTTGTCCGGCCCGTGCTCAGGGGCCTGCGAACCCTGTTCACCGCCGATGTAGCGCGCCGGCTTGGCGACCTTCGGCAGCAGTTGCTCTATGCGGGGCCAAAGGGTCTCCATCCGCCCCCAACCGTAGAGGACCGTCAGGGCCCCGCCGTCGTGGTGCTGGTGCTGGTGGATGTCCCACTGTTCCCAGCCGCCGTGGGGCTGGTGGTCGTGGACGACCCGCCCTTCCCAGCCGTTGTCGTCGTCGTGGTCGTCGGTGGCGAGTTGCTGGGTGGGCTCGCCGGTGTCGGCGTCTTGATCGGCGAGCTGATTTCAGGCTGGCGGGCCGCGACGTAGTTGAAGATGTTGCGCACGAGCGGGGCCGCGGCCGACGCGCCGTATCCACCTTGCCCGATCACCGCCAACACAAGGTACTGCGGGTTCGGGTTCGGCCCGAACGCCACGAACCAGCTGTTCGGCTCCTGGTTCGCCTGGTTTGACGCGGTGCCGGTCTTCCCGGCCAGGTTCCACGAGGACGGGAACCCGACGAAGTCTCCGTACGCGGTGCCGTTCGGATTCGATATGACGCCCTCGAGCCCTTGGAGGATGGCCGAGTAGTTCGTCGGCGAGATGGCCACGTGTCCAATCGCGTTGGGCTCGAACTTGTGGACGACCTTGCCCGTTATCGGGTTTACGATCTCCGACGCCACCTGCGGTGCATAACGGGTACCGCCGTTTGCAAAGGTGGCATACGCGATCGCCTGTTCGATGGGCGTAAGCACGGTTGCGCCCTGGCCGAACGCCATCTCGATGTTGTCGCCGGTGTACCAGGTGGTGTTCGGAAAGGCCGCCGGTGCTTGCGCATGCAGCTTCTGTCGGACGGTTTGGCTGTCGATACGGCCCTGGGATTCGCCCGGCAGATCGATGCCGGTGATCATGCCCTCGCCGTACTGGGCGCCCTCATTCTGGATCGCGTCCTGACCTAATTGCGCCCTGCTGTTGTAGAAAAGGTCGCCCAGGTTGTAGAAGAACGCGTCTGACGACACCGTGAGCGCCCCGGAGATGTTGTAGTCACCCGTGCCATCGCCGGGGTTGTCATGGAGCACACAGCCCTGCGTGCTCTGTACGCCCGGAGCCGGACAGCCGGGGATCTTGAACGAGCCAGCGTCGTTGTAGTACTGACCGGGCGTCCAGATGCCGTCCTGCAGTGCCGCAGTCGCCGTGACGAGCTTGAAAGTCGATCCGGGCGTGTACAGACCCCCGATGGCGTTGTTGTTCTCGGCCCCACTCGCCTGCAGCGCCGTGAAATTCGAGTTCGAGATTCCCCCGATCCATTCGTTGAGGTCGTAGCTCGGGTACGAGGCGAGCGCCAGCACCTGCCCGTTCTGCGGGTTCAGCACGATGGCGGCTCCGGTGGTCGCCGCCGGGTAGCGCTGGTCGATGCCGTCGAAGGTGTTTCGGTCGGCTGCGATCTGCTGCTGCAGCTCCTGCTCGACCCACTGTTGGAGACCCGTGTCGATGTTGAGCACGACCGTGTCGCCGATCTGGGGCGCCGTGGTGCTCAACGTCCCCACGACGTTCCCCTGGGCGTCCACCGAAAGTGCCTGTCGTCCGGCGACCCCGCGCAGATAGGACTCGTATTGCGCCTCTACCCCGGCGACGCCGATCTGGCTTCCCTGGGTGTAGCCCTGGTTCGGGTGCTTGGCGAGGTACGCCGAAGTGATGTCGCCCACATAGCCGAGGATCTGCGTGCCGGTCGTCCCGCCCTGCGGATAGGTCCGCTGGGCGACCGTCTCAGCCGTCACTCCCGGGTACTCCGACTGGTGCGTCTGCAGATATTGGACGGTGGACGCGCTGACGCCGAGTGCCACAGGTACTGGTTCGTACGGGCTGTACTGGTTGTTGGTGACGGACGCCTCCACCTGCGCAGGCGTCTGGCCGACGAGCGCCGCCACCTGGCCGACGATGGACGGGTTCTGCGAGACCTCGGCGCGCGCCAACAGGATCTCCTCCTGGGGAACGTTCGACACCAACACCGTGTCGTTGCGGTCCACGATCTCGCCACGGGGCGACGGGACACTCACAACCCGCACCTCGTTGCGCGTCACCGCAGCCGCATAGGTCTTGCCCTCGACGACTTGGAGCGTCCACAGCCGCAACACCAGGACGCCGAAGAGAACGAGCACCACGACCCCGACAATCCGGATCCGCAGGCTCGGACGGGACTCCAACACGTCCTCTTCTGGTGAACCGACGATCGACGAGACGCTGACGCTCTTGCGCGGCCGCATGCGCGGTTGATGCGCGCCGCCGCCCCACGACCTCGAACGGCGGGGTCGTCTCGTGGTCGGTTTGGGGTGCAGGCGATCGCCGCGAATGGGGTGCCGGAGGGACCGCTTCACCAGAGGCGGCCGTCGGCCTGTGCCGAAACGAGAGAGTGACGGCTGTTCTCCCCAGCCAGCGCCCAGCGCATAAGCCTGCTGACCGGGAGAACGAACACGAGGCTGGAGATACTGATCATCAAGAAGAGAGCCACGAAGTTGATCTGCACCATCTGTGGCTGACCGAGGATTGCGCCGAGCACGGCGAACAGCATGTCCGCTGCGACGCTGCCAGTGAGCGCGGCCACTGGCTTGAGCCAGGTGGTCCGCGGGTCGACCGCCGTGGTCAGGGCGCCCACGGCGTACCCCAGTATGCATCCCACCAGGGCGGACAGCCCGAACGGGGTCGGGAGCACGAGGTCGAAGGCCAGACCGGACCAGAAACCGATGATGCCCCCTGTCTCAGGCCCGTCCGCCAGGGCAGCCGTGATCGGCAGCAACCAAAGCAGGTCAGGGTGCACGCCCCCGACCCGCAGCGCCACCATCATCGTCTGCTGGACCATCAGGACCACGAAGATGACCAGCGCCACCCGCGCAACCGAGCGCGCCGTCACGTGTTGGGCACCCACTGGACGACGTCGACGTAGGCCAGCTGGCTGAGGTTGGCCGAAGGCTCGACGGTGATGGATATCTGGCTGGCTCCGGACGGCGTGTGGAAGGCCGACACTGTGGCCACCGGAATGCCGGGCGGAAACGCGGCCGCCTGCAGGCCGCTGGTGAACATGTGCTGGCCCTTGCGGAGCGGGGTTCCCGGAGCGACGAGGTCCGCGGTCAAGTCGTTCCCCGGTCCCTGGCCGTCGACGATCGCGGTGTACTTGTTGCTGGGACCGAACACGACGGCGATCTTGGACTGACCGTCGGTGATGAGGCGCACGACGCTTGTGTGATGGAACGACTGGATCACCTGTCCGACCAGACCGCCCGCGCCGACGACGGGGTACCCGACGGCCACCCCGTCAGCGCGTCCCTTGTCGAGCGTGATGGTGGCCGTGAAATTCGACGAGTACTGGTCGACCGTCTGCGCCGTCACCGTCGGCAAAGAGTTCAGGAAGGGCAGGTTCTCGAGCTTCGTCAGAAGACGCAGCTGGTTCTCGTCGAACGATTTCTCGGCCTGGGTAGCCCTCAGCTGCCCGATCTCCCGCTGCAGCTGTTCGTTCTCGGACTGGACCGCGCCGTAGTTGAACGCACCCGCGAAGAAATTGCCGATGGGACTGATTATGTCCACCACGCCCTGGCGCAACGGCGAGTAGATGTCGTTCGCCACTGACTTGATGCCCGACGTCAGGCTGTGCGTCCGACCGTTGAGATCGAGCGAGATCAGCGAGAGTGAAATGACAACGAGGACGATGACCGTCAATGTGCGGCGCGACCGCCGGGACCTGGCCACCCAGGAGACTTCCGATACGTCAGCGCGTAGAGGTGGTGATCAACACCCGCTTCAGCGCTTCGAATTCTTCCAGGCACTGGCCGCTGCCGATGGCGACGCAGTTCAGCGGGTCGCGCGCCACCACGATTGGCATCCCAGTCTCGTGCTGGAGGCGTGACTCGAGCCCGTGCAGCATGGCCCCACCGCCGGTCAGCACGATCCCCTGCTCCATGATATCGGCCGCCAGTTCGGGGGGCGTCCGGTCGAGTGTCACCTTCACTGCGTCGATGATCGCCGACACCGGCTCCTCGATTGAGCGCCGGATCTCCTCGGTCGACACGACGATCGTCTTCGGCAGACCGCTCACGAGGTCGCGGCCGCGGATCTCGGCGTGCAGCTCTTGCTCGAGCGGATAGGCAGAGCCGAGCGTGATCTTGATCTCCTCAGCCGTGCGCTCACCGAGCGCGAGGCTGAACTCCTTCTTCACGAAGGACACGATGGCGTCGTCGAGCTCGTCTCCGCCGATACGGACCGACTGGCTCGTGACGATGCCGCCGAGGGAGATGACGGCGACTTCGGTCGTTCCACCGCCGATGTCGACGACCATGTTGCCGGTCGGTTCGTGCACGGGCAGCCCCGCGCCGATCGCAGCGGCCATCGGCTCTTCGATGATGTAGGCGCGCCTCGCACCTGCGTACTCAGCCGCTTCCATGACGGCACGCCGCTCCACGCCCGTGATCCCCGACGGGACACAGATGACCATCCGTGGCTTGGCAAACCGACGCTGGTGTACGCGGTGGATGAAGTAGCGGAGCATCTTCTCGCAGATCTCGAAGTCAGCGATGACGCCGTCCTTGAGGGGCCTGATGGCCTGGATGTTCGATGGCGTACGCCCGATCATCCGCTTGGCCTCCGCCCCCACTGCAAGCGGACGCCCGTCCTTTATGTCGACCGCAACCACGGAGGGCTCGTTGAGGACGATGCCGCGGCCACGGACGTACACCAGCGTGTTCGCAGTACCGAGGTCGACGGCCATGTCACGGCCCAGCAAGGAAAGGCGATTTTCTGCCATGTCTGGATCTCCACGAAAGAATGGCGGCGGGTGCCGGAGGGGTCCCGGTGCCCGTTGATGCGACCACAGGCTATGGGACGACGCGAACCTTCACAAGGCGGACGCGACAGAACTGCGTTCTGAACTGGGTTTCTGTCGCACCCCCGATGCGGATGCGGACCTGGATGGTCAGGATGCGAGTTCGGGGAAGAACAGTGCGATCTCCCTCGCCGCCGAATCGTGCGAGTCAGAGCCGTGCACCAAGTTCTCGGTCGTCTCGATGCCGAAGTCGCCGCGGATAGTACCCGGAGCCGCTTCGGCGGGATTGGTCGTCCCCATCATGAGCCGCACCACCGCGTAGGTGTCCTTCGGGCCCTCGACCACCATGATGAGCGACGGCGACCGCGTGATGAACGTGACGAGGTCACTGAAGAAGGGGCGTTCTGAATGTTCGGCATAGTGACGCTCCGCCACCTCTTTGGTGATGGTCCGGAGCTCGGCCGCCACGAGACGCAGGTTCTTGCGCTCCAGCCGGCTGACGATCTCGCCGGCCAGGCCGCGCTCGACGCCGTCGGGCTTCACGATGACAAGGGTGCGATCCACGAGGGTCCGAGACTACACAACCCGGTACGGGTCAGCGTCCGGCTTCCTCCCACGGGACGCTCGATGCCATGGCGTCGGCACGGGCAGTCCCGACGACATAGAGCGAGCCGGCGACGACCACGAGGCCGTCCGCATTCACCATCCCGCGCGCCACGCGCAGCGCGTCGCGCACATCGGGTTCTTCGTAGACAGCGAGACCCAACGCACGTCCCGCTTCGGCCACGGCCGCGACGAGCATCGCACGGGGCGAGTCAGGCTCGCAGGCAACGATGTCGCGCACCCCTGCGGCGGCCAGCGGCTCGAGCATCGCCGACGGGTCGCGACCCGTAAGCATCCCCACGACCGCCACTGCCGTGCCGTCGACTGCGAACTCCTCGCTCAACGCGGCGCCCAGCGCCGCCATGCCCGCCGCGTTGTGCGCGCCGTCGACAAGCAACAGCGGCCGGCGCCCGAGCACTTCGAGACGCCCTGGGACGCGCACCGCGGCGAAGCCCTCTTCGACCACCTCGGGCGCGAGTGCGTCGCCGAAGAACGCCTCCGCCGCGGCCAGTGCGACGGCTGCGTTGGCGCCCTGGTGCGCGCCGTGCAGCGGAATGAGGACGTCCTCGTAACGCCCGCCCGGGGTCCACAACGTCACCAGCCGGCCACCCACCGCGACCTGGTTGGACGCGCAGCCGAAGTCCCGCCCCAGGACCCAGACCGAGGCAGCTCCCACCTCATCAGCCCTGGTCAGGACGATGTCGAGAAGGTCCGGGGCCAGGTCACCCAGAACGACGCGACTGCCCGGCTTGATGATCCCGGCCTTGTCCTCGGCGATCCCTTCGAGCGTCGGCCCGAGCACATCGGTGTGGTCGAAGCTGACGTTGGTCAGAACCGCGACGTCTCCGTCGACCACGTTCGTGCAGTCCCACGTGCCGCCGAGCCCGACCTCGATAACCATGGCGTCGACCGCCTCGGCGGCGAACCATGACAGACCGGCGGCGGTAAGGAGTTCGAACCGGGTCGGTCGATCCTCGAGCAATGATTCGAGCAGCGCCAGCTCGCCGAGAACCTCCGACAACGCCTCGTCGTCGATCGCTTCGCCGTTACGGGCGATGCGCTCGGCAACCACATGCAGGTTCGGGCTGGTGTATGTGCCGACGCTGAGACCCTTGGCCAGAAACAGCATCGTGATCATGGCCGAGGTCGATCCCTTGCCGTTGGTGCCCGTTACGTGGACCGAGGGAACGGATTCCTGTGGATCACCGAGCAGCGCGCAGAGTGCGCGCATGCCGTCGAGGGTGGGAACGAGCCGGCGGCGCGGCATGTGCTTCTCGAAATCGATATGTGAGTCCAGCCAAGCGATCGCGTCGTCGGCAGTCTCGAATGGAAGAGACGCCGGCGGCTCCACGGAGACCGGCTCTTTCGAGGCCGGCAGGGTCAGGAGGCGGCGCGGCGCGACCGCGTCGACTTGGCCGGCGCGCCCCCGAGCGGCACGAGCGTCGGGGCCACCCGGTCCAGCACGACGGAGCGGTCGACCACGCACTTGCCCACGTCGGTACGGCTTGGCAGGTCGTACATCACGTCGAGCAGCACCTCTTCGAGGATCGCCCGCAGTCCTCGTGCTCCGGTGCCTCGCAGCAATGCCTGCTCGGCGACTGCCTCGAGCGCGTCTGGCGTGAACTCGAGCTCCACGTTGTCGAGCGCGAATACCCGCTCGTACTGCTTGGTCAACGCGTTCTTCGGCTCCACCAGGATCTGCACCAACGCGTCCTTGAACAAGGGCGACACTGCGCTCACCACCGGCAGGCGTCCGATGAACTCGGGGATCAGCCCGAACTTGATCAGATCCTCTGGCAGGACGTTACGCAGGATCTCGCCGTCGTCGCGGTCCTTGCGGTGCACCTCGGCACGGAAGCCGATGCCGCGCTTGCCGATGCGGCTCTCGATCAACTTGTCGAGCCCGGCGAACGCACCTCCGCAGATGAAGAGGATGTTCGTCGTGTCGATCTGGATGAACTCTTGGTGCGGGTGCTTGCGCCCGCCCTGTGGCGGCACCGACGCCGTGGTGCCTTCGAGGATCTTCAACAGCGCTTGTTGCACGCCCTCGCCTGAGACGTCGCGCGTAATCGACGGGTTCTCGCTCTTGCGCGCGATCTTGTCGATCTCGTCGATGTAGATAATGCCGGTCTCGGCACGCTTGACGTCGTAGTCAGCCGCCTGGATCAGCTTCAGAAGGATGTTCTCGACATCCTCGCCGACGTAGCCGGCCTCGGTCAGCGCCGTCGCGTCGGCAATGGCGAACGGGACGTTCAGCATCCGGGCAAGCGTCTGGGCCAACAGGGTCTTGCCGCAGCCGGTCGGCCCGAGCAGAAGGATGTTCGATTTGGAGAGCTCGATCCCCTCCTCGTGCACCGGCGGACCGGCCTGGACCCGCTTGTAGTGGTTATAGACGGCGACCGAGAGGATCTTCTTGGCGTACTCCTGCCCGACCACGTAGTCGTTGAGGAAGTCGAAGATCTCCCGCGGCTTCGGAAGGTCTTCGAAGCTCAGCTCCGCAGACTCGTCTCGCTCCTCGGCGATGATGTCGTTGCAGAGATCGATGCACTCGTCGCAGATGTAGACCCCGGGACCGGCGATCAGCTTCTTGACCTGCTTCTGGGTCTTCCCACAGAAGCTGCACTTGACGAGGTCCCCACCCTCACCGAACTTGGCCACCCGATTGTTCTCCCGTCTGTCCGATCTCTGTCCGACTCGTCTTACGCGGCGCCGATGGCCTCGAGCGGAGCGACCGTGCGGGCCGTGATGACCTCGTCGATCACACCGTAGGTAACCGCCTCTTCCGCAGTCATGATGAAGTCGCGGTCGGTGTCCTGGGCCACCTTCTCCTGTGTCTGGCCGGTGTCCTCGGCCAGCATGTGCGAGAGCAGGTCCCGCATGCGGAGGATCTCCTTGGCCTGCAACTCGATGTCGCTCGCTTGGCCTTCGACCCCTCCCCACGGCTGGTGCAGGAGGATGCGGGCGTGTGGCAAGGCGAACCGCTTGCCCTTGGCGCCGGCGGCCAGAAGGACCGCCGCCGCAGAGGCAGCTTGACCGAAGCAGAAGGTCGAGACGTCCGCCTTGATGAACTTCAGCGTGTCATAGATCGCGAACAACGCCGTGATCTCACCGCCGGGCGAGTTGATGTAGAGGTGGATGTCCTTGTCGGGCTCCTCGGACTCGAGGAACAGCATCTGCGCGCAGACCAGATTCGCCACCGTGTCGTTGACAGGCGTTCCTAGGAAGATGATCCGCTCTCGCAGCAGGCGCGAGTAGAGGTCGTATTGCCGCTCACCGCGATTGGTCGACTCGACCACCCAGGGCACGCTGTAGTTGTAGGCCTCCAGGCGATCAACCATCCTCTGCATCCTCACTCGTCTCCTCGTCCTGCTGGACTTCGCCATCCTCCGAAGCATCCACTTTGAGGTCGTCCCGTGACATCGGGTTGCCCTCTTCGTCGACGAGATCCACGTGGTCCAGCAGCCACTCCAGAGCCTTGCCCTTTCGAAGCTCCGAGCGTACCGCGCCGGTCCGCCCGGCCGTGTCGAGGCGGCGCCGCAGGTCAGCCGGGCTCGTGTCCATGCGCTCGGCCATGGTGGATACCTCGGCATCGAGTTCGTCATCACTAAGCGGAAGTTCCTCGGCCTCGACCAGGGCACGTAGGGCCAGGTCAGCCTTGACCGCAGAATGGGCGTCGACCCGAACGGAGGCGAGCAACTCGTCGGGTGAGGTGCCCGTGGCCTGGAAGTACTCGGCCAAGCCCAGTTTCTGAGCCTCCAACCGGTGCTGGAGATCGTGCAGACGCTCGTTCACCTCCGCATCCACCAGCACCTCCGGGACGTCGTCGTCGGAGACCAGACCACTGAGCGCTTCGATTGCCTTCTGACGCAAAGCCATCTGCGTCTGGACCAGCTTCACCCGGCGAATCCGGTCCTCGATGTCGGCGCGCAGCTCGGCAATCGTGGCGAACTCGGAACTTTCCTCCGCCCACTCGTCGGTTTCCGCCGGGAGCTTCTTGACCTTCACCTCTTTGACAAGCACGCGGAACGCAATCTGCTCTTCGGGGTTCTGCGGACTGGCGGCGTCGAAAGCGACGATGGCGCCGGCCTTGGCACCGTGCAGCTCAGCGTCGAGCTCGGGCACGACCGTTCCAGAGCCGACCTCGTAGAGGTAGTCGTCGACACCGACCACCTCGGCATCCGTTGCGTCGTTGCCGTGCAGATCGATAGTGACCAGATCACCGTCGATGGCAGGACGATCCACAACCTCGAGCTCGGCGTCGTTCTCGCGCAGGCGATCGATCTGGTGTTGGACCTCTTCGTCCTTGACGTCGAGTCCCGGCAACGTGACCTGCAGACCGTCGTACCCCGGGATCGAAACGAGGGGGCGCACCTGGACAACGGCGTCGAACGACACTCCGCCGCTCTGCTCGCCGCCGGTGATGTCGATGTCGGGCTGCGCGATCGGATCGAGCTCGGTGTCGACCACGGCCTGTGCGTAGAAGTCAGGCAGGGCCTCGCGCAACGCTTCGGCGCGGAGTGCCCCGGCACCACCCATGCGCGCTTCGAGCACCTTGCGGGGAACCTTCCCGGGTCGAAAACCCGGCACACGGACCTGGCGCGCCAGCGTCCGCACGACGTCACCCATGGCTTGGTCGAACTCGGGTTCTTCGATTTCCACGCTCAGGCGGACAAGGTTCCCCTCGAGTGGCTCAGTGGTCGCACGCATACGAATTGACAACTCTACCGGTGTGGCGTGAGGCAAACCGCCGGGCTTGCGTGATCGAAATGCATTGGTCTCCTCGAAGAGGACTCAAAACATGAAGTTCATTGCGCCGAGGACCTGGCGGCCGACAGCCGGGTCGCCCTTCGTGACGATGCCGCCGGCAGCTTCCACCTCTGCCGCCGTGGCCCGGCCACAGCCGAGGCGGAGGAAATCGAGGCTCGAGAGTGACAGGGTGACGGTCGGCGTGACATCGCCGTCCACCACCCGGGCGCGTCCGCCCTCGACGGCGACGGTGAAGGCGCGAGCGTCGTCGCCGGGGCCCGCTATCTCGAAGCGCACCGACGTGCCGTCCGCGCAGGACGCCTTCTTGCCGACGACGAACGGCATGGCAGCCTCCACCCGTCCGAGCGAGATCGCAGAGGCCAAATTGCCGCAGCCACCGGGGCGGTCGAGCGCACGGCGAGCGTCCTGCTCGTGCACCCAACTGTCGAACGCGCGCACCTCCATGAACCCGGCGTAGGGCACCTGGCCCACCGGGCTCCAGCCGACAACGGCCCACTCGTCCTCAGTCAGCTTCCCCAGCTGTCCGAGCCGGGTCTCGGTGACCTCGACGAACTCGGCCCGCACGGCCGCCCCCTCAAGCGGGCGGCGAACGGCAACCCAGGCCTCGTTCATGGCCGCAAAGTCGTTCTTGACGTGGTCCCCCAAAGGGCCGTCCCATTCCGGAGCCCCGTCGCCCATGATCGTGCGCTCGATCCCGATCAGATGGGAAAGCTGGTCCTTGACGTCCCAGCCGGGGCACTCGGTCGGCAGCGCCCATTCGTTCGACGAAAGCTCGAAACAGGCTTCGGCGAGGCCGCTCCAGGTCTCGTGAAGGGCCTCCGTCGCCCTCATCCCCTGTTGCCGGAAACCACCGTCCTGACCTGCACCGTTGTCCGTCATGCGGCTGACCCTACCGGGCAATACGGCCGTGCGTCGGCTGGCGGCCGGGTGACCATCCCCCCTTTTTTGTAACCCCCCCGCTACGTTCGACCCCCGTCCAGGGCCATAACCGACCCAAAGGAGAAGCCATGGCGAGTTACGAGGGGTACTGCGTGAAGTGCCGTGAGAAGCGTGAGTTCGACGGGCAAGAAGTCGAGCTGGCGAACGGCCGCCGCGCCGCCCAGGGAACCTGCCCGGTGTGCGGCACCAAGATGAATCGGATCCTGGGCAAGGCCAAGGTCTGACCCCAGCGTTCCGCAAGGGAACGACCCCGCGGCGGGCGCGCCGCCAACCGGCGTGAGACGATGCGGGGCATGCACGACCTGATCATCAAGGGTGGGACGCTCGTCGACGGGACGGGCGCCCCCGAACGGGTGGCGGACATCGCGGTCGACTCTGACCGCATCACCGAGGTGGGGCAGATCCAGGGCGGCGGCCACCGGGTCATCGATGCCGACGGTCTGCTGGTCACACCCGGCTGGGTCGACATCCACACACACTACGACGGCCAGGCCACGTGGGACCCTGAGCTCGCGCCGTCGTCATGGCACGGCGTCACGACGCTCGTCATGGGCAACTGCGGCGTCGGGTTCGCGCCGGCCTCGCCCGAGCGCCATGAGTGGCTCATCGGCCTCATGGAGGGCGTCGAGGACATCCCCGGCACGGCGTTGGCCGAGGGGATCGAGTGGGAGTGGGAGACGTTCCCCGAGTATCTCGACGCGCTGGAACGGCGGCGCTGGACCGTCGACGTCGGTACCCAGGTCCCCCACGGCGCCGTGCGCGCCTATGTGATGGGCGACCGGGGGGCGAAGAACGAGGCGGCTTCCGCCGAGGACATCGCGTCGATGCGTGCCATCGTGCTCGATGCGCTGCGAGCGGGCGCCCTCGGTTTCTCCACATCGCGGACCCTCGGCCACCGGGCGGTCGACGGCGAGCCGGTTCCGGGGACATTCGCCGCCGAGGACGAGTTGTTCGGAGTCGGCGCGGCGCTGGCGGATGCCGGCACCGGCGTCTTCGAGCTTGCGCCCCTCGGGGTGGCCAATGAGCACATGGACGACCCGTGGCAGGAGATCGACTGGATGCGACGGCTATCCGCCGCCATCGAGCGGCCCGTATCGTTCGCCTTCCTGCAGGTCGACGAGGACCCCGAACTGTGGCGCAAGCACCTGGCCGCATCGCTCGAGGCCTGTGCGGACGGCGCTGACCTGTACCCGCAGGTCGCCGGGCGGGCCACCGGCCTGTTGACAGGTCACTACGCCACGTACTGTCTGTTCTCCGAAATCCCGGCGTACGTCGAGCTCCGCAAGCGGCACCTGCCGCCGGCGGAATTCACGGCGGCGCTCATGGACCCGGAAATGCGGCGGTCGATCGTGTCGTGGACGCCGCCGTCGCCGGCGGTGGCCGACCAGATGGAGAAGGCCTACAGGCGGACGTACGTGCTTGGTGACCCGCCCGACTACGAGCCCGGGCCGGAACGCTCGCTGGCCGGGCTCGCGGCGGCCCGGGGCGCGACGCCGCTCGAGGTCGCGTACGACGAGATGGCACGCGACGGTGGCACCGGGTTGTTGTACCTGCCGATCCTCAACTACGCGAACGGTGACCTCGACCACGTGTACGACATGCTCCAGCACCCGCGCGGGCTGCTCGGCCTCTCCGACGGCGGCGCGCACACGGGCACGATCTGTGACGGATCGATGCCGACGTTCATGCTCACGCACTGGACGAGGGACCGCGTGCGGGGCGCCACGCTGCCCTTGGAGTACGTGATCAAGAAGCAGACGCACGACACGGCCCGCCTCTACGGCATGTCGGACCGCGGCACCGTGGAGCCGGGAGCGCTGGCCGACTTCAACCTCATCGACTACGAGGGCCTGCAGCTCGAGGCTCCGTTCGTCGTCAACGACCTTCCCGCCGGCGGGAAGCGGCTGCTGCAGCGTGCGACGGGATACACGATGACGATCAAGAAGGGCACCGTGACCTTCGAGAACGGTCAGTCGACCGGGGAGCTGCCCGGCGGGCTGCTGCGTGGCGCCCGCTGAGGTCGCTCGGCGCGCCGAGGGCGCCCGCCGCCCGCTAGAACGCAAGCAGTATGGACGCGCCGCAGACCGAGTACGCGGTGCGCGACGGCGTGCACATCGGCTACCAGGTGTGGGGCCGGGAGCCGTCGCCGGACACCGTCGACGTGCTCGAGTTCAACAGCGGTCTCATGATCTCGATCGACGAGACGGTCGACGAGCCCAACTGGCTGCGCTACACGGAGCGGGTCGCTGAGTTCTCCCGGCTGATTCGCTTCGACTGTGGGGGGCTCGGGCTCTCCGACCCGCTCCCGCCGGGCGTCGCACCGTCGATCGAGGGTTGGGGCCGTGACGCGCTGGCGGTGATGGACGCGGCAGAGTGCGAGCGCGCGGTGGTCCTGGCGCCCAACGGCGGCACCATGGCAGCCCTGTGGCTGGCGGCGACGCATCCCGAGCGCGTCGCCTCGTTGGTCATCGTCAACGGCACCGCGCGGGTGGGCGCGGCGGAGGACTACGGCTTCGGGGTGTCCGAAGACGAGCTCGAGGGCGCCGTGAGCATCGAGGTGCCGATGGTCGAGGGCGACGTACCCCAGGACATCGCGATCTTCGCCCCGAGCTTGGCGCACCGGGTGGGGTTCCGCGAATGGTGGGGGCGGGCGGCCCGGCGCGGTGCCAGCCCGGCAACCGCGGCAGCCTTCAACCTGGTGACGTTCACGTCCGACATGCGCTGGTGCCTGCCCGACATCTCGTGCCCGACGTTGATCTTCGCCCGCCTCGAAAGCTACGCCAACCTGACTGCCCATGGCCGCTATCTCGCGGATCACATTGCCGGCGCACGCGTGGTGACGATCTCCGGGCCCGATCTCCTGCCGTGGGCGGGCGAGTTCGACGCCATCGTCGACGACATGGAGGAGTTCGTGACGGGGACGCGGGGCGAGCACGCCGCGACCCGCCTGTTGTCGACGGTGCTGTTCACCGACATCGTCGACTCGACGGTCCGGGCGGCGGCGGCGGGCGACCGCGAATGGCGCGGGGTGCTCGATGAGTTCGAGTTCAACGTCGCCCGGTTGTTGGCGCGGCACGACGGCGTGCTCGTGAAGACCACGGGCGACGGCATCCTGGCCCGGTTCCCCACTCCCGCACAGGGTGTGCGCTGCGCGACGGCCATGGTCGACGCCGCCGGGCGGTCCGGCTTGGATCTGCGCGCCGGGTTGCACGCCGGAGAGGTGGAGTTGCGGGGCGACGACATCGGCGGGCTGGCCGTGCACATCGCGTCACGGGTGAGTGCGATGGCGAGCGCCGGCGAGGTGCTCGTCACCGGGACGGTGCGCGATCTCGTCGTGGGCTCGGGCATCGTGTTCGACGACCGGGGTCGTCACAACCTGAAGGGAGTGCCCGACGAATGGCAGGTGCTGGCGGTGGAGCGGGCCTGAGCCTGAGGGGGCCGCAGGGCGGTCCACGGTGAGCGGCCGCAGCGAGTCGGGATGCGGGGATTTGAACCCCGGACCTCCTGCTCCCAAAGCAGGCGCGCTGCCAAGCTGCGCCACATCCCGTCTGGTCGTTGCACCCTCAAATCTAGTGGCCTTCAGCAGGACCCCCCGGGACGGATCCTCGTCACCGGTCCTACTGAAGCTGCTGCGCTCTGTCCCGATCGAGCACCGATGTCCTCGATATTGGTCTCGGGCGCCTCTGGGCGCCGTTCGGAGTCAGCCGACCTACTGAACCGGCTGAAGCCCGAGGAGAGCTGCCATGTTGCCGCGGTAGAAGCGGTGCAGATCCTCTCGGCCGACCCCACCCAGTTCCTCTTCGAACTTCGCGAGAGGGTCGCGGCCTCCTTCCGGATGCGGATAATCGGTGGAGAACATGAACAGGTCCGCACCCGCTTGCTCCATCATCCAGCCGACCGGCTCGCCGGGGAACGGGGTGAACTTGAGATGCCGCTGCACGTACTCCGAAGGCTTGCCCTGCAAGCGCCGAAGCGGGTCCTCGGTGCGGCGGAATGCCCGCTGGGCGTAGTCCAGGTGGTGCATCCACGACACGACCCAACCGGCACCTTGCTCGATGCAGCCGCCGCGCAAGCCAGGAAAGCGGTCGAAGAGACCGTCGAGGATCAACGCCCCGAGGAAGAGGGACGGCGAGTGGTAGATGGCCAGGTAGTCCTTCGATCGGATGTTCTCCCCGCCGCCGAGGTGATCGGTGACCGGCATGTCGTTGTTGTGGAACGCGCGGTCAAGCAGGCGGCCCCCGCCACCGACGTGGAGGACGAACGGGACATTGCGCTGCTCGAGAAGCGCCCAGAACGGGTCGAGATCCGGATGGGTCGGGGCCCGATCGCCGGCGGCGGTGGAGGGCACCATGATGGCCGAGCACCCGTCCTCGATCGCCTCTGTCGCAACCTCGACCGCACGAGCCGGGTCCACCAGCGACACGTAACCCACTGCAAACAATCGATGGTCCACCTCGCAGAAGTTGACCATGGCTCTGTTCTGCGCCCGGCAGCCGGCGTAGAGGAGGTCGAGGTCGCGATTGAGCTCCGCGGCGTCGTCGTAGCGGCGTGGGCTCCGGGGGAGGCTGAACATCGCGGTGGCGAAGGTCGCGAAGACGAGCTGACCTTCGAACCCAAGAAGGTCGAGCGCCCGGCTGCGCTCGGCCCGATCGAAGCCGCCCATTGCCATCCAGCCTTTGTCGTCCAAGAGGTGCTCTTCGGCGCGCGCCGCGATCTCGGGATCGGACCGTCGTCTCTGGGCCTTGTATTGCGCGTCCTCGAGCACCGGGCGCAGCGCATCGACGCCTTGACGCCGTAAGAGGTCACGGGCGTCCGGCTCGATGAACGCGTCAAGGAAGTCGGCCATCTCCATCACATGGCTGTCCGCATCGAGGATGGCTTTCTCGCCGGCGTAGGTCATCGATTCCCCTCTCAGGAACGGAAACTGTCGGTGGTGACAATTTGTCACCTGACCGGTGCCATAATGCCGCATGACCAACGTGAGTGTCCCGGCGGGCGGGCTCTCCACCAAGACCGAGCCCCTGAGCAGGCGCGACTCCCTTCTCGACGCGGCGGGGTCACTCGTCGCCTCAGGAGACGTCGCAGGGGTGACGATGGAATCGGTGGCTGCGGCCAGCGGGGTCAGCCGGGCACTGGTCTACAAGCACTTCGCGAACCGACACGACGTGGTGGCGGCACTCTTCGAACGCGAGAGCCGCTTGCTCCACAAGCAACTCACCCAGGCGGTCGCCAACGCCGTAGGCCTGGAAGCGAAGTTCAGGGCTCTTGTCGAGGGGGCGTTGGCGGCGCAATCGAGCCGTGGCGCCACCTTCGCCGCGCTGCTGAACCAAAGCGGACGTGCGGCCGACCAGCGGGCCGTGCAGCGGCGTCGAGACGGTGCAACCGTCCGCTACTTCGCCGATCTGGCCGTCGCCGAGTTCGGGCTCAAGGAGCGGCAGGCCATTACCGGCGTGCGGCTCACACTCGGTGCCATCGGCCTCGTGCTGCAGCAATGGCGGCATCGTCCAACTCCCGAGCATGCAGTGGAACTAGCCGACGCGTACGTCGCCTTCGCGATGGGCGGGCTTCGGACGTTGCCGTCGGCGTAGGTTCGTCCCAGCCTGATCACAGCTGACCTCGGCTGATGGCGGCCGGAGCGGGGGGACGATCTCGTTTGCATCGAACCGCCGTTTCCCGCGTCGGGCCAAGTACCCTGAACTCGCAGCCGCAACTGAAGGGAGGTCGATGACGCAGCCGCTCACAGAAGTGCCCACGCCGTCGCGGACGCGCGCTTCGGCCTGGAGGAGTGCAGTACCCGATCGAGCCGGAACCGGCGGAGTCGCCTGACACCGATGGCTGATGCAAAGGCCGGTTCCGGGGGTGCGTCGGCCGGCGGCTCCGTCTTGTTGACGCTGGCTTTGGCTCAGTTCCTCATGGCCCTCGACAGCTCGGTCATGAACGTGTCCATCGCCACGGTGGCAAAGGATCTCGGCACGACCGTGACCGGCATCCAGGTCGCCATCACGCTCTACACGTTGGTCATGGCGGCTTTCATGATCACGGGCGGAAAGATCGGTCAGATCCTCGGCCGAAAGCGCACGTTCGTGATCGGGTGCGCCGTGTACGGATGCGGCAGTGCCATCACTGCTCTGTCCCCCACACTCCCCTTCCTACTGGTGGGATGGTCGCTGCTCGAGGGACTTGGTGCGGCTCTCATCCTGCCCGCCGTCGTGGCGCTGGTAGCGACAAACTTCGGGCCGGCCGAGCGCTCCCGCGCGTATGGACTTGTGATGTCGGCCGCCGCCATCGCCGTCGCGGCCGGACCGCTGATCGGCGGCCTCTTCACCACGTATGCCAGTTGGCGCTGGGTGTTCGCCGGCGAGGTCTTGTTGGTCTTGGTGATCGTGGCGATGTCCCGCCGCATGGTCGACAGCCCGCCGGAGGCGGGGGTCAAGCTCGATTCGATCGGTACCGTCCTGTCGGCGGCGGGACTCGGGATGGTGGTGTTCGGCATCGTTCGCGCCGGGACCTGGGGCTTCGTCCAGCCGAAACCCGACGCACCGCAATGGCTCGGGGCTTCGCCGGTCATCTGGCTGATCCTCGGCGGCGGCGTCGTGCTCACCCTGTTCGTCTTGTGGGAGAACCGCCGCCTCCAGAAGGGGCGGGGCGTCTTGATCGACCCTCATATGCTCCAGGTCCGCGGGCTTCAGGCGGGCTTGATCTCCTTCTTCTTCCAATACCTGCTCCAGGCCGGGCTCTTCTTCGTGATCCCGCTGTTCTTGTCCGTCGCGCTCGGGCTCTCCGCCGTGGCGACGGGGGTGCGACTGTTGCCGCTCTCGTTGACGATCCTCGCGGCCGCGGCCGGCGTCCCACGCTTGTTCCCCACGGCTTCGCCGCGAAGGGTCGTGCGCATCGGCTTCGGCCTGCTTGCCGCCGGCACCATCATTCTCGTGGCCGCGCTCGACGCCGGTGCGGGGCCCGAGGTGGTGACGTGGCCTCTCCTGCTGGCGGGGCTCGGTGTCGGGAGCCTGGCCTCCCAATTGGGGAGTGTCACCGTCTCGTCGATGCCCACCTCGCAGAGTGGCGAGGTGGGAGGGGTCCAGAACTCCGTGATGTACCTCGGTGCCTCGGTCGGCACGGCCCTCTCGGGGACGATCTTGATCGCCGTGCTCACGACGACGTTCTTGGGAAGCGTGGCCAATGATCCGGCGGTCCCGCAGGAGATGTCCGCGCAGGCGCAGGTGCAACTCTCCGCTGGCATTCCGTTCGTGAGCGACGCGGACCTGGATGCCACGCTCCAGAAGGCCGGAGTGCCCCCGGACACCGCCCAGGCCATCGTCGACGACAACGCGTCTGCACGTCTCAACGGCCTGCGCGCGGCCCTGTCCGTGCTGGCCCTCTTGGCACTGGTGGCGCTCGCCGCGACGAGGAGGTTGCCCACCAAACAGCCGGGCGCGGACGAAGTTGAGCCCGAGGCTCTCGGCGGTGAGGAGCTCAGGCCCGACGCAGCGTGACGCTGCACCACGCGCGCTTGCGGCACACGGGGCACGTCATGCGGTGGTCGAAGCGACCACGCGGCAGCCACACCCCGAGCGGGAACTGGAAGATCAACAGGTCCAGCACTCCGACATGCGAGGACTGGTTGCAACGCTCGCACAACACGGTGAACGACCCCCGGTCTGCGAGCGGGTTGCCCGAGGTGGCGAGCAAGCTGTCGGGCTCGGCCCGGGCACCCGAAAAGAGCGCCCGCTTGCCGACGGGCAACGCGACCGTCGATCCGGACGCCGTTCCCTGGGCACTTGTTTCACCGGAGGACGGCGCCCAGAAAAGCGCCCTCTTGCCGAGGGGGTCCGGCGCCCTGTCGCGCGACCGGTCCGCCATGTCAGGCGCTCTGCATCGCGTCGAAGACCTTGGTGGCGAGCAACCGGTAGGCGACCGCCCCAGGCGAAGAGGGTGCGTGTTGGAGCACTGAACGACCCAAGCCTGGCGCCTCTGCGAACCGGATGGACTTCGGGACCGGCGGCTCGAAGAGCGGCAGCCCGTAGCGTTCCTCGACCTCGGAGAGGACCTGGCGCGAATGCGTCGTCCGGCTGTCGAACATGGTGGGGATGACGCCGAGCACACGGAGCTTTTCATTGGCGAATTGGCGCACATCCTCTACGGTCTCGAGCAGTTGGCCGACACCTCGGTGGCTGAGGGCCTCGCACTGAAGGGGCACGATGACCGCCTCGGCTGCGGTCAGCCCGTTGATCGTGAGCACCCCGAGCGAAGGCGGGCAGTCGATGAACACAGCCTCGTAGTCCTGCACGACTGGGAGAAGCGCCCGGGCGAGCACATGCTCACGCCCTGTCCTGCTGAGCAGGTGCACCTCGGCGCCGGCCAGGTCGATCGTCGCCGGCACGATGTCGAGCCCTCCCCCGATGCCGGGAACCGTTTGCACCACGTCGGCGAGCCGTTCTCGGCGCACGAGGACGTCGTGCAACGACGTGCCCAGCTCGTCGGGGTCGAATCCGAAGGAGTAGGTCAGGCATGCCTGCGGGTCGAGGTCGACGACCAGCGTCCGCTTGCCTTGCTCGGCGAGCGCGACACCGAGACACTGCACAGTGGTGGTCTTGGCCACGCCACCTTTTTGGTTGGCGACCGCTATCACCTTGACCATCTTCCGAGTCTATGACCGCCGCCTCACAGTCACCTTCTCGGAGCCGATCCTTACCTGCACCCCCGTGTACGGCGCGGCCTCAGCGGTAAGAGGCCTCCTCGTAGGCCACGTCGAGGATCAGGTTGCCGAGAGCGAGGTTCATGTCGTCGAGGTGGTACCCCCACATCGGGCCCTCGTTGGTGACGGACGGCCGAAAATCTTGCGTCGGCGGAAGGATGCGGTGGACCTGGAACCAGGCGGCACCACCGTGCTGCATGCACTGGGCCGTGTACAGCTGGGGGAACGCGGTCCAAGGGGTGGTGACCCCGGCGACCCGGTGCACCACCGTCGGGTACATGGGAACCAGGTCGCCGGCTTTCGACGAGAAGGTTGCGGGGTTCACGCAGGCCACCTGCTGCCCGCGACGTGTGGTCTGACCGGACTGGAAGCTGACACCCTGACCGGGCCGGCCGACGATGGCGTCGCGCCCGGGCTCCGAGGCAAACGTGGAGTAGGCAATAACGCAGCCCGTCGCAGACGCGGACGAGCACGTCGGGATGTGCCGGAAGCTCCCGCCGATGTCGCTCCCCTTCGCGACCTGGACGTTGCCGCCGAGGATGATCGCCGACACCAGCTTCTTGCGCAGCTGGGCCGACGGGTCGACCTGAGAGCGCAGCAATCTGATCAGCATCGCCGCGCCCTGCGAATGACCGATGAAGACCACCGGGTGGCCGTGGTTGTCGTGGGCGAGGTAGTCCTTCCACGCGGCAAGCAGGCTGTCGTAGGCGGTGGCTATCACCTGTGCGGTGAAGGCTTCGCCGTCGCCGAGTGCGGCCTTGGTCGCTTGCCGGTACATCGGCGCCCACACGTTGCACACCGAGGAGAATTGCGAGACTTGGCCGACCGCGATGTCGGTCTCCTCCTTTTGGATCGCCAGATCCGAGTTGAGGCTCGCCTCGGCCGACACGGTCGGATACACGTAGAAGCAGTCGAAGGTCTTGGCCGGAGGCGTCACGGCGGTGGAGAAGGCTGCCTTGGCGAAGTTCACCCCCACGCTCGTCGCCGTTCGGTCGGAGGCGCAGGGATCGGAGGCCGCGCCGGGGCGGCACAGCCAGACCGTGTGCGACGAGGCGCGGAGCGGGTGCGTGGCCGCGGCCACCGGCTCTGCCGGAAGGAGCGCTCCGGCCAGCACCGCGAGGGTCGCGAGCGTCACGCTCGCTGCAACGGAGGCTCGGCGGGTCCCAGTGGGCCGGCGAGCGATCTCGATGGCCGTCGTCATCCCTTTCTTTCTCACAGGATCGCGGAGATCCGCCCGAACCCCGAACGGGCGCAAGGTTAGGAGCCGCGATGGGGTGATTTGGGCGCGCCACGCGCTGTCTTCGTGACGGCGACCCGGAGCCTGCGGCAGAGCGCCTAGGGTCGAACGAGGAGCCGAGCAGTGATGCCGGCGGTCGCCACCCCGTCACCGCTCCTCCCGAAGACGCAGCGGAAGGAGAGGCAAGGCGGTGGCAGCGCACCGACTCAACCAGAAGACCGTGGTCGGTGCGGTATTCGTGTCGGCGATGTTCATGAACATCATGGACATCACGATCGTCAACGTGGCGCTCCCGACGATCGGCCGCGACTTCCACATCGCACCCACCGCGGTGGACGGCATTGTCATCGCGTATCTCGTGAGCCTCGCCGTCTTCATTCCGGCGTCGGGTTGGCTGGGAGACCGCTTCGGAGGCAAACGCGTACTGCTGGCTGCGATCGCCGTATTCACCGTCGGTTCGGTCTTGTGCGGCCTCGCGCAGAACATGACCCAGCTCGTGGCGTTCCGCGTCCTGCAGGGCGCCGGCGGCGGCATGATGGCTCCGGTCGGGATGGCCATGCTGTTCCGGGTCTTCCCGCCTGCCGAGCGCGTGCGGGCCGCCAGCATCCTGACCATTCCGACCACGATGGCGCCGGCTATTGGGCCGGTGCTCGGCGGCCTCCTGGTGACGAGCCTCAGCTGGCGCTGGGTCTTCTTCGTCAACCTGCCGCTCGGGATCTTGGCGATCACGTTCGGCGCACTCTTCCTCGAGCGCACCGGCACCACCGACGCGGGCCGTCTCGATGGCCGCGGCTGGGTACTCGGTGGCGCGGGCCTCGGCCTCTTGATGTACGGGGTCTCGGAGGGACCACTCGATCACTGGTCGTCGGCATCCGTGATCATCTCGTGCGTCGTCGGGGCTGCGCTCCTGGGTGCCTTCACCATCGCCGAGCTCCGGACGCGTCAGCCGCTGATCGACCTCCGACTGCTCTCGGGCCGCCTCTTCCGGTCGACGAACGTGATCATGTTCGTGGTTGCCGCCGCTTTCCTCGGGATGCTCTACCTGATCCCCCTCTACTTCCAGGACGCCCGTGGGATGACTCCCCTGCAGTCCGGATTGTCGACCTTCCCCGAGGCATTCGGGGTCATGATCGGGGCACAGTTCGCGAGCCGGATCATCTACCCGCGGGTCGGGCCGCGGCGTCACATCACCGGGGGCCTGCTCGGTCTGGCCGCCGCCACCTTGGTCCTGACGCAGATCACCGTGACCACGAACCTGTGGCTCATCCGCGGCCTCATGTTCGTGCTCGGGTGGATGATGGCGCAGGTGATGGTTCCCAACCAGGCTGCGTCCTTTGCCATGATCACTCCGGAATCCATGGGCCGGGCGTCGACGTTCTTCAACACGATGCGCCAGGTGGGCAGCGCCACTGGCGTGGCCATCCTCTCGACCGTGCTCATCGGCGTCGGGGCGGCCACTGCTTCTGGTGGCGCCGCCAAACCCGACATGACCGCCTATCACCTCGCCTTTTTGGCGTCCGCCGTGTTCGCGCTCATCGGAGTCGTCTTCTCCGTCACGATCCACGACAGCGACGCCGCCGAGACCATCGTGCCGCCGCGCAAGCGTGTGCGACAGGTCAGGGGCGGCCCGGTCACGGTGCCCGAGGGCAGTGTCGCGTGACGCTCCCCCGTTCCGTGTGCGTGTTCTGCGGGTCGAGCCCTGGCACCAATCCTGCCTTCACCGATGCCGCGGCCTCCTTCGGACAAGGCCTGGCCGAACGCGGCGTCGGTCTGGTCTACGGAGGTGCGTCGATCGGCCTGATGGGTGTCGTCGCGGACGCGGCGATCGCGGCAGGCGGCCGGGTGACGGGCGTCATCACCGAATCGCTCGCCGGCCACGAGATCGCACACGCGTCGCTGAACGACCTGCACGTCGTCACCACTATGCACGAGCGCAAAGCCTTGATGGCTTCCCTGTCCGACGCTTTCGCCATGCTTCCCGGCGGTTTCGGCACCCTGGAGGAGTTCATGGAATCCGTCACCTGGGCGCAGCTCGGCCTGCACGACAAGTGTTGCGGCATCCTCAACGTCGACGGCTTCTTCGACGACCTCCTGGACTTTGTCGGCCATGCCGTGGCCGAGCGCTTCATCAAGGCCAGACAGGTGGACCGCCTGATCGTCGCCAAGGACGCCGAATCGTTGCTGGCTGCGCTGGTCGGGCCGGCGCGAGATCAGGGTCAGGTCGAGGCCCGGTAGAGGACCGCTCCGGCGGGCAGGCTTCCACCGATGCATGTCGCGCGGGCGCTGCCCACGCGACGCCTCACTGTAGAGCCGGCAGCAGCAGCACGTCGCGCAGCTCGTCGGCCACCCACTCGTCGAGCAACGCCCGCACGGACGGGTAGGGCTTCTCCGTACCGTTCTCCTTGTCCAACAGGGTGGGCAGATAGCCGAGATCGCCGAAGTAACCCAGGTAGTCCGCCACCGAACGACCCGAAACACGCTGAAGCATTTCCTCCTTCAGCTCGGTCGTGACGATCGGGCGATCCTTTTCGATGATCCGGGTGGCACCATGGACAACCCGTCCCTCTGCCCCTTCGACGTCCATCTTCAAGAAGTCGACCTTGCGATCGACGAGGTCGTCGAGCCGGAACGTCGGGACCACCGTGCCGAAGCGCGACAACAGGTTGTCGTCGTCAACGAGGCCGCCGTTCGAGCCCACGTGCGTGGCGTAGTACGCCCAGCCGGGCGCCTCGTCCGCCGCCACCGGGAGCAAGTCGACGTTGGACAAGCCGTTCAGACGGAGTGATGACAACAGGAGCCGGCAGTTCTCTGAATTCGGCTCGAGCGCGATGACCCTCCCGGCTGGTCCCACCAACTTCGACGCCAGCAGGGAGAAGTAACCGAGGTTGGCGCCGACATCGACAACGGTCATGCCGGGGCGGCAATACCGTTCGAAGACCGCGGTGAGGTGGGGCTCGTAGGTGCCTGAGCGCAGGCCGGGCGTGACCGCGGCATCGGCCTCGTCACACAGCAGCTCGACCTGGCCCACGGTGCACCGCACGGCGTCCTCGTCGGTCAGCTGCACCGAGAATGCGGTCGGCGCCAACTGGTGTTCGATCGACCCGAGCATGTGGCGGATCGTCGACGCGCTCGCCAGGTCCCCGATCGCCGCCTCGTCGACCTCGGCGCGCAAGTCGTCGGGCAGCCGGGGATAGAGGAGGTGCACCAACTGCTCGTAGGTCATCCCACGCTCGGGCGCAGTGCCCCCGAGACGGCGCACGAGACGGTCGCGCCAAGGCCTCATCCTGTCCTTGGCCCCATGCCACCAGGTTTCGCCGGGACGGCCCCACTCCTGTGTGCCCATTCAGCGAACGGTACCTGCTGCCCTGGTCGCCGAGGCGCCCCCGGGGGATATCGAACCCTCGCAAACCCCATAGGAGCTTTCAGCCCTTTCCGACAATCGCCAGCGGTGGCACGCTGGCACCGTGCGTATCGGTGACACAGGTGTCCTCGACCTCGATGGTCTGGGCGCCATGATCGCAAAGCTGGTCGACCTGGGCTACGACACCAGAGGACCGGTGGTGCGTGACGGAGCGATCATGCCCGGCGTGGTGACCGGGGTGACCGACCTTCCGGCCGGCTACCACGACGAGCAGTCACCCGGCCACTACCGCCTGCGGGCAACCGACGACGGCATGCTCTTCGGATGGGCCGTGGGCCCGGGTTCCTACAAGGCGGACTTCTTCCCGCCCCAGGAGGAACTGTGGCGAGCCGAAGCGGGCCCCCCGGGGGGTGAAGGTGACGAACAGGCGGTCGCAGTCACGTTGCGACAGACCGGCAGCGATCCTGCGCAGCCCCATCGCCCGCTCGCCATCATCGGCGCCCGCCCTTGCGAGCTGGCCGGGTTGGACGTCCTCGACCGCGTCTTCGTGGGAGGTGCCGCCGTTGACCCGGGCTACGCCGAGCGGCGCCGGGACAGCTTCGTGGTCGTGGCGGAATGCGGGGCTCCGGCGGCGACCTGCTTTTGCACCTCGATGGGCACGGGTCCCGCGGCCGGAGCGGGGTTCGACCTCGCGTTGACCGAGCTTCCACAGACCCGTGGCCTCCGCTACCTGATTCGGATCGGCACGGAGCGGGGTGCCGATGTGCTCAGCGGGCTACCGGTTCGCGACGCGTCGGAGGCAGACCTAGCGGCGCGCGACCGCCTCCTGCGCGGCGCCGAGGCGGCGATGAGCCGCAGCCTCGAGACACCGGGTCTGCCCGAGTTGCTGTCCCGCAACATCGATCACCCGCGGTGGGCCGATGTCGCTGAACGGTGCCTCGCTTGTGGAAATTGCACCCTGGTGTGCCCAACGTGCTTCTGCAGCGACGTTCGGGACACGACCGACGTCACCGGCGCCGTTTCGAGGCACCGCGTCTGGTCGTCGTGCTTCGACCTCGATCACTCCTATCTCGCCGGACAACCCGTGCACGCGTCCACGGCCTCGCGCTACCGACAGTGGCTCACGCACAAGCTCTCGACATGGTGGGACCAATTCGACACCTCCGGGTGTGTGGGCTGCGGCCGTTGCATCTCCTGGTGCCCAGTCGGGATCGACCTCACCGAGGAGGCGGCTGCCATCCGCGCCGCCGATGGTGCCGGGACGCGGGATACGGCAGCCGGCGCAATATGACGACCTCGATCGCCGAACTCCTCGTACGTCATCCACTCCTGGCGGGACTCCCCTCCGAATTGCTCGACGAGGTGACGACCTGCGCCCGCAACGCGGCGTTCCCGCCCGGCTCCTTGCTCCTACGCGAGGGCGACCCCGCGGACTCCCTCTTCCTCCTACGTCGCGGCCGGGTCGCCATCGAGATCCACTCCCCGGACCGTGGGACGATCGTGGTCGAGACCCTCGGCGTCGGGGCCGCCGTCGGCTGGAGCTGGCTCATTCCGCCCTACCGGTGGCAGTTCGATGCTCGAGCCGTCGACGATGTGGGGGCGATCGTCGTCGACGCCCGTTGTCTGCGTCGCAAGGCCGAGGCGGATCCCGCCCTCGGGTACGTCCTCTTGGAACGGGTGGCATCGGTGCTGCTCGAACGACTACAGGCGACCCGTCTCCGTCTCCTGGACCTCTACGGAACCAACGATGCCCGCGGGTAGCCTGGCCGTTCCTGTCGCGCCCTACGGGCCGATGACCCCGGCGCCGCATCGGGTGGTGGAGGTGCGACCGGAGACCGCCGACGTCGTCACACTGTCGAGCGTCCCCGTCGAAGGCGCAGCCGGAACCTTCCGCGCCGGTCAGTTCCATATGCTGACTGCATTCGGAGTCGGAGAGTCTGCGATCTCCATCAGCAGTCCACCCCGTGGCACCACGACGTTGGAGCACACCGTGCGCGACGTCGGGGCGGTGACCCACGCCCTGTGCACCCTCCGTCCCGGAGATGTGCTCGGGGTCCGTGGGCCTTTCGGGACCGACTGGGGTATCGAGGCCTTCGGGACCGGCCGTGGTGACGTGGTCGTCGTCGCCGGAGGCATCGGCCTCGCGCCCCTGAGAGGTGCAATCGAGGAACTGGCCATGAGCAGACAAGGGAAGGGACCTGACCAGCGCCTGTTCGTGCTCGTCGGCGCACGCCAACCCGATCAGGTCGTCTTCGCCCAGGACCTCCGGCGCTGGGAGCGCCTGGGCGTGGACGTCGCCGTCACGGTGGACGTGGGCGACCCGGGGTGGGACGGACACGTCGGGCTCGTCACGACCCTGCTCCATGGTGCGGGGTTCGACCCGGCGCGGACCACGGCACTCCTGTGCGGGCCGGAGATCATGATGCGCTTCACGGCGCGTGCACTCGCGGAGATGGGCGTCGACCCGCGACGGATCAGGGTATCCCTGGAACGCAACATGCAATGTGGCCTTGCGTGGTGCGGCCACTGTCAACTCGGTCCCCTTCTCCTCTGTCGCGACGGGCCTGTGGTGCCCTACGGCGGCGAGGTAGCAGAGCTGATGACGCAGCGGGAACGATGACGGTACCGGTCGAGAGCAACGACGACCGCCCGACGCTGGCCGTCTGGAAGTTCGCCTCCTGCGACGGCTGCCAGCTGACGTTGCTCGATTGCGAGCAAGAGCTGTTGGCGCTTGCGGGTGCCGTACGGATCGCCCAGTTCGCCGAGATGTCATCGGCCGTCTCCCCCGGACCCTTCGACCTGTCGCTGGTCGAAGGGTCGATCACGACTCCCGAGGACGCTGAGCGGATCAAGGCCATTCGCAAGGCGTCTCGCCGCCTGGTGACAATAGGAGCGTGCGCGACGGCGGGCGGCATCCAAGCCCTCCGCAATGCAGCCCGGCCCGGCGAGTACCCACAGGCCGTGTACGCGCACCCCGAATACATCCAGTCGCTCGACACCTCGACGCCCATTTCGGCGCACGTCGAGGTCGACTTCGAGCTCCACGGCTGTCCGATCGATCGCGGCCAGCTCCTCGAAGTGCTGACCGCCTTCTTGGCCGAGCGCCGCCCGGCGATACCCGGCCACTCCGTCTGTCAGGAGTGCAAAGGCCGGGGCGTGGTGTGCGTGGTCGTCGCTCGTGACGTTGCCTGCCTCGGACCGGTCACCCGCGCTGGTTGCGGCGCGCTGTGCCCGTCGCTCGGTCGCGGCTGCTTCGGGTGTTTCGGACCAGCCGACACGGCCAACACGGGGTCCCTGGCGGCACAGCTCGAACGGAACGGCACGCCGAGCGACGAACTTTTCCGCTTGTTCGCCTCTTTCAACACGGGCGCCCCGGCTTTTGCCGAGGCGTCGCAAAGGCTGGGGGGTCCCGTCCCCGTGGTCATCGCGGGCCGCCGGCACCCCGGTGCCGCGCAACAGGCCAGCGGGGACCGGGAGGAGCGGAGCCAATGAGCCACGGCTCGCGTCGTACCCGCACCATCAGCGCCGAGGGGCTCGCCCGCGTCGAGGGCGAGGGCTCGCTCTCCGTCGAGGTCCGCAACGGTCTCGTGACCGACGTGGCCCTCGAGATCTTCGAGCCCCCCCGGTACTTCGAGGCCCTTCTCGTGGGCCGGCATTTCACCGAGGCACCCGACATCACCGCACGGATCTGCGGGATCTGCCCGGTGGCGTACCAGATGTCGGCCTGCGCCGCGATGGAAGACGCGTGCGGGGTCGAGGTCGACGAGCGGGTGGCTCGGCTCCGCCGGCTGCTCTACTGCGGCGAGTGGATCCAGAGCCACGCTCTGCACGTCTATCTGCTTCATGCGCCCGACTTCCTGGGGTGCCGGGACGCAGTCGAGCTCGCCGAACGGGACCGCCCGGCGGTCGTGCGCGGTCTGGAGCTCAAGCGCTCCGGCAGGCTCATCATGGAGACCGTCGGGGGCCGCTCGGTGCATCCGGTCAACGTTCGAGTCGGCGGGTTCTATCGCTCGCCGGACCCGGCCGCGGTGGCCTCTCTGGCCGAACCACTGCGGCGGGCACGGGATGCGGCCCTCGAGACCGTCGAATGGGTCGCTGGCTTTGAGTTTCCCGACATCGCCTCGGAGTACCGCTTCGTGGCACTTCGTGACCGGGGTCGTTACCCGATCGAAACAGGTCGCCCGGCCTCGTCCGACGGGCTCGATCTCACGCCGGGTGAGTTCGCGGACCTCGTCGTGGAGGAGCAGGTAGAGCGATCCAACGCCCTGCACGCCCGCTTGGCCGGTCGCGACGTCTACCTCACCGGACCGCTGGCCCGCTACGCGCTCAACGCGGCGTCGCTGACGCCCCTCGCAGCAGAGGCGGCGTCACGCGCCGGACTCGGTCCTGTCTGCGTGAATCCATTTCGCAGCATCGTCGTACGAGCCGTGGAATTGGTGTTCGCCTGCGACGAGGCACTCTCCCTCATCGACAGCTACGAACCTCCGGACCCTCCGGCGACATTCGTGGAGCCCCGTGCGGCGAGTGGTACCGGGGCCACGGAAGCCCCCCGCGGCATGCTGTTCCATGCGTATGAGATCGACGAGCAGGGAACGATCCTCCAGGCACGGATCGTCCCGCCGACATCCCAGAACCAACTCAGCATCGAAGCCGATCTCCGCCGCGTTGCCCAAGACGGCCTCTCCCTTCCGAACGACGAGCTCCAGCACCGCTGCGAACAGGCCGTCCGGAACCATGATCCCTGCATCTCGTGCGCGGCGCACTTCATGGACCTCGTGGTCCACCGGGTGTGACGTGGATCGCACCGCGCAGGCAGTCACGCCGGCCACACCACCGCGACGAATGGTCGTCGTCGCAGGCCTCGGCAGCGAGTACCGATGCGACGACGGGGTCGGCCTCGTGGTCGCCCACCGAGTCGCCGAGATCGCCGCGGCGGCCATCGACGTCGGCCCCATCGAGGATCCCCTCGACCTCCTCGGCCGGTGGGACGGGGCCTCGCTGGCCGTGGTGGTCGATGCGGTACAGACGGGGGCGGAACCGGGGACGGTGCACACGATCGAGCTGCGCGCCAACGGGGACGGGGAGGTCCCCCCGCCGGGCGGAGAGCCCAGAGGCGAGCCCGCGGTGAGCACCCACGGAATCGGCATGCTGGGCGTGCTCCGTCTGGCCGAGGCAACGAACAGTGCACCGGAACGAGTGGTCGTGGTCGGCGTCGAGGGGCAAGACTTCGGGCGGGGTCAGAACATGACGGCAGCCGTCGAGTCCGCCGTGCCCCTCGCAGTCGACATGGTGATCGGCCTCATTGGGGAGCACGCGAGATGTGTATGAGCAGGCTGCACAAGGTACGCCGGTCGTACGACGCCGGCACGGTGGAGTCCGAGGACATGGACGGGAACGTGCACACGGTCTCGCTTCTCGCCCTCGAGGGACCGGTACCCGAACCCGGCGACTGGCTGGTGGTGCACAGCGGGTACGCCATCGACCGGGCGGATGCCCTCGAGTCGGAGACGATCGCCCTCGAGTTGGCACACGCACGAACGAGCGCGGCCGGCGCCAGCCGCCCTGAGCGTGAGGCATGACCGGCACGGCGCGGGTCCATCGGACCGCCCTTCCCGGAATCGTCGTTGCCGCCTTCACCGCAGCCGTCAGCGGCGTCGCGGTGTTCGTCAACGGCTATGGCGTGCACGCTGTGACGAATCCATCGGTGTACACCACGGCGAAGAACCTCGTGGCGACCGTGATCCTGTCCGGCGTGCTGATCGTCGGATGGTCACGGCACCAACCGGAGTCTGCCCTCGGGCGCTTCGTCGCGGTGAACCATTCGCCGTCGCGCCCTCCGTCAGCTGACACCTCGGACCGGAATTTGGCCCCGCATGGGCTTGGGGGCCCGTCTCCCGGCCCTCGTTGGAGCATCGTCGAGTGGCTCTCGTTGGCCTACGTGGGGATCGTGGGTGGAGGGCTGGCCTTCGTGTTGTTCTTCGACGGTCTGGCCGCGACGACTGCGCCCTCGGCCGCCTTCCTGCGGGACACGCTCGTGATCTGGGTGGCGTTCCTGGCGGTTCCCGTCCTCCATGAGCGGCTCCGATGGTGGAACGTGGGTGCCGTGGTGTTCCTGGTGACCGGGGAGATCGTGACGAGCGGTGGCATGGGCCGGCTCCAGCTGGACCATGGGCAGCTCCTCGTGCTGGCGTCCTCCTTGCTCTGGGCCGTGGAGGTCGTGGTGGCGAAGCGGCTGCTGCACACCATTGCACCCGGCACTATGGCGGTGGTCCGCATGAGCGTGGGCAGCCTCACGCTCGCGGTGTACATGGCCGTGACCGGGACGCTCCACGAGCTGCTCTCGTTCGACGCGGGGCAGGTGGGATGGATCGTCCTGACCGGGATGCTCCTGGCCGCCTACGTCGGAACCTGGATGACGGCATTGGCGCGTGCGCGCGCGCTCGACGTCACGTCGGTGCTCGTGGGCAGCGCCGTCGTGACCTGGCTCCTCCAATTCGCGGCCGGCACCGTGCGGCCGAGCCCGCAGACCTTGGGCCTCTTCCTCGTCCTGGCCGGGGTTGGCGTGTTCGTCTGGGCCAACCGCCGCCAGCTCGATCTCACTCACCAGTCGACGTCCACGGCGGTACGCCGTGACGAATGACGCTTCGCCGGCACGGCCGTTACGCACGGCCGAACCGGCGAGGCGAGAGGACCGACCCCCAGAGGTCACCGCGGGACCGGTGTTGTTCGCGCGCTATGCCTATCCACCCAACGAGCTGGGGTACTGCGGACCCGGTGACGCATCTGCCCTTCTCGAGGGAGCAGCCGCGGTGGACCAGAGCGGCGAACTTGCCCATCTCGCAACCCACTTCGACGGTGCCTGGCCCTACCTCGCCCTTATCGCTCGGTGCAACGGGATCGACGATCCACTCGAGCGCCGCGTCGTCGAGGCCTACTGGACCGGCAACGAGCTGCTCTGGCAGGTTCCGGCATCGGCGCTGTTCGTGTCCTTGCGGGAGCGGTTCGAGGCGCGGGCGGGGACGCAGTTCGGCGCCATGCTCGCCGCGGCATCGGCCAGCGTCGCGCAACACAACTTTCACGTCTTCGCCGTCTACCCGTGGTTGGGCTTGTTACGCGCCGGCATGGACGGCGCACCGCTGGAGGTGCTCGACCGTTGCCGCATCCGCTGGGGACAGGTCGAGGCTGTGACAGGTGACTTCGCGTGGGTCCGGAGTCGCGCACTCGGCTTCGACGGTCATCTGCTCACCCTCGGAGACGAACGGCGGGAGTGGGTCCGCCATCGGCTCGACGGAGTCGGTCCCGTTCCGCGGCTCGCGCCCGGAGACGCAGTGGCACTGCACTGGGACTGGATCTGTGACAGCTTGACCCCCCAATCGCTTCACTGGCTCGCGGCGTGCACCCGTCGCAATCTCGCTGCGGTCAACGCGCTCCCACGGCCCGGCCCCGCGGTTGCGTGCGACGTCTGATTTCTCCGCTTTCTCCGCGTGACGTTGACGCCTGCCGGCGCCCTCGCCCGAAAAGCCCCGGACGATGCATGACAAAGGCGCCCCCGGCAGGACTCGAACCTGCGACCATCGGATTAGAAGTCCGCTGCTCTTATCCACTGAGCTACGGGGGCCGGCAGGCGCGTCGCCCGCACGGAACAGCCTGACATAGCTCCTTGCGCCCTCATGCGCATTTGCGCAGATGACGCGGTCGCGACCATCGAAGGAGGCCGACGGCGTGCGTTCCGCTATCGGGCCGTGTGCCACACTTATGGCCCTCGGTGGGCGTAGCTCAGTTGGTTAGAGCGCCAGGTTGTGGTCCTGGAGGTCGGGGGTTCGAGTCCCCTCGCTCACCCCGAAACGCCGGAGTTGCTTCCGGTACCGAACGCGCGATGCGGCGGGGGGAGGATCGAAGATGAGTACGGGGACGAAGGGCCGCACGGTCCTCGTGACCGGCGCGTCGTCGGGTATCGGCGCCGCCGTCGCACGAGAGCTGGCGCGGCGCGGCGACACCGTGGCGCTGGTGGCGCGGCGGGCTGACCGGCTCGGCGAGGTGCTCGCCGACTGCCGTGCCACTTCTCCCGCATCCGAACGCTGGGTAGCAGACCTCTCGGACCCGACGAGCGCGGCCGAGCTCGCGTTGGCCATCTGGGACCACTATGCGGGCCTGGATGTGCTGATCAACAACGCCGCCGTCCCGATGCGACGCCACGTGACGCGGCTCACCATGTTCGAGGTGGAGCGCACCATGCGCATCAATTATCTGTCGCCGGTGGCGATCTCACTGGCCCTGCTGCCGCGGATGCTCGAGCGCAAGGCAGGCACCATCGTGAACGTATCGAGCCTCGGTGGGCGATTGGGCATCACCACAGAGGCGGCGTACTCCGGCTCGAAGTTCGCCCTGGCCGGCTGGAGCGAATCCATGGCGATCGACCTCGACCGCACCGGCGTCTCGGTCAAGCTGATCCTCCCCGGTGCGATCGACACCGAGATCTGGGACCAGCCGGACAACGACACTCCGCTCTACGACGGACCCAAGGAACCGCCCGAGTCGATCGCCGGCGCTCTTGTCGACGCGATCGACAGTGACCACTTCGAGCACTATTTGCCCGACATGAAGGCGGTGATCGAGATGAAGACGTCGGACATCGACGCCTTCATGCTCGGCATGCGCGCCCTGACCGACCCCGACTCGTGAAGGCCCTCCTCTTCGGCGCCCCGCCCGACGAGGGCGAGGTGCGTCCGACGCCCGAGGACGAGTTGGAACAAGCGCTCGTCGGCATTCCGTTCGGCCTGCACCAGATCGACGACGCCCGCCCGGTGCGGCCCGACTGGGTGGTGACCAAGCCCATCCTCTCGGGGATCTGCGGCTCTGATGCCAAGCTCGTGTTGGGTGACTTCAACACCGGCGACATCGACAATCCGATGGCGGCGTTCTCCTCACTCCCTCACGTCCCCGGGCACGAGGTCGTGGCCGAGGTCGTCGAACTGGGCCCCCGAGCGAACGGGCTGGACGTCGGCCAGCGGGTAGTGCTGAACCCATGGCTCACCTGCGGCCCTCGGGGCATCGACCCGATGTGCCCACCGTGCCAGGCCGGGGACCTGAGCCTGTGCTGGAGCTTCACGAAGGGTGACCTGGGCCCCGGCGTGCACGTCGGTGTGATCACCGCCGCCCCGGGCGCGTGGGCTGAGCGGCTGGCCGCGCATGACTCCATGCTCATCCCGGTGCCCGATGGCGTCTCGGACGAGGCCGCCGTGCTGGCCGACCCCTTTTCGGTTTCGTTCCACGCCATCGTGCGGCACCCCCCTCCGGCGGATGGCCGCGTCCTCGTGTACGGCGCAGGCGCGCTCGGGCTGACCAGCGTTGCCATCCTCAGGGCGCTGTACCCCGGCGTGGAGGTCGGCGTCGTCGCCCGTTTCGAGGCCCAGCGCGAGATGGCGCTTCGGTTCGGCGCGTCAGCAGTCTTCTCCCACGAGCCCAGGCTGGCTCTCGTCGAGCAGTTGGCGGCATGGTCGGGCGCCGTGCTGCACATGCCGCTCGACGGGCTCCCGGTCACCCATCCAGGCCACATCGACGTCGTCTACGACTCCATCGCCAAGGCGGAGACGCTCGAGGTCGGGGTGCGGGTGCTGGCCGAACGCGGCCGCCTCGTGTACACGGGCGTCGCGACGCCGGAGCGCTGGGAGTCCACCCCGATCTACTTCAAGGAGATCACCATCGCCGGGTCGAACGCTTTCGGCATCGAGGACTTCGAGGGGACACGCCAGCACGCCATCGCGCACTACCTCCAGCTCGTGGCCGACGGCCGCTTGGACATCACGCCGATGCTGACGCACCGCTTCTCCCTCGAGGAGTGGTGGCCCGCGCTCAAGGCACTGGCGCGCCAGGACCGCAGTGGCGCCCTCAAGGTCGCCTTCACACCCAACGGCTGACGCCGGCTCCGGTCAGGCGCCGGTGCCGAGCTCGCTGAACTTCTCGTAGCGGACGGCGGCGGCGCGCACCCACTCCGGGTCCGGCTCGATCCTCCGCCCCACTGCGGACCAGCGGGCCGAGTCTTCGAGTGACGTCTCGAGCCCTGCCGCCATGCGCGCGAAGTACGCGGCGCCCAGCGCCGCACCTTCCGGCACGGCGACCGCGTCGACCGGCAGGCCGGTGGCATCCGCCACCGCCGCCATCCAGGCCGTGACCCGGGAGCCACCGCCGCTGGCGACGATGCGGGTGGCCCTGACGCCGGAGCGGTCGAGCATCCTCCTCACCACGAAGCCGCTCGCCTCGTACGCGGCGCGCTCGAGGGCCTCGGGGCCCGAGCCGATGTCGAGGCCGTAGAGGTTGGACCGCAGCGAGTGGTCCTCGAAAGGGGTGCGTTCGCCCCGGACGTAGGGCAGCCAGACGGGGACCCGGTCCGGCAGGCCGAGCCGCGGGTCGAGGCGCTCGCGGCTCGGGCCCGGCTGCGGACAGCCGCGCAGCAACCGCCGGGCCCAGTCCACGAACAACGCCCCGGCGTTGGACGGCCCGCCGATCAGGAAGCGGTCGCGCGTCGTGTGCGGGTAGCTGATCAGTCCCGGGACGGTGAGCCACTCGTCGCATACGGCCCATACGATCAGCGTGGCGCCGAAGATCACGAGCACGTCGCCGGGGTGGTACGGCCCCCGCGACGATCTGGTCGCACAGCGCGTCGATCGTGCCGCCGGTGACGACCGCGTCGCTTTCGGGCAGGGTGCCCGCGGGCTGACCCATCGGGAAGACCGCTGGCATCTGCTCTTCGCGCACCCCGAGCGAGCTCAGGAGTTCCGCGTTCCAGCGGCCATGCGTGTGCAGGGCGCCGAGCGACGCGGTGACCCCCGTATCGATCGCAGGCACGCCCGCCAATGCGTAGGTGGCGACGGCCTGACACGGCCAGTAGCCCCGGGCCTCGGGCGCCGCCTCGGCCGCCCACGCGAGAAAGCCCTCTGCGTCGGGCATTGTGCCCGGGAGAAGCGCGGCGTCACCGGTCTCCTTGGTGACGCGGCCCTCCCGGTCGCCATAGAGCAGACCTGGCAGCTGCGGGACCCCCTGGCGGTTCACCGCCGTGAGCGAGGGCACCATGGACGCCACCGCGACGCCCGCCAGGCGGTGCGGCCCGTCGCTCAGCTGCGCGGTGACCTGATCGAACGCCCGTCGCGGCCCCGAACGCCAGGCCCGCTTCGCGTCGTGGCGCAGGATGTCCGGCTCGGGTGCCACCACGCTGTGGGCGACGCGGCTGCGCGCCACGACAGTCCCCTCGTCGTCCACGGCCAGGGCCTTCACCGAGGTGGTTCCCACGTCGACGCCCACGGTGACCGCCCCTGCCGACGGGCTCACGAATCTGACACGCGTGTCATGATTCCGTCATTATGGACGACGCCCGCCGGCCGGGGACAAAAAGGAGAGAACGACGCGCATGACACCTTCACGGCAGAAGGCCCTCGTGACCGCGGCGGTGAGCGGGCCTGGGCTCGACTTGCTGCACCAATTGGCCGACCTCGTGCTCGACTCGTGGCTCGACCAGCCCACCCTGCGCATCTACAACTCTCAGCAGCTGGCGGAGCGGGTGGCGGCCGAGGGGGCCTCCATCGTGATCGTGGAGAGCGACGTCTGCGGTGCCGACCTCTACGAGCAGCCGATCACTGCTGTGTGCAGCTGCCGCGGCGACCCCACCAACGTGGACGTCGCCGCCGCGACCGCCGCCGGGGTGCCCGTGCTGCGGGCGCCGGGCCGGAACGCGGATGCCGTGGCGGAGCTGGCGGTGGCGCTGCTCTTCGCGGCCACGCGCGGCGTGGTCCCCGCCGACCGCGACGTCCGCGAGGGTGAGATCTACCGCGACGGCAAGATCCCCTACCAGCGCTACCGCGCCTGGGAGCTGGCGGGCAAGACCGTGGGCCTGGTGGGCCTCGGCGCCGTCGGCCGCGCACTGCGCTGGCGCCTGCGCGGCCTCGGGATGGATGTCCTGGCCTACGACCCCTACGCGCCGGACGCCACGAGCTCGCTCGACGACCTCTTGGCGGGCGCCGACGTGATCTCGATCCATGCACCGGTCACCGAGGAGACGTCGGGCATGATCGACGCCGACGCCTTCGCCAAGATGCGCGACGGGGTCGTCTACCTCAACACGGCGCGCGCGAAGATCCACGACACCGATGCCCTGGTCGCCGCGCTGGCGTCGGGCAAGGTCGGCGCGGCCGGACTCGACCACTTCGAAGGTGAGTTCCTGGCCACCGACCATCCCCTCACGACCTTCCCGCAGGTGGTGCTGACCCCGCACATCGGCGGAGCGACGTACGACACGGAGTCGAACCACACCCGCACCATCGCGGAGGACCTGTGCCGCCTCATGGCCGGCGCCCGTCCGCTGCACATCGTGAACCCCGAAGTCCTGCCGGGCTGACCGCTCCGGCACGACGCCCACGACTCTTCGCAACCGGACATGGCCGCACGCCAGCCGACGATCGTCGCCACCTCAATCGGCTTCCAGCTCGAGGGACCCGACCCCACCAATCTCCGCCCTGGGCCCTCCTACCGGATGGCCGCCGACTTGGCGCAGGCGGGCGAGCATCCCAAGGTCTGCATCCTCGCCACCGCGACGGGCGACGACCTGCCCCGGCTGGCGGCCATCCACAACGCCTTCGCCAAGATCGGGTTCCTCAGCTCGCACCTCACATTGTTCCCGATGCCGAACTACCCCGACGTGCGCGCCCACCTGCTCGCCCAAGACGTGATCTGGGTCGGCGGGGGCAGCACGGCCAACCTGCTCGCGCTGTGGCACCTGCACGGGCTCGACGTGATCCTGCGGGAATGCTGGGAGGCCGGCGTGGTCCTCCAGGGCGTGTCAGCCGGGTCCATTTGCTGGCACATCGGCGGGACGACCGATTCCTTCGGGCCGACGCTCCAGCCCATCACCAATGGACTCGGGTTCCTGCCCTACTCGAACAGCCCGCACTACGACGTCGAGGAACAGCGCCGCCCCTTGATCCACCGGCTTGTCGCCGAGCGGGCTTTGCCCGACGGCTACGCCACCGACAACGGAACGGGCCTTGTCTTCTACGGCACCGAGTTGGCCGAGGCGTTCACCGAGGTCGAAGGCAAGCTGGCGTACTCACTCACGCGCCAGGGCGACGTCACCAAAGAGATCGCGCTTCCGACGCGCTTGCTCTGAGCCGGCGGCTCAGGCCGCGGCGCCCGCCCAGTCGGTCCCGGCGTGCACGGTGTCGGTGTCCCGGCCCGAGCGCAGTACGTGGCCGGGCGTCCCGCCCGTGAATTCGCCGTCGCGCGCGATTTCCGCGCCGTTGACAAGGACGTGTCGGATCCCGGTGGCCTCGGCGTAGAGGCGGCTGGCGCCACCGGGCAGGTCGTCGCGCGTCCTGATCGGTCGGTGCCCGATGCTGGCCGGGTCGAGCACGACGACGTCGGCGAAGGCGCCGGGGACGAGCCGGCCCCGGTCGCGCAGCCCGTACAGCCGGGCCGGCACGTCGGTGAGGAGGCGCACCGCCTGCTCCCAGCTCAGGAGGCCTCGGGCGCGCACGCCGTCGCCGAGCAACGAGGTCGAGTAGATGGCCCCGCACATGGTGTCGAGGTGCGCGCCGGCGTCGGATCCCCCGACGATCGCGCGGGGGTCCTTCCACACCTCCGCCCGGAACGCCCAGTCCGCCTCCGAGGTCGGGATCGGTGGCCGCAGCCCGGTGCGGAGCCCGTCGGCCACCACGACGTCGAGCAATGCGTCGAACGAACTCACACTGCGCTCCTGCGCGAGCTCCCCGACGGTGCGGCCCTCGAGCTTCTTGTTCTCGGGTGCGAAGGTCTCGTCGAAGATGAGCCGGTCCCAGACGGCCAGGTGCCGCAGGATGCCGGCCTCCTCGGACTGCGCGCCGGCGTCCAATCTCCGGCGCGTCTCGGGGTCGCTGAATGCCGCAACCCTCTCGTCGAACGGCAGCGCGAACACCTCGCGCCATCCCGGCAGCCCGTCGAGGATGGCGCCGTGCTCGAAGCTCAGGCGTATCTGCATGGAGTGCGGCAGGGTGAGCGCCACGACGGTGGCGCCGCGCTCGGCGGCCGCCGATCCCGCCGCCAGCTGACTCCAGGCGCCGTCGGGATTCATGGCCGACACGCCGAGCACGTTCCAGTTGACCGGCCGGTCGGCCAACAGCGACATCGTCGACATGAAGTCGATGTCGTCCTCGGTGAAGCCATTGAGGCAGCCGGCCACGATGAGTTCGAGCGTGGTCCCCTCGTGGTCGCGCACGGCGGCCGCCAACCGCTCCATCTCCTCTCGGCTGGCGGCGCGCGAGGGCACCGGCTGACTGTCTCCGTCGTTGTGCGTGTGCACCTGCGAGGTCGAGAAGCCGAGGGCGCCCTCGTCGAGTGCGGCGTGCAACGCGGCCACCATGGCCGCGACGTCCTCGGGGCTCGCCGCGCCGCCGACGGCGCGCTCCCCCATGACCAGCCGGCGCAGCGTGGAGTGGCCCACCAGGAACCCGGCGTTCACCGCGATGCGCCCGTCGAAGCGACCGAGCCACTCCCCGAACGAGGTCCAGTCCCAGGGGAGCCCGGCCCGGAGCGCGGCGAGTGGCATTCCTTCGACCCGGGCCATCATGCGGCTTATGTAGTCGGCGTGCTCGGGACCGAGCGGCGCGAGCGAGAAGCCGCAGTTGCCACCCAGCACCGTCGTCACACCGTGCAGCGGGGACGGGCTGGCGTTGGGGTCCCACGACAGCTGCGCGTCGTAGTGCGTGTGCAGGTCGACGAACCCGGGCGTGACGAGCATGCCGTCGGCGTCGATCACCGTCGCGTCGCCGGATGCGGCCGCCGCGTCGGCGCCGATGGCCGTGACGCGTTCGCCCTCGACGACCACGTCCGCCCTGACAGGTGCCGCCCCGGTGCCGTCGACGACCGTGCCCCCCCTGATGACGACGTTCATGCCGTTGCCGCCTGTTCCGCGGGCCCAGGGCGGGCCACCGTGACGCGCTGGCGGGCGAACGCCTGCATGCCCTCGGGGCCGAGCTCGACGCCGAAACCGGACTGCTTCCACCCGCCCATCGGCGCGTACATGTCGATGGACGAGATCCCGTGCGTGTTGACGAACACCGTCCCTGCCGACAGACGGTCGGCGACGCCCGCCGCCAGCGCGTCGTCGTTGCTCCATACGGAGGCGCACAGGCCGAACTCGGTGTCGTTCGCCGCCCGCACCGCCTCCTCGATGTCCTCGTAGGGGATCACCGGAAGTGCCGGCGCGAACTGCTCCTCGCGGACGATCCGGCTGCCCGGCGTCGGCGCCACCACGAGCGCCGGCGACACGAAGTAGCCGCCGCTCCCTTCGTCCTCGGCGCGTACCCGGCCGGGTCGCACGACCGTGGCGCCCGCGGTGTCCGCCTCGGCCACCATGGCCTCCACCCGGTCGCGTGCGTTCGCCGTGTGCACCGGGCCCATCGTGACCCCCTCGGCCAGCCCGTCGCCCACCAGCTCGCCCGAGAGCCGGTCGGCCAGAGCGGCCACTGTCTCGTCCATCCGGCCGCGGTGTACGTACAGGCGCTTGATCGCCATGCACACCTGGCCCGAGGTCACGAACGCCGCCTCGACGAGACGGTCCGCCAAAGGTCCGTCGCCCACGACGTCGGGAGCGAGGATGGCGGCGTCGTTGCCGCCGAGCTCGAGCACGACCGGGCGGGTGCTCGTCGCGGCGGCGGCCATCACCGCCTGACCCGTTCCCACCCCGCCGGTGAACGAGACCATGTCGACCCCGGGATGCCCGACGAGCGCGGCGCCGAGGGCGGCGTCCGGGCCGTTCACCACGTTCAGCACGCCCGCCGGGAGCGCCTCGGCCATGGCGGCCGCCACCAGCAGCACGGTGGCCGGGCATGTGGGCGGCGCCTTGACGACGACCGTGTCCCCCGCCAACAGCGCCGGCAGGATCTTGTTGGCCATCACCGAGACGGGCCAGTTGAACGGGAGGATCGCGGCGACCACACCGTGCGGCACCCATTCGACCCGGGTCGCACCGCCACTCACAGTTCGTCCCGCCAGCGCGTCCGCCACCACCGGCGCGAACGCCGCCGCCATGCCGGCCATGGTCGCCGTGTCGAAGATCGCCTCGAGATGCGTCTTGCCGTGTTCCCGCGTCAGAAGGCGCGCCAGGTCGTTCGCTTCCACGAACGCGACCCCCGCCTCCGCCGCGGCGAGGACCGTTGCCGCGCGGTCTTCCATCGAGCGCGTCGCCCATGCCGGCTGGGCCCGCCGCGCCGCGGCCACCGCGCGGTCGAGCTGCTCGGGAGAGGTCGACGGCGCTGCGAGCACCACCTCGGCCGGACGGGCCGGGTTCGTGACCGGGTAGGACCCCGCGCCTCCCGCCTCGACGTCGCCGTCGATGACCAGGCCGACGTGGGTCGTGACGTCTTCGACATGTGTGGTCATCCGCACCCCCGTGCCCGGCGAGATCCCTGACGATAGTGTCACCTTTCCGTGGGACCAGTCGAGGAGAAGGAGCACCGCGTCACCCTGCTGCCCGATCCCGAGCCGCGACCGGTGCGGGTGCCGGTGATCTCGGTCGATGACCACCTGATCGAGCCGCCCGACCTGTTCGAAGGACGCCTGCCGGCCGCGCTCCAGGACGGCGCGCCGAAGGTGGTCGAGCTCGAGGGTGGTGCGGAGACGTGGGTCTTCGAGGGCAACCTCTACCCGAACATCGGGCTGAACGCGGTGGTCGGACGCCCGAAGAACGAGTGGAGCATGGACCCGGCCCGCTTCGACCAGATGCGGCCCGGCTGCTTCGACATCGCCGCGCGCATCGAGGACATGGACCTGGCCGGCATCTGGGCCGCCCTGTGCTTCCCCTCGCTGGTCTCCGGCTTCTGCGGCGCCGTCTACTCGCGCGCCCAGGACAAGGACCTCGGACTGGCCTGCCTGCGTGCGTTCAACGACTGGCACATGGAGGTATGGGCGGCGCACGCACCCGAGCGCATGATCCCGCTGCAGCTGCCCTGGCTCAACGACGTCGAGGTCGCCGCCGCCGAAGTCGAGACCAACGCTGCCCGCGGCTTCAAGGCCGTCAGCTTTCCCGAGTTCCCATCACGCTTGAATCTGCCCTCCATCTTCAGCGGCACGTGGGACCCCTTCTTCGCCGCCTGTGAGGCGACCGACACCGTGGTGTGCCTCCACACCGGCTCGGCTGGCTGGGCACCGCTGCCGTCCAACGACGGGCCCTTCGAGCTGTGGCCCACCTTCTTCCCGGTGAACGCGCTGCTGACCGCCGGTGAATGGCTGTGGTCGGGCGTGGCCCTGCGCTTCCCGAATCTCAACATCGCCATGTCCGAGGGCGGGATCGGCTGGGTCACGATGCTCATGGACCGTTCCGACTACGTCCTCACCCACTCGGCCTCGGGCTCCGAGAGCCACTCGTGGCCGAGCGACATGCTGCCGAGCGAGGTGCTGAAGCGGAACTTCTGGTTCTGCTCCATCGACGACCCCTCGGCCGTCGGCCAGCGGCACAAGATCGGCGTCGACCACATCATGGTCGAGAGCGACTACCCGCACGCCGATTCGTCGTGGCCCGACACACAGCGCGTCCTCGTCGAGAACTGGGGCTCGCTGCCCGAGGACGAGCTGCGCGCCGTCGCGGGGGGCAATGCGGCCCGGCTGTTCCGCCACCCGCTCCCGCCGGTGGACGACTGGCGCACCGCGCTCGCGTGACCGGGCGCGGCGCCGGCTCGTTGCCGCTCCCGCCGTGCGCCGGACCGGTCGTCGACGCCGACGGCCACGTCGTCGAGCCCGAGTCTGCGTGGGCCGCGCTCCCTGACGACGTCCGGCCCCGCATCACCCGCGACACCCACGGCTACGAGCACGTCGTCGTGGGCGACTCCGAGATCCTGGCCGTGCCGCTCGGCAACCTCGCCCGTCCCGGTTCCACCTTCGACGACCCCGCGACGTTCCGCCCCTTGGCCGACGCCCAGCCCGGCGGGTGGGACCCCACGCTCCGGCTGGCCGACATGGACACCGAGGGGATCGACCAGGCCGTGCTCTACCCGAGCATCGGGCTGTACTTCTCCGTCGTCCCCGAGCCGGCGGCCGCCGTGACCCTGGCGGCCGCCTACAACGACTGGCTGGCTGGTTACTGCGCGGCCGACCCCCGCCGACTCTTCGGCGCCGCCATGCTCCCGTTGCAGGACGCGGCCGCGGCGGCCGCCGAGCTACGCCGCGCCGTCGGCGAACTCGGCTTCGTCGCCGGGTTCGTCCGGCCCAACCCCGTCCTCGGGCGCTCCCTGTCCGACCGCGCCTATGACGTCGTGTGGGACGCGGCCGAGGAGCTCGATGTGCCGATCGGGATCCACGAGGGCAGCTCTGTCATCGTGCCCACGCTCGGCGCCGATCGTCCCTTCAACCCCATGATCCTGCACGCGGTCTCCCACTCGTTCGAGGAGATGCTGGCCTGTGCGCAGCTGATCACCTTCGGCGTGCTCGAGCGCCACCCGGCGCTGCGCGTTGTGTTCCTGGAATCCTCGGGCGGCTGGGCCCCGTTCTGGCTTGAGCGGCTGGACGAACAAGCGAAGTCGTTCGGCGGCTTCTGCCCCGATCTCAGGCTGCGCCCGTCTGAATACTTCGCCCGCCAGTGCGCCATCAGCTTCGAGGTCGACGAGCGCACGCTGCCGGCGCTGGCGCCGTTCGTCGGCGCGGAGCGCATCGTCTGGGGCAGCGACTACCCGCACCACGACGCCACCTTCCCCGGGGCGGTCGAGGCCCTGCGCCACACCATCGCGCCCTGCCCCACGGCCACGCAGGCCAAGGTGCTGGGCCTGAATGCGAGAAACATCTACCGCCTCCCCACACGTCAGCCCGGACCGGCGGGGATCATGAGCGACTACTTCGCCGCCGTCACTGCCCACGACGCCGATTTGCTGCGCAGCTTGTTCGCGCCCGACGCCACCTTCGACGTCGACGGCGAAATCCGCATCGGGCACGAGCAGATCCTCGCCTACTACGTCGAGCGCACTTTTACCTTCGACGATTTCCGCCCCGACCCTCAGCCACTCGACATCGACGGCTCGACGGTGACGGTCGACATCGACGTGCACATCGGCGGCGCCGAGAACCGTGTGCGTGACGTCTTCAACCTCGAGGACGGGTGCATCCGCAGTTTGGTCGTACGCGGCTTCGCCGACGCACTGCGTTCTGTCAATACTGACGCGCGCTGAAGACCCTCGCGACAAGCCGCTGAGACTGATGCGCCGAACCGGTGAGCAACCCAGCCCGGGAGTGCTCGGGTTGGATTACGCCGTGACGAGGTTCGCGACCTCAGCGCTGCGTTGCTGCGGCGGCCCGGCGAAACCGCCGGACGTCTTTTGCAGTGCTGGAAGCAGCGTTTCGCTCAGGAACGATTCGAACGACCCCTTCGAATCCCAGACCGCCGCGATCAACCAACCGCCCTCCGTCGGTCCAGCAGCGTGGTACGTCTGGCCGGGCGGAAGGCCGCCCGCTGGGTGGGCCGCGGCGAGAACAGACTCGTACTGCTCCTTGGTGCCGCCCTCGTAGAAGTGAGTGATCAGGTACGCCATGTCGCCTCCCTCTCGCTGAAGCGCCAAACCTAACCCGCGAACCACAAGAGGGCGCGAGCCACTTCGACAGCAGGCCGGTGAGGGAGTCGACCCAGCTCTCTCTCTCTCTCTCTCGACAGGCGAACCCGGTCAGCGGGCCTTTCGCGCTGCCATGACGGCTTTGAACTCCGGGCCCTTCAATGCAGCGGCGAATGCCGCCATTTCCTCGGCCATGCGGCCCTGCACCGTGAGCTCGTGAGACCGCATCAGCGCCTTCGATCTGCGGGCGGCTTCATGAGGCTGTCCAGCGACGCGTTCGGCCGCCTCCAGCGCAGTCGGCAGCACGGGACTCGCTGCGGCATTGGCCAATCCCCATTCCACGGCTTCGGAGCCACTGATGTGCCGTCCGGTCAAGAAGATCTCCGCGGCCCGGCGTTCCCCGACGACACGCGGCAGCAGCAGACTGGACGCGGCCTCCGGCACGAGCCCCAGACCGACGAAGGGCGCGGAGAGGTCGGCCGCTGGCTCGACGAAGACGAGGTCGCAGTGGAGCAAGAGGGTGAGACCCACCCCGATCGCCAAGCCATTCACCGCTGCGATTACAGGAACGTGGACCGAGGAGATCGCCTCGAGGAACCTGTGCGTTTCGTCGAGGCTGTTTCCCGCGGTGAAGTCGGCGAGGTCGTTGCCCGCAGTGAACACGTCGGCGACGCCACTGATGACGACGGCACCGATATCCGGATCCGAATCGGCCTCGAGCAGTGCGTCCGCCAGCCTCTGGTACATCGACTGTGTCAACGCATTCTTCTTCGAGGGCCGGTCGATGGTCGCTTGGGCGACCCCACCGTGCACGCGCACTTTGACATCTCCGTCGGCATGCTCCACGACCGGACCGTTACGCCCGCCACTCATCGGCCTACCTCCGTAACCCCGTTGATGGACAGCTCGACTCAGCCGGCGGTGACCGGCTGGGGCTGCGGCCCGCGCAGGAGACGCCCCGGCAGCTCACCCGTCGCCTCGTCGTGTTCACGTACCACGACGCCCGACTTGATGGTCGCGGCGTAGCCGCGCGCCCGCTGCACGAGGCGCTTACCCTGGGCCGGGAGGTCGTACACCATCTCCGGCGACTCGAGCACCAGCGCGTCGTGATCCACGATGTTCAGATCCGCCAGGTAGCCCGGCGCGAGCAGACCCCGGTCACGGAAGCCGTAGAGCTCCGCCGTCCGGCGTGTCTGCAAATGGACAACCGTCTCGATGGGCAGCTTCTCTCCCCGGCTGCGGTCACGTGCCCAGTGCGCCAACATGAACGTCGGCAGGCTGGCGTCGCACAAGACCCCACAGTGGGCACCGCCGTCGCCCAGCCCGAGGACGGTGGCAGGGTGCACGAGCATCTCGCGCACCGCGTCGAGGTTGCACGCCGAGTAGTCGAGCAGTGGCAGATAGAGCAGCTCGCGTCCGTCGCGCTGGAGCATGAGGTCGTAGAGGACCTCGTCCACCGAGCGCCTCTGTGCTTCGGCCAGTGCGGTGACGCTCCGCTCAGGCGGCGGCTCGTAGTCGGGCGGGTCGCCGAGAGGAAAGAGCTTGTGCAGGTTCCGCCGCATGAGCTCGACGAAGCCGCCGGGTGCCGCTTCCTCTCCGAGGATGGCCGCCCGCACCTCGGGCGTGCGCAGCTTCGCCACCCGCTCGTCGAGGGGCAGGTGCGCGATCTCCTGATAGGCACGGTGGTGTGCGAAAGGGTGGGTGACGGACTGGAACCCGACCATCAGCGACGTCGGTTTGCCCGCCACCTGGGGCACGAGCCACGCGCCGCGCCGGTTGGCCGCAACGCCGCGGTCGATCCACTCGCGCCACAGCTCAGGGTTGAAGTCGGCTTGGAGCACCTGGTAGGTGACGGGCACGCCGGCGCGCACCGAGATCTCGGACATCCACGCGAATTCGTAGTCGAGGTCCCACAAGTCGCTCGCAACCGAGAAGACACGGTGCCCCGCCTTGCCCAACGCCTCACCGATGGCAATGAGCTCGTCGGCGGCGGCAGTGGTGCCCGCAGCGAGTTCGCCGTCCTTGGCGCGGTGCAGCAGTGTGCGGGTGCTCGACGCGCCGATGGCGCCGGCATGGACCGCCTCGCGCACGATCGCTGCCATCTCGGCGATCTCTTCGGCCGTGGCGGTGTCGTTGGCCCGGCCTTCGCCGAGAACGTAGGCCCGCAGGGCCCCGTGTGGGACGAGGCTGGCAACGTCGAGAACTCGAGACGTGCGGTCGACTTCGTCGAGGTACTCGGCGAACGTCTCCCAGTTCCAGCTCATCCCCTCCGCCAACGCCGTCCCCGGGATGTCCTCGACGCCCTCCATCAGCTGGATGAGCCAGGCACGGTCGGTGTCGCGCGCCGGTGCGAACCCCACGCCGCAGTTGCCCATGACGACAGTGGTCACGCCGTGCCAACCCGAAGGCGAGACTTCGGGGTCCCAGGTGGCCTGGCCGTCGTAGTGGGTGTGGATGTCGACCCAACCGGGCGTTACCAACAGCCCGTCGGCGTCGATGACTCGCTTCGCTCCCCCGTCCACCTCGCCGACAGCGGTGATCACGCTGCCCTCGACGGCGATGTCACCGACGCGGGTCGGCTTGCCCGATCCGTCGGCGATCGTGCCGCCCCGGATGACCAGGTCGTGCATCGGCGTTGCCCCTTTCCTCAGGCCGCGAGCGCGCGCAACAAGTCGCGCCGCCTCACCCGCAGCGAGTCGAGCTCGGACGTATCCGCCTCCGGCCCGGCGAAATACGAGGCTACCCGGCCCACGAAGTCCCCATCGGCCATGAGCTCGTCCGGACGGACCAGCGTGTTGATCATGCGCAGCAGACCCCGGGCCACCACCGGGTCGACGTCATTTCCGAGCATCACGTCCGCCACGAGCGCACCGAACCGGCGCGCCATCGGGTCGGGCTCCTTCGGTATGCCGTCGTTGTCGCCGATCGAATCCATCGCGACCGAGGTGTGGAACCAAGGCTCGACCTCGCGCGCCGAGAGTGACTCGTAGGCGGCGGCGCGCCCTTCGGCATCGGTGCCACCAGCGGCGTAGGCCTGAGCCAGCAGCGTCGCCTGCACGAATGCGAGGGCGCAGCCACGGCCGTACATCGGGTTCGTACAGGTGTGCGCATCCCCCACGGCATGGAGGCCGGTGACCAGTGGCCGTCCACCGGCGTCGGTGAAATGACGCAGGCGGTTGATCAAGCCACCCATCGGGCGCACCGGACCAAGCGGCTCGACGGGCCCCAAGCCCATGAATCGGTCCGGACCGGGCAGAAGGCGACAGGCGCGGTCGAAGGCTTCGGGGTCGAGCAACATCTTGCGCAACTCGTCGTCGCTCGAGCGCACGGCCAATGTCACCGAGAACGTCGAGCCGTCGCAGGGCACCGCGAGGTACTTGAGATAGCCGAAGTTGCCACCCAGGCGCGCGTCGACGTCGGTCGGCGTGCCCTGCGGCAGCCGGTACCACCGGGTCAGGTACACGATGTGGGTGTCAACCACCTCCTCGGAGATCTCGGCGCCGAGACCGGCCAGCCACGACACGAGCGGTCCGCGGCGCCCGGTGCATACGACGACGTCGCCAAGCAGGTCTGTGCCATCCGCGAGTCGGACGCCGGTGATGTGCGGCACGGTGGGACCGCCGGCCTTGGCGGGACTGCCGACGAGGCCGGCGACCTCCGTGCCGGGCCGGTACTCGACGGACGGCTCGTGGCGCACCGCTTCGCGCAGCGCCCACTCGAAGGTCGTGCGCCGCACGATGAGCACGTTGAGGTCGTCGTCACCCTCCTCGGGCGGCCCGAGGCCGCGCGTGAGCGTCATCGACTCGGCGCCGGCGTCGAGGAGGGACTCCCAGACGTCGGGGAAGTCGCGGCGCAGCGTCACGGTGAGCCGGGCCAGGAACCCGTGGGTCTGGTGCGCCTGTGGAGCGCCGCGCCGCTCGGCAGCGAACGCCGCCTCGGCGTCGGCGAACTCGGCGAGCGGGTCGCGCTCGACCACCGTGACGCTGTGGCCCTGACGTCCGAGTGCCAGTGCCGTCGCCAGGCCCGCGACGCTGCCGCCCGCGACGACGATCGGCGTCGCCATCCCCCCGCCTGTGCTCATCGCCTGCACTCCACTCGCGTCAGACCCAGCTGCGCAGCTTCTCGATCATCGCCACCGGGTCGGCGCCGACGGGTGTCACGTTGAGGTGGGTGACGCCGACCTCGGCGAGGGCGGCGATCCGGTCCTTCAGGTACGGCTCCGGGCCGCAGAGCGAAGTCGCTTCCAGGAGCTCCGAAGGCACCAGCGCGGCTGCTTCGTCCTTCTTGCCCGACAGGTAGAGATCCTGGATCTCCTCCGCCTCCTTCTCGTAGCCGTAGCGACGGGCCAGGGCGTTGTAGAAGTTCTTGCCCTTGGCGCCCATGCCGCCGATGTAGAGGGCGGCGGCGGCCCGGCCGAGCTCGCGGATCGGAGCCACCTCGGACTCCTCGCCGATGGCGAAGATGCCGCCGGCCGCGATCTGCAGCGTGTCGAGCGAGGGGTCGCGCTTGGCGGCGCCGGTGTCGAGCGAGGGGCCGAAGACCTCCTTCGCCTTGTCGGGTACGAAGAAGATGGGCAGCCAGCCGTCCGCCACCTCCGCCGTCATCGCGACGTTCTTCTCGCCCAGCGCGGCGATCCAGATGGGGATGCGCGGGCGCACCGGGTGGTTGATGATCTTGAGCGCCTTGCCGAGGCCGGTGCCCTGACCCTCGGGCAGCGGGATGTGGTACGCCGGGCCGTCGTGGGTGAGCGGTGCCTCGCGCGCCCACACCTTGCGGCACACATCGACGATCTCGCGGGTGCGGGTGAGGGGACGGTCGTAGGGAACGCCGTGGAAGCCCTCGATGACCTGCGGGCCCGACGCGCCGAGTCCGAGGACGGCGCGTCCGTTCGAGAGCGCATCGAGGCCTGCGGCCGTCATTGCGATCAGTGTGGGCGTGCGGCTGTAGATGGGCAGGATGGCGCTGCCGATCTCGAGGCGTTCGGTCTTCGCCGCCAGATAGCCCATGAATGTCGGGGCGTCGAAGCTGTAGGCCTCCGCCACCCAGACGATGTCGAGGCCCGCCTTCTCGAGCTCGACGGCCTGCTTGGCGGACTGTTCGTGGCCGCCGGCGTAGTTCAGCGTCATCGAGATTTTCATGGCGCTAGCTTCGCAGCTGTGACCGGCGGACGCCCCATCGAGCCTTCCGTCGAGATCGTCCTGTTCGACCTGGGGGGCGTCCTCCTCGAGGTCGGCGGCGTGGCGCCGATGAGGGAACTGAGCGGCATCGACACGGACGAGGAGTTGTGGGCGCGCTGGCTGGGCTGCCGGTGGGTCCAGCAGCTCGAGGCGGGGCGGTGCACGCCCGATGAGTTCGCGGCGGGGGTTGTGGCCGACTGGGAACTGGCAGTGACGCCGGCGGAGTTCCTGGCGACGTTCGGTGCCTGGGTGAACCAGCCGTTCCCGGGTGCGCTCGAGCTGGTGGCGGAGACCGGCGACGCGGCGCGGCTCGGCTGCCTCAGCAACACGAACTCGTTCCAGTGGGATTCGCACTTCGGCGCTCTACCCCTCATCGACGCGTTCGAGTTCCGCTTCCTCTCCTTCGAGTTGGGACTGGTCAAGCCGGATCCGGCCATCTTCGAGGCGGTGGCGGCCGGGCTGCCGGCGCCGCCCGAAGGCGTGCTCTTCCTCGACGACAACGCGATCAACGTCGAAGCGGCGGCGTCATACGGCTTCGCGGCCCGCCACGTGCGCGGCGTCGGCGAGGCGCGCCGCGCCCTGGTCGAGACAGGCGTTCTGCCCGGCTGATCCTCTGAAACGGGCGCTTCCGGCGAGGCGTGTGCCAACATGCCGCCATGGTCGCCAACGGTCCGATGTTGCGTCTCCTGCCGCGCCTCAGCGACGACGTCGCCTTCTTCTGGACGGCCGGCGCAGACGGGGTGCTGCGTCTGCAGCGCTGTCACGACTGCGGGTTCTTCGTCCACCCGCCGGGCCCGGTGTGCCCGCGCTGCCTGTCGCGCAACCTCGGTCCCGAGGAGGTGAGCGGCCGGGGCCACGTCGAGACGTTCACCGTGAACTACCAGCAGTGGATCCCCGGGAGCGACCCCTACATCATCGCCTGGGTCTCCATCGACGAGCAGCCCGACGTGCGGTTGACCACGAACCTCGTCGGGGTCGAACCCGAGGACGTGCATGTCGGCATGCCGGTGCGCGTCGTCTTCGAGCACAACGACGACGTGTGGATCCCGCTGTTCACGCCGGACGGTGCTGGTGCCGAAGGTGCGGAGGCCGGGTCGTGAGCCCCGCGGTGACGGAGGAGCCGCTGGAGCGGCGGGCGGTCATCTCGGGCATCGGCCAGTCCGAAATCGGCCGGCGCCTCGGGCGGTCCGAGCTCGACCTGACGGTGGAGGCCGGGCTCGCGGCGATCGCCGATGCGGGACTGAAGCGCGAGGACATCGACGGGCTGTCGACCTACCCCGGCATGGGGGCGGGGACCGGGGGGTTCGCCGGGCCCACGTCCCCCGAGGTCCAGGACGCCATGGGGCTGTCGCTGAACTGGCACGACGGCGGCGGTGAGGGCGCGGGGCAGATGCGCGCCGTCATCTCGGCGTCGTTGGCGGTGGCGGCCGGGCTGGCGCGGCACGTGCTGGTGTACCGGACCGTGACCGAGGGCTCGGCCCAGGGCACCGGGGGCCGCCAGGGCATCGGCGGCGGCGGCGGGGGTGGCGGCGTGCCAAGGTTCGGCGGCTTCATGCAGTGGTCCCTGCCGTTCGGCGCGGTGTCGGCCGCCAACTGGTTGGCCATGGTGGCCCAGCGCCGCATGCACGAATTCGGGCTCACCCACGAGCAGCTCGGGGCGATCGCCGTCAACAACCGGGCCAACGCGGGATTGAACCCGAAAGCGATCTACCGCGACCCGATGTCGATGGAGGATTATCTGGCGGCGCGCATGATCACGACGCCGCTGCGGCTGTTCGACTGCGACGCGCCGTGCGACGGCGCCACCGCGGTGATCGTGTCACACCGCGACGCACGCCGGGGACCTGGACCACCCTGCGATCCAGATCAATGCGGTCGGCACGGCGCTGCGCGGCCGGCCGAGTTGGGACCAATTCGACGACATGACGACGATGGCTGCTCGTGATGCGGGGGCGTCCATGTGGGAGCGCACCGAGCTGAAGCCTCAGGACGTCGACACGGCGCAGCTCTACGACGGGTTTTCCATCCTGGCCATCACGTGGATCGAGGCTTTGGGGTTCTGCGGTCGCGGCGAGAGCGGCCCGTTCATCGAGGGAGGCGCGAACATCGCCCGAGACGGGCTCCTGCCGTTGAACACGGCGGGCGGCCAGCTCTCGGGTGGTCGCCTGCACGGCTTCGGGCTGATCCACGAGGCGTGCGTCCAGCTGCGCGGCGAGGGCGGCGAGCGCCAGGTCGTGCGGCCCGGCGGTCGTGCCGTGGAAGTGGCCGCGGTGGCGAACGGAGGCGGGCCGATCGCAGGGTCGATGTTGCTGACGCGAGGGGTGCGCTGAATCCCGGGGCTCGTAGCTCGTGGAGGACGCGGCAACGTGCGCGTCTAACAACCGGCCGAAGGGTGTATGACGATTGCGACGGACGCTCGCCTAGGAAGATGGCTCACGGCTCCCGTGACGGGAGCGGTCCAGATTGTTCAGAGCCCCGGCGTCATCACGGAGTCGTACTCGAGCATATCGACGATCGAACGCTCCGTGTGCTCGAGGTCGACGAATTCGATACCGGCCCGGACGACGCCACCAGGCCCGGTCCGTACGTTTCGCACCTCACCGGTGAAGGCCACCTCGACGGAGTCACCGAGGGGAAGACGCACCGAGATGCGACGACCCTCGAGATCTGTCGGATCTGCGTAATGGAAGTCCATCCCGACACCGAAGTTCGAGATGTCGAAGATCCCGCAGTCGCGAACAAGGTTGGGAGCGTCGCCCGCGACGTGGCACGTACCCATCCAGACCCCTGATCGACGTTCTGCCCGCCGGCGGTTTTCCACGGTCAATCCTCCAGACGCCGCGTGGCGTCCCCCGCGGACGCACGGCCTCTTCAGGAGTGTCGGCCAGAATGCCGGGCCACTTGAACACAGACCGACAAGCGCAGGCGAAACCCGGCTTGTGTGCCCCTCCGGGACGGCCCCGGCGGCAGGAACGAGGCCCGGTGGGCAGGCCCGCAGGCCTCCGGCTCAGTGGTTGCGGCGGAAGAAGCGGCGCAAGGAACCGGCCTCGAGGACCGAGAGGTCCGCCGGCACGAAGCGCGACGGGTGCCGTGACGCCGACGACTCGAGCTCGAGGCGCAGCAGGTCCTGGGGCCCCACCACGAGCACCTCGACATCGGTGGAGGCGATGACATTGCCCGACAGGCGGCCCTGCCGATGCAGCTGCTGGCCGATGTAGTCACCCGGCGTGAGCGTGATGGACACGTCGGGACCGACGTGCAGCACGGCCTCGCCCGAGATGATGACGTAGAGGTTGTGGTCCCGCTCCAACCCGCAGAGGACCTCGCCCGGCCCACAGTGCGCCCGCATGGCGTCGTGCGCCAGATACGACTCGAGGACCTCGGTCGTGCAGGTCCGAAACGGTGGCAGATCCTCGATCAAACCGATGATGTCGACACGTTCCGCCAAAAGCATGCTGACCCCCTTCATCGTGGACACCCGATTCCTTCCGACTTCGCCAATTGGTGCGTCCGTTGATTTCGGCGCCAGCCTTCTCCGACCTGGTTGCCCACCGGGTCGCGGCCCGGTTGCAATCAGGGGGCGGTCGTCAGTCGGCCGAAGCCGTGCCGGCGGCGGCGATATGGCCGTTCGCGCCGGCCACGGTGCCCCCGGGCATCGGGCCCATGGGCTTGGAGCCCGCCAGGTGGTGTGCCGCCCGGGAGGCCAACGCGACCAGGGTGAGGGTCGGGCCGTATCCGGTCGCCGTCACGAAGACGGACGAGTCGGCGACGATCACGTTGTCCCACGCGTGCACGCGGCCCCAGCGGTCGCACACCGCGGTGTCCGGGTTGTCCCCCATGCGCGCGGTGCCGATGACGTGGCGGCTCTCGGGGATCGGCGTCGCCCCGATCCCATGGTACGAGACACCCGGCGACGAGGTGTGGATCACGTACTCGGCGCCCATCTCCTCGAGGACGCGCTGGAGGATCTTGCCGTGGTGCTTTGACGCGGCGAGCTCGTGGCGCCCGGGCTCGTATGTCACGCGTGCGACCGGGTAGCCCCGGGCGTCCTTGATTGACGGGCTGAGGTCGACGGTGTTCGTGGCGTACGGCAGGTCCTCACCCTGCATGATGAAGGCCCACATGTGGTCGCGCAGGTCGCCGGCGACCATGGCCTGCGCGTGGGCCCGCCCCCACGGTGTGTGGCGCGCCGACATGATCGTGTGGCCGCCGCCGCTGTGCTCGACGAGGCCGCCGCGTATCCAGGGGACGCCGGCGTCCTTGGCGGCGGCGCGGGCGGCGTCGTCCTGCACCATGGCGTCGTCGTGCACGTGCGTGACCGAGCGGCCCTTCTGCGGGTGGAGGCTGAGCTTCGGGAAGTGCCCCACCACGATCGTCTGGAAGTGCACCATGAGGTGGCGCCCGAGGCTCGGGTGCTCGAGGCCCGAGATGAGGAGGAGGCGCGGCGTCTCGATGGCGCCGCCCGCCACGACGACGAGGTTGGCGCCCATTGTGTGCGTCGCGCCCGCGGCGTCGATGTACTCGACGCCCGTCGCCCGGCGGCCGTCGGTGAGGATCCGGCTCACGTACGTCTCCGCCATCAGCGTCGCCCGGCCCGTCGCCATGGCTTTCGTGAGCAGCGCCACGGGATCGCCCTTGGCGTGGATCGGACACCCGAAGAACGCGCAGAACCCGCAGTTGTTGCAGGCGGGCCGCCCGTCGTAGGCGATGCTGTTCGCCGCGGTGGGCGCCTCGTAGGGGTGCAGGCCGATTTTCTCGGCCGCGTGCGACGAGAGGGTCGCGCCGTACATCGGTGCGCCGGGCGGCATGGGATAGGGGCCCGACCGCCATGCGGCGAACGGGTTGGCCCCGGCACGGCCGGCGACACCCACGGCGCGCTCGACCTCGGCGTAATACGGTTCGAGCTCCTCGTAATCGAGCGGCCAGTCCTCGACGTGCGCGTGGGCGTCGGGCTGCGGCCCCAGGGACGAGAGAGTGCGGAAGTCCTCCTCTCGGAAACGCGGCACCTTGCCGTCCGCGTGTGTGCCGCCACCGCCCACCGTTGTCGGTATGGAGTTCACCTCACCGACGTGCGTGTGCTCGCCCTCGTCCGCGTTGCGCCGGAACGCTCGCGGCTCGGTCAGCGGGTCCGGGCCGAGGAAGTAGCGCGAGGTGAACTTGATCTCGTCGTTGGAGTAGTCGCCCGACGGCCTCGTCATGTCGTCGGGGTCGAGCAGGTGGTTGCGGCCCTTCTCCATGATCACGACGGACCAGCCGGCCCGTGTGAGCACCTCGGCCACCGTCGCGCCGCCCGGGCCCGAGCCGATGATGATCGCGTCGGCGTCGGCGCTCACTGCGGGCTCGCTGTTCTGCTCGCTGTTCTGGTCGCGCTTTGCTCACGGTCGTTCACGGCTGCGACACCTCGGCGTCGGTGTAACCCCGCGGTTGCACGTCGCCCTCCACGCCGATGTACGACCACCCGATGCCGTTGCGGTTGCCGCCGTACTCGGGCGCGCCGTACATGCCCTCGCAACAGTGCTCCCAGAGAAGGTCCAGGAATTCTTCGCCGGCTCGCAGGCGGCGCCGCTGCTCTTTGCCGTCGGCTTCCGCGAAGTCGGCACCCAGTGCAGCCAGGCCTTCGCGGTAGCGCTGCTGGAGCCCTGCCACCGGGCCGTTGAACTCACGCTCTGCCAGGCCCTGCGACCCCTCGATCCGCATCCGCCACGCCAGCTCGTCGATCTTCGACAGCGGGACGAAGTCGCCGAACCGCGCCTCGCCGCCATGGCGTCCGGAGGACGGCCCACCCGCCCAGATGCGGGGCGGGTCGAAGGTGAACGCGCCGAGGAACGTGTCGATGTAGTCGGCGACGCAGGCCTCGTCGGCACCCGGCCCGCCGAATCCGGAGGGCATCATCTGCTGGCAAGCGGCCTGCAAGGTCGCGTACTCCTGCTCGCTCAGCCAGACGGGCACCGGGCAAACGTAGCCCGGGGTCGGGGCGTTTGCTGACGCCGCTGTCAGGTTTGTTCAGGCTGGACCGGTGGCCTCGGCGGCGTCCCTCGGCGCCGTGACCACCCGGTGCGCCAGCCAGGCCACGGCCCGGCCGCTCTCCTCGAGCGCGTCGGCGACGAAATTGCCCGTCTGCGCGGCGCCGAACTCGACGAGCCTGGTGGCGTTCGTCATCACGCGGAATCCCGGGCCGTGATAGTGCCGACCTGCAGCACGCACGGGCACGACGGGCAGGCGCAGGCACCAGGCGACGAGGGCTCCGGCCATCTCGGCGGTGGTCGAGTGGTGGCCGACGACTTCGTCGTAGCGGCCCGTCACCACGTCCACGATGTTCTCCAAGGCCTGCGACCCGGGATCGAAGTAGTGCGAGTGCGCGTGCACCTCGGCATGGTCGGGTGCGTTCGTGCGCAGCCGTCTTCCTCCGAACGTGGGCGAGGACGGCGTCGTGCCGAAGATGCCGAGCTCGGCAATGGCGTCGCCCGGCGCCTGCTCCGAGAAGAAGTGCGACTGCTCCATGTGCAGTTGGCGCAGGTCGTCGACCGTCATGCCCGGGCTGCCGGCGACCACGACGTCGGTGCAGCGCAGGCCGCAGTCGGCCAGCGCAGCGCCGGTCACGACCGTGCCGAAACTGTGCGCGACGATCGTCACGGAGTGCTCGGGCCCGATCGGCAGCGAGGCCACGAAGTCGGTCAGGTCCAGGGCGGCGGACACGAGCACGTCGGAGCACTCGATCGACCCGGCCGCCGCCGCCAGCAGGTCCACCGGGTTGTCGTACCCCTTCCACAACACGACCGTGGTCGAGTCGGCTGCTGCGAAGAGGTGGCGAGCACCGGGGATCCAGTCCGAGCACATGTTCGTGCCGTCGCCCACGCCGGGCACGACGACGGCCACATGACGGGACTCGCCGAACTCGCCGAAGCCCAGCGCGTAGTGCTGCTGCTCGGGCCGGTAGAGGAGGATGTCGCCCTCGCACGACAGGAAGGTCTGCAGCAGCCGGGCACGCTCGGCCTCGATCTCTGGGTGCGTGGCCGCAAGGTCCCGCTGGGCCACCGCGAGGTTCTCCGACGCACGACGGGCCCATTGCTCTGTGGCGCGCATGGACCGAGATTACGTGGCGCCGGTGGGCGCGGACCCTAACCTTGGCCCGTGGGCCCTGCCCTGGCGATCGTGGCCGCGGTGTTCTTCGCTCTCGGCACCGTGCTTCAGCAGAAGGGAACGCTGAGCACCGAGGCGGCCGAAGGCGACCCTCACTTCCTGCTGCAGATCTTGCGGCGACCGGTGTGGCTCGCGGGAGCCATCCTCATGGCCTCGGGCTGGGTCCTCCAGGCGATGGCGCTCGACCGGGCCTCGCTCTTGGTCGTGCAGTCACTCACCGCGCTCAGCCTCGTCATCGCCCTCCCCCTGGGCGTACTGTTGACCGAGCAGCACATCGGTCGGCGCGAGCTCGGTGGCGCCCTCCTCACCTCGCTGGGGATCATCTTCTTCATCGCCGCCGGCCAGCCCCAGGGTGGCACGAGCCACCCGAGCGCGACCTCGTGGTGGGTCGCCTGCATCACGATCGGCGTGCTGGTGATCGTCCTTGTCGGCGTCGGTGCCCGCTTCCGTGGCGCCGCCAAGGCACTGACCTTCGGCGCCGCCGCCGGGCTCGGCTTCGGCCTGCAGGCGGCCGTCACGAAGACGTTCGTGACCCAGACCGGCTCCGGCATCCTGACGCTGCTGTCGAACTGGTCCGTCTGGGTGCTGATCCTCTCCGCCCTGACGGGCTTCGCCCTGCAGCAGTCCGCCCTCAAGACGGGCGTCCTGGCACCGGCGATGGCCTCGGCCAATTCGGTGACGTTGTTCACCAGCGTCGTGCTGGGCCTCACGGTGTACGACGAGAGGATCTCGAAGGGCGGCGCGGGGCACTCGAGCTCGGCCTTCCTCGGCCTGATCGTGGCCATTGTCGGGATCGCACTGCTCGCGGGATCCGATGCACCGCAAACCAGCGCTCCGAGCCCGTCAGCGGCGGCATGAGCGCACGCCCCGTCCCCGGCCTCGGCTCTTAACCGGAGGTCTGCCATGGTCTTCGCATCCGCGGGCGTCGCCGTCGACACCTGGTGGCAATACCTCCTCCTGTTCCTCGCGGTGGCGGCGTCGTGGGCCGGCATCCCCTTCATCGGCGCGACCGCCCTCGGTGCCGCCGCGGTCGCCGCCAGCCAAGGCCGTCTCAATCTGGCCGTGGTGATCGGGGTGGCAACTGTGGCGGGCGAGGTCGGTGGTCTCATCGGGTACGCGGTGGGCGACCGTTGGGGCCAGTTCCTGTTGGAGCGCCCGGGCAAGCATCAAGAAGGCCGCCGGAGAATGGTCGAGAAGGGCGAACGGGCCTACGCGAAATGGGGACGGCTGGCCGTGTTCTTCACGCCCGCAGTGGTCTCGGGTACCGCCAAGATGCATCACGGCCAGTTCGTCCTGTGGAACCTGATCGCGTCGTTCGCCTTCGCCGTCTCGGTGGCGGCCAGCGCGTTCGGCATCGGGCGCGTCGTCACCGGCCACACCACGTTCCACGACATCGTCACCCTGCTCGTCGGGCTGGCCATGGGAGCCCTCGTCATGATCTGGTTCGTCCGCGTCCACCGCCGGCGCAACGCGGCCAAGCGCGTACAGCTGTGACCAGGTTCTGACGCTTCAGCTTTCCTGCTTCAGCGCGGCAGGCCGAGGATCCGCCCGGCGATGATGTCGCGCTGCACTTGGGACGTCCCGCCCGCGATCCCCGCAGCCTTGCTCCAGAGCCACTGGCGCGCCCACGGCCCTGACGCCGACGACGCCGGGTCGCGACCGGTGACGAGCAGCGCCGCCTCGGCCATGCCTTGCGTCATGGACGTCCACGTCAATTTGATCCAACTCGATTCCGGCCCGGGCTGCTCGCCGCGGCCGAGGCGCGTCAGCGTCCGGAGGTTGTGCAGTCGTAGCACGCCCAGCTCCGTATAGGCCCGCGCCAGCGCGTCGGCCACCATCGGGTCGTCGATCGAGCCGTTCGTCCGCGCCTCGTCGTACAGACGGGCGAGGTACGTCTCGTGCACGACCTGTTCCTTGAACGGGAAGTTGGTCCCGCGCTCGTGCGCCAGCGTGGAGCCGGCGACCGTCCAGCCCTGGCCCTCCGATCCGATCAGGTGCTCCGACGGCACGAACACGTCAGTGAGGAACACCTCGTTGAACTCGGCATCGCCCGTCATCTGGACGAGCGGTCGCACGTCGACTCCGGGATCGGCCATGTCGACGACCATCGCCGTGATGCCCTGTTGGGGCCGCGCCGCATCGGGCTCGGTGCGGGCGAGGCAGAGCCCCCACGTGGCGAACTGCGCGTACGACGTCCAGACCTTGCGACCGGTCACCACGTAGCCCCCGTCGACGGGGATCGCCTTGGTGGAAAGCGAGGCGAGGTCGCTCCCCGCGTCAGGTTCGCTGAAGAGTTGGCACCAGATCTCTTCGGCCGAGAGGATCTTCGGCAGATAGCGCAGCCGCTGGTCCTCGGTACCGTGCGCAAGGAGGGTCGGCCCGACCAAGTTGATGCCGACGCGGTTCACCGGCTGCGGTGCCTGTGAACGGGCGTACTCGCTCTGGTACAGCGCGACCTGCACGGGCGTCGCGCTCCGGCCGCCGTAGGCCTCCGGCCAGTGCACCCCGACCCAGCGGTCGGCGGCGAGGGTGGCCTGCCAGCTGCGGCCCCACGCCACCTCGTCGGCGAGGTCGACGAACGCGGGCGGGCGGTGCTCATGGCTCGCGAGCCAGTCGCGGAACGACGCGGCGAACGCTTCGTCCTCTCGCTTCAGCGCGAGGTCCACGCGTGACCTGTTCCCGACGCTGTCGTCGCCCCTGACATCGGCGTCACGTTAGTGGGACCCGGGTAGGGTCCCCTGCCGTGACGGCCCGCCTCCGACCCACGTGGGTGCCGAGCCAGGCCCGCGCGTACCGGCGACCCGGAGGGCCCTGGGACGTGCCGACACTCGACGAGCTGATCTCGGCGCACGGCGGCGAGATCGTCGACGGTGACACCCGGCTGTCGAGTGCCGAAGCCGAGGCGCTGGTGGCGAAGGTCACCGGCGGCTTGCGCGCGCGCGGCGTCACGAAGGGTGCGGCCGTGGCCTGGCAGGTGCCGAACAGCCTGGCGGCCACGGTTCTGGCGCGGGCGTGTTGGCGGTTGGGCGCCGTCGCCGCACCGCTCCTCCATACCTTCGGCGCCGCCGAAGTGGACGGCGCGTTGGCCCAGATCGACCCGGCGCTGGTCCTCGAGCTCGGGACCGACGTCATTTCGTCTCCGGGCGCGCTGGCGGAATCGTTGGGCGGTGCCCCGGTTCCGGTCGGGGGCGGTGGGACGGTGCGGCCGTCCGACGTCGCACTCGTCCTGTTCACTTCCGGCTCCACCGGGATCCCCAAGGCCGTGCTGCACACCCATCGCGGTTTGAGCTGGAAGGCGTCGTTGATGACCCGCGTACACGGCCTCGGTGATGGTGACGCGGTCCTGGTCCCGGCGCCGATGGCCCACATCTCGGGGCTGCTCAACGGTGTGCTCGTCCCCGGTGCGGCCGGCATGCGCTCGGTACTGATGCGGCGGTTCGACCCTGAGAAGGCACTCGGTCTCGTGGCGAGCGAGCGGATCTCGTTCATGGCGGGCCCGCCGACGTTCTTCATTGCCATGGGTGGTGCACTCGGCGACGCTTCGGGGGCCGGGGCCGACGTGTCGTCCGTGCGGCTGATCTCCAGCGGTGGTGCCTCGGTCACCCCGGCGTTCATCGAGGAGACGGCCCGCATCTTCGACTGTCGAGTGAAGCGGACGTACGGCTCCACCGAGGCCCCCACCGTCACCACGAGCACCAACGACGATCCCTTCGAGATCGCGCGTGACACCGACGGCCGCGCCATCGGGCAGGTGGAGCTGCGCATCTCGGACCCCGAAACCGGCGCACGCATGCCGACGGGATCGCCCGGAGAGCTGTGGGTTCGTGGGCCCGAGATGTTCGCCGGCTATGCGGATGCCACGCAGACGAAGGCCGTGATCGCGCCCGGAGGGTGGTTCCGTACCGGCGACATTGCGACCGTCGACGGTGAGGGGTGGCTGCGCATCGTCGGCCGGCTCAAGGACGTGATCATCAGGGGGGGCGAGAACATCTCCGCCTCGGAGGTGGAAGCTGCGCTCGAAGCGCACCCCGACGTCCGGCACGCGGCCGCCGTCGGCTATCCCGATCCCTTGATGGGCGAGCGCGTCGCCGCCTTCGTGGAGTCCACGGCGCCGTTCGATCTCGATGAATGCCGTCGCTGGTTCACCGGCCGCGGCATCGCGACGTTCAAGACGCCGGAGAAGGTCGTCCGCCTCGATCGCCTGCCGCTGCTCGGTTCCGGCAAGGCGGATCGTGCCGAATTGCGGCGCCGGGCCGGCGCGACCTGAAATGCCGCGGCGCGGCCTGAACCCACCTGACGCAAGGGGGGTACCCGCGACGAGCCAGGGCCCGGAACTACGTTGGACGGATGCCTCGCCGTAACCTCGTCCCGTTGTTGTTGCTCGCGGTGTTGGCCGCGCTGACGGCGGGGTTCGCCGTCTGGGGATTTGCCTTGGCTCCCACTGCGACGACCATCCAAGTCCAGAACGCGGCCGAGAAGACCTTCGGCACGCCGACGGGGGCCAACTCCTGGATCATGGAGTTGGTCACCTCCGTGAACGTCGGCGTTGGCACCGCGAACGGAACAACCGAGCGACTCATCGACTACGTCGCCCCGAATCGGATGGCGGTATACGACGTGAGCGGGTCCTCCGCGAAGATCGCGGGAGTACTGCGCCAGCCCGCAATCACCTGCGTGCTGAGCTCCTATTCGGCCATGCTCCAAGGCGAGGGGTCGTGGCAGCAAAAGGGCGGGACCTTCACGAGGACGGAGAGCCTGGCCGACTATTCCGCACGGGTGCCGCGGCCGAGCGGGACGACCTGCCAGGCGGTGCACAGCACCACGCAGGGCCAGGTGCACGAAACCGCCGTCCTCCGGTCCGACTACCTCGTCTTCGCCCGGGCGCAGGTCGTCGTCCCGACACAGGGGACCCAGGGCGAGGCGCTGGTCTTCGTCAGAATCGGCAACGTCCCCGTCCGGACGCTCAAGCAGTAGTCGGGACTCAGGACAGCGCCTGGCCGGACTCCAGTCGTGTACGCAAGATCGTCGCGATGCGGTCGCGGTGGAACGAGGCGTCGCCGTAGCTGACCTGGTCCAGTTGGGCCCGCTTCACATAGAGGTGCATGTCGTGCTCCCACGTGAAGCCGATCCCCCCGTGCACCTGCAACCCCGTGCCCATCACGCGCCTCGAGGCATCGGAGCACCACGCCTTGGCCATACTCGCCGCCAATGAACGCTCGGGATCGTCGGCCGCGCTACACCACGCCGCGTAGTAGACGGTCGACCGCATGCCTTCGACGTCGACCAGTGCGTCGGCCAGCATGTGCTTGACCGCCTGGAACGAGCCGATCGGCTTCCCGAATTGGACACGGTCCTTCGCGTAGTCCACCGACATCGACAACACGTGGTCGGCGGCGCCCAGCATCTCTGCCGAGACCAGGGTCGCGGCGCGGTCGAGCGCCCGTGCTGCGGCTCCTGACCCACTGAGACGCACGGCCGGGGCTCCGTCGAAGCGTAGGACGCCCAGCTCGCGCGTCCGATCCATCGCAGGGACCGGGTCGGGCCTGCCCACGGTACGGAGATCAACGGCATAGGTGCCGTCCTCGCAGACCAGGACGGCCACGTCGGCCGAGGGCGCGTAGGGCGCCGGCGGCGTCTCCCCCTGGAGACGCACCTCGCCCTCCGGTGCAGCCTCGGTGATCGAAATACGACCCGGCGGAACGACGACCGTGCATCCGACGGCCGACCCTTGGCCGAGCGCCTCACGCCATTCCTTCGTTGCCGCCGTTGCGCGGGCGTCCGTATCGCTCAGCGCGCCGAGCGCCACGATCGAAGGAAGGAACGGCGCGGCGACCAGACGACGGCCCAACTCTTCGCAGAGCACCGCGACCTCCACCAGCCCCAGCCCGAGTCCGCCTTCGTCCTCGGGCAGCTCGATGGCCAACCAGCCCTGTTCCGACATGGCGTCCCAGGCATCGGCGTCGTACCCGTGCGGGGCATCCGAGGCGGCCGCGGCCGATGCCTCGCCCGCGCCGGGCAGCGTGCCGACGACTGTGCCGGTGCCGACGCGCGCCCGCAGCGCGTCGTGTCCAGCCTTGCCCTCGAGCAGCGCAGCCGCCGCCTCGCGCAGAGCTTGTTGGTCGGCCGAGAGGTCGAAGTCCACGGCGGCGCAGTCTACGGTCAAGGCTGACACGGGTGTCACCCCTCGAGGCCGCTGTGCCATGCTGCGGCGGATGGATCTCCGCTCCACCCCCGAACAGGAGGTGCTACGCGACGCGTTCCGGGCCTGGCTCAAGGAACACCTCCCGTGGCCCTACGGCGTCGGGCTACCCCCTCGGTTCGACGACCTCGCCGAGACGGTCGCGTTCGGCCGGCGCTGGCAGGCGGATTTGGCCGGTGCCGGTTGGGTCGGCGTCACCTGGCCCGAGGAGTACGGGGGTCGAGGCCTCGGTGCCCTCGAGAATTACGTCGTCATCGAGGAGCTGGCGCGTGCCAGGGCCCCGGAGCTGGTCGGTCGCATCGGCATCAACCTCGTCGGCCCCACACTCCTCGCCCACGGCACCGAAGAACAGAAGGCGCTGTTCTTGCCGCGGATCCTCTCCGCCGAGGAGCTGTGGTGCCAGCTCTTCAGCGAACCGGACGCCGGCAGCGACCTGGCGTCGCTGACGACGCGCGCCGTCCCGGTCGAGGGCGGCTACCGCGTCACCGGTCGCAAGGTCTGGACGTCCTACGCCCAATTCGCCGACTGGGGCCTCTGCCTCACGCGTAGCGACCCTGACGCACCCAAACGCCAGCTCGGGATCACGGCGCTGATCGTGGACATGCACGCCGAAGGGGTGGGCGTGCACCCGCTCGTGCAGTCGACCGGCGAAGCCGAGTTCAACGAGGTCGAGCTCGATGACGTGTTCATCCCCTCAGAGCGCCGCGTCGGCATCGAAGGCCAAGGCTGGACGGTTGCGGGCTCCACGCTTGCCCACGAGCGCGGCATCAACCCGCGACAGCTGGTGATCCACACCCAGCTCATCGAGGAACTGCTCCGCCTGGCACAGGCCAACGGGAGCTTCGACGACTGGCGGCTGCGGCAGGAGTTGGCGCAGGCGGCCACCGAGGTGCGGCTGTTCCAGCTGCACAACTGGCGCTCGTTGACCCGCCTGTCGAAGGGCGAAGCGCCCGGACCCGAGGGCAGCGCCCTCAAGCTGTACTGGAGCGAGATGTCCAAGCGCCTGCACCGCACGGCACTCGATGTGCTCGGGGAAGCGTCGCCCCTGTGGGAGGGGGCACCGGGCAACCCGGCCGACGGTGCATGGCAGCGCTCGTGGCTCTATTACCAGGCGTCGTCGATCTTCGCCGGCACGAACGAGATCCAGCGCACACTCGTCGGCGAGCGGGTGCTCGGGCTGCCACGGGGCTGAGCGATCAGACCGGACACGTTGGCGCGACGCGACATGATGGCGGCAGGAGGATGACCGAGATGGCACAGAGTTTCGAAAAGGTCCGCTACGAGTCCGATGGCGCCGTCGTGACGATCACCATGAACCGTCCGGACCAGGCGAACGCCCAGGACTCGACGATGATCGACGAGATCGACGCCGCCTTCGACCTGGCCGACGCGGACGACGCGGTTCGGGTCGTGATCCTTGCCGGAGCGGGCAAGCACTTCTCATCGGGCCACGATCTCAAGGCGATCGTTGCCGACGACGGCTCGGACCCGTGGGTGGCGATGCGAGAGACGCCCGAGGGGAAGTTCCACCACGAGAAGACGATGTACTTCGATCGTTGCCTGCGGATCCACGACTTCCGCAAGCCGACGATCGCCGCTGTGCAGGGCAGCTGCGTCGCGGCCGGGTTGATGCTCGCTGCGATGTGCGACCTCATCGTGGCGGCGGACGATGCCGTCTTCTCCAACCCGGTGCTCCGCCTGACGGGAGCGGGCGTGGAGCTGCTCGTCGAGCCCTGGGAGCTCGGGATCCGGAAGGCGAAGGAGTTCCTCTTCACGGGCGACACGATCGACGCGCACGAGGCCTGGCGCCTCGGGCTGGTGAACCGCGTCGTGCCGAGAGCGGAGCTCGAGGCCAAGACGCGCGAGCTGGCCGACCGGGTGGCGCTGGTGCCGCCCGTCACCGCGCAGACGGTGAAGGACACGATCAACCAGACCGCAGACCTGATGGGGAAACGCGACGCCCTCAAGTACCACTTCATGGCGCACCACTGGGTCCACAACTCGGCGACGGCGCTCAACGCACTCACGGCGCGCAAGGCCAAGGGCTCCATGAAGGACGTCATCGCGGAACGGGACCAGGGGCAACCCGGATCCGGGTCGTGAGCGACGGCGGCTCGAAGAGCGGCCCGCTCCGCGGCATCCGGGTCATCGACGTCGGTACGAGGATCTCAGCGCCGTTCTGCGCCGGCCTGCTCGGCGAACTCGGTGCCGACGTGATCAAGGTCGAGTTGCCCGGCGAGGGCGACTTCATGCGCACCATGGGGCCGTTCGTCCCGGTGGAGGACGGTCCCGACTACTCCTTGTCCTGGTCGGTTGAAGGCCGGGGCCGGCGGGGTGTCACGTGCGACCTGCGCCAACCCGAAGGCAAGGATCTCTTCAAACGCCTGATGGCCACGGCCGACGTGCTCTGCGAGAACTTCCGGCCCGGCACCATGGAGCGCTGGGGGCTCGGCCCCGACGACCTGCCTCAAGATCTCGTCTACGTGCGGATCAGCGCCTTCGGCCAGAGCGGCCCCTACGCGCCCCGGCCCGGGCTGGACCGACTGGGCATCGCGTTCGGCGGGCTCCTCAACCTGACCGGCGAACCCGACCGGCCACCGGTGCGGTCGGGAGTGAACATCTCCGACTACTTCACCGGAACGTTCGCGGCCTTCGCTGCAGTGGCCGCGCTCTACGGCCGCGACGCGACGGACACATCGGGCGACGCGGGCACGGCTCGGCAGAAGGTCGACGGGCGAGGGGAGGTGATCGACGCGGCCCTCTACGGATCCATGCTGCGCATCCTCGAATGGACGCTCGCGGGGTACGACCGACTGGGGATCGTCCGCCAACGAGAGGGGAATCGGCTCTCAACCTCGGCCCCGCTCGACAACTACCGCACCGCGGACGGGACCTACATCTGCATCGTGGCCGGTTCGGACGCCAACTTCAGGCGCCTTTGCGCCGCCATGGACCGGCCAGATCTTACAAAGGAACCGCGTTTCGACACGCTGGCGCACCGAGCCGACCACGGGGACGAGATCAACGGGATCGTCGCGGCATGGACGTCCACCCTTACCGCCGACGAAATCACCGCGCGTTGCGTCGCACACGACGTCCCCGTCGGCACCGCCTACAGCGCGGCCGACATCTTCGCCGACCCCCATATGGCGGAACGGGGCGACCTCGTGCCGATCGACGACCCCGTCATCGGCGCGGTGCGTCAGCAAGCGCCGTTTCCGCGGCTGACCAAGAACCCCGGCGCGATGCCCTCAGGGGCGCCGCGACTGGGTGAGCACAACAAAGAAGTCTGGTGCAGCGAGCTCGGCGTCAGTGAGGCCGAGGTCGAGGAGCTCACCGCACGCGGCATCCTCTGATCGGCGCGGCCGGCGAGGAGCTGTTCCGCCCTCCGTCGGCTAGGCGACCAGCCGCCCCATGTAGGACGCACCGCCGAAGGTGAAGATCCCACCGTCAGCCGCCGCCAGCCAGTAGCCGTTGGTCGTGTTGTCGGGCGCAATACCCACGACCGGGGCGGACAACGGCATGCCACCTGTCGACCCGTCGAACGGCGCCTGGCCGTAGGTGAAGATGCCGCCGTCGGCCGCCACGAAGCGGTAGCCCTGTCCGTTTGGTGAGCCCTCCATGCCGACGATGGGCTGGTTGAGACGGATGGCGCCCGTGCTGCCGTAGAAGGGCGCGTTGTAGGCGAAGATGCCGCCGTCGGTGGCCACCTCCCAGTAGCCGCCGGACGCCGGGTCGGCCGCGATGCCGACGATGGGCTGGTTCAGCGCGTGGCCGCCCATGGAACCGAAGAACCGTGCGTCGCCGTAGCTGAAAATGCCGCCGTCCGAGGCGACCAGCCAGTAGCCGCCGCCGTTGGGCGTCGAGGCCATGCCGACGATGGGCTTGTTGAGGCGCAGTGCGCCGGTCGATCCGTAGAACTGGGCGTTGCCGAAGCTGAAGATGCCGCCGTCCGCGGCTACAAGCCAGTAGCCGCCGCCGTTGGGCGTCGCGGCGATGCCCACGATCGCGGCGTTGAGCCCGCCCGGGACCGAGCCGAAGTTCTGGGCGGCGCCGAAGGCGGCGACGGTGCCGTTCGCCTCGGCCTCCCAGTAGCCGGTGCCGTTGGGCAACGGCGCGATGCCGATCGTGTTGGACGAGGACTGCACCGCGGACGCCACCGAACCCCAGCTCAGTGTGATGTCGCTCGGCGGTGCACACGAGCTGACGAACTCTCCGGTCAGCGAGCCACCGGGGTACCCGCCCGTCGAGAAGGCACCACCCATCGACAGGATGGGCGCGCCGCTCGCGCAATTCGGGAACTCGTGCAGGATGATGTCGCGGTGTCCCCAGCACTCCGAGCCCGCCATGCCGCCACAGGCCACGTTCGTCGTCGACGAGCCGCTCCAGCCGTCGTCGTACATCCAGTAGTAGTCGGCCTCGAGCACTGACGTGAGGCCGCCCGCCCACACCGAGCCCCCGAAGGTGATGGGTGCGCCGCCCGTCAGCGACGACGGGAACGTGGGGTCGCCGCCCGAATTGGCGCCGCCCTGTGCGTAGTAGTCCAGCTGGGACGTCACGTAGTTGATGGGCGGGAGGCCGCGGTCGACCCGCTCGTCGTTGACGACCGTCAGAACCTGCTCGTCGATCGGCAGGCCCGCGAGTTGCGACTCCGAGATGTTCATCGGTCCCACGCCTTCTTGGGCGCGGGCGGCGTTGATGGCGGCGAGCCAGTCGCCGCTGCTCGGTGCGATGTTCGCCGGAGGGTTGGACGGCGGAAGAATGCCCGCTGCGCCAGCCGGCGCGCTCGACGCGGCCGCCGCCAGCGTGCTCGCAATCATGATCCCAATCGGTAGCAACAATGCTGCTACCCGCCAACGACCCCGACCCATCACCGATATCCCCCTCCGAATTTCGCTTACGGAATTGAGTATCGGGAATGCGCTATCCCAAGTGAATGGGACCTATTGACTAAAACGTGTGAATTGAATCCGCGTCCCGCGCAACACAATGGGACCTTTTGACCAAATGGTGTGGATCAGCGGCGCGCGCATAGGCCATTTGGACTATGCGCGCTCGGTGAGGACCTAATCGGTCGCGACGAGGACTCAACGAACGGTCAACGAATGCGACGACGTCGTCTCACCGCCTGGAGCAGATGTCAGGCGTATCGATCAGGACTCGTCGCGGCGAACACCGTTGTCCGCGGGCGACCTGAGAAAGCTCAGCTCAACCACGCGGAAGCCCGAGTACCCGTTCCGCAATGATGTTGCGCTGGATCTCCGACGTGCCGCCGGCGATCGTGTGTGAGAACGAGCGCCAGTACTGGTCGGCCCACGCGCCGTCGTAGAACGCGCCCATGACCTCGGCCGGACCGACGTCGAAGTTCTCAACGTCCCAATCGGTGAAGCGCCTCGGACCGGCACCGTCGAGGTCGAGGCCGTCAGTCCCGAGGGCGTCCCGGGCGACCTCGCAGGCACTTTGCTCCGCCTCGCTTGAGAACAGCTTGAGCACCATGTGCTCAGGGGCCGTCTCGCCGCGGACGGACTTGGCGAAACCGCGATATCCCATACAGCGAATCGCCGCGGCGTCCGTCGCGGCACGGCCGATGGCCTCGGCGAGACGCGGGTCGTCGCCGAGCGTTCCGCCGCGGCCGTCCGGACGTCCGGCCACGCGGACGAGCCCGCGGATGGTGCGTTCCATCCGCGCCGCGTTCAAGATCCACAACATCCCACGCTCGTGACGCAACGAACCCTGGCTTATCGTCCATCCGTTGTTGAGCTCGCCCACGAGGTTCTCCTTGGGCACCGCCACGTCAGTGAAGAAAACCTCGTTGAAGTCCGCGTGGTCCGGGTCGGTCAACTCGGGCAGCGGGCGGCAATGGATGCCCGGCGTCCGCATGTCGATGATGAGGACGCTGATGCCACGGTGCTTCGGTGCCTCGGGGTCGGTCCGCACGAAACACAGGCAGAAGTCGGCGTCGTGTGCGCCCGACGTCCACACCTTCTGGCCATTCACCACGAAACAGCCGTCGCGCCGTTGGGCCTTGGTTGTCAGCGACGCCAGGTCGCTGCCGGCATTGGGCTCGCTCATGCCGAGACACCAGGTGATCTCGCCCTTGAGGGTCGGGACGACGAAGCGCTCCTTCTGTTCGTCCGTGCCGAACTCCACGATCGAGGCGGCGCAAATCGAGAGTCCCTGTGGGTTGAGCGACCGCGGCACCTGCCGCTCCGAGATGACCTCGAAGTAGATCATCTGCTCCTGCGGGGTCGCGTTGCGGCCGCCGAGCTCGGGCGGCCATCCCGGGACCAGGTACCCCGCCTCGAACATCTCGCGTTGGAACTCGCGCGCCCAGCCCGGAAGATGGGCCGACGAATTGCGGTGTTCCTGTTCGACGACGTCGGGCCCGGGAAGGTGCGCGTCCAGCCACGCTTCGAATTCGCGCCGGAACTCGAGCAGGTTTTTGTCCGTTCCGAGACGCATGCCCAACTATGTCACGCCGGTTAGCTGCCCGGTTCGGGGTCCTTGGGCTGGCCGAGCATGCGTTCGGCTATCACGTTGCGCTGCACCTCACTCGTGCCACCGGCAATGGTAAGGCAACGGGTCGAGAGAAATCCCTCCTCCCATCGCTGGGCCTTGCCGTCCAGCACCGCGCCGTCGGCCGCGTACAGCGCCATGCCCATCTCCTGCACGCGCTGTTCGTGCTCGACGCCGAGCAGTTTGCGGACGCTCGAGCCGCTGCCGGGATCGACCCCCGAAAGGGTGCGCAGCGTCGAGCGATGGCCCAGCAGGGCCACCGACTGCGCTTCCGCGATCAGGTGGCCGAGGCGCTCCTCCAGGCTGGCAGGTGTCTGGTCGCCGCGCTCGGCCCGCCGAGCCAGAGTACGGATCAGCGACTCAACGCCGTTACCGAAGGAGGCGCCCGACGACATGGAGACGCGCTCGTTCGCCAGCGTCGTGCGGCCGATCCGCCAGCCGTCGCCCGGCGTGCCGATGACGCAGTCGTCCGGGACGAAGACATCGTTGAAGAAGACCTCGTTGAACATCGCTGCTCCGGTGAGCTCGCGGAGCGGCCGGATGTCGATGCCCTCGGCGTGCATGTCGACGATGAAGTAGGTGATGCCCGCGTGCTTGGACGCATCCGGGTCCGAACGCGCCAGGCAGATGCCGAAGTCAGCCGTCTGCGCCAGCGACGTCCATACCTTCTGCCCGTTCAAGACGTAGCCGCCCTCGACGCGCTCGGCCTTCGTGCTCAGGCCGGCGAGGTCGGAGCCGGCACCCGGCTCGCTGAAGAGCTGGCACCAGTTGAGCTGGCCGAGCAGGGTCGGCCGCACCCAGCGTTCCTGCTGCTCCTCCGTGCCGTAGGCGATGATCGTCGGCAGCGCCCAGGCGCCGACGGCGAGGTGCGGACGCAGCACGCCGGCGGCGGCCATCTCCTCGTCGATCACGAGTTGTTCGAGCGGCGACGCGCCCCGCCCCCATGGCGTCGGCCAGTGCGGCGTGATCAGTCCGGCTTGGGCCAGGGCGGCGCGTTGCGCCATGCCGGACGGGTCGTCCGCGCCGGTCGCCGCGACCTCATCGACCACCTTGCGGACGACAGCCCGCAGCGACTCCGCCTCGTCGGGCAGGTCGGCGGCCAGGTTGCGCCGGGCGCCGGTGATGGCCCGCGTGGCCACGTCGTGCTCGATCGCACCCACGTCGCCCCCACTGACCAGTTGCAGATTGGCCATGGCGCGCTTCAAGTAGAGGTGCGCGTCGTGCTCCCACGTGAAGCCGATGCCGCCGAGGATCTGGATGCACTGCTTGGCACAGTCCGCGGCGCCAGGCAGCGCGACGGCGCCCGCGATGCGCGCGCTGAGGTGCCGACTGGCGGCGTCGCCCTCGTCGGGAGCTTCACTCCACGCGGCGGCCGCGTCCCATGCGACGGCCGCGCACTGCTCGACCGCCACGAGCATGTCGGCGAGCGCGTGTTTCACCGCTTGGAACTGGCCGATGGGCCGGCCGAACTGGACCCGTACCTTCGCGTAGTCCGACGCCGTCTCGAGGCACCAGCGCGCCAGGCCGGCGCTCTCCGCCGCACAGAGCACGAACGCGAGGCTGCGAACGGTCTCGTCGGGGATCAGGACCTGTCCGTCAGCGGGCAGCCGCAATTCGCCCGCGGCAAATTCGAGCGTGCCGACGGATCGGGTCGGGTCGAGCGCAGGCAGAGACCCCGTGCCGAGTGCGTCGCCGAGGACCGAGCGATCGAGCAGGCACCATTCGCCCGAACCGGCGAGCGGCACGAGCACCAGCTGGGCGGCCGGCAGGCCGAGGACCGGGCGAACAGCGCCGCGCAGAACGATGGCGCCGGCGCCGGCCCGGACCGCGTCCACGGACGCGGACGCGGACGCGGACGCGGACGCGCCGAGCGCCACTGCCGCCGTGAGCGAACCGTCGGCGAGACCCGGCAGCAGCCGCCGGCGCGTGTCGGCGTCGGCGTGACGGGCGAGCGCCGCTGAGACGAGAAGGGTGGGCAGGACAGGTCCCGGGAAGAGCGCGGCGCCGAGCTCCTCGAGCACGACGGCCACCTCGGCCAAGGTGAAGCCGTGGCCGCCGTCCTCCTCGGCGATGTGCAGGCCGAGCCAGCCCTGGGCGGCCATCTTCTCCCACACCGGGGGCAGCTCGGACGAGAGCGGGACGGCGGAGAGTGTGGGGACGGCCTCGGCGAGCGCGCGCGGCTCGGTCGGCGGGCAGTGGGTCTCGAGCCAACGTTGGGCGGTGCGCCGGAGCGATTCGTGCTCCTCCGTGACGGCGATGGGCATCAGTTGCCGTCCTCGAGCGAGAGCTTGGTGCCGTTGCGCCACAACGAGATCGCGCCGACCGGGCAGCCCTGGGCGGCGATGCGGATCTTCTCCTCGGGCGACGCCATGGGGTCGGTCACGACCGCATGGCCGTCCTCGCTGAGGTCGAAGGTGTCGGGCGCCCAGAACATGCAGTTGCCCGATCCCATGCACAGGTCCCAGTCGATCTTGACCTCCATGGGGTCGCCTTCGCTCATCTCGGCCATGCGGTGGAACCTAGCTTCTGGGTCCGGCGCCCATGGTCCCGGCGCCCGGCGCCGGCTCCGGCGGCAGCGCGGCGTGGCCAGGAAAGAGCAGCGACGTCAGCGGGCGTCGAAGACCACCGGGAGAGACAGTGGCGACCGGAAGGCCATGCCCTCGATCCACGGTGCCTCGGCGTCGGTGTCGAGCGTGAACGGGCCGAGCCGGTCGAAGAGCGTGTTGATGGCGATGCGCGACTCCATGCGGGCGAGATGCATGCCCAGGCAGACGTGCACGCCGAAGCCGAACCCGACGTGCTGGCGCTGGCTGCGGAACATGTCGTAACGGTCGGGCTCGTCGTACTTGCGCTCGTCACGGTTGGCGGCGCCGATCATCAGCGCGACGTCCGCCCCCTTGTCGATGGCGACGCCTCCCAGCACGGTGTTCCTCGCGGCACGGCGCAGGATCACGGTGACGGGCGGCTCCCAGCGCACGACCTCCTCGAACGCCTGCTGGAACAGCGAGCGGTCGGCGTAGAGCGCGTCGAACTGGGACCGGTCGTTGAGGAGTGCGAAGAGCAGGCTGCCCGACGCCCGGTACGTCGTTTCGACGCCCGCCGGGAGCAGCAGCCGCAGGAACGAGTAGATGTCCTCGTCGCTCAGGTGCTCGCCGTCGACCTCCGCCCGCACGAGGTCGCTGATCAGGTCGTCGCCCGGCTTGGCCCGGCGCTCCTCCATCACGTCGGCGAAGTAGTCCCGCAGGGCCTCTGACGCCGCGACGCCCCGCTCCCAGTCGCGGGCCACGCTCGTGAGCTCCAGGGCCCAGCGCTGGAACCGCGGGTAGTCCTCGCCAGGCAGCCCGAGGATGCGTGCGATGACCTGCACGGGGAAGTTGAAGGTGACGGAGCGCACCAAGTCGGTGCGGCCCTGCTCGATGAAGGAGTCGACCAGGTCGTTGACCACGACGGCCACGAGCTCCTCCTCCCAGCGAGCCAGCATCTTGGAGCGGAAGCTCGAGGCGACCAGGTCCCGGACCTTCTTGTGCTCGGGCTCGTCCATCTGCAGGATGGTCCGTCCCATCACGATGCCCATGACATCGGCGTAGACCACGGACGAGTACGTCTCGTTGTCACGGAGGACCTGGACGACCTCTTCGAAGCCGAACACCGTCACCGGCGGCGGCTTGGACGGGTCCGGGGTGACGTCCTCGCCGTCCCCCAGGTCGATGGGCCCGGTGTGCACCGGCGATTGCCGCCGCAGCTCGTGGAACAGGGGATACGGGTCGCGGAGCGTCCCTCCCACCATGTCCTTCAGCTCGTAGGGGTCGAACGTGGTTGCGGCCGCATCGACCGCTTCGACCGCTTCGGCCGCTTCGGCCGCAGTGTCAACTCCTGGCATCTTTCCCCCTGACCCCCTACCTTTGGTGCGAGTGAGAACGGGTGGTCTGTGACACTCGTGTCATATATAGCAAACGATCGTTGGGGCGTCGACCTACGGTAAGGGGGGTGCCGGTGGCTGCCGAGGGGCCGGCGGCGTGCCTGGAAATGCCCCTTGTCCTGGGCTTTCAGAGGTCAGTGAGCGGAGGAATTGCAATGAACACGACGATGGATTCCCACTCGTCGGAACCGGTTTCGACTGCCGCCTCCCCGCCGGGGAAGGCCCGGCCGGCAGCCGCGGGGGGCGAAGGCTCGGCCACGAGGCGGCGGATCCTGCAGATCGCCCTGAGTCTGATGTCCCAGCGGGGCGTCGACGGCACGAGCATGCGCGACCTGGCGTCGGCGTGCGACCTCAACGTCGCCTCGCTGTACCACTACTTCCCCTCGAAGCGGGAGCTGCTCGAGGCCGTGTTGGTCGAGCACGGCTTCCTGCCCGTGAACACGTCCAACCCCGACCCGCGCAAGTACGAGGACATCGACACGCCCTTGGGACAGCTGCTGGCCGACATGATGGTGTCCATGTTCGAAGTCGAGGACTTCGTCCGCCTGATGGTCGGTGAGGCCATCCGCGCCGAGACGACGGCACGGGCAGTCGGCCTCGACCTCTTCACGACGTTTCAGTCGTCGATAGAGGGATGGATCGCCGAGAACCGCCCCGACCTCGTGGAGCGCGCGGGCGCGGGACCGGTGGCGCGCATGTTGAGCGCGATGGTGGTCGGCGTCTTCATCGAGCATGCGTCGGGTGCGATCGGCGACGGGAACGACGACGTGATCGCCTTGTCGCTGCAGCGCGCCCGCGAGGCTGCAGCGATCCTGCAGCCCCCGCCGGGCTGACCACGCCCTGGCTGGCGGCGATGGCTACTTCCGCGGCCCTCCGCCACCGCGCACACTGACGCCCGTGCCTCTCTCGACGCCCGACCAAGATCCCTCTGCCGTCGCCTCGGCGACCTTCTCGGTGCCGGCCGAGGCCGTGTGGCAGTACCGGCTCGACTTCTCGAACCTTCCCGCGTACAACCCGGACGTCAGCAACCTGACCCGGACGCAGGCGGGCCAATCGATCCGAGCAGGCGGGACCAACGGTCCCGGGGCCCGCTACTCCTTCACGATGGCCGACCCCAATCATCCCGAGGGCGGAGCGCCGGTCGAGCTCTGGATCATCGACGCCGTGCACCCGACGATGGTCGCCGCCGGCATGAAGGGAGGCAGCGAGGCCTACGAAGAGTTCGTCGTGATGCCCCAGGGTGAGCATGCGTGCGAAGCGACCCTGATGCTCTGGATCCTCCTCCCCGACGGGCTCGGCGACGAGGTCGTCACCGCGGCGTCGGCCAGTGGGCAGGCTCAGATAGAGAAGGAGATGCGTCTGATGAAGGAGGCGCTCGAGGGACGGGCTGGATCGTCATGAGGGGCCGCTGTCGACCGACGTGACCACGCCGGACCCGGTCCGGCTGCACACGTCCGTCCACCTATCCGGTTGAGCGGTTGCCTGCATCGGCGGGCGTGTTGGCGGGCGTATTGGCGGGCGCCTTGGCGGACGCCGTGGCGGGTTCGCAGTCGTCCATGCACCCACATGAGATCGCCTGGCTGTAACAGGCCGGGCACTGCTCGAGATCGCACCCGTGGTGGTGCACCGCGCCTTTGGGCACGTTGCAGTCGCCGCACCGCTCGGTCATGTACTGGAAGCGGTATCCCTGCTCCTCACCCCACCGGATCGGCTCGTAGTCGAGGCCGCCGATCCGCAGACGCCCCTCCGAACAGGTTGTCCCGTGGATCATGTCGTTGCCACAGAACGTGCAGATGGCCATCACGATCGTTCCTTTCTCTTCTGGTGCGCGCCGGAGAACGGTCGGTTGCGACGGGGTCTTTGCGTGATTTCTTGCAGGAATTCCGCAGTTTTTGGGTGCGCTCGGTGTCACAACCTCATGGTTCGATGTTGCTGATGCGGCCTACCGCCACAGCAGAGATCCACTCCCCGTCGATCCGGGAGTTGGCGATGGCGATCGATCATCTGCTGGAGGAGGGCGTGGACGCGCATCGAGACGCAACCTCGATCCGGTGGCTCGTGCAGCAGCAGACGCGACTCGAGTCGGTCATCGCGGGGACGGCTGCCGCGTTCGACGCTTCCGGCGATTGGGCCCTGTACGGCGCGAAGACGTCGTCCGCCTGGCTCGCACGGACGTGCCGGCTCCCGAAGGCGGCGGCCCGGCGGATCGTCAAGCGTGGCCGGCATCTCCGTCATCTCCCCGTCGCGGAGAAGGCGTTTCAATCGGGTGAGATCAACGCCGCCCATGTCGATGCCGTCGTCGCCGTCCGGCGTCCCGATACGGAAGAGTCGCTCGCCCGGGACGAGGCGTTGCTGATGAAGCAGGCCAAGCGGCTGCCGTTCGAGCACTTCGTCAAGGCCGTCGCCTACTGGGACCAGCTGGCCGACCCGGACGGAAGCGACGAAGCGGCCGAAGAGCGGCGCGCTCGGCGTGACGTGTATCTCGAGGCGAGCATCAGCGGCATGTACCTGGGGTCGATGACGCTCGACCCGATTTCGGGTTCGATCGTGTCCGGCGAGCTCGGTCGCATCGAAGACGAGTTCTTCAAGGCGGACTGGGCCCGGGCGCGTGAAGAACGGGGTGGGAACCCCTCGGTCGAGGACCTGTGGCGTACGCCGGCTCAGCGCCGGGCGGACGCGCTGGTGGAGATGGCAGCCCGGTCCGCACTCGTGGAGCCCGACGGCGCCCGTCGCCCGCCGGCTCCCCTCTTCAGCGTCCTCGTCGACTGGCCGACGTTGTCGGGCCGGGTGTGCGAGCTCGCCGAGGGCATCGTGCTGTCGCCCGGAGAGTTGGTGCCGTGGTTGTCGATCGCCGACCTGGAGCGCGCCGTGATGGAGCCGTCGGGCCGGGTCGAGGTCTCCCCCACCCAGCGCCTGTTCACCGGTGGGACCCGTCGGGCTATCGAGTTGCGCGACCGCGAGTGCGTGCACGCCTTCTGCGACACGCCGGCGTCACGGTGCCAGGCGGACCACCTGTTGCCCTGGGCCCGGGGCGGCCGGACCACCCAGGAGAACGGTCGGCTGCTGTGCGGGTTCCACAACCGGTTGCGGAACCACGACCCGCCGCCCCAGCGGGAATAGGGCGCTCCCGAAGCGGGGGCCGTTTGCGAACGGGGCGGGTGGCGAAATTCGAAATCGAGGGTGAGGTGAAGCAGGCGCGTCGCTTTGGCGCGCCTGCTTTTTGTGGCTGGTAACCGAGCTGGATTTGCAGAGCTGGGGTCAGCTGCCGGCCCGCAGCTGCTGGCGCAGCACGAACTTCTGGATCTTGCCCGAGGGCGTCCGGGGGAGTTCGTCGACGGACCTGAGCTCCTCGGGCCACTTCTGCCGGGCGAGCCCAGCCTCGGAGAGGTGCGCCCGCACCGCCTCGAGCTCGGGCGCGTCCATTCCGGGCTGCATGCGGAAGAAGGCGCACCCGTGCTCGCCGAAGCGTTCGTCGGGGGCGGCGACCACCGCGACCTCGGCGACGCCCTTCATGTGCGCCAGCAACTGCTCGACCTCGGCAGCGCTCACGTTCTCGCCGCCGCGGATGATGATGTCCTTCAACCGGTCGGTGATGGTGAGGTAGCCCTCGGCGTCGATGATCCCCACGTCGCCGGTGTGGAGCCAGCCGCCCTCTTCGATTGCCTCCGCGGTGAGCGCCGGGTCCGTGTAGCCGGCGAAGCGGTCCGGGCCGCGGGAGAGGATCTCGCCCGGCTCGCCGATGCCGACGTCGTTGCCGTCCTCGTCGACGGTGCGGATCTCGACCCCGGCCATCGGCCTGCCATCGGTGTGGAGACGCTTCTCGCGGGGCGCCTCGTGCTCCGAACCGGTGATCGACGGGTGCTCGGTGCTGCCGTAGGCGCGCACCAGCGAGATGCCGAGCTCGTCGGCCCGGTCGGCCACCGCGTCGGGGATCGGCGAGCCCCCCAGCCCCGTGAAACGCATCAACTCGGCGTGCTCGGGTCCGAAGCCCGGGGAGTCCAGCAAGCTGGTGAAGAAGTACGTCGAGCCGCTGCCGGCGGAGATGCCCTCCTCCACCATCGCGTCGAGCACGGTGGGCGGATCCCAGCCGTCGATCATGAAGATCGCCTTGCCGCCGACCAGCGGACAAAGGAGGCCGCCGAGCATGCCGATGGCATGGCCGACGGGTGCACCCACCAGTGACGCCCGGTCGCGCCGGGCCTGGTGGCCGCTCAGCTGGCGGACCTCGCAGCCGAGCGTGCGGTGCGTGTGCACGACCCCCTTGGGGTCGGCCGTCGTGCCCGACGTGTAGCCGATAACGGCGGGGGTCTCGGGGTCGACGGCGACCGGGCCGTCCATGGGTTCGGCGGCGCGGAGCTCGTCGAACGGCAGCAGGTCCGGCGCGCCGCCGGTGTCGCCGGTGTCGCCGATGTCGCCGATGTCGCCGATGTCGCCGATGTCGCCGATGACGAAGACCTTCTCGAGGTCGCTGAGCCCGTCGCGGATGGTGGCCAGTTCGGCCAGGAAGTCACGCTTGCCGTACGACGACACGGTGACGAGGGCACGGGCCCCGCTCTGGCGCAGGATGAAGCCGACCTCCTTGGGCCCGTAGAAGTGCACGATCGGCACGAGCGTGACGCCCACGATGGTACAGGCGTAGAAGGTGATGGCCGCCTCGACCCAGTTCGGCAGTTGGAACGCGACGAGGTCGCCCGGGCCGAGACCGGCCGCTCGGAGGCCGCCGGCCACCTTGAGTGCCTCGTCGTACACATCCCCCGCCGTGCCGACGTAGGGGTTGGTCGGTGACCAGATGCGGAAGCGGCGTCCGGGGTCCTCGTTGAGCGCATCGGACAGGAGCTGCCCGAGTGTGCGGTCGTCCCACCAGCCCTCGGCCAGGTACTGCTCGGCCAGATCGGCCGGCATGGGGCTCAGCTCGAAGCGCGACGAGCGGTTCGCGGAGTTCGAAGCGTCAGCCACTCACGCCGACTCTATGAAGATCGACGCCAGCCGGTGCAGCTGGGCGCCGGCGCCGCCCGACAGGACCTCGTTCTGCTTCACGCGCTTGAACAAGAAGTGTGCGTCGTTGGCCCAGGTGAAGCCCACGCCGCCGTGCATCTGTATGTCCTCGCCCGTCACCCGCACGCCGGCCTCGGCCGCGTAGCTCGCGGCCATGGCCGCCGCCTGCTCCCGGTCGGGTGCCTCGGTGTCGGACGCCCAGGCGGCGAACTGGAAGCCCGCCCGGGCCATCTCGACCTGCTGGAACATCTCGACGAGCCGGTGCCGGATGGACTGGTATGTCGCCACCGGCTTGTCGAAGACGATGCGTTCGGAGGTGTAGGCGATGGCCTCGCCCAGCGCGCGGTCCGCCGCGCCGACCGTCTCGGCGGCGAAGCCGATCGCGATGTCGTCCTGCACCCTCTGCCAGACGTGGGCCTGGTTGCCCGGGGGGCCGAGGGGGACGACGGGCGTCTCGTCGAGGAGGAGGCGAGCGAGCTTGCGGGTCGGGTCGAGCGAGGGCACCAGCTCGACGGTGGCGCCGGCCTCGGCGGCCTCGGCGGGCGACTCGAGCAGGTACGAGCGCACGCCCTCCTCGCTGCGCGCGACCACGATGACCCAGTCGGCGGAATGCCCGTCCATGACGAAGGGCTTCTCACCGGTCAGCACCCACTGCGCGGCCTTGCGGCGGGCGCGGGTGCGCACGGTCGAGAGCGGTTCGCCGTGGCCCTGTTCGCCGAGAGCGATCGTGCCGCGCCGGGTGCCGGCGGCGAGGTCGGCGAGAAGCTCGGTCTCGCCCAGTGAGCGGGCGGCCAGCGTGGCCGCGACGGCGGAGGAGAAGAACGGGCCCGGCAGCGGGAGGCGGCCCATCTGCTCGAGCACGATGCAGGTCTCGAGCAGGCCGGCGCCGGTGCCACCGAGCTCGGCGGGGACGAGAAGGCTCGTCCAACCGAGGTCGACGAGCGTCGACCAGAGCGCGGGCGTGGTTCCCGTCGGGTCGTCGGCCAGTTCGCGCAACAGCTGCGGGCTGCATTCGCGCTCGAGCGCGGTGCGCGCCACTTCCTGGAGTGCCTGCTGCTCGTCGTCGTACGTGAAGTCCACGGCCCTCCCTGAAGCAGTCCTGCAGCGGTCCTGCAGCAGTCCTGCAGCAGTCCTACAAGAGCGCTACTGCCGGCCCGAAAGCAACCGGACGCGTGTCACGGACGCCGTGATCGCGCCCCGCCGTTCCCTGACACGGGCGTCAGAGTACACGGTCGGTCGGCTACCCTTCCTGCGTGGATTTCGCCTTGGCACCCGAGGACGAGAAGTTCCGCGACGAGCTCCGGTCCTGGTTGGACGAGAACCTGCCACCGTTCTTGGAAGCCGAGGCGCTCGGGGACGACGTGCAGCTGAGCGGCGAGGCGAGCCAACAACGGCGGCAGAAGTGGCAGCGCAAGCTCCACGAGGGCGGGTGGGCCGCCATCCACTGGGGGCCCGAGTACGCCCAGGGCCGAACGATCAACGCCATGCAGCGGCTCATCTACTCGGAGGTGATGGCCGAGTACCGCACGCCGGGCATGTTCAACACGAACGGGATCTGGCAGATCGGGCCGATGATCATCCAGTGGGGGACGGAGGAGCAGAAGGCGAAGTGGCTGCCGTCGATCCTCGAGGCCGAGGAGCACTGGTGCCAGGGCTTCAGCGAGCCCATGGCCGGCAACGACCTGGCGAACCTGCGCACGACGGCGATCTACGACGAGGCGACGGACGAGTACGTCGTGAACGGTTCGAAGATCTGGATCAGCTCGGCCCACCTGGCGACGTGGGGGCTGTTCCTGTTGCGGACGGACCCGTCCGCGATCGAGCGGGGGAAGAAGCACGAGGGCATCACGGCCTTCATACTCAATTTGAAGACGCCGGGGATCGACGTGCGGCCGATCCGCGACATGGCGGGCGAGGAGCTGTTCAACGAGATCTTCTTCACCGACGCCCGCATCCCGGCGTCGGCTCGGCTCGGCGAGGAGGGCGCGGGCTGGATGGTGGCCATGGGCACCCTCGGCTTCGAACGCGTCGGCATCGCGTCACAGATCGCGATCCTGTCCGCGGACCTGCGTGCCGTCGTCGAGGCGGCGCGGTCGGTGAACCCGGGCGCGCTGGAGGACCCGTCGCTGCGTGACCGCATCGCGCACATCTGGACGGAGATCGAGCTCGCCCGGCTGCTGTCGCTCCGCGCGCTGTCGAAGATCATGAAGGGCGAGAAGAACTGGCCCGAGGTGCCGTTCGCCAAGTTGTCGTGGTCGTCGATGGCGCAGACGGTCTCCGAGCTCGCCGTCGACCTGCTGGGACCGGCCGGACTGCTGGCCAGGGGCGGGCCGGACACCGTCGACCGCGGGAAGTGGACGAGGTTGTACGCGTTCCAGCGGTACTCGACCATCGGCGGGGGGTCCACCGAGATCCAGAAGAACATCATCGCCGACCGGGCGATCGCGATGCCCGGCAAGTCGCGCATCTGACCGACCTCATCGCGACCGTCCGATGAGTGCCGACCCCCGCGCCGCCTGCATCATCGGCGTCGCCCGCCACACCTGGCACGCCGATGACTTCGTCGTGGTCGCCAACGATGGTGTGGCGCCCGAGCCGCTCGACATGTGGGAGCGGGTCGTGCGCGCAGCCGCGGCCGACGCAGGTGGACGCGTGTCCGCGGCGCTCGGCGAGCTGGAGGGTGTCGACGTCGTCTACTCGCAGTCGTGGCAGTACGACGACGCCGTGCAGCGGCTGTCGGACCGTCTCGACGCATCGCCGGCCCGGCGTCGCTACTCGGGGATCGGCGGGTCGGTCCCTCACGTGCTCGCCGTCGAGGCCGCGCGTGCGATCAGGGCAGGCGACCTCGACTTCTCGCTGCTCGTCGGCGCGGAGGCCTTGGCCACCGTCCGCCGCCTGAAGAAGGCCGGCGAACGGCCGGCGTGGTCGTTCCGGCCGGAGGAGAAGCGGCCGTTCCCCATGGAGATGGTCTTCGACCCGTCCGAGGTCAGCCACTCGGTCTTCGAGGCGTACCTCACGTTCGCACTGTTCGACAACGCGCGTCGCGCCCACTTGGCCCGCGGTCAGGCGGAGCACCGTGCCGCCGACGGGAGGGTCATGGCGGCGATGACGTCGGTGGCCGCGGCGCAGCCCGAGCACGCCTGGTTCCCGGTGGCGCGGTCCGCCGACGAGGTCTCGCTGGTAACGGCGGACAACCGCATGGTCGCCTATCCCTACACGAAGCTGATGACCTCGATCATGGACGTCGACATGGCCGCCGCGGTGCTGCTGGCTTCGGCCGAGCGCGCCGATGCGTTGGGAGTGCCCGAGGAGCGCCGCGTCTATCTGCGCGGGTGGGGCTACGCGGAAGAGCCCGAGCACGTGGCCGGCCATGCCCACCTGTGGCACTCCCCCGCCATGGCGGCGGCGGCGGGGGCGGCGTTGTCGGGGGCGGGCATAGGCGTCGACGACATCGCGCACCTGGACCTGTACTCGTGCTTCGCCTCGTCGGTGTGCTTCGCGTTGGACGCCTTGGGCATCGCCGAGTCCGACGCCCGGGCCGCGGCGGTGACCGTCACCGGTGGGCTGCCGTACCACGGGGGGCCGGGGTCGAACTACATGACCCACTCCCTGGCCGCGATGGCCGAGCGGCTGCGGGGCGACCCGGGATCGCACGGGGTGGTGAGCGGCGTCGGCATGCACATGCAGAAGCACGCGTACGGAGTGTGGTCGACGGATCCCGGTACGGGTGTGGTGACGGACCCGGCGCCCTACGTCGCGGTCGAGACGCCGGTGGGAATCGTGGGGTCACCCGCGGGTGCGGCGACCGTCGCGACGTACTCGGTGCTGCACGGGCGTGACGGCGGCCCGGAGCGCGCCGTGCTGATCTGCGACCTGCCCGAGGGTGGTCGCTGCTACGCCTTCTTGGACGGTGGCCCCGCGTCGCTGGCGGAGGCCGAGGAGCACGAGTTGATCGGCCGGACGGTGACGCTGACGCCGAAGGACCAGGTGAACTGGGCGGCGCTGCGCTGAGCGGCCGGCGCGCCCGGCGCGGCCCCGCCGGGCGGCGTGCTGGAGGCCTCGACGGCTGCCGGGGCGGCTGGGTGCTCGCCACGCTGCCGGTGCCCGGGCGGCCAACCGAAGACGACGTCGTGGAGGTCACGGTCACGGTCGTCTCCTCCGTCGAGGACGTCGTTACCGCGCTGGACCAAGGCGACCTGGCCGCGGTCGCCGTCGACATCCCCATCGGCCTGGCCGACTGCGATCCCCGGGCGTGCGACCGCGAAGCGCGCCGTCGTCTCGGGCCCCGGCGCGGCTCGGTCTTTCCCGCTCCGGTGCGCGCTGTGCTCGGCACCCGCACCTACGAGGAGGCGTGCGCCACGTCCCGGGAGGTGTGCGGCAAGGGTCTGTCGAAACAGCTCTACAACATCGTGGCGAAGATCGAGGAGGTCGACGCCGTGCAGTCGCCCCGTCTCCAGCATTCCCTCTTCGAGGCCTGCCCCGAACTGAGCTTCGCGGTGATGGCGGCGGACACGCCGATGCAGCACAGCAAGCGAACGGCCGACGGACGGGCCGAGCGCGTTGCCGTGCTGCACGAGCATCTTGGTGTCGACGTCCCTGCCCTCCTCGAGGCGCGGACCCCTGGAGCACAGCCGGACGACATGCTCGACGCCCTCGCCTTGGCCTGGACCGCCCGGCGCTTCCTGGACGGTTCCTGCCTGCGGTTCGGGGGCGAACTCGACGCCACCGGATTGCGCATGGAGGTCGTTGTCTGAGGGCAGCCGACCTCGGTGTGCCGTGTTAGCCGCCGCTCTTCAGGCTGGTGCCGGAGGTGCCGGTGTTGGAGTTGACCGAGGGACCGCTGTTGCCGGTGCTTGAGCCCGAGCCCGAGCAGTGCACCGGCACGTTGGTCGCGCCACTCAGCGCCTTGGAAGTGTTGGCAGCACCCGCAGCGGCGGCGCATGCGCCCGGGTCAGGCGGTGTCGACGGTCCCGGACCTCCCTTGGCCGCCGACTGCAGCGCTTCTGTCGACGTGCCCGACGCGGTGGTGACCTGGGACGAGGTCGCAGTGGCGCCACCCGGCCACCAGGCGATCAGCCAGCCATCCTCCACGGTGGCAACGACGTCCTGCCCGTCGTCGCGCACGAGGGTGACTGCGGTCACGCCCGAGGCGACGCGACCGTCGACGAGGGTATACGGGCCATCTGCCGTCGTGGACAGATGCGTCTGCACGACGTTCTGAAGATCGCCCGAGCTCGTGCCACCGACTGCCACGATCGAGCCTCCCGGCAGTCCGCCCGATCCCAACCCGCGCACAGTGCCGTTCTCGGCCTGCGCGTTGGAGGTCGAGCTGTCAGCCGCGGTCACCTGCGTGACCTCGGTGAAAGACGAGCTGGTGAAGCACGCGGCATACGCGCCGTTGTTCTGGAACAGCGCAACGGTGAACGGCCCCCGCACGTCGGTGAGCACCGACTGCCAGCTCCCCGAACCGAGCTGGCCGCCTGCGGGTGCGTTCGAGGGGAGTGAGTTCAAACAGCTTTGGCTGGCTTGGGGCGATGGTGAGGCCGTCGTGGATGCGGTCGGCGCGGGGCTCCAGCCGGCATAGGCAGGCGCCGCCCCGCCGAGCACGACCGCCAAGGCAGTGCCGACCGTCGCCGCCCCGGCCGCCGCAGCGGCCCCGACGGCTGCCGGGACCACGATCCGGTGACGGCGAGGGTGATAGTCGACGTCACGCACGCGGTCGGTGGCTACCCGGGGCACGGATGCCGCGCGTTGGGTGAAGGCGTCGCTGAGTCGGTCTTCGAGTGTTGACTTCATGGTGTGATGCTCCCTTCGTTGGCGCGTAGTTCCTGCGTGACGATGCAGGTCTCTTTCTGGACGTTTTGAGGCGTGACGTTCGGGGCGCGCCTGTCGTTCGTGTCGTTCGGAGGCTGCGAGCCACTGCCATCGCCGTTCTTTGCGTTCGGTGGGACCGGGGGGACCTCGACGACGTTGCGGAGGCGCTCGAGCGCCCGTGACGTCGTGCTCTTGACCGTGCCCACCGAACAACCCATCGCCTCGGCCACGTCGGCTTCTGAGAGGTCTTCGAAGTAGCGCAACACCAGCGCGACGCGTTGGCGGGGGGCCAGCGCCGCAAGGGCGTGCATCAGGTCGGCGCTGGCCTCGACGCGCCCGAGCACGATGACCGCGGCGTCATCCTCATGGTGCTCGAGGGGTGTGGCAGCCGCCGCAGCGAGCTCGGCCCGGCGACGCGTCCGGTGCTTACCCTCGTCGAGTGCGAGATGGACGAGCACCGTACGCGCGTACGCAGTGGGGTGGTCCATCTTCCGCACCCGGGGCCAGCGGCGTGCAACTTTGAAGAGGCACTCCTGGACCAGGTCTTCGGCGTCGGCGAGATCCCAGGTGATGAGGTAGGCGGCTCGGACGAGCCTGTCGGCGGCCTCAGCGACGAACTGGTCGAACTCTTGTCGTGCCGGTGCACGGCCGCTGCTTCGGTCCATCACCACCTTGAACCCTCGCGAGGCGGCACCAGGTTGCCTTGCCGCACGAAAATCCCTTTCACCTGGGTCGACATGTCGGTGCTTTAATTCCCAACGCTAGGGGGCCAGGTGGAGGGGATGCGGGCGGCAGATCAGGCGGAACTTGCTGCGGTCGACGTGCCGCGTCGTGTCGGCCGACCCGATCTGCGAAGGCGCCTGCAGTTCTGGCGGTCCCCTGCGGATCAACCCGCTTGGGCACGTCCGGCCCTTCTCGCCGTCACCGCCCTCGCGGGGCTCGCCTACGCGTGGGGCATCAACGGCGCCTACCTCGAGTCGTTCTATGGCGCCGCCGCACGCAGCATGGCGATGAGCTGGCACAACTTCTTCTTCGGCGCCGCCGATCCCTGGGGCACCATCACCGTCGACAAGCTGCCCGGCGCGCTGTGGTTCCAGGCGCTCTCGCTCCGGATCTGCGGCTTCCATGTGTGGGCGATCGTGTTGCCGCAGGTGATCGAGGGCATGGTGACGGTCCTGGTCCTCTATCGGGTGGTGTGCCGCGTCACCGGTGCGGGCGCCGGGCTGCTGGCCGCTCTGATCATCGCCGGGAGCCCGATCGTGATCCTGCTCGACCGGGGCAACATCTCCGACTCGCTGTTGATCCTCCTGTTGGTCCTGGCGGCCGACGCCACGACGCGGGCGTACACGTCCGGCCGGCTCTGCCCGTTGTTGTGGGCAGGCGTGCTCGTCGGCTTCGCCTTCCAGACGAAGATGCTGCAGGCCTGGCTGGTCCTCCCCGCGCTGTACGCGGCGTATCTGCTTGCTGCGCCCACCGCCGCGTTCCTGCGCCGGCTCCGGGACGTCGCTCTCTCGGCGGCGGCCACGGTCGCTGTCTCGCTGAGCTGGATGACCGCGGTCACCCTCGCGCCGGCGTCGAGCCGCCCCTACGCGGACGGGAGCTGCGACAACTCCGTCTTCTCACAGGTCTTCGGGTACAACGGGCTGGCCCGCGTCGGGGTGTCGGGCGTGTTCTCGCATGCCGGGTGCCACGCGCCGTCGCAATGGATCGTCAACCTGGCGCGCTACAGCTCGGAGAATCAGATCAGTACCGCCGGTGTCAACGCCGCCTGGGACCGCCTCCTCCACGGGCCCTTCGGCCACGACGGAGCCTGGCTCCTGCTCCCGGCACTCGTGTCTGCGATCGCCGTCTTCGTCGTGCGGTGCCGGGAACCGCGCACGGATGCGCCCCGCGCTGCGGTCGTGCTCTGGTTCACGTGGCTCGTGGTCCTCTTCGCCTTCTTCAGCGCGGGGCGACTCATCAACTCCTACTACCTCGCCGCGCTCGTCCCGGCGGTGGCGGCCCTGTGCGCCTTCGGGGCCCGGCTCGCCTGGCAGAGGCGGCGATCCCGCGCTGTGCGCGCGGTGCTCGGCGTCACCATGCTGGCCACCGTCGCCGCAGTGATCGCCCTCGTCCCGAGCTACGTCGGCGTCCGCAGTTGGATCATCGCGTCGCTGTTCGTAGTCGGAGGATTGGCCGCGGGCATCCTCTTCGTGTCACTGCTGCCGCGCCATGCCTCGGTGTGGGCCCTCAGCGTGGGCCCGGTGCTGGCGGTCGTCGCCATCCTCTTGGGGAGCGCCTGGGCCTCTGGCCTCGTCGTGATGGAGGAGCTCGGACCCTTCGACTCACCCTTTGCCACGGTTGCGCACAACCACGTGACCCGGACCTACGCCGACGAGTTTGCCGAGCAGCAGCAGGTGCTCACGCAATTCACGGCGCGCCTGCGACCAGACGTCGCGGCGAACACGATCGAGACGACATTGGGTGCCAGCAGTGACATCCTGGCCACCGGGCACGAGTTCCTCCCCGTCGGCGGCTACACGGGCGAGGTCTCCACCCCGACGCTGGCGCAGTTCATCCGCTACGTGGCCGACGGCCGTGTCAGGTTCGTCAACGTCGCGACGCGGCCGTTCAGCCGTAGCCCCGACCTGCGTTGGGCGGCGGCCCACTGCCACAAGTTGAGCAGCTACTACGCGGGGGTCGAGCGGACCACGTTCACCGACTTCTCGTGTGTGCCCGCGGACGCCACGCGCCCGGCGACGCATACGCCCGTCGACGCGCCGTTCACCAGTGCCAGCGTCAGTGCGCCGCGTGAAAGTCGATGAAGTCCGAGACCCGCAGCAGCCGGAGGAAGAGGCGCACAGGCGCCGGCATGTGCTGGCGGTGCGGGTCCGTGACGATCTCGGGATGGGACAGCTCGTGCTCGCGGCGCATGGAGGTCAGCCGCACCGCACCGTGCGCGAGCGCGTTCTTGACCCACTCGGCGTCGCGGCCGTAGGTGAGCGCGATCCGGTAGCCGTCCTTGGTCCGAAAGACCAGGACCGGGGTGCGGTAGACGTTGCGCGAACGCCGGCCGACGTGGGTGACGATGCCCATCCCGGGCACGAGGCCGGCGACGTGGACGGCGACGGGATTGACCACGGCGCGGTTGAAACGCGCCATGCGCCGCCCGAGACGCGGCCTCGTCGGTGCGACGAGCGGCCGCGATCTCGGCTGGGCCGAATGGGCAGCACTCACCCGACCCTCACAGCAGCGTCAGCCCTCCGTCGACCGCCAACACCTGTCCGGTGGTGTAACTGGCCTCTTCCGACAGCAGGAACACGGTGGTGGCCGCGACCTCCCATGCCGTGCCCTCGCGGCCGAGCGGCACCGGCGTGCGGGTGCGCGAGGGGCGCCCCGCCGAGGCGGCGCGTCCGAGCGGGGTGTCGATCAGGCCGGGGCAGACGACGTTGGACCGGATGCCGCGGCGGGCGCCCTCCATGGCGACGTGGCGGTTCAGTCCGATGAGGCCCGCCTTGGAGGCGTCGTAGGCGGGGATGCGGCTGCCCGGCCGGAGACCGGCCACCGACCCGATGAAGACGATGGACGAGTTGTCCGGCAGGGTGACGAGCGCCCGCTTGACCACCATGAAGTGCGCGGCGCAGGTTGAGGGCGAACGTGCGGTCCCAGTCGTCGGGCGACGTGCCGGCGACGCCCATCCCGAAGCCGGTGCCGACGTTGAGCACGATGCCGTCGGGTGTCAGCCCCGACTCGTCGGCCACGGCGAGCCGGCAACCCTCCTCGGTCGTGACGTCGGCAACGACGACAGCTGCCTGGCCGCCCTCCTCGGTGATGAGGCGCCACGTCTCCTCGACCGCACCCTCGTCCTTGTCGACGCAGACGACCGACGCGCCCTCGCGGGCGGCGCGCACGGCGATGGCGCGGCCGTTGCCGACGGGCGCGTCGAGGTCGCGGGAGGGCTGGGTGCCCGCGCCCACCACGGCGATGCAGCGTCCTTCGAGGAGCGGGCTCACGGCGTCAGGGCTCCTTCTCCGGCCTCGGTCCTCGGGCCTCGGGCCTCGGCCCTCAGGCCTCGGGGCGGGCCGGGCCGCCCCGCACGAGGCCCGCTTGCGCGATCGCCCGGGGCTCGGGCTGCATGCGGATCGAGCGCAGCACCGTGGTGAGCATGAGGTAGTGCGCAATCAGCATCAGGAGCTCGATGAGGCCGGCGTCGTCGAGGTGCTCCGACAATTCCGCCCACGTCGAGTCGGACACCCCGCCGTCCTCACGCGTCTCGTCGACAGCCCGCAGCGCGGCCCGCTCGAGGGGGGCCCAGTCGACAGCGTCGAGTGCATCCAGTGCGCCCGTGCCACCGCCGAGCGCCTCGATCTCCTCGAGCGTGACGCCGCGGGCCTGCCCCATCTCGACGTGCTGCGCCCACTCGTAGAAGCCGTCGAAGCGATAGGCGGTGCGCAGGATGACGATCTCGCAGAGCCGGCTCGGCAGGCTGCCGTAGAGGAGCGCGCCGCCGAAGCCCATCCAGCGGCGGAACAGATCGGGTGCCCGCGCCAGCGTGGCGAAGATGTGCATCGGTTCTTCGGCCCCTCCCGGCGACGCCTCGAGGATCGCCTGGAGCCGGTCGTCCCACTCTCCGGGCTGCAGCGGTGTGATGCGTGGTCCGGATGCGCTCATGGCCGCATCGTAGACACCCCGGTCCGGCACGGTCTCGTGCGCTCAGCGCAGCGGCCGGAACCCGATCGGCGGCGTGGGGCCCGGGCCCGGCAGCGTGCGGACGTCCGCGTCAGGGCGGCAGACCTCGTCGAGCAGCCCGTACTCGAGCGCCTCGGCGGCGCCGAAGAACCGGCCCTGCTCGATGTCGGCGCCGACCTCAGCCGCGGGCTTCCCCACCGCCGTCCCCACCCGCTCGCAGAAGCGGCCGCGCTCGGCGGCGCGCAGCTCGGCCCACTGGGCGACGTTGCGCACGTGCGCCTCCATGTGGGTCGCCGGCTCCGAGAGCGTGAAACGGGTGCTCGGCATGGCGGCGCGGTGGGCGCACACGGCGAGCACGCCGACGGCTCCGCCGCCGACCTGGCCCAGGCACACGGCCCGCACCGGCACGCCCATCAGCTCCACCACGTCCATGAGCGTCAACGCCGGCGCCAGGGCGGCCTCGCCGCAGTCGATGCGCAGCGTCACGGCGTCGTCGCCGTCGGCATCGAGCGTCATCAGTTCGGCCGAGACGCGGGTGACGGTCGCGTCGTCGAGCGGGCCGTGCAGCAGGACGACCCGCTGCTCCATCAGCCGGCGGGCGAGCAGCTCGGACATCTCGGTGCCGGTGCGCGAGCCGCCCGGGTCGGGCAAGCCCGGCACACCCGGCACACCCGGCACACCCGGCAGGCCCGGGAAGCCCGGGAACCCGGGCAGCGGCTGCCCCGGCTGCGGCAGCCAGGGCCACTCCGGCCGGCCGGCAGCGGCCTTGCCCACGCTTCGATCACCCATGTTCGATCCTCCATTCCAGCCGCGCGCCGAGCGCCATGGTGTAGCGCTCGACGGTCGAGAGGCGGACGTCCAGGTCGCCGGCCTCGAAGCGGGCCACCGCCGACTGCGATGTCCCCATGCGCGTCGCCACCTCGGCCTGGGACAGCCCCAACTCCCGGCGCAGCGAGAGCAGCTGGCCGGACACCGAGCGGCGCCGCTCGGCCATCTCCTTGAAGCCCGGAAAGACGGTCGGGTGCCGGCGCTCGCTCACGGTGCACCATTATCTCACATTTGATATATCCTCGGAAGGACCAGGAAGTTCAGGAGCAATGAGTCCAAGGAGAAGGAGCACCGCCATGACCCACCTCGACAGGCTCAGCCACCTCGGCACCGGCACCGGCCTCGACCACGACCTCCGCCAGGTGCTCGTCCCAACCGTGATCGAGGAGGGGAACCGCGGCGACCGCGCCTTCGACATCTACTCGCAGCTGTTGCGGGAGCGAATCGTGTTCCTGGGCCAGGAGGTCGACGACCAGGTGGCCAACCTGATCATCTCCCAGATGCTGTTCCTCGAGGCGAACAACAACGAGCGTGACATCTACCTCTACATCAACTCCCCCGGTGGCGTGGCCTACGCCGGCATGGCGATCTACGACGTCATGCAGCACGTCGAGCCCGACGTCTCGACCATCTGCTGCGGCATGGGCATGTCGGCCGCCGCGATGATCCTCGCCGGCGGTGCGGCCGGGAAGCGCTTCGCCCTGCCGAACTCGCGCATCATGATCCACCAGGGCTCGGCCGGCACCCGCGGCGCACCGAGCGACATGGAGATCCAACTGCGCGAGGTGCTCGCCCTCACGCACCGGATGTCCGAGATCATCGCCCACCACACCGGCCGCCCGGTCGAGCAGGTCGCGCAGGACATCGACCGCGACCACTACATGACCGCCGAGGAGGCCCGGGACTACGGGATCATCGACGACATCATCCTGCCCCGGCGTGGCGTCGCCGCCCCGGCCGCCGCCACGGCCGCGGCAGCGGCCGCGGCCGGCCGCAAGGAGCGCGAACTGCAGGTGGCCAGCGCCTGAGGCCTGAGCCTTCCGGGCACCCCCGTTATACCCCGTAAGACCTCGCCCGACCACGTAAGACCCCGCCCGGCCTGCCGTTTCATTAGAGGCGGACGGGCCGGTCCCCCGCCGGGAGCGACGAGGAGCGGGCACACATGGGCAGGAACGAGCGGAACCGGGACGCGCGGAACGACCGGGCTGACACCGCGAGGAGCGGCCTCAGCCGGCGCAACCTCCTGAAGGGTGGCCTGGCCCTCGGTGCCGGGGCGGCGACCGCGTCGGGCCTCTCCGCCGCCGCCGGCGCCTCCATCGAGAACGCGCTCGCCATCGACGTCACGTCCAACCCCACGCTGAGCGACATCGAGCACGTGGTGATCCTCATGCAGGAGAACCGCTCGTTCGACCACTACTACGGCACCATGTCGAGCGTCCGCGGCTTCTCCGACCCGAACGCGCTGCCCGGCGTCTTCGAGCAGGCCGGTTACCAGCCCGGCGTCGGCGCCGAGGCAACGGGGCACATGGAGCCGTTCCACCTCCAGATGCAGTTCCCCACGAAGAACGGTGACTGCACGAACGACATCACGCACGACTGGGGGCCGCAGCACCAATGCTGGGACAGCGGTGCCATGGACCAGTGGGTCAACGTGCACATGATGGTCGACGGGACCAAGAACTTCGCGCCCACCATGGGCTACTTCGAGCGCTCGGACCTCCCGTTCTATTACGCCCTGGCCGACGCGTTCACCATCTGCGACGGCTACTTCTGCTCGGTGCTCGGGCCGACCGACCCGAACCGCGTCATGGCGCTGTCGGGGACCATCGACCCCGACGGCACCGGCGGCGGGCCCGTGCTCGTCACGCAGACGACAGGCCGTGCCGGTCAGGCCGGCAAGTTCACCTGGGAGACGATGCCCGAGGCGCTGCTCGATGCCGGGGTCTCCTGGAAGGTGTACAACGACCCGACGGGCCTGGCGTTCTTCAACCCGCTGCCCTACTTCAAGGCCTACGAGCCGACGACGACACGGGGCGCCGAGCTCGCCGCCAACGCTCTCGCGCAGAACTTCCCGGCGGGGTTCGCCGCGGACGTCGCGGCGAACACGCTGCCCGAGGTGAGCTGGATACACGGCCCGATCATCAAGTGCGAGCACCCGGCCACGGCACCGCCCTGGGGCGAGAACCTCGTCAAGACGGTCCTCGACATCCTCACGTCGAACCCCGAGGTGTGGGCCTCCACGCTCTTCATCCTCAACTACGACGAGAACGGCGGCTTCTTCGACCACGTACCGCCGCCCGTCGCGCCGGCGGACACGCCGGGCGAGTACCTGACCGTGAACCCGCTGCCCTCGACCGCGTCGGGCATCGCCGGCCCGGTGGGTCTCGGTTTCCGGGTGCCGTGCATCCTCATGTCGCCGTTCACCCGCGGCGGTTACCTCGCGAGCGACACGTTCGACCACACGTCGACGCTGCGCTTCATCGAGACACGCTTCGGCGTGACGGTGCCGAACCTCTCGGCGTGGCGGCGCAGTGCGGTCGGCGACCTGACCTCGGCGCTGGCGCTGGGCCAGGCGCCGGTCGACGCCAAGCCCGCGCTGCCCCCGGCGCCGCTCCTCAACCTCCAGGTCGACGAGGAGGTCGTCGCGAACGCGCTGTTGGGGACCGTCGACGAGGGGATCCCCTACCCGCCCCCGACGTCGAACGTCATGCCCACCCAGGCCACCACGCCCGTCCGTTCGGCGCCGCCCCGCTAGGAGGCGGCCGCCCCCGTCCGCAGCCGGCCCGGGAAGGCGGCCGGCCCCGGTGCCGCCGGACCGGAGCCATGGCCAGGCCTGCTTCGCACGCCTGGCCGGGGGGCGCATAGTGTGAATGACACGGGTGTCAGGGAACCGCCGGCACCGTGAGATCACCCGGAGATCAGGGCACAAGGGAGGGACTGCGATGCGCACCGAAGACATGATCCTGGTCAGCGTCGACGACCACGTCATCGAGCCGCGTGGCATGTTCGACGGGCTGCTGCCCGCCAAGTACCAGGACGCGGCGCCCAAGCTCGTCCGCCAGGACGACGGCACCGACGTCTGGCTCTACGACGGCAACGTCATCCCCAACGTCGGCCTGAACGCCGTGGTGGGGCGCCCGCCCGAGGAGTACGGGATCGAGCCCACCTCGCTCGAGGACATGCGGGTCGGCTGCTACGACGTGCACGAGCGGGTGCGCGACATGTCGGTCAACGGCGTGCTCGGCTCCATGTGCTTCCCCTCCTTCCCCCAGTTCTGCGGCCAGCTCTTCGCCCGGCGCGAGGACAAGGACGAGGCGCTCGCCATGGTGCGCGCCTACAACGACTGGCACATCGACAAGTGGTGCGGGGCCGAGCCCGGGCGCTTCATCCCGCTGTCGATCCCGGTCATCTGGGACCCCGAGCTCGGGGCCGAAGAGGTGCGCCGGGTGGCCAAGAAGGGCTGCCACGCCGTGACCTTCTCCGAGAACCCCGAGAAGCTCGGCTGGCCCTCGCTGCACAACTCGCACTGGGACCCCTTCTGGTCGGCCTGCGCCGACGAAGGCACGGTCGTGTGCATGCACCTCGGCTCCTCGTCGCAGATCCTCATGACCTCCATCGAGGCGCCGATCGACGTCATGATCAGCCTGCAGCCGATCAACATGGTGCAGGCGGCCGCCGACCTCGTCTGGTCGCCGATCCTGCGCAAGTACAAGGACCTGCACTTCGCGCTCTCCGAGGGCGGCATCGGCTGGATCCCCTACGCGCTCGAGCGCATCGACTACGTGTACCAGCACCACCACAAGTGGACGGGCCAGGACTTCGGCGACCAGCTGCCGAGCCAGGTCTTCAAGGACCGCGTCATCACCTGCTTCATCGACGACGCCTTCGGCGTGCAGAGCCGCCAGTACCTGAACATCGACAACATCACGTGGGAATGCGACTACCCGCACTCGGACTCGACGTGGCCGCAGTCCCCCGAGGCCCTGATGAAGTATCTCGACGGCGTCTCCGACACCGACATCGACAAGATCACCCACCTCAACGCCATGAAGCACTTCCAGTTCGACCCGTTCTCGGTGCGGCCACGCGAGCAGTGCACCGTGGGCGCGCTGCGGGCCGAGGCCTCCGACGTCGACGTCTCGCTGGTCTCGCGGGCGCGCGGGCACACGAAGACGAACGAAGACGGAATCGTGAGCGTCAGCAGCTTCTCGACCCGCCTGGAGAAGATGATGGACAAGGACGAGGGCTGAGCCAGCCGGTTTCCGGCCTTGAACTCCTTACGTCCACGCCGGCGGTCCCGTAAAGCCCCACCCAGAGAGCGGAGCCCATGTCGATCGACTACGTCGCGGGTGACGACCACATCGTCACCATCACCATCAACCGGCCCGAGGCGCGCAACTCCATGGACATGGAGCACTTCTACCAATTGCGCAGCGCCTGGGACCGCTTCGGCGACGACGACAACGCCTACGTGGCGATCGTCACCGGCGTCGGCAAGGACTTCTGCGTCGGGGCCGACCTGAAGACCTATATCCCCCAGGTCACCGAGCTGCACCAGAAGATGAAGGACGGACAGCACCCCGACGAACTCGGCGGCTACCGGCTCGACGACGGGGTCAAGGCCGTGCTGCGCGGGACGAAGCTTTACAAGCCGATCATCGCCGCCGTGAACGGCACCTGCGTGGCCGGGGGCATGGAGATGCTCGGCGGCACCGACATCCGGGTGGCGTCGGACACGGCGACGTTCGCGGTGATGGAGCCCAAGCGGGGGCTGTTCGCCGGCGGCGGCACCACGGTCCGGCTGCCCCGCCAGATCCCGTACCCGGCGGCCATGGAGTTCCTCCTGTGCGCCGACCAGATCCCGGCGCAGCGTGCGTTGGAGATGGGCGTGCTCAACGAAGTGTGCCGGCCGGCCGATCTGATGGAGCGGGCAATGGAGTATGCCCACCGCATCACGGCCAACGGTCCGTTCGCCGTCCGCAAGACGAAGGAGTCGGTGCTGCGCGGGCTGGCGGTCGACATGAAGGAGGCCTACCGGATCGAGTCGGAGCTCTCCGGCGAGGTCTTCAGCAGCGAGGATGCCAAGGAGGGGCCGAAGGCGTTCGCCGAGAAGCGGGCGCCGAATTGGAAGAACCGCTGAGCCTGGGCCCGGGACCGGGCGGCAGCGACAACCGCCTCATCGTGCTGCCCGACGGGCGGCGGATCGAATGCCAGTCGTACGGCGACCCCGGCGGGTTCCCCGTCCTCTACTGCCACGGCGGCCTCAGCGCGCCGGTGGACGTGGCCTTCGCCGACGACGCGGCGCGGGAGCGGGGTGTGCGCATCGTGGCCCCGGGCCGGCCGGGCATCGGCTCGTCGGACCGGTGCCGCGACCGGTGCGTGGCCGACTGGGCCTCCGACATGTCGGCCGTGGTGGCGGCGCTGGGCATCGACCGCTTCTCCGTCCTCGGCTGGTCCGCCGGCGGCCCGTTCGCGTTGGCCGTCGCCGCTGGACTGGCCCCGCTCGTCGCGCATGCCGCGACCGTCGGCGGCATGGCGCCGCTGCGGTCGCCGCTCTCCGCCCGCCAGCTCGGGCTGATTCTCGACCAGGTGTTGTTCCCCCTGGCGGCGCGGAGCCGGTCGCTGGCGGCGTTCGTCGTACGGGTGTCGGCCCTGGCGCCGGCCGGTGTCGAGCGGAGCGTGCTCCTGCGCGCCCTGCCGCCCGAGGACCGGGCCGTCGTGGAGAAGATGACGCCGGCCGACGTGGCGGACGGCCTCCATGACGCGCTGCGCCACGGGCCGGGCGGGATCGCCGACGACTATGCGGTGCTCGCCGCCGAATGGGGGTTCGAACTGGCCGACGTCGGCGGACCCGTCACCGTGTTCCAGGGCGCAGCCGACACGCTGCTGCCGATGTCGCACGCCGACGTGCTGGCGGCGCAGTTGCCGGCGGGGCGGCTCGAGGTCGTGGAGGGGGCAGGGCACTTCTTGTTGCGCCCGCATCTCGGGCGGGTGCTCGACGTGCTGGTCCCCTGACCCACTCAGCGCGACCGCAACGCGTACACCATCGTCACCTGGTCGCTCTCCGTCTGGCTGCCCGGCTCGACCGGCACTGACGCCGCGTGGTCGCTCGCAGCCTGGAGCCCGGCGCTGGCGTAGGGCTCGAGGAGCGACGGCTGGGTGTTGTCGGTGAGCGAGCACACCGGCCCGAGCAGTCTTCCCGCCGCGGCCGCCATGGCGGCGGCATGCGCGACCGCCTGGTGCACCGCATGCGACCGCGCCTGATCCTCCACCTGGGCCGGGTTGGCGAAGGAGAAGTTCAGCGAGTTGATGGTGGCCGCGTCGCCGGTCGCGTTCACCACGGCGTCGATCGCATCGCCCGCGCTCTTGGTGTCCCGCAGCGTCGCCGTCACCGTGTTGGTGGCCGCAAAGCCGTTCGGCGTCTGCACGCCGTTGGGATAGACGTACTGGGGCGCCAGTGTGAGCCCCGTCGTCTGCACGTCGGATTGGGCCACGCCCTTGCTCGAGAGAGCCAGGAGCGCCTGGTTGACCTCGCCGTTGTTCTGGCTCAGCGCGGCGGTCGCGCTGGGGGCCGAGCTGCTGAACCCGAAGACCGCAGTGAGGACGTCCGGCGTGCCGTCAGCCTGGCCGGTGCCCTGCACGGTCAGGCGCGGCTGCGACGAGTTGCAGCCGGCGGGGGACGGGACCGGCGTCGTCGCCCCGGCGCTCAGCGCCAGCCCGAGCCCGGTGCCGCCGACGACCAGTGCACCGACGGCCACGGCGACGACGGTGAACCCGGCACCTGGGCGCCACCGACGGGGGGTGGCATCGGGCGGTGTGTGGAGAGGTGTGTGTTCATCGTTGCCTTCGGACATGGAGCGGCCTCCCGTACGTGCTCGAACAGGCGCGCAGCACGCACGCCAGCAGCAATGACGCACGGAAGGGATTTTCGGTTCGGTACCCGCCGGCTCTGAAGCGAAGTTCAGCCCAACGCCTCCAGCGCTTCGGCATCGAGCACGACATCGGCGGCGCCCAGGTTCTCCTCCAGGTGCCCGAGCGAGGAAGTGCCCGGGATCAGCAGCACGTTCGGCCGGCGCTGGAGCAACCAGGCCAGCGCCACCTGGGCCGGCGTCACCTCGAGGCGCGCTGCGGTGCTCAGCACGGCCGGGTGGCTCAGGACCGGCTTGTCCGGGAAGAAGGCGGAGCCCAGCGGGAAATAGGGCACGTAGGGCACACCGTCAGCGGCGCATGCGTCGAGTACTTCCTGATCGGAACGGTCGGCGACGCTGTACGCGTTCTGCACACAGGCGATCGCCGTGGTGGCCCTTCCCCGTCGGTACTCGTCGTGCGACACGGTGCTGAGGCCGATGCCCCCGATCAGCCCCTCGTCCCGGAGTGCGACCATGGCGGCCAGCTGCTCGTCGAAGTGCACCTCGTCGCCGGGGTGACGACGCAGGTTGACCACGGGAACCTGGTCGAGGCCGAGGGAGGCCAGGTTGGCCTCCACCCCGGCGCGGAGCTCCTCGGGTCGCTGTGCCGCCAGCCACTGCCCCGTCTCGTCGCGTCGAGCGCCCACCTTCGAGACGAGGACCAGGTCCTCTGGATACGGGTGCAGCGCCGCGCGGATCAGCTCGTTGGCGACGTCGGGCCCGTAGAACTGTGCCGTGTCGATGTGGTTCACCCCCGCGTCGACCACTCGGCGCAGGATGGCGAGCGCGCCGGCGTGGTCCTTGGGCGGCCCGAACACCCCGGGCCCGGGCAGTTGCATGGCGCCGAAGCCCATGCGGCGGACAGGCCGGCCGGCGAGAAGGGTCACGGTGTCGGTGTCTGGCATGGCGCCAGCTTGCCGCGCGGGCGGCCCCGCCGGCGCGGTCGCTCTGAGCGGAGCGGCTGTCCGAGGATCGTCCGCGCCCCGGACCGCTGACGGTTCCGAAGCTCGTCCTGAGCCCTAGCGTTGACCAGGTGCCACGCCGACCGGTCATCACCCACAAGGGTGCGTACGAGTTCGCGTGTCCGCCCGAGCAGCTGTGGCGTGCCATGGAGGAGGCAGACCAGTTCGAGGACTGGTGGTCCTGGCTCTCGGAGTTCCGACTCGACGGAGACGCACTGGTACCCGGAGCGGTCCTGCGCGGCGTGGTCGCTCCTCCGCTGCCCTACCGCATGCGCATACGCGTCGAGCTGGTCGAATGTGAGCCCTATCGCCGAATCGTCGCGGCGGTAGGCGGCGACCTGGAAGGAGAGGCAAGTCTCGACCTGCGTCGCTCGGGCGTCGGTTGCTCCGTCGACGTTGCCTGGACGGTGGAGATGATGCAGCGACCCATGCGTATCGCGAGCCGTTTCGGTCACCCCCTCCTCCAGTGGGGTCACGACATGGTCGTGGCCACCACGGTCGCGGGATTCCGAAGACGGCTGGAGGCCGCGAACTGACCCCGCGGCTTCACGCCAGGCGGGCGATCGCAATTGCCGTGGCCAGGAAGACCATGCCCCATGAAAGGCTGAGAAGGGCCCGCTCGAGGGGAAGCAGGAGGCTCCGCTTGTCGATGGCGAGGGTTGCGCCATCTCTCAATGAGATGCTGCCCTCCACCGTGGCGGAACGGCGACGGACCAGACGCGCCGGCGTGCTCAGGTGTCGCTGCGCCGCCGAAACAAAGAAGGCGCCTGTCGCCGCGATGACTGCGGCCGGATTGAGGCTTCCCGTTTGCGCAACGTACGCGACAAGGACCGGGAACGAGCCCCAGGCGGCCGCAAACCACACGTCAGTGTGGATCCGGCCACCGAACAGCTCCAGGTTGTAACCGACGACGAGAACGGGACCGAGCACCATGAAGGGGATCAAGACCCAACCCACCTTCCATACCCCGACGGCACCCAGTGCGACGGCGCCGCCCAGGCTGAGCACGGTGGAGGTCACGAGGATCGACCGCGAAATGTGCGTGCCCAGCGGACGGCCATGCAGTTCGTCGAGTGCATGTGCGGCGATGCCGACCGCCAAGAAGAACGCCAACAAGGTGGCAACGAGCCGCGATGCGCTGACATGGGTCGCGATACAAGCGCCGAACACGACGTAGGAAAGATGCCACGCCGTGTAGGGAGGGTGGAGGAGCGTCCACCAGTCGTGCCAACCGCCGGAACGGGCGGCATAGAAGGACGGGCGCTCCTGCGGATCGGGAGATGCTTTTGCGTCCTGCCGATCACGTAGCTTGCGCTGTGACGGAGATGGCGATGGACCGGGCTGATCAATCATGGCTCCGGGTCCCCCACATCACGAGGCCGCCGCCCAGGCTCATCACGCGCACACCGACGTCCTCGAATCCCGCGCGACGCCAGGCGTCCTCGATTGAGGCCACCGGATACCGGCGGTAATGCTCCGAGATGTTGGGACCGAGGAAGCGGCCCACCTCGAACCATTCCCGACCTCCGGTCATCAGACCACCGAGCGGAAGGAGGAGTCGCGTGTAGAGCCACCACATCACTCGCCAGAAAGCGTTCGGAGGGAGAAAGAAATCGAGGCTGGCCATGACGCCACCCGGCTTCACAACGCGCGAGAGCTCCTGGAGGGTTGCCGCGGGATCGTCGACGTAGCGCAACAGATAGGTGAACATGAGCGCGTCGAAGGACGCGTCGGGAAAAGGGAGGCGCTCCGCCTTTCCCACGACCAGCTCGATACGTCCGCTCAGGCCGACGCGAGCGACGTTGGTCCGCCCTTGCCGCAACATGGCTTGCGTGAGGTCGACGCCGACGACGTCGGACGAAGTCCGTTTTGCGAGTTCGATGGCGACGCCGGCCGTCCCCGAGGCGACGTCGAGAACCCTGCGTGGCGCATGAGGCGCCACGCGGTCGACCATCGCCCGCCGCCAACGTCCGTTCTGTCCCATGGACAGGATCTCCGCCAACCGGTCGTAGCGTTGCGGCAACGGTGTGAACAGATCTCGGGCGAATCGATTCCGGTCGCCCGCCATGTACCGCAGCATGGGTCCTCCTCGGATGAGAGAATTTCACTGTAGATCCCGAGGCGAGAGAGGAGCGGCGTGACCTTGTCGCGCTACGACGTGGCCGTGGTGGGGAGTGGCCCGGGCGGCAGCGTGGCCGCCCTGGTGCTGGCGCGGGCCGGGGCACGCGTGGCCTTGGTCGACAAGGCGGGCTTCCCCCGCGACAAGGCCTGCGGGGACATCGTCGGGCCGAGAGGCCTGCAAGTGCTGTGCGACCTCGGCGTGCCTGTGCCTCCCGGCCGCGACGTCGGCGACATCGTCGTCGTCGGCCCGACCGGCCGTCGCATCCGCTTGCCTTGCGGCGAGGGTCTGAGCTACCCGGGACACGGCACCGCGGTCACGCGCAGAGACCTCGACAATTTGCTGCATGACAAGGCCGTCGAGGCGGGAGCGACCCCGATCCGGGGCAGGGTTGAGGAGCCGCTCTGGCGCGACGGGCATTTGGACGGATACCGGCTGGGCAGTGGTGAGGAGCTACGGGCCGACTTCGTGATCGGAGCGGACGGCGCCACGAGCCGTGTGGCCCGGAGCACCGGCTTGACGGACGCGAGCAGAGTCTTGTGGGGTTTCGCGGTCCGGACCTACATGTCGTGCCACGTCGACCTTCCTGCCATCGTGTTCTGGGAGCCGTCGCCGTGGCGCGGTTTCCCCGGCTACGGATGGGTCTTTCCCGGTGCCGATGGCGGGGCCAACGTGGGGTTGGGTGTGGCGACCTTGTCGGATCGCACCACGGGCGCAGAGGCGGCCAACCTCTTCCCGAAATTCCTGGACCACTTGTCGAGGCTCGGGCTGGTGGCAGAGCCGTCGAAGTCCACGACAGGACGCCAGCTCGGGGGATGGCTCAAAATGGGCATGGTCGGCACGAGATCCGCCGCCGGGCGTGCGCTCCTGGTCGGCGATGCGGCCGGTCTCGTGAACCCGCTCCAAGGGGAGGGGATCGCCCAAGCCATGGGCAGCGGCCGTCTGGCCGCCGAGGCCATCCTCAGCCGGACCGACGACGCGGCCAGGCTGTACCGCGCACGACTGGCGGCCGTGCATCTCCCGTACCACCGCGTTGCCGCGGCAATTCAAAAGGCGTCGGTTCCCAGGCCGCACGCCGTCGCCGCCACGGCCCGCTTGCTCGTCACCATCGGGCGCATCGACCGCTTTGCCGGAGGGTGGTCGCTCTTCTGGAACGAGTTGCTCGAAGGCGCGCCCCGGAACGGGCATCGGACGATCGCCCGTGCGATCACGTGGGCCGGCCGGGCATCGACCGCCCATACATCGACCGCGAGGTGGTTCGCGACCGATCCACCAAGTTCGCGCGAACGGGATGGAGCGAGCGGATCTCGCTGAGGAGACGGGAGCTGGCGTCAGGCTTGAGGCCGGGCGGTCCGTCGGAGCGCGCGCAGCGAGGGGAAGCCGACGACGAACGTCTGCAGCCGCCAGCCGCGTGGCGATAGTCCGCGCCGGCGGGCCATACGACCCGCGGCGAGCGCTTCGCCGGCGTGGATCGCGGCCGTCGCGGCCAGCAGGGAGTAGAGCACCTCCCTCGGTGGGAGGCGGTTACCGCTCACCGCGAGCGCCCGGTCGTAGGCGGGCCGGTTGAAGGCCAGCCGGGTCAGGAGCACGATCCCCCCGTCCAGGAGCAGGAACCAGAACAACGAGGGGCGTACGACGCCCGATCTCTTCACCTTGGCCATCCCTACGTTCTACTGAGCATCGAGGTCGCGGGCCAACCGCACCGGCTGGCGGGCGGTGCCCGCACTCGCGGCCAGCTGCCCGCAGGCGGCGTCGATATCGGCACCCCGGGTGACGCGGATCGTTGCGTTCACGCCGCGGGCGGTCAGTTCGTCCCGGAACCCCCGCACCCGGGCCGGGGACGAGCCCACGACGGCGTACCCGGGGGTGGGGTTGAGCGGGATCAGGTTGACGTGTGCAGCGAGCGGAAATGCGAAAGCGGCGAGCTCGGCCGCGTCCGCGGCACGGTCGTTGACGCCGTGGATCAGGGCCCACTCGATCGACAGCCTCCGTCCGCTCGCCGCCACGTACTCCGCGCAGGCGGCTGCGAGCAGGTCCAGCGGGTAGCGCCGGTTGATCGGAACGAGCTCGTCGCGCAGCTCGTCGTTAGCGGCGTGGAGCGACACCGCGAGGTTCACGGGCAGCGTCTCCCCGGCGAGCCGGCGGATGCCCGGCACGAGCCCGACGGTCGAGAGGGTCAGATGGCGGGCCGACAGTCCCATCTCTGCGTGCAGGCGCTCGACGGCCGCCCACACGCGGTCGTAGTTCGCGAGCGGCTCCCCCATCCCCATGAAGACCACGTTGGACAGCCGCCGCGGCCGGGCGGCGCGCGTGGCGACGGCGACCTGTTCGACGATCTCGCCCGTCGTGAGGTGACGCTGGAAGCCGGCCTGGCCCGTGGCGCAGAACTGGCAGGCCATGGCGCAGCCCGCCTGCGTGGACACGCACACCGTCACCCGGTCGGCGTAGCGCATCAGGACCGTCTCGACCCGCGCCTCGTCGGCCAGCGACCAGAGCCACTTCGTCGTCTCGCCTTCGTCCGCGCTGCGCGTGGACACGGCGCGCAGCGCAGGCGGAAGGGCGGTCTCCAGCGCGTCGCGCAGCGCGGCGGGGAGCTCGGTCATCTCCTCCGGTCGCTGCATGCGGACGTGCAGGCCCTCCCACACCTGGCGGACCCGGTACGCCGGCTCGCCCGGCAACAGCGCGGACAGCTCCTCGCGCGTGAGGTCGTAGGGCGTGGTGGGCACAGCCTTTCAGGCTACGGGGTCAGCCCTCCTCCCAGGGCACGCCGGATCGACACTGCCGAAGAGCGTCGGATACGGTCACTTCGCCACGGAGGCAAGGAGATCGATGAGCGAGAGCGACACGACCACGGACCCGACCGGCGACCCGGTTGGCACGGATCTGCTCCGGCGGATCGAAGACGGGGTCTGCTGGATCACGATCAACCGCCCCGAGGCGGGCAACGCGCTGACACAGTTCATGCGGGACCGGATCGCCGAATGGGTTCGCGACGCATCGTCGGACCTGTTCGTGCGCGCCGTGGTCATCAGCGGGGCGGGCGACGCCGCCTTCTGCACCGGCGCAGACCTGCGTGGCGGCCGCCGTGCGCCCCGCCCGAGGCCCGAGGGCGCGCCCGAGACCGTGGTGGGCGAGAACGCACGCATGATCATGGAGGGCTGGCAGGCCGTCGTCACGTCGATCCTCGACTGCGAGAAGCCAGTGATCGCCGGCGTGAACGGCACCGCCGCCGGCGGCGGGATGCACCTGGCCCTGGCGTGCGACCTCGTCGTGATGGCCGAGGAGGCCAAGTTCGTCGAGGTCTTCATCCGCCGCGGTATCGCCCCGGACGCTGGAGGGGCGTGGCTTCTCACCCGCCTGGTCGGGATACAGAAGGCCAAGGAGCTGTTCTTCTTCGGCGACGATGTCCCCGCGGCGGAGGCGTACCGCATCGGCCTGGCGAACCGGCTGGTGCCCCGCGCCGAGCTCCAGGCAACCCTCGAGGAGATGGCGGGCCGGCTGGCCAAGGCGCCGACCAAGGCGATCTGGGTCGCCAAATGGCTGACCAACCGCGCCCTCGACGTGGACCGGGCCACCGCGCTCTACGACGAGGCAATCGGCCAGGAGCTCGTTACCTACACCGACGACATGAAAGAGGGCATCGCCAGCTTCGTTGAGCGGCGACCCGCCGAGTTCAAGGGCTGGTAGCTCTCACCGCGTCGCGATCGCGACCGCACCGCCGCTGACCTCGCTCAGGGGCCTGCCGACGTGGTCGTGGTCGTGGTCGTCGACGACTTGAGATTGGTCGTCGTCGTCGTCGTGTTCGGTGCGGTCGTCGACGTCGTGGTGCTCGATGGAGCCGTCGTACTGGTCGTGGTGGAACTCGTCGGAGAACTCGTCGAGGTCGAGGTCGACGACGGGGTGGAGGTCGTCGTGGTCGTGGTCGTTGCAGGCGTCGACGGCGTGAAGACGGTGGGCCTGTTGGCGATCAGTTCCACCGCCGTCACGAACCCGAGCGCCAGGACGAAGACGATGGCTGCCGTGCCAGCGAACGCCTTCCAGGTGAACCGCCGCCGGGCCGTGTCGGTCTCCGTGCCCGCGGCGGTGGCGACACCCGCGCCGCCGGTCACTCCCACCACGCCGGCACCCTCGAGGACGGCGGTCGGCATCAGGGGGACCGTCGACGCCTCGAACTGCTCGGTCGCTGCGTCATCCTCGGTGTCCGCCGGTGGGACCTGCTCACGCTCGGTTGTGTCTGCGGACGCGGCCGCCGTTTCCATCTCCGTCGTCTCCGCGCCCACGGCGCCGACGACCTCCGTGGGCTCCGGCTCTTTCGGGCCGCCGTCGACCGAGGACGTCGCCCCTCCGGCCGCACCCGTCCCACCCATGCGGCGCAGCAGCGTCGAGGCCGGGCCCTCCGGCACGCGCACGGCCGCCTGCTTGACCGCCTCGTGCCCCCGCTCGATCGACTGCGCCACCAGCGCGGTGCCCAGGGTCGCGGCCATCGAGCCGATCGCGACACCGACGATCGTCCCGGTGACCCCGAAACTCGATGCGATGAGCGCCGCGATCACCGCACCCGCGGCCGAGGCCAGGATCTGGCGAAAGGAGAATTTCACGCCTAGGAAGAGTAATTAACGGCTACGAAGCTGCATAGCCGACGGCGGGCTCGATGGCCCTGATAATGAACTGCCGTGCCGCCGAGTCGAGGACCCAGTCGTGACCGAAGCGCGCGACCGGCGCGGCAAACCGTGAGACGACCGCAAGCGCCGTGTTGCCCGGGGCCAACGTGCTGTGCAACAAGGCGGCGCACCCTTCTGCGGACCCGGTCCCGCTGTTCCCCTCGACCGCACCCGCCGCCGCCGGCTTCAACGTCAACGTCGCGTCGCCCACAACGTCGCCGAGTACCCGTGCCCGCACCAGCGACGGCGGCTCGACGTGGTCGATCACGACCCGGAACCGCACCAGGTAGGGCACCGGCGGCTGCACCGTGCAGCGCCACTCGTCCCCCACCGAGAGGCCGCCGGCCTCGAACCGACGCAGCCACGGCCACCACGACCGGTACTGCTCCACTCCGTTGATGAGCGACCACACCGTCCCCGGCGCCAACGGCAGTTCGTATCGATGGAGGGTCGTGATCGCGCCCGGGTCCGCACGCGCCCCCGAACCGTTGCCGCTACCGCCACCACCATCAGCCACGCCGCTCACTCCCCCACCGCGCCGTCGATGAGCTCACGGAGGAAGTCTGCGTGCCCGTTGTGGCGGGCGTACTCCTCGATCATGTGGACCATGATCCAGCGCAAGGACATCGCCTCACCGCGAGGATTCGCCACCGGCTGGTCCATGCTGCGTGCTGCGGCGACGATCCCTCGGGAGATGTCGCACTGGCGCTGGAACAGCTCGATGTCCTCCATCGCCCGCGCCGGGTCGAGGTCGTTCCAGTCCGCGTCCTCGTCGTGATCCGTCGAGACAGGCGGAGGAGAACCCGTCGCGGCAAACCGGCGCTCGAACCACGACCACTCGACGAGTGTCATATGCCGCACGATGCCGAGCAGGCTGATCGGCGACGGTGGCACACTCCTGCGCACGAGCGTGTCGCCCTCGAGCAACTGGCACTTCCACAACAAGGTGGCGCGCTGGTAGTCGAGCCACGGTGGCAACATCGTGCCGTCATCGCCCACCAACGGCGGCTCGGGACGGGTCACGGCGGGGAGCACCGGGCCAGGTTACCGGCGCAATCTCGGCTCGATCCGGTGCCGGTAGCATGGCCAACGTGCGTGAACGCTGGCTTTCGGGGCGGTCTGTTGCGCTGCATGTGGCGCTTCTCGTGGTCGTCCCCGGTTGCGCCATCGCCGCGTGGTGGCAGATCAACCGGGCCCAGGACGGCAACCAGCTCAGCTACCTCTATTCAGTGATGTGGCCCGTCTTCGGGCTCCTCGCCGTCATCTTCTGGTGGATGCTCATCCACACCGACTACGACACCGTCGGCCTCAAGGGGATGCGACGCCTGCAGACGACTGACACCGTGTTTTCGCACGCTCCCAACGGCGTGGCCACCTCGCCGGCCCCCACCGCCGCCGTCCCCGAGGTGTCCGTCGGTTCCGCCACCGACGACGATCCCGATCTCGCCGCCTACAACGCGCGGCTCGCCGAGCTGGCCGCCCAGGGCCCCAAGACGTGGCGCCACCGCGAACAAGTCGTCGTCCGCCGCCCGCAGTGAGACTCACCGAACGCGGCCTCGAGGGCGCTCTCTTCCGCTACCAGCTCATGGCGAACATCGTCGGCGTGCTCGTCATCCCGTTGTTCATCTTCTTCTTCCTGAGCCTCGGGCTCGGTGGCTTCAAGATCGAGCTCGCCATCCTCGGCGTAGGCCACGGCTACCTCTACATCGTCTACGTGATCGCCGCCGGGCACCTCGCGCTCAAGGCACGCCTACACGTCAAGGACGGGAGATTGAGTCCCAGTGGAGTCGGCTGGATCATCCTGATGTTCGGCGCGGGCCTCGTGCCCGGCCTCACGTTCGTCGTCGAGTGGCTCGTCGTCACCCGCAAGATCCACCCGCTGCTCGCCGCACAGGCGGACGGGGCGGAGCCGGGGGTCAGCCCAGCCGTTCGATGACGGTGCCGTTCGCCTGGCCACCGCCTTCGCACATCGTCTGGTAGCCGTAGCGGCCGCCGGTCGCCTCCAGGTGGTTCAGCAGCGTCCCCATGAGGCGCACCCCGCTCGCACCGAGCGGATGGCCGATGGCGATGGCGCCGCCACGCGGGTTGAACCGCTCCATGTCGTAGGAGAACTCCTTCTGCCACATCAACGCGATAGCGGCGAAGGCCTCGTTGCACTCCACGGCGTCGAATTGGTCGACCGTCATCCCCGAACGCTTGAGAAGCTTGTGGGTCACCGGCACGGGCGCCGACAGCACGATGGCAGCGTCGTCCGCCGTCACCGCGAAGTGCAGGAAGCGGGCCCGGATGGGAAGGCCCAGCTCCTCCGCCGTCGACCTCTCGGCGATGAGCATTGCCGCCGCGCCATCGGTCATCTGCGACGAGTTGCCGGCCGTGATGTCGGGCGCCGTCTCGGGCTCCCAACTCTGTGCCGCCGGCAGCGCGGCGAGTCCCTCGAGGGTGGACGTGCGCCGGATGCCCTCGTCGGTCGTGAGGTGCCCGCCGGTCAGCGTGCCGTCCTCGGCCTTGATCGGCACCGGGACGGCCTCGCCCTCGAAGTGGCCTGTGTCCCAGCTGTCGGCGGCCCGGCGATGGGACTCGAGCGCGTAGGCATCCATCTCTTGTCGCGTGATCCCGTAGCGCTCGGCGAGTACCTGGCTCACCCGGAACTGGGTCCAGAGGCGGCCGTCGACATGTTCGAGGAACGACGGCGGGAAGGGCCCCGTGCCGCCACGGGCGTTCGATGCCAACGGGACGCGGCTCATCACCTCGGCGCCGCATGCGATGACAAGGTCGTAGTGGCCCGCGGCAACGCCTGCCGCGCCGAAGTGGACGGCCTGTTGGGAAGAGCCGCACTGGCGGTCCACGGTGGTGGCCGGCACCGACTGCGGGAGCCCGGCCGACACCCAGCCGTTGCGGCCGAGGTTCGTGCTCTGCTCCCCGACCTGCGTCACGCAGCCGGCAATGACGTCGTCGATCCGCTCGGGGTCGACGCCGGTGCGATCCAGCAACGTTGTCAACGCAAAACCGAGGAGGTCGGCCGGATGCCAATTGGCCAATGACCCGTTCCGCTTGCCGAACGTCGTCCGTACGACGTCGACGATGACCGGCTCTCTCATGTCCTTGCCTCCCGGAACTGCATTGCGGGGAGCGTGGCTCCCCGGAGGTGAACTCTGCCCTCTGGTTACGCGCCGATGCCAGACGGGGGCTCCGCCGGCTCGGCGGCACTCGCCCCCTCGGCTTCGGCGACACCGCTCGCCGCCGCCTTCTCACGCCGGGCCATCAGCGCTTCGACGGCCTCGCCGGCGCCGGATGGCTCGCCTTCGTAACACACGCTCCCGTGGTCGAGAACGACGGCCCAGTTGGCCAGCTTCAGCACGCGGTGGACCTGCTGTTCGACCACGACGAGCGCGGTGCCGTTGCGGTTGATCTCCCTCAGCCCGTCGTAGACCTGGTCGACGATGACGGGGGCAAGGCCGAGCGACAATTCGTCGGCCACGAGCACCTTGGAGGGCACAACCAGAACCTTGGCCAACGAAAGAAGCCGTTGCTGGCCACCCGACAACGTCCCGGCCATCTGTTTGCGCCGCTCGCCCAAGATCGGGAAGGCCGCGTAGGCGCGTTCGATGTTCGCCGCCAGCTTCCTGCGTCCCTCGCGCTGACGGAAGGTTAGGGTCAGGTTCTCCTCCACCGTCAGGCTCGAGAACACTCCCCGCCCCTCGACGACGTGCGCCATGCCGCGCCGGGCGATCTTGTAGGCCGGCAGGCCGGTGACGTCCTGGCCCTCGAACAGCACGCGGCCCGACGTCGCGGCGACGAGCCCCGTGACCGTCCGCGCCACGGTCGACTTGCCGGCGCCGTTGGAGCCGACAAGGGCGACCACCCCGCCGGCGGGCACCCGGAACGACACGTCGAAGAGCGCCCGGTACGGCCCGTACGCGGCGCTGACGTTCTGCAACGAGAGCACGTCCTCGCCGTTCGTGACCGTGGTCGCGTCCACGCCGGTGTCGGCCGTGGTGGTCATGCCAGCCCCATCTGGCCGAGATAGGCCTCCCGGACGTCGGCGTCTGCCATCACCTCGTCGAACGTGCCTTGGGCCAACATCGCGCCCAGGTCCATGACGATGGTGCGGTCGACCACGTCGCCGACCATGCTCAGGTCGTGCTCGACGAGCAACACAGCCGTGCCGCGTTCACGCTGGACCGTGCGCAGGACTGCGGCGACCTCGGCCGTCTCGTGCAGGTCCAGGCCCGACGAGGGCTCGTCGGCCAGCAGGATCTTCGGCTCGGCCGCGAGTGCCCGCGCCAGCTCGACGAGGCGGCAGTTGCCGAGTCCGAGAGCGTTGACCGAGGTGTCCGCTAGGTGGGTGATACCCACCAGTTCGAGCGTGGCGGCGACACGGTCGAGCTCGTCCTGCGTGGGCTTGCTCATGTTGAGCAGGTCCCGCCACAGCCGGCCTTCGCCTCTCCGGGCGCGCTCGGCCACGAGCAGGTGGTCGCGCACCGACATGTCGGTGAAGACCTCGACCCTCTGGTACGTGCGCCCGATCCCCAGCCGGGCCCGCCTGTACGTCGGCAACCGGACGAGCTGCGTTCCGTCGAACACGATCTCGCCCGTCTCGGGGTGGAGCTGCCCGCACACGCAGTTGAAGAGCGTCGTCTTCCCCGCACCGTTCGGGCCGACCAGCCCCACGCACTCGCCCGGATACACGTCGAATGTGATTTGAGAGACGGCGTGGATCCCGCCGAACGACTTGCACACCCCGCGCAGGGTCAAAAGCGGGGAGGTGTCAGCCATTGGCGTGCGAGGTCGAGAGGGTGCCGCTGGCTAACTCGGGCTCCGGCGACCCGCGATTGAAGAAGAGGCGCTCGAAGCGCTGGTTCCATCGGCGCTTCTGATACTCGAGCACGCCCTCGGGATGGGCGGCGTAGGTCAGCGCGCCGAACGCGAAGAGCGCCACCGTCAGGCTCCCCGCGCCGATACGGGCCGGCAGGACGGTGGTCAGGATCTGCTCGGTCACGAAGAACCCGACGCCGGCCTGGATCGCCCCCTCCACCGTCGTCACGCTGGTGGTCACGACGAGCACGACGAGCACCAAAGAGATTTGGGCGTTCCAGTCGGTCGGATTCACGGTGCGAACTTCCATGCTGTGGAGCAGGCCCCCGACACCCGCGATCGCACCGGAAAGCGCAAACACCATGATGCGCTGCCAGGTCGGGTTTACACCCAGCCCCGCCGTTGCGGTCTCGCTCCCACGCATAGCGGCCAGGTTTCGGCCGACCGTCCCCTTCCGCACCAGGAGGACGATGACAACGGCGACGGCGAGCACGGCAAGCGACAACAAGAACATGGCGTGCCCGTCGAAGTTGAAGAAGGAGCTTGTTCCGAGCCACTTGGACTGGATGGGGACCCCTTGGGACCCCCCCGTGATCGACGTGGTGTTGAAGAACGTCGCGTCGAAGAACAAAGCCGCAGCCAGCGTCATGAGCGCCAGCCCCAGACCGCGTAGACGCAGCGAGAGCAGCGCCAAGATGACGGCGACCGCGGCAGCCAACACAGCGCCGAGAAGACCACCCAGGAGCAGATTGAGCCCGAGATGGTTGGCCAGCTGGGCCGCTGTGAAGGCCCCCACGCCGGCCAGCGTTGCCTGGCACAGCGACAGCTGGCCCGCCATCCCCGTGATCAGGGTGATCGAAAGGAGAACGATTGAATAGGTCAGTCCACTGTTGAACACCCCGGTCCACGCGTCGGGGATCCACGTGAGCATGGACACACAGAATCCGGCAAAGACCAGCCACCACAAGGGGCGGATGATCTTGTCCATGGTTGGCGCCCGGCTCGCCGCCGCGATCGGGGGTGGTGGCGGGTCGATCGTGGCCAAGGGGTCGCGGCTCGAGTCCAAGTTCCGCATCCCAGGCAGAATCAGCAGAGCCGCCACGATCACCACGAAGGGAATCGAGGGCACCACGGCCGCGTTCCAGAAGCTGTTCGGCGGGATATACCCCTGGAGCACCGTTGTGAACACGCCGATGCCGACCCCCACTGCGGCCGCAATCGGCAGCGACCGCAACAGTGCCCACGCGGCGGCCGCAATCGCCGTCACGGTGAGGATCACGTAGTCATCGGACGTAAATGCACCCGCCCCATAGACCGGAGCGAGCAACACGCCAACCAGGCTGGCCATGAAGCCCGACACCATCCACGCGACCGAGACCACGCCGTCCGCGTTGACACCGTCGAGTTGCACCAGACGGCGGCTCTCGACGGCGGCGCGCATCTGGAGTCCGAGGTTGGTGTAACGCAGAAGGATCGTGAGCAGGACGAGAACGACGACGGTGACCGAGATCGTCGACAGGTAGATGCCGTTGATCGGCGTGTTCCACAACGTGAAGTAGACCGTGTTGGGGTCGAAAAACGGCAGGATCGTTGCAGTGGCGTCGAGGTTCTGATTCCCAAAGAAAACTGGCATCAGGCTGGGGATTCCGACAAGGAGGGCAAGGCTGCAGACCATCTTCGCGACCGTGTTGGAGTTCGCGATGCGGCGGAAGATCAAGCGATCGAATGCCCACCCCATGAAGGGTCCCATCACAACGACCGTGACCAGGAAGGCCTCGAACCCAGACCAGTTCTGATATTCGGTCAGGTACGCGAAGATGTATCCCGACGCGAACGCCTGCGCGCCGAGCGCGAAGTTGAAGACCCCGGTGGCTTGGTACGTGAGGCAGAGACAGATCGCGACGAGCGCATAGGTGCACCCGGCCGGGACGCCGGGGAGCGCGAATCCGAGGAACTGCTCCATGTCAGCTCCGCGCTCCCTGCGTCCTGTCTACCTGCCCGCCGCGCTTACGACGACGGCGTCGGCGTGCCCGCCGGCAACGGGTACACCGGGCCCTTCTTCGGGTTCAGGGACTCGAAGCAGACGATCGTGTTCTTCCCCTGATTGAGGGTTGGTACGTACTTGTCACCGACCACCTTGATGTAGGCGCTGCAATAGGGCGGTGCGTGGCCGGTATGACCGGCGTCCTTCCAGTTGATCGGCGCGATCAGCCCGCCTGCGGTGAATGCGGTGATCGAGTTGTCCTCCTTGATCACGTTTGCCTGTGTGAGGTTGTTCCCCGCCATCTTGACGCCCTGCACGAAGAGGGAGGCCGACTCCCAGCCCTGGATGGCCACTTCGTCGAACTCGTACTTGGGTGCGTACTTCTTCATCTCCGTCTCGTAGACCTTGAGACCGGGGTACTCCGAGACCGGCGCCGTGAACGGCACGTGTGAGATGTTGAAGTAGATCCCTTGCATGAGGCTCTGGTTCTGGTCCAGCGTCTGCTGGTCGTTGCCGTTGAACCACAACTGGGTGATGTGGAGCCCGTACTGTTTGATGGCTCGCGCCATGGTGACGTTGCCTTGCACGTCCATACAGCTCGCGACCATGTTCGAACCGGCTTGCCGCATGCGCTGCACGTCCGTCGCCACGGTCGTACCCGGGTAGCTCACCTTCAGGTCCGAGTAGCTGATGTGATAGCCCGCGTTCTGCAGAGCGTTCTGCTCGGCCTGACAGGCGTCGGCCGATGCTGCGATCCCGTAGGCCAAGAAAGCGATGGACGGTGAGTGGGTCTCCCGCGACACGAAGCCCACTGACGGCGCCCCCGCGGGGTAGTACTGCACCGACCCGCCGGCGGCGAAGAGGTTGGGCGCCGGGGCCCAGTTACCGGTCACGTTGTAGCCGTAGGTCGGGACGCCGGCCTGGACGAAGAGGCTCGGCGAGAAGAACGCGGTCCCCACGCCCGTCACGGCGAAGACGTGGTCCTGGTTGATCAGGGTGTTGGCCAGCTGGTTGAACGTGGTGGGGTTGCCGCCGTCGTCCAACGCGTACTGATAGTTGATCTTGCGGCCGTTCACGCCGCCCTGTGCGTTGATGTAATTGAAGTAGGCCTTCTCGCCGTAGATCAGCGAACCGAAGTTCGACGCCAGTACACCGGTCTGGGTCGAGATCGTCCCGACCGTGATCGAGTTCGCCGTTACACCGGGCGCACTGCTCGCTGCGCCGGCGCCCGTCGCGGTGGTCATGACTATGGCGGTGGCCAAGGCCGATCCCGCGAGCATCGTCGCCAACCCCACCTTGATTCCTTGCCTCACTCGCATGCTTTCCCCATTCATCCGTCGGGCATCCCCCCCGGGATGCAGGTCACTGTACTTGCAGGGCTTCACGCCCATTGCTCACCCTTGCGGGGCTGATACGCCTCTTTAGGAAGAAAAGAACGCTCGTCTCATTTGAGAAGAACCGTCGTCGCCCCGACGCTGCCGCTTCCCTCGGCACCTTCGAGATCCGTTGTCACCGCCTCCGCGTCACCCCAAGAACAACCTCCGGCGGTCGAAGTCTCGCAGCGCTCGGACCTCGTCGGGGCGCGGCCGAGGAAGTTCCTCCACCTGCCGAGCGACGTCGGGCTCGTAGCCGCAGCAATCCGCGAACGCGCGGACCCGATCCTCGACGTTGCCGTCACCAGCGGGCACTGCGGCCACCCGCAGCACGCCGTCCTGGCGGCGCAGGATGCCCATGTCGGTGATGACGCTGGCCACGCGGTGACCGGGCGAGGTCACATATGCCACGGCTTCCGGCAGGCGCTCGGGCCGGGCCAGGGTCACGACGACGCAGGCCGTGGCCCGGCTGGCGACGTCGTTGGCACCCCCTGAGCCGACCAGGAAGCGCCCGCCCGACAGCTCGGTCGAATTCAGGCGACCCTCACGGTCCACTTCGGCCGCTCCGAGACACCCCACCGTGGTCGTCGCCGGTCCCCCGATGACCATCCCGAGGACGGACGAGGCGTCCGAGAGATACGGCGTGGAGGGGAACACCCGCTGGTTGAAGATGTACGGGTCGGCCGGAGTCGGCTGGTAGCCCCAGAGTCCGAGCTCTGCGGTCAGCACCACGTTGCTGCCCGCCGCCCGCGCCCGGCCAACCCCCACCCATGCGGCGAGGTTGGCCACGCCGGCACCGGCCAACACGGCGTCAGCACCGACTGAATCGACAACGCGTTCTACTTCTCGTGCGCCGAACGACGCCGCCGTCTCCCACTTCGTCACCTCGGCGTCCTCGACGATCGGCGTCGCATCCGCGTCGGCTTTCCACGACATCGGGTCGGACCGTCCTTCGAGCCAGAGGAGCTGTTCCTCGCCGATCCGGGCCAGGTACTCGGCATGCGTTGCGGGTCCCAAGACCCATTGCTCGACATAGCGATCGAACTCGTCGCGCGCCGCGGCGTCAGCGGCAGCGCTCCAGTGCGCGATGTCCTCGCCGTAGCTGCGCACGGGCAGTCCCGGCGCATAGCAACCGCCCGGGTGCGCGCCGTACGGCGCCTCGACGACCGCCAGCACGCGATGGGCCGGCACGCGCACTCGGTGCCCCAGGCCCTCGATGTCGTCGAGCACACGCTCGACCGTCGCCACGACGCCCCGCCGGGCGGCCCAGGCACCCCAGAGCCCGTCGAGCAGCGGCTCGGAGAACACGAGATTGCCGGCCCGGTCGGCCGCTGCGGCATGGACCAAGGCCACATCGGGCGCGAGCGGCTCGAGCAGGCCGAGCGGCCCGAACGGCGAGTCGACGACCTTGAAGGCGTCGTTGTCCGCCATCGACGAACCGGCCAGCGACCCGGTGACGGCTGCCGGCAGGCCGCGCGCGGCCGCCTCCAGCCGCTGGCTCAGCGTGAGGATCGACCAGTGCTCGACCTCGACCTCGCCGGACTCGTAGGCCTTGCGGAAGATCGGGTTCGGCGTATAGGTGGGGAAGCTGTTGCCCGAATACGCGGTGACGACTTTGCGGACGAGACCTCCGCGGAAGAACGCACCCCCGAGGGCCCCGAGGCTGGTCATGACCAGGGTGAACCCGGGATCGGTGTCCCAGAACTGCCGGGCCAGCTCACGGGCGCCGGCGGTCCAGCGGCTGTGCCCCATCATCACGAGGACGGTGTCGCCAGGCCGGACGTTGGCGGCGATCGCCTGGTCCAGCGGGGCCAAGACCGGAGCGGCTCGCGACGGGCTCTCCGGGGTCACGAAATTGGCTTCACGTCAACCAGCGCGGCGGGAAACTCCTGGTCCCGCATCATTTTTCGCCCACCCCAAACCTGACCACCGTGTCAGGTTAGCCATTTCGACCCGGCTCGGGCATTAGCATTCACGCGCCATGGGATCGCCGGGAGTGCAATCTGACGCGGCGACCGCCACGAAGGACCTCGGGCGCGCCGCCGGCACGAAGACGACGGCCGCCGCCAAGGGTTCTTCCCGGTCCACCTCGGCCTCCGCGACGGGCGCCCCGCCGAATGGGTCACGCACGTTGCCGGCGAGCGAGGCCGACGCCGTGGGCGCCCCGGCCAGCAAGCGGGTGCTCCGGAGCCAGGGACGCCGCACCATGCGCAAGCTGCTCGATGCCGCCATGGTCGCCTTCGACGAGCGTGGCTATCACAACACCCGTGTCAACGACGTCGTGGAGATCGCCAAGACATCGCACGGCACCTTCTATCTGTACTTCTCCAACAAGGAGGACTTGCTCCGGGCGCTCGTAACCGAAGCGGCCGGCGAGGCGCAGAGCCTCTACGACGCACTGAACACGTTGCCCGCCGACGGCGGCAAACCGCAGTGGGAGGACGTGCATCGTTGGGTCACGGCCTTCTCGGAGTTGTGGCAACGCTACGCGCCGCTGTTCCGCGCGTGGACCGACCTCACGGGGATCGACCCGGAACTGGTGGACATCATGCGCGAGACGTTCAACTCGATGGCCGGCGCACTCGCCAAGCAGATCTGGCCCGACTCATCAGGTCACTTCATGGACCCGGACGTCGCGGGCATGGCGACGCTCGCCATGCTCGACCGGTTCCACTACTTCCTCGAGTTCGTGGGCCGTCCGATCGACGAGGCGGCGCTCGAGACGATGACCACGATGGTCTACCGGGCGTTCGTCGACCCCAACGCCTGAGCCAGCCGGCCCAGAGGACAGCCGCTAGGGCGCGGCGGGGAACACCCGCTCGAAGATCGTGTCGACGCCCGAGCCGTGCAGCGTCAGGCCGCCGTCCACCACGATGTTCTGCCCCGTGACGAACCGGGCCATGTCCGAGCACAGGAAGACGACGACGTCGGCCACGTCCTCGGGTTCGCCCACTCGTCCCACCGGCGTCCCCTTGACGAAGCGCTCTTCCTGGTCGGGCATGTACTGGAACCACGGCGCGGTCATGGCCGTGCGGATCATGCCGGGCGACACCGAGTTCACCCTGATTGCCGGCCCATATTCGAGGGCAGCCGACGCTGTCAGTGCCGCCACGGCCGCCTTGCTGGCCGAGTAGGGACCTTCGCCGGCGGCCGGCCGCGTCCCGCTGATCGACGCGGTGCTCACGATCGAGCCCCCGCCGCCCGCCAGCATGTGCGGCGCAGCGGCGCGGATGCCCGCCCAGACCCCAGTGAGGTTGACGCGCAGCACGCGATCCCATTCCGAGGGATCGAGCTCGTGCAGCCGATTGAACGCAGACGTCCCCGCGTTGTTGTAGATGATCGAGAGCCCGCCCAGCCGCTCGGCCGCATCGTCCACCGCGGCCCGCACCGCCTCGACATCGCCCACGTCGACCGCGCACCCGATCCCGCCGATTTCCGTCGCGACCGCGTCAGCGGCCTCGCCGTTCACGTCGAACACCGCGACGCGCGCACCCTCTTCGGCCATCCGGCGGCAGGTCGCCCGCCCGATGCCCGATCCGCCGCCGGTGACGACGGCCTTCTTACCCTCGAGCAGCCCCATCGTCTCCACCCTCCGACGCCCGTTCCAGCCAGGGCGGTGCCTCGAAGACCAGTGGCGTCTCGAGCCTCCTGATCAACAGTTCCTGCGCCATGCTCAGGTGCAGGGTGCCGTCCTCACCGTGCATCGTCGCTCGGATCGTGGCCCGGCCACCCGCGTTCACGAGCGCATGGATGTCGACGAAGCTCCACGCATCGGCGCGCCATGGCCGGTGGAACCAGACCGCATGGTCGAGGCTGGCATCGGTGTGGGTTCCCCACGACCCGAGGCTCAACGGGCGGAACGAGGCCCCTGTCATGTCGGAGAAGTACGTCAACACGCAGGCATGGATCGCTCGGTCGTCGGGCAACGGTTCTCGCGTGCGGAACCAGCATCGGCGCGTCGACTCGAACGTCCCGTCCCCTCGCCTCTCGGTCGCGCCGAGCTCCCGGATGTCGAAGGGGAACGGCGCCTCGAATCCTTCGATCTCCTGGGGCGTCGGGACACCGCGCGCCATCGGCAACTCGTACTCGTCGCCGTCCTCGGGCGCATGGAACGAACACGCCATGCGGAAGGTCTCCTTGCCGTCGACCAGGCTCCTCACGTCGCGCAGGCTGAACGAGCGCCCGTCGCGCAGGCTCTCGACCACGTGCGTCGTCTGAGCCCCCGGTGCAGTCGGGCGGAGGAAATAGCCGTGCAGCGAGTGCAGTTCGACACCCGCCGGCGCGGTCTGCGTCGCGGCGTGCAGCGCCTGCGCCACCACCATCCCTCCGAAGGTTCGGTCCCCCATCCACCAGTTCGGGCTCGTCGTCGTGAACGTCGGCCGGCCTTCACCGTCGAACCCCGAGGCGCGGGCCGTGACCGCTTCGACGAGGTCGTTGACCGTCGCCGAGATGACTTCGGCCTCTTCGGCGTCGTCAAGCTCCACGGCGCGCACCCGCCTTCGACGCCGCCCGGGCCGCTCTCACGAGAGCACCACGTCCACCGAGAGGCCCTTCGCTGCCAGGTCCACGCAGCGGTTGTCCTCGGCATAGCGAAGACCCTGGACGTTGAACAGCCGCACCTCGTCACCCAGGATCGGGAAGGGTCCCCAGTGCCACGTGCCGCGGTGCAGCACCAAAGGCTCGAGGGGCTCGAGACGGAAACCCTGGATCAACTCGGCGTCGCCCTCCTCGCTGAACTCGACCTGTGCCGGCGCCACCGCGATCACCGCCGGTACGTTGAGCGACATCAACGACTGCGTGTGGGTGTCGTGGCGGTACAGCATCTCGCAGCGATATCCGTCAGCCGTTGCGGGGATTTCGCTACGCCCATGGCCGATGAGGTTCACGTGGGCGTCGTCCCATTCGAACGTCATGCGCTGTTTCCCGTCCCGCGGGTCGGTGTCCGCCACCGGAAGCCAGCCGTAAGGCGCCCAGGCGTCCTCGCTCAGTGGTTTCGCCACCACGGCTCGCCTTCGGGACTCGTTTGTCGACATCACTTGCCTTTGTCCTTGACGTCTCGGCTGACACGTCAGTGCGCACCCGGGGCCGACGGCCTAACCTGACGCCGGAGTCAGTCTAGGAAAGCTTGGGAGGACCTCAGGATGGACGTGCGCAGCATTGAGGCCAAGGCGCCGATCGTCGAGCACAACGGCACCGTTCCGGTCTGGTGGATGATCGAGTCCCGAGAGTTCAAAGACATCACCGACGGTGGCTACCTCGAGCTGGTCAACGAGTTCGAGGTCCCGGGCGGAGGTTTGGTCGACCCCCACTCCCACCCGACCCACGAGTTCTATTACGTGATGAACGGCAAAGGCGTCATGACGATCGACGGCGAGGACCGGCAGATCTCCCAGGGCGACCTCGTCTACATCCCGCCCGACAAAGTGCACTCCTTGCGCCCCATCAGCGATCACGCCCCGATCCACTGCTTCTGTTTCGCCATCGGAGTGAAGGGCGCCGGTGCCATCAACTACACGACGCACTAGGTGGGTCGTGTCCTCGTCACCCGTCCCCTGACCGAGGGCGGGACTGACCCGCTCGTCCAGGCCGGCCACGACATCGTGATCCCGCCGAACCCCGTGACGGCGCCCGAACTGGTCTCATTGGCAGCCGAGTTCGACGGCATCGTGAGCCATCTCACGGACCGGGTCGATGTGGCCGTACTGGACGCCGGCAAGGCGGGCAAGCTCCGCGTCGTGGCCAACGCGGCCGTCGGCTACGACAACATCGACGTCGGCCGGGCCCATGAGATGGGGATCACGGTCTGCAACACGCCCGGTGTTCTCGATGACACCACGGCCGACCTGGCGTTTCTCCTCATCCTCGCCGCCACCCGCCTGTCCTCCGAAGCCGAGCGCGACCTCCGTGAGGGACGTTGGAAAGGTTGGGGCTTCGGCGACCACCTGGCCCGTGACGTCCACGGCATGACGCTCGGCCTTGTCGGATTCGGCCGGATCGGGAGGGCCGTCGCCCAGCGTGCGGTGGGCTTCGACATGGAGGTCATCCACACCGCCCGACACGACACCGGCTTGCACGGCTACCTCCCCACCCTCGACGAATTACTCCAGCGCTCGGACATCGTGAGCCTGCATGTACCGCTGACCGAGTCGACCCGACATCTCATCGGCGCGGCGGAATTGGCCGTCATGAAACCCACAGCCGTCCTCGTCAACACCGCTCGAGGGCCGGTGGTGGACGAGGACGCGTTGGCCGACGCCCTTGAGAACGGGCGTCTCTATGCCGCTGGCCTCGACGTCTACGACGGGGAGCCGGCAGTGAACCCCCGGTTGCTGACAGCGCCGAGGGCCACGCTCCTCCCGCACATCGGCAGCGCCACGATCGACACCCGCACCCGCATGGCGCGCTTGGCGTGTCAGGGCGTCGCTGACGTCCTCGCCGGTCGCAACCCGCCAAATGCAATCACGCCGCCATAGAGCCCGGCTCTGATCTGACAGCGACCATTCCCTTCTTGGTCCCTTAGCTCGCGGCTCAAGCCAAGTCGAGGGATACGATCGCCGAGTCGTTCGGAGTGGTCTCCGGGTGGAGGTGGTGGCCGTGCCCACGGTCAAGGGAATTGTCGGTGCCGCGCTCTCGACCGTCACGACCCTGGGCCTAGTCGGGCTTCTAACGACCGAAGGAACGCCGGCGGCCTCTGCGACGACTCCGTCGTGGAATACCACAGCGTCGTATTCGCCCCTGCCGAATGTTCGCGCTGTGTCCTGTGCCGCAGGAACCGCGACTTGTGTCGCTGTCGGCGACGACGATGGCAATTTCGCCTCGATCCTCGTTTCAAACAACGGAGGCTCGACGTGGTCAGCGGGAACGGTCCCCGCAGGCGTCACGGCCCTTGCGACTGTCTCCTGTCCTTCGGCAACGGTCTGTTACGCCGGCGGAGGCACCGGAATCTTGAAGTCGACCAATGGCGGTTCGACGTGGGTCGTTCAAGACTCCTCGTATTCCGCGCATTCGATCTCGTGTTTCACGAACGATCAGTGCACCGCAGTCGGAGGCTTAGGGATCGTGGGAACGCTTAATGGGGCGACGTGGACAACTCAGCCGCCTCCAATGAACTTGAACTCCCTATCGAGCGTTTCTTGTCCTGATTCGCACACATGCGTCGCGGTTGGTGTAGTTGACTCTGTATCGGCGGTCATTGGTACCCAAAATGCCGGCTCCACTTGGAGCACTGTCACTTCTGAGCCGTCTGCATTGTTCCTAAGTGCTGTCTCTTGTGCTGCGTCTCTCAATTGCGTAGCAGTGGGACTAGCGACCGATGGAAACACGACGAGCTTCAGCACCAATGACTTCAATGACTGGGCGGCGACAGCATCTATTCCGACCGGATCGAAACTGGCGGCAGTCGAATGTCCAAATACAGCAACATGCATCGCGGTCGGGTCCACCGACAGCGCCACGACGTATGTCATTCAGACGAACAATGACGGAGCTACGTGGACATCGCAGAGTTCCCCCTCCAATGCCGTCGACGTGACCGGCATCTCATGTTCAAGCCTCTATGACTGTGTTGCTGTCGGTGACAGCGGTAACACCGGGGCCGGCTCCACCGTCATGAGCACGAACTCGGGCGGTCTTACATGGACGAGTGAGACTCCGCCGGCAGGCACAAGCCGCCTTCTGTCTGCATCGTGCCCGGCGACTGCGATCTGCTTCGCTGCCGGTATCCACACCGTGTTGTTCTCCTCGAACGCCGGCTATGCCTGGACCCCCCAGAGCATTCCGTCTCAAGTCAGTGCGCTGAACGGGATCTCCTGCGCCACGACCGCCGTTTGCATGGCTGTTGGGTTCGGCATCTTCGGAAGTCCCGAATTGATCGGAACGACCAACGGAGGATCCAACTGGTCCACAGAACCAATCCCGACCGGGGTTGGCCTCCTCACGTCGGTGTCATGTGCCAGTCCGTCCGACTGTCAGGCAGTAAGCAACTCTGCATCGGGTCCGACTTCACCGAGCATCATCGGAACGACGAATGGCGGCGCCTCGTGGACAGTTGAGGACGCACCTTCCACGGTGAACGACTTCACCGCCATCGCCTGCGCCGACACGATGCACTGCACCGCTGTCGGTTCGGCATCTCCCGGCCCCGGCGCTTCGATACTTGCGACAACGAACGGCGGCCAAACCTGGATACCGCAATCAGTCCCGAGCGGGTACACGGGCGCACTCGACGCCATTGCATGCCCGAGCGACACGACCTGCCTGGCCGCGGGCGCGCACGTCATCGGCACAACGGACAGCGGCGCGCACTGGTTCGACCTCGGCTCCCCGGCCGGTGCCACGTCACTCTCGGGCATCAGCTGCATCAGCACCGCCGCTTGCACCGCTGTCGGCGGCACGAGCATCGTCACGACGACCGACGCCGGATCGACCTGGACCTCAACGCAAGCGCCGTCGGGAGTCGGCCACCTCTACGGCATCTCGTGCTCCAGCCCGGTCAACTGCGAAGCCGTCGGCAACAACGTCGACTTCGGAGGAACCATCGAGACATTGTCCGCCCCTCCCGACGTGACCACGTCGAACCTCACGGTCGGCACGATCGGCGTCCCGTACCAGAGTTCGCTCGCCGCCGCTGGCGGCCTGCTGCCGTACTCATGGTCCGTCGGTGCAGGGACCCTCCCGCCCGGGCTCCACCTCGATCCGGATGGCACCATCACCGGCATTCCCACCATCTCCGGCGAATACCCCGTGACCTTTACCGTCACGGACTCCAACCAGCTCCCGAGCCAAGCACTGCTCACCATCGCAATCAAACCCCTCAGCGGACCCGGCTACTGGGAAGTCGCCAGCGACGGCGGGATCTTCAGCTACGGCGGCGCTCAGTTCTACGGCTCGACGGGCGGCCTGCACCTCAACGCACCGATCATCGGGATGGCGGCGACACCCGATGCCGCCGGCTACTGGCTGTTGGCCTCGGACGGCGGCATCTTCGCCTTCGGCGATGCGGTGTTCTACGGGTCGACAGGAGGAGCACCACTGAATGCACCGATCGTGGGCATGACACCAACACCCGACGGCGCGGGCTATTGGCTGGTCGCGTCGGACGGTGGAATTTTCGCCTACGGCGACGCCGGCTTCTTCGGCTCGACCGGCGGCATGCACCTGAACAGGCCGATCGTGGGGATGGCATCGACGATTGACGGCGGCGGGTACTGGCTCGTGGCTTCAGACGGCGGCATCTTCGCCTATGGCGACGCGGGCTTCTTCGGGTCCACCGGCGGACTGCCGCTCCAGAAGCCCATCGTCGCGATGACGGCAGCTCCCGACGGGGGCGGCTACTGGCTCGTCGCCTCGGACGGCGGCATGTTCAGCTTCGGCGACGTCGGATATTTCGGCTCCATGGGTGGAACGCCCTTGAGCGCGCCGATCGTGGGCATGGACCGGACGGCTGACGGCATGGGCTATTGGATGGTCGGACGGGACGGTGGCGTTTTCAACTTCGGGGACGCCGGGTTCTACGGGTCGGCCGGAGGTGCCCCGTTGAACGCGCCGATCGTGGGGATATCGGCGATTCAGGCGCTCTGACGGCGCCACCAGTCGACCGGGTCACGGCACTTCGTCGGTCGTTGCCAGCGATACCCGCTCCTCGACCCGCGCCAACCGCCAGTACGCCCAGGCCGCCACCCAGGTCACGATGAACAAGCCGACGATGAAGAACCCGGCGGTGTTGATGTTGAACCGGCTGACGAAACTCCAGAACGGCGAGTTGAGGTTCGCCTCCTTGCCGATCAACCCCAGAATCTCAACCGTGCCGATGAGCAGCGCGACGGCAACCGAGAGCCCGGTGATCGTGAGGTTGTAGAAGATCTTCCGCACGGGGTTGGCGAACGCCCAGTCGTAGGCAAAGTTCATGAAGCATCCGTCGAGCGTATCGAAGAGGCACATGCCTGCTGCGAAGAGGATCGGCAGCGACACAATGGCCCAAATCGACAGACCTCCCACGACGGCCGCGCCGGCGAGGACGAGCAATGCGATCTCCGTCGCGGTGTCGAACCCGAGGCCGAAGAGGATGCCGACGGGGTACATCTTCCACGAGGAGTCGATGCGTTGGGAGTAGCCGCCGAGCACGCGGTTCATGAGGCCGCGACTGGCGAGCTGGCGATCCAATTCCGCCGCGTCGTAGCGGCCCGAGCCCGCTTGCCGATACAGACGGAAGATCGAGACCAGTACGCCGAGGTTGATCAGCGCGATCAGGAACAAGAACGCGCTCGATATCGACGTGCCGATGATGTCCGTCGTGGCATGGAGACCTGACGAGGATTGACTCACCTGGAGGTTCAGCGCACGGATCCCGAAGTTCAAAGCCAGCGCAAGGACCAACACCACCGTGGAGTGGCCGAGTGAGAACGAGAAACCGACCCCGAGCGGTCGCTTGCCCTCGCCGACCAGCTTGCGCGTCGTGTTGTCGATCGCGGCGATGTGGTCCGCGTCGAACGCGTGACGCATTCCGAGGGTGTAGGCCAGCACGCCGGTGCCAAACCCGAAGGCCTTGGACTGAGAGGCGTGCAAGTGACCGCCGAGCGCGACTGCCAAGAGCAGCCAGCCGATCGTGTTGAGCGCCAAGACGACCGCCCCCATCCATAAGAGCCGGACGCGTTCGGTGCGCGTCAGCCGTCGACGGGCTGTCTTGGGGACCGGCAATGTCGTGGAGACCGCGACCACGGTTCGCCACTCTAGACACTAATGCGACTAATTCGCAATAAGCTATCCGGCCGTGAAACCCTTCTCTGAACCGGGGCTTTCGGCGGCAGTGTCGAGGGCACCGCGACCACGGCCGATACCATCGAAATCCGTGAGTCGGCGAGGCCCGACCGAACCGGCGCCATCGGCCGATGCGAGCACAATCGAGGACGCGCTCGAGATCGTGCGCCAGCACGGCGGTCGCGTCACCTCCTCGAGGAGGATCATCCTCCGAATTCTCTTCAGCTCACCCGGCCATCGCACTGCCGAGGAGCTGACCGCGGAGGTGCAGGCGGAGGCTCCCGACATCCACCTGTCGACGATCTATCGCAATCTCGAAGAGCTCGAACGTATCGGTGTCGTGGTCCACTCCCACTTCGGGCACGGCCCGGCGACGTACCACCTGGCGGGGAGGGTCCACGGCCACTTCGTCTGCGAGGAGTGCGGCACGCTCATCGAGGTCCCTCAATCGATGTTCTCGGGTTTGGCTCGGGATGCCGCGAACGAATTCGGGTTCACCATCGACCCGCACCACTTCGCCATGTTGGGCCGTTGCGCCGACTGCGACGAGCAGGCCTGAGCCGCTCAGCGCTACCCCCGCGGGCTGGCACGACTGTTACCAGGCCGTCGACCGCGCCAGCGTCCGTTCCAGGATCCCGAGCGTCGCCCGCACCGCCGTCTCCGAGATCACAGGGAAGATGTCCGCCTGCTTCCACTCCGGGGCGATGTCCGACCAGTCGTAGTACGACGTCACCATCGTGCCGCCCTCGGCCGGCTCGAGCTCGTAGCCGTACACGTGGCCGATCTGCGGCTTGATCTGCCCGAGGATCGTCCACGCGATCGCGTGGTCCTGCTCGTAGCGGCTGATATGGACCGTGACGTCGTACTTGCCCATCGGGTAGTCGTTGAGCGACTCACGGTCCATGTGGATCACGAACTCGTCGCCCACCTTCGAAGCCGGCTCCCCAGTCGAGCTCTGCAGCATGCCCGTGCTGTCGATGGTCACGTGCCCCTCGGGGTCACGCACTACCGAGAAGATGCGCGAGGCCTCGGCCGGGATGAAGCGCCGGATCTCGATGCGCTCGGCCTTGTCGTCCTTGGTCTCTTCGCTCATGACCGCATTGTGCCACCGGACCCGTCCCGGCGGCCGGGCCGCATCACATGGGGCCGCGAGCTGGGTCCTAACGTTCGCTCCCCGGGACGACGCCCACGAGGTCGGCTTCGGTGTGTGCTTCGCCCTTCCCATCGCCCGTCGCCAAGGTGCCCGAGGCGTTGGTCGAACGCGGCCCCCGGGCCAGCGACGCAAACGCGGCGATGAACGCCAGGCCCGCCGAGACCAGGAACACGATTGTGAGGCCATGGTGGAACGGCGCCGAGATCAGGTCGGGGAAGTACATCTTGCCGGTAAGGATCCGCTGCGCCTCTGCGGGGAGTTTGCCCAGCTCACCGCCCATCGACAGGAGCTGGTGCAGCGGGTTGATCCCGAGCACGGACGCGAAGAGCGACGACACCGGGGGCAGGGACGCGATGTGGTGGGCGACGGAGTGCGCGACGCCCTGTCGCTCCAGCCCCTTGCTGAGGGTCGTCGGCAGGGTGCCGGCCAGCCCGGTGATCATCAGCGAGAAGAACACCCCGATGGACAGCGCCGTACCCGAGTTCTGGAAGGTCGCCCGCATGCCCGACGCCGCGCCCCGTTGGTCCGCCGGCACGCTGCTCATGATGGACGCGGTGTTCGGAGCGCTGAACATGCCGATGCCGATGCCGTTGATCGCAATCAGGGTCGCGAACTCGGGATAGCCGAAGTCGACCGGGAGCAGCATGAGGCCGATGAAACTGGCGCCGTAGACGAACATCCCCGTCGTGGCGAAGCCCCGGGCGCCGTAACGATCCGACAGGTACCCGCACAGAGGACCCGATATGAGGAACCCGGCCGTGAGTGGCAAGAGGAAGATGCCGGCCCACAGAGGAGTGGAGCTGTAGTCGTAGCCGTGGAGCGGCAGCCAGATCCCCTGCAGCCAGATGACGAGCATGAACTGCAGCCCGCCCTGGCCCAAACGGGCGGCGAAACTGGCGACGTTGCCTGCGCTGAACGCGCGGATGCGGAACAGCGCCAGGTTGAACATCGGATCTCGCACTTTCCTCTCTATCAACACGAACGCGACGAGCAGGGCCAAACCACCGAACATCAGCACCAGGACTTCTGGTTTGGTCCAGCCCATCGTCTGCCCGTGGTACGGCTGGATCCCGATCGTGATGGCGACGAGCAGCGAGCCGAGCCCGGCCGCGAACGTGATGTTGCCCCACCAGTCCATGCGTCCCCGCGACCGGTGCCCCACCTCGCGCAGCCGGTAGTACGCCCAGAGCGTCCCGAAGATGCCGACGGGGACGTTCACCCAGAACACGGCACGCCAGTCCCAGATCGCCAGCACGCCGCCGAGCACCAGGCCGATGAACTGACCGGCCAGGCCGGCCACCTGGTTGATCCCGAGGGCGAACCCGCGTTGGTTCTCCGGGAAGGCATCGGTGAGGATCGCCGCCGAATTGGCCATGAGCATCGACCCACCAATGGCTTGGAGGAAGCGCCAACCGATCAGCCACATGGCGGCCCTGCTGCCGAGGAACGGGTCGAACGACAGGAGCACCGATGCGATCGTGAAGACGGCGAACCCCGCGTTGTAGATCCGGACGCGGCCGAACATGTCGCCCAGTCGGCCGAGACCGACCACGGCCACGGCCTGCACGAGGCGGTAACCCATGATCATCCACAAGAGGTACGTGATGTTCCCGGGCGCCAGTGGGTTGAGGTGGATACCCCGGAAGATGGCCGGCAACGCGATGATGACGATCGAGCCGTCGAGTACCGCCATGAAGGTGGCCGCCGTGGTGTTGGCGAGCGCGACCCACTTGTAACGGTCGTCGACGTCGTGCCGCGTCATCAAATGTTCTGCGCCAGGCGTTCTATGAGGGGAGCGGCCGCCTGCAACTGCTTGACCTCGGCCCGCGTGAACGCCGACTCGAGGGCCTCGGACAGATGCTCGCTACGTGCGGTGCGCCGGCGCTGGAGCAGCGCACGTCCGTCCGCAGAGAGGGACAAGATGGACCGCCGCCCGTCGGCAGGGTCGGGTACACGGCCGACGAGGCCACGCTCTTCGAGCGCAGCAACCGTCGCTCCCATCGACTGGGGGCTGATCCGCTCGAGCCGGGCTAGCTCGGCCGCGGTGGTCGGGCCGGTACGGTCCAAACGGGCCAGCGCGGACGTCTCGGGCGAAGTGAGATCGCCCTCGACCGCCTGGGTCTGTCGGAGACGCTGCACGAGCAACCGCACGCTCGCGTGCAGCGCGCCGGCGACGTCGTCGATCAGCGGGTCACGGGCCATACCATCAGTTTAGACTAATAAGGCTAGACTGATGATCTGCCCTGTTCCCTCCGGTTCAGTCCTCGGGTCCCGAGACCAGGGACGCGTCGAGACCGAGCAAATCCACGGTCGTGCGCCCGTCGCGCAACGCGGCGAAGAACCCCGCTTCCTTGGCCTCTCGCGCCCGCCCCGCCGCCAGGACCTCGTCGACAGCATCGACGGGCACGAACGTGACGCCGTCGACGTCACCGACCACCCAGTCCCCGACGGAGACCTCGATCCCGCCGACACGCACAGGCCCGCCTACCGTCCCCGGCTTGTCCTTCGTCGCACCGGTCAACGCAATGCCGGCGGAGAAGACCGGAAAGCCGTGCGTCTCGAGCGCAGCCACGTCGCGGACGCCACCGTCGAGGACAAGGCCCGCGAGTCCCGCCGCCTCCGCCGCCGTGGTCAGGACCTCGCCCCAGTAACCACGGTCGGTCACCTGGCCGACATCGACCACGAGCACGCTGCCCCGCGGCGCCTTCGTGACGGCCACGTGGACGGCGAGGTTGTCGCCAGGCGTGCACCCGACGGGATAGGCCGGCGCCGCGATCGACGCGCCCGGCCATACCGGCCGGAGCCTGCGGTGCGCGGCCTGCCCACCGGATTCCCCCAGCGTCGCCGACCCCAGGACGGCCAGGGCCGCCGCCACGTCCTCGGGTCTCGTCTCGGGATCGGCCACTCGTCCTCCTCACTGCCGCCTGGGCTCGTGTGCCCGCCGTGCATTGGACCACCCGGCACCACCATCGCACCAGCCGTACACTCCGCTCCCGATGGCCGACTCCATGCTGATCGTCACCCAGGTCGCCCCCTACGTGGACGGGCCGGCGGGCGTGCATGGCACCCTGACCCAGGCCAAGACGGCGCTGTCGGAGTTGGCCGACATGGCCGGCCTCTCGCCCACCGTGGTCACCGACGTGCGCGACGTGTCACCCCGCCAGCTCGCGACAGCCGGCGTGCTCGCGCTCTTCACCATCGGCGAGACACCGTGGTCACCCGACCAGAAGGAGGCGACCTACACCGCCTGGAGCGGTGGGCAGCTCCGCGTGCTCGGTGTGCATTCGGCCTCCGACGCCAGCCACACCTGGCCCGAGTACGGCTCGATGCTCGGCGCCCGCTTCGACGGTCATCCCTGGACCCAGGACTTCGCCATCGACGTCGTCGACGCGGCACACCCCGCCACCGCGCACATTGGCGAGCAGTGGGTCTGGCACGACGAGGTCTATCTGTTCCGCGACCTGCGACCCGATGCCCAGGTCCTCCTGCGGCTCGCCGGCGACCAGGTCGACCTCTCGGCGCCCGGAGGCAGGGTGCCGGACTGCGGCTTCCCGCTCGCCTGGTGCGTCGAAGACGGCCGTGCGCGCAGCTTCTACACGGCCCTGGGTCATTTCCCTCTGGCGTGGGAGCTCCCCGTCTATCTGCGCCACCTGGCGGGCGGCCTCGCCTGGCTGCGGGAGAACGCGTAACCTGACGCTCATGTCAGGGTCACCCGGGGGGGCGAACGGCGGATCGCTCCCCGACGTCATGTCTGCCGCCGTGTATCAGTCGCCGGGCATCGTCACCGTCGAAGAACGGCCCGTGCCGAGCCCCGGTCCCGATCAGGTGGTCGTGCGCGTGCATTCGTGCGGCATCTGCGGTTCCGACATCCATCAGCTGCGTGACGGCTGGGGCTTGCCCAAAGGTGTCGTCGCCGGACACGAGTGGAGCGGGACGATCGTCGCCGTTGGCGACGAGGTCACGAACTGGTCGGTCGGCGAGCTGGTGGTCGGTGGCGCGTCGCCGAAGTGCGGCACGTGCCGGCGCTGCCTCGAAGGCAAGCCGTCGCAGTGTGAGAACCGCCACTCCATGAGCACCGGTGAGCACACCGACGGTGCCTTCGCCGAGTACATCGTGGCGCGTGCCGCCGGGGTGGTGCGCCTGCCCGAGGGACTCTCGCCTCGCCACGCCGCCCTGGCCGAACCGCTGTCCGTCGCGTTGCACGGCATCACCCGCTCGGGGGCGGCGCCCGGCGACAGCGTCATGGTCTTCGGCGCCGGACCGATCGGAGCGCTGAGCATCGCCGCCCTGCGCGCCATGGACATCACCGACGTCACCGCCGTCGAGCCGAACGAGAACCGCCGCCGGCTGGCGGCAGAACTGGGCGCGAAGGAGGTCGTGGACCCGGCCGACCTCGAGGTGTTCCCGTCGTGGGAGCCCGAGCGCCAGTCGGCGCGCGCCGCCCACGTCGTCCTGGAGTGCTCCGGGCATCGCGCCGCCATCGAGACCGCGTTCTGTCAGGTGCGGCGCGGGGGCATCCTCGTCATGGTGGGCGCCGGCATCGACCACCCCACCTTCGACATCAACCGGATGATCCTGAACGAGCTGACCGTGACAGGATCGTTCATCTACGACCTCGGCGGCTTCGAGCAGGCCCTCGACCTGCTCGCGTCCGACGGCTTCCCGGCTGAGCAGCTGATCGAGCCGGGCACCATCGGGCTCGGCGGCATCGTCAATGCGCTCGAGGGTCTCGCCGTGGGCAACATCGCTGGCAAGGTCATGGTCGCACCGGAGGCACGCTGATGGCACATCCCTACTATCCAGCCGGGAACCCGCGCTTCAACCACGTCGCGATGTCCCTTCCTGCGGATCTGCTCGGCGAGGAGAGCCGCTCGGACATCTGCTCCTTCTTCGAGGAGGTGCTCGGCTTCGAGGAGATGGCCGTCATGACCGAGGATCGCCGCCGCCTGATCCTCAGCTGTGTGCACTGGGACCAGTTCATCTTCCTCATCTCCGAGGACGATCCCATGAAGTGCCCGCAGATGGACCACTACGGCTTCGCCGTCAACTCGCTCGACGACCTGAAGGGCATCCAAGAGCGCGCCGAGGCCTTCCGGAAGAAAGACGATCGCCTCAAACTGATCGACCTGCACATGGACGACCAGGGCGTCGTGAAGATCCATTCGCTGTACGTGAGCCACATCCTCCCGATGACGTGCGAGGTGCAGTACTGGGAGTTCCCGGAGAATCCCAAGCCGTACGTGCCGGCAGCGACCGCCGGCTGAACCGCCTGTCGCACGGCGCCGATACCGTGCGTCACATGACTCCCTCCACCGCACAGGCCGAGAAGGCGCGCTCGTTCCTCGATCTCCACGTCCCCGGTCGCCCCCTCCTCATGCCCAATGCGTGGGATATCGGGTCGGCGCGGCTCTTCGCCAATGCCGGCTGCGAGGCCATCGCGACGACCAGCGGCGGGTTCGCCCTCACGCAGGGCCGGCTCGACGGCGCCATGACGGGTGATGAGGTGCTGGCCCATTGCGCCGATCTCAGCGCCGCTGTCGACGTCCCGGTGTCGGCCGACCTCGAGAATTGCTTTGCCGACGAGCCGCTGGGTGTGGCCGAGACGATCCATCGCGCCATCGAGCAGGGCCTCGCCGGCGGATCGGTGGAGGACTTCACCCGCAACAGCGACGAACCGATCTACGAGTTGGGCCTGGCGGCCGACCGCGTGCGCGCCGCCGCCGAGGCGGCGCACAACGGCCCGGTCCCGTTCGTGCTGACCGCTCGGGCCGAGAACTATCTGCACGGCTGCGTCGATTTGGCCGACACGATCGCCCGTCTACAGGCGTACCAGGCAGCCGGTGCCGACGTGTTGTTCGCGCCACGCGTCGTCGATCCCGACGAGCTGCGGACGCTCCTCGCCGCCGTCGACCGGCCGGTGAACGTCCTGCTGACCCCCGGCGCGCCGCCGATCAGCGCGCTGGCCGCGTTGGGGGTGGCGCGCATCTCGGTCGGCGGCGCCATCGCGGCCGCGGCGTATGGCACGGCGATCGAAGCGGTCAAGCAGCTCCAGATCGACGGCATCCCCAACTACTGGGAGGCCGCCGGCGCAGCGCGCGCCGACATCGCAGCCGCCTTCGTCAAGCCTTGACGGCGACCGTGACCTCTATCTCGACAGCACCCCGGCGTGGCAGCGCCGCCACCCCGATCGCCGAGCGGGTGTGGCGCCCCGCGTCGCCGAAGACGTCGGCCAGCACCCGGCTCGCCCCGTCGACCACCGTCGGCTGCTCGTGGAAGTCGGGCGCCGAGGCCACGTAGCCGGTCACGGTGAGGACCCGTTCGATCCGGTCGAGCGAGCCCAGAGCGGCCTCCAGCACCGCCAACGCGTTGAGCGCGCACACGGCGGCCGCGGCGCGGCCCTCGTCGACGCTGACCTCGTCGCCCAGCCGGCCGAGGCAGGTCAGCTCACCGGCGATACGCGGCAGCTGACCGGAGGTCCGCGCCACGCCGTCGTGGACGACGACGGCGTCCAGTGGGTCGTGGGGCGGATGCGGCCCGTGCAGGGTCAAGCCGAGCTCGTCCAAGCGAGCCCGGACGATGCCGTCGGTCACGTCGTTACCGCATGTACGGGTAGACGTTGGCGAAGTTGGTGTTGACCTTGTCGGGCAGCGGGAAGATCCCGCCCAGCTGCTTCGCGCCCCAGATGATCTTGGCGGAGCGCTCGACCAGCGCCGTGTTGTGCATGGTCTTCTCCATCGTGGTGCCGATGGCCACCATCCCGTGGTTGGCGATCAGGGCGGCGCCCCGGTTCTCGAGCGCCTTGACCACCTGCTCGGCCAGGTCCGGCGAACCGCTCGGCGCGTACTCGGTGCAGCGGATGTCGCCACCCAGGTACACGGTGAACTCGTCGATGCAGCTGGGGATGTCCTGGTGCGCCACCGCGAACATGGTGGCGTGCACCGCGTGGGAATGGATGCACACCCCGATGTCCTCGTATGCGTTCATCACGGCCAGGTGGAGGTACTTCTCCGAGGTCGGTCCGCGCTCCCCCGCCACCTGCTCGCCCTCCGGGTTCACGATGCAGATGTCGTCCACCGACATGACGCGGTAGTCGAGCGAGGACGGCGTGCAGGCGATGTTGCCGTCCTCCATCCGCGCCGAGATGTTCCCCGACGTCCCTTCGACCAACCCCTTCGACAGGAGCTCCTGGGCCGCCGCGACGATCTGTTCGGGTGCGTTCGGAATGCTGGTGGCCATGCCGGGCTCCTCACCGCTCGGTACCGCTCAATTGGGACGACGTGGAGAACCCCGTCGCCCCGTGGTTGCCCGAATCGTACTGCCCCGGGGCCAACCCTGACACCGCTGTCAGCAAACGGAGCCCCGAGTACAGTGCGCGGTCATGGGACTTCTCGATGGCCGGTCGGCGGTGGTGACGGGTGCGGGTCGGGGCATCGGGCGCGACATCGCCCTCTGCCTGGCCGCCGAGGGCGCAAAGGTCGTCGTCAACGACGTCGGCGTGACGCTCGGCGGTGAGGGCACCGCAGAGGACCCTGCCGCCCAGGTGTGCAAGGAGATCGAGGCGGGCGGCGGCACCGCGGTGCCGAACCACGACTCGGTGAGCGACTTCGCCGCCGCCGGCAACATCATCCAGACGGCGGTCGACAACTTCGGGAAGATCGACATCGTCGTCAACAACGCCGGCATCGTGCGCGACCGCACGCTGGTCAAGATGGACGAGTCCGACTACGACGCCGTGATCGCCGTGCACCAGAAGGGCACGTTCAACACGGTGCGCCACGCGGCGCCCCTCATGAAGGACGCCGGCTACGGCCGCATCGTGAACATCACGTCGTCGGCCGGCCTGCGCGGGAACTTCGGCCAGACCAACTACGGTGCCGCCAAGGCGGCGATCATGGGCATGACGTTCGTGTGGGCGCTCGAGCTCGGCAAGTACGGCATCACGGTGAACGCCGTGGCCCCTGCGGGCTTCACCCGCATGACGGAGGGCCTCTACCAGGGCGCCGAGCCGCCGGCCGACCAGGACGCCGCCCTCAACGCGCCGTTGATCGCGTTCCTTGCTTCCGAGGGCGCCTCGTACGTCAACGGCCAGGTGCTCGGGCGCACGGGCTTCGCCTACACGCTGTTCCAGACGCCCCGGCAGATCGCGACGATGTGGCGCGAAGGGGGCTGGACGCCCCAGGAGGTCGCCGACCACTTCCACGAAGTGCTCGGTCAGCATCTCCAGCCCGTCGGCATGGGCGAACACCCATTGCTCGGCAAGAAGGGGTGAGCCCGCCGCCCCGGCTGGCTGCCGACCGACGCGGCCGCCACAGCCGCATCCTGTAGCGTCCTCGCCCGGAACGAACCGGCGACCGGTCGGGAAAGGCGGGGTCACCATGCGCAGGATCGCCCTCTCTTCGCTGTTGGGAGCCCTTCTCCTCGCCCTGGCCCTCTCGGGGCCCGCCGCCGCGGTCCCGTCCAGCCCGTCGTTCGTCCTGCAGACCCTGACGTCGACCTCGTCCGGCGCGTTCGCCGGGCTGAACGGCATCTCGTGCAAGTCGGTGACGGCGTGCGTCGCCGTCGGCACCACCAGGTCATCGGCCAAGACGGTCGGGTTCGCCGCCGTGTTGGACGGTGACACCTGGTCGCTGAGCAACATCATCCATTCGGGGGTGAAAAATCCGACGCTCAATGGCGTCTGGTGCGCGTCCGACACCTCGTGCATCGCGGTCGGGAGCCACACGCAGACGCTCCTCGGGGCCGAGCCGCTGGTCGAGACGTTGAGCGGGACGACGTGGACCCCGGTCACCTCGGGGCTCGAGCCGGCCGGCGGGATCCACGGCGTCCTCTCGTCCATTTCGTGCGTGTCGAGCACGTCGTGCGTCGCCGTGGGCAGCTACATGTTCGGAGCGAACAACCACGTCCTCGTCGACACGCTCTCGGGAACCACGTGGACGGCGTCGCAGGCCGCCCTTCCAGCCGGCGCGAACTCGGCGACGGCCGGCGGCATCCAATGCTTCTCCGCGACGTCCTGCCTGGCCGTCGGGGCATCGAACCTTGGCTCGATGGTCGAGACACTGGCGGGCACCACGTGGAGTGCCTTGACGCTGCACGGGGGCGACACTCTCACCTCGCTGTCGTGTCCTTCGTCCACGTCGTGCACGGCCGTCGGCAACAGCGGCGGCGGCCAGGCGGTCGCCGAGGTCTTCTCGTCTCCGAACTGGGCGCGCACGGCGATCCCCGTCCCCACCGGCACGACGTCGATTCAGCTCAACGGCGTCTCGTGCACCACAGACGGCTCGGGTGAGTGCCTCGCGGTCGGCGGCTATCTCGGGACGGCGCCCGACAACAAGCTGGACCACGCGCTGGTCGAGTTCGGCTCGGGTGGCGCCTGGCAGGCAACGACGGGCCTCGACCCGACCAGTCCCGCCGGCCACGTCCTCCTCAACGGCGTGTCGTGCCCGGTCGGCATCACCAGCTGCACCGGCGCCGGCGACAACACGGTCGGGTCGGTCCAGGCGGCCGAGGCGCTGTACGCGTTCCCGCCCAGCTGCAACGGCGGCCAGGCCTGCGTCGCGGCGGGCACCGGCTACCAGCTCGTCGCGTCGGACGGCGGGATCTTCAACTACGGCTCGGCCGGCTTCTTCGGCTCGACGGGCAACCTGCACCTCAACGCGCCGATCGTGGGCATGGCGCCGACGCCCGACGGCGCCGGGTACTGGCTCGTCGCCTCTGACGGCGGCATCTTCAACTACGGCGACGCCGCGTTCGCCGGCTCGGCGGGCGCCCTCCGTCTCAACGCGCCGATCGTCGGCATGGCGGCGACGCCCGACGGCGGCGGGTACTGGCTCGTGGCGTCCGACGGCGGCATCTTCACCTATGGCGACGCCGTCTTCCACGGTTCGGCCGGCGCCTTGCATCTCAACGCGCCGATCGTCGGCATGGCGCCGACACCCGACGGCGCCGGCTACTGGCTCGTCGCCTCCGACGGCGGCATCTTCAGCTACGGCGACGCCGCGTTCGCCGGGTCGGCGGGCGCGCTCCACCTCAACGCGCCGGTGGTGGGGATGGCATCGAGCCCCGACGGTGCGGGCTACTGGCTCGTGGCCTCCGACGGGGGCATCTTCAACTACGGCGACGCCGGCTTCGACGGGTCGGCGGGCGCGCTCCACCTCAACGCGCCGGTGGTGGGGATGGACGCCTCGACCGACGGTGGCGGCTACTGGCTCGTGGCCTCCGACGGCGGCATCTTCAACTACGGCGACGCGGGGTTCTTCGGCTCCGCGGGCAGCATCCGCCTCAACGCACCGATCGTGGGCATGAGCTAACCCTCTATCCGGGTCGGCCGGGGCGGCGCAGCCGCGGCGCCCGGAGGGGCGGCCCGCCGGCCTGGCTGGATAGGGTGGGGACGCTCAGCATCGAGACATCGACGAGGGAGGGCTTCCCCATGGACGTGCGCGACAAGATCTACATCAACGGGGCCTGGGTCCCATCGACCGGGTCCGGCACCCTCGAGGTCATCGACTCGGCCACCGAGGAGGTCTTCGCCACCATCCCCGAAGGGACGCCCGAGGACGTCGACAAGGCCGTGCAGGCGGCCGCGGCGGCGTTCCCGGCCTGGGCCGCCACCTCCCGCGAGGAGCGCGGCAAGCTGCTCAAGCGCATCGGTGAGGCCCTGGCGGCGCGCACCGACGAGATCGCCACCGTCATCAGCCACGAGGTCGGCATGCCGATGACGCTGTCGGGCTCCGTTCAGGTGGGCCTGCCGGCCGGCGCGTTCGCCGACGCCGCCAACGCGGCCGAGGCCTTCCAGTGGGAAGAGGAGCTCGGCAACTCGCTCGTCGTGCACGAGCCCATCGGGGTCGTGGGCGCCATCACGCCGTGGAACTTCCCTCTCTACCAGGTCGTACTCAAGGTTGCACCCGCTCTGGCCGCGGGCTGCACCGTGGTGCTCAAGCCGAGCGAGGTGGCGCCGATCAACGCCTTCATCCTGGCCGAGATCATCGACGAGGTCGGGCTGCCGGCCGGCGTGTTCAATTTGGTCAGTGGCGTCGGGCCGGTGGTAGGCGAGGCCATCGCCGCGCACCCCAAGGTCGACATGGTGTCCTTCACCGGCTCCACCCGGGCCGGACGGAGAGTCATGGAGCTCGCCGCCGAGGGCATCAAGCGCGTCTCGCTCGAGTTGGGCGGCAAGTCGGCCAACATCCTGCTCGATGATGCCGACCTGGCAGCCGCTGTGCCCGCCGGGGTGTTCGCCTGCTACATGAACTCAGGCCAGACCTGCTCGGCCCTTACGCGGATGCTCGTCCCCCGGGACAAGCTGGCCGAGGTGGAAGAGCTGGCGGCGGGCGCCGCCGCCGGCTTCGCCCCCGGCGACCCGTTCGAGCCCGGCAAGCTGCTCGGGCCGCTCGTCTCCGGTGTGCAGCGCGAACGGGTGCGGGGCTACATCAACAAGGGAATCGAGGAAGGGGCCAAACTGGTCATCGGCGGGGCGGCCGCACCCGAAGGACTGGAGAAGGGCTTCTTCGTCCAGCCCACGGTCTTCTCCGACGTCACCCCGGACATGACGATCGCCCGGGAGGAGATCTTCGGTCCCGTCCTCTCCATCATCCCTTACGACACCGAGGAAGAGGCGATCGAGATCGCCAACGACACGCCTTACGGCTTGTCCGGGGGCGTGTGGAGCAGCGACCCGGCCCGGGCCGAGAAGGTGGCGCGGCAGATGCGAACCGGGCAGGTCGACATCAACGGCGGGGCCTTCAACCCGGGCGCGCCCTTCGGCGGCTACAAGCAGTCGGGCAATGGGCGCGAGCGGGGCAAGTACGGCCTCGAGGAGTTCATCGAGACGAAGGCGATGCAGCGCTAGGACGACGCCGCCCCGCTCCTTGAGACCGGGGCCCCTGCATCGCATGCCCTCGCGCCGAGTCCGGACCCGCCGGGCCGTCGTGTCCGCGCTCGCCGTCGTCGTGGTGGGCGGTGGCGTCGCGCTCGCCGTGCTGGTGACGCGGTCGGCGCCGACGACGCACGCAGCGGTGACCTCGAGCACCACCACGACGACGACCGCGCTCCCGACGACCACCACCTCGAGCACGACGACGACCACGACGACCGATCCGGGGACGCTGCCCCAGACGATGCAGCTCCCGGCCTCGACCGACCCGCAGTTCGCAGCCGAGATGCAGGCGCTGTGGCAGGGCGTGGTGCAGGGCTCGGTCACGCCCGCCCTGCCGGCCTTCTTCCCCAAGACGGCCTACGTCCAGCTGAAGACGGGCATCGGCGACCCCGCCGGGGACTGGCAGAACCGGCTCGTCGCCGACTACGGCCTCGACATCGGGGCGGCGCACGCGCTCCTCGGCCCCGACCCCGCCCAGGCCACGTTCGTCTCGGTGTCGGTGCCCGAGCAGTACGCCCACTGGATCCCCGCCGGGGTCTGCGCCAACGGGATCGGCTACTACGAGGTCGCCAACTCGCGCGTCGTGTACCAGCTGGGCGGCGTCACGAAGTCGTTCGGCATCGCGTCGCTCATCTCGTGGCGCGGCGAGTGGTACGTCGTGCACTTCGGCGCCATCCTGCGCTCGGGCGGTGGGGGCGAGGTCGACGACCCCGAGACCGGCACCGGCTACTCCGCGGCCTCGTCGACCTGCTGAACAGCGTCCTTCAGGACGCGGGCACCACCTGGAGCGAGCCCGCGGCGGGGTCGGCCAGCGCGCCGTCGATCGCGGCCGAAGTCGGCGCCCGTGGCTCGAGCGCCAGCTCCAGGAACCGCGTCTCGGCGTCGCGCATGGCCGCGGCGGCGGCCGTCGCGTCCACGAAGGAGCCGAGGTGGTCGCCGCCGGGCTCGACGAGCATGGCCTTGGCGGACGCCTGCGCCGTCTGGAACACCTGGGTCGTCAACGGGTATAGGCCGTACTCGTCGTCCGACCCGACGGCGAACAGCACTGCGGCCGGTGTCGTGGCGACGTCGTAAGCCGCCACGCCCGACGGCATCTCGCCCGACATGCAGACGTAGGCGCGCACGCGGGCGTCGGCATAAGCCGGGTCGAGCGCCATCAGCGCCACGTCCGTGCCGCCGTCGGAGTGGCCGGTCACCGCGATCCGCGTCGGGTCGATCGGCACCGCCGGATCGTGCAGCAACGACGAGATGACGAACGTGATGTCGAGGGCCTGGTCCGCGTAGTCGCTCACCGGCGACCCCGGGTAGAGGTCCGTCGAGTCGGGGAAGACGGGGGCGGCCACGACGAACCCGGCCGCCGCCCACTCCTCGAGCAGCGACGCGTAGACGCCGGGGTCGCTATTCCAGCCGTGGGCGAACACCACGAGCGGCCGCGGGCCCGATGCGCCGACCGGCACGAAGAGATCGGTGACCAGCACGCGCCCGGCGGTTGCCGGCACGTCGCCGCGAGCCGGCGTCGACCGGCTGGGGTCAAGGAGCCGGATCGACTCGGTCCGCACTTCGTACGGCGGCACCGACCCGGACATGGTCGCGGCGGAGAGGGCCGCTGCCTCCGGCTCCCGGTGGGATCCGCTGTGGGCGCCCGCGCCGAACACGGGCCACCCCGACGAGACCGACAACGCGGCTGCGACCACGAGGCCGACGGCACCGCCGGCGAGGCAGCGGCGGCGGCCTCGCTTCACCCGGACACCCATGTATCCAGGGTGCCCCAAATCGAGCACCCCAACCGGACGAACCGCCACCGCCGACCGAAGACGGCGGTGGCGGTCTGGTGTCTCGCCCGCCCGGCTGCCCCAGGGGGCCTAGCCCGAGATCCCCACGATCGGCTTGTTGAGCGGCTGGCCCCCACGTGAGCCGTAGAAGGCGGGGCCGCTGGCGCCGCTCGGGAAGCTGAAGATGCCGCCGTCGGCGGCACCGAGGTAGTAGCCCGTCCCGCCGTTGGCGATGCTCATGCCGATGACGGGCTGGTTGAGCTTGATCGCACCGGTGGAGCCGAAGAAGGGCGGGCCCGAGGGGTTCGAGGGGAAGGAGAAGATCCCACCGTCAGAGGCCACGAGGTAGTACTGGCCCGCGGGGGTCACCGCCATGCCGACGATCGGCTTGTTGAGGGTGATCGCCCCGGTGGAACCCAGGAAGGGCGGGCCCCCCTGCGTCGGGAAGGTGAAGATCCCGCCGTCGGAGGCCACCTCGTAGTAGCCGTTGCCGTTTGGCGTGGAGGCGATCCCGACAATGGGCTTGTTGAGCGGCTGGCCGCCCATGGAGCCGTAGAAGAGAGCGTCGCCGAAGGCGAAGATGCCGCCGTCGGATGCCACGAGCCAGTACCCGCCCCCGTCAGGCGTCACGGCGATGCCCACGATGGGCTTGTTGAGAGGCTTGCCGCCCATCGAGCCGTAGAAGAGGGCCGAGCCGTAGTTGAAGACGCCCCCGTCGGAGGCGACCAGGTAGTAGCCGTCACCCGCGGGCATCGTCGCCATGCCCACGATCGGGGCGTTCAACCGCGTCGCGCCCAGGGAACCCAGGAAGGGCGCGCCCGGCCCGTAGTTGAAGATGCCGCCGTCTGAGGCCACGAAGCGATAGCCGCTGCGGGCAATGGGGGCCATCAGGTCATAGGTCGTGATGACCGACCCGGTTACCGAAACCCCGCTCCCCATGCAGGCCCAGTCGGTCAGGCACGAGACGCCGGTGAGAATGGTCGTGGTCGCGCCGGCCGGGTTCGGTGGTGCCACCATGTGCCAGGCCTGTCCGTCGTAGGTCAGGACCTGGGAAACGGTCGCCGTGGCTCCCGAGTTGGGTGCAGCGCCCACCGCCGCGCACGAGGTCGCGCTGAAGCAGCTGATGCCGTAGAGAGTGTTGCTGGTGGTCGCTGGGCTCGGCGTTGCGAACTGGTTCCAAGCCGAGCCGGACCAGGTTTCCGCCAGGTTGATCTGGGTGGTTCCCTGGCTGTTGGCGCCGACTGCTGCGCAGAAGGCGAGGCCGGCACACGACACGGCGGTGAAGTAGCCGGTTGACCCGGAGACGAGTGGCACCGTCGTCGACGTCCAGCCCGAGCCGTTCCAGAACTCCGCCAGCGGTTGGTTGGTACTGCTCACGCTCTTGACCCCGACCAACATGCACGAAGTCGGCGCGCCGCAGGACAGGCCCAACGCGGTCGCTGATGAGGCGCCGGTGGGCAGCGGCAGGCTCGTCATGGTCCAAGACGAGCCGTTCCACTGCTCGGTGACCGGGCCACTGGGAGAGATGCCGCCTGCCATGCACCACGAGACGGATATGCACGAGACGCCGGTGAGCGTCTCGCCGGTCGTCGTTGATGCGTTCACCAGGACGATCGACCAGGAGGTGCCGTTCCACTGTTCGATGAGCGGCGAGCTTCCTCCGGAGAACGGAGCACCCCCCACCGCGACGCAGAACGAGGTGGTGACACAGGAGACGTCGTCGAGGTTGGGAGTGCCCGTGGCACCCGTCACCGTCGGAAGCGTCAGCAGTGGCCCCCAGGTGCTTCCGTTCCAGGTCTGTGCCTGGTAGCTGGGCGCCAAGAGGAGCGGACCCCCAACCTTCATGCAGAACGCCGCCGTGACACAGGAGAGGGTCCCCGCGAACGGCGCCGGGGCGGTCGATACCGCATTGGGGACGGTCGACCAGTTGGAGGCACTCACCTGCGCGGGCACCGTCAGGCCGTGCGGCCCGGCGGCTTGCGCGCCGCCTGCTTCTACCAACGCCAGCGGGAGCGACAACATCGCCACCGCGCAGACAACCGTCAAGCCACGCATCGAAGACCGCATTCGCCGTACCTCCCCATCGGTTCTGCCACTGCCCCACGCTGGTGCGCCCATCGTCATCTTGAGACAACGGTGTTGCACGCCCGTGACATTGGGAGATCAAGGGCTCGAGGACCTTTTGAAACCCCTATTGGCTGGGCCAGGCCCCTACGCCAGCGGGTCCCTCCACCCCGGCGACCCGGTACGCGCCCCGCCGGCCACCCGCAGGCCGATGTAGTTCTTCTGCGCCTCGACCGTCCCGGCCCCGAAGCACAGGCCGCGGATGTCGCGGTAGGCGCGTTCGACGGGGTACTCGCGTGAATAGCCGTAGCCGCCGTGGATCTGCATGGCCTCGTCGCACACGAACTTCGCCGCCAGGTTCGCGGCCGTCTTCGCAATTGCCGTCTCCAACGCCGGGGGCGTCCCGCCCGGCCCCGCCATCCGCACCGCCCGCGCCAGCAACAGCCGCGCCCCTTCGAGTTGCACCGCCATGTCGGCGAGCTTCCATTGCAGCCCCTGCAGCTCGGCCAGCGGCCGGCCCCCGATGACCCGCTCGTTCATGTAGCGGACCGCGTGCTCGAGTGCGCCCTGCGCGGCGCCGACGCACATGGACGCGTTGCCGCAGCGCTCGTGGTTCAGGTGCGAGAGCAAGAGCTTGAACGCGGAGGTGTCAGAGGGCTTCCCCGCGATCAGCACGTCGTCCTCGCGGATCTCCACGCCGTCGAACGCCAGCTCGGCCTCGGTCGCGGCGTGGATCCCCATCCCCTTGTGCCGCCCCGTGACCGACACGCCCTCCCGATCCATCGGCACGATCACCGCGCCGATCCCCTTCGCGCCCTCGCCGCCCGGCCAGCGGCACCACACGAGCACGCCCTGGGCCACGTCGCCGAGGGTCGAGTAGTTCTTGTAGGCGTTGAGCCGCCAGCGCCCCGGCCCGTCCTCGACCAGCGCGGCGCGCATGTTCTGCACGGCCGAGCCGGCGTCGGGCTCGGTGATGCCGATGCTGATCAGCGCGTCCCCGTCGGCGCACGCCGGCAGCCAGCGCTCCTTCATCGCGTCGGGGCCCAGGTGCTCGATCCCCCGCGGCGGACCGTTGAACGTCAGCTGGCAGCAGATGGCCGAGGACACGTCGGCCCGGGCGATCTCCTCCAACACGATCGACGCCTCGACGTCGCCCAGCCCCATGCCGCCCCACTGCTCCCCCACCGTGATGCGCAGCAGGTCGGCCGCGGCCAGCGCCTTGCGCACCTCCGCCGGCACGACGCCGTCCTCGTCGGCCTGGTGCGCCCGCGGCGCCACCTCGCGTTCGGCCACGTCGCGCGCCAGCTGGCGCAACGATGCCTGGTCGTCGGTCTCGGCCAGCAGGTCGGTGCCCGCAGCCCCCGCCTCGCTCATCAGCCGGGCTCGGTGCCGACGATGCCGACGAAACTGACGCCCTCGCCCGGCGCGCCGCCCAGGTTGTGCGTCAGCCCCAGCGTGCGGCCCGGCCCGACCGTGTTGATCTGGCGCTCCGGCGGCGCCTCGCCGCGCAACTGCAGCCAGCACTCGAAGAGCATGCGCAGGCCCGAGGCCCCGATCGGGTGCCCGAAGCTCTTGAGCCCGCCGTCGGGGTTGACGGGCAGGTCGCCGTCGCGGTCGAAGGTGCCCTCGAGCACCTCCTTCCACGCCGTGCCCCGCTCGGCGAAGCCCAAGTCCTCCATCAGCACCAGTTCGGTCGGGGTGAAGCAGTCGTGCACCTCGGCCATGGCCAGCTGGGTCCGCGGCTCGGTCACGCCCGCCTGCGCGTAGGCGTCCTCGGCCGAGCGGACAACCTCCTCGAACGTCGTGTAGTCGTACTCCGGGTCGATCGGGCCGGCCGCCGGGCCCGCCACGAACGACAGCGCCTTGACGTACAAGGGGTTGGCGCAGTACTTCGCCGCGTCCTCCGCCCGGCAGATCACCGCCGCCGCCGAGCCGTCGGAGACGCCGCTGCAGTCGAACACCCCGAGGTCGCCCGCCACCAGCGGCGCCTTCGCGATCGTCTCCATCGAGACTTCCTTCTGGAACTGCGCCCGCGGGTTTAGCGCCCCGTTCTGGTGGTTCTTGTACGCGATCCGGCCCATGACCTCCTTGAGCTGGTCGCGGTCGACCCCGTACTTGTGCGCGTACGACGGCGCCAGGAACGAGAACGCCGCGGGCGACGAGAGGCCCGGGTCGGTGCCGTCGCCCACGGCGCGGATCCCGGTCAGGCCCGAGTACCCGGTGTCCTTGAGCTTCTCCACCCCGATGGCCATGGCGACGTCGTAGGCGCCCGACGCCACGGCGTAGCAGGCGTTGCGGAACGCCTCCGAACCCGTGGCGCAGTAGTTCTCGACCCGCGTCACCGGCTTGTAGTCGAGCTTCAACGGCCGCGACAACGTGACGCCGCAGACGCCCGACGTCATGGTGCCGAGCCAGAACGCGTCGATGTCGTGGATAGACATCCCGGCCGACGCCGCCGCCTCGGTCGCCGCCTCGGTCAGGAGGTCGTCGACCCCCTTGTCCCACAGCTCGCCGAAGCGCGTGCAGCCCATCCCGATGATCGCGACCTGGTCTCGAATGCCGCTGCTGCCCATGATCCTGTCCTACTCTCCTCGCTCCACGGCCCCGTCGCCCCCGGCGCTGCCGCCCACCGCGCCGGCCAGCGGCCGGGCCTTCCAGAAGTAATTGTGCACGCCCTGGGCCGTCCACACGCGCCGGAACGTCATCGACACCCGGTCGCCGATCGAGAGCTCGTCGGGCCGGGCGTCGGTCAGCTCGCAACGGAACCGCCCGCCGCCGTCGAAGTCGATGATGACGCCGATCACCGGCGGCGACAGCGAGAACGCCAGGTGGTCGATGGTGAACGTGGCAACGGTGCCCGGGGTGTCGGCCAGGCGCTCGGGCTGCATCTGGTCGATGGCGTGGCAGTTGAGGCAGGCCCGCGTGGGCGGCATGTGGCGGAAACCGCACGCCGTGCACCGGCTCGCCGAGAACGCGTACTTCCACTCCTCGGAGCGGTGCACGGTCGGCGCACCCGGCCGCTCGGGGTCGGGCCGGCGCGGCGGCTCTCGGTGCAGTTGTGAACGCCAGGTCAGGAACGAGGCATAGGTGAGGTCGTCGCGACCCGCCGCCACCTGCTCCGCCACGGACGGCACACCGGCCTCGGCCCGCGCCCGCTGCGCGTCGACCAACGAAGGCGTCGTCCGCAGCACGAAGGCATCGGACCCGTCGGCCAGCGACAGCACCACGATGACCTGGCCCGCCTCCGCTCGGTCCAGCACGTCGCACAGCGCGACCGCGGCGTGCGCCGCGCCCAGGTTCCCGACCGACCCGAGCAGGTCCGGCGCCAGGACCCCGTCGCGCACCCCCAACCCGTTCGCGGCGGCCTTGGCCGCCCGCGCGTGCAGCCCCGTCACGACGGCGTGGTCGATGTCGCCCTCGGCCAGTCCGGCGTCCTTCAACGCAGCAGCGAAGGCCTCCCGGGCCAGGGGCCCGTAGAGCCCCTCGCCGAAACGCTCCTCCCAGACGTGGGAGTCGGCCTCACCGGGTACCCGCCAGCGGTCGAGGAACTCGTCGCTCGCCGCACCGCGCCCGATCAGCTCGGCCACTGCGCCGTCCGACGCACACACGAACGCAGCGGCGCCGTCGCCGCTGTCGCGCTCCTCGGCCGAGCCGGCCAGGCCGGTGCGCAGGTCCGAGACCACTGCCATCGTCGCGCGGCCGCCGGCCGCGCCGACGAGCGCCTGCAGCAGGGTCGCCACCGCCGAGCGCGACGACCCTGCGAAGTCGTACGCGCCACAACCCCGCCCCAGCCCCAGCGCCGCGTGCACCGTCGTGGCGCTCGTCTTGTCGAGATACCCGGGGTCCGGCGTCGACAGGAACAGGTCCTGCACCGCTCCCGCCCCCGGCCCCACGGCCAGCGCCCGCCGACCCGCCTCGGCCCCCAGGGTCGTCGTGTCCTCGTCGTAGGACGCCACCGCCCGCGTCCCGCGCCCACCGCCGCTCCCGAGCACGGCGCCGATGGCCGAACGTTGGAGCCGCCAGTAGGGCAGGTAGCTCCCCCACGCCGCGATCCCTGCCGTCATGACAGTCGTTCTACCCGACCGGCCGGTCGGCCCGACAGCTCATGCGGTTCGCTCCGCCCCGGCCTGGGCCTTCCCGAGATCGGTCGTCGACCGCCGTGTCACCAGCCTCTGTGCCCGGACGGCCATTCGGCGGCCCCCTCTCGGGGGGCCCACCGCCCGGCTCCACCTCACCATGTTCCGGCGGCCGGGCCTCATGCCGTCGCCACGACGACCATCTCCCAGCTGTCGACCTCGAGCGGACCGCCGCCTCCCGCCTGGAAGCGCACGTCACGAAAGCCCGCCGCCTCGAGCCAGACCACCCACTCGGGTGGGGTCGGGAGCCGCACGAAGTACGACGCGTGCCGCACCTCACCCTCTCGATGTGCTGTCCGTTCGATGTTCATCCGCCCCGACACCGGGTCGAACGTCCAGAGCTCGATCATCGTGTCGTCGCCGAGCTGCACCGCGACGGCGTCGGGGGCCGGGGTGTAGTGCCGCACGCCGCCGTCGTGGTGCAGGGTGTCGATGGTGACGACGCCGCCGGGACGCAAGACCCGGTGGAACTCTTCCAGCACTCGGTGGCAGTCGACGTCGTCGTAGTAGCCGAAGGAATTCAGCCAGCACACCACCGCGTCGAAGGGACCGTCGACTGGGAGGGCACGGAGGTCGCCCACGCGGTAGTCGACCGCGTCCGGGACGAGCCTCGGGTCGGCGCGAGCATGTTCGATGTAGGCGGGCGTGAGGTCGACACCGGTGACGACCATGCCGGCGGCGGCCAGTCGCCGCGAGATCCTGCCGTGACCACACGGCGCATCGAGAATGTGCGAACCCTTCGGCAGGTCGAGCACCCGCAGGATCTCCGACGTGTCGGTGTCAGAGTGGGCGTCGTCGATGGACTCCGCGTAGAAGTACAGGTAGTCGTCGCCGAACGTCGCCTCAAGTTCGAATGGCATGCGCCATCTTCGCCGCCGGTAGGGTCGCCTGCATGCCGGCACCCGGGGATCTCTCCTTCGACGCCGCGACACAGGTCCGGGCGACGGGTCGCCCGTTCGAATTCGAGACCGACGTCCATCCCCTCTGGACCGTCGGCGACAAGCCGAACGGTGGCTACCTCCTGTCCCTCCTCGGCCGCGCCGCCCGGACGACCGGGCGAGAGGACGGCGTTCGCAGTTGGGAGATCGTGTCGTCGGCGATCACCTACCTCAGGCCACCCGAGCTCGGTCCCGCGACGATCACGACCACCTTGCTCCGACGGGGCCGCTCGGCGGCACAGGTTCGCGCCGTCCTGCGCCAGAACGACACCGACGTCGTCGAAGCCACGAGTGTCCTCGGCGACCTGCCGGCCCACGCGAGCACGAGGTACGACGCCACTGCACCGCTCGGCGCCCCGGAGCCCGAGGACTGCCTGCCGCTGCCTCCCCGGATCCCGGGCGGCCCGAAGGTCGGCGTCATGGAAGTGACCGAGCTCCGCCTCGACCCGGCGACCATGCCCTTCGGCGAGTCACCGGCCTCGTCCGGGGCGAAGGCGGAACTGCAGGGCTGGAGCCGCTTCGCCGACGGGCGTGATCCCGACCCGCTCTCCCTGCTCTTCTTCAACGACGCCATTCCGCCCGCCACGTTCAGAATCGGCTCGACGGGCTGGGTGCCCACGCTGCAGATGTCGGCGTACGTGCGCGCCCGGCCGGCGCCTGGCTGGCTCGGCATCCGCATGACGGCGAACCTCGTGGCCGACGGCATGGTCGACGAGACGTGTGTCCTGTGGGACTCGACGGGGCAGGTCGTCGCGCAGGCCTCACAACTGGCGCGCCTGCGCTTCGCCGACGAGGCGAGCTGAGTCGCGCCCGCCCTCCGGCGGAACTGCGCCTTCCCGGACAATGCGCCGGAGCCCGGGCCTAACCTGACTCGATGCGACCCGCCCGCGACCTCGCCCGGGCACGACCGTGAGCACGCCGGTACGTGCGGACCGGTCCGACCTCGAGGCGATCGCTCGGCTTTGTCAGCGGGCGATCGCGGCACCACCTTCGGCGAAGGAGATCGAGGACGCATTGTTCGCGAGTGAGCAGCCGGCCACCGTCTTCGCCATCCCGGAACGAGGCGTGGCTGCCGTGGTGGAGTGCGACGACGGCCCACACATCAGGCTGCTCGTCGTGGACCCGTCGGCGCGGCGGCAAGGGCTCGGCCAGCACCTCCTCCAGGCGGCAGAGGACTGGGCGCGAGAAGAGGGACACAAGACCCTGATCACCGGCGCCGACCCGCCCTACTTCCTGTGGCCGGGGGTCCCCAGCACGGAGACCGCGCTCCACTGCCTGCTCGAACGCCGGCACTACGCGCGGGCCGAGACGAACTTCAACATGCACGTCGACCTCTCCGCCATTCCCGAGGATCCCGGTGGGTACGGGCTCGCCGCCGCCCTCGACCGCGCCGAGGTCGACGCGTTCATGAGCGACCATTGGTCGAATTGGCGGCTCGAGGTGTTGCGCGCGCTCGACAAGGGGAACCTCGTCGTCGAGCGCGCGGAGATGGGCGACGGAGGCATCACGGCGTTCTGCGCGTTCGAGGTGAACCGCAAGGGACTGCTGGGCCCCGTCGCCGTCCGACCGGACCTGATGGGACGGGGAATGGGCAAGACCGTGCTGCTCGGCGCTCTGCACGAACTGCGCCGGCGCGGGGCCGGCGCTGTGTCGGTGGTTTGGGTCGGGCCGATCGCCCCCTACGCGGCCGTCGGCGGCAAGGTCACCGACGTCTTCTTCGTCTATCGGAAATACCTTTCGTGAACCTGCTCCCCGTCCCGCGCTCGCTCGAGCTGCGCGGCGACACGGTGCCCGCCCGTCCGGCGACGCACCGGCAGGACGCGTCGCTGCCACCGCAAGGGTACGAGCTGCACGTCGGTGCCGACTCTGTGGAGATCGCGGCGGGAGACGAGGCCGGCTTCTTCTACGGCGAAGCCACGCTGGCGCAACTCGCCACGGTCCACGGCGGCTCCCTGCCCGAAGGCGTGGTGCGGGATCACCCCGACCTCCTGGTGCGAGGCGTGATGCTCGACATCTCCCGGGACAAGGTGCCGACGACGGAACGCCTGCAGGCGCTGATCGACCGCCTGGCCTCTCTCAAGATCAACCAGCTGCAGCTGTATTCGGAGCACACGTTCGCCTATCGGAACCACCACGAGGTCCATGCCGGGGCGAGCCCCCTCGACGCGGACGAGATCCGGGCGCTCGACGCCTACTGCCGGGACCGGCACATCGAGCTCGTCCCGAACCAGAACTGTCTCGGCCACATGAACCGCTGGCTCGCCCATGAGCGCTACCGCCCGCTCGCCATCGAGCCTGACGGGTTCGTCGATCCGTACGGCATCGCCCGCGAGCCGATGACGATCGAGCCCAACGACCCACGCTCGCTTGCACTCGTGCGAGAGCTGCTGGCCGAACTGCTGCCGTTGTTCACGAGTAGGCGCGTCCACGTTGGCCTGGACGAGGCATGGGAGCTCCCGGCCGCTCGCATCGAGGACTTCTTGACATGGGCAACCACGCTGCGCGGACTGCCCGAGCTCGATGGCCACGAGATGCTGATGTGGGGCGACATGCTCGCGGGCCAGCCCGAACTGCTAGCCCGCCTGCCGTCCGGTGTGACGGTGTGCGAGTGGGGCTACGACGACTGGCATCCCTTCGACGAGCGGTGCGCGGTCCTCGCCGGGGCGGGGTTGCCCTTTTGGGTGGCCCCCGGCACCTCGAGTTGGATGAGCATCCTCGGCCGGGTCACGAACGCACGCAACACCTGCCAGCGTGCAGCATCGGCGGCCCTTGCCCACGGCGCCACCGGCTATCTGAACACGGATTGGGGCGACCTGGGCCACCTGCAGCAGCCTGTGATCAGCGAGCCGGGGTTCGCCTACGGCGCCGCCGTCTCGTGGTGCCTCGAGTCGAACGCGGACCTCGACCTCGCGGCGGCGCTCTCGGCCCACGTGTTCCGCGACCCCACCGGGGGCCTGGCAGATGCCGTGCTCGCGCTCGGTGACGCCCACCGTCTCGTCACACCGCAGTTCCCGAACATGTCGACCCTGGTGATGAACCTCTACTACCCGCAGCTTCCCGTCGGGCGGGGCCTCACGAAGGGCTTGACGGCAGAGGAACTCCCCGCGGTCGAGCGATGCCTCGAGGAGGCCCGCCGCGCGGCAGACGGATCATCCCCGGATGTGGACGACCCGCAACGGCTGCGGGACGAGGTGTTGTTCGGTATCGACCTCGTTGGCCTCCTTCTCCGCGACGCGCGGGCGCGCCTGGAGGCCGACGGCTTCCTGGAATCCGTCCCGGCCCAAGTGCGAGCAAGGTTCGGCGCTGATCTTTACGCGCTGACGGAGCGGTACCGCTTGCTCTGGCTTGCCAACAACCGCCCCGGGGGGCTCGAGGACAGCGTGCGCTGGTTGGCCAATCTGCAACAGGCCTACGAGACGGGTCGGACGGATCCAGACTGGGGCGGCATCCGAGTCCAGCCGCGCAGCTGAAGGGTGCGGGAAGTCGCAGCCTGAGCACGCCCGCGTTCAGGCGGCCTTCTCTCCCTCCCCTTCGCCCTCCGCGTCGTCGCCCTCGTCGTCTGCGTCATAGCAGTCCCACGAGCAGTAGCCCGCGATCCGAGGAGACGCCGGGTGGAAGCGGCAGCGTCGGCACAGCGTCTCCATTGTCTTCCTCACTCTCTGATTCATCGTCACGTTCATCGCTCTGTCGCCCACTCCTGCTCCCAGGCTCGCATTTCGCCTTCGGTACCACGTCAATCTCCGCTGCGTTCCGCCTGGGTATGGCCCCGGATGCAAAAGAGCCACTCCCCCGATTCAGGGAAGCGGCTCCTCAACGTCAGGACTCTTTGTGGTCCTTCTACGGCGTTGAGGCCACCTCCCACGAACTCAGCTTGGGGATGCCACCGATCTGTACTTCGGACATGGCGGCAGACGGGAGACCAAGGGAGCTCTCTCCCTCGGGGCAACCGGATACCGGGCGAGTCACCATCTGCAGGCTCATGACGAACCAAGTATACGGAACGCGTCGGGTGCTCCGGAACGCGCGAGGCGCGATCTTTCCGCGATTCCCGAAGAGTTCATGTTCGCGTTACCTGAGTGCGGGCGGCGAAGCGTCGGACGTCAGGGCGACGTTTCGGCGAGCCGGGCGCGGAGCTCCGGCTTTACGACCTTGCCTGTCGGATTGCGCGGGAGGGCTTCGACGAAGACGAATTGACGGGGCACCTTGTAATCAGCCAGGTGGGCGAGCCCGAATTCCCGCAGCTCGTCAGGCGTGGCCGTCATCTCTGGCTGGAGGACGACGAAGGCGACGACGTCCTCGCCGAGGACCGGGTGCGGGGCACCCACCACGGCCACCTCCTTGATGGCCTTGTGCTGGACCAGCGCATGCTCGACGTCGGTGGCGTGCACGTTGTTGCCGCCCCGGATGATGACGTCCTTCGATCGGCCGACGATGTAGAGGTAGCCGTCGCTGTCGAGCTTGCCGAGGTCCCCCGTGATGAGCCAGCCGTCGCGCCAGGTCTCCGCCGTGGCTTCGGGGTCGTTGTAGTACTCGCGCTGGCGGCCGGGCACCTGGAGGCGGACCTCTCCGACCTCTCCGGCCGGCAGAGGTTCGCCGTCGTCGCCGACGATCTTGACGACGGCCGGTGGAGCGATCTGACCGACGGAGCCGGGACGTTTGACCGCCTCGCCCTGCGGCATGATCGCATAGGCCGTTCCGGCCTCCGTCATGCCGTAGTTGTTGGAGACGAGCGCGTCCGGCATCTTGGCCTGCAGGCGTTCCACCACGTAGGGGGCGAGCGGGGCGCTGCCGACCGAACACAACTGGACGCACGAGAGGTCGGCCTCGTCGAAGCGGGGGTGGTCGATCAACAGGTGCGCCATCGCCGGGACGAGGAACACCGACACGGGACGCTCCTCCTCGACGACGCGAAGCCACCGGTCGGCGTCGAAGCGGGGCTGGTAGATCACCTGGAGGCCGAACTTCATCGGCGTGTACACCAGCGCGATGCCGGCGAAGGTGAACAGCGGACTCGAGTGCAGCCAGCCGCCGCCAGTCCAATTCGGCTCGACCGAGCCGACCATCTGTCCGTTCGAGTGGCGCACTGCCACGCCTTTGGGACGGCCCGTGGTGCCCGACGTGTAGAGGATGTCGGCCAGGTCGTCCTTCTCTCGGGGAGCCTGGAAAGGTGAGCGGTCCCCGGTGACGGCGTCGTCCCACGCAAGGACCGGGGCGGTGGCACCGGCACCCTCCGCGCCCGCGTCGATCAGGACGGCAAGGTGGCCACCTCCGGATTCGAGGTCGTGTGCCACGAGGTCGCCGGCGGCTACGACCGCCCTGGCGCCGGAGTGAGCCAAGACGTGGGCCACCTCGGCCGGGGCGAGGCGAGGATTCATGGGAACCGCGATGCCGCCCGCCCGGTGGGCGGCCGAGTAGGAAACGAGCCAGCGCAGCGCGTGCTCGGGCTGCAGGTGGATGCCGACACGGCCGCCGGGCTCGAGGCCGGCATCGAGGAGACGCCGGGCCAGCGCGTTGGCGGCGCCGTCCCACTCGGCAAACGTGATGGTGCCCACGTCGACGACGCTGAACGCGGTGCGGTCGCCGAACTCAGTGGCCATGCGGCCCAGATGCTCATCCATCAACACGATGCAGGATCGTAGCCACGAACCTCATCAGTCAGCCCCCCGGTTGGACCGTCTCGTGTGGCCCGGGATGGGGCGCCTTGGAACGGCGCGCATGAGACAGGGCCCATCGGGGTGCCGACCGGAGACGACTTACTGTTCGAGGTTCGCCACGTGCATGATGTCTCGCGTCGAAGGCACGATTCCGACCTCTTGGAGAACGGGCATGAGGAACTTGCCGAAGGCGTCGTAGTTTTCCTGGGAATCCCAGATCTCGAAGACCATGAGCTGCCCATCTTCCCCAAAGCAGGAATGGTGCTTGCGGCCGGTCATGTCTGCACCAGAGGCGTGAAGACCCTGGCGAGCCTTGTCGTACTGCTCGATCGTTAGCGTCTCAGGCTTTACGTATACAGCGATCACTGGGAACTCCTCTGACTTGGTGTTTCTCACGCCGTCTTTGGCGCCATGCGGTTGAACGCACACACACGTCAGCCAGGTGACAGGGCTCGCCCCATCAAGATGACATCTGAACGAAGCACCGCGCGGCGGCATCTCGTCCTGGAATGGCCATTGACCGAAACGGTCAGGAGTTCTTCGACACCTACGAGCAGACGATCGCAGGAATGTGTGAATCCTCTCTCACTTGACCATAACAGGTGGCAATCTCAATCGACCACGAGGTCGGATGATTCGGGCAGAACGGCAAATCAACGCAATTCGAGTATCCGCGGGAGGGCGGGACAATCCCGTACGAGTGAGCGTGTCGATAGTTGGAACTTCGATGGCCAACGATACGAGTAGTCAGTCTGCGGCCTTTCGAATCGTTCGGCGACCAATTTTGCTGGTTCGCCTGTCTGCCCGGCGCGGAAAATTGACGCCGCTGTCAGGATCGTTGCAGCATGGCCGATGCGCCCCCGGTGGTCAGTCCAGGGGCGGATCGAGCTTGCATGCCTCGGGGGCGCGGCCGCCGGGCACGACCTGGAAGAGGAATCGCCAGCATGACCGATGCCACCGACGCCGTCATCGTCGCCGCCACCCGCACGCCCATCGGCCGCTCCGGCCGCAGCCTCGCCGGACTGAGCCTCCACGACATCGGCCTGCAGACGCTGCAGGGCGTCATCGACTCGGTGGGTTTGGACGCCGACGACATCGACGACCTGATCATCGGCGAGGTCCTGCAGGGAGGCGGGGACACGGCGCGCTATCTGGCCAATGCGTTGGGCCTGCCGCCCGACACGCCGGGCGGCGCCGTCCAGCGGCAATGCGCCACCGGGATGATGGCCGTCCAGGAGGCGGCGGCACACATCTGCTCGGGCATGGCGGACGTGATCATCGCCGGTGGCATCGAGACCATGACGAGGGGCCCAATGCTGTTCGAGAAGTCGCCCTTCCCCTTCGGTGGGGTCGAGCGCTACATGCCACCCAGCCACCCGAACACGCCGGACGCGCCGAACACCAACATGCTGATCACGGTCGGCGAGAACACCGCCCGCGAGTGCGGGATCACTCGTGAGGAGTCTGACGGGTGGTCGTACCACTCGCACATGAGGGCCGTGGCGGCGACCGAGGACGGGCGATTCGCCGAGGAGATCGTGCCGGTGACGGTGCCCGCGGGGCGTGGGGAGACCACGATGGTCAGAGTCGATGAACACCCCCGAGCCGACACCACGCTCGAGAAGCTGGCTGGGCTGCCTGTGCTTTCAGGGCTGCCCGACGGGCAGGTGACGGCGGGGAGCTCATCGGGCATCGCCGACGGAGGTGCTGCGCTGATCGTGACGTCGCGCCGCTACGCGGACGCGCACGGGCTGGCCCCGCTGGCGACGGTACGGTCGTGGAACTCGGCCGGGATCGAGCCGGCCCGCACCGGGCTGGCGCCGACCGTCTGCGTGCCGCGGGCGCTGGCCAAGGCGGGCCTCGCCGAGTCCGACGTCGATCTGGTCGAGATCAACGAGGCCTTCGCGACCATGGCGGTCGCCTCGTCACGCAAGCTCGGGTTCCCCCACGACATCGTCAACGTGAACGGCGGTGCCATCGGCCTGGGCCATCCGATCGCGGCCTCGGGGGCCCGGATCCTCGTGACGCTCATCCACGAGCTCCGCCGCCGCGGCGGCGGCATCGGCGTCGGCACGCTGTGCGCCGGGGGCGGCCAGGGCTCGGCGACCGTGGTGGAGGTGCACCCGGCGGCCTGAGGCATTCCTCGGCGCCACGGCTCAGTCGTGGCGTATCTCGATGAGGTGCCGATCGGGGTCGAAGAAGTAGAGGGCGGCACACATGCCGTGCGCGCCGAACTCGTTGCCCGGTCCCTGCATGTTGCCGACGTCGTGAAAGGAGTCCCCGTAGGGGACGCCCGCATCCTTGATGCGGGCGAAGGTGGCGTCGAACTCTTCGGCGGTCAGGGCGAAGGCGTAGTGGTGCCCGCCGTCGGTGCCCCACGGCGCGAACAGAAGGAGCGTGTCGGGGCTCACCCGCACCACGGAGAAGGGCCCGTCCTCGCCCTCGGCGGCGAACCCGAGGATGTCGCCGTAGAAACGCACGCTGGCGGCGGCGTCGGACACGGGAATGATGGTGTGGTCGAGCGCGGGCACCCGCCTACTCCTTGTCCTCTCCACCACCTTCTGCCATATGGCCCTTGATGGAGTTGACCACGGTCGGGTCGAGGAGCGTCGTGACGTCGCCGAGCGGACGGTCGTCGGCGACGTCGCGGAGGAGGCGCCGCATGATCTTGCCGCTCCGTGTCTTGGGCAGCTCCGGGGTCAGCAAGATCTGACGCGGCTTGGCGATGGGGCCGATCTCGCGGGCCACGTGGTCGCGCAGGTCCTTGACCAACGCCTCACCCGCCTCGCCTTCGGCCTCGCTTGCGCCTTTAACCGTCACGAACGCGACGATGGCCTGGCCGGTCGTCGCGTCGTTGGCCCCGACCACGGCCGCCTCCGCCACGGCGGGATGGCTGACCAGCGCGTGCTCGACCTCAGTCGTCGAGATCCGGTGCCCGGAGATGTTCATGACATCGTCGACGCGTCCCAGGAGCCAGAGGTCGCCGTCCTGGTCCCGCTTGGCGCCATCGCCGGCGAAGTAACGGCCCGGAAAGCGCGACCAGTACGTCTCCTTGTAACGCTCGTCGTCGCCGTAGATGCCGCGCAGCATGCCGGGCCAGGGCGCTGTGAGCACGAGATAGCCGCCCTCGTCGTTGTCGACGGAGCGGCCGTCGTTGTCGATCACGTCGACGGCGATGCCCGGGAACGGCGTCATGGCGGCGCCCGGCTTGGTGGCCGTGATGCCGGGCAGCGGGGTGATCATGATGCCGCCGGTTTCGGTCTGCCACCAGGTGTCGACGATGGGGCAGCGCCCGCCGCCGATATGTGTGCGGTACCAAATCCAGGCCTCGGGGTTGATGGGTTCGCCGACCGATCCGAGGAGGCGCAGGCTGCTCAGGTCGTGGGCGGCCGGCAGGTCCTCGCCCCACTTCATGAACGTGCGGATCGTCGTCGGCGCCGTGTAGAGAATGTTGACCTTGTACTTCTCGACCAGTTGCCACCAGCGGTCGCGCGAGGGCGTGTCGGGCGTGCCCTCGTACATGACGGATGTCGTCGCGTTGGCCAGCGGCCCGTAGACGATGTAGCTGTGGCCGGTGACCCACCCGATGTCCGCCGCGGTCCAGAAGATGTCGGTCTCGGGCTTGAGGTCGAAGATCAGCTTGTGCGTGGCCGACACGTGCGTCAGGTAACCGCCGCTCGTGTGCAGGATGCCTTTGGGCTTCGCCGTCGTGCCGCTGGTGTACATGATGTAGAGCGGGTGCTCGGCGTCGAAGGCCTCGGCCTCGTGGTGCTCCGGTTGGCCGGGCACGACGTCGTGCCACCAGACGTCGCGGGCGTCGTCCCACACCACCTCCTGGCCCGTGCGCCGTACGACAAGAACCTTGCGCACACCGGGACATTCGGTCAGCGCCTCGTCGACCGCTGGCTTGAGGGCACTCGGCGCGCCGCGCCGATAGCCGCCGTCCGCCGTGATTACGTAGTGGGCGTCACAGTCGAGGATGCGGCCGCGCAGCGCGTCGGAGGAGAAGCCGCCGAAGACGACGGTGTGCGGGGCGCCCAGGCGGGCGCAGGCCAACATGGCGACCACCGTCTCGGGGATCATCGGCATGTAGATCGCGACCTTGTCGCCCGTGCGCACGCCGAGCTCGGTCAGTGCGTTCGCCGCCCGGCTGACATCGGTGAGGAGGTCGGCGTAGGTGATGGTGCGGGTGTCGCCGGGTTCGCCCTCCCAGTGGAAGGCCACCCGCTTGCCGAGGCCCGCCTCGACGTGGCGGTCGACGCAGTTGACGGCGACGTTGAGCTTGCCGCCCACGAACCACTTGGCGAAGGGCACGTTCCACTCGAGGACCTGCGACCAGGGCTCGGCCCACGTGAGGCGCCGGGCCTGGTCCTCCCAGAACGCGAGCGGGTCCGCGTCGGCCTCGGCATAGATGCCGGGCTGAGCGTTCGCGGACTTGGCCAGGTCCTCCGGCGGCGCGAAGGTCCGGGTCTCGTGCAAGAGGGCGGAAAGGTTCTCCTCGCGGGTGTCGGTCACTGGTTTCTCCTCTATCGGTCCGGTTTCTTGGACGCGCGCGCCGACTGGACGCCTCCGTTGTCCTCCAGCTGCCGGCACTCTGTGGTCCAGATGATTACTCTCCGACCGGCTTCAACGTCAACGGCTTGCCCACCGGCAGGACAACCCGGTGCGTCATGCCGTTTACGAGGCCGGCCGAGGACGTGTACCAGGCCACGGCTGCGGTAACCACGCCGGCGATGCCTCCCGCCTCGATGATGTGCGTCGTCGCCGAAAAATTCCCGATCGCCAGGAGGATCAGGGTGACCTCAAGGGTGAGGAACACCGCAAAGACCGCCTTGCTGACGAAGATGCTCCATAACAGCAAATAGCTGTTCACGATCAGGAAGCCCAGGACGATCCATCCGAGGTCGTTGTCGAACTGGAGCGGCGTCGGCTTGTTGGCCGGGACGACCAGCAACGCATAAAAGCCGAGGCCGATCCAGAACGCTCCGTAGGTGGAGAACGCCGTGGCACCGAACACGTTGCGGTTGCGGAACTCCCACATACCGGCGAGCAGCTGGGCCAGTCCGCCGTAGGCGAGCGCGAACCCGATCCAAGCCGCGGTTCCCCTGGTCCAGTGTGCGTTGAGCGCAGAGAGCAGGAAGGTGGTCAGCGCAAAGGCGGCGAGCCCCAGTGGTGCGGGGTCCGCAACCGGCGGCGTCTCCGTGATGGCGACCCGTTGCAGGTCGACCGGCTCGAGCGTCGTCCGCTGCACAGGCGACTCGGGCGCCGTTGTCGGCGCTTGCCCGCCGTTGTGAGCTGTCCCGTGGGTGATTGCCATCGCGTCCTCCTTCGTCTCGCTGTGCCCCAGCGCAAGGAGTCGCGTCCCCTCGCTCCAGAGGGGTTGGCGGAATACCGGAAACCCACTTGTTTTATACCCACGGTCGCGGTCCAACAAAACGCAGTCGCTGTGCAACAACAAGCGAGGCGCTGTCGATGCATTCAAACGTGATGGTCCGACTCGTCGCTCCGTTGCCGCAGCTCGAACCCTTCGAACCGAAATGCCGGTGTCACCGTCGCGCCGATGAGTGCGAACGCACCGAGCGGACGGGCCGACTGCCACACTCCCTCCTCGACAACGATCTGCGGCCGCTCCCCCGCCGACACGTTCGGCCCGAGGACCGAGAAATCGGTCCGGCCGTCAGGCCACTCCCGGCGCAGTTCGAGCGGAGCACCGGCATAGAAGTGCCAGAGCTCGGTGGCGTCGATGCGGTGCGGCGCCGAGACCTCCCCATCAAGGAGCAGGTAATAGATGGCGCTCCCCGCCGGACGCTCGCCGGCCATCGCCGTCGCCTCCCAGGTGCGGCGGTACCAACCGCCTTCGGGATGCGGCGCCAGGCCGAGGGCTTCGATGAGCGATTCGCCGGGACGCACCGTCGCCAGTCTGCCCCGTCAGACGGCGGGCGCCTCCAGGGCGGCCGCGATTGTGAGCGAGTGCAGTGCGGCGCCTCCGAGGAGCGCGCCGTCCGCAGTGGCGCGCTTCATGAAGAAGTGGCCATCGTGCTCCCAGGTGAAGCCGATGCCGCCGAACGACTGGAGCGACTCGCGACACACCAGGTGCTGGCAGTCGTCACTGGCCGCCTTCGCCATCGCGACCGCGGCGGCACGCCCAGGCGTGTCCTCCTCGATAGCGGCGACGGCGAAGTAACACAGGGCGCGGGCCCGCTCGACGGCGAGGAACATGTTGCTCATCTTGTGCTTCATTGACTGGAAGGACCCGACGGGAACCCCGAACTGCTTGCGGTCCTTGACGTAGGCGAGGACCATCTGGAAGAGGGCGTCGCAGGCGCCGACGGTCTCGAGCGCGAGCGCGGCCGTCGCCTCCTCGACGGCCCGCGGGATGGCTCGGGTCGTCTCGGCGCTGCCGGGCTCACCGAGCGCGCGGTCGTCGGGGACGAGGACACGTTCGAGCGACGCCCTGGCGACGGGCCGACTGGCGTCGAGAGAGTTGACGGTGCTGAGCCCGGCTTCGGCGGACGGGACGATGAAGACCCCGAACCCATCGTTCACCCGCGCCACGACGGCGAGCTCGTCGACACCGTGCCCCGCCATGACACCGTCCTTGCTGCCGTCGAGGACCCACCCACCCTCGGCCCGTTCCGCGCGCATGGTGACATCGTCGAGGGACCAGCCCGTGGGGTGATCGGCGAGTGCGATCGCGCCGGTGCTCGCTCCGGAGGCGACACCAGAAAGGAACCGCTGGCTCTGCTCCGGGGTGCCGGCCTCGCGCAGGAGCGGAGCGAACTGACTTACGGTGGTGAGAAGAGGCCCTGGCGCCACGCTGCGCCCGAGCTCCTCGACCACCACCGCTGTCTCGACGAAGGTCAGTCCGATGCCGCCGTGCTCCTCGGGTACGGCCAGCGCGGGCCAGTCGAGCGCCACCATGGATTGCCACAGCGCAGTCGGTGGCTCGCCGGACTCGACGACGTTCCGGACGACAGCGAGCGAACACTCTTTGTCCAGGAACGAACGCACCGACGCACGCAACTCCTCCTGATCGCTCGTGAACTCGAGGTCCACCGCGCTCCCTTCCCCGGTGCAGCGACGCGCCGATCGTGCAAATTCAGGCCCCCGCAGGCGGCGCGGGCGATCGGGAGTGTATCTGACGTCAATGTCAGCCCCCGTGCTAGCTTCACGGCCGCATTGTTGTCTGGGATGCGGCGACGAGTGTCCCCCGGGGGGGTCGCCGGTCCGAGGTGAAAACCCGGACCGGCGACAACGGGGGCACGACATTTGCCGGTGCATTGCCGTCTTCGTCGCAAAGCGTTCCGATCGACTCGCCTACACTCTCCCATGCGCCTCTAGCTCAACGGCAGAGCAACGGACTCTTAATCCGCAGGTTCCGGGTTCAAATCCCGGGGGGCGCACTTAGATTCGACCGCGTCAGATCTCCTGGAGGAGCGCGTTGACGGTGGCAACACTGAACGCACCGGGGTCGAACGCTCCACCGATCCAATCCGAATGCAGCTGATGTTCTGGGTGTCTGGGGTCAGCCAACGCTTCGAGGAATTGTCGGTATCCGTCCGGTCCTCCGGAGTCCTCCGGGGGGCACGCCTGTTCGCCACCGAGACAGACCGCGCAGAACATCGGCGGATCCGTCCACGAGATGTCCTCGACCGTCACCTGGTGTTCCCAGTCATCACCGAAGTCGTAGGTGAACGTGAAGGAGCGTTGGCCGCGCAAGACGTCGATCGCCGTCACTGTTGCCTCGTCGATCTCCTCTTCCGGATAGTCGTCGGCGTGCATCCCGTAGACCTCGTCACCGACCTCGAATTGATGAAGATGGGAGTTCTCCCAACCCATCGCAATGAGCACCGTCTCGGCCACTTCCGACATCTGAGAGTCGCCGGGAACGAGCAATCGACGCCACACCTTGGGCTCGACGCCGTCGAGCTCGACGTGGAGCTGGATGACGTATTCGCCCGGGAGCTGGTCCACTGCCCTGGACGCTACGCAAATGTCAGGCGGTCTGCAGGTCCCTCCGCCGGAACAAGGCGATGCCGACCAGGGCGGTCGCTGCCCCGAGGCCGACCATCACTCCGTTGACAGTCCAATTGGGATCCACCGCCGGCGCAGCGGCCATCTGGTGGTAGAGCGAAGTGTCGAGCAACCAGCGACTCCCGCTGCCGAACCCGCCGACGAGCTCGATCAGCAAAGACCACCCGAGATAGCCGTAGACGACGTACGAGGTCCTCCGGGGCCACGCCCCCATGGCGAGGACGCCGATGCCGAGCAGGCAGGCCGCGGCCGGGACGACGTTGATGCCGGCTTCAAGCAGGGTCGTGAACGAGACGCCGCCCCCTTCCACCGCCACACCAACCCACGCACAGAGCCCGGCGACGAGACCGCCGAGAACGAGCACCACGACGGCGATCACCACGCGTCCGCCCAACCACGCTGTCCGCGACACCGGCTGCATCACGATGTTGTCGGTGCGACCTTCCGCCTCCTCGGAGCGTGCCGCGGTCGTCTGACCGGCTGCCATGAAGCAGGCCAAGATCGCGACGATCAGGAAGCAGACGCCGAGGAACGATTGCGCGCTGGTTCCGGGTGCACCCAGCCGGGCGAAGACCTCCTCGACGGACGACCCCGAGACCGTGCCTCCCGCCTGCTTCGCGATGAGGCCTAACGCGAGGCCGGTCGCAGCCAGTGCCACCACCCATCCGACGACCACCGGTCGCAACAGGCGGATGCTCAAGGCCCACTGACCCGAGAGGAGCCGCAGACGCGGCTGGGCATGGGTGCGGTCCCGCAGCACGCTGCCGCCCACGTCGCGGCGGCCCGAGAAGTGCAGCGCCAAAGCGGCGGTGCCCGCGGCGAAGCCGACGATCGGCAGGAGCGCGACCGGGTTCGGCGCGGTGAGCGGCTGGAGTTCTTCGACCCATCCGAGAGGTGAGGCCCAGATGAGCCCGTGGAGCCCCACGCCGGCGTCCGCCACCATGCGCACGAAGTAGCTGTAGCCGAGGAACCATCCACCCAGGGTCATCGCCTGGCGCCGGGTGGCCACCAACTGGCTCGTCAACGCGCCGACAGCCAAGAACATCAGCGCTGCCGCCACTTGGGCCAGCGAGAAGTAGAGACTGGCGCCGATCGAGAAGCCGACATTCGAGATCCGACCGGTCAGCACGGTGATCACCGCGGTGACGAACCACAGTGTCGCCAGGCCCATGCCGAGCCCGCCGAGGGCTTGTCCGGCGGCGCGGCGTTTCGTCGATTGACCGGTGAGGAGGAGCTCCCAGCGTCCCGCGTCCTCCTCGCCCCGGAGCAACCGGGTGCTCGTGAGCAGCCCCCAGAGCGCGCCGAGCACCATGACCGTCATCAAGCTCTTGAACACCGTGAATCCGGCGACCGTCTGGAGGTCGGGAGCCGGCCCGAAGAGGGCAGCCGTCGCATTGTTCGACCCGAACGCCTTGGCGAGCGCGTCCCGCTCGGCCTGCGTCGAGTAGATCCTCGTGTAGCTGATCGCCGACGACGCGACCACGATGCCGATGATGTAGCCCCACACGACTCCTGATCGGGTCGCACGGCGGGTCGTCGTCCAGAAGACGACGGTGCGGGCCGATCGCTCGGCTCGCCGCGAGCTCGTGGACGTGGGCGCGCTGACGGCGTCAACGACCAACGGAGGCCTCCGCCGGTGCCTGCTCCCCGTACAGCGAGAGGAACAGCTCTTCGAGCGAAGGCTCGCGACTGATCAGCTCCCGCACCTTGTGCCGGCCCAACTCCTTGAGCAGGGGGTCGATGGACCCCGCGACCTCCAGCCGGGTCTTGTTGCCCTCCGTGTGGGCGGCGCGCACCCCGGGGATCGAACCGAGATCGGGCACCGGCCCGTCGAACGTCACCTCGACCAAGAGCGACGACAGGTGCCGCATCTGGTCGAGGGAGCCCAACTCGACCAACCTGCCGTTGCGCAGAATGGCCACGCGGTCGCACAGCGCCTCGACCTCGCTCAAGATGTGCGACGACAAGAAGATCGTCTGCCCGCGGCCCTTGGCCTCCTCGACGGTCCGTCGGAACTCCCGCTCCATAAGCGGATCGAGGCCCGACGTCGGCTCGTCGAGGATCAGAAGTGGCGGACGGCACATCAGGGCTGCGATCAAGAGGACCTTCTGGCGGTTCCCTTTCGAGTACGCACGGACCTTCTTGTCGACATCGAGCTCGAAACGGTCGACGAGTTCGCGCTTGTAGGTCTCGTCGACGTCGCCGTGCATCCGCCCGAGCAGGTGGAGTGTCTCCGCCCCGGTCAGCGCCGGCCAGAGGTTGGCCTCCCCCGGCACGTAGGTCAGGTGGCGGTGCGCCTCAACCGACTGCCGCTGGCAGTCCAGCCCGAAGATCTCGGCGCGCCCGGCGGTGGGGCGGGCCGTGGCCAGGAGCAGGCGGATGGTGGTGGTCTTCCCCGCCCCGTTCGGGCCCAGGTAGCCGAGGACCTCGCCTTTGGTGACCTCGAGGTCGAGCTGCGCCAGGGCGTAGACGGACCCATAGAGCTTGGACAGTCCCTCGGTCCTGATGGCCACATCGCTCATCCCGCGTCCCCTGCCTCTCGTCCCAACGTCCGGAACCACGTCCAACCTGGGATTGGAACATAACGAAACCGCCGGGGTCGCTCACGCCACGCGGACGGTGGCCAGGCAGGTCCCCGGCGGTCCTGCGAGCCGGGCGACGATGGCGTCGGCACACTGCGCGGGAGACAAGGACGAGGTGTCCAGTTCGAGGTCGTAGGCCATCGGGTCGTGGACCGCAGACTGCCAGCGTTCGACCGCCGCGACGGCCCGGTCGTCGGCCTCCCGCAGGTCCTGCCCCCACGACGCGCGCCGGCGTTCCCATATGACCTCGACGGGGCAGCGAACGCCGACGACCAAGACGGGCAGCCCTTCGAGTCGCCGTGCGGCCTCGCGGGCGATCCGGCGGGGCGCGGCATACGCATCGTGGATGCCGACGTCGACGACAACGTCGAGGCCCTGTCGTGCGTGTGCGGCCACCGAATCCCACAATGCGGCGTAGAGCGTGACGACCAGATCTTCGAGATCCGGCCGCTCACCGCCCGGGCGGAGGCCGATCCCAGGCCGGAACCGTTCGGGCAACGCTCTGGTCGAGGCGTCGACGCCGAGGTTCACCCAGACCCCGGGGCCACGTTCCTGCAAAGCGTGCGCGATCGAGGTCTTCCCCGAACGCGGCACTCCGTTCAGGATGACGATCTGACCCGGCGTGACCGTCCCCACCGACCGAGTCTTACACCGGTCTGCTCGACCTCCGGCTCAGTCGGGACGCCGCGACGACTTGGGGAAGTCTCGAAGGTGGTCGTAGACGGTCAGAAGGCGCGAGATCACGGGCGCGCGCTCGTACCAGCGCGGTCCGCCCGGGTCCAACTTCGTCGGCGCATGCTTCCGAACGTGCCGCGCGCTCTTCAGCTCCTCCTCGCGATGGGACTGTTGCAGGGACGCCCTCAGCTCGGGGATCGCCTCGTCCAGGTCCCACTCGATCTCGGTGCCGACCAGTTGGATGAGCTCCTCGATCTCAGCATCGAAGTCCTGCCCCGTCCTGAGATTGATGCCCTGCACCCCGCGCGACATCTTCTCGACCCGATCGATGTGGGGACGGCTCGTGTTGCGCCCGCGCTCGATCCTGGAAGCGACCTCGCTCAGCCCGGAGTCGTCGGCAACCACCTCGGCGACGTCCACCATCGCCGCCTCCCGGACGGCCACGTGACGAACGATCTCCTTGGCGATGTCGCCATACTCGGCCCGGTCCTCCACCGAACTTCCGCGTCGTTGCCGCAGCTCGGTGAAGAGCTCACGGAGCTCGAGGTCCTCGCTCTCGAGCAACTCGAGGGCGTTGGCGTCATCTCGCACACGCGTGGTCACGGCGATCAGATACCCGCTTCAGGTTCGGGGACGGCGTCAGCGCCAAGCGGGGCAGGCGCCGGCTCGGCGACGGCAACCGACTTCGGCGAATGGCGTGACGCCCAGCCCGCGACGAACGCACCGCACATCACGAGGACCAGGCCGACGCCGACGCTGTAGCCCAGTTCGTATGTGAGGAAACGCGTGTGCGTCGCCGACGAGAAGTACGTCCCGCTGTTCATCAGAACCGGCCAGGCATACGAGCCGATGGCAAACCACCCGCCACAGAGGATGAGCAGCGTTCCGGCGGCAGCCAGACTCAACCGGCCCTTTCCGACCGTGACCCCGCGCGATTCGGCGATCACGAACAAACCGAGCAGCACACCCGCGGCCCCGGGCGCCAGGAACAACATCGAGTGCGCCAGGCTCCAATGCCACGAACCCGCCCCATCCGCGCTGAACCCGAAAAGCGGCCCGACGTAAGGGACGATCCCGCCCCAGGCGGACGCCAGGAGCGCGACGACCCCGGCAGTACCGAGCCCGACGCGTCCGAGACGTAGACGCATCGTCCTGTCCCGCGGCTCCACCGTGGAACGACCGAAACTCTCATGGCCGGTCAGAGTGCCCGTTGTCATCTTTGGACCTCCTTCGTCATCCAGCGCGTCTTGCGCGCCGGAGGGTTAGATACCCGTGAGGGAAACCGGGAAAACGGCCGTCACGCGGTACGCGCAACGCCGGATGCTTCCGGTGGGGACGACGTCTGGGCGGGAAGATCACTTTCGTCGACCGGACCGTCTCTGTTCTCGCCCTGCGCCGTGTCAATGAATCCGACGCCGACGTACTGCTCCGGCCGTCGCTTGCCCTCCAACGCGAGAGACGAGAGAACTTCGCGGTCCGCCGGCGTGAGTGGTGGCTGCACGATGCTCCGCGGCCAGAGACGGCGCGCCCGGACGACATTCACCTCAGCGGCATAGACGGTCATCTGGGCCGACAGGTAGAGGAACGCAATCAGTCCGAGCACCAAGGCAAAGCTGCCGTAGACCTTGCTGGTGTTGCGCAGGCTGTGTTCCACCAAGAGCCCGCCCACGTACTGGAGCACGGTCCAGCCGGCTCCACCGACGATCGCCCCCGGCCAAAGGTCCGACCAGTCGATCTGCCGCGGCGTAAGCACGCGGAACGCGACGACGAACAAGACGACGTTCAGGACCAGTGACAACACCACCGCACCGATCGCCGTCCAGGTGCCGTGATGGCCGATGGTGATCAGTCCGGCGAGGACCGTGGTTGCGACAAGGAAGACACCGAGCACGGCCAGCATCAAGCCGGTGCGCCCCAGCCGCGCCCAGAAGTTCGGTCGCACGGTCGCCGGCACGTGCCAGATCTCTGCCTGGGCGAACTGTGCTGTCTGCAGGGCGCCCTGGGATCCCCAGAGGACGACGAGAATCCCCACCACGAGCCCGAACGTGCTGCCACTGTGCAGCGCGTGGATGTTCGAGCTCAGCTTGCTGCCGACCAGAGGGAACTGGGCGAAGGCCGAGGCCTCGATGCGATGAGCGAGCGAGTGCGGACCGCCGCCCAAGAAGCCGAGCACGGTGACCAGGAGCAACAACAGCGGAAAAATGGTGAGGAATCCGTAGAAAGCCAACATGGCGCACAGCAGGCCGCCCCGGTCATCGCCGAACTTCTTCACCACCCCGAACAAGAAGGCGAGCGGCCCGAACCGTTGCTGGGCCACGTCCACCCGGCGCAGTGTCTGCTCCAGCGGGTTCATCGCCTGCACCGAGGTCTGCGCTCTGCGCCCTTTGTGCATTGCATCTTGCGGTCCATACCCCGGTGCGACCGGCTCGATTCGCAGAACTTCCTGGCTACGGTGGAGCCGAGTGGCACCGAAGGCAAAGCGTCCCGCCCCGAGGGGATCGACCAAGCTCGAGACCTATCGCGCCAAGAGGGACCCCGAGAAGACCTCGGAGCCGATGGGGCGCCGGGCCTCGTCGCGTCGAGGGGCCATGCGGTTCGTGATCCAGGAACACCACGCCCGCAGCTTGCACTGGGACCTCCGCCTCGAGCGCGACGGCGTCCTGGCATCGTGGGCGCTGCCGAAGGGTTTGCCCGAATCGCCCGACCACAACCATCTCGCGGTGCACACCGAGGACCATCCACTCGAGTACGCCACGTTCGAGGGTGAGATACCGAAGGGCGAATACGGCGGCGGCAAGATGACGATCTGGGACCACGGGGTCTACGACGCGGAGAAATGGACGGACAAGGAAGTCAAGTTCGTGCTGCACGGAACAAGGGCATCGGGCGACTTCGTCCTGTTCCAAACGAAGGACCGCAACTGGATGATCCATCGGCACGGCCAGTCGACCCGCACCGATCCCCTGCCGACGTCGGTCAAGCCGATGCTGGCCACCTCGGGAACCCTTCCTCCGGACGACGAACACTGGGCGTTCGAGATCAAATGGGACGGCGTGCGCACCATCCTCTTCGTGGAGGGCGGGAGAGTGAGGGCCCAAAGCAGGAACGATCTCGACGTGACCGCTGCCTTCCCCGAGTTGGCCGACGTGGGGAAATTCCTCGGCATGACGACGTGCGTCCTGGACGGTGAGGTGGTCGCCCTCGGAGAGGACGGGCGACCGAGCTTCTCGAGGCTGCAGCACAGGATGCATGTGGCGAACCAGCGAGAAGCGAAGCGGCGGTCCGCCACCGATCCGGTCAGCTTCGTCGCCTTCGACCTGCTCTACATCGACGGCCGCGTGATCACCGACGACACCTACGACGAGCGGCGGGCGCGGCTCGAGTCCCTGCAGCTCGCCGGCGAGACGTTCACGACCACCGAGACCTTTCGCGACGTGTCCGGCCGGGACATCCTCGATGCGGCGACGGCGAACGGGCTCGAGGGCGTGGTGGCGAAGCGACGCGACTCGCCCTACCGACCGGGGCGTCGGAGTCCCGACTGGGTCAAGGTCAAGTCGTTCCGGACCCAGGAGGTGGTGATCGGAGGCTGGACCGAAGGACGCGGCGAGCGGGAAGGCAGCCTCGGTGCACTCCTGCTCGGGATCCCCGGCGAAGACGGGCTGCGCTACGCCGGGAAGGTGGGGACCGGGTTTAGCGAACGGGCCCGCCGCGACCTCCTGGCCGACCTGGACCCCCTCGCCGCCAAGAGCAGCCCCTTCGACTCCCCGCTGCCCGCGCGGGAGACCGCCAACGCACACTTCGTCCGTCCGTCATTGGTCGGGGAGGTCGCCTACGGCGAGTGGACGACGGCAGGTCGCCTGCGTCACCCGACGTGGCGGGGGCTGCGGCCGGACAAGAGGCCGGAGGACGTGACGGTGGAATGACAGGTCCTCGTCCGCGTGAACGACGGCCGGCCGCCCGGTGAGCCGCGCCAGCACGTCGACCCGCGCCACCATCGGTGGCCGCGAGCTGTCCGTCTCCAACCTCGACAAGGTGTTCTATCCCGAGAGCGGCTTCACCAAGGGCCAGCTCATCGACTACTACGTGCGCATCGCCGACGCGATGCTCCCGCACGTCAAAGAACGGCCCCTCACGATGCGGCGCTTTCCCAATGGCGTGGACGGAAAGTCGTTCTTCGAGAAGCACGTCCCGTCACACGCCCCGGACTGGGTGGCCACGGTCACCGTGCCGTCGACGGACGGGCACGAGGACATCCCCTATGCCATGGCCAACGACGTCCCGACGTTGGCGTGGGCGGCGAACCTGGGCAACATCGAGTTCCACGTGCCCTTGTGGCATGTCGGACGCCGCCGCAAGCTGCCCGCTAACCCGGACTTCATGGTGTTCGACCTCGACCCGGGCGAGGGCGCCTCCATCGTGGAGTGCTGCGTCGTCGCCGGTTACATCATCGACGAGCTGGCGAAGGCCGGTACGCCGTCCTTCGCCAAGACGAGCGGCTCGAAAGGGCTGCAGCTCTACGCGCCGGCCGGGGCGAGGAGCACGTGGGACGGTGTGCGCAACCGCGCCCACGACATCGCCCGCAAACTGGAGTCCGACCACCGCGATCTCGTCGTCTCGAACATGCGCAAGTCCTTGCGGCAGGGCCGGGTGTTGATCGACTGGAGCCAGAACCACCCGGCGAAGACCACCGTCGCTGTGTACTCGGTGCGCGCCCGGCCCCGGCCGACGGTGTCGACGCCGGTGACGGCCGAAGAGGTGCAGCGCTGCGCCAAGCAGAAGAAGGCGCAACTCCTCTCGTTCGAGACGGCGGACGTGCTGCGCAGGGTGGAAAGGGACGGCGACCTCTTCGCGGCGCTCGGGACGCCGTAGCGAGGAACGCGGAACGAGGTCAAAGGCCCGATGCAGCGTGCTTCTGTTTGTTTCGGGTATGCGCCAACCGAGAGCCGAATACCGAGGAGACCACGATGCCGCAAGCACAATGGAGCGACAAGCGAGAACGCCAGTACGAGCACATCAAAGAGGGCCTGCTGGACCGAGGCGACGCCGAGTCCGAGGCGGAGGAGATCGCAGCCCGGACCGTGAACAAGGAGCGGGCCCGATCGGGTGAGGCCCGTGCCGCCAGCGAGGCGTCGACCCACGACATTTCCTCCGGACGCCGGGGCGGATTGCGTTCGCACCGTGGGCCCGGCGGACGGACGCGGGACCAGCTCTACGAAGAGGCCCGCAAGAAGGGCGTCGAAGGCCGCTCCAAGATGAACAAGTCCCAGCTGGAGCGGGCGCTCAGTCGCTGACCGGCTCAGCCACCGCCGTCACGAAGCCGACGGAGCACCTCGTCGACCACCTCTGAGGTCGACGCTTCGCCACCGAGGTCGAACGTGCGGATCCCGTCGGCCGCCGCGCCGAGCGTGGCAGTCCGGATAGCGGCCGCGCGGCCGGACACCACGGCATCGCCGTGCGCCGCGTGATCGAGAACGGCCGCGCAGGCGAGCAGCATCGCCATCGGGTTGGCGACGTTCTTCCCCATCAGCGACGGTGCGGTGCCGTGCGGCGCCTCCGCCATGGCGACGAGGGGACGCATGTCGTCGTCGAGCGCGAGGAGCACCGACTCGGCGCCCGCGATCGAACCGAACAGCGACAGGACGAGGTCCGAGATGCAGTCGCCGTCGCGATTGAGCGTGGGCATGACGAGCGGGCTGGCGCCCGACTCGGCGATCAGCCCGGCGTAGGCGGCGTCGATGAGGGTCGGCCGGTAGACGACGTCAGGGTGCCGGGACGCCGCCGCATCCATCTCCTCTTTGAGCATCCCCTCGTAGACGGTCGAGACGGTCCACTTGGGACCGCCGTACACGGACGCCCCAGAGGCAGCGGCGGCCCGGAACGCGTATTCGGCGACCGACCGGCACACAGAGCGGTCGATGCGCTCGGTCCGCCACGCCTGCTCCCCCGCCTGGCCCGGACTGCCGGTCCTCCCCTCCTCGGCGCCATACGCGTCCCCCACTGCCATGCGCACCACCACGATGGGGTACACGACGTGGGCCGGCGGTGTCACACCCGGAATGCGCCGGCCCGTACGCACGATCACCGACCCGCCGATGCCTTCGCGGAGGATGCGGTTCGGGCTCCCGACATCCCCCGTGACCTCGGGCGTCACGGTGGCCGCCTTCAATCCGAGGCCGGTCTCGCGCATCGCTGCCGCAGCGTGGCGGACAACCTCGTTCCCCGTGGCGCGGCGGTTCTCGAGTGAGAGGTCGAAATGCCGCAGTTCGAGACCGAAGCCCAGGACGTCGGGGGACATGACCCGCAACGCCTGCTCGAGCAGCTCCTGCCCCGTTTCATCCCCGTCGCACACGACGAGCTGGTGGCTGGTCGACACGGGCCAGAGTCGCACGAAATGCAAGACGCCGCCACCACCGGGCGGCGGACGGGATATCACCGCGCCTTTCGCCTCGGCGCGCGAATACATCTGCACCGAAGGGGGCAAAGATTTGGACGGAGGCACGGATGTCGGACAGGACGACTGGCGAGCGCCCCCCGGGAACGCCGAGCCAGCGTGCGCTGGGGGCCATGGAGCTTGCGGTACGCCGCGCCCGCGAACGGGCCGGTGTGGTCACGGGCTCGGGCAGTATCGAGCAGGACACGCAGCCCGTCACGGTTGGTGCGCCCGCAGACGACCCACCCACGCCACCAAGGCCATCCACCCTGCCCGCACCGCCCTGGGCCGGTCCTCCGGGCCCGCCGGGTGAGCGAGACGAATCGGCCCGACGGGAGCACTGGCTCACCATCTCGGTCGCCATCGTCGCCGTCCTGGTCGTCGTTGCGGGCATCGCACTCGCGGTCACGTCGGGAGGCGGCGGGCAGCAGGGAGCAGCACCGCCCGCCGCCACGCCGACCACGGCCGCTCACGCAGGGACGACGCCGGCGACGCACCATCCGGTGGCGCACCGGCCGGCGACGAAAGGCCGCAGCGGGGGTGCCGCCAAAGCGAGCACGACGACATCGACTGCGCCCCCGGCGACTCCAGGAGGTCCTCCGGTGATCGCTTCGCTCTCACCCGCCCGTGCCGCCGCCGGCCAGGGCATCGTGGTCGACGGATCCAACTTCCTCAGCTCCGACGGTCAGATCGTCGCGACCTTCAACGGTCAAGTGGCCGCGACGAGCTGTCCGGCCGCCAACACCTGCACGGTCACCGTGCCGCCCATGAGCGGCTCGTCGTCGGCCCAGGTGATCATCACGACGGCCGGCGGCGCCTCCAACGCCGTGACCTTCACCTACTCCTAGGCAGCGGCCAAACCCGGATCTGGCTCGGGCCAGAGCGCCTCGGGTTCGTGGCCCTTCGTCTCCGGCAGGAACCAGAACAGCGCCGCGGCCGCGGCGGCCGGCAGGAACGTCAGCTCTGCGGCGGCCGCGAACCGGTTGCCCACGTCCGCCACGGCGCCGAAGGCGACGAGCCCGACAACGGCGCCGAGGACGCCCGCCGTGACCCACCACCCCGCGACCGATGCGCGTATCGAGGTCGGGAACAATTCGGCCAGCATCGCCCCGACGGCGGGGGCGAGCAGCCCGCCGCTGAGCACGCCCAGAACGTATCCCGCGACGTACGCTGACTCGGAACCGGTGTAGGCGAGCGCACCCGCGCACGCGACGCCCACGAGGGCGACGGTCCCGGTAGGGCGACGGCCGACGCGATCGGCCAGCCAGCGGCCAGCCACGAGCCCGAGCCCGCCCGCGGCGCCTGAGACGACGACCACCGTTGCGGTGACGTAGCCCGCCAGATGCAGAACGTCCTGCGCGTAGAGGAAGGCGAAGCTGTTTGCGGGGCCGGTGACGATCGAGATCGCGAACCCGATCACGGCGAAGACGATCACATGGGTGCGATAACGCCGCCCGACCGCGCCCCACACGGGCGTCGGGTGCTCCGCGGCGGCCTCGGCGACCACGAAGCGCCGGGGTTCTTCCACTCTGTTCCGCAGTGCGTACACGCCGGCGAGCGGGACGACTGCGAGCGCGAAGATCCCGCGAAAGCCGAGCGCGCCCGCGGCGAGGCTGTGCACGACGGCGGACAGGCCCGCGCCGGCGGCGTAACCGGCTGCGACGAGGGCCACGGCGGCCGTCCGGTCCCTGGACCCGGTCTCCTCGGCTCCCATCACCTCCGCCAGCGCGTTCGTCGCGCTCAACAGCGGGCGCCCGAAGGCGAAGATCGCCACGAACCACCAATAGCCGGGGCTGGCCGCGGCGACGACGGTCATACCGAGCCCCAGGATGGTGACGATGAGGATGACGCGCCGCCGTCCGAACCGGTCGGCAATGCCGATGAGAGGGAGGCTGCCCAGTGACGCCAGGCGGATGATCGCCAGGCCGACGCCGAGGCTCGTGCCCGACAGGCCGACCTTGTCCGCGATCGATGCCCCGGGCGCCACGTGACCCAGCTGCTTCGAGACGTCGCCCAACGCGGCCACGGCGCCGTACTGCCCGAAGCCCGAGGCGAGCGCGATGAACGCGATGGCGACGATGGCCGGGTCGGACCACCTCCGCAGCTGCAGGCGGCCGGCGAGGTCGCTGGACTCGTCGGGCAGGGCGACGGAGTCGGTCACTGAGGCTCCGGGGGCACGAGATTGGCGAGGAACCAGTCACGTGCCAAACCGGCAACGGCGTCGAGGGCGCCCGGCTCTTCGAAGAGGTGCGTGGCGCCGGGCACGACGACCAGCTCGTTCTGGCATCGCAATGCGGCCTGCGCCCTGCGGTTCAGCTCGAGGACAGCCTCGTCCCGGCCGCCGACGATCAAGAGAGTCGGGGCCCTCACAGCCGCCAGGAGCGTCCCGGCGAGATCCGGACGCCCGCCCCGGGACACCACGGCCGCTACGGGAGAGTCGGGCTGCGCGGCAGCGCACAGCGCGGCGGCCGCACCGGTGCTCGCCCCGAAGTAGCCCAGAGGAACGGCATCCAGCTCCGGCAAGGCGCTCACCCACTGCGACGCCTCGCCTAGGCGAGCGGCGAGCAGAGGCACGTCGAACACGCTCGAATGGTCCAACACTTCGGCGGGGGTCAGAAGGTCGAGCAGCAACGTGGCCAATCGCGCTTGCTGCAGGAACGCGGCGACGCTTCGATTGCGCGGGCTATGGCGACTGCTTCCGCTGCCGTGAGCGAACAGGACGGCCCCAATGACGCCAGGGGGGACGGTGAGCCGACCAGCCAGTGCGATCTCGCCGGCCGCAATCTCGACCTCTTCGTCGCGCCACGGAGCTGTCGCGTCCTCCCCTCGACGGGCGGCGCGCTCCTGATCGAGAGCGGAGCGTCGGAGCAGGCTGATCACTTCGTCGTCTCTCGTCTGCGAAAAATCTCGGTACCACTCTCCGACGGCGAAGAACGGATCCGGGGCTTCGAGGCAGATCAGTTCGTCGCACTCGCTCCGGAGGTCGGTCACGGCCATGCGCGACGCGACCGGAACCGCGACGACGATGCGAGCTGCCCCGAGCGCGCGCAGCACATGGCATGCAGCGCGCATGGACGAACCAGTGGCGATGCCATCGTCGACCACGATGGCACAGCGGCCGCGAACGTCCGCCCGTGACCGGCCCTCCCGGTACAGGGCTGCCCGGTGTTCGAGTTCTGGCCGCTCACGCTGCTCGGCCTGCTCCAGGTCCTTCGACCCGAGACCAGCCGACCGGAGCACGTCGTGGTTCTCGACGAGCACGCCTCCCTCACCGATCGCACCCATCGCGAGTTCGGGCTGAAAGGGCACGCCGAGCTTTCTCACGACAAGGACATCGAGGGGGACGCCGAGTCGTTCTGCCACCTCGAAGGCAACCGGCACACCGCCCCGGGGCAGGGCGACGACGACGACTTTTGGGATCCGGAGGTCGGTGCGAGCCAGTGCCTCGGCCAGGCGACGGCCGGCGTCGAGCCGATCGCGAAACCTCATGACCACCTCCTCGGGGTCACCTGCACCTTCACTCTTACCCGCGGCTCACACCAAAAAGGCAGATAACCGGCGGACCAGGGATCAAACGCCCGACGAACCGATCGCCAGGAGCGCCTTCGGGCGCAACGCGCGACGATGGTTCAAGACACTGCATCCAAGGGATCAGAGGAGTGGGATGGGATCACGTTTGAACAGCCATCACCGCGACACCCTCGCGCAGGTATTCCGGCACCCGACGAGCCACAACATCGAGTGGCACGACATCCTGTCGTTGCTGAACGCAGTGGGCACTGTCCGGGACACCCACAAGGGCCATATCGAAGTCACCATCGGCGACGCGATCGAAGTGCTCGAGCCCGCTCGCCACAAGGAGATCGAGACGGACCAACTGGCGATCTTGCGGCGCCTCCTCCGACGCGGCGGCTACGCCCCGGAGGATCTCACGGGATAGCACTCGAAGAGCGACTTCGAGGCGACGACGCGCGTATCCGGGCCACACTGGCGTCCCATGAGTCCGCGCCTGATCCTCGCAGCCGATGTCGGGGGCACCCAGATGCGAGCCGCGCTCGTGGACGCCGACGGCGCCGTGTTGGTGCGCGAAACCGCCCCGACACCGGCCGATTCGCACGTCCCGGGCGCCCTCATCGATCTCATTGCGGGCGTCGGCGCCGCAGCCGGCCGCTCTGGTGTATCCCACGCGGTGGTGGGGCTGCCGGGCGCTGTCGACTACGGGGAGGACCGCTTGCTCTCGGCGCCCAATCTGCCTCACGGCTGGCCAGACTCTCTGTCGGCTGACCAGTTGTCGGAACATCTGGGCCTCCGGGTACATGTGGCCAACGACGCCGACATGGCGGCCGTGGGCGAGGCATCTTTCGGCGCGGGCGCGGGCATCGACGACGTCGTTGCCTACCTGACCGTCTCGACCGGCATTGGGGCCGGAGTGGTCGACCGGGGGCGGCTCGTGCACGGCCGGCACTCGTTCGGTGAGTTCGGACACTCCGTCATCGATTGGCGTGCCTGGCGCGAGGGCGCCGCAGGCACCCTGGAAGAGCTGGCATCCGGCAGCGGCATGGCTCGCCAGGCGCGCGAGATGGGAATCGGACAAGTGGACGCGCGGGCGGTGCTCGAGGCCGCACTCAGAGACCACGTCGAGGCGCGCTCGATTTGGGAGGACGCGGTCACGGCCTGTGCGGCCGGAATGTGCAACCTCGTCATGGCCTTTGCCCCGCGCGCCGTGATCGTTGGCGGCGGTATCGGACGGTCTCCGGAATTCTTCGACCCGCTCCGCGAGATCGTCCTGCAACGCAAGGAAAACCGTCCGACCGAGCTGTCGATCGTCGTATCTGCTTTGGGAGACGATGCGGGGCTCGTCGGAGCGGCCGCGTGGGTCAGGGCCACCCAGCCGAACTGACTCACACATCCATCCCAGGCAAAATCCCAGCATCGAGGAGGAGATCTGGGTATGGTTCTCGAAGTTGCAACAAAACTGCAACACAGTCCGTCACATGCGGAGTAGAACCAGTAACAACAGGGGGCTTCGCAACCGGGCGAACCCGGACAAAGGAGGCAATGTGCGTTTCAGAAGGACAGGCATGCTCGGGGGAATCTCTCTTGTTTTGTCGGCGACGCTGGTCGGTGCGGGGGGCGGGGGAGCCTCGGCCTCTGTACGTGCCAGTGGACCGTCCAACATCACAGCCACCTCATTCACCACAGACTTCAGCGTCATGAAGCAGTTCAAGTCGCTCGCCGCGGCCGGCCACGGCAAGGTGGCGACGATCCTGCCCGATACGGTGAGCTCGACGCGGTACGTCGCGTACGACGCGCCGGACATCACCAAGGCCCTCCAGACGGCAGGTGTGAGCTCGTCGAACTACGTCGTGCAGAACGCCCTCGGGAGTGACGCAACGCAGCTGACCGACGCCCAGACGGACATCTCCAACGGCGCCACCGTCCTTCTGGTCGACCCGCTCGACTCGGGCGTCGGCGCGCAGATCGAAAGCTACGCGAAGGCTCGCGGCGTCAAGGTCATCGACTACGACCGCCTGACCCTGGGCGGCAGCCGCGCCTACTACGTGAGCTTCGACAACGTTCTCGTCGGTAAGACGATGGGGCAAGGCCTGGTGAGCTGCATCTCGGCCTGGCACGTGTCCAAGCCGCATGTCGTGGTCATGCACGGCGCGGCGACGGACAACAACGCCACGCTGTTCGCTCAAGGGTATGACGGTGTGCTGAACCCGCTCTTCAAGGACGGCAAATACACGGCGGTCGCACACACTGCGGGCACCTGGGACGCGCCCACCCAGGAAACCGAGTTCCAGGCGGTGTACACCGCACACTCGAACACCAACGCGGCGCTTGTCCCCAACGACACGACCAACGCCCCGATCGTTACCTACCTGCAGTCGCTGCACGTGAAGCCCAAGACCTTCCCCACTACGGGGCAGGACGCCTCCCTGGTGGGACTGCAGAACGTGCTCGCGGGCTACCAGTGCGGGACGGTGTACAAGCCGAACAGTATCGAGGCGCAGACCTCAGTCGCCCTTGCCCTGTACCTACGAGCGGGCGTGAAGCCGCCGAAGAAGCTCGTGAACGCCACCACGGAGGACACCACGGGCGGTGTCGCGGTGCCGACCGTAGCGCTGGTGCCGAAGTGGGTGACCACGCAAAACATGAACTCCACTGTGGTCAAGGACAACTACGTCCCGGCCTCGCAGCTCTGCGCCGGCTCGTACGCGGCCGATTGCACCGCGGCGGGCATCAAGCACTAGCCAATCATTGGGATCGCGGTGCCCGGCTGGGTAGTGTCGATTCCATAGAAGCACCTCCGGACCGACCCCCCCTTCCCCGGACGGGGGGGTCGGTCATGCGAGGTCAATGCTCGACGGTGGCGTGACAGGGGGTACGGACGGTGGCAGAGGTTGCACCGCTGCTCGAACTGCGGGACGTGAGCAAGGTCTTCGGGGCCGTCCGGGCGCTCAGCGGGGTCAACTTTGCTGTCCCGCCCGGCAAGGTCACGGCTTTGGCCGGCGACAACGGCGCCGGCAAGTCTGTAACCATCAAGACGATCTCCGGCTTGTGGGAGCCATCCGAAGGAGAGATCTACTGGGAGGGCAAACACGTGCGCTTCCACTCCCCGAACGACGCCGAGTCGGTCGGGATCACGACGATCTACCAGGATCTGGCGCTGTGCGACAACCTCGACATCGTGCAGAACATGTTCCTAGGGCACGAGAGGCGGCGTTACGGGCTGCTCGACGAATCCTCCATGGAGCTGACGGCGCGTCAGACACTGGCGGATCTTCACGTCACGACAATCCGCTCCATCCGCCAACCGGTCGCATCGCTGTCCGGCGGCCAGCGCCAGTCAGTCGCGGTGGCCAAGGCCGTCATGCAGGCCGCCAAGCTCGTGATCATGGACGAGCCGACGGCGGCCCTCGGCGTGGCGCAGACGAAGCAGGTGCTCGACTTGATCACCCGTCTGTCGGGGCAAGGCACCGCGGTCATACTCGTCTCGCACAATCTCAACGACGTGTTCGAGGTGGCCGACCAGATCGCCATCCTGTACCTGGGCCAGATGGTGGCGTCAGGCCCGGCCGAGGAGTTCGACCGGCAGGTCATCGTGGACTACATGACGACGGGGCAGTCGTCCCGAACCGACGCCACAGGGTGATGCGGCCATGACCGAGACGGAGAGCACCCCGGAAAGCGCGATCGCACCCGACGAGCTGGTCGTCCTGGCGCCGGACGTCCTCGCGGATTCCCTCCCCGACTACCTGCGGGCGTGGTGGAAGCGGATCCGGGGCGGCGAGAGCGGCGCGCTACCCATCATCGTCGGGCTCATCGTCATCAGCATCTTCTTCACCGCCAAATCAAGCTCGTTCCTGACATCGACCAACATCGTCAACCTCTTCGTCCAGTCGACTTTCATCATCTTGCTCGGGATGGCCGAGCTGTACGCCCTGATCCTCAGCGAGATCGACCTCTCGGTCGGATTTGTCGGTGCCGTCGGGGCGGCCATCGCCATGGCACTGATCAGCGCGCCGCAGAACTGGGTCTGGTGGGCGGGCCTGATCGTGGGCATGGCGGCGTGTTTCCTCATCGGCGCCTTCCAGGGCACGATCATCACCCGGCTCAGGATCCCGTCGTTCGTGGTGACCCTCGCCGGCCTGCTCGGGTGGCAAGGGGTCCTGATCTACGTCTTCGACAGCGACAAGGGTGCCGTCGGCGGCGTGATCACAGTCTCCAACAACATCATCGACGACCTCGTCAGTGGCAGCATGACCAAGGCAGCGGGGTGGATCCTCCTCGTCGCGCTCGTCGTCCTCTACGCGATCATGACCATTGTCCGCACCTCGCGCCGCCGCGCCCAGGGGCTCACCACGCCGCCGCTCAGCATCACGCTCCTCACGCTCGGCGCGGTCGCGCTCGCCGGCGCCGTGCTCGTGTTCATCTGCAACCGCAACCGGGGCATCGCCGCCACACCGGTCAGCGGGGTCCCATGGGTCATACCGCTCGTGCTCGTCGTGTTGGTCGGCCAGTCGTTCCTGCTGGCCCGCACCCGGCTCGGGCGCTACATGTACGCCATCGGCGCGAGCCCCGAAGCGGCGCGCCGGGCCGGCATCCACGTGGCGCGGATCCGGACCATTGCGTTCGCGCTCTGCAGCCTCACCGCCGGCTTTGCGGCCGTGGTCTACGCCTCCCGCCTCGGCTCCATCACGATCGGTTTCGACGGCGGCACGTACGTGCTGTACGCCGTGGCGGCCGCGGTCATCGGCGGGGCCAGCCTCTTCGGAGGCTACGGCAAACCCATCCACCCGTTGCTCGGTGGCCTCGTGATCGCAACCCTGAATAACGGGCTCGCTCTGTTGAACATCACCACCGCCGGGACAGACATCGCCACCGCCGCTGTCCTCCTCGTCGCCGTGGCCGTCGACGCCACACTGCGGCGTCGTGCCCGCCCGGGCGCGGGGGGCTGACGCACCGCCGGCGGCAGCCGAGATCAAGACCGGCATGAGACCGATCTGGGCAACCCAGCTCGGCGTTGCCACCTGCGCGTTCGTGCTGCTGATGTTCGCCGGGGGCGGATCGGCACTCAACGCCCCGGGGACGTCGATCACGGCGTCGTCATGGACCGTCTACCACGGCAACTCGCAGGGGACCGGCGTCGCCCCCTCTGTCCCCTCGGTCATCCTTTCCTCCCGCGCATGGACGTCCCGCACCCTCGACGGCCAGCTCTACGGCGAGCCACTCGCCTGGGAGGGGCACGTCTACGTCGCATCCGAGAACGACACGGTGTACGAGCTGTCAGCGGCAACCGGCCGCGTGGTCTGGTCAGCCCACCTGGGCACAGCGGTACCCGCGTCGGCCCTGCCGTGCGGGGACATCTCGCCGACCGTGGGGATCACGGGGACCCCGGTCCTGGATACGGCGCGCTCCGAAATCTTCGTCGTTGCGGACGAGCTGGTCGGCCAACACCCGGCACATGAGCTGGTCGGGCTCGACGCGTTGACGGGCAAAGTCGAGCTCATGCAGGACGTCGACCCCCCAGGTTCGACACCCCCGGCTCTGCTGCAGCGCACCGGACTGGCACTCGACGCCGGGCGCGTCGTCTTCGGCTTCGGCGGAAACTTCGGAGATTGCTCCCCCTACCACGGATGGGTGGTCTCGGTGCCCGAGGCCGGTGGTGCGGCCGAGGACTATGCCGTCGACTCGGGCGCGGGCCAGAGCCAAGGTGCCATCTGGATGGGCGGCGCGGCCCCGGTCGTGGACTCGAGCGGGAACATCTGGGTGGAAGCCGGCAACGGCTCGGTGACCTCGTCCGGCGCCTCGTACGACCACAGTGACTCGGTGCTCGAGCTCTCCCCCGCACTCGCACTCCTGCAGTACTTCGCACCATCGTCGTGGGAAACGGAGAACGCACACGACCTCGATCTGTCGACCACACCCGCGCTGCTCGGCGACGGCGAAGTCGTGGCTGCGGGCAAGGACGGGAGCGCATACCTCCTCGACGGCTCCCACCTCGGCGGCATCGGCGGCGAGCAGACGTCGATGCCAAGGGCGTGCTCCGAGGAGATCGACGGCGGCGCGGCTATTGTCGGCACCACGGTCTACCTGCCCTGTCTGGGCGGGCCGGTGGCGGTGCAGGTGTCTTCCAACCCTGCTGGGCTGCGCGTTCTGTGGCGGGCAAACTCAGGAGGCGGACCGCCGATCGTGGCGGCAGGGCTTGTGTGGAGCATCGGGCAGAACGGGACGCTGTACGGGATCAGCGCGACCACGGGCGCCGTGGTGGAACAAGCGAGCATCGGCGCGCCCGCCAACCACTTTCCGACACCATCCGTCGGCAACGGTGTACTGCTCGCGGCTGCCGCCACCGACGTCGTCGCCTTTGACGCCGCCTCGAACAGCGCGGCAGCGGGGACTACGACGAGCTCGGCGCCGGCAACCAGAACGACGGCAGGTGCGACGAGCTCCAAGCCTCCGGCGTCGACGGGAGGTATCCCGGCCGGAGTGATCGTGGCGATCGCGTTGGGCGGACTGGCCGTCGCCGTCCTGGCCGCGTGGTTCTGGCGTCGCGCACGCCGCCGTCGCGTCGCCTCCTGAGGATCAGCGCGCGGAGAGGACCAGGTCGAGCACCGTGCTCACCCCGCCCACGAGAAGGGAGACCGACACGATGACCGCGAGGACCTTGATCATCGGCCGGTGCATGGGTTCCCAGTCCCCCACGTCGTCGAACACGTCGAGCTCGTTCCCGTCCTCGTCGGCCCAGCCCGGCTCCTGCGGCGGCCGGTCATCGAGCGGACGGGGCTCGCGGGTCGCCACGTAGCCGATGAAGGGCCCGAGCCCGACCGGGAAGCTGGGCTGGGGCGGCCCGGGAACATGGCCATGCATCGTTCGCCACGTTACCCCTGCGCACAGCGCTGCGAGCAGCTCACCGTCTACCCTCACTTGCCATGGACGAGCCACAGCAGATCGGCTTCACCCCCGCGGAGTCGGTACCCCGCTTCCCTCACGAACCAAAGCCCACGGCCGGCGCACCCAACGTCGTGGCCATCGTCCTCGACGACACGGGCTTCGGGCATCTCGGATCGTTCGGCTCCGACATCGGGACCCCGCACCTCGATGCGTTGGCCGCGGGTGGGGCGGCGTTCAACCGCTTCCACGTCACCGCCCTGTGTTCGCCGACCCGGGCTTGCTTCTTCACGGGGCGCAACCACCACGCCGTCGGGATGGGTTTCCTGGCCGACATCCCGCTCGGGTTCCCCGGGTATCACTCACGATTGCCCAGGTCCGCCGCCCCGCTTCCCAGACTGCTGCGCGACGCCGGCTACTCGACGCTGGCTGTCGGCAAGTGGCACCTGACGCCGCGCTGGCAGCGTTCGGCTGCCGGCCCGTTCGACACCTGGCCACTCGGCGCGGGCTTCGAGCGCCACTACGGGTTTCTCCAAGGCGACACGAACCACTGGGCACCGAACCTCGTGTGTGACAACCACTACATCGAGTCGCCCCGCCCACCGGGCTCGGGGTACCACCTGAGTGAGGACCTGGCGGACCAGGCCGTCCGCATGGTGCAGGACCAGCAGCAGGGGGCGCCGGGCAAACCCTTCTTCCTCTACTTCGCGCTCGGCGCCATGCATGCGCCCCACCACGTCGCACCCGAATGGGTAGAGCCCTACCGCGGGGTGTTCGACAAGGGCTGGGACGCCTGGCGCCAGGAGGTCTTCGCCCGCCAGCTCGCATCGGGCGTGGTGCCGGCGGGCACCGAGTTGACGGCGCGACCGAGCTGGGTCGAGGCCTGGGCCGATCTGTCGGCGGACCAGCGCCGCATGCTGGCCCGCCAGCAGGAGGTCTTCGCCGGCTTCCTCACCCACACTGACGCGCAGATCGGCCGCGTGCTCACGTCACTCGACACGCTCGGCGTGATGGACAACACGCTCGTGATGGTGTTCTCCGACAACGGGGCCAGCGCGGAGGGCGGCAGGGAAGGCAGCGTCAACGAGATGCGCTTCACGGCGCACGTCCGCGAATCGTTGGCCACCAACCTCGAGCACTACGACGACTGGGGTGGCTTCTCCACGTACAACCACTATTCGTGGGGATGGGCCTGGGCGGGCAACACGCCCCACCGGTTGTGGAAGCGCTACACGTGGCTGGGCGGGACCCGGACCCCGCTCATCGTCAGCTGGGGTGGACGCATCAAGGAGCCCGGCGTCGTACGCACACAATTCGCCCATGCCATCGACCTCATGCCAACCGTCATGGAGGCGGTCGGACTCGCGATTCCTGACGAGGTGGACGGGTTCGCGCAGCAGCGAGTGGACGGGGTAAGCCTCCTCGGCGCGCTCGAAGACCCGGGCGCGGCGGAGCTCCACCATACGCAGTACTTCGAGATGCTCGGTTCTCGCTCGATCTACCACGAAGGATGGAAGGCCACGACGAACCACATCAGCACCGGCATCCTCGACGAAGAGGAGCTCGCGGAGGGGAGCCGCAGCTTCGACGAAGACCGTTGGGAGCTCTTCGACCTCGGGGCGGACTTCTCGGAAGCATCAGATCGTGCCGGTGACGATCCCGAACGGCTACGCCACTTGATCGACCTGTGGGCGGCCGAGGCGGGGCGCAACGACGTGTTGCCGATCTCCGACGGCCTCGTCGACCGCTTCGGGGGGTTCATCCCCCCGGCATGGCCCCCGGGACAGTCGCGCACGTTCCTTCCCGGGGGTGGACCGGTCGCCGACGAGTCGGTGCCGTTGCTGTGGGGCGGCTTCCACCTCACAGCCGAGGTCGACACACCCGGTGACGCGGACGGCGTTATTTGCGCGCTCGGCGACTGGTTCGGTGGCTACGCGCTCTACGCATTGGAGGGGACCGTGCACTTCACCTTTGCCCGCGCGGCCGATGCGATCGAGCTCGCCACCTCCTCGCTGCTGGGAGCCGGGCCCCACGAGCTCAGTGTTCTCTACGGGGTCGGGACGGAGCACGGCCGCATGGCACTGAGCGTCGACGGCGTGGAGGTTGACGCGGCGAACGTCGACGGCCTCCTGCCGATGGCGTTGCAGCATGGCGGTGCCGGCCTGCGGCTCGGGTGGGACAGCGGCTTCCCTGTTTCCGCGCGCTACTCGCCCCCGGCCCCCTTCAACGGCACGGTCCACCGGCTGACGATCAAGACTCCGGGCACCCGCCGGCCGAATGCCGCAGACGAGGTTCGCGCCGCGCTCCACGCGGACTGAGGCAACCGCTCACCGAAATCAAGTCGAGCCCGGTCAGCGTGAAACGGCTCGCGCGTTATTGGCGCGAGCACAAGATGTAGTGGTGCGCACAGCCGCAATCCAGGAAGGCTTAGGACTGGTTCGATGTCCCGAACATGTGCCTCCGAGCCGGCAGCGAGGGCAGGGCCCTTTTCGATTCCCGACCCACAGGTCGCCTCGAAGCGGAAGTGAGCTTTTGTATCTAAATCCGCCCAAGCAACGCATATGCAACCGGGGTAGAGTCCGCCCAGCGGTGCCGGGCTCGCAGTCTGACTGCAGGTCGGTCACCGAGCACCGAAAGGACAGGTAGAGCCATGCTCTTCATTAGCGAGTACAAGCTCAAGCCTCATTTGACCAAGGACGAGGTCAAGCGCCTCATGGACGTTTTTGGCAAGCGTGGAGCCGTAGAAGGTGAGATCGCGAACTACGTACGGGCCGATGGGACTGGAGGCTTCACCATCGCCGAGAACGACGACCTGACCTCGGCCTATGCAGATGTCCTTTTGTACTCCGAGTACATGACGTTCACTGTCACTCCAGTTCTCAAGATTGACGACGCGGTGGGTCCAATTTTCGCCTACATCGGGGAGTAACCGCTTGTAACAAAAGCAGGGTCAGTTCATTACTTCTTCAGGCCCCGAAACGGGGCGGTCATGCATTGCCGTGGCGAATCAACCCAAGCCGCGCTATCGCCCCTGTCAAAAGGTGGTGCTCCAACCCGGCGAACTGGGGCAGGGTGATCGGATGGCTACCCGACATGCCTTTCAATGTCTTTGATGACTGTTGAAATGTCCACCGGGCGGTCTGTCTTGACTTCAAGCACGGCCCAAGGACCCCCCACCGGCGCGGTCACCTCGTCACTCCACAGTTCGTCGTCCGTACGACGGTCATCGAAATGTCCCGGATGGCGATGCTCAGACCGCTCTCGATACCGACTGAGCGCTACCTCACGATCGCAGCGGCAGAACACCTCGACGATCAGGCCGGGGAGGGCCTCAATGTCCACACGTGAGACGGAGCGATGGAAGTTCGACTCGAGGACGGCCCCACCTGAAGCCGCCATCGCCACTGCGAACATGACTTCTACTGCAGCTCGACCGATCATCTTCGACGCGTCAACGTCGGGGACTGCCAATACGGACATCAAGGTCTCCTTGATCAGGTCCTTTGCAATGAGGGGCAGCCTCATTTCCTGGGCCATTGCCGTAGCCAGGGTTGTCTTGCCGCTTCCGGGAGGACCCGAGACCACTACGAAGAGCGGCGTTGGGGTCATTGCTCCATGTTGTCGAAGACGTGAGGTGTCTGCATCCCGGCGTTCGGGGCACACCCCACCGAGTAGAGAATGCTGAGAGCCGGTGAGATGATTCGTTGGTGAACGACGAGCAACGTGGAAGGATGCCATCGATGCACAATCCTGCATTCGTCGTGCCATTGTCCTAGTCATGATCGCTGTCATCGTGGGCGTCGACCTCTTGTTCTTCAGGCACAACACTTGGTTTTGGGAGCGACTTGCAGCCAACGTGGGCATCGTTCTTGTCGTCGGCGCGTTCTACTTCAGATTCCAGTGAAAGCGACGCGCGGATGTGCCACCCTCCCGGCGGACTGGGGCTAGTGCGATCCATTCGCAACGTGCAGTCGAGCTGGGGCGGGACGAGACTGCCTCACCGTGGAGGACGAAGGAATAAGAGTCCACATGCAGCACGATCACGATGCTGATGACCACGACCACGCACATGGTCACGACCACCACCGCAAGAGTCTTATGGGCACTCTCAGGGAGCTCGTCGCTCCTCACTCGCACGACGCCAAGGACTCGCTGGATCAGGCCCTGGAAGGGAGCCGGGACGGCATCCGAGCCGTGGCGATCTCTCTCGTCATCCTGCTCGTTACCGCGGGCATTCAAGCCCTCGTTGTGGTGGCCAGCGGTTCGGTGGCCCTCCTTGGTGACACCCTGCACAACGCCGCCGATGCCTTGACCGCCGTGCCGTTGTGGCTGGCCTTCCGGCTTGGACGCCGTGCCCCCACGGCACGATTCACCTACGGCTATGGCAAGGCCGAAGACGTGGCCGGGATCGTAGTCCTGGCTCTGATCTTCGGGTCAGCCGTCTTTGCCGGTTACACGGCCATCGACCGCCTTATCCACCCCCAAAAGATCACTCACCTTGGCATCGTGATGGTCGCAGCCGTGGTCGGTGCCGTTGGCAACGAGGTGGTCGCCGAATACCGCATCCGTGTCGGTCGGCGCATCGGCTCGGCGGCATTGGAAGCCGACGGCATCCACGCACGCACTGATGGCGTCACGTCGTTGTTGGTTCTTGTCGGTGCCATCGCCGTCGCACTCGGGGCACAGTGGGCGGATGCCGTGGTTGGCCTGGTCATCGCCGCTGCCATCGTGGTCGTGGGTTACCAGGCTGCTCGAAGCGTTGGTCAGCGTCTGCTCGATGCCGTCGATCCGGCCATCGTCGCACGCATCTCAGAGACCGTGGCAGCAGTCGATGGCGTTGTCGCCGTGACCGAGGTCCGAGCACGCTGGGTGGGACACCGATTGCTCGCCCAAGTGCGACTCAGCGTCGATGGAGCCCATCCCGTCACGAGAGGACACGAAATCGCCGAGGTCGCCCACCACGAGCTTCTCCACCACATCTCGAAGCTCTCGGAAGCCATCATTCACGTCGATCCCGCCGCCGCAGGGTTCGATCCACACGCCTCGACAGCACACCACCGGGGTCATCTATAACGGCTCGGCCCCGCTGCCCCACTCGTGCTGGACTGTGGCAGGTCTAATCGGCCCCGACGCTTACCCAAAAGCAATGCGGGGACTTCAAGCCACCCACTACATCTTGTGCCCGCGCCGAATAGTGCGCGAGCCCATCAGCGTTATTGCTGATCGGACACGAGCCGACGGCCCTCAGTGCTCCCCGGACACGGCGTCCATGGCGTGCGACAAGTGCTCGAGGGTGTGGCGTGTGGGGACCGCTGCCAGCTCGCCGGTGGGGAACGAGCGCCCGCCTGCGGGGCCGAACGAGGCGGAACGATCGAGATCCTCGTCGCTGAGGCCACGGAGCGTCTCCTGGAGTCGGGAGCCGTTCGTCTGGAGCAGCGCCACGGTCTCGTCCTGCCCGACCGCACCTGCACGCGCCGCGTGCGCCGCATTGTCCCGGTCGATCTCTTCGGCCGTGTCGGTCACGCCGCGGCCGCTCGCCATTTCCCCGAGCCACCGCACGCCATGGGCATGCCCCTCGGCTATGTGATGGAGCACAACGCCGACGGTCCAGCCTTCGCCAGGCACGGTGCGCGTCCACTGTTCGTCCGTGCACGACCGTGCGAAGGCCAGCGCCTTCCCGTTGGCCCGTGCGAAATCGGAGGCGAGCGCATCGGACCGCTTAGCCACCGTGGGTCACCCCGGCGAGATCGCTCAGTTCTTCGATCCGCCAGCTTCCCGGTGGGGTCCCCTGCGACGCGGCCTGCAACGCCAACCTCTGCAAAAGCTCGTTCACGGGCGTCGGCACGCCGTGAAGCCCACCGAGCAAGGCGATCTCACCGTTGAGGTACTCGGCCTCGATAGACCCCGCGCCCCGGGCCAGGCTCTGCCAGCTCGATCCGCCCTGCCACTCCCCCGAAGCCGTTGCCGCCATCTGCAGGTGGTCGCCACGCCGTGCGCGGTCCTCTTCGGAGCTGACGGCCTCGATGCCGGCCGCCGCCAGCGCCTCCTTGCCCTCGCGCTGGACTTCCTTGGCGAGCGGGCTGAATCGTGCGCCCGGACCGCAGAGCGCCTCCACCGCGTTGGGCAGGTTCATGAGGAGCTTCCGGTACTTCCAGCGCATGATGTCAGGACGCGCCACGGACTCGAACGTGGTGGCGTCGATCGTGTCGGCGATCGCCTGTGCTTGCGCGTCCACCCCTTGGGGAAAACACCCGAGATCGAGGAGGCCCGAGACGGGAGACGAGTGCACCTGGACCACGCCGGCACGCAGCTGGCTTGCTGGACACATCACGCACATGCCGAAGGTGCGCGGGAAGTGGCGCAGCGTTCGGCGCTCGTTCTCGACGCCGTTCTGCATGCACACGATGGGCGAGGTGGAGGGCACCGATGCATCCATGAGTTGGGCCAGGGCCTGGTCGGTGTGTTGACCCTTGACGGCGAGCAGCACCACGGCGTCGCCGTCGGCATCGCCCTCCCACGACACGTCGGCGACCTGTTCGACCGCCGGGATCGGCAACGTGACACTTTCCTTCGGGTCTTCGAGGACCAATCCCGTGCGCAGCGCACGGCCGTGGTCGCCGCGGGCCACAAGGGTGACGTCGAAGCCTTGCTGGTACAGGCGGCCTCCGACGACGCCGCCGATGGCACCGGCACCCAGGACGACGAATCGCATGCTGCACTTTGCCATGCGTCCGCACCCGACGGCAGATGCGGCACGTCAGGTCGCGATGGAGAGCCCTCCATCGATGACGACGACCTGGCCGGTCACGTAGGCGGCTTGCGCCAGGGCGAGAACGACCTCGGCCACGTCCTCGGGTTGCCCGGAACGCCTGAGCGGCGCGACCTGGCGCACCACCTCACGGACGACGTCCCAGTCCTCGGTCCACGGGGTGTCGACCAGGCCGGGGGCGACTGCGTTCACCCTCACCTCGGGTCCCACCACCTTGGCCAGGAGCACTGTCATGTGGTTCAGCGCCGCCTTGCTGGCGGCATAGGGGACGGACGAGCCCGTCGGCCGGACGCCGGCCACCGAAGCGACGTTGACGATCGAACCGTGGGCCTGTCGCAACGCAGGCATCGCTGCGACGGACACGGCCCAGGTCCCGAACACGTTGACTTCGAAGATCCGTCGCCAGACGTCGACGGACGCCGCCTCGAGGTCGTGGTGCGGGATCAGGGCAGTCGTCCCCGCATTGTTCACGAGCGTGTCCAGACGGCCCCAACGGTCGAGCGCGGCGGCCACGAGTCGCTCGGGCACGCCGGCGTCGGTGATGTCACCCTGCACGTAGAGCGCATCCGGCAGCGACGCCGCGACGGCCTCGCCTTCGGCTACGGAACGAGCAGAGTTCACGAGCACCGACGCCCCTGCATCGGAGAAAGCGCGCGCCGTCGCGGCGCCGATACCGCTCGAGGAACCGGTGACCGCGACGACCCGTCCCCGTTGCTTGCCGTCGCTCACGTCGCGGTGCTCACCGCGGGACGATGCCCCAGCGGGCCGACCACTCCTGGTCGGGCTGGAGGTCGATGACGTCCTTGCCGGTCCGCAGGGCGTTCGGCGGGCATGTCATCGGCTCGATGGCAAGCGCGCGTCGCCGGCGCTGGATCTCAGGGAGCGTGTCCCCCGTGTACACCATCAGGTACGGGAAGCCGGGGTCTGTCCAGAGCGCGGCGCCGGCGGCGCCACCCGGCGCGTCCAGGGTGGACCAGGCGAGGCCCTCGGCGTCGCGCTCGAGGGTCGTGTACGCCGTGTCGAGAACCGCCGGCCCGACGAAGCGCGCCGCCGTGAAGTCACGATCGGTCCCCTCGACCGGCGTCAGCGCGCCCGTCGGCAATCCGCGGTCGTCGAGGTCGAGCGTGTGGCGGGCCGGCACCTGGAGGATGGCGCCGTCCACCGTCTCGGACCCCGCCGTCAGGTAAGGGTGGAATCCCAGCCCGAACGGGATGTTGCCCTCGTCGAGCGAACGCGCCTTGGTCGCCACGGTCAGGCCGTCGCGCCCGACGTGGTACTCGATCTCGAGGAGCAGCGAGAAGGGGTAGCCGGGCGAGGGGTGCAGCTGGAGGCGGAGCGAGAGCTGGTTCTGGTGCCGCGTCTGGAGCGTCCACGGCATCCAGCGCACCAGGCCGTGGATGGCATTGTGGCGCTCCGGTTCATCGAGCCCCGCCTGGGCCCTCACCCCGTTGAACTCGTAGCGCCCGTCCGCCAGCCGGTTCGGCCACGGGGCCAGGACCTGGCCCCGCCCCGAGTGCGACCACTCGTCGGGCCCGAAGCCGTCGATGACCGGGCGTTCTCCCACCGTGTAGGCCCGGAGTGTGGCGCCGACCTCGCAGACGACCACCTCTTGGCCGCCGTGCCCGATGCGCCACTGCTGGCCCGTCGGCGAGGCGACGGAGATCCTGGGCGTCCGGGCGGTCATCGCCCCTGAATTTAGGCAGACCAGGGGCGCCGCAGGGGTGAGGGTCCCGTGAAGGGGCGGTAACCGGGCACCGAACGCCCCGCGACGACGCAGCGGCGGTGTCGGACGGCCCCAGTAGGGTCGGCATCGGTGAGGATCCTGGTCACGAACGACGACGGCGTCGGCGCGCCCGGCCTGGCCGCTTTGACCCGGTCGCTGGTCCGGTGGACGAAAGAGGCCCGCAGCGATGGTCCCGCGGCGCCCCACGAGATCGTCGTCGTCGCCCCGAGCTCCAACTTCAGCGGTGCAGGCGCCGCCGTCGGTTCGGTGACCGACGGCACGGCGATCGCCTACCAGCGGGCGGTGGTCGAGGGCGCAGAGACGGTCGAGGCGTACGGACTCGACGCGTCGCCCGCGCTCTCGGTGATCGCCGGGGCGTTGGGCGCGGTGGGGCCCAAACCGGATCTCGTGCTGTCGGGCATCAACCACGGCGTCAACGTCGGCCGTTCCGTCCTGCATTCGGGGACGGTGGGCGCCGCGCTCACGGCCAGCCAGCTCGGCATCAGCGCGCTGGCCGTCTCCCTTCGGGCCGGCGCAGAACCGGATCCGTGGGAGTCCGCCGCGGACCTCGCGGTCGCCCTTGTGCCCCTCCTGGCTGCCGCGCCCGTGCGGACGGTGCTCAACCTGAACGTGCCGCACCTTGCGCTGGAGGAAATCCGGGGGCTGCGGTGGGCCCGGGTTGGTGGTGCCGGCCTCATCAAGGCCGCCCGCGGCGGCCAGAGCGCCTGGGAAGCGCCGAACCCCGAGGAGATGGAGGGACCGGCGGCGGCCGAGGCGGCGCTCGCCGTCATGGAGGGCCCGCCCGGCGAGCGCGGCGAGATCGTCCTGAGCGTCGGCTCGCCCTTCCCCCACGCGGACGAGCTCGACGACGGACCCGGAGCCGAGGACGCTGCGCTCGTGGCCGCCGGCTACGCCGCGCTCACCGCGCTGCGGGGCCCGCGGGCGGAGGACGACGCCGAACTGCTGGCCCGGATCGACCGCGGCCTCGGCAACGCGCTCGCCCCGTTCGGATTCACGGGCTGAACTCGAAGGTACGGGTCAGTCGTCGTCGCTCGGGCGGCGGCGGCCGCGTTTGATCTCGCCTCGCTTCCGCTTGGACTCGACGCGCCGTGCCTGGGAGCTCCTGGTCGGCCGGGTGGCGCGCCTGGCGGTTTCGACGCGGAGCGCGGCATCGATGCGGGCGGCCAGGCGTTCGAGGGCGAGCTGGCGATTGCGCGCCTGCGAACGCGAATCACCCGCGCTCGCGCGGACAACGGGACCGATGCGGTCGAGCAACCGCTGGCGCTGCCGCGGACCGAGAACCGACGAGGCGCCGACGTCGAACTCCACCTCGACCCGGCTGAGCGTCCGGTTGGCGTGCTGGCCACCCGGACCGCCCGAGGTCGTGGCGCGCCAGGTCACCTCCGAGAGCGGGAGATCGAGGCCCCGTCGGACGTGCAGCGTCTCGGCCCTGTCCACCCGACGAGCGTACGGCCACCCCGATACGCTCCGGAGCCATGGAGCATCGACACCTCGGACGCTCGGGCCTGGAAGTCTCCGCCCTGTCCTACGGCAACTGGATCACGCACGGCAGCCAGATCGAGGAGGACGCGGCCACGGCCTGCGTCAAGGCGGCACTCGATGCGGGAATCACCACGTTCGACACGGCGGACGTCTACGCCCAAGGTGCAGCGGAGTCGGTGCTGGGCCGGGCGCTCCGGGGCGTGCGGCGCGACTCGATCGAGATCTTCACCAAGACGTATTGGCCCACCGGGCCCAACCCGAACAACCGGGGCCTGTCACGCAAGCACATCATGGAGTCACTGCACTCGTCGCTGGAACGGTTGCAGACCGATCACGTCGACCTCCTCCAGGCCCACCGTTTCGACTACGAGGCACCGCTGGAGGAGACGATGCGCGCCTTCGACGACCTCGTGCGCCAGGGCAAGGTGCACTACGTCGGCGTTTCGGAGTGGAACGCGGACCAGATCGCCGAGGCGCTGCGCCTGGCCGACGACATGGGTTTCGACCGCATCATCTCGAACCAGCCCCAGTACTCGCTCATCTGGCGGGTGATCGAGGCCGAGGTGGTCCCGCTGTGCGAGGAGGAGGGCATCGGGCAGATCGTGTGGTCGCCGCTGGCGCAGGGGGTGCTGACCGGGAAATACCCGCCCGGGGCGGGATCAGCACCGCCGGCCGGGACGCGCGCCACCGGGCCCGAGGGTGGGGAGATGGGCTGGCTCCTGCGTGACGAGGTGCTGGAACCGGTGGCGGCCTACGCACAGCTGTGCCGGGACGCCGGACGCGCGCCGGCGACGGTCGCGCTGGCATGGGTCCTGCGCAATCAGAATGTCAGCAGCGCGATCGTGGGTGCCAGCCGTCCCGAGCAGATTCGCGAGAACGTGAAGGCACTCGACCTCGAGCTCGAGCCCGACTTCGTGGAGGCCATCGAGAAGACGCTCGCCCCCGCCACCCTCTTCGACCCGGGGTTCACGTTCAGCCCGTCACGCCGAAGCGAGATGTAAAGGAGCGCACGGCCAGCGTCGAGTGCGTGCGCTGTTCCTCGAAGACGCGGGTATAGCCAGTGTGTGCGATGCGCCAACCCTCGTTCGTCAGGCGGTAGCGGTCCTCGTAGAACGCGGTGCCGCCGAGCTCGAAGTCCACGGCCGGCACGATGACGCGGTCCTGCAGGTACCAAGTGCCCGTCGCCTCGGTCTCGGAGACGAACGCCAGCTCGGGATGGTGCCCGTGATGCTCGGAGATGATGCCGGGATCCGCCAGGGCCTCCCGCAGCCACATGACGATGGCGGCACGGCCCTCGAGCACGGTCTTGCCGTCCTCGTAGGAGGCGGTGGCGTCCTCGGTCAACAGCGCCCCGAGCTCGTCGAATTGCTTCAGGTCGAGGGTCCGGAAGTAGGCGTACTTCAAACGCCTGATCGCCTCGAGCTCGGCAGCGGTGTCCATCGACGTGCCCTCCTCTCCCTGCGTCCCCAGCAGGCCGCGGCCAGGGTAGTTGCCGACCGAGTTGGCGACGGGCCCGGCTGGTGAGCAGCATTGCTCCGGTGGCCGCCGAGACGGAACGACAGCGCATCGCCGCGTACGGCCTCGTGCGCGACGACGAAGACCGACTGCTCCTGGCCCGGGCCGCGCCCCTTCTCAGCTTGCGCGGGCGCTGGTTCCTTCCCGGCGGCGGCGTGCAGCACGGTGAGACACCTTCGGACTCGCTGCGACGGGAGATCGCCGAGGAGTCCGGGCTGACCGTCGTCCCGGGTGCCCTGCTCGACGTGCTGTCCGACGTGCGGACGATCCCGGACGGGACGAGCCTGCACACCGTGCGACTCATCTACGAGGTGGCCTCGTGGCACGGCACCCTACGGCCCGAGCTCGACGGGACCACCGATGCCGTCGCATGGTTCAGCCTTGACGAGGTGCGCGCGCTCCCGCTGGCGCGGTACGTCGAAACCGTCGTGGACCGGTTGGTGTGAGCACCGCGTCGGAAGGCGGTGACGCCCGACACCACGTAGTGATCGTGGGTTGCGGCTTCGGCGGCTTGTTCGCGGCGCGGGCACTCAAACGCGAACCGGTCCGGGTGACGATCATCGACCGCACCAACCACCATCTGTTCCAGCCCCTGCTGTACCAGGTGGCGACCGGCATCCTTTCTGAAGGTCAGATCGCGCCGGCGATCCGCGACGTCCTGCGGCGCCACAAGTCGCTGCGCGTCGTGCTGGGTGAGGTCGAGCACATCGACCTCGACGCCAAGTCGGTCCACGTGGACGAGTTCGGCAAGCCGATGACCATCGACTACGACAGCCTCATCGTCGCCGGGGGCGCCACGACGTCCTACTTCGGCCACGACGAGTACAGACGGGCGGCGTCGGGAATGAAGTCGCTCGACGACGCACTTGCGCTGCGCGGCGAGATCTTCGGGGCGTTCGAGCTGGCGGAGGCCGAGCCGGACGAGGCGGCGCGCCGGCGGCTGATGACCTTCTTCGTCGTCGGCGGCGGGCCCACGGGCGTGGAGATGGCGGGCCAGCTCAAGGAGCTTTCCCGCCGGGCCCTGCGGCGGAACTACCGGCGCATCAACCCGCAGGACGCGCGGGTCGTCCTGGTCGAAGGGACGGACCACCTCCTCGGTTCGATGGGCGCGCGGGTATCGCGCCTCACCGAGCACAAGCTCGCCCGCATGGGGGTGGAGCTCCACCTCGGGGCCATGGTGAGCGACATGGACGACGACGGCGTGGAGATCACCACCTCGGACGGCGACAAACGGCGGATCCCCGCGGCCACCAAGATCTGGGCCGCGGGGACCCGGGCCTCGGGTCTCGGTGGGCTCCTGGCCGACGGCGATGCCGCCGAACTCGACAAGGCGGGCCGGGTGAAGGTCGCGCCGGACTGCTCGGTCCCGGGACGTCCCGAGGTGTTCGTCGTCGGTGACCTCATGGCCCTCGACGACCTGCCCGGGGTGGCCGAGGTGGCCATGCAGTCGGGCGCCCACGCGGCCCACACGATCGTCCGGCGACTGAAGGGCAAGGAGCCGAAGGAATTCCACTACCGCGACCTCGGCACGCTCGCCGCCATCTCGCGCTTCACCGCGGTGGCCCACATCGGCCCGGTGCAGGTGGGAGGCCTGATCGGGTGGCTCCTCTGGCTGGTGGTCCACATCACATTCCTCACGGGATTCAAGAACCGCTTCGGGGCGCTGACGCGTTGGGCCGTGAGCTTTGTCGGCCGTGGCCGTTATGAGCGTGCACTGACTGGTCGCTGGGTCGCCCACGGCGGGAGGCACAGGGAAACTGCCTAGAGTTCCCGCGTTGCCCCGTAGCCACACGGGAAAGCACAGGGAGGGAGGGACCATGCCCATCAACGTCACGCCCAACCCGAGGCTGAGCGACCACGTCAACGACATCCGGCTCCGGACCGCGCGCATCGTCAACGAGAAGATCCTGCCGAACGAGCCGGTGCTTTGGCACGCTCGCGGCAGCGAGGTGACGGAAGCCGAGCGCGCCGAGGCCCGGACGTTGCGCGCCGAGATCAGCGACAAGGTCAAGGCGGAGGGACTGTGGGCGCCGCATCTGCCGCCCGAGTACGGCGGCATGGGCCTCGACTTCATGGCGCACGCCTACATGAACGAGATCCTCGCCTATGCAGTGGGTGCGGCATCGCTCTTCGGCGTCGTCGCGCCCAACTCGGGCAACCAGACGATCCTGGTGAAGTACGGGACGGAGGAGCAGAAGCGCAAGTGGCTGCTCCCGCTCGTCGAGGGCACCATGCAGTCGGGCTTCTCCATGACCGAGCCCGAGAACGCCGGCTCCGACCCACGATCCATCCAAGCCACAGCCGTCCGCGAGGACGACGAATACGTCCTCACAGGACACAAGTGGTTCACCTCCAACGGGTTGGCGGCGGACTTCTTCATCGTGATGTGCCGGGTGAAGGAGTCGAAAGACGAAGAGGGCCCGGGGCGGATGGCACAGCTCATCGTCCCCACCTCGACCCCCGGTGTGGTCATCGAGCGCGGCATCGGCATCTGGGGCGTTCCGCGCTCGGACCACTGCGAGGTGCGCTACGACCAGGTGCGCGTCCCGATCGAGAACCTCCTCGGCCAAGTGGGCGACGGTCACCGCGCGGCGCAGGACCGTCTCGGCGCGGGCCGCATCTTCCACTGCATGAATTCGGTGGGCCAGATGTGGCGCGCCTTCGACCTCATGGTCGAACGGATGCTGACCCGGGAGGTCCACGGCGGGCTGCTCAAAGACAAGCAATTCATGCAGGGATTCGTCGCCGACAGCTACATGGACCTGCAGGCGGCACGGCTCATGACCATCCATGCGGCCGAGAAGGTCGACCGCGGCGACCCGCAGGCCCGGACGGAGATCAGCGCGATCAAGGTGTTCGTGCCGGCGGCCTACTCCCGAGTGGTCGACCGGGCGATCCAGGTCTGGGGAGCTGCCGGTGTGACCAACGATCTCCCCCTCGCGCAGATGTACCTCGGCGCCCGGACGCTCCGTCTGGCCGACGGCCCGGACGAGGTGCACCGCATCCTCATCGCGAAGAACGTCCTCCATCACTACGAGCAGAACGAAAGTTGGGACTTCGGTGGGTGAACAAGACATGAGCTGGCGGGCGGGGCCGGGGGTTTCGATGTTCTCCCCGGGCCTGTTCGAAGGAAAGGTGGCCGTCATCACGGGTGGGGGCAGCGGGCTCGGACGCGAGGTCGCCCACGGCTTCGCCCGGCTGGGCGGTCACCCGGTCATCGCCGGACGGACGGCGGACAAGCTCGACGACGTCGTGCGGTCCATCAAGGAGGACGGCGGCGAGTGCACGGCAGTCCCCACCAACATCCGCGACACCCAGCAGGTGGACGCGTTGCGTGACGAGGTCTACGAGCGCTTCGGCCGGGCCGACTTCCTCGTCAACAACGCGGGCGGGCAGTTCCCTGCCCCCCCGAGTGGCATCTCAGACAACGGCTGGCGCTCCGTGGTCGATCTGAACCTGAACGGCACGTGGAACGTGACGAACCGGTTCATGAAGCCAATGGCGGAAGCGGGTTTCGGCGCCATCGTCAACGTCGTCACGCTGTTCTGCTTCGATCGTGGCGGACCCCTGTTCGTGCACTCGAGCGCGGCACGAGCCGGCGTCGTCAACATGGTCAAGACGCTCGCGCCGTACCTGATGCGCCAGGGCGTGACGATCAACGCGCTGGCGCCGGGCGTCTTCTCTACGCCCGGTTTGATCGAGTCGGAGCTCGGACCGCTCGGGCACACCGAGGAGAGCTTCGCCGAGGAGCTGGTGGCCGATCGCATGTCCGCCCGCTTGGGGACCGTCGACGAGATGGCCGCCACCGTCCTCTTCCTCTGCTCCCCCGGCGCTCGTTACGTCTGCGGCGCCACTCTGATCGCCGACGGCGCCTCGTTGCAGGGCAACTGGGTCAGCTCGCTGCTCCCGGGGCCAGACGAGTTCTGACGTCCGGGCCGCGCTCCATGGTGGGCGGGGCGGTCCGGACGAGAATGGTGACCGCCACGCACATGCCGGCGAACGCTGCCGCTGCCAAACCGAGGCGCAGCGCATCGTCGGTGAACGTCTCACCGAAAATCCACAGGCTGAGGCCGATGCTCACGATCGGGTCCAGTACGACGATGAACGGTTGCGACACGCTCAACGGCCCCACGTGCAAGGCGGCCTGGTTCAGATACTCGGCCGAGGCCCCCGCGACCGCCAGCGCATAGACCGGCCAGTGCAGGAACATGCCACCGAACCCGTACTGGGTCAACGTGTCGGTCGTCGCCTTGATGAAGGCGGCAACCAGCGCCCAGAGCATGGACGTCGCCGCCCCGAGCAGCGCCGCCCGCCGCACGGGCGAGCCTCGCAGTGACAACAGCGCGAGCAGCACCGACCCGCCGGCGATGAGCGCGATCGCGCCGGCCCAGGCCGAACTCGTGGGGACGGCGGTGCCACCCGTCGGCTCGGACATCGCGACGAAGAGCGCGAGGGTGGCGCAGACCAGCGCGGCCGCCCCCCAGGTGACGTTGCGGATCTGCTGGTGGATCCAGAACCGGCGCAGCAGCAGTGCGAACACGAGCTCGGTGACCAGGAGCGGTTGCACCACCGACATCTGCCCGAGGTGCAGCGCCAGGGCCTGCAGGACGAAAGCCCCGGCCAGCGCGACCCAGCCGAAAAGCCACAGCGGGTTCGAGATCAGGTAGCGCACGAACCGCCAGCCCTTGGAGTGCTCGGGGTCGCTGGTGCTGGCGATGTGCTGGGTGACGAGGTTGAGCGCGTTGCAGAAGGCCGCGGCCAGGGCGCACAGGATGGTCACCTTCCGGGTGTTCCTGTGTGCTGCCGCGGGCTCACGACGCCCCGAGGGCGGTGCACCCGGCGGGGCTCAGCCAGCCCGGGCCGTGCACACCCAGCCGAGGTCGTAGGTGCGCACGTCCACATCGTCGAAGCCGGCCCGAGTGAGCCGCGCGCCGAGCACCCCGGGGTCGATCGGGTTGTACGTGTCGCCCTCGTGGAACGCCGCCGTCGCCTCGTTGTAGGTGCCGTCCGCCGCCACCAGGACGGCGCCTGGCATGAGCACGCGGGCCAGCTCCGCGAACACCCGGTCCTGGATCTCCGCCGGCGCGATGTGATGGAGCATGTGGAACGAGGCGCCGCCGGAGAACCGGTCCGCCGGGAAATCCAGTGCCGACGCGTCGCCGAGCACGACGTCGACGTTGCCGCCCCCCAAACGCTCGGTCAGCGAGACCGCCAGGCCCTCGTCGATCTCGACCGCCGTGAGTCGTCCCGTCATGGTGCGAAGGACGTCGGTCGTGAATCCCGGCCCGGGACCGATCTCGATGGCCTCGTCGCCGAGCTCGACGCCGCGCAGGGCCTCGGGGAGGATCGTCTCGTGCACCAGGTGCCGCCAGTCCTCGCTGGCGCAATACTCCATGTGCGCGGCGTTCATGCTCGGACCAGGATCAGCCGGGGGATTGGACCCGGTACTCGGCTTTCCACCAGCGGGCCGCCGCGATCTCCTCGGGATCGGAGCGCAGTCCGGAGTCCTGGCCCAGGTCTGCCGGCGTCGGGCCGATGTGCTCGGCGATCGGGCGCAGGGCGCCGAGGTCGAAGCCGTAACAGCGCGCCGCGGTCTCGCCGAGGAGCTTGCGGGCGTCCTCGACCGGGATGCCGCCGAAGTCGGCGCGGAGCCGCTCGGCGGTGTGGGGCCATGTGCCCTCGGGGTGCGGGTAGTCGGTCCCCCACATCACCACGTCACAACCGAGCACGTGGCGGCGCCGGATTTCCTCCTTCGACATCGTGGATGCCCCGATGAAGATGTTCTCGCCGAAGTAGTCCGACGGCAGCTTCGAGATCTTGCCCTGCAGCATCGCGGCCATCTTCTTCGTCGTGTGGCCGCCGCCCATGTACTGGTCCCACTTCCACATCATGTCGGCCGCCCAGTAGGCGGCGGCCTCTGTCACGACGAACTTCAATCCGGGAAACCGCTCGAACGCGCCCGAGAAGAGCAGGTGCCATGCCGGCCTGGCCGCCCACCACACCACCTCGGCGAGATAGATGCCGATGTTGCCGTTGTACTCGTCCTGCGGCGCCTCACCCGAGTGCGTGTGCACCGGAAGGCCGGCCGCCTGGCACGCGGACCAGACCGGGTCGTAGTCCGGGTGGTTGTAGGGCGCGTGGTCGTGCCACATCGTGGGCACCATCACCCCACGGATGCCCGGCTGTTCTGCCAGCCACTCGATCTCGGCGACCGAGCGCTCCACCCCGTGCGTGATCGGCACGAGCGCGATGCCGCCATGGCGCTCGGGACTGCGGGCGCACATCTCGGCGAGGAAGCGGTTGTGGGCCCGCGCCCCGGCGAAGGCAAGTTCGGGGTCGGTGATCTCCCCGGCGCTCAGCCCGGCCCCGAATGGCGGGGAGGCCATGCCGGTGATGGCGTCGGCGTCGGCGAACATGACCTCCGCGCTCACGCCGTCGGCGTCGAGCTCCTTGTCGCGCTGTTCGATGTCCCAGGCGCCGCGCAGGCCCTCTTCGTTCTCCGTCTCCCAGCCCATGATGTAGTCGTAATTCATCTTGAGGGCCTCGTCGCGGTGGGCCTGGCGCTCGGCCAGGTACTCGTCGAACGCAGCGTGGTACGCGGCGTCGAGGAAGGGGCGGTACCCCTCTGCGGGCAGCCCCGCGTGGGCGTCGGCCGAGATGATCGTGTAGCGGTCGCTCATCGCTTCGCCCCCAGCACCGAGATGTCGTCGTAGCGCTGGTGGATGAACGGCTCGAGCCCCGCCCGTGGAACCGGACCGATGACACGGCCGACCTGGGTCGAGGTCCGTTCCGTCCAGTTGAGGTCGACGATGCGCCGGACCACCAGGTCGGCCACCGGGTCGAGCGGTGCCTCCTTGAGGATCAGCTCGCCGTCGATCGACTCGTGCAGACGCGTCTTCTCGGTCTTCTCGCCGTAGACGAGCAGCGGATCCTGGTCGAGGACGCCGGCCGCTTCGCACGACGGTGAGAGCTTGAACCAGAAGTCGGTCTTGGCCAGCTCGTAGTTGTCCCGGGCGCCGCTGATGCGGCCGTTGACCTCGCAGATCACCGAGCCCATGCGGGCGATGTGCGCCGAGACCGCGTCGCCGTCACGGTGGACCTCCACCTCCGCCAGCTTCTTGGGCTCGCCGTTGATCTCCCTGCCCCCGATCAGCGACTGCTCCGTCGTCATCGGCATGAGTATCGGGTACTCGCCGACCCGGTCCTCGTGGCGGGCCTGCACGCCGATCCAGCCGGCGCCGAACACGGGGAGTCCCGGCATCTCGACGCGGGTGATGGTGATGCGCACCAACGGCTCGGGCCCCGGCTCGAGCGGTGGCGGCAGGACCGCCGCGATGATCTCGGGTTCGGTCTCGTAGAGCGCGGTGACCGCCTCGGACCAGATGTCTGCCTTCTTCGCCTCGATCTCGCGATTGACCTGCTCGCGGCGGGCGCCATAACGGACGGTGTACACGGTTCCTCCCATCTCGTCCGCCGTCACCAGGCTCGCAGCATCTGGGTCGGGTCGAACGCGTTGCAGGTCGTCTTCGGCCACTCACCCTGCGGGAGCGGCTGGGCCACGTCGGAAACGAGCGGGCCGATGCGATTCCCGATCGGCCGCAGCGCGGTGAGGTCGAAGCCGTAGAAAGCCGCCGCGACCGACTCGACCATCGTCCGCACATCGGGCTCGGCGTAGTCGGCGAAGGCCACGCGCAGCGCCTCGGTCGTGTAGGGATAGCTCCCCTCCGTGTGCGGGTAGTCAGCCCCCCACATCACATGCCCGATCCCGAGGTCTCGGCACAGGGGTGCCTCGCTCGGGCGCAGGAACGACGCACCGATCCAGAAATTGCGGGCGAAGTACTCCGACGGCTTCATGGTCATCTTGGCAGCGGCCGCACCGAAGAAGTTCGCCTCTGCGGCGTTGGCCAGCGTCATGCGGCCGTAGAACCAGTCGAGCGTCTCGAGGCCCCGGGGCAGCCACGCCACGCCCTGTTCGGTCACCGCGAAGCGCAGTGTCGGATGACGTTCCAGGACGCCGGAGAAGATCACGTGCCACACGGAGCGGTGGCTGAACCACGGGATCTCGATGAGCATCATGGCGCGGGCCGCTTCGTGCTCGCCGTAGTCGGGCAGGGCGCTGCCGCCGTGGATGTTGATGGGCACGTCGAGTTCGGCACACACCTGCCACAGCGGCTCGTAGTGGTCCTCCCAGAGAGGCGGTAGATGCGAGTTCGGCGGGATAGAGGGCAGGAGGATGCCCCCGAAGGGCGCGTCGAAGGTCGCCTTCGCCCAGCGCACCTCCGCGACGGCGTCGTCCATGTCGTTGGCGAACACCTGCACGATGCCGGCGCGACGGCCCGGCGCCGCCGCACAGAAGTCCGCCAGCCACCGGTTGTGCGCCTGAACACCGGCCCAGCGGCGTTCGTAGTCCTCGGGGCTCGGCGGGAGGGCGACCAGGTTCCCCTCTTCGAAGAACGGGGGGACGGTGTTGGGGAACAGCACTTCGGCGGCGATGCCGTTGGACTCGGTCTCCTCCAGTCGGCGGGCGTTGTCCCAGTTGCGGTACGCCCACGGGAGGAGCAGGTCGGCGAAGGGGTTCACGTACGCAGCGGCCCAGGCGTCGAATTCGTCGTGCCAGCGGCTGGGCAGGTAGGCGCGGTAGTCGGCAATGTCGCCTCCGGCGTGGCCGTCGGCCGAGACCACCGTGTACCGCTCGGGGACCGCGGTCGTCACCATCAGGTCAGCGCCGCCGGCGGGAGTTGGCCGGCTCCGATGGCGTCAGCCCGGCGGTGCAACATGGCCGCGCTGTCCTCGAGGCCGTGCCCGATCACGAAGTCGCCCCGTTTGACGCCTGCAACGCAGAAGCGCCCGAGCTCGCGCAGGTCCATGAGCTGGGCGGGGTGCCCGGACGCCTCGAGCTGGGCCTTGAACTCCTCGAAGGTCGTGCCCGGCGCGGGCGGCCGCGGTCTGACGCGGGCAAGCGCGGTGGGACGGTTCCGCTGCGCGCTCCAGAGGCCGGTGTCGAGCAGTCCGCCCGACGGGTAGAACACCGCCGCCCGGATGTCGGTGCCGGCGGCGATGAGCTGATGGGCCAGCGCCTCGCTCAAGCAGGAGATGGCGGCCTTGCTCGACGCATACACCGACGCATAGGGCACGGGAGCGATGCCGCCGTCCATGCTCGAGGTGTTCACGACGATGCCCGGCTCACCCGACTCGATCATCCGGGGCACGAACGACAGCATCCCGTTGGCGACGCCGAACACGTTCACGGAGAAGCACCAGACCCAGTCGTTGGCCTCTTGTTCCCAGGGGCGCCCGCCTCCACCCGATGTCACGCCGGCGTTGTTGAAGAGGAGGTGGCACGCGCCCTCGGTCGAGTACACGCTTTCCGCGAGGGCTTCGACGGAAGCCGGTGACGAGACGTCGGTCACGACGCCGCGGACCTGGCCCGCGTCGGACAGCTCCTTCACCGCGGTCTCGAGGACGGCCTCTTCGACGTCCGCGATCACGACCCGCGCCTTCTCCTCGAGCAGGGCCTCGACGATGCCTCGCCCGATGCCCCCCGCTCCCCCGGTCACCACGGCCACCCGGCCGTTGAGGTCGTCCAAGCTCTGCCCCCTGTCATCGAGACCCACGTCGGCGGCCCACGTTAACGCCCCGAGCGTGACACGCCCGATGGGGCAGCCGGGTCTGCGGAGAGGAGCCTGCGGTAACGTCCGCGCCCGGCAGGACGGATGCCGGAGGACGCCATGGCCGAGACACCACCGAAGCTGAGCGTGCCGCGTCCCGAGGAGTCGGCGCCTCTCGACGAGATCCCCATGGCGAGGGCCTGGCTGCAGCACCTCCGCGACAGCGCGGTCTTCAAGCTCGAGGGCCTGGACGGGGCGCAGCTCCGCTGGCGCCCTGCCCCGACGGCGAACTCGCTCGGCGTGATCGTGGTGCATCTCGGTTACGCGGAGCGGCTCTGGATCCGCGCCATCTTCGCGGGCGAGGCGATGGACATGGAGTGGCGGAAGCGCATGTTCGAACTACCGGAAGGTTGGGGGTACGACGAGATCGTCGCCTTCTACCGTGACGAGACGGCAAAGGTCGACGGGGTGCTCGACAGGGCCACCTCGTTCGACCTGCCTTCGGCCGGCGGCCTCCGCCCGACGACGTTGCGCTGGGCCGTGCTGCACCTCATCGAGGAGACCGCCCGGCACGCCGGCCATATGGACATCACCCGGGAGCTCCTCGACGGCAGGACCGGCCGCTGAACCCTCGGCCCGCATGTGCACCGGAGCGCATCTCGGCCTGACCCCGGCCTCTGATGCCGCCGCGCCGAGCCGGCCCGCACGATCCGGCTCCGCCCTGCTACCCGGATGCTGCCGCGACGTGCGATCCTAGAGGGGACTCCACGGGCGGTCCGTGGGGGTGTTTGCGCCCGCTCGCGACGCAAACGACGGGCGCGACGTTTCAGTTCCGGGCGTAGGAGGTCGAAGAAGCGACCATGGACGTGCACACCGGTGAGATCCGCTACCGGTCGGATCCGTCCGCCACGGCAGTCGTCCCCCCGATTGGAGGCGCGGGTCAAGGCCGCCTCTTCGACGACCCCGGGGGCCGGTCCTTCGCGGACACCGACCAACTGCCCGCCGTCGGACGGGGCCGGCGTCCTTCCAACCCGTACGGCGCGCCCCGCTGGCTGCGGGTCATGGTCGTCCTGGTGGTCATCGGCATCTTGGCCGCCGGTGCGGCACTCGCACTGGTCAAGACCGGCGTGATCGGGAAGAGCACCAATCCGCCCCCCAGCGCGCACGCGAGCACGAGCACGCCGCCCACCACCGTCGTCCACACGAAGACGTTGTTGACCCCCGCACAGACCTTCGGCGGGTCCGGATCGGGGAACTACACGATTCCGGCGCGGGCGTTCCTGGTCACGGTGACGACCGGTGCGGGGCGGAGTTGGGTCAGCATCGGGGTCGTGGGCCAGACCCCCATCTACCAAGGCATCGTCCCGCCGAACACGAGTCAGCGCGAGCTCCTGCTCGGGCCCGCACAAATCGGCATCGGCGCCGGAGGAACCTCGATGACCGTGACGTCGGGCCACAAGAGCCAGACGCTGACGCCGCCGTCGGCGCCCTTCACCTTTCAGATCACGCCGGCCGGCTGAGTCTTCCGGCAACGGGCGACGCGCGCCCGGCGGAGCGTGTTAGTGGGACCCGCCGTGATCGCCGTCGTCGCCTTGGCCGTGCTGGTCGCCACTGCCGTGCTGGTCACCGTCGCCGTGCTCGTCGCCGCCCGCTTGCTGGTTGCCTTGCGCCAACTGGGCACCGCCGCTCTGTCCGCCGCCGCCGTGCCGATCGCCGCCCGACTGCCCGTCACCTTGGCCCTGCTGGTCACTTTGACCCTGTTGATCACTTTGACCCTGTTGATCACTTTGACCCTGTGGGTTGCCGCCGGCCGTCTGCGTCTGCGTGGTGAGGGTGGCTTGCGCGCCTGCGCTCTCACTGCTCGATGACGGGGTGGCCGTCGCGGGAGCCGGCGAGATCACGTGGCTCGTCACGTTGCCGGCTGCTGCCGTCGGCGTGGCGGAGGCTCCGGACGCCGATGACGGCACGGGTGGCGTCACCACAGGGGTGTCGTAGACGACCGCTTGGGTGGTCGTCGGCGCGGCGACGACCGGCGCAGGCGTGTTCGCGCTCACCACGGATGCCGCCGACGGCCCCAGGGTGGGAAAGTTGGGGTCGCCGAAAGCCTGCGAGGTGGTGCCTCCATGGCCGGCCGACGGCAGCCCGACGCTCAGGCCGAGGTTGGACGCAACAGGGGCTCCCAGCTCGATGACGACCACGAGGGAGCCGACCGCGACAGCTCCGCTCATTGCGTTGATCGCGGCAGTCAGCCTCCGGCGACGACGGGAACGGCTGGGTCTCACCGGTGCATGTCCGCCTCAGGTCCCCGGACGCCGGGACCGTACAACTGCCAAGTCGCTACCAATTCCGCCTCGCCTCCTCCCCTGGGTAACCCTAGTTCCCTGACAGATCAGCGGCATTTCGGAAGCGATGCCGCTGGTCGGGCCAGCCATCCTCGGACCTGACACGCCGATTGCAGTGCAATGGGCCTTTCACCATTTGGCAAATCTCCACGCAACTTTCGGTCGGCATCCCCGGGTCCGCGCTCAAGAGCCTGCAGCAGAGCGACGATCTGTGTGGCGTGGAGAAAGGGGATCGCCGCCAAACGGGTCGGCCCGTGGGCTCGGTCCTCTCGACTGCCAGGAGAGCCTCCGCGGTACTCGGCGCTTTGCTCTGGGCGATGTTCACTCTCGCCCTGGCGCCGTCCGGCAGTGCCGCGGGGGCCTCTGGCACCGGCGTCGGGGCTTTGACCGGCATCCCGTCGGACAACTTCTGGCTGGCGAATGCCCAAGGTGCTGTGTGGGACTTCGGCAGTGCGCCGTCATACGGCTCGGCCTCCGGTCTGCCCCTCAATCACCCCGTGGTCGCCATCACCCCGACGAACGACACGAAGGGGTACTGGTTGGTGGCGAGCGACGGTGGGATCTTCTCCTACGGCGACGCCACGTTCTACGGCTCGACCGGCGCCATCGCGCTCAACAAGCCCATCGTCTCCATGGCGCCGACGCCGGACGGAAGGGGCTACTGGCTCGTCGCCTCCGATGGTGGCATCTTCAATTACGGGGACGCCGCCTTCTACGGCTCGACCGGAGCGATCACACTCAACAAGCCGATCGTGGGCATGGCACCGACACCTGATGGCAAGGGCTACTGGCTCGTCGCCTCCGACGGCGGGATCTTCTCCTACGGCGACGCCACGTTCTATGGCTCGACCGGCGCCATCACGCTGAATAAGCCCATCGTGGGCATGGCCCCCACCTCCGATGGCAACGGGTACTGGCTCGTCGCCTCCGACGGCGGCATCTTCAACTACGGCGATGCAGCGTTCTACGGCTCAGCTGCCGGCGCGAACAGCCCCGATCCTGCAGAGAAGATCGTCGCCAGCCGTTCCGGGCACGGCTACTGGGTCGAGGAGCAGAACGGAACGGCGTTCCCGTTCGGCGACGCCTCGGGTGCACCCCCGACCGAAGGTCTGCTCTTCCGGCCCGTGACACAAGGCGACGGAGCCGTGCTCTTCGCCTTCGCCCAACTCGGCAAGCCGTACATCTGGGGCGGCAACGGCCCGGTGGGATACGACTGCTCAGGTCTCGCGCTCGCCTCGTGGGAGTCGGTCGGCGTCGCCTTCGCCCGCGTGGCCAACGACCAGTACCACACCGCAGGCAGCCCGGTCCCTCTGACCAATCTCGCCGCCGGGGACCTCGTGTTCTGGGGGAACTCCCAGACCGACTGGACGAGTGTGTACCACACCGCCATCTACGTCGGCGGCAACCAGATCGTCGAGGCCACCGGGGACCACGTCCAGCTGAATTCGCTCGACCAATGGGGACTGAGCGACATCATGCCCAACGGCCGCCGGCCCTGATCCGCCCGAGGTCGCGCACACTCCGTCAGGACGGTCCGGCCGACGGCCGGGCGCGCACCGTGTCGTGGATGAGCATGAACCGCAGTGGCCACAACCCCGGGCGCGGCTCGGGAAGCTCGTGCCGGGCCGAGAGGACTCCGGCGACGGTGACGGCCGCCGCGGCAAGCCAGACGGCCACACCGAACGCCAGCACCCACGGCGTAGATCCGGTCGACAGCACGATGACGCCGACGATCGTGACACCCAGTCCGAGGTAGCCCACACGGAGGGCCCACACGGCCATCCTCCAGAGGCGGATCTGCTGCAGCTCGGGTGGCTCGTCCATGACATGGATTCTGCACGCGCAGGTCTACCCGGGGTGCTCATGGGGCGAAGCCCCACGGCGACACCGGCGCGCCATACTGCACCCGTGCCCCTGCGCACCACCGTCTTTCGCCGGCCGCGCGGGCGGATGCGCCACAGCCCGACGGGCGCGCTGCTGCTCCTCGCCTTGCTGCTCGCACCCCTGTCGATGCTCGGCGGAGGTGCCCCTGCCGGAGCGGAGGTCGCCGCCACGAAGAAGGTGGCCTGGGTCGACCAGAAGGTCTCTTTCCCGGCGGGCGGGCTCACCATCTATGGCACCTTCCGCCACCCCACCTCGGGGCGATCTGTCCCAGGGGTCCTCCTCGTCGCCGGGAGCGGGCCCACCGACCGCAACGGCAACAACGCGAATTATCCCGGGCAGATCGACACGCTCAAGACCCTGGCCGACTGGCTGTCAGCAGACGGGGTCGCCTCACTTCGCTACGACAAGTTGGGCAGCGGGAAGACGGGATCGGGCCCTTATGCCTCCAACCCCGATGCCATCGGGATCGCACCGTACGAGCAGGAGGCCGCGGCCGCGCTCGGCTTCCTCGCGGCGCAGAAGGGCGTCGAGGACAGTCGCCTGGGCGTGTTCGGCCACAGCGAGGGTGCGCTCTTCGCACTCCTCCTGGCCACCGGAAACGCCGGGACGGTGCCACCCATTCACGCCCTCGGCCTCCTCGAGCCACTGCCCGAGCGCTACCTCACCCTCACCGCGCAGCAGTTCGACGCCCAGATCGCAGCGCAGCAGTCCAGCCACTCGATCAGCGCAGGCAAAGCGAGCCAAGCCGAGACACTACTGAACAGCACCATCGCAGCGCTGCGGGCCACGGGCACAGTGCAGGGCTACCCAGCCGATGGCATCGGCGACGTGCTCAACCCGACGACCGCCACGTTCATGAGCCAGACCGATCAGTTCGACCCCGCCACCCTGGCGGCCGCGCTGCCGCGCCGCACGCCGGTCCTGGTCACCTGCAGCAACGCCGATACCGTGATCAGCTGCGCCCAGGTGGCGCACCTGCGTCAGGGTCTGGCCCAGGCGCATGCCGACGTCGACAACCTGCGCCTGCGCAACGTCGACCATGTGCTCAAGGTCGACCCGTCGGGCTCTGGTAACGACTTCGCGTTGGCGTTGCCGTTCTCCCCGCAGCTCAAGGTCGCGCTGGCTGCATTCGTCCGCCGCAACCTCTAGGCCGCCACGTGAGCCTGCGCGACCGACGTTGCCGGGGCTGCGCGTCCGGGTGACAACCAAACGGTGTGATCAGCTCACACCTCCTCGGACCTCACGGGCGATCCGGGCAGCGAGCTGACGGGAGAATCCGTAGAGACGGCCGAGGTCGCCGATGGTCATCCCCTCCGAGAGCCCGACGGCGAAGACGGCATTCCTCACGTCGTGGCGTGCCCGTTCGAGCTCCTCGAGTGCTCGGGCGACGCCGCTCCACGGCATAGCCATGTCCGAGAACGCGTCACCGACCGGCACGCCGTCCGCGATCCGGGCGCGCAGGGCCCCGTAGGTGGAACCGGCTTGGGACAACACCCGTTGCGTGTTGTCCATTATTTGCTCGAGCTGCGCCAACGCTGCCTGCAGCGCAAGGCGCTCGTTGCCCATCGCCGCAGCCTACGACCTTGTCCCGAACGAACTCGGACTCAACTCGGAGCGGAATCATTCCGACAACACATGTTGTCACGAGAAGCAGGCCGTGATGAGCAGGCAGCGGGCAGTTGAGGGGGACGGACCGGAAGCATGTACCGGTGGAGCGAACAGATCTCGACGAGCCGCTCGCGGCACGCGGCCGACGGCCGCATTGAAGCCGGGTTCACCCTTCTCGAACTGCTCATCGTGATCGTGATCCTTGGGATCCTGGCGTCGATCGTGGCCTTCAGCCTCCAAGGCGTCACGAGCTCCGCCGCGACGTCGGCCTGTCAATCGGATTTCGCCACCAGCACCGAGGCCGTCGCCGCCTACCAAGTGCAAATGGGCGCATACCCCGCCGGCACCGGTTCGCCGATGCTGACCGACTCAGACCCGGGGACGGCGCCCGCCTTCACGCTCGGCGCAGTGCCGAACGGAGTGAATGCCGCGCGGCCCGGAGGGGAACTGTTGGTCTCGGGCGCGACGGCGCCCAATCGCAAGGGCACCGGCAACGACGGCCCGTGGCTAAAGCAGTCGCCCGCCAGCCAGGGCCGATACGGCATCTGGGTCGCGAACGACGGTAGTGGGACCGTCCAAGTGCTCGACGGGAACGGCAAAGTGCCGGCCGGCGCCACCCACACCGCCGACGACTGTGCGGCCGTCATGTCGGGCGGCCCCACGACGACGACCACGGCGGACGTGGCTACGACCACCACGACCACGACTACGACGCCGCCTACCACGACCACCACGACTACGACGCCGCCGACCACGACCACGACCACGACGCCGCCGGCCACCACCACGACGACGCGCGCACCGACCCGCTCTGCGCCCAGGTTCACCAGCGCGAGCGGGACGACGTTCCGCTTAGGCGCCTTCGGGTCCTTTACGGTGACGGCCTCGGGGTCACCGGCTCCGTCGCTCTCGGTCTCGGGACGGCTGCCGCCCGGTGTCAGCTTCGACCGAGGCAGTGGTGTCCTCAGCGGGACGCCCAGCATGTGGGGCACCTACCGGGTGCGGTTCTCGGCGACCAACGGCGTCCGGCCCAATGCCACCCAGTCCTTCACGCTGAGGGTCGAGTGACCGAGACCGCGTCCGGACGTCGCCTGGCATCTTGGTCTGGTGACGTGTGAGCGGCCCGCCGGCGCGTCGGCCTCCACGCAGCGACGACTTGACGTGCCGAGTTCCCGTCCGCGGAAGTCGGGTTCTGCTCCTTCTACGGCTCCAGGCTGAAGGGCGGGTACTCGTCGTTCAGCAGGAGGTAGTACGACATCACCCGGAACTGCCACCGGTACACGCTGACCGCGAAGTTCTTCAGCGACGGGTTCCATTCCCCGGTGAACAGGGCGATGAACCACGAGATGAGGAGAACGACCCCGTTGACGATGTTCAGGAGGTACAACACGATGAACTGCGGGATGCACATGATGATCCGGATCGCGACAGTGCCCCGGTTGCGATCCCCGCTCGCCGGCGTGACCTGCAGCTGCGCCGGGTAGCCACCCGGGTCGGCGTACCCCTGCGGGATCGGCGCGAACGGTGGGTACGGCTCCGCCCACACGTAGAGCCCGGTGATCACCCGCCACTGGTAGCGCATCACGCCCGCGATGAACTCGAGCAGGCTCGGCGACGCCGAGCCGGTGAACACGATAGAGAACCAGCACACGATGGCCGCAATGAAGGCCCCGATGTAGAGGATGTACGCCCAAATGAACTGTGGGATGAAGATCAGCCAGTTCGTCAGGACCTTGACCGGCGGGATCTTCGCTGGTCCCTCCGGGATCTCGACCGTCAGCGGTGGATACAGGCCCGCCATATGGACTCCCTTCGTTCGCCCCTCTGGAGCGGCACGATAGCCCGCTCGCCCTCGCCAGCGCTGGATCCCCGCGGCTCCGCTATGTCACGGGCGAACGCCGCGTGACGAGGGCGTGACTACGTGACTACGAGCACCCGCTGGTCGTCCCGCAGCTCGCGCACACGTAGCAGGACCCCGCCCGCTGCATGTGGTTGCCGCAGTTGTAACAGAACGGCGCGTCGCGCTGTTCCGCCCGGGCGATCGGCTGGTTGTCGTCGTGCATCCCTGCCGGGCCGCCTGCTCCTGAAGGAGCCACGCCCGTCGCCTCGCTGAGCCCGTCGTCCACCAATCCCGGCGACGGCGTCGCCATCTCCTCGACGCCCGGCAGCGTCGGCTGCGAACGCTCCTGGGTCGAGAAGATCCCGAGCTCGGTGCGCTCCGACAGCGTCAGGTAGTCGAGCGCCATCCGGCGGAAGATGTAGTCCACCAGGCTCGTGACCAGACGGAGGTCCGGGTCGTCGGTGATGCCGGCCGGCTCGAACTTCATGTTGGCGTACTTGCGTACGAAGGTGGACAGCGGCACCTGGTGCTGGAGCCCGAGGCTGATCGATATCGAGAAGGCGTCCATGATCCCGGCCAGGGTCGAGCCCTGCTTGGAGACCTTGATGAACACCTCGCCCGGGCGCCCGTCGTCGTACTCGCCCACGGTCACGTAGCCCTCGCAGTCCGCCACCCGGAACGAGAACGTCTTGGAGTTGCGCTTGCGCGGCAGGCGCTCGCGCATCGCCCCGATCACAACCGGCGCCGTCGCCCGGGCCTCTTCGCGGGCCAGCGCCGCCTCGAGCTCTGCGATGCGGGCTGCGATCTCGCGGTCGTGCGCCTCGGCGTCCGAGCCGGCTGGAGCGGAGTCGCCCCCCTCGGCCGGCGCGGCCTCCTTCTTCGTCGTCGACAGCGGCTGCGCCACCTTGCAGTTGTCCCGGTAGATGGCGACGGCCTTGAGGCCCAGGCGCCAGGCGTCGATGTGCAGCTGCTCGACGTCCTCGACGCTCACGTCCTCGGGCATGTTCACGGTCTTGGAGATCGCCCCGCTGATGAAGGGCTGCACCGCCCCCATCATGCGGATGTGGCCGAGGTAGTGGATCGTGTTGTCACCCATGGAGCAGGCGAACACGGCCAGGTGCTCGGGCGACAGGTGCGGCGCGCCGACGATCGACATGTGCTCGTTGACGTACGCCGCGATGTCGTCGATCTGCTCGTCGCCGTAACCCAGCTTCGCCAGCGCACGGGGGATCGTCTGGTTGACGATCGACATCGTGCCGCCGCCCACGAGCTTCTTCGTCTTGACCAGGCCGAGGTCGGGCTCGATCCCGGTCGTGTCGCAGTCCATCAGCAGGCCGATCGTCCCCGTCGGCGCCAGCACCGACGCCTGCGAGTTCCGCACGCCGTAGACCTCGGCCAGGTCGACGGCGCGGTCCCACGACTCCTGCGCCGCCGAGAGCAGCTCGGGCGGCACGACGTCCTCGTCGATGCGCGCCGCCTCCGCCTGGTGCATGCGCAGCACGTTGAGCATCGGCTCCGCGTTCTCGTGGTAGCCCGCGAAGGGCCCCATCCGGGCCGCAATGCGGGCCGACGTGGCGTATGCATGCCCCGTCAGCAGCGCGGTGATGGCGGCGGCCCATGCCCGGCCGGCGTCCGAGTCGTAGGGCAGGCCCTCGGCCATCAGCAGCGCGCCCAGGTTGGCGTAGCCGATCCCGAGCTGGCGGAAGGCCCGGGTCGTCTCCGCGATCTTCTCCGTCGGGTAGTCGCCGTTGCCCACGATGATCTCCATGCCGGTGAACACCACCGACAACGCCGCCTTGAAGCCTTCGGTGTCGAAGGCGTCGTTGCCGTCGAGGAACGTGAGCAGGTTGAGCGACGCCAGGTTGCAGGCGGAGTTGTCGAGATGCATGTACTCGCTGCACGGGTTGGACCCGTTGATCCGGTCCGTGTTCGGCGCCGTGTGCCAGCGGTTGATCGTCGTGTCGTACTGCATGCCCGGGTCGGCGCACTCCCAGGCGGAGTGGGCGATCTGCCGGAACAGGTCACGGGCCGGCACGGTGCGGACGACCGAGCCGTCGGTCCGGGCCGTCAGGTTCCAGTCGCGCCCGTCGAGGACGGCCTCCATGAACTCGTCGGTCACCCGCACCGAGTTGTTGGCGTTCTGGTACTGCGTCGAGTGGCTGTCGGCCCCGTCGAGGTCCATGTCGAAGCCCGAGTCCCGTAGCACGCGCGCCTTGCGCTCCTCGATGGCCTTGCACCAGACGAAGTCCTCCACGTCGGGGTGGTCGGCGTCGAGGATCACCATCTTGGCGGCACGCCGGGTCTTGCCCCCCGACTTGATCGTCCCGGCCGACGCGTCGGCGCCCCGCATGAAGCTCACGGGGCCCGAGGCAGTGCCGCCGCCTTTCAGCAGCTCCTGCGACGAGCGGATACGCGACAGGTTGACGCCGGCACCCGACCCGCCCTTGAAGATGATGCCCTCCTCCACGTACCAGTTGAGGATGGAGTCCATCGTGTCGTTGACGGCGAGGATGAAGCAGGCCGAGCCTTGCTGGGGCACTCCGTGTACGCCGATGTTGAACCAGACCGGCGAGTTGAACGCGGCCTTCTGATGGATGATCAGGAACTTGAGCTCGTGGTTGAAGATGCGCGCCTCTTCGTCGTCGACGAAGTAGCCGTCCTTGATGCCCCACGCCGTCAGCGTGTCGGCCACCCGGTCCGCCACCTGCTTGAGTGATGTCTCGCGCTCGGGGGTGCCGAGCGTCCCGCGGAAGTACTTCTGCGCCAGGATGTTGGTGGCGTTCACGCTCCAGCTCTCGGGCACCTCGACGCCGAGCTGCTCGAAGGCCACGGCGCCGTCGCGGTAGTTCGTGATGCGCGCGTCGCGCCGCTCCCACTTCACCTGGTCGTAGGGGTGGACGCCCTCGGTCGTGTAGTGGCGGCGGATGCCGATCTCGGATCGCTGGGGGGCGATGGCCATGGCGCTGAGGTCCTCCTGGGGGCTAGGTCCTTGGGGGCTCGCCGGCCCCCCTTTCTGACTGCTCACTGACTGCGTTCCGACTGCGTGCTGACTCCGTGCTGCCTGCGGTTTCGGGAGCTCCGCCGGGCCACCCATTCCAGCCGGGCGGTGTTCGCAGGACCCCTGAAGCCGTTCCTCCCCATCAGGCGCCCGAGTGGGACCAGACTCGCCTAACCACAATATATAGTGGTCGGCCCGCCCCCGAGACACGAGATGCTGTGGTTATTACAGCACTGTAGTTACGCCGTTGTCAACCAATGTCCTCTCGCGTCCCCGCAGGTCACGGACTGTTCGCGATGGTTTGCGCGCGAGGGCCCGGACGGCCGCCGTTGGCACGGGGTTAGCGTCGGCCCTCCATGGCCAAGCTGGTCGCCATCGATGCGGGCACGACCGGCGTCCGCGCCCTGGTCGTCGACGAGCACGCCCGCGTCGTCGATGTCGCCTACCGCGAGCTGACCCAGCACTTCCCCAAACCGGGCTGGGTGGAGCACGACCCCGACGAGATCTGGACCGCCGTCCGCGCCACCCTCGCCGAGGTCGCCTCCCGCCTTGCCGACGCGCGGTCCACCCCCGAGCCCGTCGCCGCCATCGGCATCACCAACCAGCGCGAGACCCTCGTCGCCTTCGATCGCCGCACCGGCCGGCCGCTGCACCGGGCCATCGTGTGGCAGGACAGGCGCACCGCGTCGCGCTGCGCAGAGCTCGTCGCCGACGGCCACCTCCCGCTCGTCCGCGCCACGACGGGCCTCGTGCTCGATCCCTACTTCAGCGCGACCAAGGCGGCCTGGCTCCTCGAGCACGGCGACCTCGCCCTGGCCGCCCACGACCCGAACCTCTCCTTCTGCACCGTCGACACCTGGGTCCTCTGGCACCTCACCGGCGGGCCCGGCGGGGGCACCTACGCCACCGACCCTTCCAACGCGAGCCGCACGCTCCTCCTCGACACGCAGTCGCTCGCATGGTCCCAGGAGCTCTGCGACCTCTTCGGCGTGCCCCGGCACACGCTCCCCGAGGTGCGCCCGTCCGCCGGCCGCTTCGGTACCGCCGCGCTCGATGACCTCGGGCCGGCCGCCCGCATCCTCGATGGCGTCCCGGTCTCGGCCATCCTCGGCGACCAGCAGGCCGCGCTCTTCGGCCAGGCCTGCTTCGAGCCCGGCATGGTCAAGGTCACCTACGGCACCGGCAGCTTCGCGCTGGCCAACGCCGGACCCGACCGTCCTCCCCCGCCCGACGGCCTCGTCGTCAGCGTCGCGTGGGACCTCGGTGCGCACGCCGATGCGACCCACGAACCTGTCGCCTACGCGCTCGAGGGATCTACGTTCGTCTCCGGCGCCGCCATCCAGTGGCTGCGCGACGGTCTCGGCATCATCACGAACGCCGCCGAAGCCGGTCCCCTCGCCGCGTCGGTGCCCGACAGCGGCGGCGTGACGTTCGTCCCCGCGCTCACCGGACTCGGCAGCCCGCAGTGGGACCCCGATGCCCGCGGCATCATCACCGGTCTCACCCGGGGTGCCGGCCGCGCCCAGCTGGTGCGCGCCTGCGTCGAGGCGATGGCGTTCCAGGTGCGCGACATGACCGATGCCATGGCCGCCGCGTCGTCCTACCCACTCGCCGCGCTGCGGGCGGACGGGGGCGCCGCCGCCATGGACCTCCTCCTCGTGTTGCAAGCCGAACAGAGCCGCATGCCCGTGGCGCGTCCCCGCTCCCTCGAGTCGACCGCGCTCGGCGCCGCCACCCTCGCCGGTCTCGCCGAGGGCGTGTGGTCCTCGCTCGAAGAGTTGGCCGCGCTCTGGGAGGCGGACACCGTCTTCGAGCCCCAGCTCCCTATCGAGTTGGCTGACGCCACCTACGCCGTGTGGAGCAGGGCGGTCGAGAAGTCGAAGGGTTGGGCGACCACGCAACCGACCTAGCTGGACGTCTCAGCCTTGTTGTTCGGAGCCCAGGCTGCCGTCGGAGCTGCGGGCAGCATGAAGGAGCAGGTGAGCGCACAGATGCTGCGTCAAGCGGCTCGGGTTTCCCCTACCGGTGGAGAGTCCGAAGGAGCAGACTGAACGAGGGGACTTGCCCGCCGTCGACGAAACGGCCGGCGTGGCATGCAGCATTGACGCTGGGAGGACAACGTGAGACCTCGTCATCGGACTCGACTGGCCCCACGCCGACACGCGGCCTTCAGTCTGGGTACGACCGCGGCCGGCCTTTGCGCAGTCGCCGGCAGTCTGATCATCTCCGGCGCCACGGGCACCGGCGTCGCTCCCGCAGCCGACTCTGCGCTCAGTTGTACCGATATCTGGACAGGCGGCGCCGGGACGACCGACTGGACCACCGCGGCCAACTGGAGCACGGGCGTCGTTCCCGACACCACGAGCGTCGACGCATGCATACCCGGGGGCACGACCGTCGCCGACCCGAACGCCCCGATCATCGTCGGAGAGCTCTCCGTTGCGAAGGGAAGCTCGCTGACCGTCGGAACAGGCAAGACCCCCCAGACGGGATCAGCCGGCGCAACCCTGACGGTCGCTTCGGGGTTGGACAACGACGGGACGCTGACGTCCGAGCCCACGGGCACCGGCACGACCGCCCTGATCCTCGACGGGCCGGTCACCAACACCGGGGCGTTCGAGGTGTTCGGCTCGCTCACCATCGGCGCCGCTGCCACGTCGAGCATCACCAATTCAGGCACCCTCGGGATCGCACCGGGTGCGGTCATCGATCTCGAGAAGGCATCCACGCTGACGAACTCCTCGAGCGGGTTGCTCGCCTTCGGGATCGATGGTCCGCCCACATCGGCGTCGGACTACGGCACGATCGTGAACGGGTCACTGTCGCTCGCCGGAAGTGTTGCTCCGGTCTTCGAGGGCGGATTCACGCCTTCTTCCGGTACCGAGTACGTCGTGGCAACAAGCTCCTTCAGTGGAACGTTCGCGACAGTGCGCAATGCGACAGCCGACTACTCGCATTCCGATGCCCTCGGCTTCGTCGGCGGGGTGCAAGCCACGGCCACATCGCTCGGCGTCGCCAGCACCGTCCCGACGTCGATGTTCGGCCAGGACGTGCGCGTCACGGCGACCGTGACCACCGCCTCGGGGAGCGCGCCGACGGGCTCGGTATCGTTCGCCGCCGGCGACATCCTGCTCGGCAGTTCGCCGGTGGCCACGGCCGGCGGCGTGACGTCTGCCACCATCGACACAGCGGCTCTCCCGGTCGGATCGCAGCCGGTCACGGCGACGTACGACGGCGATGTCCTCTTCGGACCCAGCACCTCTCCTGTTCATGCACTGACCGTCCAGCCGGACAACTCGCACGTCTCGATCTCGGCTGCACCTGCCGACGCTGCCCCGGGCCAAGAGGTCACCTACAGCGTGTCGGTTTCTGCCGACGCGCCCGGGGCTGGTCGAGCAGACGGCACGGTGTCGCTGAGCGATGACGGGACCCCCATCCAGAACTGCCAGCTGCTCGCACTCCCGTCGACCGACCCGCCACAGGTGACTTGCAGTCAGACCTATGACGCCGACGCAACCCACTCCGTGGTCGCCACTTATAACGGTGGCGTCGACTTTCTGCCCTCGAGCGGAGGCCTCACCGAGACCGTCGCGCCGCGACCCACGACCACGTCGATCACGGTGTCGTCCCGCACGTCGACCACCGGCGAGCCGATCTCTTTCACGGCCACCGTCTCCTCGAGGGCCGCGACTGCGGACCCCACGGGGAACGTGACCTTCACCGACGACGGACAGCCCATCGGCACATCGACGCTCTCGACGACCGACGGCGTGACGACGACCAGCATGCTGCTCACCACTCTGCCATTGGGCGTCAATTCCATCGGGGCGTCATTCGGCAGGAACGCCAACTTCGAGGCCAGCGCGTCTGGCGCCACACTGGTCACGGTGAGCCGCGCGACGACTGCCTTGGGCCTCGCCAGTTCCGATGACCTTTCGACCTCGGGGCAGCCGGTCACCTTCATCGCGAACGTGTTTCCTTCCACCGGCTCTGGGGAGACCGGCACGGTCACCTTCTCGTCCGAAGGCACCGTCATCGGAAGCGCCAGCGTGTCGAACGGCCAGGCGATTCTCACAATCTCAACGCTGCCGATCGGCACCGCCTCGTTGACCGCCAGCTACGGGGGCGACGCCAATTTCGTCGGAAGCGCCACCACCTCCCCGTGGTCCCAAGAGGTCGATCCCGCTCCCAGCTGAGCAGCAGCGCATGTCCGAGGCGCGACACGGTTTCTCGGTTCGACCTCGCTCGGTGCCTTGTCGACGCGGTGGCCGCTGGCCGGAGTCATGCGGTTGAGAAATCCAGGTCTGGGCGACCGCGATTCCTCCCGCTGAGTCGCGGCGCAACATCACCGAATTGGTTTGATTCTCCGTATTTTTACTGGTCCCATCTTCGTACTACCCCCCTTTTTTTCAGGCACGACGGGGCGTAGCGTGACGGGCGAAATCCAAGTGGCGCGGTGCGGATGGGTTTGGCGATTAGGAGTCCGGCCGCCAGAGCACTGGGGGAACATAGGTGGAAACTCGCGGACTTCGTTTGCGCCTCTCCGAGCGCGGCTCCGGCCGTCGGTTGGTCAGAAAGCTGGCAGCCGGTGCGGCCAGCGTCATCGTCGTCACCGGCACGATCACCGTGCTCGGCGTCGGGGTAACCCTTGTCGAGAGCGCGCCGCCTGCCGCAGCCGCACTCACGTGCAACGACAACTGGACCGGCACCGCGGGGACGACTGATTGGAACACCGCGACGAACTGGAGCGCAGGCGTTCCGAATTCAAGTTCCGACGCGTGCATCGGCGGGAGCGCCACCGTCGTCATCCCCAACGCCTCGTTCTCCGTCAGTGAGTTGACCGTCTCGTCGGGAAGCACGCTGACCGTCGGAGCCAGCGGAGGTACGACGCCGGCCCAGCTCTCCGTGAGCGGCGGCGCCGAGAACGACGGCACCCTCACCGCGGGACCGTCGGGAAGTGGGAATGCCGGCCTCGTCCTGAACGGCTCGATGCTCAACACGGGCACCATGACCACCGACGGCGTCACCACCATCGGCAACAGCACGGCGACGCCCGTCTCCAACCAGGGCACCTGGACCGTCGGCAGCGCCGGCACTGTCGTCATGGGCGGGAGCTCCTCGCTCACCCAGAGCGGCTCGAGCGCGCTGCTGAGCGACTCCAACACGACCGCCGACTCCTTCCACGACGGCGGGATCTTGAGCGTCGACGGCGGCACCATCTGCGGCACCGGGGTCGAGCTCCACGGCGCGACCAACACCTTGACGTTCGGATCGAGCCCGCCGGCGGGGCCGGCCTGTGGCGTGGGCCAGGCGCTCGACCAGATCGTCCTCGGCTCGGGCACGAACCAGCTGACCGGCGACGTCCCGGCCGCGTACAGCCTGACCGTGATCGGCTCGTCAACCCTTCAGCCCATCGCCACGCTGACCAGCCGCGGGGCGATCTCGCTCGACTACGGCTCTGTGCTCCAGTCCACGGCGAGCACGACCTTCACCAACGACGGCACCTTCGACGTGCCCACCAACGCCAACGGCTCGGAGATCAACGCCATCGGCTTCGTCAACGGACCGAGCGGCACCCTCAGCGTGGAAGGGACACTCACGATCGGCAACTCCTTCGGATCGACCGTCACCAACCAGGGCACCTGGACCGTCGGCAGCGCCGGCACCGTCGTCATGAGCGGGAACTCCTCACTCACACAGAGCGGGCTCTTGAGCGACTCCAACACGACCGCCGACTCCTTCCACGACGGCGGGATCTTGAGCGTCGACGGCGGCACCATCTGCGGCACCGGGGTCGAGCTCCACGGCGCGACCAACACCTTGACGTTCGGATCGAGCCCGCCGGCGGGGCCGGCCTGTGGCGTGGGCCAGGCGCTCGACCAGATCGTCCTCGGCTCGGGCACGAACCAGCTGACCGGCGACGTCCCGGCCGCGTACAGCCTGACCGTGATCGGCTCGTCAACCCTTCAGCCCATCGCCACGCTGACCAGCCGCGGGGCGATCTCGCTCGACTACGGCTCTGTGCTCCAGTCCACGGCGAGCACGACCTTCACCAACGACGGCACCTTCGACGTGCCCACCAACGCCAACGGCTCGGAGATCAACGCCATCGGCTTCGTCAACGGACCGAGCGGCACCCTCAGCGTGGAAGGGACACTCACGATCGGCAACTCCTTCGGATCGACCGTCACCAACCAGGGCACCTGGACCGTCGGCAGCGCCGGCACTGTCGTCATGGGCGGGAGCTCCTCGCTCACCCAGAGCGGCTCGAGCGCGCTGCTGAGCGACTCCAACACGACCGCCGACTCCTTCCACGACGGCGGGATCTTGAGCGTCGACGGCGGCACCATCTGCGGCACCGGGGTCGAGCTCCACGGCGCGACCAACACCTTGACGTTCGGATCGAGCCCGCCGGCGGGGCCGGCCTGTGGCGTGGGCCAGGCGCTCGACCAGATCGTCCTCGGCTCGGGCACGAACCAGCTGACCGGCGACGTCCCGGCCGCGTACAGCCTGACCGTGATCGGCTCGTCAACCCTTCAGCCCATCGCCACGCTGACCAGCCGCGGGGCGATCTCGCTCGACTACGGCTCTGTGCTCCAGTCCACGGCGAGCACGACCTTCACCAACGACGGCACCTTCGACGTGCCCACCAACGCCAACGGCTCGGAGATCAACGCCATCGGCTTCGTCAACGGACCGAGCGGCACCCTCAGCGTGGAAGGGACACTCACGATCGGCAACTCCTTCGGATCGACCGTCACCAACCAGGGCACCTGGACCGTCGGCAGCGCCGGCACCGTCGTCATGAGCGGGAACTCCTCACTCACACAGAGCGGGCTCTTGAGCGACTCCAACACGACCGCCGACTCCTTCCACGACGGCGGGACCTTGAGCGTCGACGGCGGCACCATCTGCGGCTCCGGGGTCGAGCTCCACGGCGCGACGAACACCTTGACCTTCGGAACCGCTCCCCTGCCCGGTCCAGGATGTCCAGCTTCCTTGTCCCAGGACCAGATCGTCCTCGGCTCGGGTACCAACCAACTGACCGGCGACGTCCCGGCCGGCTACACGCTTCTCGTGGTGTCGAGCGCTTCGCTCGAGCCCACGACGTCGCTCACCAACAACGGCGCGATCATCCTCGACTACGGGGGCCTCTTCACCGGCACGGGGATCACGCTGACCAACGCTGGCACCTTCGACGTTCCAGCGAACGTCAGCGGCTCCACAATGAACATTCCCACGTTCCACAACGGATCCACGGGAACGCTCGACGTCGAAGGCACATTGACGATCGGCAACTCGTTCGCCTCGAGCTTGACGAATGACGGCAACGTAGGGATCGCCCCTGGAGGACTCGTCAACGTCGGCGGTGGCTCCAGCGTGATTAACAAGTCCGATGGCACCCTCGCTTTCGGCGTCGACGGCCTACCGAGCTCATTGGCGAACTACGGCCGCATCACGAATGGCACGCTGGTGCTCGGAGGGGCCGCCGATCCCGTATTTGACGGCGGGTTCACGCCACCGAGCGGTACCGAGTATTTCGTGTGGACCGGCGGCGCCAACGCCTACAGCAGCACGTTCTCCACGGTCGACCACAACGCCACGGCGGACTACAGCCACAACAACGAGGTCGGACTGGTCGGCGGCGCTCCTGCGACCGCCACGACGAGCTCCGTCGGCAGCTCGTCCAACCCTGCTGTGTGGGGTCAGAGCGTGCAACTCACTGCGACGGTCACGCCGTCTGCCGGCTCGAACCCAAGCGGATCGGTCAGCTTCTATTCGAACGGCACGTTGCTCGGCAGCGCCCCGGTGACGACGACCGGTGGCGTCTCGACCGCCACCCTCACGATCTCCAACCTGAGGGTCGGCGCGGACTCGATTACCGCCACGTACAACGGCGACGTGGTCTTCGACGCGAGCACGTCGGCGCCCCTCGCCCAGACGATCAACCAGGATCCGCCGAACGTGACCGTCAGCCCGAACCCGACGAGCCCCGTCCCTGGCCAGCAGGAGACCTATACCGTCCAGACAACAGCGACCGCACCCGGGGCGGGCACGCCCACAGGAGCCGTCTCGCTCACCGACAACGGGACGCCTATCCCTGGATGCCAGCACCTCGTCATGGGCCCCCTGGGGCCGTCGTTCGTCACATGCAGCGTCACGTATGCACAAATCGGTTCACACACCATTGTGGCGACCTACGCAGGTGACACGGACTTCAGCGGCAATACGGGCAATGACACCGTCACCGTGCAGCCGGCGGCCACGTCCACCACGGTCACCAGTTCGGCGAATCCCGGCCCGATTGGGGCCCCGGTGACCTATACCGCCACGGTCGGTGTCTTGTCCCCAGGCACCGGGACACCTACGGGCAACGTGTCATTCAAGGACAACGGCAGTCCCGTCGGCACGTGCCAGAACCTGCCCCTGCCGACGAGCGCCCCACTTCAGGTCACTTGCAGCGAGACCTACGGCTCCAACGCTTCGCATTCCATCCAAGCGACTTACAGCGGCGACACCAACGACGCCTCGAGCCATGGCTCACTGGGCGAGACGTTGCAACAGATCTCGACGCAGACCACCGTCGGTGCCTCGACAGCCAACCCCACCTACGGCCAGGACGTCACATTCACTGCGACCGTCGCGCCGTCGCAGACCGCATCGGTGAACCCGTCGGGGGCGGTGACGTTCGTCGACAACGGCTCGACCACCATCGGATCCGGCAGCGTCTCGACCACGGCCGGGGTGACCACCGCTACCCTCGATATCTCCAACCTCGGCGCCGGGTTCCATTCGGTCACCGCGACCTATAACGGTGACACCACCTTCACCACCAGCACGTCGTCGAGTCCGGCAACCCTCACCGTCGCCGAAGCCACCACCTCGTTGAGCCTGGCGAGTTCGGCCAACGCTTCCGTCGTGGGCCAGTCGGTGACCTTCACCGCCACGCTCAGCTCTTCGGCGTCCGGCGAGACGGGCACGGTGGACTTCGCGGACGGCGGCCTGACGATCGGCAGCGGAACCGTGTCTGGCGGTCAGGCGACCTTCCAGACCAGCACATTCGCATTGGGTGACCACACGGTGACAGCCGTGTACGAGGGTGACCTCAATTTCGTCGGCAGCTCGTCGTTCAGCGCCGTGATCCAGGAGGTGGACCAGGCCTCGACGTCGATCAGCATCACCGCCGACCACAATCCTGGAAGTGTCGGCCAGACCATCACGTACACGGCAACGGTGACGGTGAACAGCCCTGGTTCGGGCGTGCCAACAGGGACCGTGTCATTCAGCGACGGCGGCGTCGCCATCGGCTCGTGCCAGGGACTCACCCTCCCGGCGGGCCCGGTGCTGCAGGTGACCTGCGCCCAGACGTACGGCACGAACGCCAGCCACACGATCACCGCTGTCTACAACGGCGACCCCAACTACCTCGGCGCGACGAGTGGCCAATACACCGAGAACCTGGCACAGACCTCGACCACGACCACGGTCCAGGCTTCAACACCCACGTCCAACTATGGCCAGAGCGTGACCCTGACAGCCACGGTGTCGCCCAAAACCGGTTCGGGCAATCCAACCGGCTCGGTCACCTTCACCGACAACGGGACCACCAGCCTCGGCTCGGCTCCGCTCATGCTGGTCGCCGGTGAGGAGACCGCCACCCTGCCGGTGACCTCGCTGCCGGTGGGCGCCGATTCCATCTCGGCCTCCTACAGCGGCAGCTCCGGCTTCCTCGCCAGCTCCTCGACGACGTCGGCCAGCGTGACCGTCGGCCAGGCGACCACCAATCTGGTCGTAGGCCCTTCGGTGAACCCCTCGACGTTCGGACAATCGGTCACGTTCACCGCCACTATCACGCCGTCGAGCGGATCGGGCGAGGCCGGCACGGTGACCTTCTTCGACAACGGCGGCCAGATCGGGACCGGGATCGTGTCGGGCGGTCAGGCCACCTTGACCACCAGCACCCTTGCGGTCGGGACGCATCCCATCACCGCGTCCTACACGGGTGACGGCAACTTCGTCGGAAGCTCAACGACGAGCACGCTGAGCCAGGTGGTCAACAAGGCGAGCACCAGCGTCAGCTTGCAGAGCTCCCTCAATCCGTCCAACTCCGGCCAGTCCGTCACCTTTACGGCGACCGTTACGCCGAGCACGGGTTCGGGGGAGACCGGCACGGTGACGTTCTTCGACAGCGGCGGGCAGATCGGGACCGGTTCGGTCTCGACCGGTCAGGCCACCTTCTCGACGAGCTCGCTCTCGGTGGCGACCCACCCGATCACGGCGTCCTACGGAGGCGACGGGAACTTCGCCGCCAGCGCGCTCTCGAGTCCGATCAACCAGGTCGTACAGACCAGTGCGCTAATACCCACGGTGGTCTCCCTCGCCAGCTCGGCGAACCCCTCTACCGTCAGTGTCAACGTCACGTTGACCGCGTCGGTCCTCATTGGGGGGAGCGGCAACGGCGCGTCCAATTTCTCGGGCACCATGACTTTCTCGGACGGGTCGACCGTGCTCGGCACCAGCCCGGTGAATTCCGCCGGGCTCGCGAGCATCACGTTGCCGCAGCTTGCCACCGCCACCGCTATCGGCACTCACAGCATCACGGCGGCCTATTCGGGAAACAGCATCTACGCGGCCGGCGGTACATCGAGCGCCTTCAGCCAGGTGGTGGCACCGCCTGTCTACTCGGACGATGAGAACGGGGGGAATCTTGTAATCGCGAACAGCGCGACGAGCGCGATCGTGAATACATTCTCCGTTGGTCTCGCCATGCCAGGTACCTGCTTCTGCGGATCGACCAACTATCTGGCGGTGAGCCCCGATGGGACCAGTGCGTGGCTCATGGAGGGGACACTCACCAGCACCGCACTCGTGCAGATGAACACGGCCACCGGAGCGGTGATGCGGAGTGAAACGCTGCCGATCTCGGGCGCTGGGATCGACCTCAAGATGTCACCAAGCGGCGCCTACGTATACGTCTTGATGGAAGCATCGGCCGCCACCGTGGTCCTGGTAGTTCCGACCGCACCGAACGCAATTCCCACACTGAGCCTCCCGGTGCCCGGCCCCGCCAACGGCGTACCCCACGGGCTCGCGATCAACGCGACGGGGAACGAGGCCGCAGTGACGGGGCAGAATGGCGTGGAGTTCATGAGCCTGCCCGCCGGCTCGCCGTACACCACCAAGTCGATGGGCTTCGTGACCGACCCTGGCGCAGACGGGGTCACCTTCTCGCCGAACGGAGCGTACGCGTACGCCACGAATGGCGGGCACCGGACCTCCGCCGGCGGCGGCACGGTGATAGTTATGACCACGATCTCCGCTGCCATCGTCAACACGTTCACTGGAATGAACGGACCCGTGGCAGTCGCGGCATCGCCTGACGGGACACAACTCTTCGTAGCCAACCAGGGTGAGACGTCCTCGGGACCGGGGCCACAGTTCCTCGGGATCGTCAACCTCACGACCCACGCGGTCACGACCGTGGCCACGCCAACTTGCACGAGGGGTTGTGGAGTGGTCAACGTTGCGACGAACCCCAGCGGGACTCTCGTCTACCTGTCTTTGTATCTAGACTCTGACGTCGGCGTCTACAGCGCGTCGACCCATGCCCTGGTCGGAACCATCTCCGGCTATCCCGGGACTTCAGGTTTCTTCGGCGCCGGCGGCGGACCTACGACCGTCGTTGCCTACGGCACCCCACCGCCGCCCCCCCCGCCGCCGCCTCCGGTGACGATCTCGACGACGACGCTGCCGCAGGCAACGCCGGGAGCGTGGTACAGCACCGCTCTGGCGGCGAGCAACGGGCAGTCGCCCTACACCTGGTCCCTGGTATCGGGAAGCCTCCCGTCAGGTCTCTCTCTCGGCTCCAATGGCTTCATTACGGGGACCACGTCCGTCACCGCCAGCACGAGCACGTTCACCGTCAAGGTCACGGACTCCGAATACCCGGCGACGACTGCGACCAAGACGCTGACGCTCCCCGTCGCGGCTCGCAGCACCACGCCACCACCCTGTGGCGGGACGGGTTCTGCTCCGAGCCTGCCACCCCCCAGCAGCTGCGTGAGTGCGTCGAACACGAACCCCGCCGGCACCGCCAACGCGACGAGCTCGTCGGCGGCGGGGTCGATCACCGTCACCGCTCACGGCACGGGCGGCCTGACCGTCGGCCAGTACGCCAGCGCGCCGAGCGCCGGCGTGCCGTTCCGCGCGTCGTCAAACTCATTCGACCTCGCGTTGTCCTCGTTGAACACGTTCACCAGCATCACCGTCGTGGACTGCGCGCTGGCCGGGGCCACCAGCCTGCAATGGTGGAATCCAGCGGCCAACGGAGGGGCTGGGGCGTGGCAAGTCGTCACGCCGTCCGTGTACAACCGTTTCACTCACTGCCTGACGTTGACGTTCAGCACCTCGAGTAGCCCGACGCTCGCACAACTGACCGGCACCGCCTTCGCCAGCGTCCTGCCGGCCGAGACATTGTCGCTCAGCGTCGGCGGTGCGTCGCCCTATGCCATTTCGGGCACCGTGGCCTCGGGTGCCATCACGATCACCCAAGGTCAGTTCGCCTCGACCGTCTCGGGCACCGTCGTCCTCGTCGACTCGAGTGGGCAACAGGCCGTCGTGACCATCAACGCGTCTTGCGTCTTCGGCATCTGCGCCGGCACCTTCTCCGTCAACGATCCTGGTCTCGGCGTCAGCTTCACCACGCCCACGACAGTGACCGTCGGCCAGGTGAACGCCAACGAGGCCAGCGGCAAGGGTGTCGTGCTCCCCGGGCCAGGATTGCGGAACAGCTATCCGCTGAACTGGGAGATCACGGTGGCCTCCTCCTGAGCGGCGGTCCGGCGGAAGTACGGAGCCGCCGACAGAAATAAAACAAGATAAGCCTTGTTATATTCACCCAGAGGAGCGGAACCTCCGCTCGGAAGGGTGGCCAGCCATGAGCGTGGCGATCGTCACAGGGGCATCCCGGGGACTCGGGGAAGCGCTAGCGAGCGGACTGGCCGCATCCGGCTGGTCGGTGGTGATCGACGGCCGGGACCGGACGACGCTCGATACCGCCGCCGACCACCTCCGCGCTCTCGCCGCTGACGGCGCCCATATGGTGGCGGTCGCGGGCGACATCACCGACGCTGGCCACCGCCGCGCCCTGACCGATGCGGCGGTCGAGCTTGGCGGCCTCGATCTGGTCGTCAACAATGCCGGCACGTTGGGGACGTCGCCGCTTCCTTCGCTTGCGGACTACCCACTCGACGAACTCCGCGTTGCGTTCGAGGTGAACGTGGTCGCACCACTCGGCCTGGTGCAGGACGCGCTGCCGTTCCTGCTCGACTCCCCACGTCCGCGCCTCATCGACATCACCTCCGACGCCGGCGTCGAGGCGTACGAAGGTTGGGGTGGCTACGGTGCGGGCAAGGCGGCGCTCGAGCATCTCGGCGCGGTGCTCGCCGTCGAGTTCCCGTCGCTCACCGTGTGGTCGGTGGACCCGGGCGACCTGCGCACGGTGATGCACCAAGCGGCGTTCCCGGGCGAGGACATCTCGGACCGGCCCGAACCGTCCACCGTCGTACCCGCCTTCCTCGAGCTGATCGACAGTGGCCGCCCGAGCGGCCGCTACCGGGCGGCCGAGCTCGTATCGAGCGGAGCGGTGGCATGAGCGCCGTCACGGCTGCCGTACCGACCGCCCCGCTGCCGGCGCCGGCGTCGCTGATCGATGACGGCGTTGCGATGCGGCGCCTGCCCGAGCTGCACCCGCTGTCCTTCTCCCTGCCGCCAGAACTCGAGGCGCCGTCGCCGCCCGAGTACCGCGGCATGACCCGCGATTCGGTGCGCATGCTGGTCGCCACCAGGTCGGATGGCGCACTGGTGCACTCGAACTTCTCCGAGCTGCCGCGTTTCCTGAACGAAGGCGACCTCGTCGTGATCAACACCTCGGGGACCCTCGCAGCCGAGATCGACGGCACGTCGCCCGACGGATCCCCCGTCCAGGTCCACCTCTCGACGCAGCTGCCGGCCGGGCTCTGGACGGTCGAGGTGCGACGGGACGGGCGGGCCTTTCTCGGGGCATCGCCGGGCGACGTCATTGAGCTGCCGGACGGCGGACAGGTCGCCCTGCTCACGCCCTACTCCCCCGGACCCGGCGGCGACGGCGTGCGCTTGTGGGTCACCCGGATCGAAACGCCGGACCGGCTCTACAGCTATCTGGCCGTCCACGGAAGGCCCATACGTTACGGCTACGTGCGCGGCAGCTACCCCATCACCGCCTACCAGAACGTGTACGCCACGGAGCCCGGGTCGGCCGAGATGCCGAGCGCCGGCCGCCCCTTCACCCCCGAGGTCCTGACCCGCCTGGTGGCCAAGGGCGTCGGGATCGCGCCGGTCCTCCTCCACACCGGGGTGGCCTCGCTCGAGGCGAGCGAGCCGCCTTATGCCGAGTACTTCAAGGTTTCGCTGTCGACGGCGCACCGCGTCAACGACACGCGACGATCCGGCGGGCGTGTCATCGCCATCGGAACGACCGTGGTGCGCGCGCTCGAGTCGGTGGTGGACGAACATGGGCACGTGCACCCGAGCGAAGGCTGGACGGAGACCGTCGTGTCACCCGAGCGACCGGTGCGTTCCATCGACGGCTTCCTCACCGGCTGGCACGAGCCGGAGGCGTCACACCTGGCCATGCTCGAGGCGATCGCCGGCCGGCCGTTGCTCGAGTCGTCCTATCAAGCTGCGCTCGACGAGGGCTACCTGTGGCACGAGTTCGGCGACGTGCACCTGATCCTGCCGTGACGACGAAGCCAGCATCGCCGAAGGAGGTGGGGGCCGCTGCGCTCGACTCACCGACCGCAGCCGAATGCGACGAGTCACCCATTGAGCAATTGCCGACGACACGCCGGGCCATCCTCAATCTCATCAAGCGCCAAGGACCGTTGGACGCGCTCGCCGTGGCGAAGGCGCTGGCGCTGACGCCGGCGGCCATTCGCTTGCAGCTGGCGCGGCTCGAGGAAGACGGCCTGCTCGTCCACCGCGACGAGGTGCCGGAGGGCGCAGGGCGCGGACGGCCCCGCCACGTCTTCGAGCTCACGTCGGCCGCCGAGGCGCTCTACCCGAAGCGCTATGGGGACCTCACCACCGAGCTGCTGGGGTACCTGGGTGGGCCCGACGCCAGCCAGGTGGACGAGCTCTTCGAGCAGCGCCGGCTGCGCCGCGTCGCCGGCGCGCTCCCCCGCACCGCCAACCTCCCGTTCGACGAACAGGTTGCTGCACTCACGGCCATCCTCGACGAGGACGGCTACCTCGCCGAGGCGGAGAAGCTGCCCGACGGCAGTTGGCGCATCACTGAGCACAATTGCGCCATCCTCACGGTCGCCCACGGGTTCTCCCAGGCTTGCACGAGCGAGCTTGCCTTCATAAGAGACGCGCTCCCCGGAGCCTCCGTGCGGCGGGTGGCGCATCTGATGGACGGCGCGCACGTGTGCGCCTACGTCGTCAGCCCGCCGGCGTCGTAGTGTCCGCGGCGCGGATCTCGAGGATCGAGACGCCGTCGACCTCGTGGATCTCGCTCTGGAGCAAGTCGATCAGCTCCTGATCGACTTCGACGACGAACTCGTCGACCGCGCGTCCGTCCTCGCGCTCCAAGATGTTGATGGCGACGATGTCACCCCCGACCGAACCGATTCGGCTGGCGACGAGCCCCAGAGCTCCGGGCCGATCGGGTAGGGCGATCCGGACGATGTAGCCGGCCATGCCGGCAACGTTAGGCGGTGAATGTGAACTGCCTGTTTCGAAACGCCGACGAATCCGCTGGGCTGCGAAGACGGTCAGGACGCCCCAGCGCTCGATCGTGAGGGTACGTACTCGTCGACGTACTCACGCTCGGAAAGACGGGCGATCTCCTTCATGAGTTCGTCGGTGAAGGACCGGCACTTCGTGTGATCGTGGTCGAGGGGGTCGTCGGGGTTCTCGGGTGGGTCCATCTGCATCGGCGCGCCGAAGCGGATCCGCACCGTCTTGAACGGACGCATGAAATTGGAGTTGACCGGCTGGACGTCGACAGTGCCGATGACGCCCACCGGGATCACCGGAACGCCGCACTCGCGTGACAGCCGTGTCACACCGGTCCGGCCCTTGTGGACGTACTGGTCCAGGCTGCGCGTGCCCTCGGGGTAGAGCCCGAGGATCCGGCCCATGCCGAGGACGTCGGCCCTCGCCGTCTCGAGGGCGCGGTCCGACGCCTTGCCCCCGCCCCGCCGGATCGGGATCTGTCCGGCCGCCCGGAAGAACCAGGCCGTCTTCCAGGTTTCGAAGTACTCCGCCTTGGCCAAGAACGTCACCTTGCGCATGACGACGAGTGGAATGAAGAACGAGTCGCAGAACGACTGGTGGTTCGCCGCCAGCACCGCCGGGCCGTGTTTCGGAATGTTCTCCCGCCCCTCCACCTTGACCCGGAACAACACGAAGAAGATCGGGGTCAACACCGCCTTGAGCAGCCAGTAAGTCACGCGTCAAAGGTAGCGCCGATATGCCGCCACTGCACCAGGCAAATCGAGTGTGCTGAACTGCGGGCCGACCCGCACGGGAGGTGCCCACGTGACCGAGACCCTTACCGCCGAGCCGTTCCTCTCCGGCCTCTTCTTCGGCGAGTGCCCTCGCTGGCACGAAGGACGGCTGTGGTACTCGGACTTCTTCGACCACGGCGTGTACTCGGCCTCACCGGACGGCGAGTCCCGCCTCGAGGTGCCCTTCGACGGGGAGACCGGCGGCCTGGGCTGGCTACCCGACGGGCGCCTCCTCGTCACTTCGCGCCTCGACCGCGTCGTCCTTCGCCGGGAGCCGGACGGCACACTCGTTCCGCACGGTGATCTCCGGCCCTGGGCCACCTGGCACGCCAACGACATGGTGGTGGCGACGAACGGCCAGGTCTACGCCGGCAACTTCGGCTTCGACCTCGACGGCCTCTACGACGGGAGGGTCGACCCGAGCGAGATCGCCCCCACGTCCATCATCCGTGTCGACCTCGACGGCACCAGCTGCGAAGCGGCCGATGGCATCAACTTCCCCAACGGGACGGTCATCACCGAAGACGGCGCCACGCTGATCATCGCCGAGAGCTTGGGCGGGCGGCTCACCGCGTTCGATCGCGACGCGGAGGGCAACCTGACCAACCGGCGCGAGTGGGCCCCGCTCCCGCGCGTGGCGCCTGACGGCATCTGTTTGTGTGAGGACAACACGATCTGGGTCGCGAACGCGCTGGCATCCGAATGCATCCGCGTTGCCCAGGGTGGCGAGATCCTCGAACGGGTGTCGACATCGATGAACTGCTTCGCCTGCATGCTGGGTGACGACGACCGCCGCACGCTCTACCTGGTCACCGCGCCCACCAGCCACGACGTCAAGGCGAAGGAATCGCGTCACGGCGCCATAGAGAAGGTGCGCACGACGGTGCCCGGGGCCGGACGGCCCTAGCCGGCTGGTACTCAGCCGAGCTTGGTCAGCGCGCTGCGCAGGTTGCGCACGGCTTGCCCGATGCGCTGCTCGTTCTCGATGAGCGCGAAACGGATGTGGCCGTCGCCGCCCGGCCCGAAGCCGACACCGGGTGAGGTGGCGACATCGGCCTCGTTCACCAGGTACTTGGAGAACTCCAGCGAGCCCATCTCGCGGTAGGGCTCGGGGATGGGCGCCCACACGAACATGGTCCCCTTCGGCGGGACGACGTGCCAGCCGATGCGGTTGAGGCCGTCGCAGAGCGCGTCGCGGCGTGACCGGTAGATCTGGTTGATCTCCTTGGGGTAGTCCGGCGCCTCGTTCATCGCGATGATCGCCGCGATCTGGATCGGCTGGAACGTCCCGTAGTCGAGGTAGGTCTTGAGCTTGGTCAGGGCCTGGACGATCTCGCGGTTGCCGACGACGAAGCCGACCCGCCAGCCCGCCATGGAGAACGACTTGGTCATCGTGTAGATCTCGACCGCCACGTCCTTGGCGCCCGGCACCTGCAGGATCGAAGGGGGCTCGTAGCCGTCGAAGCCGAGGTCGGCGTAGGCGAAGTCGTGGACGAGCACGACATCGTGCTCGCGGGCGAAGGCGACCAGGCGCTCCATGAAGGAGAGGTCGACACACGCGGTGGTGGGGTTGTGGGGGAACGACAGCACGATGACCCGCGGCTTGGGCCACGACTCCTCGAATGCACTGATGAGCCCATCGAAGAACGCTTCTCCGGGATCCGGTGCGCCCTCGTCGGCGACTTCCGGCCCGCGCAGCGGCACCTGGCGCACGTCGGCCCCGGAGAAGAGCGGACCCCAGATGTGGATCGGGTACGACGGGGAGGGCACCAGCGCGGTATCGCCCGGGCCGACCAGCACCCACATGAGATGCGAGAAGCCTTCCTTGGCGCCGATCGTCGTGACGACCTCAGACTCGGGGTCGAGCTCGACGTTGAACTTGCGCAGGTAGAGGTCGGTGATCGCGCTGCGCAGCTTGGGAATGCCCCGCGAGGCCGAGTAGCGATGGTTGCGCGGGTTGTACGCAGCCTCGGCCAGCTTGCTCACCGCGATATCGGGCGAGGGCAGGTCGGGGTTGCCGAAGCCGAGGTCGATGACGTCCCGGCCGGCTCGCCGCGACAACGCCTTGAGGTCGTTGATGGTCGCGAACACATAGGGCGGCAGCCCGTTAATCCGGCGGAACTCCATCGGGTGATTCTACGACCCGCTCGCGCTCCCCTCTGACCTCCCTTTCAGGCGTCGCGGGCGGCTGCAACGAGCTCGTCGAGGTCGACGGGCCAGCCGAAGACCACCCAGCTGGCTCCGGCCTCGTGCAAGGCCCGGACGCGCTCGGCGACCGGTGGCACGGCGGCGGGCGGCGGTCCCGCCCAGGTCACCTCGATCCCGTCGGCGGAGGAAGAGCGCTCAGCCACGACCGCCGCCTCAGCGTCCCAGAGGTTCAGAGCGGCGCCCGCCGCGCGAGCTTCCTCCGTGCGCCCGGCCGTCCCGCCCGCGATCCACACCGTGAGGCCGGCGTCGATGAGCTCGCGGCCCAGACCGACCATGTCGGCGCGGCGCTCGGCTGCGGTCGGGTACGGGATGCCATAGGCGCGATTCTCCTGCTCGCTCATCTTGTCGCCCGTCCCGAGCCCGGCGATGACGCGTCCGGGCGCGAGGTGGTTGAGCGCGACGAACTGTGCGGCCAGCACGTCGTTGGGCGCGAGGCCGACCCGCGCGACCAGCGTGCCGAGAAAGGGGCCGTCCTCGCCGCCCGCACTCGCCGGGAGCCGGGCCGCCAAGGCTCCGAGGACGGGAAAGGGCGCGAGCGCCGGTCGTTCGGGCTGTCCGAGCGGCCAGATGTGGTCGTAACAGAACATCCCGTCGATGCCGGCCTCGACCGCCTCGGCCGCGACGGCGAACGCCTCGTTGGGCGTGTCGCGGAACGTTGGCAGCACGATGCCGGTGCGGATCACCAGAGTCCCCCCTGGCGCGCGGCCAACGCACCGCCGATCGCACCAGCCCGCTCGCCGAAGGCAGCGGGAACGACCACGGCGAGCGGCCGGCGCTCGCGTCCCTCGACCAGATCTTCGAACGCGGCGCGCGCCGAGTCGATGAGCACGCTCCCGGCCTCGACGACCCCGCCACCGAGCACGAAACACTCGGGGTCGACGACACAGGTCAGGTTGGCGAGACCGAAGCCGATCCACCACCCGACTTCCTCGATGACGCGGCGAGCCGCCGGATCGCCGCCCGCGGCCGCAGCGGAGACGTCCTCGCCGCGCACGCTCTCGGGGTCGCCCCCTGCCACGCGCACGACCTCGCTGAGCCGGCCGGCCAACGCAGCCTCGCGGGCCCGCACGCCCAACCCGGCGCCGGAAGCGAAGCGCTCCCAGCAGCCGCTGCGGCCGCACGGGCACGGTGGTCCGTTGGGGTCGACCACCATGTGCCCGATCTCGCCGGCGAAGCCCGCCGCGCCCACTTGGACGCGGTCGTCCACGACGACGCCGCCGCCGATGCCCGTGCCGAGCGTGACCATCACGACGTGATGGAAGCCGCGGGCAGCACCGAGGCGATGTTCGGCCAGTACGGCGAGGTTGGCGTCGTTTTCGATGACGACCGCTCTCCCGGGGAGGCGGTCGCCGATCAGGGCGGTCCAGTCGACGCCGTGCGCCTGCGGCAGGTTGGGCGCGAAACACAGCCGGCCCTGTCGGTCGACCATGCCGGGCGCACCGACGCCGATCGGTGCCGAGCCGGCGCCGGATCCCAAGCTGTGGTCGAGATCGGCGGTGACCTGCGCAACGGCCTCGGCGACATGGCTGCCGACGATCTCCCTCGTGCCGGTCGGAGTCGGGACACGCGCCTCACTCACCACCTCGTTGTCCGGACCGAGAGCGACGCCGAGCACCTTGGTGCCACCGATGTCGATCCCGTACGTCACGCCGGCACCGCTGTGCCGGGGCGTGCCGGAGCTCACGAGATGGACTCGACCCGCGCCTTCAGCTCTCGCATCGCCGTCGCCATGATGCGGCTGGTGGCCCGCATCTTGATGAACCCGGGGATCGGAACACGCAGTTCCGCCTCGAGGTGGTACGTCACGTCCGTGGTGCCCCCCTCGCCGGCGTCGAAGATATAGGTGCCGTCGAGCTTTGTGGTGATGTCCCCCTGTGTGAGCTTCCAGGCCAAGGTGTGCGGGGCGTCGGCGTAGTCGTAGGCAAGGGTGTAGGTCGTGCTGCGCCCGAAAGCGGCGGCACGGAAGGTCACGAGTTGCGGACGGCCCTCGGCGTCTCGTTCCTTGATCTCGACTTCCTTGACGTCGTTCGCCCACTCCGGGTAGCGCTCGAGATCGGCCGCGACGGAGAAGCAGCGCTCGGGCGGCGCTGCAACCGAGATGTGCTCGGTGGCTTGATCGGCCACGGTTGTGTCCTTCCTCTCCAGCCGTTCCCGGTTCGGCGAGCGTCAGATTGCCACTCCGGCCAACGCCTCGGCCAGCCTAGAAGCGAGAACGTCTGTGTCGAAGGATTCCTGCACCCTCGTTCGTGCGGCCCGGCCCATCCGGCGCCGGAGCGGAGGATCCCCCAGCAACGTCCGTATCGCCTCGGCAACAGCCCCCGGATCGGACGGGTCGTCGACCACCAGGCCGGTCTCGCCGTCGAGGACCGCCTCGGGGGCACCCCCGCTGTCGCCGGCAATCTGGGGCACGCCGAAGGCCGCCGCCTCGAGAAAGACGATCCCGAAGCCCTCCTGCTCGAGGCCCGCCCATCGGTTGCGGCAGGCCATCACGAAGACGTCGGCCGCCCCGAGCAGCGCGGCACGGTCGTCGTCGCTGACGCGCCCGAGTACCCGCACGTCGACGAGGCTGTCCGCAGCCATGCGCTCGAGGTGGTGCCGTTCCCGGCCCTCGCCACCGATCGCCACGACCAGGTCGGGGTACGAAGGAGCCAGCCGGTTGACCGCCTCGATGAGCACGTCCATTCCCTTGCGCGGCACGAGACGGCTCACGCTGGCGACGAACGGCACGGTGGCCGGCAGTCCCAGCTTGGCCCGAGCGGCTCGACGTTCGGGCGCCTTCAGTGGAGCCACCGCCGCGGTGTCGACCCCGGGTGGGATCTCGACGAACGGGGCCGCGAGATCGGGGGCGACGCGGCGTCCCTCCGCGGCCGGGTAGCGGCCGGCGGAAACGACGATCGACGCGTCGCGCAGGACCCGCGCGAGGGCGGCGCGCGCGCCGGGCAGTCGGCCCGGCACCGTGACCTCGGCGCCGTGCAGGATGACGCCGTAGGGGACGCCGAGGCGCGGACCGAGGAGCCCGAGCGGCAGGGCGGGATCGAGGAGCACGAGGTCGATCCCGTGGGTGCGCACGCAGTCCTCGATGTCTCGGCGTGTTTGCGGCGACGGGAAGAAGAGGATCGAGCCCGGCACGCGTTCGATGCGCACGCCGCGGGCGGCCTGGGCGGCGTCGAATGCGTCCGCGTTCTCGTCGGAGGTGGCCGTCAGGACGACGAAGGACGCGGGGTCGAGCCGGCTCCAGAGGTCCCACAGGTAGTTCTGGATGCCGCCGACCTTGGGCGGGAAGTCGTTGGTGACGAGGAGGTGACGCTTCACGCGCCACCTGCCGGCGTGTCAGCCGGCGCGATCGCTGAACCGCAGTGTCGGCACGAGACCCGCCCGGCCGAGCATGCGCATCGCGCGCGCCTCGTCGGCGTCGATGACGACCGCGTCGTCGGGCTCACGGTCGAGGAGGAAACTGACCACGCAGTCGTCGCAGGCGTTGGTCGCCTGCAGTGCGCAGTGGTCGCAATCGATGGTGAGCCCGCCTTCGGGCTCCATGTCGGTCTCCCTGGAGTGCAGCATGTTGTTGACCCTCTCTGTTCAGGGTCAGCATGACCAAGGGCTGTGACAGGGCGTTGCACCGGCGCCATTTCGCTCACCGGTCGGTGGACGGGCCGATGAGCGCGGCGCGGGCGGTGCGCAGGGTCTCGTCCACTCCCCAGGCGACGCCCTCGACCAGGACGCCTGCGGACGTGGCAAGGGCGAGGAACGGCGGAGCGGCGTGGTAGTCGGCGAACGCCGTCTGACTCATGACGACGGGAGCCCGCAGGTGGCCCTTGTCGTCGGCGGCCAAGCCCGCGATCGCGGCCGGGTCCTCCGCGGATGGGGACTTCGTGACGACGGCGAGGCGGGCGTCGCGGCCGAGTCCGGCCCGCAGGTCGGAGAGGCCCGCCCACAGGTCCCGGCAGCCGACGCAGTCCGCCGAGAGGAAGAGGAGCAGCACCGGCGCGGTGGCCTCCATCACGTCGATGCGGACGGCACGGCCGTCGGGCGCGACGCCCACGACGTCGCGGGGGGCCGTGGTGGGCGGCCCGACCGTGGCCGGGATGGGACGCAGCCGGCGCAGGATGTCGGCCGGCGGCTCGGTCACGAGACCTTCGACGGCGTGCCCGGCTCGGTCTCCTCGTCGGTGATCTCGACCACGCTGCGCCCGTGCCCGCACCAGCGGCAGACGACCGCGTCGACGTGGCGGGACACCACCTCCTCGTCCTCGACGACCAGGTCGCCGCCGACCGTGAAATGGTGGAACGCCTTGGTCGTCTGCGAGATCGTGACGTCGAAGCGGGTGAGGTTGCCGCAGGCGTCGCATCGGTATCGAGGCAGGCTCACGTCGCCCACGGTAGTCCGCACCGTCGGCGGCTCCTTGCGGCGATGGTCCTGCGGCGGTGCGGCTATGCGCTGCCGACGACGGGCCCGATCTGCAGCTTCGCGAGCGTGACGCCGGGCGCCTCCGTGCCTTCGGGCGGCGCCGCCTGCCTCGCTTGTTCCTCGGTCTCGAAGACCTCGATGGAGACGCCGTGCGAGTCGTCGACGGCCACGAAATAGGCACCGACGAAACCGGCCGTCTGTTTCATCATCGGGATGACATCCTCCTCGAGCCCCTTCCTCGCCTGCTCGACGTCGCTGATGTCGGCGTGGATCACGATGGCGTGCACTGTTCGTCCTCCCCTGGTTGGCCTCTCCTGCGCTCCGCATCGGAGTGGTCGGAGTCTCGCATCGCCCGGGCCGGGCGTCTATCGGCATCGGAGCGCTGGTCCGGGGGGAGGGTCCGGGGCCCGAGACGCAGCTCGGCGGCGAGGCGTGTCTCAGATGCGGTTCAGGAGATCGCTCTTCTTGGCGGCGAATTCCTCTTCGGAGATGATGCCGCGTTTGCGTAGGTCGTCGAGCTCGATGAGGCGGTCGCGGATCTCGAAGGGGACGGCGCCGGGGGGTGGCACGCGCGGGGCGGCGGTCGGCCCCGGATCGGTGCGGTCCGACGAGGAAGCCGGCGCCGACGCGGTGACACCGAAGGGCGGCGTGTCGTGCTGGTCGGTGTCGTCGTAGTCGTAGTCGTCGCGGCGGCGCCGGTCGCGCTGGTCTCGGGGCAGCATGTCCTCGGGGATCACCTCGCGGTGGCCGCCACCGACGATCTCGTTGATCTGCGAGTTGATGACGCGCTGCACGACCGCCGGCTTGCGCATGTACTCGAGCGTCATCGAGTCGTCCTCGCCCTGCACGTCGATGACGAGGCTCCCCGTGTTGAGGAGCCGTTCGAAGAGCTCCTGGCGGATGTTCACCTCGGTGATGCGCTGCAGTCGCAACTGCACGGTGTCGCGGCCGAGAATGCCCTGGCGCACGAGGATGCGGGTCGATGTGAGCGCCACGTCGTAGGAGCGCCAGCGGACGTAGCGGCCCAGGAGCCACAGGCCCGGAATGAGGGCGAGGATCACGACCGGATAGTTGGTCCAGCCCGGCGGGTTCGCCCACACGATAAGGATCACGATGATGGCGGCCCACACGGCGATGGAGGTGAAGAGAGGGCCGAAGAGGAAGATCCAGTGCGGTTTCAGCTCCGCCAACAGCTCCTCGTCCGCGTTGAGCAATTTCCGCGGGATGGCCATCGGGTCCAGCGTACCGGGGGGACCTGTGGAGCCGAGAACTGGTGCCGTGTGGACGTAAATGGACGTAAGAGGAGCGGATCGCGGTCGTTATGCCGTCGTGATGTCGACTCAGACCAGGCCATGGACGGCGTTGCAGCGTGGGACTCGTAAGGTGTTTGCGATGACCTATGCCGAGGTTGAACCCGCAGAGGTCAAGGCGCGCATCGCCCGCGGCGAGAACGTCTTCCTCCTCGATGTGCGTGAGCCCTTCGAGGTGGAGGAGTGGGCCTACCCGATCGGCGTGAACATACCGCTCGGCGAACTCGGCGACCGCCTCGACGAGGTGCCGGCCGACCGGACCATCGTGGTGGCCTGCCGCTCGGGCCACCGCTCTGCGACCGCGGCCAAGGCGCTCGGCGACGCTGGGTGGACGGCTGAGAACCTCGCCGGAGGCGCGCTCGCGTGGATGGAGGGCGACCGGTAGTTATCGGCTGCGGCCGTCGGCATCGTCTTCCACCGAGCTGAGGACGGTCGCGGCAAGCGCGATCCGATGGTCCTTCGACCATGGCGGACCCAATGCGGCACGCGGGCCGTGGAGCACCTCGTCCGCCCGTTTCCCCAGGACGCGCGTCGCTTCGGCTTCGACGTCGTTGGCCTCGTAGAGGTGGATGGACCAGCCGCGGGCGCGGCCGAGGTCGGCCAGCACCTGGCGGTACATGACGGAGTCAGTGCGAGCCTCGTAGGGAACGCGACGTTGGATGGCGATGGCAGTGGGGAAATCGTCCGGCCACGACCGCAGGGACATGGAGACGATCGGCTCGGGCAAGGCTGCGGTGAGCTCGTCGAGCGCCGCCTCAGTCGCACGGACAGCGGACGCCCGCACCTTCGTCACCAGTGCCGCGAGCGAATCGTCGTCGAGCGGCTCCCCGTGGCGGTGCATGAGATGCGGCCCGCCCTCATGATGTACCGGCGCCGCCGGCAGTCCGGGTTCGATCAACTCGATTCGCCGACGATCGACAACCTCGTGCTCCGAGGAAGCTGTTACCGCGACCGCCCAGCCGAGATGGTGAGCGATGCCGAGGCGCATACGGCCGATTATGCCTGGGAGCTCACGATGTCAGTGAGGTCGTCGCCGGGTTCGCCGGTGTGTTCGCATTCCCGGCGCTCTGCGATGGTGTCCGTCAGCTGCGCGCGTGGCCGCCAAGCGCCACCGGAATCAACGCCGGGCGGCCGACCTCGACTCAGGGCAACGTCGGCAAGCTCGGGATGCTCGGGACGCTCGGGACGGACACGCTCGGAATGCTGGGGATAGGCACAGAGCTCAACGAGGGCAACGACGGAAGAGCGGGTGTGGGCAGCGAGGGCAGGGTGGGCACGCTCGGGAGCGGCAGTGATCCCAGGGAGGGCACCGACGGCACGCTTGGGACCGGGAGCGAACCGAGCGAGGGAACGCTGGGCAGGCTCGGGGTGGGCAGCGATCCGAGCGAGGGCAGGCTCGGCACGGGCAGAGACGTCACGGACGGCAGGCTGGGCACGGGCAGAGACGTCACGGACGGCAGGCTCGGGACCGGCAGCGACCCGAGCGAGGGGAGGCTCGGGACCGGCAGCGACCCGAGCGAGGGAACGCTCGGCACGGGCAGAGACGTCACGGACGGCAAGCTGGGTATCGACGGCGCCGGGAGCGAGCTGCCAGAGGGCAACGACGGCAGGCCCGGGCTTGCCGTCGCCGCGAGCGCCCCTGCGGACAACGCACCGGCGACCACCACGCCGGAACCAACCGCCACCAAAGCCTTGATTCGACCAAATCGCATCTTGTGAACTCCTTTTCGCTCCTGTCGTAGAACGCGAGTGGAAAGGAGTCGCAATGATCCGCCCCACCCGCGGTCGCTTCAAGAAACAGGGGTGACCTCGGGACCTTGCGCGAAAAATGGGCGTTTTCCTGGGAGTTCGTAAAACGAACGTTTGGACGTCGATCCGGCTTCCGAGTTCACGTGCGATCACCTGACATGCGATGAGGAGGGTGCTGGATCCAGCGACGAAGTCGACGGCGTCGACGTCGTCGACGGCGATCGTCGACAGCCTTGTCGTTTCTGCCAGACGAAAGCGCTTCCAGTCCAGCGTCAAGGTGACCGCGGATCCCGGTTCACTCCGGCTCCTTGGGCCGGACCGTGAACAGCTCGCTCTCGGGGTGCGAACACGCCCGAGTACGCGAATACGCGGGTGGTCGGTCGGTAGGGCTGGTGGGGATCGAACCCACGACCCAAGGATTATGAGTCCTCTGCTCTGACCACTGAGCTACAGCCCCGCCGGGATGTTACCGACGCCCAACCCGTGTACCCGTGCCTGCTGGTCTGCATGAGGCCCGCGGACTTGGAGGGTTTGGCAACATGACCCGGTGCCGACGCCGCGACCGAGGGCGACTCCTGCGTTCACGGCGTTGCCGACCTCCTCGTGACGGCGACCCCGACCGTGACCGGCACTGAGCACGCGGCGCTGCCTGAGAGCAGCGACACGCTCGATCAACCGGAGCCGTGGTGGCTGCGCTTCGCTCCGTGGACCCTCGTTCTGATCGCCGTCGTCTGGGGGCTGGTGGAGCTGCGACCCGAGCTCACTTCGGTGCCGTATCTCGACGACAGCTCCATCCACCAGCAAATGGTGCGATTCGCGTCGACCCGGATCGGCCAAGGGCATCTCCCACTGACCAGTTGGTACCCGTACCTGGGGCTCGGCTCGCCGCAGTTCCTCCATTACCAGAGCCTGCCGTCGATGATCACCGGGCTCTTCGGCACGTTCATGGATCCCGACACGGCGTTCCGCTGGTCGCTGTACCTCCTCTTGGCGCTCTGGCCGCTGGCGATCTATTGGGCCGCCCGCCTGTTCGGACTCGGCCGCTGGACCGCCGGGGCGGCCGCGCTGGTCTCTCCCCTGCTCCAGTCGGCGGCCGGGATCGGCTACGAGGACATGGCCTACATCTGGCGCGGCTACGGCGTGTGGACCCAGCTGTGGGCGTCGTGGACGCTGCCGCTCGCATGGGCCTTCACCTTCCGGGCCTGCGACGCGCGTCATTCGGTGCGGCGCTCGGTGTTGCCGGCCGTCGTCTTCATCATGCTGACGGTCGGACTGCACTTCGAGACGGGCTACCTCGCGTTCGTGGCGGTCATCGTCTTCCCCTTCCTCGTGCCGTCCGACCTGCGGCGCCGGTTGGGGCGGGCCGTGCTCGTCGGCGGCTCGGCGTTGCTGGCGTCCGCCTGGGTCATCGTGCCGGTGCTGCAGCAATCCCATTGGGCGGCGCGCAACCAGGTCCTCGAGGGGACCGGCCTGGAGAACGGCTACGGCGCGCCGCAGCTGCTGGACTGGCTGGTGCGCGGCCAGTTGTTCGACCGCAACCACTGGATAGCGGTCATCACCATCTTCGGCGCGGTCGGGATCGTCGTTTGCATCGGCCGCTGGCGCACGTTCGTCGCCGGACGGGCCCTGATTGCCATGTTCGTGGTTACCACGCTGATGACCTTCGGGCGCACGACGTGGAAAGGCCTGTACTCGATCCTTCCGGGGAGCAGCGACGTCTTCATCCGCCGCTTCGAGATGGGCATGCAGCTCTCGGGGATCCTGCTCGCGGGGATCGGGCTCGTGTTCGTCGGGCGTCTGCTCGTGCAGTCGGCGACCAACCTGCTGCCCGACGAGCGCCGGCAGCGCCTCCAGCGGCCCACCGGTCGCGTGCTCGTGACCGCCCTCTGCATCGTCGGGGCGATCGTGGTCCTCATCCCGGCCTGGACCTCCATGGACACCTATAACAGCGGCAACGAAGTCAACGTGTCCTATCAGGCGAATGCCGACGCGTCCCAAGCACCCGCGCTCGACTCGTTGCTCGCCTACGTCGAGGCGAACCCACGCGGAAGGGTGTACGCGGGCCAGCCCACCAACTGGGGGGCCGACTTCTCTGTCGGTGAGGTCCCGGTCTTCAAGTATCTCGAGAGCAAGGACATCGACGAGGTCGGCTACACGCTGCGCACCGCCTCGCTGATGACCGACCCCGAGTACTACTTCGACGACACCAACCCGGGCGACTATCCCCTCTTCGGCATCGGCTACCTGTTGACGCCGTCCACGACACCCGACGGCGCGCCATGGTCACCGGAGGTGCCCGCGACGCAGGTGCGCTGTGCGGGTAACTACTGCCTGTGGGCGCTGCCCGACCCGGGTTACTTCCACGTCTACGACACGACGGGCGTGCTCGATGCGACGCGGGCGGATGTCGGGACCCAGAGCGTGCCGCTCCTGGATTCGGGTGCGCTGTCGGACCATCAGGACAAGACCGTCGCGTTCAACGGCGGGGCCGCGTCGCCACCGACCGCGCCGGAAGGGGAGTCGCTGATCGGGTCACCGGGTCACGTGGTAATCGAACATGCGAGCCTCGCGCAGGGCAACGCGAGCGCGGTGGTGAAGACCAATCGGCGGGCCACCGTGGTCTTGAGCGCCTCGTACGACCCGGGCTGGACCGTCACGGTCAACGGGCACCCGGAAGCGACCGTCATGGTGGCGCCGGCGCTGGTCGGCGTCGACGTCGGACCCGGAACCCACGTCGTGAGGTTCTCCTACGGCGGTTACGGCCGCTACAACCTGCTGTTCCTGCTGGCCCTCCTGGTCTTCGCGGCGCTCGCCGCCGGGCCGCCCTTGTGGCGTCGCTACCGGCGCAGCACTACGGTCTGAACGCTCCACAGGAAGGAGGGTGCCGTGCCCACTTCACCGCGACCCACTGCCGCTTCGGCCAAGGTTGCGCCGGCCGACGTCGTCGTCGAGTTCCTCGAGGCCGGATCCCGTTTCGACATCGATCGGGCCCTCGAACTGGTCACCGAGGACGTCGAATACATCAACGTGTCGTTGCCCGCGGTGCACGGGCGGGATCGGCTCGAGCGCCTGGCTCGGACGTTCCTGCGCCCCGACCGGCTCGGGTTCAACGTCTACTTCAACCACGTCGCGACCGAAGGCGACATCGTGCTGACCGATCGCGTCGACGAGCTGACCTTCAAGAAGTGGGCGAGCCGCTTTTGGTGCTACGGCCGCTTCACCGTGCGCGACGGGCAGATCGCGGTCTGGCGCGACTCGTTCGACTGGCTGGACGTCACGATCGGCAACCTGCGCGGACTGCTCGGGATCGTGATGCCGGAGTTCAACCGGCGCTGGCCGGGAGAACGCTGATCGGATCGGGCCCGGCGCCCAGCCGGGTGCCGGACTACTGGAGATAACCCTCGACGGTGTCGGCGGAACGCTGTTGCGCCGCGTCGGGGTCCTGGCCGGCACTGCGCTTGGCGCGCCGCTGTCGCAGGAGATCCCACATCTCGTCCAGCGTGAGCTCGAGGTCGCGCTTGCGCTTGATCTCGTCGTCGGAGAGGCCCTCGCCGACGTGCGCCTCCTCGAGCTCCTGCTCTTCGCCAGCGAGCTCGCTGATCCGCTTCACGATCTCCTTGTCGTCCATGCGCGCTCCGATCGACGGTTTCGTTCCCGTCCCCGGCCAGTCTGCCCGACCGGGGACGGTCACAAACCTATGCGGCTCTGGGTCTAGGCGGCGTTGACGAGCTCGTTCTCGCGCTCCGCCCCGGCTGCCGGCGCCGCCGCGCCCGCCCCGGACAGAGCCGGGGTGAGCACGTCGGCGATCGTGGCCGCCAAGTGGAACGTCATGACGTCGCGGACCTCCTCGGGGACGTCCTCGAGGTCAGGGCCGTTGCGCTCGGGCAGGACGACCTCGGTCAACCCGGCCCGGTGCGCGGCCAGCACCTTCTGCTTGACGCCGCCGATCGGCAACACCCGTCCCTGCAGCGTGACCTCACCGGTCATGCCGACGACCGAGCGCACCGGGACGTCACGCAAAAGGCTCACGAGCGCCGTCGTCATGGTGACGCCGGCCGAAGGCCCGTCCTTGGGCACGGCCCCGGCGGGGACGTGCACGTGGAAGCGCTTGCCGGTGAAGGCACCACCATCGATCCCGAGCTCCTCGGCGTGCGAGCGCACGTAGGAGAGGGCGATCTCCGCCGACTCCTTCATGACGTCACCCAACTGGCCGGTCAACGTGAGGCCCTCGGGCCCGTCCGAGACACTGGCCTCGACGAAGAGGACGTCGCCGCCGGCACCGGTCACGGCCAGGCCGGTGACCACGCCGGGCACGCTGGTGCGGTCCGCCGCCTCGAAGAAGAAGTGCTGACGGCCCAACCAGCCCCGCACGTCGTCCTTCCCGACGACGACGGGCGCAGTGCGCTCACCGGAGGCGAGCTTCGTCGCCACCTTTCGCAACAGCTTGCCGATCTCGCGCTCGAGGTTCCGCACGCCCGCTTCCCGGGTGTAGTCGGCCACGATGACGCGGAGTGCCTCGTCGTCGATCTGCACCTCGTCCTCACGCAACGCCGCCCGGGTGAGCTGGCGCCGGATGAGGTGGTGCTTGGCGATGGAGACCTTCTCGGACTCGGTGTACCCGTCGATGCGGATGACCTCCATGCGGTCGAGCAGCGGGCCGGGGATCGTCTCGCTGACGTTCGCCGTCGCGATGAACAACACCCGCGACAGGTCGAGATCGACCTCGAGGTAGTGGTCACGGAACGTGTGGTTCTGGGCCGGGTCGAGCACCTCGAGCAACGCCGAGGAGGGGTCGCCCCGGTAGTCGGTCCCGATCTTGTCGACCTCGTCGAGCACGATGACCGGGTTCATGGTCCCGGCCTCGCGCAGCGCGCGGACCAGGCGGCCCGCTTGCGCGCCGACGTAGGTGCGGCGGTGGCCACGGATCTCGGCCTCGTCTCGGATGCCGCCGAGCGACAAACGGACGAACTTGCGTCCGAGTGCGTGGGCGACGGACTCACCGAGCGACGTCTTGCCGACCCCAGGCGGGCCGACGAGGGCCAGGATCGCACCGGAGCCGCGTCCGTCCACGGGCGCGAGCCCGCGCTCGGCCTGCAGCTTGCGCACGGCCAAGTGCTCGAGGATGCGTTCCTTGACGTCCTCCAACCCGTCGTGGTCGGCCTCGAGGATGTCCGAGGCTTCGGGGATGTCGAGACGGTCCTCGGACTCGACGCCCCAGGGGATCTCGAACACGGTGTCGAGCCACGTGCGGATCCAGCCCGTCTCGGGGCTCTGGTCGCTCGTGCGCTCGAGCTTGTCGACCTCGCGCTCGACGGCCTTGCGGACGTCCTCGGGGAGGTCGGCGGCCTCGAGCTTGGCCCGGTAGTCGTCGGGGTCCTCGCCGTCCTTGTCGCCGCTGAGCTCGTTGAGCTCCTTGCGGATGGCATCGAGCTGCCGGCGCAAGAGGAACTCGCGCTGCGTCTTCTCCATGCCCTCTTCGACGTCGGTCTTGATCTTCTCGCGCAGGGCGAGGTCGGCCAGGGTGTCACGTGCCCAGCCGAGGACGAGGCGCAACCGCGTCTCGATGTCGATCGTCTCGAGCACTTCGACCTTCTGGCTCAACGAAAGATCGGGTGAGTAGCCCGCCACGTCGGCGAGGGCGCTCGGCTCGGTGATGTCCCGCAACGAGGCCGCAATGCGGCCGGCGCCGCGGGTGTGGAGGATGTTCTCGAGGACGGCGCGGTACTCCCGGGCCAGCTCCTGCGCGACCGGCGTGGCCTCGGGCTCGGCGATGGGCTCGGCCTCCACCCAAAGGGCGTTGCCGGTCCCGGGCACCCCAGTCCCGATCGTGGCGCGGTGGTCGCCCCGGATGGCGACGGCGTTCAGCCCGCCGGGCAGCTCACCCTCCTCCATGACCTCGGCGACGACCCCGACGCGGGCGAAACGGCCGTCGATGTGGGGCACGAGCAGCAGGCGGCCGCCGGCCGAGCGGGCGGACTCCACGGCGGCACGGGCCTCGTCGGACTCGAGCGCCATGGTGAACACCATCCCCGGCAGCACCACCCCGGACGTGAGGGGGAGCAATGGGAGTGTCACGTTCTCGTTCGTCATGGCTTTTCCTTCTGGTCGGTCCGTCCTCACGTAATGGCGTAAGCACGAATTCCTTTGACTGGTCAACCATTTCGGGGGGAGGGTTGTTCCCGGGCCGAAAGACCAGGTGAGGACCCCCTTCTGCGAGTCCGGTGGCACGGCGGGGCCGCGGCCCGGAGCCTCAAAAAGAGAAGGGATCTAGCCTAGGGACGTGAGCCGGACCTTCAGCGCGCCAAAGGATTCGATGGCCCCCGAGGGAGAGCGCGGGACCACGTTGGCGCCGGCCCGGCCCCGACCGGACCTCGACGACGGGGACCACGACCGGATGTCCCACATCGTGCTCGAGGGCTACACCCCGAAGGAGGGCGACAAGGCCGGCGAGTTCGTGTCGGCGGGCCCGAGCGTGGTCGAGGGGATCGTGAACGCGGTCCCGGTCCGGGCGCTCTGTGGCAAGGAGTGGGTGCCCGGGCGCGACCCGAAGCGCTACGGCCTGTGCCCGACCTGCAAGGAGATCGCCGAGTCGATGGGGTGGAAGCTCCCGGCGAACTGAGGGCGCTGGCGTAAGCGTGCGGGGGCAGAGCTCAACTGGCCGGGAAGCGCCCGCTCGAAACGTATGCGCCGAAGTCTGCCCGAACGCGGCGAAGCGAGCAGGACGGGTTGCTCAGTGACGCGTACTGCGCAATACGTGCTGTTCGCTTCGAGAGAAGTGCGCAGAATTTCCCGTAGTCGCCGCTGCCTTCCCTGCCTGCGGTCCGAAATGAGGAAGGCGGTCCGGCTCGGAGCGAACTCGAGCTGGGAGATCCTCCGTGCCGGGGGCGGCCCGCCCCACTACCGTGCGGCGGCAGGCGATTGCGCAACCCAGGGCGCCTGAACGCGAAGGAGCACGTTGGCACAGGTCAACTTCGAAGGGGTCACCAAGCGCTTCGGCGAGACGGTGGCGGTCGACGGCCTGACCATGTCGGTGCCCGACGGCGAGCTGCTCGTGCTCCTCGGGCCGTCAGGGTGCGGCAAGACGACGGCGTTGCGGCTCGTGGCCGGCCTCGAGGAGCTCACCGCGGGCACCGTGAGCATCGGCGAGCGCGTCGTCAACGACATCGACCCCAAGGACCGCGACGTGGCCATGGTCTTCCAGAGCTACGCGCTCTACCCACACCTGACGGTGGCGAAGAACATCGAGTTCCCGCTCCGCCAACGCGGCGTGGACAAGGAGGAGCGTGCCGCCAAGGTGAAGCGGGCGGCGGACACGCTCGGCCTGAGCGCGCTGCTCGGGCGCAAGCCGGCCCAGCTCTCGGGCGGCCAACGCCAGCGGGTGGCCCTCGCACGAGCCATCGTGCGCGAGCCGCTCGTCTTCCTCATGGACGAGCCGCTCTCGAACCTCGACGCCGCGCTGCGCGTCCAGACGCGTGCCGACATCGTCGAACTGCAGGCGAGGCTTTCGACGACGACGCTCTACGTGACGCACGACCAGGTCGAGGCGATGACGATGGGCCACCGCATCGCCGTCATGAGCGAGGGGACGCTGCAGCAGATCGCGCCGCCCGAGTCGCTGTACAACCGGCCGGCGAACACCTTCGTGGCGGCGTTCCTCGGGAGCCCGGGCATGAACCTGATCGAGGGGATGCTGGTGGAGAGCGGGCCCTCGGGGACGGGGCCCGACGGCGGCGCCTCGGACCACGGCACGCTGTGCGTGGCGTTCCCCGGCGCGTCGGTCCCGCTGCCGGCCGGGGTGGCCGACGCCGTGCGGGGCGCCGGCCCCGACGTCGTGCTCGGCCTGCGGCCCGAGGTGGTGCATCTCAGCCCGGACGGGTCGATCGGGGCGAGCGTCGTCATCGTCGAGCTGCTCGGCGCCGAGACCCACGTGATCTGCACGACCGAGACGGGCACGCGGGTCATCGTGCGCCAGGGCGCCGGGGCGCCGAAGCCGGCGATCGGCGAGTCCGTGCGCATCGCCGTCACGGCGGACCCCCAGGCGTACCACCTCTTCGACGCGGCGAGCGGGGAACGGTTGGGGCCGTCGTGACGACGGTGGCCGCCGGCATCGGCGGGGTGGCGGAGCCGGCTGGAGCTGATCCGGACGGCGCGGCGGCGCCGGAGCCGCGCCGTGGGCTGCGCACGCGACGGCGCAAGGAGGCGCTGCTGGCGTACGGGCTGCTCGGGCCCGCATTCGTGTTGTTCGGCGCCTTCTCCTTCTATCCCTTCATCCGCAACTTCAAGCTGATGCTGTACGAGACGCCGCCGGTGCCCGGCCTGCCGCAGCACTACGTCGGGCTGCACCAGATCGGCCAGACGCTCACGTCGACGCAGTTCACCCAGAGCCTCGTCACCACGCTGATCTTCGTGGTGCTCGTGATCCCGATCAGCCTGATCCTCGGGCTCGTCCTGGCCGTCGCCGCCCACCGCAAGCTGAAGGGGATGGGGATCTACCGGGTGATCTTCTCCTCCACGGTCGTCTCCTCCGTGGCGGTGGCGTCGGTCGTCTTCGGCACGCTGCTCAACCCGGTCGTCGGCCTGCTCCCCTGGCTCGGCATCAACCCGAACCCGCCGGCGCTCGAGAGCACGACCTGGGCGCTGCCCGCGGTCGCGCTCATCACCATCTGGCAGTTCCTCGGGCTGGCGTTCATCATCATGCTGGCCGGTCTGCAGTCGGTGCCCGACGAGTTGTTGGAGGCGGCGCGCATCGACGGCGCCAACGCGTGGACGCGGTTCTGGCGGATGACGGTGCCGCTCCTCTCCCCCACCATCTTCTTCGCCGTCGTCGTCAGCACGATCTACGCCATGCAGGCCTTCGGGGCGATCGACATCCTCATCGGCCCCATGAACACGGTCCGCCTGCACACGAACGTGCTCATCTACAACATCGTCAACACGAATTCGTCGGCGCTCGGCAACAACACCGGAGAGGCGGCCGTGATGGCGACGGTGCTCTTCCTCATCACGCTCGGCATGACGCTGCTGCAGATGCGGTTCCTGGAGCGGAGGGTGAGCTATGCCCGCTGAGGGCGATCGCGGTGCGTTCGTCGTGAGGGACCTGGAGCCGCGGGACGAGGCGGTGCCGCCTGGGCCACCGGGGTCCGTCACACCCGACCACGGGCCGCCGCGCCGGCGCCGCCGCCGGCTGCGCACCTTGGGGAGCTATGCGCTGCTGACGGCGTTCGCCGTCATCATCCTGTTCCCGATCTACGTGACGATCGTGAACTCGCTGCTCGCGCCCGACCAGCTGGTGCACCAGCCGCCCCCGCTCTTCCCGACGAACCCGCAGTGGGGCCACTACGTCACGGCATGGACGTCGGGCTCGATGTCCAAGTACATGGCGACCTCGGCCATCATGACGGCGATCATCGTGGTCGGGCAGCTGGTCACGTCGATCTTCGCCGCCTACGCCTTCGCCTTCCTTCGCTTCCCGTTCAAGCGCACGCTCTTCATCGTCTGCCTGGCCACGCTGATGATCCCGCTCGAGGTGACGTTCATCACGAATCTCGACACGGTCACGTCGTTGCACTGGTTCAACAGCTACGAAGGCCTGTCCATCCCCTTCCTGGCCACGGGCTTCGGCATCTTCCTGATGCGCCAGGCGTTCCTGCAGATCCCGCGCGACCTGCAGGAGGCGGCCCAGCTTGACGGCTACGGCCACATGCGCTTCATGACCCGGGTCGCCGTACCACTCGCCCGTCCGTCGCTGGCCGCGTTGGCCGTCTTCTCCTTCCTCGGCGCGTGGAACCAGTACCTCTGGCCCCTCGTGTCGACGGGCGGGTCGACACCCCTCTACACCGTGCAGCTGGGGCTGAAGCAGCTCCTGGGCACCCAGGTGTCGCAGATCCCGGTGGCGCTGGCCGGCGCCGTGATCGCGTTCGTGCCGCTCGTGATCCTGCTCCTGATCTTCCAGAAGCAGTTGGTGCGCAGCCTCACCGCTGGAGCGGTCAAGTAAACAGGAGGCGCCGACGGGCACGCCGCGGGCCCAGGGCCGCGTGCCCAGGGCCGCGTGCCCAGGGCCGCGGGCGCCGGGGTGCTACGAAGGGGGCATGCGCACCGATCGCCCGCTCCTCCTCCGCTTCCGCCTCGCCGCCGCCGTGCTGTTCGTCACCTCGGGCGCCGCGGCGACCACGGTGGCGACCGCGGCCGTCGCACCCGCCGGCGCCGCCACCAAACTGCCCAGCTGCAACCTGTCGACGCTGGCCAAGCACCAGGGCGCCGTGAACATCACGTTCTGGGAGTCCGCCTCGTCGGCCAACCTCACCGTGCTGCAGGGGATCGCCAGCGCGTTCAACTCGTCGCAGTCCAAGGTGCACGTGACGCTGGTCACACAGAACGGCTATGACGACACCTGGACGAAGTACACCGCCGGCCTCAGCAACGGGCAGCTGCCCGACGTCGTGCAGCTCGAGGACGACCGCACCCAGGAGGCGATCGACACCGGCTCGTTCCTGCCGGTGCAGTCGTGCATGAACGCGGCCAAGTACTCGACGAGCGACTTCCTCGCCCGGCCGCTCGCCTACTGGAAGGTGAACGGCGTCCAATGGGCCATGCCGTTCTCTGTCTCCGCGCCGATCGTGTACTACGACCAGAACGCGTTCACCAAGGCGGGCCTCAACCCGAACAACCCGCCGCTCACGCTGCAGCAGATGCTGAGCGACGCCAAGACGCTCAAGACCTCGGGCAGCGGCATGGGCCTGGTGCTCGATCCGTGGCACCTCGAGACATGGCTGGCCTCGGCGAACCAGCTGTTCGTGAACAACAGCAACGGCCGCAGCGCCCGCGCCACCAAGGCCGTGTTCAACAACAAGACGGCGGACTCCATCTTCAGCCAGCTGCGCCAGCTGGTGCGCTCCGGCGACGCGACGACCAACCCGTCCACCGGGCCCGACCAGTACGACAACCTCCTCGGGATCGGGAGCGGGAAGTACGGCATGACGATCGAGACCTCGGCCGCGTTGGGCACGGTGACGAGTCTCCTCGGAAAAGGGCAGTACTCCAACGTGAAGCTCGGCGTCGGGCCCTTCCCGGTGTACAGCGCGTCGGTCAAGGGCGGGATCGAGCCCGGCGGCGGGGGCGTGTACATCTCGAACAAGGTTCCCGCCCTCGAGCAGGCGGCGGCGTGGACGTTCGTCTCCTACCTCATGAACACCCAGAGCGTGGCCACCTGGGCCGCCGGCACGGGCTACATCCCTGTGCGCAAGTCGTCGACGCAGACGGCGGCCGTCCAGCACGTGTGGACCACCTACCCCGGTTACAAGGTTGCGTACAACGAGATCAACAACGGCGTGGACTCGTCGGCCACGTCGGGTTCGGTGATCGGCCCCTACGCCGACGTCCGCACCGACGTGCTCAACGCCGAGATCTCCATGTTCACGCAGGGCGTGCCGGCGACCAAGGCCGTGAACTCCGCGCAATCGAACGTCGACCAGACGATCGCCGCCTGGAACGCCCGGCTCTGACGCCGGCCGCCCGTCCGGCGCGTCGCAGCGACCCGCGGGACGCGGCGAGCCGTCCCTGACCTAGATTCGGCGTCCGACACGAGGACGGGAGGCCGCCGGTGGCGATCGAAGTGGTCCGTGGCTACGAGCAGATCAGCCCGAAGGCCTACGAGCACCCGGCCGACAGGGCGGCCACCTCGGCGCTGCACTCGGTGCCCCTGCTCGACGCCGTGATCAAGCGGCTGACGGACCTCGGCCACGAGCGCCGCTTGCGCCAGATCGTGATGGGCAACGCCATCCACATCGGGCCGGGCCAGGTGCCCGAGGTCTTCCAGATGTACGTGCGGTGCTCGCGGGTCATCGACCTCGAGACGACGCCGGACCTCTACGTCGTCAACGACCCGGAGATCAACGCCATGACGATCGGCGCCAAGACCCCGCTCGTCGTCGTGAACTCCTCACTGCTGCGCTCCTTCGACAACAAGGAGGTCGAGACCATCCTCGGCCACGAGCTCGCGCACGTGCTGTCCGAGCACTACTACTACACGACCGCCCTCGTCCTGCTGAGCCAGTTCATGAAGGGCGCGCTCCGCGCTCGCTGCTGCTGGGCCTGCCGGTGCGCGCCATGTACCTGGCGCTCCTCGAGTGGCACCGCGCCGCCGAGCTCTCGGCCGACCGTGCCGCGGCGCTGATCATGGCCGACCCGCTGCAACCCTGCCGCGTGCTGATGGCGCTGGCGGGCGGGTCGGTGCCCGGCATGAACTTCGACGCCTTCCTCCAGCAGTGCGCGGACTACGACAGCGAGGACGACCTGTTCTCGCGCCACACCCGCTTCTGGTCAGAGCTCAACCTGACCCACCCGGTCGCGGTCAAGCGGGTGAAGGAGCTCATGGAGTGGGTGCAGACCGGCGCCTACGACCGCATCCGCGACGGCGACTACCCGCGGCGGGGCCAGGAGCCGCCACCGTCCGAGGAGTTCGAAGACGCCGTGGCGCACTACCGGGAGCGCTTCTCGCGCATCCTGGAGCGGGCGGCCGGCGGCGTCCAGGAGCTGGGGCGCCGGCTCGGCAGCTGGATCGAGCGCATGCAGAGCTCAACGCCGGGGGACGACGACGAGATGAACGAGGACTTCGGCGACCCCGACTGACGCCGGTCCGTCAGCCAGTAACCCCCTCACCAGGGAAGATCGACACCGCAGGGTCCGAGACTGATGGTCGGCGGGCATTCCCGACTAATCCACTTGTCTTTAGGAATCCGCGTGTATTAGATTGCTTCAATGCACACGAGACCAACTCATCCCTCCACGTCCGGAGCCCGGTCGGGACCCTCCCGTCGCGCCCCGGGCCGGGGCCTCGGCCTGGCCTCCCTCGCCTCCCTGGCCGCCGCGCCCCTCGCGCTGCTGGCCCTCCCCACCGCCGCCGGCGCCCAGACCGGGGGCACCGTCAACCTCGTCGCCTACTCGACGCCCAAGCCCGCCTACAGCGTCCTGGCCGAGGACTTCGCGAAGACCACGGGGGGCGCCGGCGTCACGCTGTCGCCCTCCTTCGGGCCTTCGGGCACCCAGGCCACCTCGGTGGTCGACGGCCTGCCGGCCGACGTCGTGAACTTCTCGCTCGAGCCGGACCTGGCCAAGCTGGTGAAGGCCGGCCTCGTATCGAGCTCGTGGGACAAGAACGCGACCAAGGGCATGGTCACCGACTCCATCGTGAGCTTCATCGTGCGGCCGGGGAACCCCAAGCACATCACGACGTGGGCGGACCTCGTGAAGCCGGGCGTCGGGGTCATCACGCCCAACGTCTTCAGCTCGGGCAGCGCGAAGTGGAACATCATGGCGGCATACGGTGCCGAGATCCATCAGGGCAAGACGCCCGCGCAGGCACAGCAGTACCTCTCGCATCTGCTGCACGACGCGGTGGCCCAACCCTCGAGCGCCAGCGCCGCGTTGCAGACGTTCCTCTCGGGCCAGGGTGACGTCCTCCTCGATTACGAGGACGACGCGCTCTACGCCAAGAGCAAGGGCGAGGCGGTGGACATCATCACGCCGCCGCAGACGATCCTCATCGAGAACCCGATCGCGGTGAGCAAGACGGCGGGCTCGTCGGCCAAGGCGTTCGTGAGCTACCTGCTCTCCCCCGCCGGCCAGAAGGTCTGGGGCCAGCAGGGCTACCGCCCGGTGCTCCCCTCGGTGGCCTCGCAGTTCCACTTCCCCAAGCCCAAGACGCTGTTCACCATCGACAGCCTCGGCGGCTGGACGTCGGTCAACTCGAAGTTCTTCGACCCGCAGACCGGCATCGTGGCCCACGTCGAGCAGTCCCTGGGCGTCTCGACCGCCAGCGGATAGCCGGGCCGGGCAGCCGAGCCAACTGACCGGAAGGGAGCCGGACAGTCGATGACAAACCTCGATACCACCGTCGCGGACCTCGGGCTTCCCCCTGCCCGTGATCAGCGGCCCCCAGAGCGTGGGCCAGGGCGGAGGAGACAGCGTCGCTACTCCCTGGTGGCGCCCTCTTCCGCCCTGGCCCACGCCGGCGCGTCCGGCGCGAAGGCCGCCGGGCCCGCGCTCGCCGTCACCTACCTGTCCCTCCTGGTGCTCCTCCCTGTGGCCGCGCTCATCACCAACGCGTTCTCCGGGGGCTGGCACGCGTTCTGGGCCGCCGTGACCCAGCCCGAGGCCGTCGCCGCCCTCGAGCTCACCCTCGCCGCCGCCGCCATCGTCGCCGTCGTCAACTCGGTCGCCGGCCTCGCCATCGCGTTCGTCCTCGTACGCGACGACTTCACGGGCAAGGCGATCGTCAGCGCCGTCATCGACCTGCCCTTCGCGCTCCCCACGATCGTGGCCGGCCTGACCCTCCTCGCGCTCTACGGCGCCAACTCCCCGTTCCATCTCGACCTCGCCGGCACGCGCCTGGGGATCGGCGCCGCGCTGCTGTTCGTGACCCTGCCCTTCTGCGTGCGCAGCGTCCAACCGGTCCTCGCCGAGCTCGATGCGGAGGTGGAGGACGCCGCGTCCTCCCTCGGCGCCACCCGGGGCCAGGTGCTCCGCCGCATCCTCCTGCCGAGCGTCCTGCCGGCCGTCCTGGCGGGCGCCGGCCTCGCCTTCGCCCGCGCCGTCGGCGAATTCGGCTCGGTCGTCCTCATCTCAGGCAACCTCCCGTTCAAGACCGAGGTGGCGTCGTCGTGGATCTTCAGCCTCTCGCAGAGCGGCGCCCTCCCCGCGGCCAGCGCCGTCTCGATCGTGCTCGTCGTTATCTCCCTGCTCGTCCTCCTCGGCATCGGCTGGGCCCGCCGGCGCTTCGACGTCCCGGAGACGGTGTGAGGGACACCCGCCGGCGCCTGCCGCTCCGCTTCGGCGTCCTCGGCTACCTCGCCCTGCTCGTCGTGCTGCCCGTCGGCACGGTGTTCTACCGGGCCTTTCAGCACGGCCTCGGCGCGGCGTGGGATGCCCTGACCGCGCCGGACGCACTGCACGCGCTGTGGCTCACGTTGCTCGTCGCCGCCATCGCCGTGCCGCTCAACACGGTCTTCGGCGTGGGGGTCTCGCTCATCCTGGCCCGCCACCGCTTCCCGGGCGCCTGGCTGCTCGACGCGCTCGTCGACATCCCGCTGGCCATCTCCCCCGTCGTGATCGGCCTCGCGCTCGTGCTCGTGTACGGCCACACCGGCTGGCTCGGCAACTGGCTCGCCGCCCGCGGCATCACCGTCATCTTCTCGGTCCCCGGCATCGTCATGGCCTCGGCGGCGGTCTCGCTCCCCTACGTCGTGCGCGAGGTGCTGCCCGTCCTCCAGGAGATCGGTACCGAGCAGGAACAGGCGGCCCGCACCCTCGGCGCCGGGCCGCTGACGGTCTTCCGCCGCATCACGCTGCCCAACATCCGGCGCGGCCTGGCCTACGGCGTCACGCTCACCACCGCCCGGGTATTGGGCGAGTTCGGCGCGGTCGCCATCGTCTCGGGGGCCATCGCCGGCAAGACGCAGACCCTGACGCTCTTCATCTCCGACAGCATCGACAACCTCGACCCGCAGAGCGCGTACGTGGGAGCCGTGGCGCTGTGCCTCGCCGCGCTGATCGTCCTGCTCCTCCTCACCCTCTCGGACCGCGACCGCGACGCGTGGCACGGAAAGGCAGCCGCATGAGCATCCACGTCGACTCCATCTCCAAGCGCTTCGGCGACGCCGTCGCGCTCGACGACGTCTCCCTCGAGGTCCCGACGGGCTCGCTCACGGCGCTGCTCGGGCCGAGCGGCGGCGGCAAGTCCACGCTGCTGCGCATCATCGCCGGCCTCGACACCGCCGACGCCGGCACGGTGCGCATCGAGGGCGAGGACCTGACGAAGACGCCGGCGCGCAGCCGGGGCGTCGGCTTCTGCTTCCAGCACTACGCGCCGTTCCGCCACCTGACGGTGCGGCGCAACGTCGCCTTCGGCCTCGAGATCCGCCGCCGGCCCAAGGCCGAGATCAAGGCCCGGGTCGACGAGCTCCTCGACCTCGTGGGACTGTCCCACCTCGGCGAGCGCTACCCCTCCCAGCTCTCGGGCGGCCAGCGCCAGCGCATGGCGCTCGCCCGCGCGCTCGCCATCGAGCCCAAGGTGCTGCTGCTCGACGAGCCCTTCGGCGCCCTCGACGCGCAGGTGCGCACGCAGCTGCGCCAGTGGCTGCGCGACCTGCACGACACGCTGCACGTCACCACCGTGCTGGTCACCCACGACCAGGAGGAGGCGATGGAGGTGGCCGACCGCCTGGCCATCATCAACCATGGACGGCTCGAGCAGGTCGGCACGCCCTCCGACATGTACGACCATCCCGCGAACGAGTTCGTGTTGACGTTCCTCGGCCCGGCCACCCGTCTCAACGGCGCCTGGGTGCGGCCCCACGACCTCGCCATCCACCGCGACCCGGACGCGCCGCCACCCGACGGGGCGATCGCGGGCACCATTATCCGGGTGACCCACCTCGGCTTCGAGGTCAAAGTCGACGTCGCGCTCGCCGACGGGAGCGGCGAGGACTGCTGGGTCCAGCTGAGCCGGGGCACTGCGGCCGACCTCCGCCTCGAGCCCGGCCAGCGCGTGTGGGTGGTGCCGGGACCGAGCCCTCAGCCCGTCGTCGGGTGCGTGGGCGTCGAGCCGTCGGGGTTCAAGAGGTCGAACCCGTCGGGAGTGTTGAGCTCGCCGGGTGCCGTGCCGGCGACGTCAGGCACGCCGTAGTTCCAGACCAGCGCTTGGGTGGTCGGGTCGATCGCCGCCATGCGGTCGCGGTAGTCGTCGTTGACCATGAACACGCCGCTCGGAACCAGCTCGGCCAAGGACGGCTGGTAGAGGCGGTTGATGCCCGCTGGGGCGCGGTAGGTGTAGAGGATCTGCCCGGCCCTGTTGAACTCGACGATGCCGCCGGGGTCCGTGTAGTCGGCGCACATGTAGAGGTCGGGCCCGAGCTGTTGCGGGTCCGAGGGGTACGCGATCGGCACGTGCACCGTCCACACCAGGCTCCCGCTCGGCGTGTACTCGGAGATGTACGAGCCCCTCGTCTCGGAGACGAGCACGTTCCCGTCGGCGAGCGGGGTGTCGCCGTTGGGGCCGCCGACGCCCGTCGGCGGGTTGTGCACGCACGAGCCGGTGGTGCCGATCTGGTTGATGACGGAGCCGCCCGGGCTGATGAAGAGGATGCGGCAGTTGTCGGCGTCGGCCACGGTGATGTTGCCGTTCTTCAACAGGTAGGCGTCGTCGGGCTCGTGGAGATACCCGGGGGACGAGCCCGGCTGGGCGGGATGGCCGTAGCTCCACAGCAGCTTGCCGCTCGGGTAGGCGATCTGCACGATCGTCTCGTTCTCCTCCTGGTTCGAGATGATCGCCGTCCCGTGGTGGATGAAGAACGTGTCGTCGGGGAAGTAGAAGCCGCGGGGGCCTGGTGGCGGCGGCATGGACGGCGGGTTGGGGTACGTCCAGATGATGGCGCCGGTGTCGTCGAGGACGAGCATCCGGTTGTTCCCGCGGTCGGCGATGAGCAGCTTCTCGCCGAAGTACGGCGAGCCGGCCCCGGGCGCGCCCGCGGTCCCGAACTTGATGTTGGGCTTCAGCATCTGGACACTGGCCGTAGGGGTAGTCCCGCTCTCGCCACCGACGAGCCACGCCGTCCCCGCGACGGTCGTCACCGCCGCATTCGCCAGCGGCGCGATGAGGTGCCCCGCGACCAGCACCCGGTCCTTGACCGGGTCGAAGGCATAGATGACCCCCGAGTCCGACGGTCCCGTCGAGCCCCCGGCGACGTAGATGACCCCGCCCAACGTCACCGCGGCAGCACCGAGGAGCGCCTGCGGCAGATGGCCGACGACCTCGATCTTCCCTGACGCCGGGTCGATGCGCTGGATGGCGGTCACCGCGCCCGCTGCCCCGCCCACCTGCTGGCCGCCGAACGCGTAGATCACCTGCCCCAGAGCGGCCACAGCCGGGTAGCGCACGGGGACCGGCAGCGACCCCACCGAGTGGAAGGAGCTCCCGTTCGTCGTCGACAGCACTTGCGGATCCGCGACCGTGCCGTCGTAGCCGCCCACGACGTAGGCCGTGCGTCCGATCGTGACGGCAGCTGCGTCAGAGCGCCGTTGCGGCAGCTGCCCCACGACCACGCCGGTCGCGGATGCACCCGCGGCGGTCACCGGATACGCCTGCACGGTCGTAAAGGAGCTGAGGACGCCGCCGCCGAAGACAAGGACCCGGCCCCCGAGGATGGTCCCGGCCGCGTCATGGGTCGCGTTCGCCAGCGCCCCGGCGGCCGTCGGCGTCCCGGCCGGTACCGCGAGGTTCACGACGCTCGCCGTCGTCGAGCTGCCCGTGGTGAGACCACCCAACACGGTGACGCTGCCTCCGGCCGCACCCGGCACTGCGACCTCCCGGCTCAGCGGGGCCGCCAGTTGCCACGGCAGCAGGCCCGACTCGATCGCGGGGATCCCCGCCGGCGCAGCCGCGTGGTGCCCACCCGACGACACGTGGCCCGGAACCGACGTCGTCGCCGCTGCCCCGTGGTGGCTCGATGCCGCGGGCGGCGGCGATGCCGCTTTGTTCCCGCCCGAAGAACCCATCGCGTACACCAGGACGGCGATCAGGATGACGGCGACGACCGCACCCACGGCGAACGTTCGGCGGCGGCGAGCGATGGTCCTGGCGCGGCGAGCGGAGGCGTACTGGCCCGCCGGGCGTAGGTTTGTCACGGCAGCCGTATCTTGACCGCCCCCGGTACGCGGGACAAGGACCGCTGGTTGTGGGCGCTACGGCGCTGTTATTCGAGGTCCCGCAGCGGCAATTCGGGGTGGCGCGCCTCGATCATGCGCCGGAATCCGTCGCGCCAGTGGACCTTCGTCCGCCCCAGCACCTCGTGCATGTAGGTGACGTCCGGCCACAGCGCCGTGTGCGCGGCCGGGTCGTAGACGATCGCTGGCTCGATCCCGGCGAGCTCGCCCATGTAGGTGCAGTACTCCTCCGCGCTCACCGTCTCACTGCCGGCCCAATTGACGACCACCGGCGGCACGTCCGCCACCTCGAGGGCACGGATGCCGTGCGCGACGTAGTCGTCCTCGTAGATGGGGTTGAAGTTGTTCGGCGCGTCGGGATGGAGCCGGATCGGCTTGCCTGCCAACATCCGGTCGAACCGATCGGCCGGCGTGCCCCCCTCGGGTCCATAGGTCGAGCAGATGCGGATGATGGTGAGCGGTACCCCGAATTGGCGGGAGACCCACGTGCAGACGGCTTCACCGGCGACCTTCGAGAAGCTGTAGTTGCCGTAGCTGTCGAGCCGGGGAACGCCAGGGGGATCGCTCTCCCTGAGCGCCCGGCGCCCTTGATACTGATAGATCGAACCGGTCGAGCAGAACACGAAGCCCTTCGCGGCTCGACAGTGATAGAGCAGCGCGCCCGATGCCTGCGAGTTCATCTCGAACGCCGACGACCAACCGTCCGCCCCCGACGCCATAGCGGCGTGGAACACGTGGGAGAAGTCGTCGGGCAGCGAAGAGAAGTCCGCGGCAGAGACGTCGAGGGCCACGGGCCGCACTCCTACCGCCTCGAGCCGGGACCGCGAGCCGGGATCGGTGAACCGGGCCACGCCCCAGACCTCGTTGTCTATGGCGAGCGCCCGTGCGATCGGGAACGCCACCCGACCGCTTGCTCCTGTAATGAGGATCTTCTGGCCTTCGAGCATTACTCCCCCACGACCGCGTCACGTCAGACGGATTGCGGGCACGTTCTACTCTTCGGGCGTGTCGCGCACAACGAGTAGGCGCCCACAGGGACGGATCCTCGAGGCGACGATTGCGGCCAGCCTCCTCGGTGCGGCTCCGTCTGTGCTCTACAGCTTGCGTCGCGACGGCGTCTCCGGGGCGACGCAGTACGCCTTACGCGGAACCCGGGCGATCGCCACGCTCGTCCCACAACCCCCGACGAGCAGCCCACTCGAGCAGCGTGAGTACCAACACCCACGTCAAGGGGTCCCGGCCTCGTCGAGGGTCGCCTAGGACGTCAACGCGCTGCGTTCCTCGTTCGACGTTGGCCTCTTCAACAACGGCGCCATGTTGCCCCGGCGCACGAGGACGGCCCGGGCTCCGAGGACGATGATGGCCCAGCCGAAACAGATGGCCGCGAAGATGCGGAGAGTGGTGGCGTAGGCGTCGGCCAATCCACGGCCACTGTGCTGGAACCCAAGGATGATTGTGGCCGCCAACGCCACTCCGATGCCACCCATGGTCACGACGACCGTGAGAACGACACCCGACGCTTCACCCGTCCGCTCCAGTGGCACCAGGTCCTGAGTCGCGACATTGACGAACGTGTAACCGAGTCCAAGACCGAGCCCGGCCACGGCGAAAACGGTGACGAACGCTCCCCACGAGACGACGAACGTCAGGCAGAAAACGGCCACTCCGGCCGTGAGTGCGGCCGCGATCATGACGGCCGAGGGTTGGAAGCGTGACGCAAGACGGCCGCCGATCGGGCCCGACAACGCCACCATCAGGGCCGGCGCCAGGAACAACGTGCCGGCCAACAACGGCGAGAGGCCTCGCACATTCTGCAAGTAGAGCGATTCCACGAACACAGTGACTGCGTAGAGAACATTGCCGACCGCTCCTGTTGTCATCACGAGCACATAGGGAACGTTGCGAAACAGGCGGAGGTCCACCAGCGGATGCTGGACCAGCCGCTCGCGAAGTACGAACACGACGAAACAAATGACGGCGCCTGCCAAGCACAGCCACGTCGCAAGGGATGTCCAACCCCACGAGCTCCCCTGGATGAAGCCCAAACTGACGAGGGCGACTCCACCGGCAATAAGAACGGCTCCGGGGAGATCGAGACGGCGATCCGCCGCCGCGTCGCGGCTGTCGGGCACGAACCTGACGGCGAGCAAGAAGCACGCTGCTGCCAGCGCGGAAAGCACCCAGAAGATCCAGCGCCATCCAGGACCGCCGGCCAGGCCACCTCCAACGAACGGCCCGAGGGCCGTGCCCAAATTGGCAAGACCAAATGTCAGTCCAAGCGCTCGGGCCCTGATGGAGCCGGGGAATGCGTTGGAAACCGCCGAGACGCCCACGGGGAAAATGAAAGCGGCCCCGATCCCTTGGATCACCCGGAAAGCGATCAGGCTCCCCATGTCGGGTGCCACCGCTGCGCCGACCGACGACAGAACGAAGATGCCGATGCCCCACAGCAAGACGGGGCGCCGGCCGAACACATCACCCAGTCGACCGCCCACGATGAACATCGACCCGAGGGCGAGCATGTAGGCGCTGATCGTCCACTGCGTGGCCTGCGCTGAGGTGTGGAAAGACTCCGCGATACCGGGAAGTGCGAGGTTGAGCGCGAAGAAATCGAGTTGGATACAGAACAGTGCGACGGAGATCGCCGCCAGAACCCCTCTTCGCGAAGGTGCCGGCGTCATGGCCACGTTCGCAGAGACCCCGCCATCGCCGTGATGGTACTGGCGGCGGATCCCGCGTAAAGGACTCCCCTGGCGAATGTCAAGAAGCGAAGAGAAGCACCTCCGATGAGCCTTTGCGGGCCTCGTCCGTTCCCGCGAGGGGTTCCCTTTGTGTAGGCGTCCGCCTGGATCACTGGGTTAGCATCAAACTTGCTGGTTACATCCTTTGTTGTGAGATAGACGCTCGAAGCGGGCCACGATGTTTAAGGATGGGTGTGGATAGGTCGTGACCCAGGGTTCACGAGACGGCCGGCAACACGAAGGAGTCTCCCGGCGTGAGGTGCTGCGTTGGGCCGGCGCCGCAGCACTGGTCGGCACGTTGGGGCCGGCGTCTCTCGCCGCATGCGCCAGTACCTCGAGCGCTGGCAGTCCCACCACCGACGTCGACGTGGCCATCATCGGGGGCGGACCGTCCGGCCTCTACGCCGCTTATCGCCTGCTTACCGGGACACCGCGGTCGAAGAGCCCAGTGAGCTCGAAGCCGTCGGTGGCTGTTTTCGAAGCCTCGGACCGCCTGGGCGGACGGATCTGGTCGGAGGTCGTGCCCGGAGGGCCGCACCTGATCGCTGAGTTCGGCGGGATGCGATTCCTACAGAACCAGGAGATCGTACCCAAGCTGATCGGCGCCCTGAAGCTCCCCACTGTCCCGTTCAGCGCCGGGAATGGGAACAACTACGTCTATCTGCGCGGCACCCGGTTTCAAGTGAACCAGTATTCGGACCCTTCGGTCGTGCCGTACCCGTTGCCCCCGGCCGAACAGGGCATGACTCCCTCCCAATTGCTGCTGAAAGGGATCGAGACTTACGTACCCAACGCACCGACGCTGACCGGTGCTGAGTGGACCAAGGTGAAGGCCACCTCCACATACGGCGGCGAGCTGTTGCGGGACCAGGGCTATTGGAACTTGATGCAAAGCGCCCTCAGCCCCGAGGGGTACAACCTGGTGGCCGACGGCGTGGGTTATCCCTCCTTGGCCGAGAACTGGAACTCGGTTGAGATGATGCAGGAGTTGGCCGGGGACTTCGCACCGAATGCGCTCTACTTCACGATTCCAGGCGGCTATATGCGCCTCCCGCTCACCCTGGGCGCCATGGCCCGGGCCGCCGGTGCGTTGATTCACCTCTCTTCGACGGCTATATCGATCGTGCCCAATGGAGGTGGAGGATCCACCATAACCATGAGGCATCCGGGCGGAATGACCTCGATGGTCACAGCCAAGCGCGTCATCCTCACCACACCGCTTGAGCCCCTGCAGAAGCTGGCGGTGCGGAGCCCACTGCTCCGAGAAACGGCCTTTCAAACCGCCCTGGGGACAGTGGGGCCGACCACCCCATCGAAGATGTTCCTCGGTTTCTCCGCCCCGTGGTGGAAGACCCTCGGAATCGTGGGCGGCTACTCGATCACCGACCTGCCGGCAAAGCGGATCTGGTACTTCGGAACCGAAAGCGAACAGCCAGGTGGCGAGGTATCAAATCAGAACTCTCTTCTCATGCTGTACAACGACCAGGCGCCCGCCGGTTTCTGGAACGGCTACGAAGCCGCACGTGATTTCAACGGCGTTCCGAGCCCGCGCGACGCACCCCCTGCGATGGTCGCCGCAGCCGTGGCGCAACTGGCCGAGGTGCACGGCGTCCCGATTCCCGAACCCTATTGGGCCGGCTTCATCAACTGGGAGAACCTTCCCTATGGCAACGGTTTCCATTGGTGGAACGTGCACGCCGACTCAGCGCAAGTCGTCACGTACCTGGCCGACCCCTTCGACGAGATGAAGGTCTCGGTGGTTGGGGACTGCTGGTCTCCGGCCCAGAACTGGATCGAGTCCGGTCTGACCGTGACCGAGCGGCTCATGCAGTCGCTCTACGGGCTCGAACCGCCCCCTTGGCTACCGGCGGGGACTGGCATATCCCCCTGAACAGTTCGCGTTACGGTTCAGCCACCGTTAAAGAGAAGGACATCAACCTTCATCGAGTTCTCGTTGATACCAAACCGTGGTCAAGATGTACCCATCGAGAAATCCCATGGCTACGTAGCCAAACAGGATTGCTCCTGCGACAACTTTTGCTGAGCTTGTCGCACTGCCGCCGGTGCTCAATCCGCCTGCGATTGAATCTATTAGGCGTCCAATGGGTGGACCCAACTTGGAGAGAGAAACCAAACTGGCGCCGATCAGCAGTTTGGTGAGCCAGTCACTTACCTCAGCGAGATTGGTGCTCGGCGCAAAGGTGGAAGCCTTTGTTTGTCCGGTCGGTTGGGCATCGGTTGCCGCTTTCCATTTCTGCAACTCAGCCTGTTGTCCTGGAGTTAGGGCGGACACAACCGTTTGATCCGCTACTTGCTTGATCTCGGCACTTTGACGCACCTGTCCCGACGAAACGGCCTTCGGAACACCGAAGAGGAGTCCGATCAGCAAACCGACCGTCGCCGCTCCGAGTGCCGCGAGTAGCCCGACTCCGAATGTCGACGAGAAGCCCGTGTAAACGAGGATTCCGATTATGCCCAGAATCGGAAGACTCATTGCGATTATTGCGATCAACCGAGTCGCGCCAGATGAAAATGTTCGTCCGGACATGTCGCTAAGCCCCGCTTTCTACGAACTCACACTCAGCTCGTCGCCGTCGCGTACGTCGGTTTGACCGGTTTGGTGCCGCAGTCATCGGCAGCTTCAACAGGGCTATCGGGCACGTCGTGGAGTGTTGCCGCGCCTAAGACGAGATGTCGTATTGCCTCGTCGCACCTGATTGCTCTGGTTCGAACGCTCGCCATGCGCGTCCCACCGCCGATCCATCAGAACTGCAATCCCGTCAAGGTCGATCCAACTGAGTGAAACGTTACGCACATGGAGGATCTCAGTCAATCAATACCCGTTTGCAATTACGGAGTCGAGTGGGTCGACCGATGCGCAAACCGAGAGTGTTCGCAGAGGCTCTCCTGCGACAAACAGCAATAGGCCATGGCCATGGACATTGACGACCAGAGCGTCAAGCGTCGCTGAAGGGGTTCCTGGATGCAGCCGGAAAATGGGAGAGCTACATCTCCAACGCGACCATGACGGCCCCGTGTGCGCGTCCATCGGTGCGAGAACCCAAGAAGATCGTGAGCCGCGGTTGGTGTCAGTCCGTCGCCAGGTGGTGCTCTACGAGCGCGCCTCCGAAGAGCGCGACGCGCTACGGGCCCCGGCCTCTGAACCTAAGCGATCACCGAACCGTGCTCCCGATTTCCATCAGTGCGCAATCCGTTCGCACACATGGCGCGCACGACGACACCGAGGTGGAGGGTGAGGTGGTCGAGCTACCAAGCCTGACCAGCGAGAACGACAAGCGTGCTCCGGGGGTGAGATTCGAACTCACAACCTAGCGGTTAACAGCCGCTTGCTCTGCCATTGAGCTACCCCGGAAGGTGGAGCACAGAGCTCCGATACAGCCCCCGCACGATATCAGCGGGCCGACCGGTTGCCCGCACCAGAAAGGAGCTCCGAACAGGTGCGGAGCAGGCCTCCCAGCTGGGATTGCGGACCGATGATTCCACGACCTCACGCGCTCGTGGGCATTCGCGTAAGTTCTCCGACATCCACATTGAGAAGGCAGGAGTGCCAACGATGACGATCGAGAAGACAACCGCACCGATCCGCCACGACGATCGCTTCTTCATCGGCGGCAAGTGGGTGGAGCCCTCTTCCTCCGACGTCATCGAGGTCATCGATTCTGCGACCGAGGAGCCCTACTTCTCGGTCCCCGAAGCACGCGCGGCCGACATGGCCCGGGCGGTGGACGCCGCCCGCGAAGCGTTCGACCGGGGCCCCTGGCCCCGCCTGACTCACAAGGAGCGCGCGGACTACCTGCGGGCGATGGGCGAAGGGCTACGCGGGAAGTCGGACGCGGCCGGGCAGATCTGGCCACGCGAATCCGGTGCGCTTTTTGCCATCGCCCAGTACACGGCCGGCGGCATGGCCGGCGTCTTCGATTTCTATGCCGGCCTGGCCGACACCTTTCCCTTCGAGGAGCGGGCACAGCCGACCGGGGGCGGCGATTTCGGGTTGTTGGTACGCGAGCCGGTCGGTGTCGTCGGAGCGATCATCCCGTGGAACGCGCCACTGGCGCTGATCTCCTACAAGATCGCCCCCGCGCTCCTCGCCGGGTGCACCGTGGTCCTCAAGTCCTCGCCCGAGGCACCGGGGGCCGCCTACCTCTTCGGCGAGATTGCCGAGGACATCGGACTCCCCCCGGGCGTCCTCAACATCGTCACCGCGGACCGCGAGGTCTCAGAGCTTTTGGTCCGCAACCCCGGGGTCGACAAGATCACCTTCACCGGATCGACCGCAGCGGGCAGGCGCATCGCCTCCATCTGCGGGGAGCGGATTGCGCGCTGCACTCTCGAGCTCGGTGGCAAGTCGGCTGCCGTCATCCTCGACGACATGGACCTCGAGGCCGCGGCCGGCGCCATCTCGGGGGCGGAATGCTTCCTCTCGGGGCAGGTCTGCTCGTCCCTCACGAGGATCATCGTCGGCCGCTCGCGCCACGACGAGTTCGTCGAGACTCTCGCCGGCACGTTCTCGAAGGTCAAGGTGGGCGATCCCTTCGATGCGCAGACCCAGATGGGCCCGTTGGCGATGAGCCGCCAGCGCGACCGGGTCGAGGGCTACATCGCCAAGGGCGTCGCGGAAGGTGCGACGTTGGCGACCGGCGGTGGTCGTCCCAAGGACCTCGACCGTGGCTACTACATCGAGCCCACCGTCTTCGGCAACGTCGACAACGGATCGACGATCGCGCGCGAGGAGATCTTCGGCCCGGTGCTCAGCGTGATCCCGGCCGACAACGAGGACCACGCCGTCGCCTTGGCGAACGACACGATCTACGGCCTCAATGCCTCCGTCTTCACCAACGACGTCGACCGGGCCCGTGCCATCGCCGGTCAGCTGCGTTCGGGCACCGTGGGGCACAACGCCTTCCGCACGGACTTCGGTATCGCGTTCGGGGGCTTCAAGCAGTCCGGCATCGGCCGCGAGGGTGGCGTCGAGGGTCTTCTGCCATTCCTCGAGACCAAAACGGTGATCCTCAACGGCGAGCCCAGCGGGACCTCGTAGAGGCCGGCGGATCCCGGCCGGCCCCGAGGCCGTTCGTCAGGACTCTTCGAGATAGTCCCGGAGCAGGTGGGCCGCGTCCGGCCGGCGGAGCTTGGCCAGGGTCTTCGACTCGATCTGGCGGACCCGCTCACGGGTCACGCCGAACTCCTTGCCGACCTCTTCGAGCGTCCGGATCTTTCCGTCGTCGAGGCCGAAGCGCAGCCGCACGACATCTTGCTCGCGCTCGGAAAGGTGTCCGAGAGCCTCTCGCACCGCCGCGTCCAGGAGCGAGCGTGTCGCCGCGTCGTCAGGCACGACCGCTCCCCTGTCCTCGATCAGATCCGACAGGTTGAAGTCGTCCTCGTCCCCGACCGGTTGTTCCAGTGACACCGTGTCCTGGTTGATGCGGAGGATCTCTCGCACCCGCTCCATCGGCAACTCGACGCGTTGCGCGACCTCCTCGATGGTCGGTTCGCGTCCGAGCTCCTGCAGAAGTTGGCGCTGCGCCCACACGACCTTGTTGATCGTCTCGACCATGTGTACCGGGATCCGGATAGTCCGTGCTTGGTCGGCGATCGCACGCGTGATGGCCTGACGGATCCACCAGGTTGCGTACGTCGAGAACTTGAAGCCCTTCGTGTGGTCGAACTTGTCGACCGCCCGCATGAGCCCGAGGTTGCCCTCCTGGATCAGGTCGAGAAACGCGAGACCCCGGTTGCGGTAGCGCTTGGCGATCGACACCACGAGGCGCAGGTTGGCCTCGATCAGCTCGTCCTTGGCCTTGAGCCCTTTGCGCATCAGGCGCCGGTTCCTCGATAGCTCGCCCGCGTCCAGCAGGTCGGCCTCGTTCCCGTCGCCGGAGAGGGCCAGTTCGTTGGCGGCCAACCTCGCCGCGGCCGCGTTCCCCTCCTCGATCGTCTGTGCGATCTCGACCTCGAGTTCGGCGTTGAGCAGAGGGACGCGCCCGATCTCCTTCAGATAGGTGTGCACTGGGTCTTCTGCGCTGCCACCAGAGTCCCCGGACGCGGCGCGCTTGCCGTTCGCCGGGCGGCGGGTTTCGGTCTTCGCGCCCTCGCTCTTCGCGGCCCGGGGCTCCTTGCGAGTCTTGACCTCGACGGTCAGCTCCTCGACTTCGATGACCTCGACCACTTCTTCGACGATAAGGGTGACGCCCTCCGCTGTAACGCGGTCGATCAATGCGGTGAGCACTTCGGGTGTGAGCTCGACAGTGCGGAGCGCCTCGACCAACTCGCCCTGGGTCAGCTGACCCTTCTCGCGTCCGACCGCCAGCACAGCTTCGAAGTCGGCCTGCGGCACTCCCTCCGGCAAAGCAACGTACGAGATCGATGCGAGCGAATCGGAGGAATCGCCGGTCGACGCGGTATCGGATCCGCCGTTTTCGATCGCGATCGCCGAATCCTCGCTCACCCTGCTCCTGCCACGCTCAAGCCCCCCTGTCCACCAACCAAGCTACCAACCGGTCGGCGGCATCGCGTCCCGTCTCCGATTCGTCCAGTTGGTTGAGCCAAAGACCCACTTGAGCGGACTCGGCCGCAGGTGCTTGCCACGCGTCACCCCCGGTTCGCGACTCGATCTCCATCTCGGCGAGCGCCCGGCGCGTCGCGCCGCGCACAAGCACGAGGACCACCGAATCCACAGGATCCCCCAGTTCCGGATCGCCCGCCATCGGCTCTTCGACGATGACACGCCGCAACACGATGCCGACTTCGGGAGTCGCTGACTCCACCGCGTCCTGCACGCTGTCGTGCTCGAGCAGTGCGGTGAACGCCGCACGCTGCACCGGGTCGGCGAACAGCGCCGCGTGCACGCGGTCCGCGACCTCCTCGGGACGGTGCACCGCAAGCTTGAGCGCCTCGAGCCCGGGGCCCGGACGCAGTGCCGCACCCGCCGCGACCTCTGCCCCGTCGCCGGCGTCGAAGTCGCCGTCGTCCTCGGGGTACTCCATCGGGGGCGGCTCGTCGCGTCGCGCCTTGCCGCGACGGCCCGTCGGCTCCGCGGGCGGGTGTGCGCGCAGATGGTCGAGGCGCTCGCGCAGCCGCGCCGCATCGACGCGACAGCGGTCGGCCAGCTGCATGATGTACTGGTCCCGCACCAGGTCGTCCGGGTGCTCCGCCACCGCCGTCAAAGCCGCCTCCGCGGCGCGGGCGCGTCCCTCCGCCGTGGTCAGATCCCCTGCTCCCAACATCCGGTCGACGCGGAACTGGAGGAACGGCCGTGCCTCCTTGACCGCGCGGGCAAGCGAGTCGGGGTCGGTGCGCGCCAGGTCGCCGGGGTCGCTGCCTCCGGGAAGGTCCGCGACCACGACGTCCACCTCGTGCTTGCGCTCCCACTCGTAGACGCGCGACGTCGCGCTCTGTCCAGCGGTGTCCGCGTCGTAAGCGAGCACGATCCGTTTGGCGAAATTGCGTAAGAGCGTGAAGTGCTCCTCGGCCAACGCGGTGCCGCATGTGGCGACGGCCCACGGCACACCCGCTTGGAAGCACCCGATGACGTCGGTGTAGCCCTCGCACACGACGACCTCGCCCTGGGCGATGACACCCTGCTTGGCCCAATTCAACGCGTAGAGCGTCCGGCGCTTCGTGTAGATCGGCGACTCCTGCGAGTTCTTGTACTTCGGCTCGGGGCGCTCCGGCGGACCCTGGCCGGGGCGGGGCGGGAGGATCCGGCCGCCGAGCGCAATGGGCCGGCCGGAGGGGTCGCAGATCGGGAACAAGATGCGGGAGCGGAAGAAGTCCTGCGCCCGCCCGCGGCGGTTGATGAAGCCGAGGCCCGAGTCGGACAGGACCTTCGTCGAGAGCTTCAGCGCCTTGGCCAGCGCGTCCCAGTCGTCGGGCGCCCAGCCGAGCCGGAACTTTCGCACGATGTCGCCGTCGTAGCCCCGCGAGCGCAGGTAGTCCCGCGCCCGGCCCGCGTCGGGTGACTTCAGCAAGCGCTCGTGGTACCACGCGACGGCCCGCTCCATCGCGTCCAGCAGCTCGGAGCGCCGCTGGTGGTCGCGGCCCGCCTCTTGGTCCTCGTGCAGCGTGATCCCGGCCCGGTCGGCCAGGAAACGTACTGCATCCACGAAGTCGAGGTGGTCGACGGCGCGCACGAACGTGATGGCGTCGCCCGAGGCGTGACAGCCGAAGCAGTAATAGAAGCCCTCTTCTGCGTTCACGCTGAACGAGGGGGTCTTCTCGGCGTGGAACGGGCACAGCCCGCTCCAGCGTCGCCCGACCTTCTTCAACAAGGCGTGCTCGCTGATGAGGGCCACGATGTCAGTGGCCGCCCGGACCTGGGCGACTTCCTCGTCGGGGATCCCCACAGCCCCGACGGTACCGCGGGCCTGGTCCGTTCAGAACGGAACCGACCAGGCCCGGGCATAGCGTCGTCGGATGGTCGTCACCATCTACGGCGTCTGCGCCCTGACCTTCATGATGCTCATGTACGCGCTCGAGCGACGCGGCCGGGCGTTCGTCCTGGCCTTCGCCCTCGGTTGTGCGCTCTCGAGCTCCTACGGCTTCCTCTCGGGGGCGTGGCCCTTCGGGGTGGTCGAGGCGATCTGGACGGTCATTGCGCTGCGTCGCTACCTCAGCGCCGGCCGTCCCGTCGAAGCGGCCGGCTGATCAGGCCTTGGACTTCTTGGCGCCCTTCTTCGAACCCGCGTCCTTGGAGCCGTTGCCAGCCGGCGCGTTCGCCAGCACCGCCTGGGCCGCCGCAAGCCGGGCCACCGGGACCCGGAAGGGCGAGCAGCTCACGTAGTCGAGGCCGGCCCGGTAGAAGAGGTCGATCGAGGCAGGGTCGCCGCCGTGCTCGCCGCAGACACCGACCTTGAGCGACGGGCGCGTCGCCCGGCCACGCTCGGTCCCGAGCCGCACCAGTTCACCCACGCCGCCCGCGTCGACCACCTCGAAGGGGTTGCGCGGCAGGAGCCCGAGCTCCAGGTAGGCGTCCATCATCCGCCCCTCGACGTCGTCGCGGGAGAAGCCGAACGTCATCTGGGTGAGGTCGTTGGTGCCGAAGGAGAAGAAGTCGGCCACCTCGGCGATCTCGTCGGCCCGCAGCGCAGCCCGGGGCGTCTCGATCATGGTGCCGATGGTCACGTCGAGCTTCCCGCCCTTGCCGGACCCGCCACCGCTACCCGCCCTCGCGCCCTTGGAGGGGCGTGGCGCCCGTTCCTTGTTCGCCTCGGCCACGGCGTCCTCGACCCAGCCCCGCGCCAACGCGAGCTCCTCGCGCGTCACGGTCAACGGGATCATGATCTCGACGACTGGGTGCCCGCCATCGGCCACCCGCTGACGGGCCGCCTCCATGAGCGCGCGCACCTGCATCGCGTAGAGCCCCGGCTTGATCACGCCGAGCCGCACGCCGCGCGTCCCGAGCATCGGGTTGGACTCGCGCCAGGCCAGCGCGGCCTCGTACAGGCGGCGCTCCTCTGGGCTGAGGCCCACGGTGGCGTCCTTGTGCGCCAGCTCCTCGGTCGAGGGCAGGAACTCGTGCAGCGGCGGATCGAGCAACCGGACGGTGACCGGCAGCCCGTCCATCGCGGCGAGGATCGCCAGGAAGTCCTCGCGCTGGACGAGGCGGAGCTCTTCGAGCGCGTCCGCCTCCTCCTCGGGCGACTGCGCCAGGATCATCCGCCGGACGACGGGCAACCGGTCCTCACCGAGGAACATGTGCTCGGTACGGCACAGCCCGATGCCCTCGGCACCGAGGCTGCGTGCGTTGGCGGCGTCGTCGCCCGTGTCGGCGTTGGCGCGGACCTTCAGGTGGCCCTTGCGGATGTCGTCGGCCCACGAGAGCACTGTGGCGAAGGCGGCCGGCGGCGAGGCCGACGTCAACGGCACCTGTCCCGCCACGACGATGCCGGCGCCGCCGTCGAGCGAGACCCAGTCCCCTTCATAGAGCACCACGTCGCCGGCGGTCACGGAATGGGGGCCGATGCGCAGGACCTCGGCGCCGACGACGGCCGGCTTGCCCCAGCCGCGCGCCACCACGGCGGCGTGGCTGACCAGGCCGCCGCGCGCGGTCAGGATGCCCTCGGCCGCCAGCATGCCGTGCACGTCCTCGGGCGACGTCTCGTTGCGGACGAGGATGACCTGTTCGCCCCGCGCCGCCGCGGCGGCCGCGTCGTCGGCCGTGAAGTAAATCTGACCCACGGCCGCACCAGGGCTTGCCCCGAGGCCCTTGGCCCATACCGTGTACCCCGAGCCGGCGAACTGCGGGTGCAGCACCGAGTCGAGGTGGTCCTCGGTGATGCGGGTCACCGCCTCGGCCTTGGTGATCCCGAGATCGCTCGGGCGCACCATGTCGACCGCCATCTTCAGCGCGGCGGCCCCGGTCCGCTTGCCGACCCTGGTCTGGAGCATCCAGAGCTTGCCCTGCTCGATCGTGAACTCGGTGTCGCACATGTCCGAGTAGTGCGACTCCAACCGGGAGAAGATCTTCAACAGCTCCGCGTGGACCTTCGGGAACTGCTTCTTCAATTCCGAGATGGGCTCGGTGTTGCGGATGCCGGCCACGACGTCCTCGCCCTGCGCGTTGACCAGGAAGTCCCCGTAGGCACCTTTGGCGCCGGTTGCCGGGTCGCGGGTGAAACCGACGCCGGTGCCCGAGTTGTCGTCACGGTTGCCGAAGACCATGGCCTGCACGTTCACCGCGGTGCCGAGGTCGTGCGCGATGTGCTCACGATCGCGGTACGCGATGGCGCGCGGCCCGTTCCAGCTCCGGAACACGGCCTCGATGGCGCCGCGCAGCTGGTCGGCCGGCTTCTGGGGGAAGGGCTTGCCGGTGTGGCGCTCGACGATCTGCTGGTACGAGTCGACGAGATACCGCAACAGCTCGACCGGCACCTTGGCGTCCGACTCGGTGCCCGCCAGCTCCTTGGCCGCGTCGAACAACGAGTCGAACTCCTCGCCCGGCAGCTCCAGCACGATGCGCGAGTACATGGCGATGAACCGGCGGTAGGAGTCGAACGCGAACCGCTCGTCGCCCGTCTGCTTGGCCAGTCCCTCGACCGAGTCGTCGTTCAGCCCGAGGTTGAGGACGGTGTCCATCATCCCGGGCATCGAGAACTTGGCCCCCGAACGCACGGACACGAGCAGCGGGTCCGCCGCGTCGCCGATCTCCTTGCCCATCGACTTCTCCAGGCGGGACCGTGCCGCCGCCACCTCGGCGTCGAGACCCTTGGGCCAGCCGTCGGTCATGTAGGCCCGACACGCGTCGGTCGAAATCGTGAAGCCGGGAGGCACGGGCAGCTTGAGTACCGACGTCATCTCGGCCAAGTTGGCACCCTTGCCACCCAGGAGGTCCTTGAGCTCCATGGGGGGGCGGGGGTGCGAGTGGTCGAAGTCGTAGACGTACGGCATCGGGTCTCCTTGCCCTGGTCAGGCGGACCCCGTCGCAAGCGGCGATGGCGACGGGTCGCTGTCCCTCCCGATCTGGGACGGAAGCGCCAGCCTACTTTCCCTCGGGTGCGTCCTCCTGCGGCTCACCGTCGCCCGGAACGGCGCCGTACACCAGCCGCTGGAACACCTCTTTGGCCTCACGCATGTAGTCCCGCACGATGGCGAGCTCGTCGGCCTTGAAGTGCTGGGTGACCTCGCGCATCTGCTCCGCCACCGGTTGTTGCACCGCCTGGAGCCGCTTCTGGGCGTCCGGCTCGATCTCCACCCACACCCGGCGGCGGTCCTCGGTGTCGCGCCGGCGGGTAACCATGCGTGCCTCCTCGAGGCGGTCGAGGATGAAGGTCACCGCCCCGGTGGTCAACCCACTCTCCTCGGCGAGCCGGCCCGCGGTCAACGGACCGAGACGACCAATAAGTTCCAGGCAGCGCATGTCGGTCCGGCTCAGCTTCAGTTTCTTGGCGACGCTTTCGTTGAAGTCGCTGGCCGCGCCGAAGTACCCCATGATCTCGTCACGGAGCTGCTGCCCGAGCTCGAATTTCGACCATTGTCTTGACACGTAAATAACTTTAGCACTAAGTTTCTTTGTCGATGGCTAATTCTTACAACTCTCCGGTAGCCGTGGAGGCACAGGACCTCGTGAAGGTCTTCCCCCGGGGCAACGTGCGTGCCCTCGACGGCGTTTCGCTCCAGATCGAAACCGGCACCGTCCTCGGCCTGCTCGGTCCGAACGGCGCCGGCAAGACCACGGCGGTGCGGATCCTCTCGACCATCCTCGAGCCGGACTCGGGATCCGCCTCCGTCTTGGGCCACGACGTTGTGCGGGAGCCGGACCAGGTGCGGCACATCATCGGGCTCGCCGGCCAGTACGCCACGGTCGACGAGAACCTGACCGGACGGGAGAACCTCCGGATGATCGGGCGGCTCTCGCACATGAGCCGGAAATCAGTCGCGGAGCGGGCAACACAGTTGCTCGACTCCTTCCGCCTCCACGACGCCGCCAACCGGCCGCTCAAGACCTACTCGGGCGGGATGCGCCGGCGCCTCGACCTGGCCGCCGCCCTGATGGCCAACCCCCCGGTGCTCTTCCTCGACGAGCCCACCACCGGCCTGGATCCCGTGGGGCGCCAGGACCTGTGGGAGGTCATCGAAGCGCTCACGGCCGAGGGGACAACGGTGCTGCTCACCACGCAGTACCTCGAGGAGGCCGATCGCCTGGCCCGCGACATCGTCGTGGTCGACCACGGCATGGTCATTGCCCAGGGCACCCCCGCCCAACTCAAGGCCGGTCTCGGGACCTCCGTCGTAGCGGTGACGCTGCCGGGGCCGGAAGAGGTGCGGCGCGCTCTGCCCCTGCTGGCGCCGCTCACCGATCGCGAACCTGTCATCGACGGCAGCATCGTCGAGCTCACGGTGGAGAACGGCCCAGCCGTTGGCGCCGACGTTCTGCGGTCGCTCGATGGCGCGCAGATCCCGGTGCAGGGTCTCGCCTTGCGAGAACCGAGCCTCGACGACGTGTTCTTGAGCCTCACCGGCCACAAGACCGAAGCAGAAACGGAAGAAGAACGCCAAGCACGTCTGGCCGGCGGTCGCCGCCGCGGCGCCAGCACCACTGATGACGGAAAGGACGCGGCATGACGACCATCGCACTCCCCCGCGCCATCGAACAGCCGCTCGACCAGCAGAAGGGAAGCCGGATCGGGTGGGCCATCCAGGACACGCTGACCGTGACCTGGCGCAACCTCATCGCGCTGTCGCGCAACCCGCAGACGGTCATGTTCTCGGCCATTCAGCCGATCATGTTCACGCTGCTGTTCGTCTACGTCTTCGGCGGCGCCATCCACACGTCGGTGCCGTACGTCGACTACCTGATTCCGGGAATCTACGTTCAAACGGTCACCTTCGGCGCCGTTTCGACTGCAGTCGGACTCTCCGAGGACCTCCACAAGGGGCTTATCGAACGCTTTCGAGCGTTACCCATGGCCCGGTCGGCCGTGCTGGCCGGGCGCACGAGCGCTGACCTCGTCCGCAACGTGTTCGTCGTGGTCTTGATCAGCATTGTCGGATTCGCCGTCGGCTTCCGCATCGGCACCAACTTCGGCTTGTTCCTGTGTGGCCTGTTGATCGTGCTCTTCTTCTCGTACACGCTTTGCTGGGGCTTTGCCACGGTCGGCCTCTCGGCACCCAATGCCGAAGCCGCACAGACAATGGTGTTCCCGATCCTCTTCCCGTTGATCTTCGCCTCATCGGCCTTCGTCCCCGTGACCGTGATGCCGGGATGGCTGCAAGCCTTCGCCAAGTATCAGCCCGTGACGCAGGTCGTCGACGCGTGTCGCTCACTCATGACCGGCGGCACGCTGCACAATCCGGGCGCCGTGTGGGCGTCACTGGCCTGGTGTGCGGGGATCCTGATCGTCTTGGCGCCCGTCGCGGTGCGCAAGTACCGAAGAGTCGCTTAAGGGCGCAGCTACTCCTCGCCGACGCGCCGGCGCAGCTCGCCGAGGAGGTCGGCGATCGGGACACGGACCTGTTCGGTGGTGTCCCGGTCGCGCACGGTCACTGCGTCGTCCTCGAGCGAGTCGAAGTCGACAGTCACGCACCACGGCGTGCCAATCTCGTCTTGGCGCCGGTAGCGCCGGCCGATGCTCTGCGTCACGTCGTAGTCGACCATGAAGTGCGGCTGCAGGCGCGAGAGCACCTGTCGGGCGAGTGGCTCGAGGGTGTCCTTCTTCGACAACGGCAGGACGGCGACCTGGTACGGGGCCAGGCGCCAGTGCAAGCGCAGCACCGTGCGCGCTTCGCCACCGACCTCGTCCTCCGAGTAGGCGTCGAGCAGGAACGCCATCATCGTGCGCGTGGCGCCGGCGGCCGGCTCGATCACGTAGGGCGTGTAGCGCTCGTTCGTCTGCGGATCGAAGTAGTCGAGCGTCTCCCCCGACTTGGCCGCGTGGGCCGAGAGGTCGTAGTCACCGCGGTTGGCGATGCCCTCGAGCTCGTCGAAGCCCCAGGGGAAGAGGAACTCCACGTCCGCCGTGCCTCGTGAGTAGTGCGACAGCTCCTCGGGATCGTGGTGGCGGAGACGGAGTTTCTCCGGCGCGATGCCGAGATCGAGGTACCACCGCATGCGCTCCTCGAGCCAGTACTCGAACCACTTCTGCGCCTGGTCGGGCGGGACGAAGTACTCCATCTCCATCTGCTCGAACTCGCGGGTGCGGAAGACGAAGTTCTGCGGCGTGATCTCGTTGCGGAACGACTTGCCGACCTGGGCGATGCCGAAGGGTGGCTTCTTGCGGGTCGTGTTGAGGACGTTTGCGAAGTTGGTGAACATCCCCTGGGCCGTTTCCGGGCGCAGGTAGGCGACATGGCCCTCGTCCTCGACGGGGCCCGCGTGTGTCTTGAACATGAGGTTGAAGGCCCGCGCCTCGGTGAGGTCGTGCGAACCGCAGTTCGGGCAGACGCCCTCGATCTTGTCGGCCCGCCACCGCTCGTGGCAGTTCTTGCAGTCGACCAGGGGGTCGGTGAACGTGGCCAGGTGACCCGAGGCCTCCCAGACGGCGGGCGGCCCGAGGATGGCGGCGTCAAGGCCGACAACGTCGTCGCGCAGCTGCACCATGGAGCGCCACCACGCGTTCTTGACGTTGCGCAGCATGTTGACGCCCAGTGGGCCGTAGTCGTAGGTAGAGCGAAAGCCGCCGTAGATCTCCGCCGAGGGGAAGATGAAGCCGCGTTGGCGGCACAGGCGCACGACCTTCTCCATGAGGTCGTCGGTCTGGGCTGGCTCGGTCATCGGTGCAGGATACCGGAGCGGATTCGGGCGCTGACCTCGTTGGCGAGGAGGCGACCCTGCACGGTGAGCACGGCGCAGTCGTCGACACGGGTGATCAGATCGTCCAGCTCGTCTGGCCGCTCGAGACATGCCCACGGCACGCCGCGGGGCGTGCGCAGCGCCAGCGAGAGCGCCTCGAACTCGCGTTGGCCGGCGCTCAGCTCTTCCCTCGCTGCTTCGGGCGAACGGCCCGACTCGATCGTGGCGATGAAGCGATCTGGCGTGCGCACGTTCCACCAGCGGGTGCCCGCACGGTGCGAGTGGGCGGCCGAGCCGACGCCGACGTAGTCGCCCTGATCCCAATAGACGTGGTTGTGGCGGCACTCGTGTCCCGGCCGGCACCAGTTGGAGATCTCCTCCCAGCGATAGCCGGCCGCGCTGAGCATCGACTCGGCGCGCTCGTAGCGGCGGGCCAGCGCGTCCTCGTCGGGATGACGCAGCGGGTCCCTGGCAAGGGGGGTGCCGGGCTCGACGGTGAGGCCGTAGGCCGAGAGGTGCGGAGGCGGATGGGCGAGGGCGAGGACGTGTTCGAGCGTGCTCGCCCAATCGTCGTCGCTCTCCGCCGGCGCGCCGAGGATGAGGTCGAGGTTCCACGTGGTGAAGCCGGCGTCCGCGACCGCGGCGGAGATGGTCTCGGCCGCCTGCGGGACGCGCCGGCGTCCGAGGCCGGCGAGGACGTGCGCATGCGTCGACTGGAGACCGAACGAGACGCGGGTCACACCGGCCCGGCGGTAGGCGCCGAGGTGAGCACGGTCCGCGTCCTCCGGATTGCACTCGACGGTGACTTCGGCTCCGGGCGCGCGGGGAATGGCGTCGAGAACGCGGCTCAGGGTCTCGGGATGGAGGCGGGACGGGGTCCCCCCTCCGAAGAAGATGGAGGTCGGGACGGGGAGGTCGTCCTCGGCGAAGACGCGTCGGATGTCGAGGATGCACGCGGCCGCGTAGCGCTCCATGAGGTGGTCACGGTCGGTGTAGGTGGCGAACGCGCAGTAGTCGCAGCGCTCCCGGCAGAACGGGACGTGGACGTAGACGCCGAACGCGCTCAAAGGCCGGCTGTCGAGCGCACCGAACGGATGCGGCGGTCGAGATGCGCCTCCATGGCCTCGGTGGCGAGCTCCGCCACCTCGTCGGCGGCGGGGGGCGGCGGGCCCTTGATGACGGAGGCGAGGTCGCCGCCGAGGATGCGGCGCAGGAGCGCGAGCGCGTTGGCGCTCATCGGGCGCCCGCTGCGGTGCACGCGGCAGAGCGCGCCGCCGGCCACGAGGTCGAATGCGACGAGCTCGGTGGCGGGGTCGGGGTCGGTGCAGGCGGCGCACTCATCGAGGATCGGGCCGGCGCCTTCGAGGACGAGCGCTTTGAGGAAGAAACTCGGCGCGAGGAGCGTGGGGTCGTGGGTGGGTTCGGCGAGGGCGCGCAGGGCGCCGGTCAGCATCGTGTAGAGGGCGGGGTCGGGGTGGCGTTCCTGCGCGAGTTGATCGGTGACCTCGAGGAGGGCCAGGCCCCCGGGGACGCGCGCGAGGTCTTCGCGTACAGGCCGGTAGGCGTCGAGGACCTCGACCTGGTTGACGATGTCGAGGTCGCTGCGTCCCTGCCACAGGAGGAGGTCGACGTGGGTGAGCGGCTCGAGCCGGGCGCCGAACTTGGAGTTGGTCTTGCGGACGCCCTTGGCGACGGCCCTCACTTTGCCGTGCCTCTCGGTCAGGAACACGACGATGCGGTCGGCCTCGCCGAGGCGATAGCTGCGCAGGACCACGCCCTTGTCGCGAAAGAGGCTCACGTGGGCGGCACGGGAGTCAGTTCGCCGGTGGCGGTGCGGGGTGGGTGGCCGGCGCGTGGCCGTTGGTGGCCACGTTGTCGGCCTGGACGGCAGGGTCGAGCGGGCAATAGCGCTCGCCCCGCTTGGCTGCCTCGGCCGTGGCCCGGCGCGCCTCAGCGGCGAGGCCCGCGGCCCGGTCGTGCGCCTCCTGGGCCGGGCGCTTGCGCGCCGCAATCTCGCCGTAGCGGGACTGCCGCCCGTAGAGCCTGCTGCCGCCCGCGACGAGCACGACCAACACGACGGCGACGACGACCCAGCTGCCGGCGCCGTACTGGCCGTACGCGACCACGATCACGACGAACGCGGCCAGCAGCAGGGCCCCGAAATAGGTCGCGATCCGCGTCAAGGACATCGCCCTCATTCTCGCAGCCCGAGGTGACCGGCCGGGTCGGGGCGCCCCTGGAAAGCGAACATATGTTCGGCTACTTTTGTCAGGCGTGGAACTTCCGCCGGCCCGGCGGGCGACGATCCTGCATGCCGATCTCGATGCCTTCTATGCATCGGTCGAGCAGCTGTTGGAGCCATCGCTTCGGAACCGGCCCATCGCCGTCGGCGGCAGTGTGGTGCTGGCGGCGTCATACGAAGCCAGGAGTTACGGCGTCCGCGGCGGGATGCCCGGGTGGCGCGCCCGCCAGCTCTGCGGTGATCTCGTCTTCGTCGGCGGCCACTTCGGGCGCTACCAACAGTTCGGCGACGACGTCGTATCCGTGTTTCACGACTTCACGCCATGGGTCGAGCGGGTGTCGATCGACGAGGCGTTTCTCGATGTCGCCGGTACCGTCCATCTCTTCGGTGCACCGACTGAGATCGCGGCCGCCATCCGCCGGCGCGTGCGCGACGAGATCGGCCTCCCCCTGTCGGTCGGCGTGGCCAGTACGAAGCACCTCGCCAAGGTGGCGTCACAGGTGGCAAAGCCTGACGGCCTCGTCGCCGTGGCCCCGGGTCACGAGATCGACTTTCTCGATCCCCTTCCGGTCGGGCTTATCTGGGGCGTGGGAGCAGCGACCGAACGGCGCCTCCACGATGTCGGGATCTTCACGATCGGGCAGCTGGCCAAGGCCGGCAGCCCGATCCTGGCCAACCTGTTGGGCCAGGCGGCCGGGACGAAGCTGGCCGCGCTCTCGGCCAATGTGGACGAACGGGCAGTCGAGGAGGTGGCCGGGCCGAAGTCCATGGGTGCTCAGGCGGCCCTCGGTCGACGTGAGCCGACGCCACAGCTCGTCCGAGAAACGCTCGGCTACCTCGCCGACAGAGTTGCCGGCCGCCTGCGTAAGGCGACCCTGGCCGGTCGGACGGTGACCGTGCGTGTTCGTTTCGCGCAGCTGCGCTCGGTGACGCGCTCGGTGACGCTGCCCACTGCGATCTCGACCACGTTGACGCTGACCGAAGTTGCCGAGGGGCTCGCCCACGCAGCCCTGCACGACAACGAACGGGAACGGGAGATCTCGCTGCTCGCCGTGTCGGTCTCCAACCTGAAGCCGGAGCACTCGTTGCAGCTGGAACTGCCCGTCGATGCGCCCACGTGGTGGCGCCATGCGGCGCCCCGGCCGCGATCGGTCGTCGAGGCCGGCCGATGGGGAGTGGATCGGTCCGTGGATGCGATCCGGGACAAGTTCGGCCGGACCGCCGTCGGGTACGCCGCCGTCGCACTGTCCGACGCCGACCGGGTTCCCGAGGAGTTCCGGGAACTGGCCGAGCGGGGTCCGGGCGAGAGTCGGGGCGGAGACTGATTGCTGCCGGGATGGGCCGCCGGGATGGGCCGCCGGGATGGGCCCGGCGGTGGCGCCCGGCCGTTCCGTCAGGAGACGGCGCCGAAGCGGCGGACGCGCCGCTGGTAGTCGATAACCGCCTCGTAGAGGTGGCGGCGGCGCATGTCGGGCCAGAGGGTTTCGGGGAAGACGAGCTCGCTGTAGGCGATCTCCCAGAGCAGGAAGTTCGAGATCCGGGTCTCGCCCGAGGTGCGGATGACCAGGTCGGGGTCGGGCATGTCGGGGAAGTACAGGTGGCGCCGGATCGCCTTCTCGTCGATCTTGTTGGCGGAGACGCCCTCGTCGACGAGCGCGCGGACGGCGTCGACGATCTCGGCGCGGCCGCCGTAGTTGAACGCCATCGTCATCACCATTCGCTTGTTGCGCTTCGTGAGCTCGACCGACTCGTCCATGCGCTTGAGCACGCGCCGGGGGACGCGCCAGTCCCGGCGGCCGGCGAAGCGGATCTGCACGCCCTTCTCGCTGAGCTCCTCGGCGCGTCGCATCAGCAGCGACTGGTTGAAGTTCATGAGGTAGCGCACCTCGTCGGGCGGGCGCCGCCAGTTCTCGGTGGAGAACGCGTAGAGCGTGATCCACTTGATGCCGATCTCGAGGGCGCCGTTGACCACATCGAGGAGCGCGGTCTCCCCGGCGGCGTGGCCCTCGGTGCGGGGCAGGCCGCGGGCGCTGGCCCAGCGGCCGTTGCCGTCCATGACGCAGGCCACATGGGTGGGGACCCGTGACAGGTCGAGCTCGGGCGGGATCTGGTCGGGTTGCTCGGCGTCGCGGTCGTCTGGGCCGTGGCCGTGCCCCTCGGCGCCCCCCTGGTCCCCGACGGTGGAGGTCACCCGGTGAACCTACCGCGGCACCGGTGGGCGGCCGTAGCGAGGGGTGCGAGCAGCACCCCAGCGGGCGTGGTGAACTGTGTTTCCCCCGCGGGAGCTCCCGGGGGATTGGCGAAGCAACAAGGAGGAGGCTCCTATGGCAGATCAGGCAGGTACACCGCGTCCCGACGTGACCGACATGTACGCCGTGCACGGCGTGTTCCGTGACACTCTCGGCGCAGCGCCGCGGCTGATCGGCGACATCGCCCCGGGCGATGCGGCGAGGGTGGACCAGATCGCGAACTACTACGACAACATCTTGTATTTCTTGGAGGCACACCACGACGGCGAAGAGGTGATCGTCTTCCCCCGCCTGCGCGAGCGCTGTCCCGACGATGCGGCGTTGCTGGACACCCTCGAGAGCGAGCACAAGCAGGCTTTGATTCTCCTGGAGGACGCGCGGAGGTCGCTGGCCGGGTGGCCCGGCGCCGACGCCGACACGGCCGCGGCGGCGCAGACGGCGGTGGCGGAGAGCCTCGAGGCGCTGCGGGCGCAATTGGTGCAGCATCTCGACGAGGAGGAGGCGCGGGCGCTGCCGCTCTGCGCGGAGAACATCCTCGCCGAGGAGTGGGGCCAGCTGCCCGGCCACGCGCTGGCCGGGTATCAAGGCGACAAGGTCTGGCTGATCCTCGGGCTCATCCGCCAACGCATGACGCAGGAGCAGCGCGACGCGATGTTGGAGCACATGCCGCCCCCGCCACGCGACATGTGGATCAACTTCGGCGAGAACGCCTTCAACGAGCTCTCGGCGCAGGTCGTGGTGGAGGTCGGCAAGAACTAGCCGGGTCGGCCCGGTGTGTCCCCACGGGCGGGGCATGATCGGTGGGTGGCAGAGGACTGGGCCGACGAGCCCGCAGACAACGGGTCGGGGGTCGCCGACTTCGAGGTCGACGACGACGACTTCGCGCCCGCCGTGGGTGCCGGCCGGGAGATCGACGCCCGGCAGGCCGGTGACGAGGGTATCGAGGGGCTCGACAAGATCACGGCGCGGATGGCCGGCGGCGAGCACCGTCCCGAGCAACAGGAGATGTGCCGCGCCGTGGCCGAGGCGCTCGCCACGGGGACCCACCTGGTCGTCCAGGCCGGCACGGGGACCGGGAAGTCACTGGCCTACCTGGTGCCGGCCGTACTGAGCGGCAAGAAGGTCGTGGTAGCCACCGCGACGAAGGCGTTGCAGGACCAGCTCCGCGACAAGGACCTGCCGCTGGTCGAGTCGGGCCTGGGCCTGCCGGCGCCGCTCGACTACGCGGTCCTGAAGGGCCGCAGCAACTACATCTGCCGCCAACGAGTGGCCGAGGTGGGGTCGGGCGGGATCCAGGCCGAGCTCGGCGACCAGGCGACGGGGCGGGCCGACGAGCCGGACTGGGAGGCGCCGGAGGCCGGTGCGACGGCACGGCCGGCCGAGCGGGACGAGCCGGATCCGGCACCTCCCGAAGGGGTCGTCGAGCAGGTACGAGAGCTGGTGGTGTGGTCGCAGACGTCGCGCACCGGGGACCGGGCCGACCTCAGCTTCGAACCGTCCGACCGCGCCTGGAACATGCTGAGCGTGGGGCCGCGGGAGTGCCCGGGCGCGTTCAACTGCCCCTCGGGAGGGAGTTGCTTCGCCGAGGCGGCCCGCGACCGGGCGGCGGCGGCCGACATCGTCGTCGTCAACACCCACCTCTACGGCGCCCACCTGGCCAGCGGCGGCGTCGTGCTGCCCGAGCACGAGGTCGTGGTGTTCGACGAGGCGCACCAGCTCGAGGAGGTCATGACATCGAGCCTCGGCGTGGAGCTCACCCCGGGGCGCTTCCGCACCCTGGTGACCGCGGCCCGTCCCCTCGTCGAGGCGCGGGACGCGGACCTGCTCGACTCACTCGCCGCGGCCGGCGACCTGCTGGGCACGCTGCTCTCGGACCGCGTCGGGGACCGGGTGCTGCGGGAGGGGCGTCGAGGCGCCGACGCCGGCGCCGACGAAGACCTCTCCGACCTTTTGGCGCGCACGGCGGACGTCAGCCGCCGGGTGATCGACGCCTTGCGGCGGAGCGGTGCGCAGCGCAGCTTCGTCTCGGGCGACGCCGACGACCCCGACAAGGCGAGCCGCAAGACCCGCACGCTGCAGGCCGCGGCGCACCTGGCCGAGGACCTGCACCGGCTCGTCAACCGCAGAGACAGCGAAGTGGCGTGGGTCGACGGCACGCGGCGCAACGCGCGCCTCCGGCTCTCCCCCATCGATGTCGGGCCTGCGCTGTCGGGGATGCTCTGGGGCGGCATCACCTCGGTCCTGACCAGCGCGACCATCCCGCCGCGCGTCGTCGAGCGCGTGGGGCTCGACGACTTCCCGAACGAGGAGCTGAACGTCGGCAGCCCGTTCGACTACCGGGCGCACTCGCTGCTCTACGTCGCACGCCACCTCCCGGACCGGCGCGCCGAGGGCGCGGAGGACGCGCTGTTCGAAGAGTTGGGCCTCCTGATCGAGGCGGCGGGCGGCCGCACGCTCGCGCTGTTCACCAGCCGGCGCGCCACCGAGGCGGCGGCGGAGGCGCTGGCCCCCGAGCTCGAGTACACACTGCTGCTCCAGGGCGACCAGCCGAAGGGCCGGCTGCTCGAAGAGTTCGCTGCCGACGAGACGTCGTGCCTCTTCGCCACGCTCGGTTTCTGGCAGGGCGTCGACGTCCCCGGTCGCGCGCTCTCCCTCGTGACGATCGACCGGCTGCCGTTCCCGCGCCCCGACGACCCGCTCCTGCAGGCCCGGCGTGACCGGGCCGGCGCCCGGGCCTTCTCGCTCGTCGACCTGCCACGGGCCGCCACGCTGCTGGCCCAGGGCGCCGGGCGGCTCATCCGCACGACGGACGACAAGGGCGTGGTCGCGGTGCTCGATCCGCGGCTGGCGACGGCGTCCTACCGCGGCGTGCTGCTCGACCGGCTGCCCCCGATGCGGCGCTCGGTGGACCGCTCCGAGGTGGAGGCGTTCCTGCGCCGGGCACTCGACGGCGAAGCCGGCGGGGCTCAATAACCGAGCCGGTCGAGCATCTCCTCTCGGTTCTGCCAACGGCGCTCGACCTTCACGTGCAGGTCGAGGTAGCTGCCCTCGGGCAGCTGCTCCCGGACCGCGATGCCGACCTGCTTGAGGACTTCACCGCCCTTCCCGATGACAATGGCCTTCTGGGAGTCGCGCTCGACGATGATCTCCACGCGGATGAGCGGCCCCTCCCATTCGGTGACCCGGCAGGTGATGGCGTGCGGCAGCTCGTCGCGGGTCTTGGCCAGGAGCTGCTCGCGGACGAGCTCGGCGATCCACAGCGCCTCGGGCGTGTCGGTCACGACGTCGGGTGGGAAGAAGGGTGGGCCCTCGGGGAGCCGCCCGATGAGGTAGCCGGTGAGCTCTTCCACACCCTGACCGGTGCGCGCCGAGACCGGGAAGTACTCGACGTCGGGCAGATCGCCGAGCGCGTCGACGGCCTCCTTGGCCTCCGCCAGCCGCTCGAGCACCCGAGCGTTCGTGGCACGGTCGGTCTTGTTCACGACGACGACCAGGCCGGGCTCGCCGCCGGTCGTCGCCCCTTGGCGCAGGTGACGGACCGAGCGCTCGAGCACGGTGCGGTCACCGGGCCCGACCGCCGCGGTGGCGTCGACGACCGCCATGATCACGTCCACCTCGGCCAGCGCGTCGGTCGCGGTCTCGTTCAGCCGTGTCCCGAGCGCGCTGCGAGGGCGGTGGATCCCGGGGGTGTCCACGAAGACGACCTGCGCGTCAGACGGCTCGTCGTGCAGCACGCCGAGGATGCGGTGGCGCGTCGTGTTCGGCCGGGGGGAGGTGATGGCCACCTTGGTGCCGACGATCTTGTTGACGAGTGTCGACTTGCCCACATTGGGCCGGCCGACGACGGTGACGAAGCCCGAGCGCACCGCGCTCAGCTGCCGCTGTGCGAGGTGTCGCCGGCGCGCCCGGCGTCGACCACGGCGCCGCCGTTCGAACCGGGCCCGTCACCTTCGCCTTCGCCGGGGTCGCCGGTCGACTCGATCCGCACGCGGCCGATCCGCCGGCCCCGCACGTCGAGCGCGGTCAAGCGGAAGCCGTCCGCCTCGACGGAGTCGCCGGCGGCGGGCACCCGTCCGACGATGTCGAGCATGAGGCCACCCACCGTGTCCCACGGCCCGTGGGGCAGGTCCGCCCCGAGCAACTCGCCCGCGTCGTCGACCGAGTACCCCGCCGGCACCGTCACGGAGCCGTCGTCGAGACGCTCGATCGTCGGCTCCTCGGTGTCGAACTCGTCCACGATGTCACCCACCAGCTCCTCGAGCAGGTCCTCCAACGTGATGAGGCCGGCCGTGCCGCCGTACTCGTCGACGACGATGGCCATGTGGAATTTCTCCTCCTGCATCTCGCGCAGGAGATCCGAGACGTCCTTGGACTCGGGCACGAACTTGGCCGGCCGCATACTGGACCGCACGTCCTGACCGGACTTGCCGGCGCGCTCGTCGCGCACCAGGTCCTTGGCATACGCGATGCCGATGATGTCGTCGATACCGGCCGCCTCGACCGGGATGCGGCTGTATCCGGCCGCCAGCGCGATCTCGAGCGCGTTGCGGACCGTGGCGTCCGCCTCGACCGTCACCATGTCGGGACGCGGCGTCATCACCTCGCGCGCCACCGTGTCGCCGAAGTCGATGATGGAGTGGATGAACGTGCGCTCGTCCTTCTCGATCACGTTCTCCTCGTGTGCCACGTCGGCCATGGCCTTGAGCTCGGAGTCGGTGATGAACGAGTGCGGTCTGTCCTCCTCGTCGTCGGTGACGCCGATGATCCGGTTGGCCAACCCGATGAGCAGCATCGAGAGCCACCGGATCGGCGCAAAGCGGGTCAGGGCGCTCACGATCGGGGCGCTCAGGAGCGCGGCGCGGTCTGCGTGCAGCACGGCCCAGTTCTTCGGCACGGCCTCGAAGAACACGAAGATCACGACGACTTCGAAGACGATGCCGAGCAGCACGCCCCAAGGTCCGAAGAGGTGCTCGGCCACGATGCCGACCAGGGTGGCCGAGACCAGTTGGCAGATCAGGACGAGGAGGAGGATGGGGTTGAGGAAGTTGGCCGGGTTCTCCACCAGCCGGGCCAGCTGGCGCGCCCCGCGGCGCTTCTCGTCGACGAGCGCCTTGGCCTTGATCTTGCTCATCCGCACGAGGCTGGTCTCGGCCATCGCCAGCACACCCGAGCCTGCGAGCAGTACGGCGATGACGACGATGAGGATGGCGTCCTCGGGCCCGAAGGTCGTTGCCAGCAGTGGCACCACGCTCACGCCCCCGGACTGACCCGGTAGTACCGCTGCAGCAGCTGTCGCTCGAGCTTCTCCATGCGTTCGGCCTCGGCGTCCACCTCGTGGTCCATGCCGAGGAGGTGGAGCAGCCCGTGCACGACCAGCAGCGCGATCTCGTCCTCGAGCGGGACCCCGTGCTCCTCGGCGTTCCGCGCCGCCACGACGGGGCAGATCACGACGTCGCCCAGCAGCGTGAGCTCACCTGCCTCGGCGGACGTGCCCGGCCCGGTACCGCCGAAGTCCGGCGAGCGCCCGGTCAGCCCGGGCTCCTCTTCCATCGGGAACGACAGCACGTCTGTCGGCCCGCTCTTGCCGAGGAATTGCTCGTTGAGCTTGGCCATGGCGTCCGCGTCGACGAAGAGCAGTGACACCTCGGTCTCGCCTTTGACCTTGCGGTCTGCGAGCACCCGGCGCGCCAGCTCGGCCCAGCGGGCCACGTCCATCGGATGGGCCTGTTGCTCGTCGGCGGCGAAGACGTCGATGGTCACGTGGTGTGACCAGTCCGCCCTTCCGCGGTGTCGTAGGCGTCGATGATGTCGGCCACGATCTTGTGCCGGATCACGTCGCGCCGGGTCAGGTGGACGAACGCGATGTCGTCGATCCCGCCCAGCACGGGTTCGAGGCCGACCAACCCCGACCGACTTCCGGGGACGTCGATCTGCGTCACGTCGCCGGTCACGACGCACTTGGACCCGAAGCCGATGCGGGTCAGGAACATCTTCATCTGCTCGGGTGTCGTGTTCTGCGCCTCGTCGAGGATGATGAACGAGCTGTTCAGTGTCCGGCCGCGCATGAAGGCCAGCGGTGCCACCTCGATGGTGCCGCGGTCGAGCAGGCGTTGCGCGCCCTCGGGCTCGAGCAGGTCGTAGAGCGCGTCGTAGAGCGGGCGCAGGTAGGGGTCGACCTTCGCCATGAGGTCACCCGGCAGGAAGCCGAGCCGCTCCCCCGCCTCGACCGCCGGCCGCGTGAGGATGATGCGCGAGACCTGGCGCGACTGCAGGGCGTGCACGGCCTGGGCCACGGCCAGGTAGGACTTACCGGTACCGGCCGGGCCGATGCCGAACGTGATGACGTTCTGCGAGATGGCGTCGACGTAGCGCTTCTGCCCGGCGGTGTTGGGGCGCACCGTCTTGCCGCCGGCGGCGCGCACGACCTCGGAGCGCAGGACTTCGCTCGGGCGGATGTCCTCGCGCACCATGTCGATCGTGCGGCCCAGGGTGGGCGAGTCGATGTCCCGGCCCGCCTGCACCATCAGGATCAACTCCTCGAACAGGCGCACCACGACCTCGGCTGCCGGCCCCTCCACCGATATCCGGTTGCCCTGGACGATGAGCTGCTCGTCGGGGAAGGCCTCCTCTATCTGGCGCAGGTGTTCGTCGCGCGTCCCCAGGAGCCCCGCCATGAGGTGATTGCCGGGGACGAAGCATTCGGCCCGCAGGGTCGTGGTCACGCGGCGGTCATCCCTTGATGAAGTGTCCCTTCAGCGGTTCGCCCCCGAGGACGTGGAGGTGCAGGTGCGGCACCGAGTTCATGGCGTCGGGGCCGACGTTGAACACGAGGCGGTAGCCCCGGTCCGGGGTCGCCACCCCCGCCTTGTCGGCGACCACGCGCGCCGTCATGAGCATGTCGGCCAGCACGGGGCCGTCCTCGGCGGCGATGACGGACGCGTCCTCGATATGGCGCCGCGGCACGACCAGCACGTGCAGGGGGGCCGCCGGGTTGATGTCGTCGAAGGCGACCGTCGTCTCGGTCTCGTGGACCGTCTCGGAGGGGATGTCGCCCGCCACGATCTTGCAGAAGAGGCAGTCGGTCATGCGCCGGCGACGCGCTCCCTCTCCTCTGGCTCGATCACTCGCGCGAACATACCGGGCGCCGGGTCGCCCCCGTGACCATGTGGCTCCATCAGGGCCGCCCCACCGCCTCGTCCGCGGCCGCCACCGTGCCCGTCCTCAGTGAGGCCAACAGCGCGCCGGCGGTGACCGCGGCCGTCTCGGCCCGCAGGACGCTGAGGCCGAAGCCGACGGTGGGCAGGCCGGAGGCCAGCTCGTCGGTGCTCCAGCCGCCTTCGGGCCCCACCGCCACGACGCGCTGGCGCACGCTCGGCCGGTCGCCGCTCAGCTGGGCGAGGACGACCTCGCCCTCGCCGCCCAGGCTCGCCAGGTCCCCGAAGCGCACGGTGTCGGTGACCTCCGGCAACCACACGCGCCGGCACTGCGCCGCCGCTTCGCGCGCCACTCGCCGCAGCTTCTCGACCGTCGTCTTGCCCCGCGCCCCGCTCCAGCGGACCACGCTGCGCTCGCTGAGCAGCGGCACGATGCGGTCGATGCCGAGCTCCGTCAGCTTCTGGACGACCCACTCGGGGCGCTCTCCCTTGACCGGTGCGAAGGCGACGGTGAGCGCCGGCACGGCGGCCGCTTCCGACTGGACCGAGCCGTCGCCGCCCACGCCCGCCGCGTCGCGCACGCGCTCGAGCGAACCGCCGTCCCGCCACTTCGTGCGGGCCCAGTGCCCGCGGCCGTCGGACGCGACGACCTCTTCACCCGCACGCAGCCGGAGCACACGGCCGAGATGGTGTGCGTCGTCCTCGGCCAGCAACGGTGCGCCAGGGTCGTCCACGAACACCTGGGCCGCCGCCGAGGCCCGCACGGTGATCGCGGCGTACGCGGGGCCGGTAGGACCGCCGTCAGCCAAAAGCGGACCGCAGGCGCGAGAACACGCCGTCTCCGCTCGCACCCGGCGCGGCAACGTCCTCGCCGCGCGAGGCGGCGTACTGGCGGAGGAGCTCGTCCTGTTCGGGCGTCAGGTTCGTCGGCGTCGCCACCAGCAGGTGGACGAAGAGGTCGCCGCGGCCGCGGCCCCGCAGATGCGGCACGCCCAGGCCGCGGATGCGCTCGACGTGCCCGTTCTGGGTGCCGGGCGCCACAGTCACGCGCTGGGGGCCGTCGAGCGACTCGACCTCGGTCTCGACGCCGAGCGCGGCCTGCGCCAGGCTCACGGTCAGGGTCGTGTTGAGGTGTTCGCCCTGACGCTCGAAACGCGGGTCGGGATGCACGGCCAAGTGGACGAACAGCGACCCGTTCGGGGCGCCCCGCTGCCCCGCGGCGCCGCGTTCGGCCAGCCGGAGCGTGGAGCCGTGCTCGACGCCGGCGGGCACCTCGACGGTGAACGTGTTCTGCTCCATCCGGCGTCCCTCGCCGCGGCAGTCCGGGCACGGGTGCGGGATCATGTCGCCGGTGCCCGCGCACCGCGCGCAGGCCACGCTCGTCACGACCTGCCCCAGCAGTGACTGGCGGACGCGCCGGAGCTCTCCCGTGCCCTGGCAGTCGGTGCACGTCTCGGGCTCGGTGTCCGGCGCCGTGCCCCGCCCGGCGCAACTGGTGCACGTCGAAGGCAGGCGCACCGAGATGTCCTTCTTGGAGCCGAACACGGCTTCCGCGAACTGCAGGTCGAGCCTGACCTCCGCGTCGGCGCCGGATGCCGGGCCGCGCCTCCGGTTGGGTTGCCCCGGCATCTGGCCGAAGAACGCCTCGAAGATGTCGCCGAGGCCGCCCTCGAAATTGAACCCGCCCATGCCGCCGGCCTGCGTCCCGAAGACGCCCTCGGGTCCGTAGCGGTCGTAGCTGGCGCGGCGCTCCGGGTCGCGCAGCACCTCGTACGCGACGGTCACCTGCTTGAAGCGTGCCTCGGCCTCGGGATCGCCGTGGTTGGTGTCCGGGTGCAGCTCGCGGGCGCGCGCCCGATAGGCGCGCTTGATCTCTTCGTCGCTCGCGTCGGGCCGGACGCCGAGCAACTCGTAGAGGTCGCCCAACCCGTCAGTGACGGCCATCGTGGCCCCCCGCCAGCCGCTCACCCAACCGCTCGCCCACGACGTGGGCGGCCGCCATGGTGCGCGGGTAGTCCATCCGGGTCGGGCCCAGCAGGCCGACCGCGCCGAGGTCCTGGCCGTCGACCGTCACCGGCGCGACGACGACGGCGCACGAGGACAGCGGCTCGAAGCCGTGCTCGGTGCCGATGGCCACCGACAGCCCGCTGTCGAGGACGTCACGCAGGAGCGATACCACCACCAACTGCTGTTCCAAGATGCTCAGCACCGAGCGCACCGTCTCGACCGCCTCGAACGACTCGGCCAGGCGGGCGGGGCCGCCCACGAACACCTGGTCGGATTCGATGTCGCCACCCATGGAGTCGAGGGCGCCCAGCGCCGCGGTCACGAGGCCGTCGACCGCCCGCGTCCCACTGGCGGGCGCCGTCCAGGGCCCCGCCATGGTCCGCCCCACCAGGTGGGCCGAGAGGAAGGCGCCCGTGGTCGCCAGAACGTCCTCGGAGACTTCGCCGTCGAGGTCGATCGTGCGCTTCTCGACGGCGCCGTCGGAGAGCACGACGACCACCAGCGCGTGCAGCGGTGAGAGCCCCACCAGCTGGACCGAGCGGATCGTGGACGTCTCGTGCGAGGGGCCGACCACGACCGCGGCGTAGGACGTGAGCTCGGAGAGCAGGCCGCTGGCCCGCTCGAGCACCGTCTCGATCTCGCCGTGCACCTGGTCGAAGAAACGCGACACCTGGCGGCGTTGCACCGGACCGAGCACACCGGGCGTCGTCAGGTGATCGACGAAGAACCGGTAACCCTTGTCGGTCGGGATTCGGCCGGCGCTCGTATGGGGCTGGACCAGAAAGCCCTCCCGCTCCAACGCGACCATCTCGGAGCGCACCGTGGCCGAGGACACCTGCACCCCCGGTGCATTGGCGACGTGCGAGGAGCCGACCGGCTCGGCCGTCCCGATGTACTGGCTGACCACCGCCTCCAAAATGGCGGCGCGCCGGACGTTGAGCTCGGAGTCCCCGAGGTCTTCGAGAGGCGAGGTGGAGTCGGTGGTGGGAGTCATCTGTGGGCCTGGCACTCAAGTTTACCGAGTGCCAGGCGCCCGCCCCCGGGCGCGCCGCCCCACCTGGGATGCGACGACCTGGTCCGATGGCAACGGCGCTGGCGTCCTCTGACGAAGGCTCCAGCGACCCGGGCCCGTCGATGGCTCCCTTCGGCCCTACGCGAGGTCCTGCTCATGCCTTCCAAAGTGAGCAGGACGGTGTGCTCGATCGGACAAACTGCGCAGGACGGTCTGCTCATTGAACGAGAAGTGAGAAGAAAACGGCGTTTACGCAAGCAGCAGAGAAACTCCGGCCTCGTGTCCAGGCGAAGCACCCGAGGCGGCGAGCACCCGACCCTGTGCCCGCCCTTCCCCGAGGGGGACCGCTCAGTCGTCCCCCAACCGCAACGCCGAGATGAACGCCTCCTGCGGCACCTCGACCCGACCGATGTTCTTCATGCGCTTCTTGCCCTCTTTCTGCTTCTCGAGGAGCTTGCGCTTGCGCGTGATGTCGCCGCCGTAGCACTTGGCCAACACGTCCTTGCGCTTCGCCTTCACCGTCTCGCGGGCCACGATGCGCCCGCCGATGGCGGCCTGGATCGGCACGTCGAACAACTGCCGCGGGATCAGCTCGCGCAGTTTCTCGGCCATCTTGCGCCCGTAGACCTCGGCCGACCCGCGGTACACGATGGTCGAGAACGCGTCGACGGGGGTCTGGTTGATCAGGATGTCGACCCGCACCAAATTGGCCGTGGCGTACCCCGCCGGCTCGTAGTCCAGCGACGCGTACCCCTTCGTGCGCGACTTCAGCTGGTCGAAGAAGTCGATCACGACCTCGGCCAGCGGCAACGAGTAGACGAGCTCGACCCGCTCGGGGGACAGGTACTCCATCCGGGTCATCTCCGCCCGCCGCGACTGGCACAGCTCCATCACGGTGCCCGTGTACTCGCTCGGTGTGATGATCGTCGCCGAGAGCATCGGCTCGTCGATGTGGTCGAGCCGGGTCGCGTCCGGCAGCTCCGTCGGGTTGTCGACGTCCACTTCCCCGCCGTCCGTCAGGAACGCCCGGTAGGCCACCGACGGCGCGGTGGCGATCAGCGACAGGTCGAACTCGCGCTCCAGCCGCTCCCGCACGATCTCCATGTGCAGCAGCCCCAGGAACCCGCAGCGGAACCCGATGCCCAACGCATGCGACGTCTCGGGCTCGAACGTGAACGACGCATCGTTCAGCTTCAACTTGTCCAACGCGTCACGCAGGTCAGGCAGCTCGTCGCCGTCGACGGGGTACAGACCGCAGAACACCATCGGCTTGGGGTCCTGGTAGCCGGCCAACGCCTCCGCCGCGCCGTGGACCGCCGTCGTCACGGTCTCGCCCGAGCGCGCCTCGCCCACCTGCTTGATCCCCGCGATCAGGTACCCGACCTCACCGGGCCCCAGTTCCTTCTCGGGCTCGGCGTCGGGCGTCCGCGCCCCGATCTCCTCCACGTCGTGCACCGCACCGGCCTGCATGAAGCGCAGCCGCTCCCCCGACCGCAGCGTCCCGTCCACCACGCGGATGGAGCTGACGACACCCCGGTACTGGTCGTAGGAGGAGTCGAAGATGAGCGCCCGCAGCGGCGCCGACGCGTCCCCGACCGGCGGCGGGATCCGGGCGATGATCGCATCGAGCAGTTCGCGTACCCCCGACCCCGTCTTCGCCGAGATCTCCAGGATCGACTCGGCCGGCAGCCCCAACACGTGCTCGATCTCGAGTGCGCAGCGCACCGGGTCGGCCGCCGGCAGGTCGATCTTGTTGAGCACCGGGACGATCTCGAGGTCGTGCTCGACGGCCTGGTAGGCGTTGGCGAGCGTCTGCGCCTGGATCCCCTGGCTCGCGTCCACCAGCAGCACCGCCCCCTCGCACGCCGCCAGCGAGCGGGACACCTCGTAGCCGAAGTCGACGTGCCCGGGGGTGTCGATCAGGTGCAGGACATGGCCGGCGTGCATGACCCGGACGTTCTGCGCCTTGATGGTGATGCCCCGCTCCCGCTCGATGTCCATGGAGTCGAGGTACTGTTCCCGCATCAGCCTGGGGTCGACGGCGCCGGTCATCTCGAGGATGCGATCCGAGAGCGTCGACTTGCCGTGGTCGACGTGGCTGATGATGGAGAAGTTGCGGATGCGCTCGACCGCAACGGGTCCACGGTCGTTGGCGGGAGGCGGCACGGTCTGTCGATCGTACCGGCCTCGCCCCCCGTTCCCGGTCGCCTGGCCTGGGAACTTGTTCGCCCCGATGCCGTCTTCCGCCTGCCGGATGGCGGCCGCCACCTGCTACAGTTGTCTCTCCGTTCCGGTGGGCTCACACCCTGCCGCCGGACCCTTTCGAAAACCCGAGGATTTCTTCACGTGGCCAACATCAAGAGCCAGATCAAGCGGAACCGCCAGAACGAGAAGCGCCGCCTGCGCAACAAGTCGGTCCGGGCCGAGATGCGCACGCGCGGCAAGTCGGCCCTGACCGCCGCGGAGACGCGGTGCCGAGGACAGTGCGGAGCTGCTGCGCCTGGCCGTGAAGCGGATCGACAAGGCGGCGGCCCAGGGCGTGATCCACAAGAACACGGCGGCGAACCACAAGTCCCGGCTGGTGCGGCGGATCGCCGCGATCGAGGGCGCCGAGTAGCGACCTCGCCGGCCGCGCCCGTCGCGGCTAGGCGGCAGCCATCTGGAAGGTGAACATCTTCTCCGGCACGATCCGCGCCCCGATCGCGTCTGCGTCGTTGAGCCACTCTTCGAAGGCTGGCCCTTGCTTCGGGAGGTACTCGTCGAGCATCGCTTGCCGCAGCTCGGCGGCCGCCGGGTCGCCCATCGGCAGGAGCCGCTCCACCCGCCCGTGCACCGTCACCGCGAGCTCTTCGCCCGGGAGATACGTCGCACTCACCGCGGGCCGTAACGCCAGGTGGCGCATGCGCACCGACCGGGTCCCCGAGCTGAACCAGAACGTGCCGTGGAGGAAGTAGCCGTCGACGGGCCCCGCCAGCGGCCGGCCGTCCGCCGTCGCCGTGGCGAGCACGAGCAGGCACAACCCGTGCAGCCGTTCCGTGAGCTGGCGGGCGTCGAGCCGCCGCTCGTCGCTGATGATGTCGCGCAGGTGCGGCCCGGCACCCGCCATCGAGGCGTCGAGCAGGCTCTGCAGGCGATCCAATTCCTCTGGTGTCTCGAGCATGGCGCCAGTCCAGCACCGGGGTGCTCGCGCCTCGCGCCGTTGGCGGCGATGAGGTAGCCGAGGGGTAGGAGCCAGTCGGACGAGCCCAGAATCGGTGCGTCCGGTGCCAATCGCCGCCTACGGCTCCGCAGAGCTGCCCGATCAAAGAGGCCATGCCGCGTGCCCCGCCAGCATGGTCAGGGTCGCCTGACCGCTCGCCCGAAGGCTGCGACTCGGGCATCTTTGCGGACGTTTCGCCTTTCGGCCGGCTCAAAATGATCTGGATCGAGGCGATCACCAGCACCAGCGCCGTAACGATCCGCTCGCTTTTCCCGAGACTCTCGAAGAGGGCAGTGATCTGGATCGCGATGGCCACTGCCTGGGCAATGAGGGCCAGCGCAATGGCCCGCATGCCTGTCGCCTGCCGGTCGTCGTCGTGGACGGTCGGACTGTGCACCCACGCGGCATAGGCGATCAAGAGCGCACCAAGGGTCCAGACGAAGTCGTAGCCGTTCTCGGCGACGCCGCGGGCCTGCTGAACGGCGAACGCGGCATCGGCACAGGCGGTGGCAAGCACCCCCAGACCGATGAAGACCCACATGGCGTCGGGGCGCCAGCTGAGAAGCCCGTAGATACCGAGGAGCGCGCCGATGAGCACGACGTCAAGGATGGGATAGGCGAAGTCGACTGCCGTGGCCACCCACGAATGGGTCGTCTCGTTCGCCAACGGCTGGACCACGAGGCCGAATCCTGCAACCAGGACCAGCAGGATGACGACGATGCCGTCCATCCAGCGGAGCAACTCGAAGTTCTTGAAGCGGACCCGCACGAGGATCACCATCCCGGCAACCATGAACGGGTACCAGAGCAGCCACAAGACGTCGGCGAATGTCGGATAGGGCGGGTTGGCGTTGCCCCCGTAGACCACGTCCCATCCGATGGTGCCGACACACCACAGGGCCATTGCCAGCCCGAAACACAGCCACGCGGCACGAGCGACGGGCTCCAGCGCGGCGCGGGCGAAAACGAGGCCGGCTGCCGCCAGGATCACCGCGTCGTGGATCCATATCTCATAGAAGGACGACGGCCGTCCCGATCCAACCCAATTCGTCGATCGCCTCGACCGCGACAAGGGCGAGCAGAACGATCCAGACGGCGAGGAGCCATCGCGGCCACTGGGTCAGCTGGCCGTCGGCGTCGACTCCGAGGTGGGTCCGTCGTCGGACCCGGTCGGTTGCTGCGGTGCCCATGACTCCGATGGTTGCACGGGACCCGGATCTCACGCTTGTCCCGGCCCCCCCAGCGCCCATAACGTCGCAAGATCGAAGACCGCCCAGAGGGCGGCTCGGATCTTCGTTGAGGCGCTTCACGGCCTTCGATCGGCTCCTGGAACCGAGCGGACTCTGGGCCATCTTCCCGTGGGAAGCTGGAGGTGATGGCGGACGGGCTCGTCCTCACCCGCCGGCTCTCCGAGCTGGGCGTCCACGATTGGGCCCAGCGCGCGGTCAGCCCGGCCGCGGCCGGGGCGGTTCGCGAGTACGTCGGCTACGAGGAGTGGACCGGCGACGGATTCTTCCGCCGGGAGGTCGCCCGTTGCGGCGTGGCGCTCATCCTTGCGTTCGGCGACGCGATGGACGTGCACGGCGGCGAGGTCGGGCCGGACCCCCAACGGGTCCGTGCCTTCGTCGTCGGCAACCAGTCGTCCCCGAGCGTGACCGGCGTCGCCGGCCACCAGCTCGGCGTCCAGGTCGAGCTGACCCCGGCGGGTGCGCGCGCCCTCCTCGGCGACGTCGAGTCCTACACCGACCGGGTGGTCCCCCTCGACGACGCCCTCAGCCGGGAAGGCACTCGCCTCGTGGAGCAGCTGGCCGCCGCTCCCTCGTGGGAGGCCCGGCTCGACGTCCTCGACACATCGTTCGCGTCCTGTGAGCTCCCGGCGCTGTCCCCGGAGGTGGCGTGGCTGCGGCGTCAGCTGCATCGGTCACGGGGCGGGGCGAAAGTCGAGCCGTTGATGGACGAGACGGGATGGAGCCGGCGCCACGTCACGCAGAACTTCAGGCGCCAGCTCGGTCTCACACCCAAGGCTTACGCGCGCCTGCTCCGCTTCCAGCACGCCACGACGATGCTCATGGACCAGACCCGTCGCCGCTCGCTCGCCGACGTCGCCACCGAGGCAGGCTTCTACGACCAGTCCCACCTGACGAGGGACTTCGCCGCGCTCGCCGGAATGACCCCGGCGGCGTTCGCCGCCGACTCCAAAGCCATTCCCGAGGTCAGGTTTGTACAAGACGCCGACGAGATGGTGCCTGCATAGTGGCTACATGACCACCACAGCGCACACCACCGACAACGACACCATGACCGCGACGACCGTGATCCCCATCCTCGTCTACGAGGACATCGAAGCGGCCCACCACTTCCTCGTCAGCACATTCGGATTCACATCCGGAGGGATCTACCGGACCGACGACGGCACGGTCGTGCACGCAGAGGTCCGGGCGGGCGACGCCCCGATCTGGCTCCACGCGGTCACCGCCGAGCACGAGATGGCCTCACCCAAGGGCGCTGACGGCTCGCACGGTGGCCTCGAGGTGATCGTGCCCGACGTGGACGCACACTTCGCCAAGGTGAGGGCGGCCGGCGCTCGCATCGACAGCGAACCGTCGGACCAGGAGTACGGGCTCCGCGAGTACGGCGCACGCGACCCCGAGAACCATCGCTGGTGGTTCTCCTCGCCGCTCGCCAGCTGATGCCGCGTCCCCCGACCAGTCACGAACGCACCAGCGGGCGGTCCTGGGATGCGTCCTACGAGGGCCACGACCCGGCGCCCTGGGACATCGGCCGGCCGCAGGACGCGTTCGTGCGTGTCGCATCGGAGGGCGGATTCACGGGAGCCGTCCTCGATGCCGGCTGCGGTACGGGTGAGCACGCGTTGCTCGCCGCGTCGCTCGGGCTTCGGGCCCTGGGCGTCGATCTCGCCGCGACGGCCATCGAGCTTGCCCGGGCAAAGGCCGCGGACCGCGGGATCGACGCGGAATTCGCGGTGGCCGATGCGTTCGAGCTCGACCGGCTGGAGCGCAGCTTCGACACGGTGCTGGACTGCGGCCTGTTCCACACCTGCGACCAAGGCGAGCGGGCGCAATATGTGGCGAGCCTCGCGTCCGTGACCGAGCACGACGGAACCCTCTACGTGTTGTGCTTCAGCGACGACGCTCCCGATATCGGTCCCCACCCCATCGGGCAAGAGGAGCTGCGGGCCTCATTCAGCCAACAACGCGGCTGGAACGTCGACCAGGTGGAACCGGCGAAGATCGAGACGACGTTCATCGAGCAGGGCGTCCCCGCCTGGTTCGCGACGGTCACACGCCTCTGAGGGTGTGCGCTCAGGCGGCGGGGCTCTCCTTCGTGTTGGGCGCGCCCCGGCCTGTGGTGATGAGCTGTCGCAGACTGTTGTTGATGTAGAAGCCCCAGGCGCTCGTGCACTGGTCGTAGCACTCGAACTCGGGTACGAGCCCGACGTGCGAGAACCGGACTTCGGTCCGACCGCCCGTCGGAACGACCTCGAAGATGACTTCGGTGCCGGTCCACTCGTTGGGGTCTTCGGTGAAGGTGATCTCGGAGTCCACGATCTGCCAGACCACCTTGCGGCCGGGGAGCAGCTCGCTGATCCGTTGCTTCGTGTAGTGGATGTCCTCGTAGCGGTAGGTGAACACCTCACCTTGGACGTCGGTCCGACCTTCGATGTCACCGGACCACCAGCCGCGCACGTTCGTGATGGCGGAGAAGGCCTCGTCGGGCGTCTGGTCCACCACGAACGTCGTGGCGAAGTTCTGGCTGCTCATGGCTTGGTTCCTTTCATTCGGGGAATCGGCTTCCACCCGGTGCAACTGCCCCACCCGGGAAAAGTCGTCGCGCCCACATCCGAATTCGTCCGCGACGACATTTCGGCGCCCGGCCGGTTGTAACGGCGAGGGGACCACCCTGAGCCAAGGAGGCCAACCGATGCCCGCTTCGAACCAGACCATCCCAACCGCCATCGTGACCGGAGCCAGCCGGGGCTTCGGACGGGCGGTCGCCGGCGCGCTCCTCGCCGACGGCGCCCGGGTCGTCGCCGTCGCCCGCAGCGCCGGACCGCTCGAGAGCCTGCGCGACGAGCTCGGCGACCGCCTCATCCCCGTGGTCGCGGACGCGGCCGACCCTGTGGTCGCGGGCATGCTGGTCGGGCGGTACGAGCCGGACGTCCTGGTGCTCAATGCGGGGGCGGCACCGCTGCCGCGGCCACTGCATGAGCACACGTGGGAGACCTTCAGCCGCAACTGGGACGTTGACGTCCGCCACGCCTTTCACTGGCTGCGCGAGGCCTTGCTGCAACCACTCCGCCCGGGCAGCACCGTTGTCGTGATGTCGAGCGGCGCCGCCTTGTTCGGCTCACCTCTCAGCGGCGGCTACGCCGGCGCCAAGGCCACGGTCCGCTTCATCACGGGGTATGCCGCTGACGAGTCCGCCCGTGCCGGTTTGGGCATCCGGTTCGTCTCGGTGTTGCCGAAGTTGACGCCGGCGACCGACATCGGTGCGATGGCCGTCGAGGCGTACGCGCGTCGCAACGACATGACCGTCGAGGCGTATCTCGAGGAGGTGGGACCCGGCATCACTCCCGAGGACGTCGGCAAGGCGACACTCGAGCTCGTCTCGGCGGCCGAACACCATGCGGGAGCGTTCTTGTTGACGCCGGCCGGTCTGTCGCCCCTCCAGTGAGCAGTCCCCCGCCGTAGGCTGCCGTCGTGAGCGGGCCCGCGTGACCGGCGTGGTATCAGCCGAGCAGTTGGAGCCGTACCGTCACGAGTTGACCGGCTACTGCTACCGGATGCTCGGGTCGATCCACGAAGCCGAGGACGCGGTGCAGGACGCGATGGTGCGGGCGTGGAGAGCGCTCGACCGCTTCGAGGATCGGGCAGGGCTCCGACCGTGGCTCTATCGGATCGCCACGAACGTCTGCATCGACATGTCCAAGGGCCGGGCACGGCGCGCGCTGCCGATGGACGTCGCACCCGCGCAATCGGGCGAGCTCGTCCGCGGCGACGTCCGCCCCGAAGCGTTCTGGATCGGGCCGGCGCCCGACGGCATGGTCTTGCCGTCGCCGGAGGACGATCCCGCGGAGCGGGCTGTGGCCCGCGAGTCCGTGCGTATCGCCTTCATCGCCGCCCTGCAGCATCTCGCCCCTCGTCAGCGTGCCGTGCTGATCTTGCGCGACGTGTTGCGGTGGCCGGCAGCCGAAGTCGCCGTGCTGCTCGAGACGAGCACGACGGCGGTGAACAGCACCCTGCGCCGGGCCCGCGCCGCGGTCGGTGATGCGCAGCCGGACCTGACCCCGAGCGAGCCGTCAACCGAGGATCGTGAGGTCCTGGCGGCATACGTCGATGCCTTCGAGCGCGACGACATCGACGGACTCGTGGCCCTTCTGCGGGACGACGCCATCCTCGAGATGCCCCCGTTCGAGCTGTGGATGCGCGGGCCCGCGGACATCCGTCGCTGGATGGTCAAGGCGGAGGCCTTCGGTCAGGAGAGGTTCACCCCCATCAGCGCGAACGGCTCGCCTGCCGTGGCGGTCTACCGGACCTTGGAGCCGGGTGGCGCGCCCCAGGCGTTCGCCATCCAGGTGCTCGACGTGGTCGAAGGCCGCGTCGGTGCGATCCACGTCTTCTTGGAGCCTGCGCTCTTCAAGCTCTTCGGCCTTCCTCCCCGGCTGGCCGCGAAGGGCTAACGATGGAACCGGGACCGCCCCGCCACCGGGCCGAGATCCCTCCCATCGACCTCGATGTCTCGTGGCTGGTGCCCGCCGACCTCGGCGCGGTCGACGCGTTGGCTCGACTGCAGGTGACGGCGACGCGCTGCGGCCGTTCACTGCAGCTCCACGGCGCCTGCGGCGGGCTGCCGGAGCTCCTCGAATTCCTGGGGCTCGTTGGTGTTCTCCGCCTGTGCCAGTGCTGCGATCCGTGCGCAGGAGAGCCTGGGGCGCGCACCGAAGGCTGACTCGGCTGCCGGCCGCCTCTCGCCGGCTCCCTGCTACCACGAGCGACAATGGCACGTGGCCGGACTCCCCATGCCGAGCAACCTGGTCGCCGCGTGTCGCGACGACCGCCGAACGGCATGGCTGGCCGGGTTGTCACGAGAGATCGAGGGCATCGTCTCCCGCTGGACGCTCACACTCGGCGAGATCTACGAACCGGGCGGAGTGACCGCGTGGGTGGCGCCCGTTACCTCGCCCGAATTCGGCGACGTCGTGTTGAAGGTCGGGTCCCGTCACATGGAAGGAGAGGACGAAGCGGCCGCACTACGCGAATGGAACGGCGACGGCGCCGTTCGGGTGTTCCGCGACGAACGGATCGGCCCGACAACGACCGCACTGTTGCTGGAACGCTGCGTGCCGGGAACGACGCTGGCGGAGAGTCCGGAGGAAGAACAGGATGTCGTCATCGCCGGGCTGCTCCAGCGGCTGTGGCGCATCCCGGCTGACCCGGGCTCGTTCCGCCCACTCCAGGAGATGTGCGACTACTGGGCAGACAGTTTCGAGCGCAAGCTTTCAGTGGGACGGGGTGACGGGATCGATCCTGGCACCGCTCGAGACGGTACGGCTCTTTTCCGGTCCTTGCCGTCCACGGCATCCGACGAGCGATTGCTCTGCACCGACCTTCACGCCGAGAACGTCCTTGCCTCCCAGCGGGAACCATGGCTGGTCATCGATCCCAAGCCCTTCGTCGGCGACCCGACCTACGACGCGCTCCAGCATCACCTCAACTGTAAGGACCGCTTGGTTTCCGACCCGGTGGCGCTGGCCTCACGCATGGCGGGTCTGCTGGGTCTCGACGTCGAACGCCTTCTCCTCTGGCTCTTCGCCTACTGCGTCGTCCAGTCGGTGGACTTCCCCTGGATGCTGGGGGTCGCCGAGCAGATCCGGCCTTAGCGGCGCGAGCTGGCGCCGGAACCGGCGCGGGCCCGAGGTGGCCGCGTCTGACGCGCCGGGCGGGTCTGGGTGGCGAGGCGTGCGACGAGGATCTCGATGACGACACTGGAGTCGAGGCCGCTCATCCCCCGGCAGTCGAGGTCCGCCGCGGCGATCAGCTTGATCCCTTCGGCGATCCTCTCGCTCCCCAGCCGGCGCGACTGCTCGAGGGCCTTCTTCGCGACGAAGGGTGCCGTGCCGAGGACGGCGGCGGCGTCGCGCTCCCCCATCACGTCCTCTCCGTCGAGCGCCAGCATGTTGGCGTAGTGCCCGTGCAGCGTGGCGAGGATCTGCATCGGTGCCAGGCCGCCCGCCTCGGAGAGGCGGTGGAGGACGCGCAGCGCCGTGCGCGCCTCGCCGCGGTCGATGGCGTCGGTCAGCGCGTAACGGGGCAGGTTGCCCGCCTCGCCCAGATACGGCTCGAGGTCCTCGGCCGAGACGCTCGCCCCTTCGCCGTACGCCGCGCTCAGGGCGGAGAGCAGTCCCTCCACCCGGCCGAGGTCCTCGCCCACGTGGTCCGCCAGCAGATCCGTGGCGCCGCGGTCGAGATGCACCGGGGCGTCCCGCAGGTGTTCGTGAAGCCAGGCCTTGCGGTCACCCGCCTTGCTCGTCGAGACGTCGACGATCTCTCCGCTGGCCGCAATTGCCTTGACCAGCGGCGCCGGGATCGTCCCGCCCCCGGCCACCAGGATCAGCACCGTCGTCGGCAGCGGCTCCTGCACCACCTCGACCAGCCGCGGCACGTCCGCCGTGAGCAACCGGCCCGCGTCGCGCACCACGACGACGCGCAGGTCGATCAGGAACGGCGGGGTCAGGCTGGCATCGACGATGGCGCCGACGTTCAGTTCGTCGGCCGGCGAACCGCCGATCTCCTCGACGACGAGCGTGTGGTCGCGGTCGCCGACGACACCGGCCAGCAACGCGCGCACCTCCTGTGCGACGAGTGAGGCGTCGTCGCCGCGGACGAGGTAGGCCGAAGCCCGTGCGGCCGTGGCGGCGCTCGCGCTCACTGCGCCTCGCTCACGGCGGCGAGGGCGTCGCGGGCCCGGCAAGTGCCAAGGACGTCATGGACCCGGACAATGCGGCAACCCCACGCGATCCCGAGGGCCGCCGCGCCGATGGAAGCGGCACCCCGCTCGGTGATCTCCAGATCGAGGACCTTCCCGAGGAACGTCTTGTTGGACGCAGAGAGGAGGAGCGGGAAGCCGAGTGAGGCAAGATGCCGAGAGGCGCGCAGCAGGGTGAGCGACTGCTCGGCCGTCTTGCCGAGATCGAGGCCCGCATCGAGCACGATGCGCTCGGCCGGGACACCGGCGGCACGGGCCTGGCCGGCGCGCTCGATGAGGAACGCCGCCACGTCGGCGACGACGTCGTCGTAGTGCGGCTCGGGGTCGGCGACGCGGGGCTTGAGGCGGATGTGGGTTATGACGACCGCCGCATCGTGCTCGGCCGCCGCCGGCACGTAGTCGGGGTCGCCCAGGCCGCTGATGTCGTTGCCCATGACCGCGCCCTCGGCGTAGGAGGCCCGTGCCACCGAGGCGCGCCAGGTGTCGACCGAGACCGGCGTGTCGAAGCGCGCGACGAGTCCGGCGACGACCGGGACGACCCGGTCGAGCTCCTCGGGCTCGGTCACCTCGGGTCCGGGTCCCGCCTTGACGCCACCGATATCGAGGATGTCGGCGCCGTCGACGACCAGCTGCTCGGCGCGCGCCCAGAGCTTGTCGAGCTCGAAGGTTGCGCCCTTGTCGTAGAAGGAGTCGGGCGTGCGGTTGAGGATGCCCATCACCAGCGCGCGGTGGGTCAGGTCGTAGCGCCGGCCGGCGAGATCGAGGGTGCGTGCGCTCGGCGCCAAGAGGGTGCGCTGTCCGGCGGTGTCGGGTTGGGCGCCGGTCTCGGTGCCCGGAGCCCCGAGGGCCATCAGAACAGCCGCGCCGCCAGCGCGCGCCGGTATTCGTTGGTGCGCGGGTCGGACGGGCCGAGCGCCTCGAGCAAGTCGACGAACTCCTGGCGCGCGCCGTCGTCGTCGCGCACCTTGTCGAGGAGGCCGTCGAGCTTGCCGGCGATCTCGTCGCGGCCGGTATCGGAGACGTCGACGCCGGCCTCGAGGAGCCGGGCGTCGGCGGCCAGGGCACGGGTGGCGTCGGTCTCGGGGATGCGCCCGAGGATGGCGAGAGCCTCGGCGGCTTCGTCGCGGTCGATGAGCAACCGCGCCAGCGCCTCGATGGCACCGCCGTGGTCCGGCTCGAGCTCGAGCGCCTTGCGCAGCGACGCCTCGTCGCCCGCGGCTACGAGGTTGTCGGCCTCGCTCGGGGCCGGCGCGAGACGCTGGATGAACGCCGTCACCTGCGCTTCGGGGACGGCGCCGATGAACTGGTCCACAACCTGGCCGTTGCTGATGGCGAAGACCGCGGGGATCGACTGCACGGCGAACGACTGCGCGACCCGCGGGTTCTCGTCGACGTTGACCTTGGCGAGCGCGACGGCGCCGTTGGTGTCGGCGACCGCCTTCTCGAGCATCGGCCCGAGCGTCTTGCACGGCCCACACCAGGGCGCCCACAGGTCGACGACGACCGGCACCGTGGTGCTGCGGGTCAGGACCTCGTCTTGGAATGTCTGGTCGGTGACGTCCATTTCGGCTCCGAGGGTAATGGTTGTGTCCGCCTCGTCCCGTCGGACGGGGTCGACCCGGAGGCGTCCGAAGGCCCCGCTGCACACCGATTAGCGTCGGGACCCGTGTCAGGAGCACCCCAAGGCATCAACGAGCAGCAGGTCACCGAGTGGATGGCGGCTCTGCTGCCCGAGCTGCGCCCGCCGCTCACCTTCACCCTCGTCGCCGGCGGCCGGTCCAACCTCACCTTTCGGGTCGAGGACATGGACGGGCGGGCCTGGGCCCTGCGCCGGCCGCCGCTGCACCACGTGCTGCCCACCGCCCACGACATGACGCGTGAGTACCGGCTGATCTCCTCGCTCGGCCCGGTCGGCATCCCGGTCCCCGTCGCGCACGGGCTGTGCACCGACGAGGCGGTCAACGAGCGTCCCTTCTACGTGATGGAGTTCGTCGAGGGCCACATTCTGCGCAGCGCGCCGCAGGCCGAGGAGGCCTTCGACGAGGCGACCCGGCGCACCGTGGGCGACCACATGGCCGACACGCTCGCCGCGCTGCACGACGTCGACCCCGACGCGGTCGGGCTGGGCGACCTGGGGCGCCACGATGGGTACATCGAGCGGCAGCTCAAGCGCTGGCGCGGGCAGTACGAGCAGATGCAGGTCGAGGGCGTCGACCACGGCGGCCTGGTCGAGCGGGTCAGCGACGAACTGGCGCGGCGCATCCCGAAGCAGCAGCGCACCTCGGTCGTGCACGGCGACTACCGCATGGACAACGTCGTGCTCGCGGATGACGGTTCGGTGCGCGCCATCCTCGACTGGGAGATCTGCACACTGGGGGACCCGCTCGCCGACCTCGGGCTGCTCATGGTCTATTGGGCGGACCCGACCGACGAGATGGCGGTGCTGGGCATGTCGCCGACGACCGCGCCCGGGTTCTCGACGCGGGCCCAGGTGCTCGAGCGGTACGGCTCGGTGTCCGATCTCGACGTCTCCGAGGTGGGCTACTACGCCGCGTTCGGTTACTGGAAGCTCGCCTGCATCCTCCAGGGCGTGTACGCGCGCTACGTCGCCGGCGCCGGCGCCGGCGACAAGGGCAGTGTGGACTCGTTCCCTGCGCAGATCGGACACCTCTTCGAGATGTCCGCGCAGGCGCTGGAGTCGGTGCCGTGAGCCCCGAGGGCTCCGGGATGACCGAGATCTTCGAAGTCAACGCCGAACCGGTCCTGAACGAGCCGGTGCTCGTGATCGCTTTGGAGGGTTGGGTCGACGCCGGGCTCGGCTCGACCACCGCTATCGCGGCGTTGCTCGGGCGGGGCCCGACGGAAACGATCGTCACCTTCAACGGCGAGCACTTCTTGGACCAGCGGGCGCGGCGGCCGGTGGCGCGCATCGTGAACGGCGTGACCACCGAGTTGACGTGGCCGCGCACGGTGGTGCGGCAGGGCACCGACGAGGAGGGACGGGACATCTTGTTCCTGGTCGGCCCCGAGCCGGACTTCCACTGGCGAGCGTTCACCGACGCCGTGGTGGGCCTCGCTCGCTCCTGGCGGGTGCGCATGGTCGTGGGGCTCGGCGCCTTCCCCGCGCCGGCACCGCACACTCGCCCGGTCCGGCTGGCGGCGACCGCACCGGAGGGCTCGTCGCACCTCATCGAGCAGGTGGGGATCGTGCAGGGCGAGCTCGAGGTGCCGGCGGGCGTCTTGTCCGCCCTCGAGATGGCCTTCGGCCAAGCGGGCACGCCGACGGTGAGCCTGTGGGCCCGCGTCCCGCACTACGTCGCGGCGATGCCGTTCCCCGAAGCGAGCGCGGCGTTGCTCGAGGGGCTCGCCGGTGTGGCCGGCTTGACGATCGACGCCTCGGCGTTGCGGCGGGCGGCCGACAGCTCCCGGCGCCAGGTGGACCAGCTGATCTCGGACAACGAGGAGCACCAGGCCATGGTGCGAAAGCTCGAGGAGAACCTCGACGCCTCGGAGGGCAACGCTATGGGCGTGGAGGAGGTGCCGTCGGGCGACGAGATCGCGGCCGAACTGGAGCGCTTCCTCCGCGGCGAAGACCAGTAGAGAGGACACGCGGAATGAAGATCGACGGCGGCATCGGCTTCTCCCCCGCCGGAGTGGCCGAAGAGGCGGCGAAGGCAGAGGCGAGCGGGTACGACGGCGTGTGGTCGGCCGAGACGAGCCACGACCCCTTCCTCCCCATCGCGATCGGGGCGGGCGCAACCGAGAAGCTCGAGTTCGGCACCGGCATCACGGTGGCCTTCGCCCGCAACCCGATGACGTTGGCCGTGCTGGCCAACGACCTGCAGCTGTTGACCAAGGGTCGCTTCATGATGGGCATGGGCAGCCAGATAAAGCCGCACATCACGAAGCGCTTCTCCATGCCGTGGTCACATCCTGCGCCCCGTATGCGCGAGATGATCCTCGCGATCCGGGCCATTTGGAAGACGTGGGAAACCGGAGAGAAGCTCGACTTCCGGGGCGAGTTCTACACGCACACGCTGATGACGCCGTTCTTCAACCCCGGCCCCAACCCGCACGGCAACGCGAAGATCCTCCTGGCCGGCGTAGGCGAGCACATGACCGAGGTGGCGGGCGAGGTGGGCGACGGCTTCCTCGTCCACGGGTTCACGACCGAGCGCTACCTGCGCGAGAAGAGCCTCCCGGCGCTCGAGCGTGGCGCAGCCAAGGCGGGCAAGACGCGAGGCGACCTCACGGTGTCGTACCCGGGCTTCGTCGTGACCGGTACGACCGACAAGGAGAGAGAGGCGGCCGACCAGGCGGTGCGCCAGCAGATCGCGTTCTACGGCTCGACGCCGGCCTACCGCCCCGTCCTCGAGCTGCACGGCTGGGGCGACATGCAGACCGAGCTCAACACGCTCTCCAAGCGGGGCGAGTGGGTGAAGATGGGCGAGATCATCGACGACGAGGTCCTGAACGCCTTTGCCATCGTGGCCCCGCTCGACAAGGTGGCGGCGGAGGTCCGGTCCCGATTCGGCGATGCCGTCGACCGCTTCAGCTTCTATGCGCCCTACAAGGTCGGCGCGGAGGCGTGGAAGGAAGTGCTGGCGGGCTTCAAGGACTGAGCCCGGCAGATCCTCCACCTCGCGGGCGTGGGCTTTCGCTCGGGTTTCGCACGAAACATCGGTAGGAGGGGTGATGTTGGCGATCGGCGGGTCTGAGGCGTAATGAGCGATCTACCGCCGTCGGGTGTCGACGGGGCCACCTGATCCAGACCCGAGTTTCACCCGACGTTCATCGTCAGCAGAGACACCCGGTCTTGATCTCGATGAGCGGTATACGGAGGAGACCTTGTGGATTTGGCCGAATTCCACAAGGCGACCCTTGTTACTTCCGAATTCCACAACCTTTGGCTTGTGGAATTCTCGGTTACTCACAAGTCGAACCCATAGGCGCCGGGGCTCCCAAAACCTCTCCCGTCCAACGAGACGAGTAGCCCACACCACGCTGAGCAGCTCCGACGGCTGTGCCACCTCGCGCCGTGAAGGCCAGCGCCGTCCAGCGCCCTAGGCCAAGTCCTCGGGTCCCACCGCGATCGCCCCGACGATCGCCTCGGCCTCGGCCGTCAACGCACGATGCGGCTCGTGAAGTCGGGCTGCCGCAGGGTCTGGTCGCCCCGGAATGAGCAGCGCGACCAAAGCGGCCACGACAAGCCCGGCCCCGCTGACGATGAACGCGAGGACATAGCCCTCTTCCTTGGGATAGCCGTCAGGCAACAGGGAGCTGATGATGAGGCTGGTCGCGATGCCGCTGCCCAGCGCCGCCCCGATGTTGCGGATGTTCGTGTTCATGCCGGTGGCCACACCGGTCTGTTCCGCAGGCACGGCCTCGATGATGAGGTTCGACATGCTGGCGAAGCCCAAGGCGATCCCGACGCCGAGCAGACCGGTCGCGACGTACACGACCGATTCCACGTTGTGCTCGAACACGAGCACGAAGTAGCTGGCGGCCGCAAAGAGCGAGCCGAGGACGAGGACCATCTTCGATCCGATGAGCGCACTGAGGCGGCCGGTCGTCGGGGCGACGATCACCATGGCGGCGGCGAACGGCGCCAGATAGAGGCCCGATGCCGTCACCGATGCGCCGAAACCGTACCCGACGTGCGTGGGCGTCTGGGTGAACTGCGGCAGCACGATGAACATAGCGAACATGCCGAATCCGAACAGCAGGGCGGCCAGGTTCGTGCTCCAGACTGCCGGGATCCGCATCATCTTCATGTCGACCAAAGGCGACTTGGAGCGGTTCTCCGCGATGACCCAGATCACCAACAAGATGGCGGTCGCCGTGAAGAGCGCCAGCACCGTTACGTTCCCCCATCCCCAGGTGGGCGCGTAGGTGATGGCGAGCAAGCCGGTCACCAGCCATCCGGACATCAAAACGGCGCCGAGCCAGCCGATGCGGCCCGGCGCCCGCACCGGCGATTCGGGCACGAAGACAAAGGTGGCGATGGTCGCGGTCACCGACATCATCAACGGGATCCAGAACAGCCAGTGGTAGTCCAGGTGTTCGAGGATCGGCCCCGCCAGCACGATGCCCGCACCCGCGCCCGCACCGAGGATGGCCGACATGACGCCGATGGCGCCGGCGACCCGCTCGGCCGGAAACTCGTCGCGGATGATTCCGAACGCCAAGGGGAACACGGCTCCCCCCGTGCCCTGAATCACGCGGCCGACGAGCATGACCGGCAGCGTCGTGGCCAACCCTGCGATCAGCGATCCGACGGAAAGCGCGACGAGCACAGCCACGATCACGCGCTCCTTGCCCATCATGTCGCCCACGCGACCGAGGATCGGTGTCGCGATGGCGGCGCTCAGGAGGTAGGCCGTCAACAGCCAGCTCGCTGCGCTTTCCGACGCGTGTAGCGTGCTCTCGAACTGGGGAATGGCCGGGATGATCAGCGACTGGAGAAGGCTGAAGGCCAACGCCGCCGTGGCAAGGACAGCGAACGTGGCGACGTAGTTGCTCCGCTTGCGGGCCATGGTCGGGAACGCGGAGCGCTCAGACGACGATGTTGACCAGCTTGGGCGGCCGCACCACCACGCGCCGGGGCGACCCACCGTCCAGGGCGGCCGCGACCTTCTCCGAGGCGAGCGCCACCGCCTCGGCGTCCGACTCCGAAATCGAAGCGTCGACCTCCACCCGGTCACGGAGCTTGCCGTTGACCTGGATCACCATGGTCACGGTGTCCTGACGCACGAGCTCGGGGTCGAACTCGGGCCACCGCTGCAGGTGCACCGACGGCTCCCCGGGCCAGAGGTGCTCCCACAACTCGGCCGTGACGTGGGGCGTCAACGGCGCCAGCAGCCGCAACAACGCGCCGAGCGCCTCGCTCCATACCTCTTGGTGCACACCGGCGTCCTGGCGGGCATAGTGCTGGAGCGCGTTCAAGAGCTCCATGCAGTGCGCGACGGCGGTGTTGTACGACCACCGCTCGAGATCCCTCGTGACGACATCGATGGAGCGGTGCACGACCTGGCGCACCCCGCGGTCGTCGTCGCTCAACTGGCCGGCACCCTCACGAGCCGGCACCACCTCCGTGCAGGCGCGCCAGAGCCGGTCCAGGAAGTGGCCGCACCCGGCAATGACGCTGTCGGTCTGGTCCGACCAATCCATGTCGTCGAAGGGCGGCCCGACGAAGAGGTGGAACAGCCGCAGCCCGTCGGCGCCGACTGTCTCGTAGTAGTGCTCCGGCGCGATGAGGTTGCCTTTGGACTTGGACATCTTCGTGCCGTCCATGCGGATCATGCCCTGGGCGAGATACCGCTTGAACGGCTCCCGCGGCACTCCCGGCGCCAGCCCGACGTCGATCAGCGCCCGCGTGTAGAAGCGGGCGTAGAGCAGGTGCAAGATCGCGTGCTCTATCCCGCCGATGTACTGGTCGACCGGCATCCAGTGCTGCGCCGCCTCGGGGCCGAAGGGCACGTCGGTATTCCACGGATCGCAGAAGCGAAGGAAATACCACGACGAGTCGACGAACGTGTCCAGGGTGTCGGTCTCGCGTGTTGCCGGACCGCCGTCGATCGGGCACGTCGTGAGCAAGAATTCCTCGCTGTTCACGAGCGGCGATTGCCCCGTCGGCAAGAACTCGACGTCGTCGGGGGCGAGCACCGGAAGCTGGTCCTCGGGGACCGGCACCACGCCGTGCTCGTCGCAATAGACGGCGGGAATGGGACAGCCCCAGAACCGTTGCCGCGACACCAACCAATCGCGCAAGCGGTAGTTGACCTTGCGCTCGCCGATTCCCTGCTCCTCGAGCCAGTCGATGGACCGCGTCTTGGCCGTGGCGATGTCGAGGCCGTCGAGAAAGCCGCTGTTGATCTTGATCCCGTCCCCCGTGTAGGCGCCGCCCCCGTCTGCCTCCCATCCGTCTGGCGGCTGAACCGTGCGTACGATCGGGAGGTTGTGCAGCGTGGCGAACGCCCAGTCCCGGACGTCCTCGGCCGGCACGGCCATGATCGCCCCGGTGCCGTAGCTCATGAGCACGTAGTCTGCAACGTAGAGCGGCACCGGCTCGCTGTTGAACGGGTTGATGACGTGGGTGCCGGTGAACTCGCCGCGCTTCTCGAGCGACTTGGCATCGCCCTCGCTCATTCGCTCGATATCGGTCTCCACCGCGGCGCGGCGGCGCAGCTCGTCGACGGTCTTCCGGTACTCGTCGGTGGTCAAGTCATCGAGCAAGGGGTGTTCGGGCGCGATGACGGCGTACGTCATGCCGAAGCTGGTATCCGGCCGGGTGGTGAACACGCGGACCTTCACGTCGTCGCGGCCTTGGACCGCCATGTCGAACTCGGCGCCCTCGGAGCGGCCGATCCAGTTGCGCTGCATGACCTTGACCTTCTCGGGCCAGTCGAGGTCGTCCAGGGCCTCGAGGAGTTCGTCGGCGTAGGCGGTGATACGGAAGAACCATTGCTCCAGGTCTCGCCGCTCGACCAGGTCACCCGACCGCTCGCACGTGCCGTCCGTCAGCACCTGCTCGTTGGCGAGCACCGTCTGACACCCCGGGCACCAATTGACGGGCGCCATGCGCCGATAGGCCAGGCCCGCCTCCCAGAGCCTGAGGAAAATGACTTGGTTCCACTTGATGTACTCGGGGTCGTGGCTCCGGATCTCCCGCCGCCAGTCGTAGACGGCGCCGAGCCGGATCAGCGAGCCCTTCAGCTGGGCAATGCGATCCTCGGTGAAGAGCCGGGGGTGGGTCCCGGTCTTGATGGCGGCGTTCTCGGCCGGGAGGCCGAACGAGTCGAACCCCAGCGGCGAGAGCACGGCCTTCCCCTGCATGGTCTGGTATCGGACGGCCAGGTCACCGAACAGGTAGTTGCGCACGTGCCCCTGGTGCGCCGGCCCCGACGGATAGGGGTACATGCATAGCGCGTAGTACTTCTCACGCGGGTCGTCGTTGTCGACCTGGTAGGTCCCTTCCTCCTCCCAGAGGCGTTGCCACTTCCTCTCAACCGCCTCGACTTCGTACGCGCGTGCCATGCCACCAGGGTAGGCCAGGCGTCAGGCGTATCTGGCCAGGCCAACGAGCCTGTCCGGCCCGTCCCGTTCGGCCGTTTCGGCGTTTGCTTTGTCCTTCAGCGAACGAGAGGGATTCGCGTCGACTGCTAGCGTGGACCTCCACCACTGGGGGCGTAGCTCAGCTGGTAGAGCGCTTGACTGGCAGTCAAGAGGTTCGTGGGTTCAAGTCCCATCGCCTCCACCAAATTTCCTGGTCAGAGTGGTCGATCCGAGAACCGACCCTCAGCCCTTCGATTCTTCCCACGTTTTCCCCACGCGTCATCGACTCGATGCCTGTCGGACAGTCCGCTGGGTACTCGCCGATCGTCTCTGTACGAGCGCGGTCCATCGCGTCGGCGACAGCGCGCAGGTCTTCCGGGTAGAGGTGCGCGTACCGCGCGAAGGAAAATCGCGCGGCAGACGAAAGTGCGACAGGCACTTCGGAAACAGTCTCGACAGGTAAAACTATGGGGTGGCGTTCCGTAGCGTCGGGATCAGCCGCTTTGTATCCCGCTCCGTTTCGAGCACTGACTTCATTCTCGACGCCGTCGTAGGGTCGTCAGAGGCTCGATTCTGGCGCTCCTCGGGGTCGGTGGTCAGGTTGTGCAACTCCCAGTCGGGTTCGGCGGCGGGACCTCGGAAGGGGTTCGGGCCAACACCATGGGCTGCGTACCAGTCGTCTATGCGGTCGTAGTAATGGTTCAGCTTCCACAGCTCGGGCGCGCCCCCGTCGCCGGTGGGCAAGGTCGCCAGCACTGACTCGATGTTGGTGGGCGGCGCAACGGGGTCGAACGCGGCCCCGGTCAGAATGTTCACCTGGGTCATGCCTCTGGTTACGTCGTCCTCCGTCATGAAGTAGATCGGCGTGGCCAGCGTCGCCGCGTCCGCCTGCCCTCTGATGATGGGGCTGAGGTCACGGCCCGGCAGCGGTTGGGCCTCGTCATGGTGGGCGGCGACGCCGGCGCACGCCTGCTCGCGGTCGATCCCGGCCAGGCCAAGCAGCGTCGGGATGAGGTCGACGTGGCTCGTCGGCACGGTGACACCTTCCGGCTTCGGCTCGACACCGGGACCGGCGACCAGCAGCGGGACGCGGGTGGCCTCGTCGAAGGCGTTGCACCACTTCTGGATCAGACCACCGTGGGCCCCCAGGAGGTCACCGTGGTCCGAGGTGAAGACAACGATGGTGTCATCGGCCATGCCGCTCTGCTCGAGCGCCTCGAGAATCCGGCCGATAGCCCGGTCGACCAGCTTGAGTAGGTAGTAATAGAGCCGCCGGTATCCGAGATCGGTCGCCGTCTCGAAAATCATCCGGGGCCAGATCGCCTTGAATGCCTCCTGGCACATGGGTCGACCGGCGAAGGAGTCCGCTTGGGACGGAGGTTCGGCCACGTCGGGCACGGAGTCGTCTGGTGGCCCGAAGCGGAGCATTTGTTCCCACCCGAACCCCGAGAAGGCGATGTCGTGTGGGTTCACGAACGACGCCACCGTCAGCCAGGGACCCTCCGACCGAGACGCGGTCAAGTCTGAGAAGAGCTCGACGACCTGCTCTGCGAACACTCCGTCGCGGATGGTGCCACAGTCCGACTTGTCGGCGCCGTGCGGCTCGCGTCCGATCCATCCTGAGAACCCGAACGGGTCGAGCCGGTCGGCCTTCTGGTAGGCCTCAACGGCATCGGGAATCAGGTTGCCCTTGTCATCCGAAGCCTTCAGGCCCTCGTGCGAACCGGGGATTGTGATATCGGCAAATGAGACGTGCCACTTGCCCCGGTAGTGGGTCCGATACCCACCCGCTCGGAACCAGTCGCCGAGGGTCGGCACGGAGTTCGGGTCAAGCCATTGCATTTCAGGATCGGTGTTCTGCTTGGCGGCGCCGTCCGTGGCCGTCACCCCGTGTAGCGAGGGATACTGACCGGTAAAGAGCGTGGCTCGGCTGGGGACGCACGCAGTCGAGCCGGCATAGTGCCGGTGGAATTCAAGGCCCCGGTTTCGGATCGACTCCCTGGCGGTGAGTTGGGAATTGCGGAAGGCGCGCACGTCGTCGGCCTCGTACGGGGGCGGATAGCGCTCCTCGTCGGTCATGATCAGCAGAATGTTGGGTCCGGTCATCTGGGCAACCTATCTGATGCCGATTCTCAGACACCTTCGACGGCTTCTAGGCGTCCGGAGCGAATCGCTTCAGTGAAAGCCTGGTAGTCGCGCTCGTTCTGGTCGGCGTAGCGCTGTGAGAAGTCCGTGATCGAGCGGTCGAACTTGTCGCTCTTGCCGAGGTACGCGGCCAACGTCACTGCGTCTCCCGACCGGGCGTGGGCCCGCGCCAAGGTCCAGCCGCAGATGCCCGCGTAGAACCGGAGCATGACCGGGGTCATCGTCTCGACCGTGGCCGAGCCCTTCATGTCGCGGAGTTGGCGCCAGTACAGGTGGCGATTGGCTTCCACCCCCTTGGTCCAGCCCAGGTAGATGTCGCTGGCCGCCTGCATGATGCGCTGCCCCTGCACCACTCGCTCCCCGGGTTCCTTGAACTTGCTCTTGGGCAGGTGGTCCTCGAGCACCGAGGCCGTCGCCTCCTTGATCTGGAGGAACAGTGGGTCCTGTTCGTCACGGCCCTGGAGCAAAACGATGAAGGCCCTGGTGCCGACACTGCCCACTCCCACCACCTTGCGGGCGACGTCGACGATCTCGAACCGCTCCAAGAGGTGGCGGCGGTCCTCCTGGAGAGTGGCCCGATAGGCCCGGAACTGTTGATGGATTGCCTCTTGGATCTCGTCACCGGAGTACCCGTACATGGCCTCGAGATCGCGCGCCGGGATGACCACAGGTGGCTGGCTGATGATCCGGTATCGGCCGTCGACCACCTCGGCAAGCTTCGTCAACGCCGAAAGGCTGTCGCGTGAGTGGGCCTTGGCCACGGTCTTTTGAGCTCTCTGTGCGCCCTTCTCGGCCTGGGCCGCGGCCTGCTTCGACTTTTCTCCCTTGGTCATGGTGGCGATCGCCCCCATGACCTCTTGTTCGGTCATCCGGGCGTACCAGATCTCCATGTTGCCCATCTGGGCGAACTCGGCCAGGGCTTCGCGATAGGCCGTCACTGCGGCGAGCGTCGATGCCGTGGTATCGGCGAGGCTGAACTCGTTGTTGCGCGCAGCAATCGTGAAGCTCGCCGCCATGCGCTTCACGTCGTATTCGAAAGGACCGGGCAGTGTCTCGTCGAAGTCGTTCAAGTCGAACAACAGGGTTCGTTCTGGTGACGCGAACCCTCCGAAATTCGAGAGATGGGCATCCCCGCACAGCTGGACCCTGAGGCCAGCCGTTGGAGTGTCTTGCAAGTCGCCCGTCATGATCTTGGCTGCGCCTCGATAGAACGTAAAAGGCGAGGCCATCATCCGGCCGTGACGAACGGGCACGAGGTCCGCTTCTCGAGTGACGTTCTGCGCTTCGAGCTGCGCCACGGGATCGGCGCGGTCATCTGCGGGCAACCACCCGCTGTGACTGCTGAGCCGCGCCCGTTCTCGGGCGTCCTTGCCCTTGGCCCGGCGCTCATCAACGCTCGGGTGCGCGATCTTCTTCACGACCATGGTTCCTCCTCATTTCCAGGCTGTCCCCAACCATTGGGCAACGGCAGGGCCAATCGTCCTTTTCTGACTCTTCTGAGGAGCCGGGCCGCCTTTTCAGACACCAAAGAAGCGGACTGCACCCAAATCCAACGTCCAAACCGTTACAGCCGGCTACTCAAGGTGCCGCAGTTCGCGGTTCGGGGCGACCCGGAAAGCATCAGTCCGGACCTCGGGGCCGCCCACTGTCCTTGTGGTCCTGGTGTCTTCCCGGGCCGCCGGCTTGGCCGTCAAGAGACTTCGGGTTCAAGGCCCATCGCCTCTTCTTTTCCGAGGCAGGCCAGCAGGTTGGCGTCGCGCCCTTCGCGTCGCCGATCGCGCCGTTTGTCAAACCCTTAACCAACACACCCGCGGCGCCGTCGTTGTGCTGTCGCCAAGCACCCGTTCGCACCGCAGGGTACATGGCTCTGCCCGACACGCATCCGTAGGACCGCGTAACCTAGGCGTCCAGGACCTGCTCGGTAGGTATGGTCGTTGGACGGTTTGGCGACAATGGCGACAAAATAAACGATTGGCTCAGCGCAGCTGACGCAAGTATTGACCTTTGCCGGAGAGCTGGCGGACCTTGACGACTTCGCGCAAGTGTCGCGGCGAGTGCCCCAACTTCTTCGCGACCTGATCGCCTGCGACCACTCGGGTCACAACGTCATCAATCTTGCGATGGGTCAATCGATCGTCGTCGCCGATCCGCCCGACGCAGTGTTCAGCGGAGGGGAGGAGCTCTTTGGCCAGTTTGCGCAACAAAGCCCTCTAATCGTCGAAGCGAAGCGAGGGAACTGCGACCCTCTTCGACTGTCCGACTACATCAGCTCGGCAGATCTCCACCGTACTGATCTCTACAACTACGTCTACAAGGTCGTCGGGATGGAGCACCAGCTGGTCTTGCAGTTTCCTCCGCTCTTCGACGGCATCGGGTCATCGCAACAGGTAATCGGAATCAGCCTCGCGAGATCGACGCGAGACTTCACCGATAGCGAGGTGCTGTTGCTGGAAGCGATAAGGCCGATTCTCAATACCACGCTGCAACGCCTTCACTATCTTGCACTGATTCACGCGGTCGTGGACGAAGCGCGCGACGGTGAGGCCGTCATCCTGTTCGACGCGGACCGCATCGTGACGTGGGTCACCCCGAGTGCCCAACAACGACTGGGCGTTTCGCCCGGATCCCGAATTCCCGCGGCGTTGCAGACACATGTGAGCGACAAGGCAGCGTGGCAACAGCCGCCGAACCAGGATTTCGCCACGGCGATCCTCGGTGACCACTCAGTGCGTGTTCGGTTGGTCGCGAACGCGTATCCGGGGTTGGATGCCTTTTACGTGGAGTGTGATCGTCAGCCCGGCCGAGAGGACCTGATGCGGCAACTGGGTGTCACGGCTCGGCAGGCAGACGTCCTGCTGCTCCTGATGCGAGGTCTTACGACGACCGAAATGGCGAACCAGCTCGCCATCAGCCGGCGAACTGTCGAAAGTCATCTCGACGCCATCTACCGCAGGCTGGGTGTGCGGAATCGCGGCCAAGCCATTCTCGCCGCCATAAATCACAATGACCATTGATGCGGTGGGAGAAGATCGAAATGGAGCGCTCGGCCACACGTGGTTCAGGTGAATAGGCCTTCGACGAAACGTCGATCTCGTCCCGTCCGGACGGGGAGGTGGCCGTTCGGTGCATCCGCACTCACGCCGCAAGAGACGTAGTCGCCTCTTGCCGTGACGAACCCAGAGCCGTAACTTCCCGCCATGCCTGCAGACGATCTCGCCACCGAGCTTCTTTCGACCGTCTTCGACGCTGATCCCCTCTCCGCGTCGATGTATGGCTTTCCCGGTTACGACGATCGACTCCCGGACTTCAGCGACGAGGCCGAGGCGCTGGTGGCTGCCACTCTCACCGCCATTGCGCAACGAGCCGAGGACCACACGGATCAAGGCTTGGCCGAGACAGAGCACCAGACACTCGACTTCGTGCGCGTCCTGGCCCGTGGCATGGCGGATGCAGCCCGAGTGCCCCTGACCGAGTTCACGATTTGTGACACCTTCGTCGCGCCCGTCCCGGGTGTCCTCACGACGTTGCCCAAACTTCCACTCGACAATGAAGAGCGCCGGAACGGCTATCTCGCTCGCCTCGGAGGCCTCCCCGCGCTGCTCGCCGCCGCTGGCGAGCGCCACCGATCGGGTGCCCGCGCCGGGCGGACCGCAGTGTCCCGCCTTGTCGAATCCGCCGTCGCGCAGCTCGACCTCGTGATCGCCGACCCCGATCTCGGTGGTGTCGGCCGCGCCGACATCGAAGACGACGACTTCCGGCGGTCGGTCGCTGAGACCATCGACCACGACGTGCGCCCCGCCCTCGCTGGTTACCGAGACGCCTTGCGGACTGACATCCTCCCCCTCGCTCGTGACGACGATCACCCCGGCATTGTCTTCCTCCCCGAAGGGGAGAACATGTACCGGGCGATGGCCCGCCTTCACACCTCGACGACGTACACCCCCGACGAACTGCACGCCATGGGCCACGAGATCATCGACCAGGTGCGCAACGAGCTCGTCGAGACGGGTTCACGACTGTGGCAGACGAGCGATCCGGCAGAAATCTTCGGCCACCTCTGCGACGACCCCGATCTGCGCTACAGCAGTCGGGAGGAGATGCTCGAGCATGCGCGGCGAGTCGTTGCCGCTGCGGAGGAGGAGGCGCCGAACTGGTTCGCCACCGTTCCTGACCAACCGTGCACGGTTGAGCCGGTGCCCGAAGCAGAAGAGGCGGGCATGGCTGCCGCGTACTACATGCCCGGTGCGTTCGACGGCTCCCGCCAGGGCACCTACTACCTGAACACGTCCAAACCGCGGGAGCGGCACCGTTACACAGCCGAGGACATCGCGTTCCACGAAGCCGTGCCGGGCCACCATTTCCAACTGACGATCGCGATGGAGGCGACCGACCTCCCGCTGGCACGCCGGGTGCTCCACGACACGGCCTGTGCAGAGGGCTGGGGGCTCTACAGCGAGCGGCTCGCCGACGAGATGGGCCTGTACAGCGACGACATTGCCCGGATGGGCCTCTATGCCGCCGACTCGTGGCGTGCGAGCCGCCTCGTCGTCGACACCGGGCTGCACGCGCTCGGGTGGACCCGTCAAAAGGCGGTCGACTGGCTGGCTTCCAATACGCCCATGCCGCGGATCGAAGTGGAGTCGGAGGTCGATCGCTACATCTCGTACCCGGGGCAGGCGCTGGCCTACATGGTCGGCCGGCGAGAGATCGTACGGCTACGCGCGCTCGCTGCCGACCGGCTCGCGACGTCCTTCGATCTCAGGCGATTCCACGACCTCCTGCTGCGCGTCGGGATGCTGCCGCTCCCCGCACTGGCCAGGACCGTGGAGCGCTGGATCGAACGCGCCACTTCGTAGTTCGCGATGCGTTGTGCCGCCCGCGGCGCCGCTCAGAATCCCAACGTCGAGGGCTGGCTGCGGATCACCTCGTCCACGGTGTCGACCCAGCGACGCGGCGTCCACCCCTCGACCTCGGGCCGCGCCGCCAACTCGAGCTCGAGCGGCAGCAGCACAGTCGACTGGAACTCCTCGAGTGTGAAGTCCTCGCACGCGAGATCCAGTACTTGGTAGGCCAGGTACGAGCGCGCGGTACGCCAGCTGCGTCCCGTCCGGCGAGGCTTCGAGGCCCGGTACAAGCTGTCGTGGATCCGGCTCTCGCTGCCGTGTGCCAACAGGTTCGTCCAGGTCCAGACGGGCACTGCCGTTCCCTGCTCCTCCCAGAACTCCGCCAGCGTGCCGTTCAGATACGCCTCACACTCCAAACCGAGAACGCCCCCCGGATGGTCCCGCCACAACTCCGCCATCGTTCCCTCCTCCACCGCACCACATCCATGATTCCGAGGCACGGCCGCTCACTCCCCATTGTGCTGCGGGATGCTCGGACCCCTCCAGGGGCGAAGGCCCCTATCTCCTTCGAGTCGGGGGATCGCCGTGGAATGCTCATGCCGGTATCGGCCCGTCCCGGCGCGCGGTCCGCGACGCCAGGACCACCGCGAACAGGCTGACCGCGAGCACGTGGACGGCGGTGCACCACAGGCAGATCGCACCTATACGGAAGAGCTCGACGTAAACCAGGTAGAGCACGGCCAGCGCCCCGAGAGCAGAGGCGGCCGTCCGCGCTCGCTCGATCGCCACCGACCCCGTTCGCCAGGCCCAGGGCAAGGTCAGGCTGACCATGACCAGCGACCATGCGAGCCCGAGGACAGCCACTGGGACGCCGAGGAGCACCGACCACGAGCTGGTCGTGACCAGCGTGCAGTTGACGACACCCGTGTCCGGGCACGCCAGGGCGGCCGGGTCGCTGTAGTGCGTCATCGTGAGATACGCGGCAACGGCGGTCGCCCCCAGCGAGAGTGCCATGGCCGTGACCTGCACCCAGCGCGGCGCCAGTCCTGATTGGGTTGTGCGGGTCATCGGGTCACGCTCCGAGCGATCGGGCGATGGACGCGATCACCTGTGAGCTCGCGACGCTGCTGGGCTGCTGGTCCGTCACCTGGGTGATGGCAGCTGTGATCTCGTTGGCGGTGCCGTCGATGGCCTGTGCCACGGGACTCTTCGGGTTGGCGAGCTGCGCGGCGATCTGTGACTGCGACAGGCCCGCCAGGACCTGAGGCGAGTAGCTCGCCCCGATCACCACGTACTTGTTGCCGATGTCGAGGAACGGGATGCTCCCCTGAGGGTCGTAGCGCGTCAACAGGTTGGACTCCGCCACGGTCGGCTGCTGCAAGGTGGCGTAGGAGCCTCCAACCGCCTGGTTCGTCGCCTCCTCGACCGGCTCGAAGTCCAGGTAAGGGCTCGAGTACTGCGACTTGTAGAAGGAAAGGGTCTGCGTGTCGGGGTAGACGTCGTTGGTCGCCGAATGCGTCGCCGAGAGGTTCGAGAACGTCCCGAAACGTGACAGGGCGACTGCGATCCCCCACCGCTCACCGGCGCAGTACGGGCAGTACTCGGCGCCGATGTAGGTGACGATCGGCTTGCCGTCAGCAGCGCGGAGGATCGAGCTGTTGCCGGTGCGGCTCGGAGAGACGACGGACGATGGGCTCCCCACGCTGTCGAGAGCAGCCTCGGGCACATTGAGCGCCGCAACGACGCCGGGTGCTAGGGCGGTGCTGCCTGGGCCCGCGGCCGAGACCGTGCTGCCGGCACCCGGCTGGGATGCGGCCTGGGCCGGCGCCGTGGAACCGCCCGTGACCTTGATGATCACCATCGTCCCGATGACGACCAGGACCAGCAAGGCGGGAACGAGCGCCGACATCACCGGATGCCTCGAACGGAATCCGTTCAGCCCGGCTGTTCGGGGCTTCGCGGCCGCGGTGCCGATGCGGTTGCCTCGGGCCGGCTTGCCGTTCCTTGGCTTGGCGGAAGCAATGGATGGTGGGGAATTGACCCGGCGCGCCGACTGGACACGCCGATTGGTTGACTTAGACATTCTTCTCGTTCTCCTGAATTGGCCGAGCCCGGCGGATGCCCGGCTCGGAAGCTCCTCGGGAGGCACCTGTCGGCGACCTCCTCTTTCCTGATCGACCGGCGTCGGACGACGACCCGTAGGACGGGATCGCGTCCCCGATGCCGGGAAGCGGTGTGGAGCTAGGAGAACTGGGGCGGGTGGAACCGCGGGTCCGGGGCGCCCGCCGGCAGCGGTTCGGCCCGGGCCTGGTGCCGGCGCAGGCGCGCCGCGACGATCGCAGCGAGCGCAAGCCCGCTGAGTACTCCCACCAAAGCGACCGTGGGCGTCGGCGCCGACGCAGCTGGACTGCCCTTGCCGCACGTGGCGTCGACGCAGGTCGAGGGCGCCATGAGCGGCGCCTCCGCCGCCTGCACCATCTCCTTGGTCGCGCTCTGCGCATCCAACAGCGCGCCGTGTGGCACGAAGCCACCGACGACGACGGCGGCGATAACGGCCGCCAGCGCGACACGCCATCTCGCGAGCATGAGAACAGGGTACGGGCGCGTTGTAAACACCCGCTAAGAATCGGCCTACTGGACCTCGCCGGGGCGCACCAAGGCCGCCCGAGCGATGGGACTTACGCGAATGTCCCCCAGCCGCTCGCCCTCGCGCAGGACGTGCGCCGAGCGACCGTCACCGACAGGGATGCGTTCGAAACGCGACTCGATGCGGAGGTGCCACACCGTGTACCAAGTGGCGAAGGTGCCGGCGAACAAGGCGATCGACCCGATGATCAACGTGAGCGTTGCCATTTCGACCTTTCCTGTGACCGCCCCCTCTTGGCCTGCCACATCCGTTGCCTCAAGTGTCTGTCGCTTCGACCCCCGGGAATAGGGACAAAGGTCCCGATGAATCCCCCAAGAGGTCCTTCGTCACCTCTCGGGCCGGACTTAAGTACCGAAGCTGCCGCTGACCGACGGCGGCGGAGTGCCCGGCGAGACCGGGGCCTGGCCGTCCTGCTGGGCCATGATTGCCGCCTCCACGACCTGCTGGTCCGTCGGGTCCATGGTGAGCGGTCCGCCGGGAACCGGTACCTGCCACACGTGCAACATCTCGGGCGTCATCAGCGGGTTCTCACCCGAGGGGCAGACTCCGTTCGTCTGGAACCCCGAGATCAGTCCGGTGGGCCCTCCGGTGCACAGGTTGGTGTGCGCATGCCACTGCGTGAGGCAGCCGCCGGGCATCGGGCCAGCATCTCCCTGTGACGACATCAGGTACATCGCCGCCACCAGGACCGGTCCGTACGGCGTGAAGGCATAGACCAGCGACTGCACGTGGTCAGGGTTGAGGACGTCACTGCTGCGCATGTACGAGTAGTTCAGGTAATGCACCACCGGATAGCGCGTATCGGTGATCGGGACATACCCGGCAGCGGTCGCGGCGCTGAGGTCCTTGTACTTCGCCACGGCCGCGCTCGTCGTCTGCACGAGGCCCATGGCCGCTTCCGTCTGCGCGCCCGTCGGTGCGGCCGTGCAATTCGGCGTCTGCATGGCGTGACCCTTCTCCGTGTCGTTGTACACGGTGGTCAACACGGAGACCTCCGCCGCCGGCAAGGCCGGCCCGGTGTAGTGCCAGCTCGGATCGGACTGGCCGTTCATCCCGGGCATGTCCATGTGCCCCTTCGCCGTGTGCGAGGTGTGCGTGGTCCTCGCCCCCATGGCCATACCGGCCATCGACGAAGCGCCCGACTGCGAAAGGCTGCCCGACGCAGACGCCGACGCCGCGGCAACCGGGTAGGTGGAGCTGATGGCGAGCACCGCCAGCGCCACCACCGAGGTCGTCGCGCCCGCGACCGGATGCCGCCGTATGAAGACACGCCCCGGCGCACTGGCGGGCACCGCGTGCAGAGTCGGCACCATGGCCAAGGCAAGCAGTGCCACCAGGGGCGCTGCGTTCGGATCCGTCCCCATTCCGGTGAGGATGCCGCCCAACGCCATGCCCGTGACCCAGAAAAGGGCCTGGAGCGCGACGCCTGCGACCAGGTACGGGCGGGGACGGCGGGTCAGCACCGGCCCCGCGGCGATCACCAGGGAAGCGCCGGCCAGCAGCCAAGCCAGGGCTGAGCCGCTGTGTGGGAGGGCGTTGGCCACCGACGTCTGGAAGTGCGCATACCAGGAGGGCTGGCCGTTCGCGGCCGCGGTGATCTGCGCGCCGATGGCGCCGCTCGCCCGATTGTCGGGCAAGAGCCAGAGCACGGCTGAGAGCACCCAGAAGCCCGACCACGCGAAGAGCGGCGCGCCCGCACCCAACGGCCCCGTCGCGGCGGCCGAAGACGCAATGCCCGGCGCGACGTCTGCGTTGGCGTCGTGCTCCCTCGGCCAGACCAAGAGACCGATCAACGGGTACAGCACGACCGCCCCGGGTGCACCGGTCAGCGGGGATGCCGCACCGGTGAGCAGCATGCCGAACCCCTCGCCGAACCACCAGACTCCGAAGGCCCAGATCGCCATCGCCACGATTGCCGGCTTCACCGTGCGACGGAAGAGCATGCCCAAACCGATGCCGACCTGCAGGGCGCCGAAGAAGAAGTTCCACATTCCGGCATCCGGCCGGATCAGGTGCGCGAGGTTCGTGATGGACCAGCCCACGGGCGCGGGCTGACCGTGGGCCATCGGCAGCATCATGTTGTCGACCAGCCCCGAGCCGAACATCCGTGGCTGGAACTGCAGCGCGGCATCAAGGATCCAGACGCAACCGAGCGCGATCTGGACGACCCTCACCCGGCGTTGTCGCCGTTCGGCCGCGGTCATCGGCTCGTCTTCCGTCACGGCGCTGTGGCGTTCCTCGACCATCACGCCCTCCTCAGTCTCCGGTTGCCGCGGCTGCGGATGCCGGCCTCCGTCGGCGCCTTCCCGCGCCGAGCCCCACCATCAAATTAGGGCGGGCGAGGAGCTTCGGGTGGGGCAGGCCACAAATCCCTAACAAAGCGTCCGCCCCCGGGCTCACCCCGCCGGCGGCCCGGCCCCCACGGGCGTGGCCACGGCATGGTCGCCAGATACCCGTCGAGCCCAGTACGCGACCACCTGCAGGAGGCCGAGGTACACGGCCACCACGATGACCAGGATCACGAGATCCCAGCCCGTGACGTCGCCACCCAACAACAGCACCAACCCTGCGATCACCACGCCAAGGATCCGGAGGCCCTTGACATGCTCGTTGATCCAGGCGCCCGTCTTCCGGGCCCCCTGAGAACCGGACACGCCCCGACCTGCGGCCGACGTCACCGCACGCCCCTGGCCGACCACCCAACGGGCTGCCGCTGCGGTCTTCGTGCGGATCCACACTGCGTAGCGCGCCGGTCCCGCCACCCAGGCGCCGACCGCGACGAGGACGCAGCCCAGCAGCGCCCAGCGGAGGTCGGCCTTGAGGAAACGGATCAGGGTGTCCCACACCGCGGCAGCCACCCCGACGTCGAACCGGTGCGAGCTCGCTTGATTCAGGAACGTCGTCCGCCCGTATGCGAGTGCTCCCAGCAGCACCAGCGTGAAGAGACCGATACCCACGGCAAGGCGCAGCAGCGTCTTGCGCCGTTGCACCGCCACCACGACGCCCAACACCCCGAGCGCGATCGCGACCACCGGCACCGCCCACCCGAGCGTCACCAACGTGTTGAACATGCCCGAGAACTTCGAGACCTGGGACTTCGACACCACGGTGAAGCCGAGCCCGCTGTCGTTGGTCAGGATCGGCTTGATCGGGTTGAACAACTTGACCCCCCGCGAGTTCAGCTGGTCGACCAGCTGATTCAGCTGCGGCGTCAGATTGAGGACGACTTGGCCGTTCTTGAGCGCTTTGGTCAATGGCGTCTGTTTTCCACTGAGGATGTCGATCACGGTCTGATGCGATCTGCGATTGAGTGCGTCGAAGAGCTTGCCGAACTGTTCGCTCTGGAAGACCTTCAGCGCGACGCCGTTCACATAGGTCTTGACCTGCGTCACGATGGGCTGCACGATCGGCTTCGCCTTCGGTGGCAACAAATCGGTGACCTTGTTCTGCACCACGTGGGTCGAGAACAGTTCGTCGGTCGCCTTGTTGGCGAGATGCTCGACGATGACCTGGTTCCTCGCGAGCGGTGCCATGGTGGCGACGTACTGGTCGGTGTTGGTCACCGTGGTGATCGCCCACGCCGAGATCACCGAGATTGGGATGAGCAGCGAGGCCAGGACCACGAGGACCCACGCGATGATCCCCCTCGTCCGACGCGCCCGAGGTCGCTTTTTCGGGGCGTCGTCTTCTACCGCTTCCTTCACAGCTGCCCCTTGCACTGATTCTGAGACTGGATCACTCATTCGCACACAAGATCTGCATCACACATTGCTTAGTGCATCTACGAATCTACCGCTCAGGGCCAAACGGCACTTTTGCGCTGCGATTTCGGTGTATGACTGTGGCATGGAGGGTCAGGGGCGAGCCGCCCGGGATTTGCGGCTCATGATGCTGAGCGCGATGAGCGCCGCCATCGCGCCGCTCGTTCTAATGGGCCTCCTGGTGATCCGCCGGCTCAAGCCTCGAATGCGCTTCATCTTTCGCCACTGGAACGGTCGCCTCCAACGTGAGATCTCTCGCTGGAGCTGAGTAGCACTCAGTCGTCCCGCCGATCGTCGCCGTGGTTCCGAGAACCCTCGGCCTACGCTGCTCTCTGTGCTCACCGGCCTGGCCCATACCGCAGTCTGCGTCCCAGACGTCGCAGCGGCCGTTGGCTGGTATTCAGAGGTCTTGGGTCTGGAGGTGATGTCTCCGCCCTACACCATGCGAGGTGCACAGATCGAGCACGACATGGGAGACCTCGTCCCACCCCCCGTGGTCGTCACTGCCGCAATCGTCGGATTCGGGACGAACGACCGCGTCATCGAACTGATCGAGTATCCAGCGGCCGGAATCGGCGCCGCCGGACCGGGCAATCCCACGGTCACCCGGTTCGGCATCACGCACGTCGGCATGGTCTGCGACGACCTCGTTGCCACTCGGTCAGAGCTCGAGGGACGAGGCGTCGTCTTCCTCACGAAGGGCATCGCGGACGTCGCCGGGCTCAAGACGACCTGGTGCCACGATCCATGGGGAACCGTCATCATCCTCATGGAGAAGCGAGACGGCGCGAGGCCCTATTGGGGCCAGATGCCAATGCCGCGCACGGGGCAACCCCGGAAGAACCCCTGAAATAAGGGCTTCTCGGGACCGGCTGGCCCGAAAACCGCAGAAATCGGCTGAAAATCTCGAAAAAGAAGTGCATTCTCTGGTGCGCGTCGGTCATGATGGCGCCCATGAACAAGCGAGAACTAGCCAGAGCTGTCGCAGTCCAGTCCGATGTCGAGTTGAAGACCGTGGTCTCGGTCCTCGAAGGCTTCACCGACGTGGTCACCGCCGTGGTGTCGAAGGGTGAGCCCGTCGCCATCACCGGCTTCGCCAAGTTCGTCAAGGTCGACCGGAAGGCCCGCATGGGGCGCAACCCCGCGACGGGCGAAACGATCCGCATCAAGGCGTCGAAGAAGGCGCGGATCACGCCGGTGAAGGCGTTCAAGGACGCGGTGTTGGCGCCAGCCACTGCGCCAAAGCTCGCGAAGGGCGCGTTCCCGACCTCCGATGATGCGGTCAAGGCTGCGGGCAAGGCGGCTGTCGCTCCCGCCAAGGCGCCCGCCAAGAAGGCACCGGCGCGCAAGGCGCCGGCGCGCAAGACGGCGGCGCGCAAGACAACGGCGCGTAAGACGACGGCGCGGAAGGCTCCGGCCCGAAAGACCGCCCGGAGGTAGCGGCGCCAGGCCGGGTTCCGCTTGGACCCGGCCGCCACCGCCTGCTCGCATGAGCGAACCGGCCGAGCGATTGGCCGCTCGGCCGCTCACCGATCCACACCCGGATCGATTGTCGCGGGATCACCCTGACCACGAGGCGATCGTGCGCGCCCACGCGGCAGCACTGGAGGTCGGCGCGGACACCTACGTCGACCCACCGTCCGGGCTGATCGTGCTCACTGCGGGCTACTTGGCTCGTCGCGGTTCTTGCTGTGATTCGGGATGCCGGCACTGCCCATACGTGACCTGAGGAGTCCGCGCACCTCGGTGGCTACCCCTATGCTCCATGCGGTTCTCAGGCACGGAGCGGTCACGACATGAGCGACACCTCGCAGGGTCCCGGATGGTGGTTGGCATCGGACGGGAAGTGGTATCCGCCGGAGTTGTGGACCGGCCCTCCCGTGACCGGCCCAGCTCTCCCGCAAAACGCCCCCAGCGCCTACGCGGGACAAGCCGGCGCGCCACCGTCGTCGACGAGTGCACCATACGGTGGCCAGATCCCTCCACAGGGCTACATCCCGTACTCGCCGTACGGAACGCCGGTCAAAAGGAACAACGGACTGGCCGTCGCGTCGCTGGTGTGCTCGTGCGCCGGTTTCGTGCTGTTCGTTCCCGCCGTACTGGGAATCATTTTCGGGTTTGTTGCCCGTTCGCAGATTCGGCGGTCCGGCGGCACACAAGGGGGCGACGGGCTCGCGATCGCAGGCATCATCGTGGGCTTCGGTTGGATCGCGCTCATCGTGATCTTGACCGCCGTGAATGCGTCGAACAACAACGCCAGCGGTGTGGTCGACCTCGCACCCCTCTTGACCGTCGGCGGGATCAGCGCATAGGAGAGGAAGATGCAAGGACTGCTCTACGGTGTGCGACCCGAACGCTGGGCACCACCGGACGAAACGAACAAACTGCTCGTAGGCCTCTCGCATACGCCCATGGTGTTGAAAGAGCTCGACCGTCCCAGCCTCTACCGAGACGACTGGGCCGTGGCCAAGACCAGGCTTACCGGGATTTGCGGGTCCGACGCCAAGATGGTCTTCATGGACTTCGGCGACGACTACGGCGATAGCGCACTGAACGGCTACTTCACGTTCCCCACCGTTTTCGGCCACGAGGTCGTTGCAGATGTCGTGGAGGTCGGCCCGGCGGTGTCCACGCTCGAGGTGGGCCAGCGGGTCGTCCTCAACCCGTGGCTCTCGTGCGGGCCACGGGGCATCGACCCGCCCTGCGGGTCGTGCCTGGCGGGCGATTACAGCTTGTGCTGGAACTTCACCCGGGGACCGATCGCGGCCGGCATCCATACAGGAACCTCCAAGGACGCGCCCGGCGGCTTCGCGGAGTACCTGCCCGCCCACGAGACGATGCTCATTCCGGTACCCGACGGGGTAAGCGACGAGGTGGCGGTTTTGGCCGACCCCTTCGCAGTGTCGTTGCATTCGGTCACGCGCCATCCCCCACCCCGAGGCGGCAAGGTCCTCGTGTACGGCGGCGGTGCCCTCGGCACTACCGTCACCGCGATCATCCGGGCGCTCTACCCCGACGTGGAGGTCATGGTGGTCGCCCGATGGCCGGCGCAGGCCGCATTGGCACAGAAATTGGGTGCTGCCGTGGTCGATCCGTTTCCGGTCGAGCAACTCATAGAAGAGGCGGCGGCCTGGTCCGGCGGCGTGCTCCAACGCCACGAAGGCACAACCGGCCTCCCGATGGCCCACCCCGGCGGATTCGACGTCGTCTATGACACAGTCGGCACGGCGCAAACGGCGGAAATCGGTGTCCGGCTCCTCAAAGCACGCGGGACGATGGTCAAGAGCGGGGTGCACGCGCCGGAACGTTGGGAATGGTCACCGCTTTACTTCAAGGAGATCTCGTGGGTCGGCTCCAACGCCTTCGGTGTCGAAGAGGTCGATGGGATCCGCATGCACGGGATCGCCCACTACCTGCGGCTCGCCGACGAAGGTCGTGTCGACCTCACGGGGATGCTGACCCATATCTTTCGCATCGAGCAATGGCGCGAAGCCTTCACCCTCTTGGCCACCCAGGAGCAGAGCGGGGCCATCAAGGTTGCCTTCGACTTCCGTTGACTCGGCCGACAGCGCATGACGGCCAGACGGGGAAGGGGTAGCGTCGTCCACGGCCGGGCCGGAGCCGCCGGCTGAACAACAGAACAAAGGGGGGCTCATGACCACAAGCCCGACTATCCAGGACTCGGAACTCGCCTTCGAACCTAAATGGGGCGTCGAGTCCCCCTCTACGACCGTCTTCGACTTCGATTACACCGGCGGGCGCGACCAACTTCTGCGGCTCTACGACAAGGGGACTCGGCGCCAGTGGATCGGGAGCGACCGGTTGGACTGGAGCCTCGATGTCGACCCCGACCATCCGGTCGGCATGCCCGACGAACTGAGCCCGCTCTTCGGCACGGAGTGGTGGGAGAGGTGGGACGACAAGCAGAAGGGCGAGCTGCGCCGGCACGTCGAGGCCTGGCGCTTCAGCCAGTTCTTGCACGGCGAGCAGGGCGCTCTGATCTGCACCGCCAAGATCGTCCAGACCGTGCCCGACGTCGACTCGAAGTTCTACGCCTCGACGCAGGTGATCGACGAGGCCCGCCATGTCGAGGTTTTCAGCCGGTATTTGCACGAGAAAATCGGGTTGGTGTACCCGCTCAACAAGGATCTCAAGGCACTGCTCGACGACGTCATCTCTGACAGCCGTTGGGACATGACGTATCTCGGGATGCAGGTGCTGATCGAGGGCCTGGCCCTCGCGGCGTTCGGCATCATCCGGAACAACGCAACCGAACCCCTTGCCAAGTCGCTCAACGCCTACGTCATGCAGGACGAGGCGAGGCACGTCATGTTCGGCCGCCTCGCTCTGCGCGACTTCTACCCCCAGCTCACGCAGGCCGAGCGGGACGAGCGAGAGGCCTTCTGCGTCGAAGCCTGCTATCTCATGCGCGACCGCTTTTTGGGCCAGGAGGTCTTTGAGCGTTTGGACCTGCCCCAGGAGCTCACGACCTATGTCGAAGAGAGCGAGACGTGGCGGCAGTTCCGAAACTTCTTGTTCATGCGGATCGTGCCCATCCTCAAAGACATAGGGCTGTGGGGACCGATCCTGCGGAAGGGCTTCGAGGAGATGGGGGTCATCGGCTTCGCCGACACCGACATCGACGCGGAGATGGCAGAGGACGAGCGGGCGGCCGAAGAAAGCGACGCTGCCCGCGACGCCCGCATGACCCACGTCAAGGACGTAGCGGCGCAGGCCGAGGCCTGAGCCGCCGGCACGGCAGGTTCAGCCGCCTTCGGTCGCGCGTTCGAGCCCGGCCTGTATCTGCTGGGTCGGCTCGTTCGTGTCGAGGTAGTCGCGCCATGACGTGACCTTGCCGTCGTCGTTCACCTCGACGACGGTGGCGCCCTGCATCGCGATCGGAATGCCGGGCCCATCGCCGGCCTTGAAGGTGGCGGTGCCGGTCCACTCGAACACGGCCCAGTCGTCCCCACCCCGAATCCGGTCCACCCGCTGCGACCAGTCCGGGAAGATGGCGTCTGTGTCGGTCGCCACCTTGCGCACATCCGTGGTCCACGGCGTCACGGGATCGCAGAAGCGCCCGCCCTCCGCAAACAGGGCCGCGAACGCATCGGGACCTTCGATTGCCTCAAAGGCCCGCGCCCAACGCTCCCAGTCCATCGCCGCCCTCACCGGCCCCGCCCCGCCCCGCGCAGGCTCTGGGCCTCGAAGGTGATGACGGCATCGTCGAGCGGCAGGATCATCTCCGGCTGCACGAACTTATGTTGGTCGGCCACCAGCTTCACGGCCGTCCCCCACGCAGTGAAGCCAACTGCGTGGCGGGCGAAACTCATCGGCCCTTCCGTCACCTTCACCTCCACAACGCCCTCTCCGCCGACCTCGAGCGCGGATGCCTGCATCCTCTCCATGGCCGACTCGCGGGCAGAGTACATGGCCTCGGTGTAGTTAGTCAGCTCGACGTTCTGCGTCGACTGCTTCATCGCGGTGCCGGCGGTACGGCGAGGGGAGTAAACGAAGCAGGCGCCGAACGCGAGACCGACGGGCATCCAGCCCGCACGCAGCAACAGCGTGAAGTCGCGGGCTGAGAGGTCCGAAACGAACGGCATCGCCTCCGCGGCGTCGCTGCCCCGGGCATCCTTGCCGTCGGCCGGCCGCACTGCGGTTCCGACCAATGCGACCTCGATGTGGTGCGTGCGAACCTCCACGTCGACGCGCACACCGACGACGCCGTGCCCATGCACCTTGCCGCACTCCGCGCGCAGCGCTCGAGCGGCCTGGTCGACGGCCGCATTGTGGGCGTCGGAGGCAAGCGAGATCGCGCCGCGACCCCAGTTCCACACGCCGACGGGCACCGAGACCACCGCGACGCCGCAGACAAGGTCCAGCGGCTCCCAGCCCGCGGAGTGGAGCAGCAGCGCCTCGTCGACCGAGAAGTCCGACGTGATGCCGCGCGCCTGGGACGGCGGCGCAGCCGTAGCGAGCGCCTCGGCGCCTTTTCTCATTTCCGCACGCAGGTCGGGCGCGGAGGGTGCGGCGGTGCTCATCCGAGTCGCACCGTCGGCCGTGGCGCCGCTATGGGGTCGAAGTCCTTGAAGCGGCGGACTCGGTTTCCTCGGAGGGTGCAGTCGATGACTTCGTCACCCTGCGCCAATTCGCGGGTCGCGACGTCGATGGTGGCGCCGTGGAGCTCGTCGCCCACCAGCTGTTCGCGCACGTGTTTGCGGGCCAGCTGGCGTACCGCCATGTGCGCCTTGCTCACCTGGTCGACGAGCTGAGGCCCGGTGTTGGCGTAGCCCCAGCCCATCCCGACTTGGCCCTCCATGAGGTATTCGGTCATGCAGAATGCCCACACCCGGACCGAGGCGAGCGAGGCCACGACGGCCACGGGCATGAAGCCCGCTTCTATCGACTTGGTCAGTCGCTGGCCGGCGAGATACGTGCTCCAGGGCACCCCGCCAGCGGGTGGCGGGCCGTGGTCGACCGTGACCGCCGTGCCGAGGAAGTGGAACTCGGTCGTCCCGGTGTCGGCGATGTTCCCGACGCGATCGACGACGCCGATCACGCCGTGCGCACCGTGGGCCGTCGCTTCTTCGATCATGCGCGCATAGGCGGTGCCATAGCCATGGGCCCAGGCCTCTTCGACCCACGGCTGTTCGAGGTTCTGTCCCCAAGTGCGGTGCTCAGCGGAGACGAAGCCGTGAGGGCAGCGGTAGGTCTCCGAGTACCCGCCGGCGCCTCCTGTCGCGAAACTGTACGGCGACATGCCGCGCATGTAGCCCGAGCCGGGCCCGTACCAGCCCCATTGCATGACGCAGAACCCCTGCACGAGCGCGACCGGCTCGAGGCCGAGCTCGAGGCAGGCCGCGAAGTCGGGCACGGTGAGGCCCGACGAGAACGCGCTCGACTGCAGGCGGCGCACGGCGGCCTCGGGCAAGTCCCCCGCCGCCGGGCCCGGCGGTGTGGCTGGGTCGACCGGACCGGTCGGGTCGGTCATCAGTTGTCGAGCGAGATGATCGTGGTGGGCTTCGGCAACGTGACCTCGCCGGTGGTTTTTGTCACTGCCGTGCCGAGGGCGAGGAACTCGATCGTGTGCGAACCCCACTGGTGCGACTTCTCCTCGAGCCGAACGCCGACGATGCCGCTGGCGTTCAGGCGACCTGCCTCGTCCTGCATCCGCGTCATCGCCAGCTCGCGCGCCTCGTAGAGGGCCTGGGTGAAGTTCGGCAGCTCGACGTTCTGTCCCATCGACCCGAGGGCCTGGGTCAGCTTGCGGTGCGCGATGTGGAACACGCACGTGCCCATCACGAGACCCTGGGGCACGTGGCCCGTCTGCATAAGGGTCCAGAAATCCTGACCCGACAGGTCGGAGGTGAAGGGCTTGCCCAATGCGTTCCGGTACGAGTTGCCGTCCTCGGCCTTGACCGCTGTGCCGAAGGCGATGAATTCGGCGGAGTCGTTGCCCCACTCGTAGTAGTTGACATCGAGCCGCACTCCCACCACGCCGTCGGCACCGAGCTCTTGGGCCTCCTCCTCCATCCGGTTCATGGCGAGCTCGCGGGCCGTGTACATCGCCTCGGTCAACTTGGTCAGCTCCTGGCTCTCCCCCCACTTCCGGGTCTGGATACCGATGTGGTAGATCGACGAGCCCATCACGAAGCCGAGCGGGTGGAACCCGGCCTCCTTGACGAGCAGGAACTCGTTGACCGAGAGGTCGGAGGTGAACAGCCCGTGCTCGAGCTCCTCGAGCCGGTGGGCGGCGTCCTTAGGGAGGTCGTGGGGCTCGGGCGCGGGAGCCTGGGCGCTGGGGTCGGTCACGTCTGTCCTCCGATCACGATGTTCTCGAGCGCGACGCGGGTCTGCTCGCTCGTGGCGGCCTCGGCCTGCAGGGTGCTGAGCAGGCGGGTCAGCCAAGTGTTCATGTCCACCTGCTCGCTGCGGATGCGGATGCCGCCCGACGAGTGTCCGATGCTGCAGCGCACCGCCGGGCCTTGCACGTCCGCCTCGAGCGAGTCGTCGCCGAGCGTGACGCGCACGGACTTGATCTCGTCGGACTTGCGGAACCGCCCGCCGGCACGCTCGACGACCAAACGATCGCCCAACGCGTCGGCGAGCTGGGAGGCCAGGAGCTTGAGCATGATGCGTGCGTCCGTGCTGTTGGACGCCAGCTGTGAGACCGCCATGCTCAGGTCGAAGGACTGATCCTCTGACTGTTGGCCTGCGCCGACGACCGCACCAGCATCATCGCCGGGCGAGCCCATGGGCTCCATCGACATTGGTCGCATCGTATCGTCCGACTCCCCGGCCCGAGCGGGCGGCCCTGGCGGAACGGTCAGGCCGGCACCGGCTCGCAGATCACGACGGGGATGTCGCGGTCGGCCCGCTTCCGGTAGCTGTCGTAGTGCTTGTAGGCGGCCACGATGTCGGGCCACAGCGCGGCCTTCTCTGCCGGCGAGGCGGTGCGAGCCCGCATCTTGCGGGTGGTGCCGTCGATGAGGACCTCCACGGCGGGGTTGGCCGAGAGGTTGCGGTACCACTGCGGGTCACGGTCGTCGCCGCCCTTGGAGGCCACGAGGACCACCCGTGTGTCGTCGTGGATCGGGGAAGTCAGCATCGTGGTGCGCGTCTGCCCCGACTTGCGCCCGATCGTGCGCAGCTCGACGGCGGCCATGCCCAGGAGCGTGCGGGGGAAACGGCCACCGGTGGCGGCGAAGATGCCGCGGTGCACGCCGTTCATGACCTTGAAGCCGGCGTCCACCACTTTGTTGCGCTGCTCGGCCATGGCCGTCCCTTCGTCCCACGGAAATCTAGTTGCCATCGATGTCGCCGATCGGATGGGGCGGCCGACCGCGCGAGGATTGGCCGACTCGCTAGCTTTGTCGTGAGCGGGGATCAGTGCAGCACCCCGTACGCAGTGACCGCCCATAGGCGAGCGGAACAAGGTGGTATCGGACGAGGAGAGCGGTGTTCCCCCAACGCAGGCCCCAGATCCGCAGGGCACGATTCGCTTCCTTCCCACGCGTTCTCATCGTGGTGGGCGCGGCGCTGCTGTCGGTGTTCGGCGCGCTGGGTTTCGACGTCTCGGTTGCGCCCGCAAACCCACCCGGCAACTGGAGCCCGGTGTTGCCAGGTGACTTTCCCGACCCGAGCATCGTCAGCTTCGAAGGCACTGACTACGCATTCTCGACGCAGAGCACGCCGACACAGGGTCAGACACAGATCAACATCCAGGAGGCGACCTCGACCGACGGGGTCACCTGGACGCAATGGGCAACGGATGCGCTGCCCACGAATGACCTCGGTGCCTGGGCCAAGCCCGGGGACACGTGGGCACCGACCGTCGCTTTCAACGGCAGCGAGTTCGTCATGTACTACACGGCGACCGAAAACCGGGACCCCGGGTACCAGTGCATCGGCGTGGCGACGTCGCAGAGTCCGTCCGGGCCGTATCGGGATTCGTCGACGCAGCCGATGGTGTGCCAAGACGGCAGCGGGTGGGGAGCACCAACGATCATGGGAGATGCGACGCTGGGCGGCAGCATCGATCCCGACCTGTTCAAGGACAACAGCACCGGCACCTGGTGGCTGCTCTGGAAGAACGACGGCAACCGCGTGGGACAGGCCACCACGATCTGGTCGGTGCAGCTGACGTCGAATCTCTTGACCCCGGCGTCGACCTCCACCAACCAACTGCTGACCAACAGCCAGGGCTCCTGGGAAGGCTCGATCATCGAGGGCCCGAACATGTACGAGACGACGGCCGGCTCCTATTACCTTTTCTTCTCGGCCAACGTCGAGGCGTCGTCCGCCTACGGAGTCGGTTGGGCCAGCTGCTCCGGCCCAATGGGATCGTGCATGGACCAGACCACGCTGAGCGGCCCGATCCTTTCCAGCGGGCCGGGCATGTCCGGCCCCGGAGGTCCCGCCCTCTTCACTGGGGCGGGTCAGACGGCGGATCAGGCCACGCTTGCCGTCGCATCCTGGCAGGGCACGACGATCGGGTACTCCAACTGCGGCATCAGGCCGATGTACGAAGCAGACGTGTCTTTCACAGGCCCGGGCACCCCACCGGCACCGGTCCTCTCCGATCCTGACCCCGCTGTGACGCCGGCAGTCGGTCCGACCTGTCCGGCGCCTCCGCCGCAACCCCCACCGGGGTACTGGCAGGTCGCTTCCGACGGCGGCGTCTTCACGTTCGGAGCGGCGCGGTTCTACGGCTCGACCGGAGCGATCAGGCTGAACAAGCCCGTCGTCGGCATGACGGCGACGCCCGACGGGAAGGGGTACTGGCTCGTCGCGAGCGACGGAGGGATCTTCGCCTACGGCGATGCACAGTTCTATGGGTCGACCGGCTCGATGGTGCTGAATAAACCGATCATCGGCATGGTCCCCACCCTCGACGGCGGCGGGTACTGGCTCATCGCCAGCGACGGCGGTGTATTCGCCTTCGGCGACGCGCCGTTCTACGGGTCGACCGGCGGCAACGCGCCGCCATATCCGATCACGGCGGCCGCGCCCAGCTACCTCGGCGGCGGCTATTGGATGGTCGACGCGAACGGTCAGGTCTTCAACTTCGGCAATGCTCCGGCCGAAGGCTCACCGGGTTCCGCGCCCGACGGCTACACCATCAGCGGCATCGCGCCGACCCACAACGACAACGGGTACTGGCTCTCGAGTTGGAACGGGAACGTGGCGGGCTTCGGCAATGCTGCCAACTACGGCTCCATGTACGGCACGAACCTGAACGCTCCGATCGTCGGCATCTCGGCCACCCACGACGGTGCGGGCTACTGGCTCCAGGGCTCAGACGGCGGGATCTTCACCTTCGGCGACGCGCCGTTCCTCGGCTCCATGGGTGGGCAGCATCTGAACGCGCAGATGATCGGCATCACCTCGATGTAATCAGCGCGGCGTCTTCGGTCACGAGACGTAGAGCTGTCCGTCCGGTCCCTCGGCGATCGTCAGCCGCATGAGGCCCGATTGGGCCGGACCGACCTCGACCGCTCCGGTGTGGCCGTTGAACTCCGACCCGTGGCACGGGCAGACGAACAGCCGCGAGGTGTTCGAGTACTCCACGGTGCACCCGGCGTGCGGACAGACCGCGTCGAAAGCCAGGAAGGTGCCCGTTTGCGGTTGCACGACGAGCGACGGGTCGCCTGAGGAGGGATCCTGGAACGAGGCGGCACCGCCGACAGGGACGTCCTTCGCCGGGCCGATCTTTGTGCCGGGGGGCACGCTCGGCGCCGTGGTCGACGGCGAGGACGGTGTCGAGGTCGGCGTCGTGGAACTCGCCGAGCTTCCGCTCGTGGTCGGCGTCGCACCGCTCCCGAGCGCGGGAGCTTGCGTGCCTCCCAGCGACGAGCCGAAGAGGCGCCCGAGGCCGGCGGCGAGCCCTCCCCCGACGAGGACCGCCGCCGAGAGCGCGGCCGCAGCGCCGCCCTTGGCCAGGACGGTGCGTCGGTCGAGCTCCGTCTGGTCGATGCGGCCGGTTCGGGGCGGTTGCTGAGCCAAGAACGGGCAGGGCCCGGGCGCACAGGGCTGCCCGTTGCGGGCCTTGCATCGTCCCTCCTCGAATTGGCCACACACGCGGCGCACGACGGCGAAGTCCACCGGCGTCACCGCTTGCGGCTCCGCGCCCATCCCGCGCCGAATCCGGTGCGCCAGCACCGCGTCGGCCGACAGCACGCCTCCGGCCCCGGCGATCACCAACGGCATCCAGGCGAAGACGAAGACGATGTCGGAGCCCGTGTAGTAGGGGTGCGAGTGGTAGCTGACGGTCAGGAAGAGCAAGAGGGACAGGATCAGCCCGCCGACGGCTGCGGCGCGCGACAAGAAGCCGAGCAGTGTGCCGAGCCCGATCGCCAGCTCCCCGAACGCGATCACGAGGCCGACCAGCACGGCGACATGCGAGATCGGGCCGAGGAAGCTGTGGATGGGACTGATCCGTTGGGCCGCGGCGAGCTGGGCCTGGATCGAGGCCGGATTGGCGGAGTTGAAGAAGGCGGGGTTCGCGAGCTTCTGCAGCCCGGCGAAGATGAACGTGATGCCGAGGAAGCCGCGCAGCGGCAGCAGCGCCCAGCCGGCCATGGAACGCGCATGCGGTGGCGGTTGCAGCCATTCCCAGCTCGGACCGGAAGTTTCGGTCCGGGGTGTCGCCTTCGTTTGACGGGTCCTCGGAGGAGAACCGCGCCGGGCACGGCTGGAGGAGGCGACGGGTCGCGTGTGACCGGCGCCTGATCGATGTCGGTTTTGCGGTGGTGGCATAGGGAGGGAGGGGTTTCGAACCGGGGCACGCGGCAGTGTGGCCGGTGACGACTTCAGTGTGACGTCACATTCTTACGGGCGCATGAACGAAACCCCCCGTTGAAAGAGGCGATCGGGCGACGTGACCTGCTGCATCGGTCCTACGGGCCGGGGCCCCGGCCGGATTGCGGCCTATCCTGGGGCCGGGTGCCGGCACCGGCATGTGGGCCCGACGCCCACGACATTCCGGCGGTCCCAGGGAGGGCAGGTCATGACGGGCAGCACCGGCGGATTCGAGTTGCGGGGCATCAACCATCTTGCGCTGGTGTGCCGGGACATGGAGCGGACGGTCGACTTCTACACCAACGTGCTCGGCATGCCGTTGGTCAAGACCATCGAGCTCCCGGCGGGCATGGGACAGCACTTCTTCTTCGACTGCGGGGGCGGCGACTGCCTCGCCTTCTTCTGGTTCCCACATGCGCCCGACGGCATCCCCGGTGTGAGCGCGCCCGCCGCGCGCCCGGACCAGGGTGACCTCACCAGCGCCATCGGCTCGATGAATCACGTCGCGTTCGACGTCGCGCCCGAGAAGATCGAGGAATACCGCGACCGCCTCATCGCCGCGGGCATCGACTGCACAGAGATCGCGAACCACGACGACTCCGAGTTCGGTATCAGCGACGAGGTGCACCCGGGTGTCTACGTGCGGAGCGTCTACTTCCAGGACCCGGACGGCATCCTGCTGGAGTTCGCGTGCTGGTTGCGCGGGTTCAACGACACCGACGTCTCGCACGCGCCGGCTCGTGCCATCAACCTGGCCGAATCCGAGCTCCCCGCTCAACCAACCCCCGTCTGACTTCGCCGCGCCGCGGCGACCTCAATCCACCACGACTCAAGAACAGAGACCCTCAATGCCCAGACTTCGCCAGGTCCCCAAGGACGAGGCCACCGCTCCGATTGTCACGACCATGTACGAATGGCTCTTCGAGGGCCGCGATCCGGTCGCCGAACCTGGGCGGTGGGACGGCACCACCGGCGACTGGTGGACGGTCTTCGCCAACAGCCCCGACATCCTCGATCACTGCGTCAAGGGGTTCGGGCTCTACCAATCCCCCGACCGCAAGCTCGATCCGAGGCTGCGCGAGCTCGGTCAGATCCGAGCGGGCTGGGCCGCCGGCAGCCAGTTCGTGTTCAGCCAACACGCCAAGTCGATGCGGGGTCTGGACATGCCCGAAGAGAAGATCACCTCCATACCCGCCTGGAGCGTCGCCGCGGAGGGCACGTACGACGCGGCCGAGCGCGCCGTGCTGGCCTATACCGACTGTCTCGTCTACGACCACGGTCGCGTGCCCGACGCCCTCTTCGAGGAGTTGCGGCGGCATCTCGACGACCTGTCGATCCTCGAGCTGACCTACATCACGACGCTCTACTTCCAACATGCGGTGATGTCGAAGGCCCTGCGCACCGAGTTCGACGACCGTGACGAAGCCATCGTCGAGGTGCCGGGCCCTCCCGGGGCCACCGCGATGCACCCGGGGAACGGCCGATGAGCCCGCCGTACGACGTCCGGCCGGCCGACGAGGCGCGCCACACGCCCGACGCCGAGGGCCTGTGGAACGAGTCGTACTACTGCGACTTCGTGCAGGGGGACGGGTCGTGGGGCGGGTGGCTCCGGCTCGGCCTCTACCCGAATCGCAAGGTCGCCTGGTGGACGGCCTGGGTCGTGCGCCCCGGCGAGCCGGGCGTCTGCTCGGTGGACTACCGCGCCCCGGTGCCCCCCGCTGACATCCTCGTGTCGGAGTCGGAATCGGTCGGCCGGGTGGAGGTCGACGTCCGGCGGCCGCTCGAAGAGTTCCGCCTCGCGGTGGACAGCCCGGCCGTCACCTTCGCCGAACCATCCGACGCCTATCGCGTCAAGGCGGCGGGGACGCCTTCGCGCCTCGTGGCGGACCTGACCTGGTTCACCGACGGCGTGCCGTACCACTACAACGTCACCACCCGCTACGAGATCCCCTGCACCGTCCGCGGCACCGTCACGGTCGACGGCCAGACCCTCGAGGTGGACGGCCACGGACAACGCGACCATTCCTGGGGCGTGCGGGACTGGTGGGCCTTCGGTTGGTGCTGGTGCTCGCTCCGGCTCGACGACGGCACGCGGGTCCACCTGGCCGACATCAGGGTGCCGGGCATGCCGATGTTCTTCGGCTACGTCCAGACGCCGGGCGTGGTCGCCCCACTCGGCGCGCTGAGCGTCACCGAAGAGCTCGTCCAACACGGTTTCCCGAAGAAGGCACGCATCGAGCTGACCGCCGGGCTTCTTTCCGACGACACGCCACCGACCGGTCTCGGCATCGACATCACGCCCACCGCGTTCGGCCCTGTGCTGCTGCGCAACGACGACGGCCGCACCAGCCGGTTTCCCCGGGCGCTCCTCGCCTGCCGCGCCGATGACGGACGAAACGGGACTGGCTGGATCGAGTGGAACCAGCCCGACTCCCCGGGCTGAACCAGGGGACCCGCCCGATACCTCCTGCTCACGGGTGCCCACTACCCTTTTGGTGTGGCCAAGCATCCGAATTCCGACGTCGCTCGACCGCGCCCGGACACCGCAACCCACCGGCGCCTTCGGCTGACGGCGGGGACAGCCGCGGTCGCCGCCCTGTCGCTGGCGGTCGGCATCACGTCCCTGCCCGCCGGTCAGGCCGGAGCCAAATCGACCACGACCACGACCAAAGCGGCGCACCACACCACGACCACGACGACGGCCGGTCACACGGCGTCGCCGGCCGACAAATGGCTCCTCAAGGCGATCGGCTCCGAGGCCAAGATCGGCAGCGTCCGCATCGACGGGAGGATCCAGCAGAACAAGACCGTGATCTACCTGGACCTGGTCGTGAACGCGGACGGGGAGGGCGGCGGCACGTTCATCCAGAACGGCTTCAGCATCGAGCTGGAGCGGGTCGGCACTCTCCTCTACTTCAACGCACCGAAGAAGTACTGGCAGAAGACCGCCACCGCCGCGCAGGCCAACACCTACGGGGGCAAGTGGCTCGAAATCTCGGCCCTGGACGCCCGCTTCGTCTCCTTCGATCAGTTCCTCGACGCTGACGACCTCGTGTTCGCCGCCTTCGAAGGCCACTCGACACCCCTCACGATGGGGAAGCCCACGACGTTCCAGGGGCACAAGGTCGTCGTCGTGCAGGAGACCGTTGTCAGCAACGGCAAGCGCGCCACCGGCTCGATGTACATCGGCTCAACGGGAAAGCCGGTCGTCTACAAGATCGTGAACGACTCGCCGAACAACAAGAGCACGATCGTGTTCTCCCGCTACGGCAAGGCGGTGCCGCTCACCGTGCCGCCGAACGCCATCAACCTCACGTAGAGCTACCGGAACAGGTCGCCGAGCACCTTGGCCGTGCCCGCGGCCGCCGCTCCCGTCTCGACAGGATGGCCGCCCTGGTCCGGCAGGTAGTGGCCGATGACGCCGGCCAACAAGGGGATCGGCATCGACTGCAGCCAGATCCTCCCCGGGCCGGTCAACACCGCGAAGTGGTGTCCGTCGGCGCCCATGTAGCGGTTCGCGAGGCCCGGCACCTTCTGGACCGAGAACGTCACCGAAGCCTGGAACAGGCCGGCGTGGCCGGGGTGGACCCGCATCGTCTGGCCGGGCTGGAGGTCGTAGACGATCACCTCCCCGGAAAGGTCGATGAACGCCCTCCCGGTGCCGGCGATCTTCTGGAGGATGAACCCCTCGCCACCGAAGATGCCGCCGCGGAACGACTGCTGGAAGCCCATGGTGAGCTCGATGCCCTTGGTCGCCGCCATGAACCCGTGCCGGTGGACCATGAACTCGTTCCCGGGCGCCACGTCGATGGGCAGGATGTGGCCCGGAACCTTCGACGCAAAGGCGACGGAGCCCGTCCCGCCCTGGGCGGTGTAGGTGGTCATCATGACGGACGCACCCGCCACGGCGCGCTTGACGGCACCCATGATCCCCTTGCCGCCCATGCCCCCGCCGGTGTTCGTCTCCATCTGGATCGAATCGGACATCCAGCTGAACTCGCCGGCCTCCGAAACGATCGACTCGCCCGCCTGGAGCGAGAGCTCGAGCACCGGCATCGTGGTCCCGTGGATCGTCTCTTCCATGGTGAGCCTCCCAACTCTCGGGTTTGACCGCCTCGTCCGCCGAAGCTGGGCCTGTGTCAGGCCATCGATCCAGGCAGCTCGACGTCGCCCGAGCGTACGCCCTGGCCCGGCCCGCGCGCTCCCCGCACCAGACGCTCGGCGAGGGAGACCTCGGTCAGGCCCAGGGCGATCCCGAACGCGGTGCTCACGATGAACGTGGAGAGGAACACAAGCCCGACCGCTTCATGGGGCACCCGGTCGTGGACCAGCACGAGGAGCTCGTGCTCGAACGCCAATGGGATGGCAACGAAGCAGAACACGAGCGCGAAGTGGGGCCACACCAGCAGGACGGACCGGCGGAACGCTTCGCGCACCGTGCTGCCCAGGAGGTTGATGAGCGGGCCGACCAGAGCGAAGAGGGTGTCGATCACGAGACCGGGCAGCACGAAGAGCAGAGCGGCGACGCCACCCAGCACCAGGAGGACCAGGTCGGCCACGAAGAGCCGGACCCACGGCAGCGTCCGCAGGACTTCACCGATCGGCTGCGGGCGCTCGTTGCGTTCCACCGCGCCGACCATGCGCTCGAGCATGCCGCTGTAGAAGGTCAGGCCCAACGTCGACGCGCCGTAGACGAACGCGAAGGCCACCGACTCGAGACCGAGATGGTCGACGGCGAGCTGGGTGAAGATCGTCCCCTGGAGCGCGTCAAGAGCGAAGATGACGATGGCCGGGACCACGACGCGGGCCGGCTCGGCGCGCAGCGTGCGCCACGCCATGGACAGGAGCTCGAGTGGATGCAGCTCATGGCGGATCGGACGGTCGCCCGTCATACGGGCATGAACCCGTCGCCCACGAAGTCGAACAGGCGGCGGCCGGGGTCGAAGGCCGTGGTCTCACCGTCGTAGCGGTGATGCCCGACGGTCATGACGGTCCCCTCAGGCGCGACGAAGGCCAGCTCGCTGAAGCCCGCCGCGGCGAAGCAGGACCTGATGGCGGGCGTGGCGTCGGGGGGACGGCGGTGCCGCGTCCACACGACGTGGGCGCCCGGCCCGCAGAACGACGGCAGGGCCTCGATGGTCGCGGCGATGTCGCCGGGACTGATGTTGCCGAAGATCCCGCACACCAGTATCAGGTCGGCCGGGACGAACTCCGCGTACCAGCTCGAGAGGGAGGCGTCGCCCTCAGTGATCCGCACCACGTCGCCGACGCCGGCCGCATCGGCGCGCGCCCGGGCAAAGGCGACGAGCGCCGGGTCCTGTTCAACGAGCAGTGCGGAGACCTCGCCGCGCCGCGGGTGACCGGCGACGACATCGATCAGATCACGACCCTGGCCGGCGCAAAGGCTCACGACGCGGATCGGACCGCCGTGGCCGGGTGGGACGGCATCGAGCGCCTGGCGCACCATCCCCTGGACCGTCCGCAGCCGGAGCGACAGGTTCGACGCCGGATCCTCGTAGGGGGCGTGCCACTTCTCCCAGTGAGACGGCTCCCCGGAGCCGTCGGTGCGAGGCGCGTCAGATCTTCCGTGGTCCCCGGGCGCCATGACGCCCCATCGTAGGGTGGGTGCCCGTGACGGCCCCATGAGCCCAGGCGCGACCGTCCCGTGATCAAGTACCTGGGCTCGAAGCGGCGGCTCGTACCCGTCCTGAGCGAGATCTGCCGGGCCGCGGGCGCCCGAACGGCGCTCGACCTCTTCACCGGCACGACCCGCGTGGCCCAGGCGTTCAAGGCCCAGGGCGTGCACGTCACCGCCGTCGACAGCGCGCGGTACGCGCACGTGTTCGCCCGTACCTATGTCGAGGCGGACACCGGCTCCACCGACGTGCGCGCGCTCGAGGCGGCCGTCGCCTCTCTCGATGCACTGCCCGGGGCCGACGGGTACATGACCGAGATGTTCAGCCGTCAGGCCCGCTTCTTCCAGCCGCACAATGCCGCCCGGATCGACGCCGTGCGCGGGGCCATCGAGACGGAGTTCGCCGGGTCGGCGCTGCACCCGCTGCTCCTGACGAGCCTCATCGAGGCGGCGGACCGGGTCGACTCGACGACCGGCCTGCAGATGGCGTACGTGAAGCAGTGGGCGCCGCGCTCGTTCAACCCACTCGCGCTGCGGGTGCCGCAGCTGCTCGAAGGTCCGGGGCGTGCGGTCAAGGGAGACGCGGTCGAGCTCACGCCGTCCCTCGGGCACTTCGACCTGGCCTATCTTGACCCGCCCTACAACCAGCACCGCTACTTCACCAACTACCACGTATGGGAGACGCTCGTCGCCTGGGACGCGCCGGAGGCCTACGGCGTGGCGCGCAAACGGATCGACGCACGGGATCCGGCCACGCACTCGGTCTTCAACTCGAAGCGGACGATGCCGGCCGCGCTGGCCTCCGTGGTGGCGTCGGTCGACTGCGACCTGCTCGTCCTGTCCTACAACGACGAGGCGTGGCTCGCGCTCGACGAGCTCGAGGCGATGTGCGCGCAACCAGGTCCGGCCGGTTCGGGGCCGCGGGCGGTCGCGACCCTCGCGTTCGACTCGGCCCGTTATGTGGGCGCTCGCATCGGGATCTTCGATCCCTCCGGGCGCAAGGTCGGCCGCGTCAGCCACGTGTCCAATCAGGAGTTGCTGGTCATCGCGGGAGAAGCGGACCTCGTGCGCCACGTCCTCGACGCGGTCCGGTCGGGGCAGACGGCACCGGACGAGCGGTCCCCGACACGGGCCGGGACGGGATAGGCGACGCGCCCACGGCGGATCGGCTACAACAGTCGGCGTGAGCAAGCCCGATCATGGCGGCCAGGACATGGGCCTCCATGACGACGGCTTCCCCCGCCTCGAGGACTGCGACCTCTCGCTACGCCTCTCGAAGGACGAGGAGGCCAAGCGCCTCGGTAGGGCGCAACGCCGCCTGCTGCACCTCCGGCTGATCAACGGCGGTCAGCTCAACGAGGGCAAGGTGGGACCGCCGGTCTGCATCGTGTTCGAAGGCTGGGACGCCGCCGGCAAGGGCGGCGCCATCAAGCGGCTGGTCGAGCCGCTCGACCCCCGACACGTGCACGTCGCCCCGTTCGCGGCGCCGACCCACGACGAGCTGCGCCACCATTTCCTGTGGCGCTTCTGGCCGCCCTTGCCAGGATGGGGCGGCATGACCATCTTCGACCGCAGCTGGTACGGGCGGGTGCTCGTCGAGCGGGTCGAGAGCCTGGCGAGCGAGGTGCAGTGGCGCCGCGCCTACCAGGAGATCACCGACTTCGAGCACACCCTGGCCGAGGAGGGGATGATCGTCATCAAGCTCTGGATGCACATGTCGCACGAGGAGCAACTCCGCCGGTTCCTCCGCCGGCGCGACGACCCGCTCAAGTCGTGGAAGCTGACCGACGAGGACTGGCGGAACCGGGAGAAGAGGGCCGAATACGACGCGGCGGTCTCGGACATGTTGCATCTGACGCACGGACCACTGGCGCCGTGGGACGTGATCTCGTCGGAGAACAAGCGCTATGGGAGGGTCGAAGTGATCGAGACGGTGATCCGGCGCATGGAAGCCGGCATGGCGCGCTGGGGTATCCATGTGCCGTCCCACGACGAAGCGGAGGAGAAGACCGAGCTCGCGCTCATGTTCGACGACGCTGAGTTCCAACACGGCCCCGACGGCCCACCGAACGGCGCAGCGGGCGCCGAGGAGCGGATGCAGGCGTGAGTCTCTCGTCGTCGGGACGCGCCGGGATCACCATCCCCTTCGAGGGCGTCCCGCTGCACGCCCAGCGCGAGTGGTACAGCCGGCTGCGCGAGCTCGGCTACACGGACCTGTGGTCGGCCGAGGTCGACGGCGCGGACGGGTTCACGCCGCTGGCGTTGGCGGCGGCGTGGGAACCCTCGTTGAACCTGGGCGTGGCGATCACGCCGGTGTACACGCGCGGCCCTGCCTTGCTGGCGCAAAGCCTGGCCGCGCTGGCCGATGCCAACCCGGGAAGGGTGGCGTGCGGGCTCGGCGCCTCCTCCGAGGTCATCGTGGCCAATTGGAACGGCCTCGCGTTCGAAAACCAGTACAAGCGGGTGCGCGACACCGTGCGCTTCCTGCGCCTTGCGTTCAGCGGCGAGAAGGTCACCGAGGACTTCGGGACCTTCTCGGTGAAGGGGTTCAAGCTCTCGCGGATCCCCGAGCAGCTCCCGCCGATCTACCTGGCGGCACTCCGGCCCGGCATGCTGCACCTGGCCGGACGCGAGGCGGACGGCGCCATCCTCAACTGGCTGAGCGCGGAGGACGTCAGGACCTCGGTGGCCGAAGTTGAGAAGGCGGCGGAGGGCGCGCCGCGCGAGATCGTGGCCCGCATCTTCGTCATCGTGTGCGAGGACGCCAACGTGGCCCGGACCATCGGGCGCCGGATGATCACCGCGTACCTGAACGTCGAGGCGTACGCCGAGTTCCACCGCTGGCTCGGCCGGGGGCCGGCGCTGCAGGGCATGTGGGACGCCTGGGCGGCCGGCGACCGCAAGGGTGCGCTGGCGGCGATCCCCGACGAGGTCGTCGACGAGCTCGTCGTCCACGGACCGGTCGACGAGTGCCGCGCCCACGTGCAGCGCTACGTCGACAACGGGATCACCATCGCCGCGCCGATGATCATCCCCATCGGAATCGACCTGGCGGACGCCGTGGCGGGGTTGTCGCCGTCAGCGGGCTGACGGGCGATGACGGACATCGACTTCCGCACCACCTCGCTCGATGGGCTTGCGCACGCGGTGCGGACGAAGGAGGTCAGTGCGCGTGAGCTGACCGAGACAGCCCTCGGCCGGATCGAGCGGCTGGACCCGACGTTCAACGCGTTCGTGGCCGTCGACGCCGAGCGCGCGCTCAACGAAGCCGACGCCGTCGACGTGCGGATTGCCGCCGGGCACAACCCCGGGCCACTGGCCGGGATCCCACTCGGCGTCAAGGACCTGCAGGACGCGATCGGCTATGTCACCACCCACGGGTCCGCGTTGCACGCGGACGACCCGCCGGCCACGGTGGACAGCCCTTTCGTCGCCCGGCTGCGCGCCGCCGGCTGCGTCGTGGTCGGCAAGACGAACACCCCGGAGTTCGGCTGGATGGGCAACACGACCAACGCGGTCTTCGGGCCGTCACGGAACCCCTTCGACATCAGCCGGGGCCCCGGCGGCTCCTCGGGCGGCGCCGCGGCGGCGTTGGCCGCCGGCATGGTGCCGCTCGCCACCGGCTCCGACGGCGGCGGCTCCATCCGCATTCCGTCCGCCTGCTGCGGGCTCTCGGGCATGAAGCCGAGCCTGGGGCGGGTCCCGGGAGGCGGGGCCACCCCGCCGGGCTGGCTCGGGCTCTCCACGGGCGGGCCGATGGCGCGCCGTATCGCCGACGTGGCGCGTGCGCTCGACATCACCGTCGGCCCCGACCCGACCGACCTCCAGTCGCTCCCCCGCCCCGAGGCGTCGTGGTTGGCGGCGCTCGACGATCCGCACGTCCCCGTCCGGGTCGCGTATGCGCCGACACTCGGGTACGCGACGGTGGACTCGGAGGTGGCGGAGGTCTGCGCCAACGCGGTCGCCGTCCTCGAGTCGCTGGGCGCGGAGGTGACCGTCCTCGACACCGTGTTCGACACCGACCCCGTCGGCGCCTTCCTCACCTACACCGCGGTGGCAAACCTGCGGACGTTGCGCCCCTATATGGGCCACCCCCGCTGGGAGGAGGTGCACCCCGTCCTGCGCCACTTCGTGGACGTGGCCCAGTCGACGACCGGCGAGGAGATCCTGCGGGTCTTCGACGAGTACCACCTGATGAACCTGCGGCTCGTCGAGCTGTTCCGGACCTGTCGCATCCTGGTCACCCCGACCTGCGCCGGGGTGGCACCCTTCGCCGACGAGATCGAGAGCACGGTCAACGGCGAGCGGACGGCGAATTGGATCCAGTTCACCTACCCCTTCAACATGACGAAGTCCCCCGCTGCGACCGTCCAGGCGGGTACGAGCAGCGGCGGGCTCCCGATCGGGATCCAGCTGATCGGGCCCCAGCACGGCGACCTCGTCGTGCTCCGCACGGCGGCGGCACTCGAGGCGGCCCTCGACATCGATACGCTCGCACCGTTGCCCGCCTGAACCCGCAAAGCAGTCCAAGGAGCAGACAGATGTCGATCGCCAGCCCCGCCAGCCGTGACATCGTGCGACTCGTCAGTGAGAAGGACGCGCCCTGGGCCGACACCGGCATCGGCGTGCTGCTCAAGATCGTCCGGTTCGACGTCGCCCGCGGCACCTGGGTCATCCTCAACCGCTTCCGCCCCGGCGTACAGCTGCAGACGCACCGCCACACGGGCTCGGTTGACGCGTTCACCTCGGCGGGCCGCTGGCACTACCTCGAGTACGACTTCTACGTGACGCCGGGCTCGTACCTCTTCGAGCCGGCCAACTCGGTGCACACGCTGCACGTGCCCGAGGACAACGCAGGGGACACGGACGTCTGTTTCATCATCGAGGGCGCGCTGTTGAATCTCGCGGCCGACGGCTCGGTCAAGTCCGTCTCCGACGGCCCGAGCACGCTCGAGGCGTACTACGCGTTGCTCGAGGCGCAGGGAGACCCCCGCCCCGACGGCATCGTCGTCTGAGCCGTTCGGCGTTCAGGGGCGGCCACCGTGGGGATCGACGCCAGCCGCCTGCTCGACCCGTCGCTGTACGCGGCGGGCGATCCGTTCGCGCTTTACAGCGAGCTGCGCCACAAGGCGCCCGTCTGCTGGGTCGACCGCGAGGACGGCGGCTTCTGGGCCGTCGCCACGCATCCCGAGGTGTCCTCGATCGGTGCCGACCCTCACGGGTTCTGTTCGTCGAAGGGGATCCTGACCGACGAGATCGGCACGACCTACGACGACCCACCGACCATGATGCACACCGACCCGCCGCGGCACACCCGCTACCGCCGGCTCGTGCAGCCCGGCTTCAAGCCTTCGATGGTGCGCCAAATGGAGACCGGAGTGACGGAGAAGGCGCGGGCGCTGATCGACACGATCGAGCGCGGCGAACCGGTGGACATCGTCCATACCCTGTCCATCCCCTTCCCGCTGCAGGTGATCTGCGAGCTGCTGGGCGTCGACGGCTCACAGTGGCCCCGCTTCTTCGAATGGTCGGAAGCGGTGATCCCCGGCGAGACAGAGCAAACGGAGGCCGAACGCGCCGAGCTGCAGGCAGACATGTGGGGCTATCTCATCGGCGTGGCCGAGGAGCGCCGGGCTGCGCCGGCCGAGGACCTGGTCTCGGTCCTGGCCATGGTGGGCTCCGAGGAGGACACAAAGGGCGACCGGCTGAGCGAGGCGGAGCTGGCCATGTTCCTGATCCAGCTGCTCGTGGCCGGGAACGAGACGACGCGCAATCTCCTCTCCGCCGGGCTGGCCGCGCTGGCCGTGTACCCGGACCAGTGGGCCGCGCTCCGGGCTGACCCCGCGCTCATCCCGAATGCCGTGGAGGAGCTGTTGCGCTGGACGACGCCGGTCATCTCGTTCATGCGCACCGCGACAGCGGACTGCACCGTTCGGGGCCAGCCGGTGACGGCGGGCGATCCGGTGCTGCTGGTGTATGCGTCGGCCAACCGTGACGAAGAGGTGTTCGGCGCGGACGCCGACCAACTCCGGGTCGACCGCCACCCGAACCCCCACGTGAGCTTCGGCTTCGGCCCCCACTTCTGCCTCGGAGCCGCTCTGGCCCGGCTCGAGGGCCGTGTCGTGCTCGCCGAGTTGGTGACGCGCTTCACATCGCTCACACCCGCGGGGCCCGTCGAACGGACGGCCAGCCCGGTGATCGCCGGCGTCCGGCACGCACCACTCGTGTTTTCCTGAGGCTGGCTCCTCCCTCGCGGGGGAACTCTCCGGGCGCTTCTCCGACCATCGCCCATAGAATTTCGTCGTGAGCAGTGGCCCCGCGACGGAGCAAGGCGACGTGCTGGAGACTCTGTCCGGGTCCGAGCACGAGGACATCATGGCGGTGCGACGTGCGCAGAGCGGTCTTCGCGCCATCATCGCCGTGCACTCGACGCTCCTTGGTCCCTCACTGGGCGGGGTTCGGTTCTACCCGTATGAGGACGAGGCACTCGCGCTCCATGACGTTCTCCGCCTCTCGAAAGCAATGACGCAGAAGGCGGCACTGGCTGGACTCCCACAAGGAGGCGGCAAAGCAGTCATCATCGGCGACCCGCATGTCGTGAAGACGCCGGCTCTGCTGCGTGATTTCGCCGCTGCCGTCAACAGCCTGCAAGGGCGCTACATCACGGCAGAGGATGTCGGGACGACCCAGGACGACATGGATCTGATCCGGGAGACGACCCCGTTCGTGGCGGGCACCGCCACCGCGCGGGGCGGGTCCGGCGATCCCAGTTCCGCCACGGCGTTCGGGGTGGTTGTCGCCATGCAGGCCGCGGCCGCTCGCCTGTGGGATGACGGCCTCGAGGGCAGGACGGTGTGTGTACTCGGCGCCGGCAAGGTGGGCGGGGAGATCATCCGGCTCCTCGTGGAACAGCAAGCCGTCGTGATCGCCTCGGACGTTGATCCGGCCAGGGCCGAGCGTGCCTTGACCGCCGGCGCCGCCCGCCTCGTCGACCCGGCGGAGGCGCTGAAGGTGCGCGCGGACATCTTCTGTCCGTGTGCCTTGGGCGGCCTGCTCACCGAAGGCGCCGTGCCGGAGCTTTCCTTTTCACTCATCGTCGGAGCGGCCAACAATCAGCTGGCGCAGGCTGCGGTCGCGGACTCGCTTGCGTCGGCAGGCATCCTCTACGTCCCCGACTTCCTGGCCAACGCAGGCGGCATCATCAACATCGCCGAGGAATCCCGTGGTTATGACCACGCGCGTGCGCTGCACGCTGTCGGTCGGATCGGCGCAACGACGACCGCTGTGCTCGAGCGCGCGGCATCGTGCGGCACCACCCCGCTGGCCGCGGCCGAGGAAGTGGTGGCCCAACGGCTCGCAAGGGCATGTGGGGGCGACGGTCACGCCGATTGAGGAGCGTGCCAGGATGTGACCGATGATCACAGTCGAGCCCGTCTCGGGCACTGTCGGTGCCGTAGTCGGAGGGGTGGACCTGGCCGAGCCGCTCGACGAGAGCACGCTCGGAGAGATCAGACAGGCGTTCCTGGCACACCATGTGCTGTTCTTCCACGACCAGGACCTGACCGCAGAGGCCCAGCTACGGTTCGGTCGCTATTTCGGTGAGCTCGACACCCATCCCTTCGTCGAAGGCACGGAGGCCCATCCCGAGGTCATCGAGATCATCACCGAACCCGACGATTGGCTCAACTTCGGCGGCGGATGGCACAGCGACGTGACGTTCCTCGACGAACCTGACCTGGGCTCGATTCTCTACGCAATCGAGGTGCCGCCATTCGGCGGCGACACCCTGTTCGCGGACCAGCACGCTGCGTACGAGGCGCTGTCGGACACGATGAAGCACCTGCTCGACGGTCTCGTGGCGAAGCACTCGGCCGGCCCCCAGTACGCCGAAGGCGGATACTCGACCTTGTCGAAGTCGATGAAGACGAAGTCGCCCGAGAGCGCTGATCGCGTCGTCTGCCACCCGCTCGTCCGCACGCATCCCGAAACCGGCAAGAAGGCGCTCTACGTCAACCCCTCGTTCACCGTCGGGATCGACGGGATGCGAATGGACGAGTCGATGGCACTGCTGGGGTTTCTGTTCAACCACGCGGTGCGGGAACCGTTCACGTGCCGCTTCCGCTGGTCTCCGGGGTCGGTGGCGATGTGGGACAACCGGAGCGTCCAGCACTACGCGCTCTTCGACTATCGAGGACACCGCCGCCACATGCGCCGCATCACCGTGAAGGGTGACCGGCCCCGCTGACCTCTCGAGCAGACCCCTGGGCCTCGCTCATGTCGTGGCTGCAGTCGAAGGTCCGCGACCCTATTTGAACGGAATGATCAGCTGCATGCACACGACCTCGCGGCCTGCCGCGTCGTAGCCGGTCAGATCGACTCCGACCGTTTTGCCCACGGGCACCCCATTGGGCACTCTCAACGTGAAGGTGCGGCCGTAGGGCCCGACTGGCAACGGCAGCTTCCTGCCGGGCGCGGCACGGTGACCCCTCAGGCCGAAGCTGAACAGCTGCGCGATCGGCAATTGGAACGGCGCCCAACTTGCGCCGTTGCCGGACGGCGAGGTCATCGTCACACGCTCGAAAGAGCCATCGGTCAGCGGCTCGGACAAGGTCAAGCTGTAGCTCAAGGTCAACGACTTTCCGGCCTGGGGCGGCCACACGGACGCGTCGAACTTTTGAATGTTGAGGGCGTCTGTCGCAGAGCCACAGTTCTTCCACGGGACCGGAACCGCCCCCGCCGTCGCGGGCAGGGCCATGACCGGGCCCAGAACCGCAATGCCGATTGCAGCCAGTGCGAGCCTCGACCGCCAGGATGACCGTCGGGCAGTCGGGCGCTTCCCCCTCGTCACACGCTCTACATCGGCACGGTCGCGCCGCGAAATGAGTCCCCCCAGAAGCTGGTCACGCCGGCACAGCCGGAGGTCGGGCGCCTTCCAGGAGGGTGACGTCGAGCTCGCCTGGTGACGTCCTGATCCAGATTGCGGTCACGCCACCTCGGTGGCGACGTGGAGCGCTTTGAACATCTCGTTCATTTCGGGCAATTGGTACCGGGCCTGGAGTCCGCTCGGGTTGGGCAGGAGCCACAGACGTGCTCTGGCCAGGAGTTCGGCCTGGGGACCGATTGCTGCCTCGGGGCGGCGGAAGGCTGTCCTGTAGGCCTGCAGCCCCAGCACCGCCACGCAGCGGGGCCGCAACCACTCCACCTTCGACGCGAGCCGTGTCGCGCCTTCTCGCAGTTCGGAGACGCTGAGCTCGCTCGCCGCGGCCGTCACCCGTCCCACCAGGTTCGTGATGCCGATGCCGAGCGAAGGGAGCATGTGTTGCTCCGAAGGCAAGAGGACCGACTCGGTGAACCCGCCGGCGTGGAGCAGCTTCCAGAACCGGTTCCCCGGCCGGGCGAAATGCTGGCCGAGGTCACCCGAGAGCGTCCCGGGGTTGATCCCGCAGAACAGGACGCGCAGATCGGGACCCACCAGGTCGGCGACCGTCTCCTCCATGGAGCCAGAACGTACCCGGCGCTGCGCGCCACAGATCCCAGCCACAGAAGAGACGCATTGGATCTCAGCGGGGCCGCGCCCTGAGACGGAGCCCGGTCGCCGCAATCTGGTGACGGTCCCGGCATTGTTGGGACGAGGACCCATGCGACACCTGGGAAGGTCGGCGACGAGCGTGGGTGTGGCCCCGGACCTTCGAAAAACATACGTGGGAAATTGCTCGAGTCTCGCCGTTTGAACAAGACGTCCTGTTCATTCCTCAGGCGTGCGCAGAGCGGTGTGCTCGGTTCGTGCGAACCGAGCAGGATCTCGTCTAGGCCCTCCGATGGCTCGGTATTACGACTCGGAGGACGACGTCCCGGAGGGCTTGCCGATCCCCCATTGGTCGGGGGAGGGATTGGTCGTCTAGGCCGGCACCAGCGCCCCGTCGCGGCATGCGTCAGAGGCGCCGGGCCCGACAGGCTCCGCCGCCGACGCGGCCACGGCCTTGCGCTCACGCCCCGGCAGGAGCGTGAAGGCGGCAGCCGCACCCAGCAACGCCACCACGGCGCCGGCGAGGCAGGCGACCTCGAGCCCGCTGTGGAAGGCGTGGAACACGACAGTCTCGAGCGCCGGCCGCACAGCATGGGGTGCGTGGTGGATCACCGCCAGCGCAGCCGCCACGGACTGGTGGGACTCGGTCTTCGGTCCTGCCGGTATCGGCAGCGGCCGGAAGGCGCTGATGATCTTCGGCGCGTAGGACGAGGCGAAGAGCGAACCGAAGACCGCCACGCCCAGCGTGCCACCCAGCTCCCGCGTCGTGTTGTTCACGCCCGCGGCCGCGCCCCGCTGCTCGTCGGGGACCGACCCCATGACCGCTTCGGCGGTCGGGGCCGTGATGGACGACAGACCGAGGGCCAGCAGCACCATGGCCAGCACGATGGGACCCCAGTAGACCGTGTTCGCCTGCGAGTTGAACGCCGCGACCACCAGGCCGCCGCCCATGAGGAGGAGCCCAGCCGACACCACGACGCGCGATCCGATCCGCAGCGCGACCACCGCGGCCAGGGGTGTGAAGACCGCCGCCACGACGGCGAACGGCAACGTGTGCACGCCGGCCGACAACGTCGAGTACCCCTTCACGAACTGGAAGTACTGAGTGATCAGGAAGATGAACCCGAAGAGGCTGAAGAACGCCACCGAGATGGAGACCGCGCCACCGGTGAAACGCGGGATACGGAAGACGCGCACGTCGAGGAGCGGTCCTTCGGTGTGGAGCTCCACCACCGTGAACACGGTGAGGAGCACGGCGGCGGCGGCGAAGCACGCCAGCGTCCCGGTGGCCGTCCAGCCCCACTGCGGGCCCTCGATGATGGCGAGCACGAGCGATGTCACGCCCGCGGTCGACAGCACGACACCGCGCACGTCGAAACGGTGCAGGCGCACCCGCGGCAGCCGCGGGATGAGGAACTGTCCGGCGAGCAGGGTGATCGCGACGATGGGCAGGTTCACCAGGAAGATCGAGCCGTACCAGAAGTGCTCGAGCAGCGCGCCGCCGACGATCGGGCCGAACGCAACCGCGATGCCCGACGTCGCGCCCCAGATGCCGAGCGCCTTCTGCCGTTCCGAGGGGTCGGGAAAGACGCTCGTGAGGATGGCGAGGCTGGCCGGGAAGATGAAGGCCGCCGCCACGCCCATGAGCGCCCGGGTCGTGATCAACATGCCGGTCGAGTGCGACGCGGCCGCAGCCGCCGAGAACACACCGAAGAAGACGAGCCCGATCTGCATCGTCCCCTTGCGGCCGAGGCGGTCCCCGATGCCGCCGCCGGCCAGCAGCAGCCCCGCGAAGGCGAGGCTGTAGGCGTCCACGATCCACTGCAGCGAGGTGATCGAGGCGCCGAGATGGGCGTTGAGCGTCGGGAGCGCGACGTTGACGATCGTGTTGTCGACCACGACCAGGAACACGCTCAGGCACAGGACCGGCAGGATCAGCCAGCGTCGCTCGCTGGGGTCGGCGGCGGGCGCCCCCACCGTCCCGGACCGGCCCGTCGTCGTCTCGAGTGTCGTTCCGCCCATCTCGGCTCCTTCCGAACGCCTGTTGTAGAACACTGTGCTATTGTTATAGCACGATGTTCTTCAGTAAGGTACCGATGTGACAAAAAAGCCCCGGACCAGGACCCCCAGCGCCGGGATGGAGGCTGCTCTGCTCGACGCGGCCGGCGAGATCCTCGAGACCGAGGGCCCCGACGCCCTGTCGGTCCGGCGCATCGCCGCCGCGGCCGGGGTCGCGCCCATGGGCGTCTACAACCACTTCGAGTCGAAGTCCGGCATCATCGAGGCCCTGTTCATCCAGGGCTTCGAGCGCCTGTCCGAAGCCCTCCAGGCGGTGGCCGACGTGCAGGACCCCTACGAAGCGTTGCGCGAAGGAGGGCGCCGCTACCGCGCTCTCGCGCTGGAGCACCCGATGGTGTACCAGCTGATGTTCCTGCGGACCGTGCCGGGGTTCGAGCCCAGCGACCACGCGCTCGAGGTCGCGGGCGCCGCGTTCGCCAACCTGGTGACGGCCGTGGAGCGGGCGATGGGCGCGGGGGTGATCGCAGACGGCGAGCCCACCGAGACAGCCCAACTGATCTGGTCCAGCATCCACGGCTGGGTGTCGCTCGAGCTGATGGGCATCGGCTTCGTCGAGGACCAGCAGGCCGGATTCGACCGAGTCTGCTCGACCATGTTGGACGGGCTCAGCCCGGACGCAATGCAGCACAGCCGGGCCATGCGATCACCGGACGGTTAGTCAGCTCAGCGCGGGTCGGGCCGCTCCAGGTTCCAGTGCAGTGCGACGTTCGGGTACCACATACACGCCTCGTCGGTCTGGTACGGGATCATCCCAAAGCGCGTGATGGTGCGCTGACCGCCCTCGTGATCGCCGTAGAGCAGTTCAACGGTGAACGGCTCTGCTTCCTCGATGTCCTTGCGCAAGGCCGTGTAGTCCGGGTCTTCGGGCTCCCGAATCGCGGCCTGCCAGAAGCCGATGTCGTTCGGGGCGATGTAGAGGTCCCGCGTCTGGCGCCGGAACTGGTCGGGCTGCAGGTGTGGCGTGTCGGCATTGGCGACATGGGGCACGACGGCCCACCCGACCGCGACCGCCAGCCCTGACCCGGCATTGCGCAGCGAAATCGCCAGATAGATGTTGCCGTCGATGAGCTGCACGATGCCCTGGGCGCCATCGAGCCGCGCCCAGTGGTTGTCCATCCAACGGATCTTCTGGACCGGGTCGTCCAGCCGCGACGTCACCAGCACGGGCCGGAGATTGACCCGGAACGCCTCTTCGGCCACCCGGGCCGAGCGGTTGGCCGAGCGGATGGACGCGAACGTGGCGATGGCCAGGACGAGTGTCCCGAACGCCGTGGCGAACGACGCGATGGTCGCCCAATCCGTGGACACGAGCACGAACAAGACATTACGCCGACGAGCGCAGCGGCCCGCCGGAACCGGGCGTGCTGGCAGACTCAGGTCATGCTCGCCCACGTCTCCATCCAGTGTGCCGACTTCGACCGCAGCACCGCGTTCTACGACACGGTCCTCGCTCCGCTCGGCGGGACCCGCGTCATGGAGGACGGCGACGCCATCGGCTACGGCGTCCCGCCCGCGGCCACGTTCTGGATCGGGCGCCAACAGACCGGCGACGGTTTCCGCGAGACGCACATCGCCTTCTGGGCGCCCGACCGCGCCGCCGTACGGGCGTTCGTCGAGGCCGCCCGCGCCACGGGCGCCGAGGTGCTGCACGAGCCCAAGGTCTGGCCCGAGTACGACTCCACCTATTACGGCGGGTTCGTCCGTGACCCCGACGACAACAACGTCGAGGCGGTCTGCCTCGCTCCCGAGTAGGACTCTTCCGAACGGGGCTCCCGAGTCGGAATCCTCGTGGCGGTCGGCCTCAGGTGGCCTTCTGCCCGATCACCGAGAACCATTCGACCCGGTTCGGCTCGGGCGCGCCCGCCTGTCCGAGCGCGGGACCCAGACGGGAGTTCATGAAGTCCTCTTGCTGCGCCTTCGACTCCCAGACCTCGAAGACGACCATGGCGTCGCCCTGGATACCCGCGGCGTGACTGAGGATCCCGGCGGGCCAATCACCCTTGCCCGTCTTCGGGTCGACCCCGAGGATGCCATTCACGGCGTTGTAGAGAGCAGTTACGTCGGGACTCGTGAACTCGAGGATGATCGCTTCCGCCATTGGGTGCCTCCTTCTCCGGCAGCACGGCCGGCATCGCCTCAAATGAGCTGGCGTGGCCAACATACGCCTGTCCCCTCTGTGCAGGCTGAGAAGGTTGAGCGCTCAGCCGTTGCGCGCGATTGCGCCGCCTTACGCGTCCACCGTCAACGACTCCAACAGCCCGGCGAACCGCCGCTGCGCTTCAGCCCGCCGCGTCGGGATGTGCTCGCTCGGCACCTCCCGTGGCGCGTACCCCTTCAGGACCTGGCGCGCCACCGTCTGGCGGTGCACCTCGTCGGGCCCGTCGTAGATCCGGGCCGCCCGCGCCGCCCGGTACATGTGCTCGAGCGGCAGGTCGCACGAGAACCCGAGCGACCCGTGCACCTGGATCGCCCGGTCGATCACGTCGTAGAGCACCTTCGCCCCGAAGTACTTGATCATGGCGATCTCGACCCGCGCCGCCGGCGCCCCCTCCTGGTCCATCTTCCACGCCGCCTGCAGCGTCATCAGACGCGCCGCCTGCATCTCGGCCATCGAGTCGGCGATCCAGTTCTGGATCGTCTGCTTCTCGGCCAGCGTCGACCCGTGTGTGTAGCGGGACACCGAGCGTTCGCACAACATGTCGAAGGCACGCCGCGACTGCCCGAGCCAGCGCATGCAGTGGTGGATCCGCCCCGGCCCGAGCCGCTTCTGCGCCAACGCGAACCCCGAGCCCTCCCGCCCGATCAAGTTGCCTGCCGGGACCCGCACGTCGACGTAGCGGATCTCGGCGTGGTTGCCGAAGCGCCCGAAGGGCGTCTCGGGGTCCTCCATCGTCGCCACGTCCCGGACGATGTCCACCCCCGGTGTCGCCACCGGCACGATGATCATCGACGAACCTTGATACGGGTGCACGTCGGGGTTCGTCACCGCCATCACGATGAGGAAGTCCGCCACCGACCCGTTCGACGTGAACCACTTGTGACCGTTGATGACCCATTCGTCACCGTCGCGCACCGCGGACGTCGTCAACAACGTAGGGTCCGACCCGGCCGTGTTCGGCTCGGTCATCGAGAAGGCCGACCGAAGTTCCCCGTCCAAGAGCGGCTGCAACCACTTCGACCGCATCTCCTCGTCGCCTGTCTCCTCGATACCCACGGCGAGCAACTCCGCATTCCCCGAGTCGGGTGCGTTGTTGCCGAACACCACCGGCGCCAGCGACGACTGCCCCAAGATCTCGTGCATCAGCCCCAGCCGCACCTGCCCGAAGCCCATGCCCCCGAGAGCCGGCGGCAGGTGCGCCGCCCACAACCCCTCGGCCTTCACCCGCTCCTGCAGCGGACGGATCACCTCGCGCACCTGCTCGTACGTGAGGTCCAACGTCTCGAGCGGGAAGACCTCCTCGCGCACGAACTCGCGCATCCACGCGAGCTTCTCCTCGAAATCGGGCTCGGTCGAGAAATCCCAGGCCATCGGTGCTCCTTCTCCCCTCCGACCACACGGGCTCGTCTGTCGGGGGTCCCCACCCTGCCACTACCGTGGGCGCTGTGACCACCACGCCCGTCGCCTTCCGTTCCGCCGCGTCCTCCCACGCGCCCGCGCACGAGCCCTCCGTCAGCCCACCGCCTCCGCCCCAAGTCGCCCTGAGCGCGGCGGACAGGGCTGTGATCGCCGGAGCCGAGAAGGCCCTCCTCGATGAGCGCCGTCTCCTGACCGGTGACGAACTCGCCGCGCTCGCCGCCCTGCCCGACGGCGCCGTCATGAACCTCGCCGCCGTCGCCCACCAGGTCCGCCTCGCCTGGTGCGGCCCCGAGGTCGAGGTCGAAGGGATCCTCTCGGCCAAGACCGGCGGCTGTCCCGAGGACTGCCACTTCTGCTCCCAGTCCTCGCGCTTCGACACCCCGGTCAAGGCGACACCGTTCCTCGACCGTGACGAGGTGCTCGCCGCCGCCCGCGAAACCGCGGCGCTCGGCGCGTCGGAATTCTGCATCGTGCTCGCCGTCCGTGGCCCTGACGAGCGCACGCTCCAGCGCATCCTCGACCTCGTCCCCCTCATCAACGTCGAGACGGGCCTCAACGTCGCCGTCAGCGCCGGCATCCTGACCGAGGACCAGGCCCGCCGCCTGGCCGACGGTGGCGTGCACCGCTACAACCACAACGTGGAGACGTCGCGCTCCTACTTCCCGTCAATCGTCACAACCCACACCTGGGACGAGCGCGCCGATACGTGCCGCCTGGTGAAATCGCACGGGATGGAGCTGTGCTGCGGCGCGCTGCTCAATATGGGCGAGACCGACGCGCAACGCGTCGAGCTACTGACCCAGTTGCAGGAGCTCGAGCCGACCGAGGTACCCCTCAACTTCCTCAACCCGCGCCCCGGCACGCCCCTCGGCGACCGCCCGATCCTCGGCGCGTGGGAAGCGGTCCGCTGGATCGCGCTGTTCCGCCTCGCGCTCCCCTCGGTCATCCTCCGCTATGCCGGCGGCCGCGAAGTCACGCTGCGCGACCTGCAGGCCATCGGCATGACCGCGGGGATCAACGCGCTGATCGTCGGCAACTACCTGACGACGCTCGGCCGCTCCGCCGACGAGGACCTCCAGATGCTCGAGGATCTCCGCATGCCCATCGGCGCCCTCAGCGCCGCCATCTGAGCCCATCACGAAAACCCGCACCCCGCATGCCCGTGGCCGCCAATTGCACCGGCTGCGGCAAACCGGTCGCCGAGTGCCCCGGCTGCGGGCGCGAGCTCGATCCTCCTCGATTCTGCTCCGAGTGCGGCCGTCGCATGACGGTCATGGTCATCCCCACCGGATGGCTGGCTCGCTGCCGCGACCACGGCGAATTGCGCTCCGACACCAGCTAAGACACGTGCGGTTGCGAGGCCGATTTTCCCAATGATTCGTCTGACGCGACGGCCCTTCGACTCGGGTGTGCAGAGTGTCAGCCGGCCCGGTCATCTGCGGCACACATCCGGCCCCGACGAAGCAGCAGCTTCACGAATTCTGCGGATCCTCAGAGTGGCGGGCTACCAGTCGAGCTGGAGAATTCCCCGCATCGCCGCCTCGAAATCATCGAAACTTGCACCCTGGCGGCTCGCTGCGATCAGTTCGGCGTCGGCGCCTACCGGCAGGCGGAGTGGATGCTGCTCGTCTTCGAGCGCATCGCAAACCTTGGTCGCCACCAGCTCAGGTCCCGGCGCCGGCCCCTCGCCGCCAAGAACACCCATGGCGCTCTCCCACAACTTGGCCAGTTCCGCGTACGGACCTGGTCGGCCGCGAAGATCGACCATGTTGTCCCCGAAGCGCGTCGCAATCGAGCCCGGCTCGACGACGAGCACCCGTACGCCGAAATGGCCGACCTCGAGGTGCAGTGATTCTGACAACGCCTCGAGGGCGAACTTGGTTGCGGCATAGAACCCGGCCAACGGGCCACCAACGATTCCGGCAACGGAGGTGATGTTGACGACAGTGCCCGAGCCCTGCTCTCGCATGACGGGGACGAAGGCCTGGATCATGCGCGCCGCGCCGAAGAAGTTCGTCTCGAAGGCCCGGCGGACCTCGGCGAGCGGGACTTCTTCTACCGGTCCGTCGATTCCGAAGCCCGCGTTGTTGACCAGGATGTCGACGGGACCGACTGCGTCCTGAGCAGCGGCCACGGACTCATCGGAGTCGACGTCGAGCGTCAACGTACGCTCGACTGCCAGGTCCGCGATCGACTCAGGACGCCGCGCGGTGGCGACGACGTCATAGCCGCGTGCAGTCAGCTCCAGGGCGGTCGCCCTCCCGATACCACTCGAACACCCGGTCACGATTGCAGTCTTGTTTGCCATGCGGCACGTCTAGCCCCGGGGGGCGAGCACTGTCAACGCGTATTTCTGTTCGCCTAGAGAGTGCCCTCGAGCTCATGCCGTGTGCAGAAGTATCTGAACTCCGCGGACAGTAAGGGTGTCCAGGTCCAGCGTGAGGCCGAGAGAATCGCTGTGACCGCAGGTGGTTGCTCTCACCGCAGAGGACGGGACGTCGCCACCTCGAAGAGAGTGATCTCAACATCCCGAGGAGTCGGTCTCGAATCGTCCCGCCGAGGCGCACTCCTTTGTTCGGCAAGATGCTGTTGTAGGTGGTCCATCGACTCCCACCGCTCCGTTAGGACTGCGCGCTCCGGGTCGAGAGGGTCGGCCGCGATTACGTATTCGAGGCAACCCGCTTCCCGCCGAGAGGAGCGCATTCCTTCGATGCTCGTCTCAACGAATCGGTCGCGTTCCTCGGGGTCAAGTGAGAACGCTCCTTGAACAATGACTGTGGCCATTCACCATTTATAGATGACGGCGCTCTCGTGAGGAGACCCGGAAGCCTAAGTTGACTCCTGAACGACCTTTGCGAGCTCGATCTCATCACCTGGAAATCTGAACACCTGCAAGTCATCGCGGTCCCGGAACCAGGACCTATTTCGCTGGTGCAACTCCGAACCTTCGTCGAAGCGGTTGAGCACCACCGCGAGCTCTGCCGGAAGACGTACCAAGGCGTCCATCGTCAGACGCACCGAGTTGATCGTGCCCAGGCCAGCATCGGCAACGAGCAACACGATCTCAGGCATCACGGCCACGACGAGCGTCAGGCAGTCGCCGTCGTCGGCGATGGGTGACCGCAAACCCCCCGCCGTCTCGACGAACCCTAAGTCCACCGGCACCTCGGGCCATCGCAATTCCTCGACGAGATCGTCCACAATGAAGGGCGGACGAGCCAGCGCATCGGCGGCCATTGGTGGCGCCATCGCCATCTCGTACCACCGATGGGACGGACATACCGTCTCGGGCGGTTCTCCGCTCGCCTCGCCCAGCACGGCGGCGTCGTAGTCCGCGGGGTCGTCAGACGGATCGAACGATTGCGCCGGCTTGCGCGCGGCCACGCTGATCCCCTCTTCTCGCAGCACTGCGAGCAGACGGGCGGTGACGTAGGTCTTACCGACGTCGGTGCCCGTACCGACGACGGCCACAAGCCGATTCGGCCGGGCCACTACCGAACGCCAGCAGCCATGGATTCGGGCAGAGGCAGGGAATGCAGCGCATCGATCAGAGCGGCGACATCGTCGTCTTGGTGTGCCGCCGAGAGAGTGACCCGCAGGCGGCTAGAACCCGTCGGGACGGTGGGCGGCCGGATGGCCGGGACCCAGAGCCCGCGGGCCAAAAGGGTCGTGGACGCGTCGATGGCGGCGCGTTCGGGTCCAAGGATCACCGGGATGATCGGACTGGGATGCGTCGGCGGCGCGAGTCCCGCGGCGGACATCCTCTGCACCAACGACGCCAGGCGGTCGACAAGCGTTTCCCCTTCAGGAGAGCGAAGGATCCGCAGGGCCGCGAGGGCTGCAGCAGCGTCGGCCGGCGGCAGCGCGGTGGAGAAGATGTAGGACCGAGCCCGATTGATCAGTAGGTCCACAACGTCGCGTGACGCCGCGACGAACCCTCCGAGAGCGCCGAGCGTCTTCGACAACGTTCCGACCCGTACGACAGTCGAATTCACCGTCCCGGAGACTCCCGACAACTCGAGGCGGGGTCCCAACACCGCATGCGCTTCGTCAATCACCAACGCGGCACCGTGTCGAGCACAGAGCGCGACGAGCTGATCGAGCGGCGCCACGTCCCCGTCCATAGAAAACACAGCGTCGGTCACAACCAGCGCCCGCGTCTGGGGCTCGGCATCGCTCGACGCCAGCAACTCCTCGAGGTGTCCCAGGTCACAGTGGCGATAGACGGCCACCTCGGCGTGCGAAAGCCGGCACCCGTCGATGATGCTGGCGTGGTTCAGTTCGTCCGAGAACACCCGGACGCCTGGTCCTCCGAGGACGCTAAGGACCCCGAGATTGGCGGCGTAACCAGTAGGAAAGCAGACACCGGCCTCGGTGCGCTTCCATTGCGCGAGCTCCTCTTCGAGCTCGGTATGGACGGGACGAGAGCCCGTGACAAGACGAGACGCGCCGGCGCCCGTACCCCAGCGCTCGAGGGCGTCGTGCGCGGCTGCCCGAACCGCCGGGTGCGCGCTCAGCCCGAGATAGTCGTTCGACGCGAAGGAGACCACATCGGCTCCTCCGAGCGTGCCCGCGGGGCCTCGTGCGTCGAACGCGCGCGGCGCGCGCCAACGCCCCTCGTTGATCACCTCGGCCAGCTGAGCCCGGATGCGGTCGGGCCAGTTCTCCGGAGTCACGAAGGCCGCGTCACCTCCTCTAGAGCCTCGGCAAGCGCGTCGATAATTCGCACCACCTCGTCCTCTGTGATGGTGAGCGGCGGCATCACCACAACGACGTCGCCGAGCGGACGGAGCAGGACACCTCGCTCGACGGCACCGGTGCAGACACGGCGCCCCCAACGGAGCCCGTCATTCGGGGGCGCGAGCTCGACACCGACCATCAGGCCGCGCTGACGAATCTCGCGTACGGCTTGGTTGGGGGCCACGCGCCTCGCCAGCAGATCGGCAAGTTGCATCGCGCGGGCCCGGACGTTGGCGAGGACGTCCCAGGATTCGACGAGGTTGAGGTGTTCGAGCGCGACGGCAGCGGCCAACGCATTCCCCCCGTAAGAGTGCCCGTGATAGAAGGTCTGCGGTCCGAGGTCTGCTCCGAGAAAGGCATCGAACACCCGACACGACGCGGCGGTAGCCGACATGGCGAGGTAACCGCCCGTGATCCCCTTGCCGAGGCAGAGCAGATCGGGTCGGAGCCCACACTGCTCGGACGCGAAGAGCGTCCCGGTCCGGCCGAACCCCGTGGCGACTTCGTCGCACACGAGCAACGCACCGGCGTTTCGGCACGCGTCGCCCACGCGGCGGACGTCGTCCGCATCGGCCACGAGAATGCCCGCCGCGCCCTGCACGAGCGGCTCGAGCACGACGGCGGCCAGCTCGCCGGCGTGGGCGGTGATGGCGGAGCAGGCCTTGTCCGCCCAACCGGGATCGGCGTAACCGGGAGTGCGGACGACCGGAAAGCAGAGTGAATCGAATACCGCGCTGAACACCCCGCCGTCGCCGAGCGACAGCGAGCCGATCGTGTCGCCGTGGTACGCATCGCCCAGCGCGAGGAACTGCGTGCGACCCTCGACCCCGCGGTTGACCCAATACTGGAATGCGATCTTCAGCGCCTGCTCCACGGCGACGGCACCGTCGGCAGCGAAGAGGAAGTGGGGATCGTCCACCGGTACGAGCGGCGCGAGAGCCTCGGCCAGCTCCACAACCACGGTGTTGCCATTGCCGAGCATCGTCGAGTGCGCCACCTTGCCCGCCTGCGCGGCCAGGGCGGCGTCGAGCTCGGTGACGTGGTGGCCCAGGGTGTTCACCCACAGCGAGGAGATGCCGTCGAGATAGCGGCGCCCGTGGGCGTCGACAAGCTCGCGGCCCTCGGCCCGCTCGATCACGAGGGGGGTGTTGTCGGCGTAGGTGGCCATCTGGGTGAAGCCATGCCAGACAACGGCGGCATCGCGCTCGACCCAGCTCCGGGTGGGCTCAGGAATGGTGCTGCTCACGCCCCGATTCTGGACTTCGCGGCCGCTGATCGGCCAATGCGCTTCCTGCGCGAAAATGGGTCATGGACCTGATCGGCGTCGTCGACACGATGTTCGCCCGCTACGACATGGGCGGCGAGGCCCTCGACGAGCTTTCGCAGTGCCCCGGCTACGGGACGACCTTCACCACGATCCGGCGCACGGTGCCCGGGTTCAAGGACCTGGCCGTGGCGGCCAAGAAGCTGATCGAAGAAGAAGGTTGCCGCATCGTCGTCGCGCTGGGGATGCCCGGCAGAGAGAAGGTGGACAAGGTCTGCGCACACGAGGCGTCGACGGGGATCATGCAGGCGCAGCTCATGACGAACACGCCGATTCTCGAGGTCTTCGTCCACGAGGACGAGTCCGACGACCCGGCCACATTGGCCATGGTGTTCAAGAACCGCTCGCGGGACCACGCCCGCAACGCCTATCTCATGCTGTACGAACCCGAGCAGCTGACAGCGCGTGCCGGGCAGGGCATCCGCCAGGGCTTCGCCCACGCCGGTCCACTCGAGCTCTGATCCTCCGTCACGGGCCCACCCCTCAGCGGGCGGGCCCCCGGAACAGTCCGCCGACCGGGTACTCGCTGCCCACCTGCTGAGGGGCGCGTGCTGTGAGAGCGCTTTGACTGTCAGCTAGGGAAGAACTTGAACAACCTGAGATCTGCGGGCATCGGAACGCGGACGGTCACGAGTTCTGCCAAGAGACGGAGAACGAACGGCCGTCGGCACTGAGATTGCTCGGAATGGCGAGCGTCTTGTTGCCGACCGTCATGGTGATCGCGTTGGCGTTGAAGGCGGCGAGCGAGCCGTTGTTGCCGGAGTTGTCGATGAGGTCGGCGTTGCCGAAGCCCACCTGGCCGAAGTCCGAGAGCGGCAACTCGCTGCAGAACAGGATGTTGCACGACGAAGGGGCCTCGGCCACCACCTCGGCGGACGAACGCCCGAACCCAGGCGACGCGTTCTGCGTCGTGCCGAAGAACCAGCCGGCCGTGGCGTCCTTGAGAGCCAGGAAGAACGTCGTGCCCGAGCCGTTCGACGCGACCCAGGCGGTCATCTGGTCACCCGGATGGACCGGGTATGAGCTCGACAACACCTGGGAGGGGTTCGGGAACATCTCCCACCAGGCGTAGTACGTGGGCGTCTTGCCGTTGCAGTCCGAGTCAGCACCGAGCTGCTCGACGCTGTTCGAGGAGTAGCCGTCGAGGCCCACCCAGAACGACGCGGCAGAGGAGCCCGGTCCCAAGAGATTGCCGAGACCGTTGCCGCCGAGCAGGCCGTTGAGGATGCCGCCACCGCCACCCCCGCCGGCGCTGCAGTTGACCGCCGGCTGGATCCAGCTGGCGGCCACCGAGTTGTAGGTGTCCTGATTGTCGGCGTAGCCGCTCCAGTTCTGCGACTGCACGTTCGTCGCATGGCGCACGCCGTGGCCCAGAACCTGGCCGAGGCCAGGGAGCACCACCTTGCCGATGATGGGTTGGTGGTACAGGCCAGGGGTGGGAAGGCTGCTGGAGCCCGCCGCAGCCGATGCAGCCGCCGCCGGTGAGGCGGCGGCGGTGGAGAGGACCGGCGCGGCCGCGGCCGACAGGCCGAGCACGCACACAGCCGACACGAGCATCCGCCGCGCGGAGTCCCGCATCGAACCTCCCCTGATCATCCGGCTCTGAGCAGCCAATTCCCACCCTGACCAGTTGTTGCTTCCTCGACGCCGTGGCATCCGCTGCCACGGCGCGAGAGTGCGGGGCACTCCCCCGCACCGCTATGAGAACGGCGGTGACTCAGGGATCTCGCGGCAATCCGAGGACCTTTTCCGCCACGATGTTGCGTTGCACCTCCGATGTGCCGCCGCCCACCGTCAGCGCGGGGGCGAACAGGAACCCCCGTGACCAGGTGTTGTCCCCGAACGCCGCCCCGTCGGGGCCCCAGCCGCCGACCGGGCCGGTGCTCTGGAGCATGCCGTGGGGCCCGGCCAGGTCCCGTGCAACGTCCATCACGTGCTGCCCGTGGGCGTCGGCGATGGCCTTGCGCACGGAGGCCTCGGCCCCGGGCGCCTTGCCGGCCAGGATGGCCGAGACCGTGCGCATCCGCAGGACGCGGAGGATCTGGCTCTCGACGAAGACCTCGACGAGCCTGTCGCGGGTGGTGGCGTCGGGGGCGCCGCCCGCGGTGCGGACGGTGGCGACGAGGTCGTCCGCCGTTGGGCCCATGCCCCACAGCGCGCCCTCGCCGCTGAGCGAGACCCGTTCGTTGCCGAGGGTCACCTTCGCCAACTCCCAACCGCCGTGTTCGGCGCCCACGAGATGGTCGGCCGGAATCCGCACGTCGGTGAAGAACACCTCGTTGAAGGCATGTTCGCCGGTCATGTCGATGAGAGGACGTATCTCGATGCCGGGGGCGTCCATGGGGCAGACGAAGTAGCTGATGCCTTGATGCTTGGCGGCGGTGGGGTCGGTACGCGCCAGGAGGATGCCGTACCGGGCGATGTGGGCGTAGCTCGTCCATACCTTCTGCCCGTTGACGACGTAGTGGTCGCCGTCGCGCTCGGCCTTGGTGCTGAGCGAGGCGAGGTCGGAGCCGGCGCCGGGCTCGGAGAAGAGCTGGCACCAGAACTCCTCGCCCGAGAGCAGCGGCCAGATAAAGCGCTCCTTCTGCTCGTCGCTGCCGGCGTACATGAGCGTGGGCCCGGCCCATCCGATGCCGATCGGGTTGATCGGGCGGCGGACGCCCGCCCGTTTGAGCTCCTCGTCGATCATGAGTTGGGAGAGGGGATCTGCATCGAGGCCGTAGGGGGGAGCCCAGTGGGGCACGACGTAGCCCGCTTCGGCGAGGTCTCTTCCGCTGGGATGGGGATGCTGTTGCAGCCAGTCCCTGACCTGGCGCCGGCGGGGGTCGTCGTCGCCCGGGAGGCCGAGGTCCATTTTGGGAGCGTATTCTCGTGGCTTCGCTCCGCGCATGTTGGGGAGCGGGGGGTTGACCTTCGTGCTGGTCGATGCCGGTGGACTGCCGGTGACTGCCGGCCGGTGCGGTCGACGCGCAGGAATCGGAGTGTCGGACGGCCCTAGAGGGCGGGGTGGAGCGAGGAATGACTGACTGGAACTACGCAGACGTCTGGGAGACGGTCGCCGATGTGCAGCCGAAGGGCACGGCCGTGACGCAGGGCGCGCGCACGTTGGTGTGGGAAGAGTTCGACCGGGGTGCCGATGGCGTCGCCCAGTTCCTCCTCGACCTCGATGTGGTCCAGCAGGACAAGGTCGCTCTCTACCTGTACAACTCCCCCGAGTATCTCCAGACGACCTTTGCCGCCATGAAGATCGGCCTCGTGCCGGTCAACACCAACTACCGCTACGGCGATGACGAACTTTCCTACCTGTGGGACAACGCGGACGCGGTGGCGGTCGTGTTCCACGGCTCGTTCACGGAACGGATCGAGGGGATCCTCGACCGCGTGCCCCGGGTGAAGGGTTGGCTCTGGGTGGACGACGGGACCGGCCCCTGCCCCGACTGGGCGACCCCGTACGAGGACGCGTCGAAGTGCGCGGTCGGGCGGACGCGTGCTCCGTGGGGGCGGAGCGGCGACGACCTCTACATGCTCTACACGGGCGGCACGACGGGGATGCCCAAAGGCGTGATGTGGCGACAGGACGACCTCTTCGCCCGGCTGATCGACGGCGGGGTGCGTCACTACGACGTAAACGGCGGCCTCGAGGGGGTGCGCGCCGCCCTCTCGGCATCGCCCGGTGGCGTGACGCTGATGCCGGCGTGCCCGCTGATGCACGGCACGGGCGCGTTCACTGCCCACACCGTGCTGGCCGAGGGCGGGCGGGTGTGCCTGTTGGAGGCCCGGAAGTACGACCCGGTCGAACTGCTCGACACGGTCGAGCGGGAGAAGGTCAACGGGCTCGTGATCGTGGGCGACCCGTTCTCGCGGCCGCTGTTGTCGGCCATGGACGCGGAGCCGGGACGGTGGGACCTGAGTTCGCTGATGATGGTGATCTCGTCGGGCGCGATGTGGAGCGAGCCCGTCAAGCAGGCGCTGCTTGCGCACCATCCCGGGATGCTGTTGGTCGACGCATTCAGCTCGTCGGAGGCCCTGGGGATGGGGGTGTCGGTATCGGGCGGCGGCTCGGCGGCGAAGACGGCGTCGTTCACGCTCGGGCCGGACGTGAAGGTGCTGACAGAGGACGGGCGGCACGTGGAGCCGGGCTCGGACGAGGTCGGCGTCCTCGCTCTGGGCGGCCGGAATCCGTTGGGGTACTACAAGGACACGGAGAAGTCGGACCGCACGTTCAAGGAGATCGACGGGGTGCGCTACTCGATCCCCGGCGACTACGCGCAGGTCGATGCCGACGGGACGATCCGTCTGCTCGGGCGCGGCTCGGTCTGCATCAACTCGGGCGGCGAGAAGATCTTCCCCGAAGAGGTAGAGGAGGCGCTGAAGACCCACGCGTCGGTCCGCGACGCCGTGGTGGTCGGCATTCCGCACGAGACCTACGGCGAGCAGATCATCGCTGTCGTGGAGCTGGTCGACGCCGACGGTTCGCCCGCCGGGTCGCCGTCGGAGGCGGAGCTGATCGACCACGTGAAGGGCCGCCTCGCGTCGTACAAGGCGCCCCGCCGGGTGCGCGGGGTGCCCTCGATCGGGCGCGCGCCGAACGGCAAGGTCGACTACAAGCGGCACCGGGCCGAGTCGATCGAGGAGCTGGGAGCCACGGCGGCGGGCTGAGGCGCTCGGCCTTGTTGCACGTCCCAGGGGGTCACTGATGTTCGTCGCCCCGGTCGATGCGACGCTGGGTGAGAACGAGTGGCGTGATTTTGTCGCAGCCCATCCCTTCGGCCACCTGGTCGCACGCGGCGGGCCCGACCGTGAGTTCCCCGTGGTGGTGCCGACGCAGTTCGTGCTGGCGGGCACGACGGTGTGGTTGCATCTGGTGCGCGCCAACCCCGTGTTCGCCGCGCTCTCGGAGGATTCGCGGGTCGTGTTGAGCGTGGCCGACGACTGGGCGTTCGTGCCGTCTGGTTGGAAGGCGATAGGAAACGAGGATCCCGCTTTGGGGATCCCGACGACGTACTACGGCGCGGTGCAGCTCCTGGGGGAGGCACGCGTCCACGACGAGCGGGTGGCGCCCGGGAGCGTCGCGGAGATCCTGCGACGCCAGCTCTCGACGTTCCAGCCCGAGGAGCCGGTGACGGACCCGGCGGAGGTCCATGCGGCGAAGCTGATGGGCATCCTCGGGATAGAAGTCCGCGTCTCGCAGGTGCTCGCCAAGTTCAAATACGGCGGGAACGTCGACGCGGCGCACAGGCGGGCCGTCGTGGCGCGGCTCAACGAGCGGGGCGGTCCGGGTGACGAGGCGGCGGCGGAGCACGTGTTGCGCCGGCTGGAGGCCGGCGGGTAGGCGGGCTATTCGGCGGCCTTGGCCAGGTTGTCGAGCGTCTGCGCCATCTGGCGCTCCGCAGCGCCCGCACTGTGATCGCCCATGACGCGGGCGATGGTGGCGAACCACGGCTTGCGCTTGTCGACCCAGGACTCGGTCACCCGGCAGCCGGCCTCGGTCTCCTCGAACTCGTAGCGCCAGTTGGCCACCTCGAGCGGGCCCGAGGTCACCGCGAACTCGAACAGCTTGGCGGGCTCGCACCCGACCACGGTGACCGTGGTCGACCAGCGCCTGATGCCGTTCTTGTTCGTGCCCTTGAAGACGGAGCCGAGCGCGGGGCCGGTCGCACCCTTGACCCACTTGCCGCCGGCGTTCTCGGGCGACCACTCGCCCATCCGGGGAAGGTCGGCGACCAGACCCCAGACCTTGTCGGCGGGCGCGGTGATGTCGCGGGATGCGGCAGTGGGGTAAGCCATCCCGAGACTGTACTTGGGGCGGACGATTCCACGCGGGCTTGGGCCCCAACGTGCTAGAAGAAGCGCCTGACGTCGCGCACGGCGCACACCGACGGTTGGGGAGGCAGGCATGCGAGTAGCGGTTCGGGTCCTCACGGCTGGATTCGCCATGGTATTGATGGCACTGCCGCTGTCGCTGATCGAGGGAAGCGCATCCAGTGCGGCGGCCCGCCCCCACGCCCTCACGGCGCCGGCCCAGGTGAGCGCCTCGCACTGGACGACGATGCCGACCACAGCGACCGCGAACGCGACGAACACGGATACAGGCGTCTCGTGCGTGACATCCGTGTTCTGCATGGCGGTCGGAAACGGGTTCTACCCCAGCAGTGCCGCCACGACCGCTGAAATGTGGAACGGGTCGACCTGGACGCCTCTCACCATGCCAGCGTTGCCGACCTCGCCGGGAGGAGTCGTTCTCGCCGGTGTCTCATGCGTCACCATCAACTTCTGCATTGCAGACGGGTATGCGTATTTCAACGGCACGACCAACTACACGTCGCTCATCGAGCAGTGGAACGGAAGCGCGTGGAGCGTGGTGCAGGGCACGGTGGCGCCGACCTCGGACAACTACCTCTACGACGTCTCCTGCACGAGCACGACTTTCTGCATGGCCGCAGGCGGGACCGCCACAACCCCCTACCTCGAGCAGTGGAACGGCTCGACGTGGACGCCCACGACCCTCCCGAATCCTTCGGGGATAACCCAGGGGTACTTCAATGGCGTGTCGTGTCCGACGAACCAGTCGTGCATGGCTGTTGGGGGGGCCAACAGTTCGCCCTTGGCCGAAACATGGAACGGTACTGCGTGGGCCGTGACATCGGTCCCCAGCGTCAGCCCCTCACAGAACTACGCGTTCGCCAGTGTCTCCTGTGCAGGACTGAGCTTCTGCACCGCGGTCGGAGGCAATGCGAATCTCAACGTCGTTCAGATCTGGAACGGGTCGGCTTGGGCGCTGGCCACCGTCCCCACACCCACGGGAGGGGGAAGACTGATCGGGGTCAGCTGCTTCAGCGCGACGTCGTGCACCGCGGTCGGCGATGCCGGAGCGTCGCTCAACGCACCGCAAGCGCTCACCTTCGACGGTCAGACCTGGTCCGAGGCGACAGTTCCAGCCGGTCCGCCGTCATCCACGGCCGACTACTACATCGCCGACGACTGCCTCACCGACTGGGCCTGCGTAGCGGTCGGTGTGGCACAGATGACCCCGACCACGGCTCTCCCCCTGCAGGCGATGGCTCCGATCGCTCGCAGCGGGTACCGGTTCGTGGCCTCCGACGGCGGGATCTTCAACTACGGGCCAAGCTCGGGCGGTGGCGCTCCGTTCCTCGGGTCGATGGGCGGCTCGCCGCTCAACGCCCCGATCGTCGGCATGGCGACGATGCCCGCCGGTGACGGCTACTACCTCGTCGCCTCCGACGGCGGGATCTTCAACTTCGGCTCGGCCAAGTTCTATGGGTCGACCGGGTCGATCCATCTCAACAAGCCGGTGGTCGGCATGGCAGTGACGCCCGATGGCGGCGGCTACTGGCTCGTTGCATCCGACGGAGGTGTCTTCAACTACGGCGACGCCCCCTTCTACGGGTCCATGGGCGGCCAACCGCTGAACAAGCCCATCGTCGGCATCGCGGCCACCCCCAACGGCAACGGCTACTACGAAGTCGCCTCCGACGGCGGCATCTTCTCGTTCCCGACTGGTCCCTCCGGTCCGCCCTTCCTGGGCTCGACGGGCTCCATCACGCTGAACAAGCCGGTGGTGGGCATGGCCGTCACGCCGGCCGGTCAGTACTACCTCGTCGCTTCCGACGGCGGGATCTTCTCCTTCCCAACGGGACCGAGCGGACCGATGTTCTACGGCTCGACGGGCGCAATGAAGCTCAACCAGCCGGTCGTCGGCATGACAGTCACTGCCGGAGGCGCGGGTTACTACCTCGGGGCGGCCGACGGCGGCATCTTCAGCTTCCCCACGGGTCCCGCGGGACCGCCCTTCTATGGCTCGCGCGGAGGTCAGCCGCTCAACAAGCCGATCGTGGGCATCACGGGGTAGCGGCGTCGCCGATCGGTCAGCCGGAAGCGGCCGTCTGACCGATCGGCGGCACGTCCCGCGGTTGAGCGCAGAACGAGAACCTGTTCTAATCTCGGCGGATGGAGTTCAACCTCGCCAACCTGTTCGAGGCGGCCGTCGACGCCTACCCCGAACGGGAGTACCTGGTGGCGGACGGCCAGCGGCGGACGTACGCGCAGATGGAGGCGCGCGCCAACCAGCTGGCGCACTATCTCGCCGGCCGGGGCATCGGGCCGGGGGACCACGTCGGGATCTACGCCTACAACTCCGTGGAGTGGGTCGAGACCGCGTGGGCCGTCTTCAAGCTACGGGCGGTGTGGATCAACATCAACTACCGCTACGTCAAGGACGAGCTTCGCTACCTGCTGACCAACGCAGACCTGAAGGCGCTCGTGTACGCGCGCGAGTTCTCGCCCTTGGTCGCCGCGCTGGCGCCGGAGCTGCCGGACCTGCGGGAGTTGGTGGTGATCGAGGACGGGTCCGACGCCGAGGCGGCACCGGGTTCGGAGGAGTTCGAGGCGGCATTGTCGGGCCAGTCGTCGGCGCGGGACTTCGAGCCGCGTTCGGGCGACGACCTCTACATCCTCTACACGGGCGGCACGACCGGGATGCCCAAGGGCGTGGTGTGGCGCCACGAGGACGTCTTCTACGCGCTCGGCGGCGGGACCGACCCCGTGACGAACACGCGGATGACCGACCCTTCCGTCTTGATCGAGAAGGGCGCCGGCGGTGGGATGGTGCACCTGCCGGTGGCGCCGCTGATGCACGGGGCGACGCAGTGGTCCGTGATGGGTCAGAGCTTCGTCGGCTCCAAGATCGTGCTGATAGCCAAGTTCGACCCCGATGCGGTCTGGCGGCTGGTCGGCCAGGAGGGCGTGAATTCGGTGATGATCACCGGCGACGCCATGGGGAAGCCCCTGGTGGAGCAGCTTGATGCGCCCGAGGCCTCGGCGTACGACCTGTCCTCACTGCTGGCGGTGGTGTCGTCGGCCGCGTTGTTCTCCGCCCCGGTGAAGGACCAGTTCTTCGAGCGACTCCCCCACCTGGTGATCACCGACGCCATCGGCTCGTCGGAGGGGGGCAACAACGGGATGACTGTCGTGACGGCCGGGAACACCGCGATGAAGAGCGGACCTACCGTGCACTTGCTCGGTCAGACGGTGGTGTTCGACGAGAACCTGGAGCCCGTGGCACCGGGGTCGGGCGTGATCGGCAAGATCGCCCGGTCAGGTGACATCCCGGTCGGCTACTACAACGACCCGAAGAAGACGGCCGAGGTGTTCATCTCGGTGCGGGGAACGCGCTACGTGATGCCCGGTGACTACGCCACGGTGGAAGAGGACGGATCGATCACGTTGCTCGGACGTGGGTCGATCGTCATCAATTCGGGTGGCGAGAAGATCTTCCCCGAGGAAGTCGAATCGGCCGTGCGCTCGCACCCCGACGTCATGGACGCGATCGTGTGCGGCGCGCCGGACGAACGGTGGGGCCAGACGGTGGCGGCCATCGTGCAGCCCCGAGCCGGGCATACGGCACCGTCACTCGAGGCGCTCCAGGCGCACTGCCGGGATTTCGTGGCGGGCTACAAAGTGCCGCGCCGGCTCCACGTGGTGGACGCAGTGGAGCGCTCGCCGAGCGGGAAGCCCGACTACACCTGGGCGACCGCGATCGTGACGGCAGCGCCGGCGGGGACTTCGTCGGCGTCGTAGCGCTCGTCCATCGTCTCGGCCGCGTCCGCTCGACGTCGGCGGTGGCCCGCAACGGCGGTTAGCGAGCTCAGTGCATCGACTGTGCAGCGGTGGCGCGTTAGCTTGCGCAGAAAGCCGGCTGCGAGCGGAGGGAACGGACTCTTGGGGATCTGGACAAGGCCACGCGCTTCGCGATCGTTGGGTACCTGCTCGCTCGCACTCGCGCTCGGTGTTCTTGTTTTCGTCGGAACGGCACACATCCCCGCCGCGGCGAGCGCCCAGCCGCACGTCGACGCCACCACGTCGTGGACGGTGTACCACGGGAACGCGCTCGGCACGGGAGCTGACCTCTCCGGCGTCACGTTCTCGCCGCCGAACCACGCGTGGACGTCACCCGTGCTCGACGGCCAGGTGTACGGAGAACCGCTCGAGGCCACCGGCCGGGTCTTCGTGGCGACGGAGAACGACACGATCTACGCGTTGGCGGCGAACACGGGCGCCGTCCTTTGGTCGAGTCACGTGGGGACCCCGGTGCCATCGAACGGGTCGGGAACCTCGCCCTGTGCCGGCGACATCAGCCCGACGGTCGGCATCACGGGCACGCCTGTCGTGGACGTGGGCCGCGGTGAGATCTTCGCCGTCGCCGACGGCGACGCCTTCGGCGTCCCGGCCCACGTGCTCGTCGGGCTGAACATCTACACGGGCTCCACCATGATCGACCGAGGCCGTCGACCCACCTGGGCAACACGACGCCCGCCATCCTGCAGCGCACCGGGCTCAACCTGAGCAACGGGAACGTCGTCTTCGGCTATCGGCGGCAACGATGGCGACTGCTCGAGCTACAGCGGCTGGGTCGTCTCGGTGCCCGAGGGCGGCGGGTCGCCCGGCTACTACCAGGCGGTGCCGATCGGCAACGACGGGGCCGTCTGGAGGGCGGGGCGGCGCCCGAGGTCGACGCGCGCCGGCAACATCTGGGCGGCGACGGGCAACGGCTCTTCGTCGCTGCCGTACGACTTCAGCGACTCCGTGCTCGAGCTGTCGCCCGGGCTGGCCCTCGCACGCAGTAGTTCGCGCCGTCGACCTGGTCTTCCGACAACTCCGGAACCGACTTGGACCTCGGCTCGAGCCCGCCGGCGCTGCTGTCCAATGGCACCGCCCTGCAGGTCGGCAAGTCGTCCCACGCCTACCTGCTGAACCAGGCCTCGCTTGGAGGGATCGATGGCCAGTTCGGCTCGCCAGATCAGCGCCTGCGGGAGCGACTCCGACGGCGGCGACGCCATCGCGGGGACCGTGGTGTACGTGCCCTGTGGCAAGCGCATTGGAGGCGATCCAGACCAGCCCGCTGGGCGTGGCGTGGCAAACCTCGAGCGGCGCGCACGGCCCGCCGATCACCGCGGGCGGGCTCGTCTGGTCCATCGGCGGGTCCACCCTGTACGGGCTCAACCCGGCCAATGGGCAAGCCCTCGAGCAGGTGTCGCTGGGCGGCCAGGCCAACCACTTCCCCACCCCGTCCGTGGGCGACGGGCTCCTGCTGGCGCCGAACAGCGACCAGGTCGTTGCGTTCTACGGCTCGGCCGGCATACCCGGGCCGCCGTCACCGCCGCCGCCGGCCCCGCCCAACTCGTCCTATTGGATGGTGGCGTCAGACGGCGGGATCTTCTCCTTCGGCAACGCACAGTTCTACGGCTCCACCGGCAGCATTCGATTGAACAGGCCCGTCGTGGGGATGGCGTCCACGTCGTCGCGCAACGGCTACTGGTTCGTTGCGTCCGACGGCGGCATCTTCAGCTATGGCGGGGCCCAGTTCTTCGGGTCAGAGGGCGGCAAGCCGCTCAATGCGCCCATCGTCGGCATGGCGGCCACGCCTGACGGCGGCGGTTACTGGGAGGTCGCCTCCGACGGCGGCGTCTTCAGCTTCGGCGACGCCAAGTTCTACGGTTCCACCGGTGGCATGCCGCTCAACAAGCCGATCGTCGGCATGGCGACCACCCACGACGGGCTCGGCTACTGGCTCGTGGCGTCCGACGGCGGGATCTTCAGCTACGGCGATGCCGGCTTCCACGGCTCCACAGGCGCCACACCGCTCAACAAGCCCGTGGTCGGCATGGCGGCGACGCCGGACGGGCTCGGCTACTGGCTCGTGGCGTCCGACGGCGGGATCTTCGGCTACGGCGACGCGCAATTCCACGGGTCGACCGGCGCCATCGCGCTCAACAAGCCCGTCGTCGGCATGGCCACGACCACCGACGGTGGCGGTTACTGGCTGGTTGCGTCCGACGGCGGCATCTTCACCTACGGTGACGCTGGGTTCAGCGGCTCCATGGGCGGCACCCCTCTCAACAAGCCTGTCGTGGGAATGGCGTCGGCCAGTTAACCTCCGGGGAACGACGCGCGACGGCCGGGCTGTCGCCTACGCCGAGCCCGGCGATCCCGCCTGATCCTGACTCATGCCCCCCAGAGAGATCCCGAGAATCTCGATGCCAGCCATCGGGGATTTCCTGCGCGAGTACGTGTTCAGGCGCCGCCCCGTCGTGATCACCGATCTTTTCGCAACACAAGAGATCGCGGCCATCGCAACGGTCGGGGACGCGCTGCACGCCTGGGGAGCGATACCCATCCTGCTCCAAGAGGAGTACGCCAGCGCCGAAGGCAAAACCCGGCCGGACGAACCGGTGGTCATGGAGTTCGCCGACTACATCGAGCTCGTCCGAACCAATCCGTCGTCACGCTTGTGCTGCACGGAGTACGAGACCCCGGCCCGTATCCTCGCTACGTTTCGCTTGCCAGCCGTGTGCACGGAGGCGAACACGGCGACACGTTCCGATGCCGACGAGATCTTCGGACTGCCCAAGAAGTACGGCGACTTCGACCTGACGACGAACACTTTCATCGGGAACGCCGGGAACGTCGCGCATCTCCACTTCGACGGAGACCAACGCCAGGTCCTTCTCCACGAGATCTACGGACGCAAGCGGGTCGTGTTGTTCGACCCGGCTTCAGCGCTGCACCTCCGTACGCTGGACGGCCCGTATTCACGCCCGTCTCTCGCCGGGCTCTACCTCGAGGCGATGGAGCATGACGAGAAGCTCGAACACATCGCGCGGGCCGACGGGTACCACACGATCCTCGAGCCGGGCGAGACCATCTACATACCGATGCTGGCGTGGCACCACATCGAGTACCTCGAGGACGCGATGTCAGTGAACCTGCGGTTCGGCCGCACGCGCTTCGGGCGTTTCATGTCGCTCGACAACTTTCATCGAGATCCCTTCATCCAAAACGTGGCGAGCAAGATGGTCGGTCCAGAGGATGCCCTGAGATCCTTCGCTCCCCTCGTGGAGCAGGTGAAGGGGGCATATCGGAGGCCGGCGGCGGACATGACGGAGAGAATCCGTCTCGTGCGCGCGCTGTTCAGGGACCTGTGTGGGCACGTCGCACCCGAGGCGGTCCCAGACGAGCTGTGCCCCCCCGAGAGGGAAGAGGAGCAGGTCGAGCGGATCGCCGTGAGCAACGACATGCGTGGCGGCCTGAAGTACGCGGATCCCGAAACCATCGCCCGGACACGCCCGGTCGGACCGGTCTCGGACCGCCAACTCGAGATCCTCCGGGACGGCATCGCCAACGCCGGCTACAGCAAGGACATCGAGCACGCAGTGATCTTCAACCGATTCGGCAAGCCGGAACTCTCCGAGCTCAGCCGGGCCGAGGCGGCACAGCTGCTCGGCTTTCTGCGGACGCCGGGCGCGTCATGGCGATGACGCCCGCGAGCTTCACCACAGCCCAGCTGGTCGAACTCCTCGTCGCCTACGGCGATACCAACTCCGTCGAGCGCATCACACGCGTCGCGCCGTACCTCGAGGAGCTGGCGCTGGAATTCGGCGATCGCGAGGTCAGGAGCGTGACCGCAAAGGAGTTGGGCGCATTTCACCAGCGTGTCGCCACGACTGCTGCCGGGCGGCCCGTGCTGGCGCTGCTGGGAGAGAAGGCCGGGAAGTGGGAGGCGGTCTATGCACCCCGGGCCGAGGGTCTGGTCGGTCCGCTCCAGTGGGAGAGCGACCGGCCGGTGCGCGCCCTGGTCGACCTGTTCGAACGTCCGGACTTCCGGCCTCGGCGGGTGCTGGAGCTGGGCTGCGGCGACGGGGTCAACGCGGTGTTCATGGCCTCGCGTGGGTGCGAGGTGACGGCGATCGACGTCTCGCCGACGGCCCTGAAGATGGCGGAGGGCAAGCGGCGAGCAGCGGGGGTCGAGATCAACTTCCTCGAAGGGGACGTCTTCGAGGTTGTGCCGGCGTCGGAGAAATACGACTTCATCTTCGACCGGGCCATGCTCCATCATCTCCAAGTTTTCTCCTTCGAGGCCTACAAGAACCTGGTTGCGGACCGGCTCGTCGACGAGGGGTACTTCCATCTGATCTGCCACCACGTGGGGGCGCGGCCGACGATGCTCCTCGACTGTCTGTGCGGGTTCGTCGGCATCCTGCTCGGATTCCTCATGGGTGTCCTGGTCGAGATGGGGACGGGCTTCACGACAGACGAGCTCAGTGAGATCTTCTCCGACCGTTTCACGTTTCGATCGATCGAGCTCGTTCCCGACGACAACGACCGGCCGTTTCTGTTCGTGTCCTCGCTGATGCAGCGGACCGCATAGCCCTCCGGTCCACGCGATGATGCGTGGATGCCCAAGGCCTCCGTGCTGCTCCTGAGCGGTTCGCCCGGCTGCGGCAAGACCACCATCGCGCCGCTCGTCGCCGACTGCCACGAGCTGGCGGCCTGCCTCGACCTCGATTGGTTCTTCGCAAAGGTGCGCCGGGGTTTCATCGAACCCTGGCGCGAGGAATCCCACACCCAGAACCGCATCATCCTGCGCGCCGCCGCCCAGGCGGTGGTGGCCTTCGCCGATGGTGGTTACTTCACCGTGGCCGAGGGCATCCTGTACCCCTTCATGCTCGACATCTTCGCCGAGGCCTGCGTTCCGCACGGCATCGAGCTCGACTACGCGGTGCTGCGCGCGCCGATCGGTGTCGTCCAGCAGCGCGTGCGGGACCGCCGTTCCGAACCGGAGCATGTCGGCGCCCTTGCCGACGCCAGCGTCGTCGGCGACCTGTGGTCGCAATTCGAGCGCCACGGCATGGAGGAGCGTCACCTCGTGGACTCGGACGGTCGCCCGCCCAACGTGATCGCCGCGGATATCGACCGCCGGCTCCGAGCAGGCGAGTTCCGGCTGTAGCGATTACGCCGGAGCGCCGCTGCGGCGACCAGCTCCTCCCCGCGGCGTCGTTGTGCAAGTCATCTGATGGAGAACCGGCCCGTCACCGAGGAGCGACATGGATTCCGACAACGAACCCTGGGAGGCATCGGCCTGCAGGACGATGTCCTGTGCCTCCGCGCCGAGGTGGCGAGGTGGCGTGCCCTATTGAACGCACGCCGGGACGGCTCGCCCGACAAGGCTCAGGCCCGATCGAGGTCGCGACGCTCCTGCTCCCGCACTACCTGCGCGTAGAGGTCGCGGACGTTGTGCGCGCCGAACCCCCGAGTGCCCTCGCGCTGGATGATCTCAAAGCACGTCGTGGGACGATCGCCGATCGGGGGGGTGAACGCCTGCAGGAGATAGCCGTCCTCGTCTGCGTCGACGAGAATCCCTAGCCGGGCCAGCTCGCGCCAATCGGTCCCCAGGTCGATCCCGTCCAATCGGGCGTCCCCGGTTTCCAGGTAGGACGCGGGTGCATCGAGCATCTGCATGCCGCGGGCACGCAACGCCGTGACGGTCTGGACGATGTCATCGGTGGAGAGCGCGATGTGATGCACGCCGGGTCCCTGGAAGTGGTCGAGATAATCGGCGATCTGGCTCTTGCGCGACGAGGTCGTCGGCTCGGCCAAGACGAGGGCTGCGTCCCCCTCCGGCACCTGCACCGTGCTCATCGTGAACGCGGAACCATCGACCTCGACCCTCCGGTCGCCTAGGACCTTGGTCATTCCGAGCGCCTCTTCGTAGAAGCGAGCCCACCTCTCCCGCTCACCCGCCTCCACGCTCACTGCACAATGATCGATCGAGAGCAGATTGACGCTGGGCGCTCCCGGGTGCTGAGCGTCGCCGCTAAGTTCTGACTTCGGAGTCGCCGGCGTAGCCGAGCCGTTTCTCTCAACGAGGCTGTGCACGGTGTCGCCGAAGCCCTTGATCATACGGTCCGATCCCCCGTTACGTGACGGCACTGCCTCGGCCCCCACCGCCATCGCGTGTTCGCTGACCGCGGCTGCGTCGTCGACCAGCAGAGCCAGATCACGCACACCATCGCCGTGGCGACCCACGAAGTCGGACACGTCTGACGGGTCCGCCTTGGACTCCGTGACGATGAACACGATCTCACCTTGACGGAGCTCATACGCGTGCGACACCGAGCCCGTCCCGATCTCCTCGTCGAGTGCGGCGACGGAAAAGCCGAACCGTGCTTGCAAGAACATTGCCGTTGCACGAGCGTCCCGGACCCAGAATTGCAGGTGACTGAAGCCGAGGACGCTCATGTCCGCATTCTCACACGTCGATCTGGCAACACCTGACGTCGTCGAGGCGGTCGCTGACGGCCAACGCGGCGGCGTAGCCGCCTCCGATGGGGAGCTCGGCGATGTCACAGTGACCACGACGGCGCTCGTCATCCGGCTCGATGAGGCCGGTGCCTCGACACTTCCCGCGCGCCTCCTCTTTGGTCCACATGGCGAAGAACCTCTGCGTGCGGCGGGGTTCTGACTCACGGGCCAACTCGCTCGCCTCCTCCTCGCCAAGGGCGCGTCGGGCCACCGCCACGACGTCGAGACCGGACCGGACTTCCTCGACGTCGACTCCGACCCGCTGGCCCCTGGCGACGGCGACGAGGGCCACCTCCCCGGCATGGGAGACGCTGAAGCAGAACCAGGCTGAGTCGTGCGGCCACCGGACCACCGGCCTCCCGTCCTCGGTTGCGCCGAGCTCCAACGCGGCCGGTTCCACCCCCAGATAGTGGGCCAGGACGTTGCGCAGGAGCACGCGCGCCGCCACCCAGCGCCGCCGGTCCAGGTCGAACCGGAACCGGGAGGCCCGGGCACCCTCTTCGGATGACAGCACGCCACCGTTTCCGGACCAGCGTTCTGGCGTGGCCACGCCAGACGTGCACCTCGCCGAGCGGGAGATCGGTGCCGAGGTGCGACCCGTCCCACGGCGTTCGTACCGCGCTACGCACCGGCGACCAGTTCCTCCACGCACCGGGCGAGCGAAGCGACGTCGGGCTCGCGCATCATCGACTGATGGGAGCCCAGGACGTAGTGCTCCTCGATTCCTCCGGTCACCAGCCCGTACCACCGCGCGACCTGCGCGTCGTTGCGATACTCCTCCGAGCGGATCAAGGCGACCCGCGCGTGGCACCGCCCGGCGCGGTACTCGAGGACCATTCGGGCGGCGAGCTCGAGGAGCCGGTCCTGGCGGCGGGTGGCCAGCGCCGGCACCCGGCCCCGGGTGGCGACGTCGAGCCAATCCGCGCCACGGGCCCGCAGCCGCTGCGCCCGGGTTCGATACCGCGGGTCGCGACTCTGTGGCGCACTGCGGGCTTCGGGGCTCGGGTCGGGCAGTAGGGCCGGATTCAGCCCCATCTCCGATCTGCCCCCCACCCAGGCCCAGTGCAGCAAGCCGGCGTGCTGGCCGCCTCCGAGCGGGTAGGCGGCCTGGAGGTCCGGACGAGCCCGGTAGGCGGTGTGCACGTAGCGGTTCACGGCGGACGGGCCGCGCACCTCGACCGGCTCCCGAAGCCAGGCGACGAAGGCGTCGGACACGCCCGGGTCGGAGAAGATGTCGGCCCGTGAGGGCGCATCGGCATTCAGATAGCAGGCCAGGTTCATGACTTCGTCGAAGACCATCCCGTTGGCAAGCTCGCGTGGCCTCCAGAGCGGTCCCACCGAATCGAGGGCGATGAGCAGCGACACGCGCTCGCCCGCCGCTTCGAGGATGCGCGTCATCTCGAATGCCACGAGGGTGCCGAAGCATCGGCCCCCCAAGATGTACGGCCCGTGGGCCTGGATGCCTCGGATGTCTCTCACGTAGCGCCGAGCGAGCTTCGTGACCCCGACATCGATGACGCGCCGGCCGTCCATTCCCCGCGGCTGGAGGGCGTAGAACGGCTGGTCGGGTCCGAGTCGCCGGGCCAGAGCGCCGAAACCGACGCTGTTGCCGTCTCCCGCGGTGACGAAGAAGAGCGGGGCCCTCGATCCGGTGACCGTGAGGGAGGCAAGGGGCCGGCCCGGAACGTCCCAGCCGTTGGACCGCAGAACCTTCTCGAGCTCGCGCACCGTCGGCGCCTCGAAGATCGTGGAGAGCGGGAGTCGCACCCCGGTGTCTTGCTCAATGCGAGCAAAGAGACTCACGGCCAGGAGGGAGTGCCCGCCCGAATCGAAAAAATCGTCCTCCGGACCCAGTGCCGGCACCCCGAGGACCTCTCGCCATGTCTCCAGCAGTTGCTGCTCCAGCGCGTCGGCGGTCGCCGGAGCGCCGACTCGTGTCGACGACGGGTCCGAAGGCGCCGGCGGCAGCGCGTTCTGCTCCAGTTTCCCGTTCGCGCTCAACGGAAGGGTGTCGAGAGAGATGATGACCGAGGGAAGCTCGTACGGCGCGAGCCGCTGGCGAAGCTCCTCGCGGACGTGTGCCGCGGTGTCGCCGTCGAGCGACGGCGTCACGTAGGCGAGCAACCTCCGGCCGTCGGGTACGTCCTGGGGCACCACCAGCGCCTCTCGGACGGCCGGGTGCTCCACCAGGGCCCGCTCGACCGCCTCGGGCTCGATGCGGAAACCCCGCACCTTGACCTGGCGGTCGATTCTTCCCAAGAACTCGATCGTCCCGTCCGGCCGCCACCGCGCCCGGTCGCCGGACCGGTACAGACGGCCTCCGGGGTCCGGTCCGAAGCGATCGGGGACGAAACGGGTCGCCGTCAGCGCGGGGTCGCCGAGATAGCCGAGCGCCAGCCCATCGCCGCCGATCACCAGTTCTCCCGGAACGCCCCGCGGCACCAGGGCACCGCCGCGGTCGGTGATGTACACGCGCGTGTTCGCAATGGGCTTGCCGATGGGTACCGCGCCCTCGACCGGGGATCCCGCCTCCATGCGATGACAGCAGGTGAACGTGGTCCCTTCCGTGGGGCCGTAGCCGTTCACCAGAACCGCGCCTGCGGGAAGCACCCTCAGAGTGCCCGCGACGGCCTCCGGCGCCAGCACGTCTCCGCCCGCCAACAGTTGGCGCAGCCGGCTGAACGTGGCGGGCGCGTGCTCCACGACCTGGTGGAACAAACCTGCCGTCAGCCAGAGGGTCGTCACGCCCAATCGATCGACCACCTGGGCAAGCTCGTCGGGCCCGACCGGCCCGCGTGGGGCGATGGCCAGTCGTGCGCCGTTCAACAACGGCCCCCAGATCTCGAACGTCGACGCGTCGAAGGCGACCGGAGCGAACAGGAGGAAGGTCTCCGAGCGGTCGAAATTTGCGTAGTCGGTACCGCGCACGAGCCGGATGACGGCGCGCTGTGGCACGGCAACTCCCTTCGGCACGCCGCTGGTACCCGATGTGTAGGCGACGTAGGCCGGATCGGAGGCGGCGACGCTGGAGGGCGGCTTCGTCTCGGGCTGGGTGTGGAGAGCCTCTGCGTCCACCACGAAGACAGGGGTGTCGGACAGTGGGAGCTCGGTCTGGACCGCCGACGTGGTGCAGATCACGGCAGGCCGGGCGTCGTCGATCACGGCCTGCAGCCGCGACGTTGGTTGCGACGTGTCGAGGGCGACGTAGGCGGCGCCCGCCTTCAGGATGCCGAGGAGGACCTCGACCATCGCGGCGGAACGCTCCATCGCCACGGCCACGTTCGACCCGGGCCCGACGCCGAAGTCGGCCAATCGGTGCGCCAGACGGTTGGCCCCCCGATTGAGCTCGTCGTAGGTTGCCGAGCCCCCGTCCCACGCCAGCGCAGGTGCCTGCGGATCTTCCGCGACGCGTGCCTCGAAGACCTGGGCGATCGCCGACTCTCGTTCATAGGTCGAGGTCGAGCCCGCCAGCGTCATGACCACGTCGCGTTGCTCCCTGGACAGCATGGGAACCTGCGACAATCGGGCCGAGGGATCGCCGAAGAGCACGTTGAGCAGCTCGAGGTAGCTGTCGAGCATGGCCTGGGCGGTGGTCTCGTCGAACAGGTCGGTGCTGTACTCCCACACGATGCTCAGCGACCCCGAGTCCGCCCGGCGGTTCACGACGACGACGTTCAGATCCGCCTTCGCCGAGCCGTTGCCCACGGTGTCGTCGGGCACGACGGTGACCCCGGGCAGGTCCAGGTCGACGACGGGCGGGTCCTGGAACGAGAACAGGACCTGGTACAACGGCGCCGTGCCGGCTTGACGAACGGGGCGAACCGCTTCCAGCACATCTTCGAACGGCAGGTCCTGATGGGCGAACGCGTCCAGGGTCGACTGGCGCACCTGGAAGAGGAGCTCGTCCACGGTGGGGTCGCCGCCCAGGTCGGCCCGCAGGGCCACCGTGTTCAGCAGCATCCCGATGAGGTTTTCGAACGGCGGGAGTCTCCGGTTGGCCACACCGCTCCCCACCACGATGTCCTCTTGGTCCGAGTACCGGTGCAGCAACACGTAGAACGCGGTGAGCATCGACATGAACAACGTCGCCCCGAGATCTCTGCTCTGTGCACGCAGGCGATCCGCCAGGTCGTCCGGCACCGTGAAGAGGATCCGTGAGCCGCGGTAGCTCATGCGCCTCGGGCGCGGACGGTCCGAGGGCAGGAGCAGCCGTGGCCCTTGGTCCCTCAGTCGCTCCTTCCAGTAGGCAAGCTGGGCCTGGCCCGCCTCACTGGCTCCTATTCCCGCTTGCCATTTCGAGAAGTCACGAAACTGATACTCCAGAGGAGCGGGTGTCCCCATCGAGGCGTCGATGCGGGCGGAATAGTCTGCGGCCAGGTCGCGCAGGAATACGCTCCACGACCACCCGTCGTGAACCAAGTGGTGCTCGACGTGCACCAAGACGTGATGATCGTCGGCTAGGCGCACGATCCTCCATCTGACGAGAGGCAGTGTCCCGATCGCGATACGTTCGCTGACGAGTTCGTCGACGATCCTCTGAAGTTCCATCGGGGGACGATCCGCGGTGCTCACGTCGACCACCTGCACGGGGACCCTCAGCTCGGGAACGACGATCTGACGCCACCCGCCCTTGCGCCGCACGAAGCGCGTGCGGAGCAGCTCGTGCCGTGCGACAACGCCGTTCAGCGCTTCGACCAGGGTCTCGACATCCAGACGGCCGTGAAACGCGATGCAGGCCTGGAATTGGTACGGCAGCGCCTCCTCCGCCATCTCCGAGATGAGGCACGTCTGTGCCTGCGTCTTGGTGACGGGAACGCTGCGCCGGTGCCGCTGCGCCGGCGGCAGGCCGGGAAGTGCGCCCGGCGGCGCGGTACCTCCTCCCCGATCGATGCGGCTCGAAAGCCTCTCGACGGTGCCGTCGTCGAAGACGTCCCTCAGTGACAGCTCGACACCGAGCGCTTCGCGTACGGCCACCACCACACGGACGGCCAGCAGCGAGTCGCCACCGAGTTCGAGGAATTGTTCGTCCATGCCGAGTTCATCGAGCTGGAGCGCTCGCTTCCAAATCTCCGCCACCACGCGCTCCGTCGCCGTCTGAGGAGGGCGCCGCTCTCGGCCCGCGTCAACGTCGGAGGGCCGGGGCAGCGCGGCGCGGTCGACCTTGCCGCGTGATGTCCGGGGCAATTCGTCCAGCCCGACGAACGCCGACGGGATCATGTGTGCCGGCAGCCGGGCCGTCACGTGTTCCCGCAACGCGGGGAGATCTCCCCTCTGCCCGGCTTCGAACACGACGTAGGCGACCAGCCGGCGGTGACCTGGAAGGTCCTCGCGCGGTACCACGACCACCTCGGCGACCCCCCGCGCCGCACGCGCGCACGCCTCGATCTCGGCAGGCTCGATCCGGAAGCCCCTGATCTTGACCTGGTCGTCGCTTCGCCCCAGGAATTCGAGCGCACCGTCCGGCCGGAGGCGGGCCCGGTCGCCTGTCCGGTACATCCGGGCCCCCGGAGTTGAGTCGAAGACATCGGGCACGAAGCGGTGCGCCGTGTCTTCGGGCCGGTTCAGGTAGCCGCGGCCCACACAGGACCCGCCGATGAACAGCTCTCCGGTCTCACCTTCCGAGACCGGCGCGCCCGCGTCATCGAGCAGGTAAAGCGTCGTGTTCCCGAGCGCCCGCCCGATTGGCACGGACTTGTGAGGGAGGCCCGCCCGTACCCGGTGGAACGAGCCGCAAACCGTGACCTCCGTCGGCCCGTAGAGGTTCACGAGCGGTGTGTTCGGATGGGTTTCGACGAACCGTTGCGCGTGGGCCGGCGAAAGGACGTCGCCACCCACCAGCAACAATCGAGGAAGTCCGAGCTCTTTGAGGTTGGTCTCGACAAGCTGGCGGAACAAACCGGGGGACAACAGCGCGACGTCGACCCCCTTCTGGTCCAGGAGGGCGGCGATCCGTCCCGGTTCGGGCTCCGGCGGCGCAATCACCAATCGTGCGCCGGTCGTCAGCGCCCCCCAGATCTCCCAGGTCTGTGCATCGAAGTCGAGCCGGCTGACTTGCAGCATCGCCTCGCCCCGGCGTGGCATCACGGGAGCCGCCCCTTCGACGCGGCGGAGAACGTGTCGGTGCTCGATCATCACGCCCTTGGGGCGGCCGGTCGAGCCGGACGTGTACATGATGTACGCGAGCGCGTCCGGTGGCAGAGAGCGGCCTGCCAGGACGGCGTCCTGGTGCGTCTCGGTCGATCCGCCCTCGGCAGCGAGGTCGAACTCCACGATGGGCACGGCGTGCTCCTCGAGCACCTCGACGAAGGACGGCAGGGTGACGACGAGCCGCGCACCGGTATCGGAAAGGATGAACCCCACGTGCGCCGGAGGATCGCACGGATCCACCATCACGTAGGTCGCAGCCGCCTTCAGCGCGGCGAGGAGCGCAACGAGCCCTTCGACGGAACGCTGGATCGCGAGAACCACGAGGTCTCCCGGGGCTACCCCTTCCGCTTCGAGTCGGCGAGCCAGGTTGTCCGAAGCTTCATCCAATTGGCGATAGGTCAAGGACGTGGTGTCCGCCTCGACGGCAATCTGGTCTGGCGTGGAGTGCACCCAGCGTTCGAACGCTGTGACGAGGTTGTCCGCGTGCACTTCGATGCTCATAGAGCTGCGTCGAGATCGAGCTCGTTGGGGCGCCGCCCCCGTTCCGAAAGGACCTCCTGGGGATTCGTTCCAGGGCGTCGAAGGAGGCCTTCACAAAGCCGAAGGAGATCACCCGAATACCCGGTGGAGTCATAGTGCTCGATCACTTCATGCCGGCCGGCGGCACCCACCCGAGCCAATGCCGACGGTTCGAGGGAGAACACGCGGTGGAGGCCGGCCACGAGGGAGTCGAGGTCGTTGGGCTCGAAGAGGAACCCGGTCTCTGCATCCGTCACAAGTTCGGGCACTCCGAAGACTGACGCGGCCACCACGGGGACACCGAAGCACATCGCCTCGAGCATGGAGCGGGGCAATGACTCCACGTCGGAGGCCGACAACAAGAGGTCGGCCGCGCGGTACCACTGATAGACGTCGTCATGGATCGGCGCGACCGTGCAGCGGTCAGACAGTCCGATGTTCCGGATGTACTGCTTGAGCGCGGTGGAGTAGTCAGAGTTCGTGTCACCGACGAAAACGAGCTCCCAGTCGGGATGATCGTCGGCGATGTTCCGGAACGCTTGCGCGATCCGCGTCTGCGCTTTGCGCTGCTCGATCGTGGCCATCACGAGGATCATCCTGGACTCGGACAGGACTCCCAGCTTGGCCCGTGACTCGCGGCGGGATACCAGCCGCTCGTAGTTCAGGATCTCGCTCGTGTCGACACCGTAGGGAACGACAACCGAACCTCCGGGTCGCGCCCATTCGCTGTACAGGTCGCGTGTCGCCTCTGCCTCGAAGACCACCGCGTCCGCGGCTTCCATCGATCGCTTTGCCGTCTCGAACAGGCGGGGATCCATCCGGGATCCGAAGGCAACACGCATCAGGACCCGCGGTGTGAAGCTCTCGTGGACGGCCCATATCGTCGGCAGCGAAAGTCGAATGGCGACGTCTGCTCCACTGAAGACGGGAGCGGTGTTGACCAGGGCCACGTTGTGCCCACCGCCGGCGACCAACACGGCCAGTTCCGTGATCCTGCCTTCGTATGCCTCCGCGTCATCGACCTGCGGCGCGTCCGTCACATGGACAGCGACACCTCGTCGCTCCAGCGCTTCGCGCAGAGGGCCGTCCTTGTACGAGACCACCGTGCACGCGAACCGGTCGCCGGCCCCGGCCTTCTTCAGAAATTCGTCGAGCCATAGCTGTCCGCCGCCGTAATCCAACTGGTGCGTGAACACGACGAGGTTCAGGTCGGGCGACCGTGGTGCGACGATCTCGGAAAGGAGACGCTCCCGTCGTAGGGCATGCACCCTCTCCCGATGTGTGTCGTCCGCCACCGGCGCGGGCGGGCGCACTCGTAGGACACGCTCGAAGAGGGGCACCGGAGGATCATCGGGGGAACCGGCCACCAGCTGCAGTGTCGCCGTCGTCTTCGCCGAGGGAACGGAGGACAAGTCGACCCAGTGCTCAAAACCGCTGATCATGGTGCTCGGCGGTGCGTCGCCACCGGGATCGAGTCTCGGCAGGCCAAGGCGAGCGCTCCCAATGTGCTCGCCGTTCACCAGGACGTCGAGGCGGCTCACGGCACGACGGCCGTGCATGACCCATCCCCGAACTGGGAAGACCTCGTCCACCCACTCCCCCGCCCGGGGTTCGTGGAGTTGTCCTTCGTATTCCGTGGCGTCGTTGCCGCTCTCCCTGCCGACCTTGACGGGAAACCGGTCGAGCACGATTGGCGGCGCCTTCGCGTCGGCCCACACGAGCACCGAAACCTCTACCGACTCGCAGCTCCCCCATGCACCACTCCCGACGTGGACCTGCCACCCGGTTTCGCCGAGGTTGTCGCTGCGTGCCGCCTGGGCAACGTCGCGCCGTGGTACGGATCCCACCGCCGAGTGGCCAACGACGACGCCATCGAGGCACACAGCGACCGCGAGGGCTGGGCGGTCGCCCCACGCACACCACCCCCGGACGGTGAAGCCGAGCTCCTTGACCTGCTGGCCACGGACCGGCTCGTCGACATGGCCTCTGAGCAGATGTGCCCGGCGGCGCGCCACAGCTTCCGCGGCAGTGCGATGGCGCTCGCGACGCCGCGCCCGGTAACGGATCCAAATGTGATGCACGCGAAGCAGCGGGCGCCGTCTTTGCTTCATTTGGAGAGACCGTCCCGCTCGGCCGTTGTCGACGGTGACGCCCACCGCGGCGCCAACCGCCTGACCACACTTTTCAAATCGATTGCCCCTTTTTGGACTAGCACCGGAGGTTATCTGGCCCTCGTGCGGGGTCTGAGAACCGAGCGCCCGCAGGGACCCGATTTTTCCACCAGAAGGTCGTCACGCGCCCGTCCGGCAGCAGGCTGGACCCTGGTGCTATTCCGACCGGACAGCCTTGCGAGGGATACCGTTGCCCACCGTGTGCGAACCGGTCGAGGCGCGTCCGATGTTCGATCCGAGGGAAGTCCGGCTCGGCTGACGCCGACGGGAGCCGAGATCGCCCGGACGGGGTGATGGAGCTACGCAGGTCCGGCACCTTCGGTCAACCTCGGTGTGTTCGACCGAGCCGGTATCGGTAAGCGATGATCTGGCCAATGAAGTGCCACGCCCACCGCGGCCTCATGGATCACGCGAAGCTGGCTGTTTGAGCCAGGCTCACGATTCCCTCCTCGATGAGGAGCGGTCGGGTCACGTGAACCAGCTGGGCGCCGGCTGGGGGGGCTGGACCGACGTCCGGCCACCCTGATCGCAGCCCTCGTCGCAACCGTCGCGTTCGTCGTCGCCCTGCGCGACGTCAGGGTTGTGCTCTACGACGATGCCGCCATCACGCTTCGCTATGCCTGGCGGATCGCTCATGGAGGTGGCTTCACGTACAACCCTGGAGATCGGACAGACGGTGCGAGTGCGCCGCTCTACACGCTCGTCCTCGGACTGATCAGCTACCTGGGCGGCGGGCTGATCGGTGCGGCGAAAGTCATCTGCATCGCTTCCTTCACCGCCACAACTGCACTCGTGTCCTATCTCGCCGGCAGGATGGCCGGCCTCGTCGCCGGGATCGTTGCGCCGATCCTCCTTTTGAGCAGTCTCGATTTCCGCATCAACGCATTGAGCGGGATGGAGTCGGCCCTGGCTGCCGCCCTCGGCGTTGCTGCTCTGGTCGCGCTGTATGAAGAGCGGATCCCGCTGTGCGGAATCCTGCTGGGGCTCGATCTCTTCAACAAGCTGGACGCAGGAACGCTCGTCGCGGCCGTCTGCGTCGCCTACCTGCTGTTCACCCGTCGGATGCCCTGGCGCCTTCTCGCGTGGTGCGCCGCCGGCGTCATTCCCTGGCTGATCTTTGCGCAGATCTATTTCGGATCGGTGGTCCCGAACAGTGCACGCGTCAAGGCGTCGATCCTCTCGAAAGGCACCACGCTCGACCATGCCTGGATGCTCGATTCGATCCGGGCCGACCACGGGACCTGGATATTGGTGTTCGCCATCGCGTCGTTGCCGATCGCGCTGTACCGACGTCACAGGACCGAGAAGATCGTTGCGTTCTCCTTGCTTGGCTACTTCGCCTTCGAGCTGGTGGCGTTCTCCTTCGTCAACCTCGGGGCGCCGTACCCGTGGTACATGACCGTGTTGTACCCACCCATCGCCTGCGCTGCAGGCATTTCGGTCGGCTGGATGGTGGCCCTCTCCGGGCACCGTGTGAGGAGCTCAGTTCCGGCGAGCTACATCGGCCTCGCACTCGCCGGCGTGGTCGGACTGGCCCTCTTGTACTCGACTTCGAGTGGACTTCGCTCGACGGTGCATGCCGTGGCGCACGGCCATACGGTCGACGGCTATGAAGCCTTCGAGGCGACCAGGCGAGACAGCGGGTACTACCTGAATCGAGTGACTCGACCCGGCCAGGTCGTGGCGACATGCTTCGGCTGGCCGGCCTTTCTGGACGAGAAGGCCATCATCAAGGAGACCTGCCCGCTCTCCACCCGCCGCCCGGTTGCCCGACCCACATGGGGAACCGATGCCGCCTTCCCTGCCTTCAGCCGACCCTTCGCTCCCCCCGCGACAAAGTCGTGTGGTCGCAGACGTCCATGTTGGGAGGCGACAGTTGGGTGTGGCGGGTCAGCGGCGGCTCCCCTTGACGTTGAAGCCGGCGTCTACGGCCTGGACCGCGGGCGGTCCGGCGCAGGCGGTTACTTGGCGGCCGCGAGCCGCTGCTTCGTCGTCAAGTGCTCGGGGTCGCTGTCGAAGCTGGGCAGCACGTGCTTGCCGAACGTCTCGACCGCCTCGAGGCACGACTCGATCTCCATGGAGGTCGACAGCATGCCGAACGCAAGCTGGTCGGCCCCGGTGGCGGCGAAGCTCTCGACGGCCTTGCCCACCTCGTCGGGCGTGCCCACTGCGGTGACGCCGGCCGCGATGGCGGCGTCGAGGGTGGCGGCGTCCATCGCCGGGATGATGTTGGGCCACTCGGGGATGCCGGGGGGCCTGGGGAACGTGTCGAGATACCGGAATACGAGACTCAGGTGGTAGTTCGAGTCCGACTCGAGAAACGTCTTGCGGGCCTTGGCGCCGTCCTCCATGCAGATCATCTGTGTCGTGATCATGACGTTGTTGTTCACGAACTCGCCGACGGGGTTCTTGCAGTCCCCGATCTTCTCCTTGTAGCGGGCCACGAGCGGGGTCAGCTGGTCGGGCGTGGAGAAGCCGAAGCACAGCACGCCAACGCCGAGTTCGGCGGCCAGGTCGAAGGTGCCGGGGCTGCCGGCGGCCATCCAGATGGGCGGGTGTGGCTTGGAGTAGGGCTTGGGCAGCACGTTGCGGGTCGGCATCGAGAAGAACTTGCCGTCGTAGCTGTAGTCCTCGTCGCGCCACATGCGCACGATCTGCGGAAGCGTCTCGGCCACCATTTCACGCGTCAGCTCGGACTCCTCGATCCCGAAGCCCTTCTGCTCGGTCGTCGACGAGCCCCGGCCGGTGCCGAACTCGAAGCGACCCTCGGAGAGGTGGTCGAGCATCGCCACGCGCTCGGCGATACGTGCCGGATGGTTCACCGGCGGCGTGAGGTTGAAAATGCCCGAGCCGATGTGGATGTTGTTCGTGCGGGCGGCGACGAAGGCGAGGAACGATTCCGACGCCGAAAGATGCGAATACTCGGTCAGGAAGTGGTGCTCGCTCGCCCAGGTGTACTTGAAGCCGGCCTTGTCGGCGCCCACGATGAACGCGACCTCGTCCATGATGCGGTCGTGCTCCGCAGAGCTGCCGTGTCGCTCCACGTAGTTCGGCAGCACGCAGGCGGCGTTGAAGATCCCGAATTCCATGGGTTTGCACGTCCTCGCTTCCCGTGCCGCGGTCCGTTCCGCCGGCGTCCTTGGACGGTAACAGGTCAAGCCAGAAAATGCAACGTGTTCCAATATTGGGCATTACAGCCCTGGTCAGAGAGGTTTGCTTTGGAAGCGGATACCCCACTGACGCGGGGCCGGTCGTCTAGGCTGCCGCCCGTGTTGCGAGGTCCTCAGGCGGTGGCTTCCTCGCTGGTCGCATGGACACAGACGCGACCGACCACCAAGGACGACGGCGACGAACGCCGGAGCGCGCGCCGATGGTGGGTTCTTTGGTCGTGCGTGATCGCCATCGGCGTGCTGATCGGATCGCTCGTCTCGGGCAACACCCTGCGTCATCAGCAGAGCTTCAGCATTCTTGACGAGGGCGCGCACTACGACTACGTGCTCGATCTTTCACACGGCCACATCCCGCGTTCGGGCGACCATCTGTCGCAAGAGACGATGCGCGCCATCAGCTGTCTCGGCGCCTACAACCAGCCGTCCCACGGCTGCCGCGTCACGACGCGCAACCCTGCCGACTTCGCCGCCGGGGGCTACAGCTACGAGGCCGTGGACCAACCGCCTCTGGGTTACCTCCCGTACCTCCTCACGGCCCGTCCGAACGACGCGCCGCGGCAGGCGTTGGTATCGGCGCGTTGGGGCGGCTTCATATGGAGCGTCATTGCCGCCGCCGCCCTTATCTGGGCGGGATGGCTGGCCGCGCTCAGCCTCCTCGAGCTCTGCGCGGTCTTGTCCATCTCGCTGCTCGGCCCGGTGGCGGTCAATGTGTCCGCCACGGTCACCAACGACAGCTCGGCCGTTGCGGCCGGCGCGTTCGTGCTCGTGACCTACCTGGTCGCTCGGCGCCGGGATCGACCACTGCTTCTGATCGGGCTGCTGGTGGGTGTGATCACCGGACTCATGAAGGGCCTTTTCGTCGTCGCCCCGTTCACTTTGCTCGTCGGTGTGGTCCTGGCTGACATCGCCGCGCGCCGGAAGCCGACCAAAGCGACGATCGTGTCGCGTTATGGCTGCGTGCTGGCTATGACGGTGGGCGCTGTCGTCGGCTACGGCGCGTGGTTGCTGCTCGTCGGCGCCCGTGAAATCGTGTCGCCCAGCGTGGTGCTCCATGCACTCCAGGGGTTCTCCACAACCGGGCACGTGCGACCCACCACCATCCTCAACGGCGCAGAGTCCGAGCTATCCGGACTCATCGCTTGGGTGCCGGCACCGCTCTACTGGATATGGAATCTCACCGTCTACGGGAGCCTGGCCGGCATGGTCGTCCTCCAGGGACCGGTCGGCCGGCCGCAGCTACGCGCGATGGCCGCTGCCGTCTTCGTCGGGATGCTGGCCTTGGCGGTGGCGTTCCCCGTCTTCAATTTCGTCGAAGGGCACTACGACTTCGCCGTACCGACACGCTATGCATTGCCCTTGTTGCCAATCATCGGCTACGTGCTGGCTCGCTCGTTGCGCGGTCGCGGCCTCCTGCTCATCGGTGCCATCCTCCCCGCGCTCGCCGTCTTCGACCAGGTGTACACAAATCAGTTCTGATGATGCACGTCCGCTCTCGGCCGGGACTGCGTCGGACGGTCGGCGGGAGCAACGGTGTTATCCTGCCGACCGTGTCGATGGGCCGCGCCCGGTGAGGCGAGCGCGCTGCAAGCTGGTGGTGCAGCGGAGCGGTCCAGAGCACCCCCGTGACGTCGCCGTATGCGTGCGCATGTTCGGGCAGGGAGGTCCGCCAAGTCGGCCGGTGACAGCCACCTCGTCGTCCCTGGGTCCGATTGGATGCTCGTCTTGAAGCTTCGAGCGCGGAGACCTGGGGCGGCACGTCGAAAGGACCAAATCCCTGTGCGGCTCAACATCGGTAGCGGCCCTTTCCCGGCGGAGGGCTGGTTAAACGTGGATGCCAGTCCCAATCTGCATCCGGACCTGGTCCATGACTTCGCACGAAATCCCTTTCCGATGAATGACGTCGACGCCATCTACTGCGGCCATGTTCTCGAGCACTTGTGGTGGAGCGATGTGCGGAGCGCCCTGGAACACTGTCTTGGCGCGTTGGCCGTCGGTGCACCCCTGCTCGTCGTCGGACCGGACGTGCTGCGGGCGATCGAGTGCTGGAACGAGGGAGTCATCGACTGGGCCGAGCTGGTGACGAACTTGGAACACCCGTCCTCGGGTGTCCACATGCGCACCCACGACGGCGCGCCCGGGGACCACATCGTTCCGTACAAATGGGAGGACGGTGCCGAGGAGGACGGCTATCGCCACCGCTGGAACTGCACCCAGGAGCGCGTGTGGTGGGCCATGGAACAGGTGGGCTTTCGCGACGTCCACTCTGTGCCGATTGACTCGCCCTTGCTGGACGACTGGCCGGTCGTAAGCCGCACTCCTACACAGTGTGCGGTTCTGGGCAAAAGGTGAGGGCGTCGCTGGTAAATCGCTCAACTCGGACGCATCGGGGAGACCACCCGGCTACGGCCGCCGGGTACAACGTTCAGGCGCCGTAAGGACCTGTACCGCAAGGGCATTCGAGCCGCTCGTTGGGGGCCCGTTCCCTGACGCCGCATTGCACCATCGGGTCGCCGACGTCGGCCTCCCTTTCCATCCACTGGAGGCGACGGGATCTGAACCCGCTGTGGCTCAGTGGTCGACGCCGAGGACCAGACCGCTCGTCGGCACGCCCGTCCCCGCGGTCACGACGACGTGCTCGAGCCCGCTCACCTGGTTGACCGATGTGCCACGCACGAGGCGTACCCCCTCGGCGATCCCGTTCATGCCGTGCAGATAGGCCTCGCCCAGCTGGCCGCCGTGGGTGTTGATCGGCAGCGCGCCGCCCAATTCGATGCGGCCTTCGCGGACGAAGTCCTTGGCCTCGCCCTTCTTGCAAAAGCCGAGCTCCTCCAGCTGGTACAGCACGTACGGCGTGAAGTGGTCGTAGAGGATGGCCGCCTGCATGTCGGCCGGCCCGAGACCTGAGGTCTCCCAGAGCTGGCGCGCCACCACGCCCATCTCGGGCAGCCCGAGCAGGTCGTCGCGGTAGTAGCTCGTCATCATGTCCTGGCCGGCGCCAGACCCCTGCGCGGCGGCGCGGATAACCGTGGGGGCCGTCTTCAGATCACGCGCCCGTTCGAGCGACGTGACCACCAGTGCCTGGCCGCCGTCGGTCTCCTGGCAACAGTCGAGCAGGTGCAAGGGTTCGACGATCCAGCGGCTGGCCTGATGCTCCTCGAGGGTGATCGGCTTCTCGTAGAACCATGCCTTCGGGTTCGTCGCCGCGTGCTTGCGGTCGGCGACGGCGACGCGGCCGAGGTCCTCGCTCGTGGCGCCGTTCACGTGGAGATAGCGCTGCGCCGCCATGGCGACCCACGAGGCCGGGGTCAGCAGGCCGACCGGAAGGTAGGAGGCCATGTGCGCCATCTCGGCGTTCGCCGTCGGCGGGCGCCCCTGGATGCCCGCGCCGAATCGGTTGCCTGAGCGCTCGTTGAAGGCGCGGTAGCAGACGACGACGTCGGCCACGCCGGAGGAAACGGCAAGCGCCGCCTGCTGGATCGTCGCGCACGCCGCCCCGCCGCCGTAATGGATACGGCTGAAGAACGTCAGGTCGCCGATGCCGAGGCTGCGGGCGATGTCGATGTCGGGGTTGGTGTCGGAACTGAAGGTCACCATGCCCTGCACTTCGGCCGGGGCGATGCCGGCGTCATCGAGCGCGGCGGCCACGGCCTCGACGGCGAGACGCAGCTCGGAGCGGCCCGAGTCCTTGGAGAACTCGGTGGCGCCGATGCCGGCGATCGCGGTCGTGCCGGAGAACGAATGCGGCATCAGGCCGTACCGTTCTTGCTCGCGGGCAGCAGCAGCTGCACCGTGCCGGTGACGTGGTCGCCGAGGTGATTGGCGCCGCGGATGGCGACGGTGACCGTGCCGCTGCTGCCGTCGTCGGTGAGCGCACCCTTCTCCTTGACGGAGCCGGTGAGCGTCATGGTGCAGTCCGGATAGTTGGGCGCGCCGAGGCGGATGCTCACATCGAGAATGCGGCTGCGGGGGCCCGACCAGTCGGTCACATAACGGCCGACGAGGCCGTTGGTCGTGAGGATGTTCATGAAGATGTCCGGTGAGCCGCGCTCCTTGGCGAGCACCTGGTCGTGGTGCACGTCCTGGTAGTCGCGGCTCGCGATGGCGCCCGCCGTGATGAGCGTGCGGGTGATCGCGAGCTCGAGCGTCGGGAGCTCGTCGCCCACGGCGACCTCGTCGAAGCTGGGTCCGGCGTGGACTGTCGTCATCGGGCACTTCCCGGCGTGCCGGCGGACGCCAGGGCCTGTCGGGCGATCGTGGCGCCCAACTTGGACAGCTGCGCGCTCGGCCCGCCCAGCATCAGCTCGATCTGCTTGCCCCAGAGGAAGTAGCGGTGGATCGGATAGGTGATGTCCGCGCCCATCCCGCCGTGGAGATGCTGCGTCGCGTGCACGGCCCGCTGGCCGCGTTCGGAGGCCTGCCACTTGGCGACGCGGGCCGACTCGGCGGCGTCGCGGCCGGTGTCGTAGAGCCAGGCCGCGTTCTGCCACGTGACGCGCATCGCCTCGATGTCGATCGCGGCGTCGGCCGCCCGCAGCATCGTGCCCTGGAACGTGCTGAGGGGCCGGCCGAACTGCTGACGCGTGTTCAGATAGGCGGCGGTCTGCGTCAGCGCCGACTCGCAGACACCGACCTGCAGCGCGCACAGCCCGACGGTCGCGGCCACGAGGAGGTCGTCGAGGACGGCACGCCCGGCGTGGGGCGCAGCGAGGACGTCGTCGGCCTCGACCCGGACGCCGCTGAGGCGCAGGTGGGGATGGATCTCGCGGTTCGTGGTGACCGTGCGCTCGAGCGTGACGCCCTCCGCGTTGGGGTCCACCAGGGTGAGCACGACGCCGGCACCGGTCGACGCGGGCACGACAATGCGTGCGGCCAGGTGGGCCTGGGGCACGGAGAGCTCGGTTCCCTCGAGGATCCAGCCGTCGGCAGCAGCCTCGGCCACGACCGGGGGCGTCGAGGTGGGGCTCGATGCCGTGCCCGTCAGGGCCGCCGTGAGCACGACGTCGCCGGCGACCACGCCGGGGAGCAGGCGTGTGCGCTGCGGCACGGACCCGAAGCGCGCGATGGGCAGCGCGCCGAGGACGAGCGTCGACCACAGCGGGACGGGTGCGACGGCGTTGCCTTGCGCCTCGAGCAACAGGCAGAGCTCGAGCAGTCCGTGGCCTGCGCCGCCCTCGGACTCGGGCACGGCGAGACCGAGCAGGTCGGCTCCGGCGAGGGCCTGCCAGAGGTCGCGGTCGATGCGGTCATCGGACTGCTCGACGGCGGCCACCCGCTCGGGGGCGACCAGGCCGCCGAAGAGCCCGGTGGCGGCCTCGGAGACCGCGAGCTGCTCCTCGCTGAAGCCGAAGTCCATCAGTTCCCCTCCCCCGCGCCGGCGCCGGCGCCGGCCCGCACGAAGACCGGCAGCGACAGCTCCTCGTCGAAGTCGACGAACTCGGCCCGCAACGGCATGCCGATCGTGATGTCGTCGCGCTCCACACTGCCCAGGTTGGCGACGACCCGCGTGCCTTCCTCGAGCTCGATCAGCCCGATCGGCAAGGGGTACTCGAAGGACGGCACCTGCGGGTAGTGCACGACGACGTAGGAGTACAGGGTGCCGCGGCCGCTCGACTCGACGGCGTCCCACTCCAAGGAGCCGCAATTGGCGCAAGCCGGCAGGGGTGGGTGGCGCAGCGTGCCGCACGAGGTGCAGTGCTGGATCAAGAGCCGGTGTGCGCGCGCACCCTCGAACCAGAACGCGTTGTCCTGGGTCAGCGCGGGATGCGGCCGCGGTGGCCGCGGCGGCTTGCGGTCGGGCGGCAGGAACTTGAGGATGCGGAAGCGCATCGTGGCCACCCGCTCGCCTGTTTCGAACAACGCCCGCATCTGCTCGTCGCTCAGCCCGCCGGGGCCGCCACCGCCACCGCTCGCCCGCGCGCCGCCGCCGGCTCCGGCGGGGACCGAGGCATCAGGCACGGCGACGTACTCCTGCAGGGTGGTGAGGAAGCGCCCGATGCCGAGCCCGGTCCGCTTCGGCTCCGAGATCGACTCGATCACCGAGCGCACCAGCAGGCGGTCCCCGACCACCAGCGGCCGCCCGTACGTCTGCTCGCAATTCGTCGCGACCACCGAGGTCAGTCCCTCGTCATCGAGCAGTTTCATCATGCGGTCGTTGGGACCGTCGCCCTGCGAGGTGCCGGCCGCCCGGGCCGCTTCGACCTCGTTGGACGCCCTGAGTCCGCGCATGATCCAGGCCTGCAACATGGTGGGCGGCGCGATGAGCTGGTCGTAACCGGCCGCACGAGCTGCCTCGTCGGAGAGGTAGACGGGGTTCGCGTCGCCCATGGCCTCGACCCAGTGGCGGATCATCGGCACGTTCACCGCGTCCCACGACATGGAGGGCGCGCCCGCTTCCTGGCCGACGAGCTCGGCCAGCTCCGCGCTGTGGTCGGGGAGATCAGCGAGCTCCGCGAACCGTTCCGGCGCTGCGGCGCTCATCGCTTCCCCCTGGTCATACCGAGGCCCGCGCTCGCCACGATCTCGCGTTGCACCTCGTTCACGCCGCCACCGAACGTGTTGACCTGCGCCTGCCGGCCGGTCGCCTCGAGCCGGCCCCGCAGCAACGCGCCGGGCGATCCGGGCGTGAGGTAGCCGGCCGCGCCGACGACGCCCGAGAGGAGGCGGGCAACTTCGAGGATGCGCTCGGTGCCGAACACCTTGATCGACGACGACTCGGCGCCGGTGAGCTCACCGGTCGCGACGTGCACGGCCATGCGCCAGTTCAGGAGCCACATGGCCTCGAGCTCCGCTTTGCATTTGGCCAGGTCCATCTGAACCCACGGTTGCTCGATCACGACGTGTCCCTCGTCGGACGGCGTCGTCGCTGCCCACGCCACGACATCCTCGAAGAGCGAGATGGCCAACCCGCTCCATGCGGCCAGGCCGACGCGCTCGTGGTTGAGCTGGGTCGTGATCATGCGCCAGCCCTCGTTCTCCTCGCCGACGCGGTTGGCGACCGGCACGCGCACGTTGTCGTAGAAGGTCTGCGTCGTGGTGAGGCCGCCGACGGTGTTGATGATCGACCACTCGAAGCCCGGCGCCGACGTCGGCACGCAGATGATGGAGATGCCCTTGTGTTTCGGCGCCTCGGGGTCGGTGCGGGTGGCGAGCCAGATGTAGTCGGCCATGTCAGCACCGGAGGTGAAGATCTTGGCGCCGTTGACGACGTACTCCTCGCCGTCGCGCACGGCGCGGGTGCGCAGCGACGCGAGGTCGGTGCCGGCCTCGGGCTCGGTGTAGCCGATGGCGAAGTTGAGCTCGCCGGCGAGGATCTTGGGCAGGAAGAAGGACTTCTGCTCTTCGGTACCGAAACGCATGATGGTCGGCCCGACGGTGTTGATTGTGACGAACGGGAACGGGGCACCGGCGCGCCGGGTCTCGTCGAAGAAGATGAACTGGTCAGTGGCGGGACGGCCCTGGCCGCCGAACTCGGTGGGCCAGCCGATGCCGAGCCAGCCGTCCTTGCCGATCTGGCGGACCACCTGGAGCCAGGCGTCGCCGCCCTCGCCGCCATCGGCCAGGCCGGCACGGACCTCGTCGGTGAGCAGGTCGGCGTAGTAGCGGCGCAGTTCGGCGCGCAGCTCCTGTTGCTCGGGGCTCTCTTCGAGGAACATCGTGGGCAGCCTCGCGTGCGCTCCGCGGTCCCTGCCAGGTCAAGGCCGCGCTCGGGCGAAAACTGTAACAGGTTCTCGTTTCGGACGAGCCGGACAACTCGACGCCGTCGCCCCAGCCGGGGATCACCCGGCTCGGCGGCCCGACCTTCAGCGCGCCGACGCGGCGAGCGGAGCTTCGGGTGTCGGGTCGAGGCGGGGCGCCGACGTGAACAGGTTGAGCCCGAGGCGTTCGGACAAGAACGTGGTGATGCGCTGACCGCGCACGCTGTTGCCGGCGCCGTCGAGCAGGGGCGAGTAGGTCCCCACCCCGCCCTTGCCGGGCGAGACGGTCACAAGCCCACCGCTGACGCCGCTCTTGCCCGGGAGGCCGACGTCGTAGAGCCAGTCGCCCGAGCGTTCGTACAGGCCCGCTGTCGCGAGGACGGCGAGCACGCGGCGACAGCAGTCGGCGTCAACCGCCCGCTCGCCCGTCATTGGGTTGACGCCGCCGTCCGCCAGCGTCGCACCCATGATCGCGAGGTCCCGCGCCGTGACCCGGAGCGCGCACTGCTTCGTGTAAACGTCGGTCGCGAGCTCGGGGTGGGCGTACATACGCCCGTAGCCGTTGAGGAGGTGGGCGATGCCGCGGTTGCGGAAATTCGTCATGCACTCGGACTCGTAGACCTCCTCGTCGACCTCGAGGGGGCGCCCCGCGAATCTCGAGAGGGCGGTCGAGATGCGGTCGAACTTCTCGTGCGCAGTGTCGCCGGGTACGAGGCTCGTGGTGGCGAGGGCGCCTGCGTTGACCATCGGGTTCATCGTGCGGTCGGCGTTGAGCTCGATGCCCATCACCGAGTCGAAGGGCAGGCCCGTGCCGTTGACGCCGAGCTTGCGGCGCGCCTCGTCGGGGCCGAGGGTGTCGCAAACGAGGGCGAAGACGAAGACCTTGGAGATGCTCTGGATCGTGAACTCCACTTCGGCGTCGCCTATGGCGAAGATCTGTCCGTTGACCCCCGCGACGCAGACGCCGAAGGCGTCGGGACTCGCCGTGGCCAAGGCGGGGATGTAGCCGGGCAGGGCGCCGTCGGGCAGCGAGCGGAACTGCTCGTAGCCGGCCGAGACCTCCGCCCGCACGTCGATGTCCGCGGGGAGGATGCCGGTCGAGACGCGCCCAAGCTGCTCGGAGTCGTAGTTCATCCCCGCATTTTCGTGCGCCGGGGCTCTCGAGACCATCGAGGCCAGGGCGCCTCAGCGCCGTATACACACAAAGGTGTGTATATCGGCCGGAAGGGTCCCGTCCTGCTCGCGGCCGAAGGGGTGGGACGGGCCCGTCCGTGCCTATGATCAACTGACACACGTTCTAAAAACGAACGTGAAAGGCCTGGCACCGAGCAACCGCTGGGTGGCCCGGCGGAACGTGCGAAAGGGGGGTCCTTGAGCCTCGACGAGATCGACCTCATCGACGGGCGCAACTTCGTGGCCGGGGTCCCCCACCACTGGTTCGCCGAGCTGCGGGCCGAGGCGCCCGTCTTCTGGCACCCCGAGGCGGTGGCGCCGCGAGGCGGTTTCTGGGCCGTCACCCGCTACGACGACTGCGTGCAGGTGAACCGCGACTGGGAGCACTACTCGTCGGCGCGTCGCGGCTCGTTGTTCCACGAGATGGACGACGACCAGCTCGCGCAGCAACAGCTGATGATGGTCAACATGGACCCGACGATGCACACGAGGTACCGGCGGATCGTGAACAAGGGCTTCACACCGAAGATGGTGCGCGACTTGGAGGCGACGATCGTCGGGTACGCCGACGGCATCATCGATGCGGTGTGCGAACGCGGCACGGCCGACTTCGTCGAGGAGATCTCGGCCGAGCTCCCGCTGTTGGTCATCGCCGAACTGCTGGGCGTGCCGCAGGAGGACCGGCGCAAGGTTTTTGACTGGTCGAACCGCATGATCGGCTCCGAGGACCCCGAGTACCAGCTCCCGGGTGTCGACCCGGGCGAGGCGGCCATGCAGGTGTACAGCTACGCCGAAGAGCTGGCGTCACAGCGCCGGCTGGCGCCGAAGGCCGACCTGGTTTCGGTGCTCATCGATGCGGAGGTCGAGGGCGAGAAGCTCGACCAGCTCGAGCTCGATCTCTTCTTCATGTTGCTCGTCGTGGCCGGGAACGAGACGACGCGGAACCTCATGTCGGGCGCCATGACGGCGTTCTTCGAGCACCCCGACCAGTGGGAGCTGCTGCGCACGGACCGCTCGCTCTTGCCCGGCGCCGTCGAGGAGATGCTCCGCTACGTCACGCCGGTCATGCACTTCCGGCGCACGGCGACGGGCGACTTCGAGCTGCGGGGCCAGGAGATCAAGGAGGGCGACAAGATCGTCTTCTGGCACACGTCGGCCAACCGCGACGAAGAGGCGTTCGAGAACTCGGGCGTGTTCGACGTGACGCGCTCGCCCAACAACCACATCGCGTTCGGGGGCGGGGGCCCGCACTTCTGTCTTGGTGCGAATCTTGCGCGCATGGAGATCATGGTGATGTTCGACCGCTTGCTGGACCGGATGCCCGACATGCGCCTCGACGGCGAGGTGCAGCGGCTGCAGTCGAACTTCATCAACGGCACCAAGCACATCCCGATCGCGTTCGCGCCGTCGGCGCCGGTCGGGGGCACGCCCCTGCCCGCCCGGGCCCGCTGACGTGGCCGAGGTGAACGGGCGCCTGCGCTTCCACCAGGCCGTCAGCTTCCTGCCCACCCGCCAGGCCGTGCCGCTGGCAAAGGCGTGCAACGAGCTGGGCTACGCCGGCATGTACGTGTCGGACCACCTCTTCAACCCCAAGGAGCTGGCGTCGCGCTACACGTACTCCGACCGGCCCGACGGGCACCCGGGCTGGGAGGCCGAGACGCCGTGGCCGGACCCGATGACGCTGATCGCCGGGATGGCGACGGTGGCGGAGAACCTGTTGTTCACGACCGGCGTGTACATCGCGCCCGCCCGGGACCTGATCACCGTGGCCAAGTCGGTCGCCACCGCGGCGGTCGTTTCGGGCAACCGGGTGCGCCTCGGCGTCGGCGTCGGCTGGTGCAAGGAGGAGTTCGACCAGACCGGGCAGGACTTCGGCACCCGGGGCAAGCGGCTCGACGAGATGATCGTCGCCTTGCGCGCGTTGTGGCACGAGGGCTGGGTGGAGTTCCACGGCGAGTACTACGACGTGCCGGTGTGCCAGATGCTGCCCGCGCCCAGTGAGCCGGTCCCGATCATCGGCGGGGGCCACTCGGCGGTGGCCCTGCGGCGGACGGCGGCGCTGTGCGACGGTTGGGTCGCGGCGGGCGCCTACAGCGAGGACGACGCGTGGCTGCATCTCGGTGAGTTGAAGGACGCGCTGAAGAAGGCCGGCCGCGAGGACGAGCCGGGTTTTGCCATCTATCTCTCGGTGGCGGAGCGCCCGAGCGTGGACCTGTACCGGCGCTTCGCGGAGGCGGGCGTGACCGACATCGTGTGCGCGCCCTGGATGTTCGTCGACGTGGCACCGGGCACGCCCGACGACGAGGCGTTGTCGGCGCGGCTGGGCGCGGTGCGCTGGTTCGCCGACGAGATCATCGCCAAGGTCTGACGACGAGGGTGTTCGAGAGGAGCCGGGTGTGAAGAGCATGAAGATCGGCCTCCAGCTGGGGTACTGGGGCTCGGGGCCGCCGCCGGGCGCACAGGAGCTCGTGATCGAGGCCGAGCGCCTCGGCTACGACTCGGTCTGGACGGCTGAGTCCTACGGTTCCGACGCGCTGACGCCGCTCTCGTGGTGGGGGTCGCGCACCGAGCGGGTGCGCCTCGGCACGTCGCTGTGCCAATTGTCGGCGCGCACGCCGACGGCGATGGGCATGGCGGCGCTGACGCTCGACCATCTGTCGGGAGGGCCGTTTCGTGCTCGGCCTCGGGGTCTCGGGGCCCCAGGTCGTCGAGGGCTGGTACGGCCAACCGTTCCCGGCACCGCTGGCGCGCACCCGCGAGTACGTCGACATCGTGCGCCAGGTGCTCGCACGCGAGCGGCCCGTGACCAACGACGGGAAGCACTACCCGCTGCCGTACCCGGGCGGGACGGGCCTCGGCAAGCCGCTCAAGCCGATCGTGCACCCGTTGCGGGCCGACGTGCCGATCATCCTCGGGGCCGAGGGCCCGAAGAACGTGGCGTTGGCGGCGGAGATCGCCGACGGCTGGTTCCCCATCTTCTTCTCCCCCAAGGCGATGTCGTCGTTCGAGGCCTCGCTCGACGAGGGCTTCGCGCGGCCGGGGGCGCGGCGGAGCGCGGCGGAGTTCGAGATCCTGGCCTTCGCGCCGACCGTCATGAACGACGACGTGGACGTGGCGGCGGACGGGTTCCGGCCGATGCTCGCCCTCTACATCGGCGGCATGGGCGCGAAGGACATGAACTTCCATTTCGACGTGTTCGCCCGCATGGGCTACGAGGAGGCGGCCCACAAGATCCAGGACGCGTACCTCGACGGGCGCAAGGACGACGCGGCCGCTGCCGTCCCGACCTCCATGGTCGAGGACATCGCGCTGGTGGGCCCGGTCGAGAAGATCCGCGACGACCTCGAGGCGTGGCGCGAGTCGCGGGCGACGACGATGCTGGTGAACGGCGACCTGACGACGATGCGGACGATGGCGGAGCTCGTGCTCGGCTGAATCCGGGTTGGAGTTGATCCCGGCATTCGGGATGAATGCGGGCTACGGTCCTGCGTGCAAACCGAAAAGGGGGCGACCATGACCGACCCAACTCCCACCCCGTCGGAAGATCCCGTGGCGGGAAACCCCTCCGCGGCGGACCCTTCGGCCGCCCCGCCTCCTCCTCCTCCTCCTCCGCCGCCGGCTCCCCCACCCCCGCCGCCCGCCGGCTACGCGGCGCCACAGCCGGGTGCCGCGGCACCCGGCCTCTATTTCGACCAGGTGAGCGGGCTCAACCTTCCCCAGGGCACCGAGCTCGCCACGCACGGCCGGCGCATCGGCGCTTGGTTCTTGGCCATCCCGCTGACCATTGTCACCCTCGTCATCGGCTACATCATCTGGGGCCTGATCATCTGGGGCCGCGGGCAGACGCCCACGCAACAGGTACTGGGCATGCGGACCTGGTACCCGGAGGGCACGCGCAACGCCAGCTGGGGGCGGATGGCGCTGCGCGAGATCGTGGGCGGCATCGTCACCGGGATCTTGAACCTCATCACCGAGATCCTCTCGCTGGTCCTCTTCCTGACGGGACGGGAGCGCAAGTGCCTGGCCGACCACATCGCCAGCACGGTGATCCTGCGTGACCCCAACAACGTCCTGGCCGAGCAGAAAGCCGCGGCCTAGACACACATCCCGTGACCCGGTGCCCGGGCAACCTGGCGGGCGCGGGCCGGGTGCCGCATGCGGGGATGCAGGGACGCTGACCAGGCACGCGCGGAACGGTCACGCGCGTCCCGCATAATGCCGTGCATGACCCTCTTCGACGTCTCCAAATTCGAATGGGCCGAACCCGAGCCGGAGACGCCGGAGGGGATCGGCCCGGCTGGGCCCCGGCCCGAGGCCCAGCCCCAGCCCGACGCCCCGCCGCGCATCGAGGTCCGTACCAGCGCCCGCCGTAAGAAGACGTCGGAGGCGCGCTGGGAGGGCGACCGGATCGTCGTGTACCTGCCCGCGCACCTCGATGCGGCGACGCGACGGTCCACCATCGACTGGCTCGTACAGCGGCTGATGACGCGCTACCGGTTCCCCTCCTCGCTGAGCGACGACGACCTCCTGCAGCGCGCCATCGACCTCAGCGAGCGCTACCTCATCGGTGAACGGCCGTCGTCGGTGCGCTGGGTGACGAACCAGACGGCCCGCTGGGGCTCGTGCTCCTATTACTCGGGGGACATCCGCCTGTCGCACCGCCTCTGCGTGGTTCCGGGGTGGGTGCTCGACTCGGTGCTCGTCCACGAGGTGGCCCACCTCACGTACCCCGACCACTCCCCCGACTTCCACCGCCTCGCCGCGGGCTACCCGCGGCACGACGAGGCCGGTGTGTTCCTGGCCGGCTACAGCCTCGGCCTCTCGACACCGCGGACGCCCTCGTCCACACCCGCGGCCGCGCCCGCCACGCCCTGAGCCAGACGCGTCAGACCGGCTCGTCCGCCAGGATCCGCCCCAGACGACGCAGGCTCTCGTTCGCGCCCCCGAGCGTCAGCTCGATCTGGCGCGTCAGCAGGAAGTAGCGGTGCAGCGGGTAGTCGCGGTCGACGCCGACGCCCCCGTGGAGGTGCGACGCGGCGTGGACGACGCGCTGGCCGCCCTCGGCCGCCCAGAACTTGGCCACCGCGATCTCGGCGCTAGCGGGCAGGCCCGACGCGAGACGCGAGGCGGCCTGCCATGCCGTCAGGCGGATGGCCTCGGTGTCGACGTACGCGTCGGCGGCCCGCTGGCCCACAGCCTGGAAGGTCGCGATCGGCTTCTCGAACTGCACCCGCGTCTTGGTGTACTCCGCGGTCAGGTCGAGTGCGGCGGCGCACGCACCGGCCTCGAGGATGCACAGCGCCGTGGTGGCGAACTCGGTGACGGCGTTGACGACGGCAGTGCCGTTGGCACCCTCGCCCAGGAGGCCGTCCGCGGGGACCTGCACATCCGTCAGCTCGACGATCGCCTCGGGCCGCCCGGTGGTCGTCGACTGCCTGGTGAGGGTGACGCCGGGGGCATTCGGGTCGACGATGAACACCCCGAGTCCGGTCACGGTGCCGTCCGCCGCCTTGCACAGGGCCGGCACCAAGATCGCGTCGGCCACGAGGGCGGCCGGGACGCAGGCCTTGGTCCCAGTCAGCGACCACGACCCGTCGGCGTTCGCCGTCGCGGTGGTGGCGGGCTCGGTGCCGCCGGGCAGGATGACCTCGCCGTTGAGCTCTGCCAGCGCAGCGGTGAGCACCGTCTCGCCTGCGGCGACCCCGGTCAGCCACGTCTTGCGCTGGGCGTCGGTGCCGAACATCGCGATCGGGACGGCGCCGTAGACCATCGTTTCGACGAGCGGGACGTAGGCCGCCGTGCGACCCGCCGCCTCGACGACGAGGCAGGCGGCCACGAAGTCGAGCCCGGCGCCGCCGACGTCCTCGCTCAGGTGGATCCCGAGGAGCCCCGCGCCGGCGAGCTCCTTCCACAACTCGCGGTCGAACGGCCCTTCGTCGCCCGCCTCGGCCTCGAGCTGCTTGAGGCGCTCGTGGGTGACGCGGTCGGTGAAGATCTGGCCGGCCAGCTGGCGGACGGCCTCCTGCTCCTCGCTGTAGGTGAAGTCCATGGCGTCTCTGTCTCCTGGTTCGAAAACTGGGCTCGTCTAGCGCAGCGACCGCGGCATGCCGAGGCCGAAGATGGCGATCAGGTCGCGTTGGATCTCGTTGGTGCCCCCGCCGAACGTGAGGATGATCATGGAGCGGGCGTACATCTCGAGGCGGCCCGCGATCACGGCGGCGGGCGAGCCGCGGGTCAGGTAGCCGGCCTGGCCGATGACCTCCATCAACGACCGGAACGCCCGCAAGTAGAACTCGGTGCCGAACACCTTGATGGACGACGCGTCGGCCACGTCGAGATGCCCCTGGGTGCCCTGCCAGGCCACCTTCCAGTTGATCAGACGCAGGAACTCGAGCTCGGCGTGCACGCGGGCGAGATGCTCCTGCACCCATTCCTGGTCGATGACGCGGCGACCGTCGGGCAGCTTCGTCCCCTGGGCCCAGGCCCGTACGTCGGTCAGAACGCGCTCGATGATCCCGGGGGAGCACAGCGTGACGCGCTCGTGGTTGAGCTGGTTCGTGATCAGGTTCCAGCCCTGGTTCTCCGCGCCGACCAACGCGGTGGCGGGCACGCGGACGTCTTCGTAAAAGGTGTAGTTGATGTTGTGGTCGCCGAGCAGCTTCATGGGGATGACGCGGATGCCCGGCGTGTTCATCGGCACGAGGAACATCGAGATCCCCTTGTGCTTGGCCACGTTGGGATCGGTGCGGGTGGCGAGCCAGATGTAGTCCGCGTCACCCGCCAGGCTCGTGAAGACCTTGGCGCCGTTGATGACGTACTCGTCGCCGTCGCGCACCGCCCGCGTCGTCAGCGACGCGAGGTCGGTGCCCGCGTTCGGCTCGGTGTAGCCGACGCAGAAGTGGATCTCCCCCGCCAGGATCTTCGGCAGGAAGAACGCCTTCTGCTCCTGGGTGCCGAAGTTCATGATTGTCGGGCCGACCGTATTGATCGTCAGCATCGGGACCGGCGCCCCGCTGCGCATCGACTCGTCGAAGAAGATGAACTGCTCGATGGCGGAGCGGCCCTGGCCGCCCCACTCCTTGGGCCAGCCGATACCGAGCCAGCCGTCCTGGCCCATCTGGCGGACGACCCGGCGCACCACCGGGCCGATGCCGTGCGCCTGCGACAGCTCCTGTTCGACCTCGGGGGTGAGGAGGTTCTCGTAGTAGGCGCGCAGCTCGCTCTTCAGCGCCTGCTGCTCCTCGGTGTAGGCAATCTCCATTGGTGTCCCTCCCGGGATGGCGGGGGCGCGTCGCCCCACGTCAACGCCACGTCGTCGCCGGCCCGATCGCGTCGCTCCGCGCGGTAGAACACGTTACAGTCCGGTTCGCCGGGGCGGCCAATGGCGGCCCGGCGGTGCCGCTTCTACCCACGAGTAACCTGCACGGCGGTCCTCGGGCGACACCCCGGGCCCGCGCATTGAACCGAAGCGAGGAGCACGTCACCATGCCTGAAGCCGTCATCGTCGCCACCGGCCGCACCCCCATCGGGCGGGCCAACAAGGGGTCGCTCGTGGAGTGCCGGCCCGACGACCTCAGCGCGCTCGTCATCAAGACCGTGCTCGAGAAGCTGCCCCAGCTCGACCCCCGGACGGTCGAGGACGTGATCCTCGGGTGCGGCCAGCCCGCGGGCGAAGCCGGGTACAACGTGGCGCGCGTGGCCGGCATCCTCGCCGGGCTGCCGGACGTCCCCGGCGTGACGGTGAACCGCTACTGCTCCTCGTCGCTGCAGACCATCCGCATGGCCGCCCACGCCATCAGGGCCGGCGAGGGCGACGTCTTCGTCGCGGCCGGTGTCGAGACGGTGAGCCGCTACATGCACGGCGCGTCGGACACGGGGCCGCACAATGCCGCCTTCGCGGACGCCGAGCAGCGCACCAAGATGCGGACGCCGGCCGTCACGGAGCCCTGGGCTCCGCCCGCCGGACTCCCCGACGTCTACATCGCGATGGGCCAGACGGCCGAGAACGTCGCCGAGTTCGAGAAGGTCAGCCGTCAGGAGATGGACGAGTTCGCGCTCCTGTCGCAGACGCGGGCGGTCGAGTCGCAGGAGAACGGCTTCTTCGAGCGCGAGATCATCCCGGTGACGCTTGCGGACGGCACGGAGGTGACCAAGGACGACGGCCCGCGGCCCGGGACGACGCTCGAAAAGCTCGCCAGCCTGCAGCCCGTCTTCCGCGAGGGCGGCACCGTCACGGCGGGCAACGCCTGTCCCCTCAACGACGGCGCGGCAGCCGTCGTCGTCATGAGCGACACCAAGGCCAAGGAGCTCGGCATCACCCCGCTCGCCCGCATCGTGGCCAGCGGGGTGTCGGGGCTCAACCCCGAGATCATGGGCCTCGGCCCGGTCGAGGCCTGCCGCCAAGTCCTGGCGCGGGCGAACATGACGATCGACGACATCGACCTCGTGGAGATCAACGAGGCCTTCGCAGCCCAGGTGATCCCCTCGGCCAAGCACCTCGGCATCAGCTGGGACAAGCTCAACGTCCACGGCGGCGCCATCGCCCTCGGCCACCCCTTCGGCCAAACGGGCGCCCGCATCATGACGACGCTGATCAACGGCCTCGAGGACGGTGACAAGACCTTCGGCCTCGAGTCGATGTGCGTCGGCGGCGGCCAGGGCATGGCCATGATCGTGGAGCGGCTCAGTTAGCGACGCCGAGGCGCCTGCCGCGTGTCACGACGGACTCAGCGCCGGGCGAGGTGGGCCTCTTCGACCGCGGGAACCGGGCCCGGGTCGACACCCTCGTGGGCGGCCATCTCCAGCGAGACCAGCTCGCCTAGGAGCGCGAGCTCGAACAAGCGCCCGAGGTCGTGGCTGCTGTCGGCCCACACGTCGAGGACGTCGGCCATGACCTCTTCGGTGGCGGCCCGAACCGACTCGAACAGCGCGGGAACCGCCGAGGGCTCGCGGTGGTGGCGGAGGAAGACGAGGGTCATCGTCTGGCGCGTGATGTCGCCACCCTGGCCCCAGCCGGCCAGCTCGTCATAGGTCAGCCCCGGCAGTTCGGCGGCGAAGGCAGGCGACTTGGCGTTGAGGTTCACACACGATTTCCACCAACGCGCCGCCACCGCGGCGATGCCGCTCGACCCGTACACGAGCGGGATGGTCCGGCCGATCCGGCGGGCCAGCTCGGCGGCGTTGCCGTTCTCGGCGACGAACGCATCGCGCCGCCGGGCGACGAACTCCGCCGCGGCTCCCACCTCCGACGAGCAATCGGGCAACAGGCCGGCGGCGCTGAGCACGCCCAGCAACGACACCGTCGCGGGGCCGAAGGCGGCGCGGCCGCGCGGCCCCTCGGCACCCACTTCGCACCACGGCACGGCGGCGCCGGCGCCGGCGCCGGCGCCCGCTCCCGCGACCAGCCGCTCGCGCTCCGCCTCGTTGCCGATCCCGACGACACGCGCACCGCGGGCCTCGGACTCGTGCGCCGCCGCCAACGTCTCGGGCGTATCGCCGCACGCCACCACGACGACGAGGCAGTCCGGCCCGACAAGCCCCGGCACCGCCGAGTCGTGGCAGGCCACGAAGGGCACCGCGAGCTGACCGGCGGTCAGGGCCGCCGCGGCGTCGCAAGCGGCGCCTCCCGTGCCGAGCCCGAAGGTAACGACGGCTCGCACCGGCTCGCTGGCGGCAGCGGCGCTCGCCGATCCGAACACACGGCGGCCCCTCTCGTGCGCTTCGGTCAACCCTTCGGGCCACGCGCGGGCGGCCTCCCACATCCCCGCCGAATCGAGGCGGGGAGCCCGGCTCACCCCTCTGCCGGTCCCGTGGCGCGCACCCCGTCCTTCTCGGCCTTGGCCGTCAGCCGCTCGTGCTCCCCGTCGCTCACGTCCGCGGCCTCGTCCACCAACATGACCGGGACGCCGTCCTCCACTCGATAACTCTTCTTGAGCCGCGGGTTGTAGAGGATGTCCTCGTCCTCGAACCAGAGGAGCGGGCCCTTGTCGACCGGGCAGGCGAGAACGTCGAGCAAGAGAGGGTCGAGGCTCATGGGCAACTCCTTACTTCTTGTCCGCCGGCGAAGCGGAGTGGGTGGCGATCAGCTTCTGCACTTCGGCGACGTGTGCGGCACACTGTTCGGGCGTGCGGGCCTCGACGTTCAGGCGCAGGAGCGGCTCGGTGTTGGAAGGTCGCACGTTGTACCACCAATCGTCGTGCTCCACCGTCAGGCCGTCGAGCAGGTCGATCGAAGCACCGGCGGCCTGCTCGGCCTCGGCCATGGCGGCCACGGTCGCGGCCGGGTCGGCTACCTCCGTGTTGATCTCCCCGGAGTCGGCGTAGCGCTGGTAGGGCTCGAGCATGGCGGAGAGCGGCTGCACACTCTTGCTCAGCAGTTCGAGCACCAGCAATGCGGTGATGATGCCGGAGTCGGCGCGGAAGTTGTCGCGGTAGTAGTAGTGGCCCGAGTGCTCGCCGCCGAAAACGGCACCCGTCTCGGCCATCACCTTCTTGACGAACGAGTGGCCCACCCGCGTCCGCACCGGCGTGCCGCCCATCTCGGTGACGGTCTCGGGCACGACGTGCGAACAGATGAGGTTGTAGAGGATTGTCTCCCCGGGGTGCTTGGTGAGCATCGAGGCCGCGACGAGCGCGGTGGTGAGCGAGCCGGAGACCGGCTCCGCGTTCTCGTCGACGAGGAACACCCGGTCGGCGTCGCCGTCGAAGGCGAGCCCGATGTCGGCGCCGTATTCGAGGACCGCCTTCTTCAAGTCGACCAGGTTCTCCGGCTGGATCGGGTCGGCGGGATGGTTCGGGAAATTGCCGTCGAGCTCCGGGAACAGGATCTCGACCTCGAAGGGCAGCCGGTCGAAGACGATCGGCACGATCAGGCCACCCATCCCGTTGGCGGTGTCGGCCACCACCTTGAGCGGGCGCAGGGACGCCACGTCGACGAAGGAGACGACATGGTCGGCCCACTCCCCCAGCAGATCGAGCTCGCGGCGGCCGCCGGTCAGCGCCGGGACCGGTTCGCCGTAGAGCTTCTCGGCCTCGGCCTCGATGTCGGCGAGGCCCGTGTCGCGCCCGATCGGGCGGGCGCCCGACAGGCACAGCTTCAGGCCGTTGTACCGCGCCGGGTTGTGCGAAGCGGTGAACATCGCTCCCGGTGCGTCGAGATGGCCGGACGCGAAGTAGAGGAAGTCGGTGGAGGCGAGACCCAGGTCGGTCACCTCGACGCCCTCGGAGCGCACCCCGTCGGAGAACGCCTGCGACAGCTCGACGCCGGACTCGCGCATGTCCCGCGCCACGAGGATCTCGGGCGCCCCGACGAAACGCGCCATGGCCCGGCCGATGGCGAGGCACATGTCGGCATCGAGCTGATCGGGCACCGTCCCGCGCACGTCGTACGCCTTGAAGACCTGGTCCATGCGGCTCACGGGGCACCACCATAGGTGGCGGCCGAAGGGGCCTTTTTCCCGGCAAATGGACGGCGGCCCCGCCCGGCAGCCGCACGACCGGACGGGGGCTGGACCGAATGCCCAAAACACGCGTTGGGCGTGCCACGAGGGCGCTCAGTGAAAGAGGATGACGCTCCCGTTGACCGCGATGGCGATGATGGCGATGAGGTTGAACGTCGCGTGCGCCACCATGTTCATGCCGAGACGACCCGTTCGGTAGGAGATGGCGGCCAGCAGTATGCCGAAGCCGGCCAGGCCGGCGAACTGCACCCACTCACCGTGAGCGACGCCGAAGAGGAGCCCGTCGGCGATCACCGCCAGGACGACTCCGGCGGCACGGGCGCGGCCGGCAGCATTCAGCGGCGTGAACAGCCGGACGAGCGACTTCAGCAACAGTCCGCGGAAGAAGAGCTCCTCAGCCGCGGGTGCAAGGAGCACGGTGGCGATGGCGATGACGACGAAGCCGGTGCCGTGCGACGCGCCCGTGAGCCGCTGCGAGGGCGCGTTGAAGTTCTTGATGTCGTGCTGGAAGGGCGCGTACATGACGGTGATGAGGATCTGGCCGCCGATGCCGAACAGGATGCCGAGGAGGTCGAGCCACCTGAAGCGGATCCCGAGGTCGCGCGCGAAGTGCTTCGTGCCCTGGGTGCGGCTGGCCAGCCAGGGTGCGCCGATGAAGCCGATCCACAGGCCGATCAGCGTGGACACCACGTACCACTCGGGTGGCACCGTTTGCGTCGCGATCGCCTGCATCTGCGCCGACGTCTTGCCCGCGACGGCGCCGGCGATGAAGGCGAAGATCGTGGCGCCCAGCTGACCGACGACGAAGCCGGCGACCGCGAAGATCAGCCAGTACCAGGCCTGGCGGTGGGTCTTCGGGGGGACCCACGGTGTATCGAGGAACGGCACGTCGACGTTGGGGGGCGGTGCCGCAGGCAGGTCCGTGGGCGACGCGCCGGCGGGCGACCAGGAGGCGCCGGCGAGCGACGGCGAGTGCGGTGGCGGCTGGGGCGCAGGTGGAGGCTGCTGTTGCAGCCACTCGCGAGGGACGTAGCCGGCGGGGACGGGCCCCGGTGGCCGGGCCGGTGGTCCCATAGCGGGCGCGCCGGTCTCGGGCTCGGTCATCGGCACGACGATACCGGTGCGTCGCGACCCAGAATCTGCAGGTCGGCCGCCCAACGGACCTGGTGAGGGGCGGTCACCGTCGCGCGGGGGCGGCGCCTAGCATGGTTGGCGTGAGCCCCCAACGCGCGGACAAGCCGGTGAACCGGCAGAACGCGCCCCAAAACGGTCAGAACAGCGAGGGTGGCGGCCCGAATCAACCCGGGGCGCCGAGCGGTCAGAGCTGGCGCTGGCTGTGGGGGGTCCTCGCCATCGGCATCGTGGCCATCCTCCTGGCCGTCGGCACGATCAAGACCAACAATGCCGAGACCCTCTCGTACACCAAGTTCATGCAGGACGTGACGGCCAAGCAGATCGCCACGGCCAAGATCTCAAACTCGACCGGCCAGATCAACGGCAACTTCAAGGGCGAGAACGGCAAGAGCTACCAGGTGCAGGGGCCGAGCCCGTCCCTGCCCAACGACGTGCAGACGATGCGCAACGACGGCGTCGAGGTCAGCTTCCCCACGCCGTCGTCAAACCTGTTGAGCGACATCCTCCCGTACCTCTTCATCATCGGCATCGGGGCGGCCTTCATCTACTTCATCGGGCGCCAGACCCGGGGCCAGATGTCGGGGATCATGTCGATCGGCCGCTCCAAGGCCAAGACCTTCAGCAGTGACCGCCCGTCGACGACGTTCGATGACGTGGCCGGCTACACGGGTGTCAAGCAGGAGATCAGCGAGGTCGTCGACTTCCTGAAGACACCGGCGCGCTTCAAGGAGATCGGGGCGAAGATCCCCAAGGGCGTGCTGCTGGTCGGCCCCCCCGGAACCGGCAAGACGCTCATTGCGCGGGCGGTGGCCGGCGAGGCCGGCGTGCCGTTCATGTCGGTGAGCGGCTCCGACTTCATGGAGATGTTCGTGGGCGTCGGCGCCAGCCGGGTGCGCGACCTTTTCCAGACGGCCCGCAAGCAGGCACCCGCCATCGTCTTCGTCGACGAGATCGACTCGATCGGCCGCAAGCGCGGCGCCGGCCTCGGTGGTGGCCACGACGAGCGCGAGCAGACGCTGAACCAGATGCTCTCGGAGATGGACGGGTTCGACACAGCCGAGGGTGTCGTGATGATCGCGGCGACGAACCGTCCCGACATCTTGGACCCGGCGTTGCTGCGGCCGGGCCGCTTCGACCGCCAGATCGTGGTGCCACTGCCGGACCTCGAGGAGCGGCTGCCCATCCTCGCGGTGCACTGCAAGGGCAAGCGCATGGCGACGGACGTGGACCTCAGCGTCGTCGCGCGGGGTACGCCCGGCATGTCGGGTGCCGACCTGGCCAACCTCGTCAACGAGGCGGCGCTGCACGCGGTGCGGCGCGGCAGCGCGGAGATCGCCATGGCCGACTTCGAGACGGCACGCGACCGTGTCCTGCTCGGGCAACGCCGCGACTCCATGGTGCTGTCCGAAGAGGAAAAGGAGCGCATCGCGTACCACGAGGGCGGCCACGCGGTCCTGGCCTATGTGCTCGAGAACGCGGACCCGGTGCACAAGGTGACGATCCTGCCGACCGGCATGGCGCTCGGCGTGACGCACCAGCTGCCCATGGAGGAGCGCCACATCCACGCGCGCCAGTACATCGAGGACGCGCTGTGCGTGCGCATGGGCGGCCGCTGCGCCGAGATCCTCGTCTACGGCGATCTCTCGACCGGCGCGGCCAACGACCTCGTCGGCAACACCGAGCTGGCGCGCAAGATGGTGCGCGAATGGGGCATGAGCGAGGCCATCGGCCCCATGGCATGGGGGTCGCAGGGCCAGGTCTTCCTGGGCGAGGACCTCATGCACACGCGCGATTACTCCGAGGACACCTCCAAGGTCATCGACGACGAAGTCGAACGGATCTTGCGCTCGGAGGAACAGCGGGCGATGGAGGTGCTGAGCAAGCACCGTGGCGGACTCAACGCCATCGCCCGCGCTCTTCTCGACAACGAGATCATCGACGGCGCCGAGGTGGCCCGGCTCGTCGACGAGGCCCACGGATCGCCGGTGCACGGCGAGGGCGTGAAGTCGGTGCCCCACTTCAGCGAGGCCGCGATCAGCGCGCCGCCTCCTGCCGACGGCCTGGTCACGAACGGCGCCAACGGCCACCACGGGGCGGTGCCCGACAGCGTGGCCGACACCGGTGTCAACGACGACGGTCCGGTGGCCGTGCCGGCTCCCGCGCCGCCGACCGCGCCGACGGTTTCGGGGCGCTCGTCGGAGCCCGAGGCCTGGCCGCCTCCCCCGTGGCCCCCGTCGTCCGACCCGTCCACCGGGACTCCCGAGGGACCCGCAGGAGGCTAGGAACACTTCCTCGGCGCCGTCACGGGGGCGGTGGCGGCGGCACGATCCTGTTGCGGCGGTGGGGGCCGCCCGAACCGATCCGGTCCGGGCGGCGTCATAAGGGGGGATGGTGGAAGCACAGCTGGCCGAGTGGCTGGAGGAGGGGTACGTGCCCTCCTTCCGCACGGCCTGCCTCATCCTCGGCAACCGCGCCGACGCCGAGGAAGCGGTCCAGGATGCGTTCCTCCGAGCCTGGCGCTTCCGTGACTCGTTGGCGGACGTGCCGAGCATCCGGCCGTGGCTCTACCGGGTCGTGGTCAACTCGTGCTACTCGAAGCTGCGCCGCGAGATCCCGCACCGGGACCGGCGCGCCGGTGACGAGCCCCTGGCGCACATCGCCGCGGAGGGTGGGGGGCCCGAGTCGAGTGCCGAGCGCGGCGAAGTGGCCGACACGGTCATTGCCGCGTTGGCGCGGCTGCCGTTGTCGTTGCGCGTGCCGGTCGTCCTGCGTTACTACGCGGACCTGAACGAACGCGACATCGCGCGCGCGATCGGGCGGCGGCAGGGCACGGTGAAGTCCCGCCTGCACGAAGCGCGTCGGCGGCTGGCGGCCGACCCCGCGCTCAGCGCGCTGGCGATGATGGGCGGGGATGCGGACGCGGACGCAGACGCGGGTATCGACGCCGGCGTCGGCGCAGTCGCACAAGAGGAGGCCGGGTCATGACGATGCTCGACGACGACCGCCTGGCTGAGCTCTTCGGGCGCGCCGCCGAGGCGTTCGAGGTGCCGGAGTCCGGGATCGACGAGATCCTGGCGAGCGCCGAGAGGGGCCCGGCCCGGAGTGCCGGCAACGACGAGCCCGCAGACGCAGACGGCGAGGCCGACGCCGGGGACCGTGTCGAGGGCTCCGCATCGCCGGACGAGCTCGGTCGCCGGCGGCGATTCGTGGCGGTGGCGGGACGCCACCGGATTCTCTCCGTGGCGTCGGTGGTCGTCGTCGCGCTGATCGTGGCCGGCACGATCGGCGCGATCGCGCGGCCCCCGTCGAGCCCGACGACCACTTCGCTGCGGGTGGGGAACGCAGAGGGGAGCAACGGCGGCCGCGGCACCGGTGCCAACGGGCCCGCCACGTCCACGACGCTGCCTGCGGGTACCCACGCCGCCGGTGGCGACTCGTTCGCTCCGAGCGCGGGGGCACCCAGCTCGCGAGGTTTGGCCGCCGGGACCCTCGCCCCGAGCCAGAACCAGAAGGCCCCGGCTCTGCCGCAGGGCGCAGTGGGACAGTCGGCGAAGATCGAGCAGACGGGCACGCTCGACCTGGCGGTCAAGAAGGGTGCGCTGGCGCGGACGATGACGGGGCTGACCAACCTCGCAGCCTCGGTCGGCGGCTTCGTGGCCAACTCACAGAGCCAGAACGGGACGAGCGGTGGGTCGGCCTACGGCACCATCACGATGGACGTGCCGGTGAACGACTTCGCGGCCGTGTTAAAGGCGGCGGAGCGCTACGGCAAGACCTCGAACCTCTCGACCAGCGCCACCGACGTGACGGGCCAGTACGTCGATCTGCAGGCGCGCCTCACTGCGCTCGAGGACAGCCGCCAGCAGTACCTCACGATCCTGGCCAAGGCGACGAGCATCGGCGACATCCTCTCCGTGCAGGAGCAGCTCGACAGCATCCAGCAGCAGATCGAGCAGCTGCAGAGCCAGCTGCAACTGCTCACGAGCCAGACCTCCTACTCGAAGGTCAGCATGACGGTGAGCGAGGGGACGCCCCCGCCGGCGCCCGGCCCGCTCCCCGAGTCGGGGCTCGTGCGGGCGTGGCACGACAGCGTCGGCGGGTTCGTCGCGGGCGTCGAGGGCGTCGTCCGCCTGGCGGGCCCATTCCTGTTCGCGTTGCTCTGCCTCGCGCTCGTCGCGGTCGGCGGCCGTGTGCTCTGGCGCCGTTACCAGCGCCACCGGCTCTGAGGGTCAGAAACCGAGCGGCGCGGCCAGGGCGATGCCGGGCATGCCCACGACCCCCACTCCACCGCTCGGCGTGAAGTCCTCGCTGACCGCCATGGGGCCGTCACCGTGCACCACGATGGGGTCGAAGCCGGTGTTCGCGAGTGTCGAGCCGGACACGATGTAGCTCCCACCTGGCGCAAGGGTGCCCGACGCCAGCAGATGCCGGGTTCCCGGTGCGACCTCATACGCGCGGAACGTCGCGCGCTCGTCGCCGACATTGAGGACGGTGAGCGCATCGTGGGCCACACCGCTGACGGCGGGACTCGCCGGTGTCCCCGGTGGCGGCACGATCCACTCGCTGGCCGGTGTGGCGCTGGTGAGACCGTCGACGGCCACCGCCACCCCGGCTTGCGGCGCGGTGGCGGAGGCGGGGGCGACCACGGCCCGGCTCACGACGACACCGGGCCCTCCCGTCGCCTCCACCTGGGCCGAGTAGCTCGCGCCGGCAGGAATCCGCGTCTGCCGACTGGTCACCAACGCCCACGTTTCGCCCGGTGCCACCGTGTCCGCCAACGGTGCGAGCGGCCCCGAGGCCAGGCGCAGGTGCACGGTGACCTTCTCGGGCACCGTGCCCGGGTTGAACACGTCGATCTCGGACTCGCCGCCGCCAGGCGTCTCTTGGGCCAGCGGAATGGCCCACTGATCCTCGGGCTGGCTGAGCCCCTGCAGCACGGAGAGGCCGGCGCTCGTGCCGGCGTAGGTCTGCACCTCCGACGCGACGACCCGGCCGGTACGCGCGGTGACGACGGTGCTCACCAGGGAGGCGTTCTGGACCTCGGACGCCACGTCCTCGGCCAGCGTCGCGCCCGGGGCGATCACGACCCCCTGGTAGTTCACCGGGTGCACCGCCCCCGTCGGCGTCATGAAGCCGAGGTCCACCACGACGGGTGACGACGTCGGATTGAGAAGTGAGACATAGAGGGTGTTGGAGCCGGCGGTGGACCCGGAGGCGAAGTACCAGTTGGCCGACGTCGAGCTCTGGCAGGGAACCACGGACCAACCTGCCGCGCCGTGCACCGCCTGCGACGCGGACACGCCTCCGCCGTCGAGGGTCACCGTCTCGGACTGCCACGATCCCGACGACGGCACGGGCAACGAAGGAGCGAGCACGCTCTGCGCCGGCACCGGAACGGCGGCACTCACCGTCGCTCCCGTGTCGGTCACCGTCGTGACCTCGGCCGTCACAGCCCGCGTCGTCGTGTTGGAGAGCACCAGGAAGCCGGTGGCGGGGCCCGACGGCGTCGTCTGGCCGGTGCAGTACCAGGCAGAGGACTCGGCATCGGGCGCACTCACCAGAGCGGCGGGCGTCGCCGGCGCCGGCGCCGGCGCCGGGTTCGTCGACCCCTGTGCGCTGAGGCCGACGGCGGTGCCCACGATGACGGCGGCCACGACGAGGAGGACGGGCCAACGGCGCTCGGGACCAGAGTGGGCCGCGGCACGACTGGCGTGTGCCGGGCTCACGACGCGCTCCGGTGCGCCGGGGGCGGCCGGCGCCGGCGTCCCAGAAGGGCGGCCAACAAGACGACCCAGGCCACGACCTCGGCCGTGACGGCGAGCGGCACAAAGGGGAACTGGGACAACGAAAGCTCGGCGCCCCCCTTGGTGGTGGCGTACTGCGCCGCCCAACCGAACGCGGGCCGCTGCGTGACCGACCGACCGTCCACGGTGAGGGAGAACTTCCCGGCGGGCGCGTACCCGGCGTACAGGGTGCCGGCCTTGACGGGACCGTGCGCGGACGACCCCGACAGCGAGGACAGCACAGGTTGCCATCCCACCACGTCGGCCCCGCTCGGATAGGTCCAGTCGCTGACCGCGGGGAGGGGTGCGGCACGTTGCGCGGTCACCGGCATCGCCTCGTCGTTCTGGAACACCGAGATGCCCACGTCGCCCGGAACGAGGTGCAGGTCGGCCTGGGCCTGCAGATCGGCCTCGAGGCCCGACGGCGGGGGCGCGTTCACGGACGACGTGAGTGAACCCACCGTCGAGGGCGCCAGGCCCTGAACGAGGACGACATAGCGCACACCTTCGGAGGCGATGAGGCGCCCCAGGTGCACGGTGCCGCCCGTCGTCGTCAGCTGCACGGCGTCCGCCACGAGGGACGCGGGCCCGGGCCCGGCGGGCGTCAGCACCTGTGAGGTGTCCGGCAGGTCTGCGGGCGTCAGCGCGTAGGCCAGCCCGGGCTCGATCGACCACCCGCCGACCGGAAGGGCCCTGGGATCCCCGAGCCACAGCACCCGTACACCCCCGGTCGGTGCGGCGTGATCGAGGAAGGACAAGGGTTGCTCGACGCCTTGGGCGGGGAGGTTCCAGCGACCGCTCACTGCGCCGGCGACCACCGGGAGGAGGCCCACGACGCCGAACACGAGAGCCACACCGCCGACGACCTGGCGCCAGCCGAACTCACGCCCGGTGAGGTCGTTCTCGAACGAGGAGATCCCGAGACCGAGGCAAGCGGCGACAGCCAATGCGGCCGGGGCGAGCACGACCGGGGCCGATGGGGCGAACGACCCCATGTCCCCGCGCACCGCCACCAACGCAAACCCCCACGACGCGCAGGCCATGACCCACAGCCGCGCCGCCCAGACGAGCCGGATCCCACGTCCGATGGCGAGAGGGAGTGCGGCCGCCGCGATCAGCAACCAGACCAGGGGCGACCGGGCGACCGGCCCGATCGCGAAGCGAACGAGCTCGCCCCAGTTGGGGGCCGTCGCGCCCGAGATCGGCAGGCCGAAGATGGCGACGGAGCCCTTGCCGGCCAGCGCAGTCCCGACGACCCACGGCGCCAAGAGCACGAGCGCGAGTCCGACCGCCACGGCCGCGACGGCGAGCGGACGCCAATCCGCATCGCGGGCACCGACGAGATACGAGCCGACGACCCAGGCGAGCGCGGCTACGAGCACGAGAGGCGCCAGGGCCGGCGCGAACGACGTGCCGACCGCGACAAGCGCGCCCAGGATCGCCACCTGCCCGGCCGGCCGGGTCCGCCACCGCGTCCCCGGCTCGACGGCATAGGGCTCGACGCCGGCGGCGCCGGCCAGGCGCAGCGCGATGAAGGGGAACAGCGCGTAGGCGATGAGGCCGTCCCAGCGGCCCGCGCCAAGCGAGCCGTACGGCAGCGGCAGGCCGAGGTAACAGATGACGGCGACGATCCGGGCCCGCGGCGAGACGATCGGCCGCATGAACCGCGAGATGCCGAACGCGCCGAGGGGGATGCAGCCGAGTAACAAGAAGCGCTGCACTGTGCCCATGGCCCCGAAGAACACGGTGCCGGCGACGCCGAAGATCCCGAAGGCGGGTGACGCCGGTGCCGTCGTTCCCACCCCGGCGGATTGCCAGCCCGAGAAGAAATGGTGCCAGGTCGTCGACCACGAGGGCAACGGCGCGAGCTGGCCCACCAGCGGCAGCGAGCCGAAGAACAACTCGCGGGTCCCGACGACGATCACCAGCAGTGCCACGAGCAGTGCCACGAGGCGCTGGCGTCCGGTGCTCAGCGGGGCGCGGCGCACCCGCCGGCCGAAGCGGTCGCGGCCGGCGCGGCGGCCCAGGTCGTCGAGGTCGTCAAAGTCCGAGTCCTCGCTGAACGCCAACCCCACGCTGCCCGTCAGGACCGCCACCTCGGCGCGCTCGTCGTCCCTGTCCGTCCGTCCCCGCGCGACGGCCACGGAGTTGGCGGCCTCGATCCCCTGGTGGGAGAGCCGGCTCAGGTATCGCGACAGGCGCGCGCTGCCGTGCAGCTGCAGCCGTCGCACCTCGGAGTCCGGGAACAAGCGGTGCTCGGCCAGCTCGCCGCGCAGCAGCGAGATCTCCGTCAGGCGCCGGGCGTTCCAGTTCCAGGCACCGACGACCGCCCGCGCCCGCTCGCCGTCGCGGGCCAGGAGCGCCACGAGGACCTCGCCGAGGGCGAGCAGGGCGGCCTGCGGGAGGACCCGGATCAGGTGGATCCGGGTGTAGCACTTGAGCACGGCGCGCAGCTCGTGGCGGCGCTGCAGCACCTGCATCGTGACGGGACGGCGGCCGCGTGTGGGGACGGCCCCGGCCACCGAGAGCGGCACCAGGCCGCCGGCGACGACTTCGCGGTGGCGCACCCGCGCGTCGGGGGCGACGACCACGCGGGAGCCGGCCACCTGGCAACGCCACGAGAGATCGAGATCCTCGCCCATCGCCACGATGCCGGGGTCGAACCCCTTGAGCTCGCGGAAGAGGTCGGCGCGCACGAGGATGCACCCGCCGGGGGCGACGAACACGTCGCGCACCGCGTCGTGCTGACCGTGGTCGACCTCGCCCTCGAGAATCCGGTCGACCACCGCCCCCGTCTTGTCGCAGCTCATCCCGACGTGGAGCAGGACGGTGGGGTCGTCCCAGTTGACGAACTTGGGCGTGACCACGCCGGCGTTGGAGCGGAACGATTCCTCGACCATCTGGTGCACCGCGTCGTGCTCCAGCGCCACGTCGTCGTGGAGGAGCAGGTAGAACGCGGCACCCTCGACCATGCCCAGGACCTCGTTGGTGGCGGCGCCGTAGGCGGGGCGGCCGGGCAGGTGGCGGACGAAGGCATTGGGGAGGACGCGGGCGACCCTCTCGGTGACGTCGGCGGTGTCGTCACCGGTGGCGAGGACCAGGACCGAGAGCTCCTGGTAGTCCTGGGAGGCCAGGGAGGAGAGCGCCTCGTCGAACCATGGGCCCGGGTCGGTGGTCACCATGACGGCGACCACGGCCGGCACTTGGGCGTCCATCAGGTGCCTGAGGCTATCTGTTCGGCGCAAATGCCCTCAGGCACGGAATTCGTGCCTGAGGGGTGCCTCGTCCGTGCCTGATTGCTTGCTACTGTTTAACAACTATGATACTGTAGTACACAAGCGTAGGGGCCGAATGGCGGCCCATGGCGAGCGGATCGCCACTCTGATCGCACGAGACAGGAGGCACAAATGCCTGACGTGACCACCAACATCAGCACCCTCTCGAAGGGTGTCACCGACCTGGCCCGGGACGTGGCGTACGTCGCCGTCGGCCTCGGCGTGCTGGCCTACCAGCGGGCCCAGGTGCAGCGGGTCGAGCTGCAGAAGCGCCTGCAGAAGGACCTGCCGATCGACCAGCGCATCGGCGACGTCCGCGAGGGCGTGGCCAAGGGCTTCCGGCAGATCGACGACCTGGCCGAGTCGGCCGTGCAGTTCGTCGAGAGCACCCTGCAGCCCATCGAAGAGCGCCTGCCCACCTCGGTGACGCAGGTCACCACGAAGGCGCGCGAGCAGGCGCGCGAGGTGCGGATCCAGATCCGCCAGCGCGTCAGCGCCTAAGTCCACACCCCCCCTCAGACGACGCTCGCCGTCAGTCCGCCTCCCACGAGGCCAGGACGTCGGTGAGCGTCGTCGCGAGCGGGATCGACGGTTCCCACCCGGTGGCGGCGCGGAGCAGTGCCGCATCGCCGCGCAGCACCGGCACATCCACCGGGCGCACGAGCTCGGGGTCCGTCTCGAGCGTGAGGTCAGCGCCGGCCAGTGCCAGCAGCTGCACGGCAACGTCTGACATGGCGACGTCGACGCCCGAGCACACGTTGTAGACCTCCCCCGGCACGCCCCGCTCGATCAGCAGGCGGTAGGCCGCGACCACGTCGCGCACATCCGTGAAGTCCCGCCGCGTCGTCAGCGTGCCAACCCGCAACGACGCCGCTCCCGAGCGCCGGGCTTCGACGATGCGCTTGGCCATTGCCGGCACGAAGAAGTTGGGTGACTGTCCCGGGCCGATGTGGTTGAAGGGCCGCACCACGACCACCGGCTGGCCGTAGCCCCGCCAGGCCTGGAGCGCCACGTCCTCAGCGGCCAACTTGCTGGCTGCGTACGGGCTGGCCGGTGCGGTCGGCGTGTCTTCACCGAGGGGCAGCTGCTCGGGCCTGACGACGCCATAGACCTCGGCGGAGCTGACGACCAGGACACGCGCCTGTGACGTCTCGGCCCTCGCCGCGGCCAGGATCTCCGCCGTGCCGAGGACGTTGACCCGGAGGACCTGGCTCGGGTGCTCCCAGCTCTCGCCTACGTGGGTCATCGCGGCCAGGTGGTAGACGGTATCCGGCGCCACGTCGTGCATCACACGCCGGACGGCGGCGCCATCGGCGACGTCCGTCTCGAGATCGATCACCGCGACCTCGTCGCCGCGGTCCTTCAGGTGCGCGGCGAGCCACTGGCCCACGAAACCCTTCCCCCCGGTGATCAGCGCACGCACCCGCGGAACCCTACAGCGGGGCCTGGTGCGCCAGCGCATAGGCGCGCAGGTGCTCGCCCACGCTCGCCTCCCATGTCCGCTCCGCCGCCACCTGCAGCCCGAGTGACCGGCGATCGGTCCCGGGACCGGCGTCGAGGGCAGCGGCGATGGCCTCGGCCAACGGCCCCGCGGCGCCCGGCGGCACCAACAGGGCGGCCCCGCCGGCGAGCTCCGCCATGGCCGTTCCCTCGGTCGTGACCAGCGGGGCGCCGCACGCGAGTGCTTCGAGGGCGGGGAGGCCGAAGCCCTCTTCCACGGCGGGGTAGGCAACGACCGCGGCCCGCCGCAGCAGGGCGGGAACCGCCGCCTCGGGCAGGTAGCCGGTCCGCACGATGCGGTCCCCGTGACGGGCCGCGGCGAGAGCGCGCTCGGTCTCTGCCATTCCCCACCCCGTCTGGCCCGCGAGCACCAGCACCAGGTCGGGTCGGGAAGCGGCGAGCGCGTCGAACGCGCCGACCAACGTGGCGACCCCCTTGCGGGGCTCGAGGGTGCCGATGAACCCGACGAAGGGCCGGTCGGTGGGCACGCCGATCGCATGCAGCTCGGCGTCGTCCGCGCCCGGGCTCGGCTCGGCGGGCGAGAACCGCGCGTGGTCGACGCCGTGTGGCGCCACGACCACGGGCGCCCGCACGGAACAGTTCGCGGCCAATCGTTCGGCCGTGACCTGGCTCACGCAGACGAGCACTGCCGCGTGCTGGGCGGCGCGTCGGATGGCACGCCGGAAGAACGCGGCCTTGGTGCGCAGGTGCCATTCGGGGTGATCGAAGAAGGTGCAGTCGTGGATCGTCACCGCGCAGGGCACGGGCGACCGTGCCGGCATCGTGTAGTGCGGCCCGTGATGCACGGTGACCGCGGCTGAGCGGAGCAACGCCGGCAGCCCCACTTGTTCGAAGACGAGGCGGCCGGGACGCGAGGCCGGGACCTCGGACCGGAGGTGTCGAGCACCCATCGACTGCCAGCGAGCGGCGTCGCTGCGACGCGCCACGAGCGTGAGCGTCACGTCCGGATGGGCCGCGAGGCCGCGGGCCAAGGCGATGGTGTAGCGGCCCGCGCCACCGGGCCGATCGGGGACCGCCGACACGTCGAGCGAGAGCGCCAGCGGATCGACGCTCACGCGAGCCGCTTCCAGAGGCGCACATGGGCACGGGCGGCGGACTGCCAGGTGCGTGCTGAGGCGAACGAGGATCCCCGGGCGGCCAGGTCGCCTCGGAGGGTGTCGTCGGTGAGGACGGCGGCCAGGCCGGCGGCCATGTCGTCGACATCGAGCGGGTCGACGATGCGCGCCGGCGGGGGATCGGGCTCGCCGAGGTCGTGCACGCTCGGGACCTCGGAGGACACCACCGAGGGCGTGCCCATGCGCATGGCTTCGAGCGGGGGCAGCCCGTAGCCCTCGGTGAGCGGGACGTACGCGAACGCCCGGGCGCGGCGGTACAGCGCCGAGAGGACGGCATCGGGGACCGAGCCGGTGAAGACGACGCCTTCGGCCTCCTGCGGCCGACCCGTATGGCCCCATCCGGTCGGGCCGACGATGACCAGAGGCCACGGTACGGGCAGCTGCGGCCGGACCCGGCGGTATGCCCGCACGAGACGGTCCAGGTTCTTGCGAGGCTCGAGGGTGCCGACCGTCAGCAGGTAGTCGCTCCGCACGCCCGCTTGCCGCAGCAGTGCGGTGGTCGCCTCGTCGTCGGGTGGCGCGAGGTGATCGGTGCCACCGCGCACGACGGTAACCCTTGACTCCTCGACGCCGGACGCAACGAGGTCCGCGGCGACGAGGCGCGACGGCACGACGAGATCGGCGCCGCAATCGCGGGCGCGGCGGAGCGCGGACTCGTGCCAGCGGCGACCCCGTCGAGTCGTCGCTTCGGGATGGCGGCGCCATGCCAGGTCGTGAATGGTGACGACCAGGCGGTTTCGGCTGCCGTGCCGCAGCATCGGCGCGGCCAAAGACACCGAGTGGACGACGGCGAAGCCCTCCGGCGCGCGGAGCAAGGAGTGATCCCAGGCCCGGGTCATGATGCGGCCCGGAAGGGCGGAGACGACGACGGGCCGTCCATAGGCGGCCAGCGGGTCGGACGGACCACGCGGGGGCCGGCTTGCCAACAGCGTGACATCGACGCCTTCGCCTTCCTCGGCGCAGCGCTCCAGACCGGCCAGCAGCCCGCGGGCGTAGTTCCCGATGCCACCGGGGACCTTCCGCCGGAGCTGTTCGACCGCCATCAGCACGGACGGGGATTCAGCCACGCCGGTCCCCTGCTGCGTCGCGGTACAACTGCTCGAGCCCGGTGCCGCAGGATTCCCACGAAAAGCGGGCCGCCCAGGCCGATCCCGCCGCCACGAGGTCCCGACGTGCCCCGTCGTCGGTGAGGCAGCGCGCCAACGCGGCCGCGAGCCCGTCCGTGTCACCGGGGTCGACCAGGAGCGCGCCGTCCCCGACGACCTCGGGCACCGACCCCGCCCGGGTGGCCACCACCGGCACGCCGGCGCGCATGGCCTGCAGCGGAGGGAAGCCGAACCCTTCGTAGAGCGACGGGTAGGCCAGCACCGCGGCCCGGCCGAAGAGCGCAGCGAGGTCGCGGTCCTCGACCCAGCCCGTGCGCACGATCCGTCCCCGCGCCGGCGATGCCGCCACGGCTTCCTCGAGAGCCGCCTCGCCCCAACCCGGTGGTCCCGCCAGGACAAGGGACACGTCGGCGTGCGACGCGGCCACGGCGCCGAAGGCGCGGACGAGGCCCGGCAGGTCCTTGCGCGGCTCCGCCGTCCCCACAGCCAGGCAGAAGCGCCCGGTGCCCGGCGGCAGGATACGCCGGAGTGCGTCGTCCGTCTCGGCGTCGCTCACCGGGGGCAGCGCCGGCACGCCGGGGTGGACGACGCGCACCCGCCCGGGGTCTGCTCCGAAAGCCTCGACCACCTCGCCGGCCACGAAACCCGAGTCCGCGTGCACCCAGGCCCCCCGGCGCAGCGCCCGGCGGATGAGGCCCGGGTAGGCCAGCGTCGCGGCGTCGCACAGTTCGGGGTGGCGCAGGGGTGTCAGGTCGTGCACCGAGGCCACCGCGGCGGCCCGGCGCGTCGGGGGCACGACGAAGTTCGTCCCGTGGACCACGTCGGCCGCGCCGATGAACCATTCGACCGGCGGTCCGTCCCGACGCGCCCAGAGCGCGTGGAGCGGCCTGGCGGGCATGGCACGTTGGTGGTGCGCCACCCCGGCGGGCAACCGGCCCTCCAGCATGGAACGGCGCCGCCAGCTCACGGCGAAGGCCGTCACCTCCACGCCGGATCGGGCGGCCAACGCGTCCAGGACGCCACGACAGAAGACACCGATACCGGTGGGGAGCCCGAGGAGTGGTGTCGCGTCGAGCGCGACCCGCAGGCGCGACGGCGGCGTGAGGGTGTCGCTCAGGTCGATATCGCCCCGTCGATGGAGAGGATCGCACCGGTGACATAGTCGGCCTCGTGCGATCCCAGGTAGGCGAACGCGCCTGCGATCTCGTGGGGATATGCGAAGCCGATCGGCGTCATCAGACGCTCGATCAGTTTCCAGTCGGAGTCTTCGGGCGGACCGAAATTGTGGATGATCGGTGTGTCGACGCCACCGGGGGCGACGCCGTTGACCCTGACGCCGCGGGCCATGTACTCGACGGCGAGCGCCTTGGTGAGCATCTTCACCCCGCCCTTCGACGCGCAGTAGGCCGCCGAGTAGGGCTGGCCGATGACCCCGGCGGTGGAGACGGTGTTCACGATGGCGCCACCGTGCTCGATCATCCCGGGGAGGACGGCGCGGCACATGAGGAAGGTGCCGGTCAGGTTGACGGCGATGATCTTGTCCCACCCGCTCAACGACTGCTCGGGTGTGTGGGCGAAGCCGCCGATACCGGCGATGTTGCACAGGTTGGTCACCTCGCCCAACTCCGCCCCCGAGCGCGCCACGGCGTCGGCCACGCCGGCCTCGTCGGTCACGTCGCACCGCAGGGCGATGGCGCGCCCGCCGGCATCCGCCGCCTCCTCGTTGATCTCTTTGGCGACGACTCGTATCGCATCTTCGGCCAGGTCGAGGCACGCGACGGCGGCCCCCTCGGCGGCCAGACGGCGGGCGGTGGCGCGGCCGATCCCCGACCCCGCGCCGGTGACGATCGCGACCTGGCCTTTGTAACGGCCGGGTGTGATCGCCTCGGGGGCGGTGCCCCGGTTGGGGTCGGACTCCCCGACTCTCTTGGTGGGGCTCATGCGCGCTCCTTATCGTGGGCCGCGTCAGGCCCGTGTGTGTCGCCACTGCCTACCATCCCGGCGGCCTGTCCACGTTCCTTCGCCCGGGCGGATCGGCGCTCCTCGGCTGCTCGTGCCGCCAGGTCCCCCAGGCGAGCCGGGTCCACCTTCATCATCGGCGTCAGCGGGAGCTCGTCGACGACCACCAGCGCGTCGGGGGCCTTGTAATCAGAGAGCCGCGCCGCACAGTGTTCCCGCAACGAGGCGAGGTCGGGCACGTAGCCCGGCGCGGCCACCACGACGGCCACGCCGATCTCGCCGAGCACGTCGTCGGGCGCCCCGACGACGGCGGCCCGCGCCACCCCGGGGTGTGTCGCCAAGGCCTCCTCCACTTCGGCGGGGTACACGTTGTACCCGCCGCGGATGTAGCGCTCGTGGGCACGGCCGGCCAGCTGCAGGTTCCCCTCGGGGGTCAACAGCCCGAAGTCGCCGGTCGTGAGCCAGCCGTCGGCTGCCAGCACCGAAGCGGTCGCGTCCGCGTCGATCAGCTCGGCCACGGTGCGGCCGCGCCCGGGCCCCTGGCCCCAGTACCCCCGCATGACGGCCGGTGAACGCAGCATGACCCGGCCGATCGACCCGGCGGCGACGGGCGAACCGTCGTCGTCGACGATGGCCAGCTCCACGCCCGGCACCGGCCGGCCCACCGTGGTCGCTACCTCGTCGTCGGAGGACGTCAGCGAGGTCCCAGTCCCCAGCGAGCTCTCGGTCGAGGTGTAGCGGACGACGACCGGGACGCCGAAGCGCCGGCGCATGTCTTCGATCATTGTTGCGCTCATGCGCGCGGCGCCCGTGCTGACGACCCGCAGCGAGCTCAGGTCGGCGTGGGCCAGCTCGTCGGAAGCCAGCATGAGGGCCCACTGCGTCGGCACACCCTGGCCGACCGTGATCCTCTCCGCGGCCATGATGCGCACCGCGTCGTCGGCCCGCCACGGTGTGGGCGTGATCACCGTGGTCACCCCGTGCGCGATCTCGTCCCAGGCCCGGGTCATGTAGCCCACGTGTGCGAACGGCACGGGCGATATCCGCCGGTCGCCGGGCTGGCTGAGGACATCAGTACCGCGCGCGACCGCGGCCAGGTTGGCGTGATCGAAGATTGCACCCTTGGGCCGGCCGGTGGTCCCGCTCGTCCACACGACCGCGACGGGATCCTCCGCGACGAGGTCGGGCCAGGACGACGGCGGCTCACCGCCCCAGGCGGTTGCCACCTCCGCCCGGGTCGCCTGCGCCAGGCCCGGTGTCTCGGGAATCGGCGCCGCTTCCGGGTCGACCACGAGCAGCACCGGCGCCGCGCGCTCGAGGACCGAGGTCACTTCGCCCGCACCCATCCGCGGATTGATGCCCGACGTGATGGCGCCGAGGCGCTGCAGGGCGGCGTAGAGCACGGCGTAGTCGATGCAGGCCGGCAGCAGGAGACAGACGACGTCGCCTTTTTGCACGCCGTGGCCGGAGAGGTAGCCGGCGACACCATCGGCGGCGCGGTCCCACTGGGCGAAGGTCAGCGACCGGCGCCCGCCGGCGCCGGCGGGCTCCACGTAGGCCTCGACGTCGCCGTTCACCCGGGCGGCCTCGCGCAGGACGGACACCACCGTGGCGTGCCGTTCCGGCGGGATGGCGGTGGACATGGCGGGCGGCGATGGTACCAGGGGCGCCGAACGCCGCTCCCCCGCCGCGCTCCTATGCTCATCGCGTGCTGGTGGCCCTGTGCGGCGGCGTCGGGGCCGCCCGAATGCTCTCCGGCCTGGTCCGCGTGGTGCCGGGCGGCGAGATCACGGCCATCGTCAACGTCGGCGACGACATGGTCCTGCACGGCCTCTCCATCAGCCCGGACCTCGACACCGTGACCTACACGTTGGCCGGCATGGACAACCGCGAGACCGGATGGGGCGTTGCCGGCGAGTCCTGGGCGGTGATGGACGAGCTCGCACGGCTGGGCGGCGAGGACTGGTTCCGTCTGGGCGACCGGGACCTGGCGACCCACCTGTTCCGCACGGGCCGGCTCGCTGCGGGCCAGCCGCTCAGCGCGGTGACCGCCGTTCTGTGCGAACGCCGGGGCATCGCCGTGCACATGCTGCCCGTCACCGACGATCCCCTGCGCACCCGCGTCACGCTGGCGGCCCAGAGCGCCCTCGGCCCCGCGGGCACCGAGGTCGGCTTCCAGGACTACTTCGTCCGGCTCGCACACGACGTGCCGGTGCGCAGCGTGCGCTTCGACGGGGCAGCCGATGCGCGTCCCGCTCCGGGCGTCATGGACGCGCTCGAGCGAGCCGGACTGATCGTGGTCTGCCCCTCCAACCCGGTTGTCTCCATCGGCCCGCTGCTCGCGGTGCCGGGCGTCGAGAGCGCGTTGTGCGCCCGCCGCCGCGAGGTCGTCGCGGTCTCGCCGATCGTGGCGGGTGCCGCCCTCAAGGGTCCGGCCGACCGGATGCTGCGCGAGCTCGGCACGGAGCCGTCCGTGGTCGGGGTGGCCCGGTTGTACGCGTCGTGGGTGGGCACGCTCGTCATCGACGAGGCGGACGCCGCGCACGAGGCGGCGGTCGAGGCGGAAGGGGTGCGTTGTGTCGTCGCGCCCACCGTCATGAGCTCACCGGAGCGGGCCGCCGACCTTGCCAAGGTGGTACTCGATGCCGGACGCTGACGGCCTCACCGTGCTCGCCGTGCACGGGATCGGTGAGGTGGTACCCGGTGCCGATCTGAGCCGCGTCATTGCCGGTGCGCTGGCGCCGGAGGCGCCGCTGGGGCCGCGCCTCGCGGACGGTGACGTCCTCGTGGTGACCCAGAAGGTGGTCTCGAAGGCGGAGGGACGGCTGGTCGAGCTCGACCACGAGGACCCCGGAGCCAAGGCTGCGCTGGTGGAACGGGAATCGGTACGGGTGCTGCGGCGCCGCGGTGAGCTGATCGTGAGCGAGACCCGCCACGGGTTCGTCTGCGCCAACGCCGGCGTCGATCTCTCCAACGTCGCCGACGGGACCGCCGCGCTGCTCCCCGAGGACCCCGATCTCTCGGCGCGGCGTCTCCGGGCGTCGCTCGGTCATGCTCTCGGCGTCGATGTCGGCGTGATCGTCTCGGACACGTTCGGGCGGACCTGGCGGCGTGGTGTCACGGACGTGGCGATCGGCTGCGCGGGTGTCGCTGCGATCGTCGACCTCAAGGGCACACGTGACGCAGGAGGACGCGAATTGGTGGCGACCGAGGTCTGCGTGGCCGACGAGATCGCCGGGGCGGCAGAGCTCGTCATGGGGAAGGACCGCGGCATCCCGGTAGCGATCGTGCGCGGCGTGCCGGCGGCGTGGATGCGCCCCGCCTCGGTCCGCTCCGAGATCGTGCGCCCGCCGGACGAAGACCTGTTTCGCTGACGCGACCTCAGGCGAGACGGGCGCGGACGAAGTCGAGCACCGGTCGGATGCCGGCGGCCAGTTCCGTCCAGGGCCGCCAGGCGAGCTGTATCGAGGCCCGCTCGATGTCGAGGCACGAACGCAGAAGTTCGCCTTGCCGCAACGGCGCCTTCACCGCCGTCACCTCGACCCCGGCGACGCCGGCCATCGTCGCCAGGAGATGGTTGACCGAGGTCTCCGTTCCCGTCCCGATGTTGCACACGAGCCCGCCGCCCCGCGTTGCCGCCCGCACGAAGGCATCGACGACGTCGTCGACGAACACGAAATCGCGCGTCTGCTCACCGTCCCCGTACACGGTGACTTCCTGCCCGCGCAAGATGCGCTCGGCGAAGATGGCGACGACGCCCGCCTCACCATGGGGGTCCTGCCGCGGCCCGTACACGTTGGCGAGAGCCAGCGCGCTGAACTCGAGCGAATGCAATTCGCGGTAGGCCACCAGGTAGTCGATGACCGACTTCTTCGAAACCCCGTACGGCGACAGCGGTTGCTGCGCATGCGACTCGCGCACGGGCAGATCGTCCGGCGATGGGTCCCCGTAGAGGGTCCCGCCACTGGCCGCGAAAACGACGCGCTGGGCCCCCGCCTGGCGCGCTCCCTCGAGGACGTGCAGCGAGCCGATGACGTTGACGTTGGCGTCGTGGGCGGGCTGCGCGACCGAGACCCGGACGTCCGCCTGCGCGGCGAGATGGAAGACGAGCTCGGGACGCCGCCGGACCATCAACTCGGTGACCGCCGGCGCGGTGATGTCGAGATGGTGGATGTGGAGCGCCCGGCCGCCACTCTTGCGCGCGTCGGCCAGGTTGGACAGCGAACCGGTGGAGAAGTCGTCGACGACGTCGACCTCGTGGCCTTCCGCCAGGAGCCGGTCGACCAGGTTGGATCCGATGAAGCCGGCGCCGCCGGTCACGAGGGTGCGCACGACCCGCTTTCTTAGCCCGACACGCGTTCGCCGTCGACCAGGGTGCCCGACGAGACGACAGCGTCCGCGCCGAGCACCGACACCGGCCGGACGTCGGCTCGCTGTCCTACCACCGAGCGGGGACCCATCACGGATCCCGCCACCTTGGCGTCGCCCGCCACGTGGCACGCGTCCATCAACACCGAGTCGGCGACGACGGCCCCGGCGGAGACCACGGTGCCGCGTCCGAGGATGCTGTGCTCCACGCGTGCGCCGGGTTCGACCACGCACCCGGCGAAGATCACTGCCGGCCCGAAGACATCACCTGAAACGACGCTCTCGCCCTCCACGAGCACACCCCGCTCGTTGTCCACGAGGTCGGGGGCAACCTCCGGGCCGCGTTTCCCCGCCAGGTAGTCGAAATTGGCCTCCAGGTAGGCGGCGGGGGTCCCCGTGTCGAGCCAATAGGAGTCGTCCGACCGGGCGAAGAGGTTGCCGTCGCGCACCATGGCCGGGAAGGTCTCACGCTCTATGGAGACCCGGCCACCCTCGGGGATCCGATCCAACACCGACGGCTCGAGCACGTACGTCCCGGCATTGATCTCGTTCGTCGGCGCCTCGTCCCGCGGCGGCTTCTCGACGAACGCGGTGACCCGGCCGTCCGTGTCCGTGGGCACCACGCCGAAGGCAGACGGATCGGCGACCGGATGGAGCGCAATCGTCCCCTCCGCCCCGCGGTCGCGGTGGAAGTCCATCAGGCTGGTGAGGTCCATGTCGGTGAGCACGTCGCCGTTCACCACGACGAAGGTGTCCGAAATGCCAGCGAAGGTCGCGGCGAAACGCACGGCCCCGGCCGTGTCGAGGGGTTCGGGCTCGACGGCGTAGGTCAGCGCGACCCCGGCGGCCAGGCCGTCGGGGTATGCCTCCGTGAAGGCGTCGGGAAGGTAGCCGAGGGAGAGGACGGCCTCGTCCACGCCGTGCGAAGCGAGGTGGCCGAGCACGCGCTCGATCATCGGCACGCCGACGATCGGGAGCATCTGCTTGGGGGACGTGAACGTGAGGGGACGCAGTCTCGTTCCCTCGCCCCCAACGAGGACGACCGCCTTCATTACTTGGTCGTCGTAGTGGACGAAGGCTTCGTCGTTGTCGTCGGCGCCGCCGTGGTGGTCGTCGTCGTCGAGGGTGCTGTGGTCGTCGTCGCAGCCGTCGAGCTCGTCGTTGCCGACGGCGCCGAGGTCGTGGTCGCCGACGCCGCCGTTGTCGTGGTCGTCGCGACGGGCTGGTTGCCCGCGAGCACCTGGACCAAGGCCGTGATCGTCGAGCCGGGCGGCTTGGGCAACGTCGTGCCCGAGGGGACGAAGCCGACGGTGATGAGCTGGCGGTTGAGGAACTTGAGGTCGGCCGGCTTCACCGAGTTGACTCCGTTGGTCTGCACCAGCTGGTTGCCCTTGGTCTGGGTGGTCACGACCCACCAACGGGCGATCACTTCGCCCACCTTGCCCGCGTCCGGCGTGCCGGCGGCGCACTTCTGGCCGTTCTTGTACTCGGGCACCTTGGCGGCCGGGTACTTCAGCGTCGTGTTGGTCAGGGTGAGGCCCTGGTACTCGCTGGCGAACTTGCCCACCGTTGCGTTGGCGCCCGCCTCGCTTGCCTTCTTGGGAGCGATCAGCACGACGCCGCTGCCCGTCGTCGTCAGGCCCGAGGTCGAGCTGGCGGGCGACGCCGTCAGTGCGGGCTGCGTCGTGCCACAGATGTCGAAGGAGATGGCGGCGTGCCACGTGGTGCCGACGGTGGGTGGGTTGGCGGATGGGGTCTGGTTGTAGTGGTACTTGGCGATGGCGACCGAAGCCAGCCCGACCAGGACGATCACGACCAGGGCGGCATACCAATTCACCGGCATCTGGCCGCGGTAGGTGGCGCCACCACCCGTGGCGGCGGCGCGTGCTACCGACTTCCCAGAGGAGCTTCTCGCCATGGCGGGACGCCACCCTACAGCCTGGCCGGTACCCCTCCTGGCGCAGGCCACCGGCGGAGAAGCTCTCGGTACAGCTCGGTCGTCCGGGGCATGCGGGGCGTCGGTCCCGCCGGCGTCCCACTCCCGGAACGTGGCCCGCGACCCCCTGGACCACGAGGAGCAGTTGCGCCATGGCGGCACGCATCCCGCTCCGGTTGCCCTGGGCGGCCAGGGCGAGCAGGAGCGATCGGTACAGGCGCTCGTCGTAGGGGCTGGCGAGGAGGCCGCGTCGCACGATCCACTCCGCCTCGGCCGCCCGCCCCTCGCGCCGGAAGGACTCGGCGGCCTGCAACACGGTGTGCACGACCAAGGCCTCCACCCGCGCGTGGGTGCCATCGAGGATGGCCCAGTCCGCCCGGCGCAGCCCGCCGAAGAGCGGGCCGCGCACCAACCCGGCGGCCTCGATGCCAGCCTCCGATGTCGCGACCGGGCCAGTCCGACGAAACGGTCGACGTCGGTGACCACCGAAGAATGCAGCCGGAGACGGGAACCGCACGGGAGGCGCAGGGCGCCGTCCGGAGGCGCGACCGAGGGCACGGCGTGCGTCCGAGGCGGTTGAGTGCACGGTGGCCAGGCGACCGGCCGGTCCGGCCACAGGGCCAACGACCACTCGCCGTGGCGGACGCCCTCGCGATGGAACGCGAGATAGACCACGAGCTCGAGAGCGGCAGTGCGATGAAAGCGACTCGCAGTCCCCGCCACTTCTACTGAACCAAGGACATTCACTTCGACAACCGAACCGGGCATGTCACCGAACGGTCGGCGTGCAGCCCAGGTAACCGATGTTCTCAGGCCAGGTCTCTCCGAGCTGTTCGATTCGAGGCACCGCGATTTTCACGTCCTATGGGCAGGCCTGAGCTCCTCGAGCAGATCGCGGACGATTTCGTGGTCGACCCGGAGGAACTCGAGACACTCATCGACTTGCTGGCGCATCGCCCTGAGCTCCGCCAACGCATCTACGAGAGTGAGTTCGGCGTCGGCAACCCGCTCCACAAGTTGCGCGAGGGTCCGCTCCACCTTGTCGAAACGTGGATCGGTGGCACCTGCCACCACGCGTCGCGCCGCCGACGTGGCGCGCCGTAAGGTGGCATCCTTCGCCGCACGGCCACCTGACGTCCGAGGACCAGGCTCGTTCGTCAACACTCAAACTTCGGGTTTTCAATGGATTCGATCCGAATCCATGCTGGCGGGACGAAGGCGTCTGTGCCGCCTTCGAAGATGGCTCCCCAGTAAGCAGGGCACACTGTTCGGCGACTGTTGGCCAACCATGCACCCCACCACGAGAAGCTGGAGTTGGCGATGATGTGCTCGTGACACGTGGTCATGAGGAACAGATCCTCGTAGTCGCGATTGCGGTCCATGAAGATGCATTCGCCGGGCAGGTGTCGGCGACACCAATCGAGGTCGTCAGAGAAGACCAAGTACGGGCCCTGCGTCAACGCCATGGCCCGGCGGTAATACCCAATGTCGAGGTTGACGAAGAGATCGCTGTGGTCCGTGTAGTCGCCCCTCCGTACATGGAGCGCCGTTCGATGGGGTAACTCGAGCAGAGCTGAGAATCGGCGGGCGAGGCGTTCCCACACTGCTGGGTTCGGCTTGAACCAATCCTTGATCTCGTCCCTGACCCCTTGCAGATGGCAGAGGTTCTGGTAATAGCCCATGCCGAGATCGGATGATCCGACTAGGAGGCGCTCGTCGACAAAGAGATCCCCAGGCACGGAGAAGTAGGGCTGGTACCGCCAAAAGGGAAAGGCGGACCGTTCACCTTGACCGCGGGCGATGCCGGTCGTGCTCGCGATCTGCCATAACTGATTGCCAAGCCGTCCGTTCCGGCCGAGGTTCCGGTATGTAATCATTCCCGTGAGTTTGCCTGGACCATGAACCGACTGCTCTTTGTCATCCCACACTTCTACCGCTACAACCCGTCGTCCGACCTTGGAGCCGAACGCGAAGAGGCTGGGGTCCGGACAAACGCTATCGCCCGTACGGTCACTCGTCTATACGAGACGTTCGGGCCGTCGACGATGATCCGGCCCGAGTTGCGCGCATCCGCAGCGGAGAGGCAAAGCGTTGACGTCGTGGTAGTGACGACCGGAGAAGACCACCTGCTGCACGAAGCCGGCCGTGTGTCACTACTGGTCCATCAAGAGCACACTGACGTGTCTCCTCTTGATCTTCCCTTCGCCGCTCATCGAGTGCTTGCACGCGAGATCAGTCACTATGACGCGTTCGGGTACCTGGAAGACGACATCGTCATCCACGATCCTTTCCTTTTCGACAAACAACGGTGGTTCGGTTCGGTCGCCGGCCGTGACTCGCTCCTCATGCCCGCGCGATATGAGGCAAGTGGCGGCGCCAAGGTCTATCCGGACGCTGATCTCCCGCGTGGTTCCCTGGAGGAACTGAAGCTGCCCCCTGGTCCACCGGCCATGATTGCTCAATGGATGGGAATCGACCTCACCTTTGTACGTCCCTCCAATCCGCACGCCGGATGCTTCTTCGTGGACGCGGCACAGATGGAACAACTGGCGCGCCACCGAATGTTCGGAGTTCCCAACAAAGCCTTCGTGGGCCCTCTCGAGACGGCAGCGACCGCAGCGGTGAGTGAGACCTTTCGGTTGTACAAGGCCGCGTCACCCCACACCGACTTCGTCGAGGTCGAGCACGTCGGAAGCCACTACCTTTCGGCGTGGGGAATGCCACCAGACCTCCATGTCCTCGAAACGGCCCTCAGGGGCGCGGAATCTCGTGCCCGCATCGCCGAAGCTGAGGTTTCGGCGGCTCAAGGCGCCGAGGCTTCGGTGCGACACGAGCTAGAGGAGCTCAAGAACTCCAGATCCTGGCGGGTGACACGGCCCGCGCGTCGCTGGGGTCAGGTTCTGGCGCGATTCCGTCACGTTCACGGGGAGCGGCCCACCCCTCAATGAGATTCGAGGACCTCCACTCGCCCCAGCTGCAGGCCACGTTGTCATAACCGTGGTCCACTGAATGGGGTCAAGGCCTCCTGGTGGGGACGGAGGTGTAACGGTGGGGGCGGAGGGACTCGAACCCTCACTGGAGACGGTTTAAGCGCCCTGCCTCTGCCAATTGGGCTACACCCCCGCGCACCCATTCTTGACCCTCAACGGCACCCCCATGAGGATGTCCGCGTGGCCGACGACCTCGGGGGGGTGGACCTTACCGACCTCGACACCTTCGCCAACGGGTTCCCGCATGGAGTGTTCCGCCTGCATCGCCAGGTGGCACCGGTCTGGTGGCATGAGCCCACCATGCACACCCCCGACGGTGAGGGCTTCTGGTCGGTCGCCTGCTACGACGACGTGCTCCGGGTGCTCAACGATCCCGTGACCTTCTCCTCGGAACCGGAGGCGAGCGTCCCTACGGCGGGACGATCATCCAGGATCTGCCCGTGGCGGGGGTGGTGTTGAACATGATGGACGACCCGCGCCACGCGCGGATCCGGCGGCTCGTAACCAGGGGCCTCACGCCGGCCGCGGTGCGGAACCTCGAGGGGGAGCTTCGCCGCCGGATGCGGGTGCTCCTCGATTCGGCCGGCGACGAATTCGACTTTCTCCTCGACGTTGCCGCCGAGCTCCCGATGCAAGCCGTCTGCATCCTGCTCGGGATCCCCGAGGCCGACCGGCACCTCCTCTTCGAGGCGGTGGAGCACGTCTTCGACATCCCCGACGAGTCGGACTTCCTCGCCATGACCCCGCAACGTCAGGCCGCGCTCGACCGGATGTACGAATACGGCCGCGCGCTGATCGAAGAGAGACGCGCCCAACCGAGGATCGACATGCTCTCCGCGGTCATCCACGCCGAGCTACCACACGAGGACCCGCCGCGGCTGAGCGACGACGAGCTGTCGGCCTTCTTCTCGCTGTTGTTCTCAGCCGGTGCCGAGACGACGCGCAACGCGATCGCAGGAGCAACGCTCGCCTTCCTCGACTGGCCCGACCAGCTGAGCCTGCTGCGGGCAGGTGACATCCCGATGGTGGCGGCCGTCGAGGAGATCTTGCGCTGGACGACCCCGTCGCCCTCGAAGCGCCGCACCGCAACGGTGGCGTGTCGGCTCGGCGCGCGGACGATCGAACCCGGGCAGAAGGTCGTGGTGTGGGAGGGCTCGGCGAACCGCGACGAAGGGCACTTCACGCGACCGGACGAATTCCGCCTCGAGCGCGATCCGAACCCGCATATGACTTTCGGGCACGGTGCCCATTTCTGTCTCGGTGCGCACCTCGCCCGGCTCGAGATCCGGGTGGCCCTCGAAGAAGTCCTGCGCACCTTCGAGCGGTTCGAACTCGCGGGGCCTGTCGAGTGGACCCGCAGCAACCGCCATTCGGGCATCCGCCACCTTCCCGTGCGGGTCCGACGGGGAGCACCTTCTGATCAGCTGGTCCCGGGCAACGGCCGGTAGCGCTCGAGCACGGCCAACTCCTCGTCACGCGGTGCGGGGACGAGCCCGGTGTGCGCACCGAACATCATCGTGGCGCGCTCGGTTCGATCCCACTGGCGCCACTCGCCGATGCCCTCGTGGGACGGGTCGCCCCGGGTGGCAAAGGTCAGCCACGCCATCTGCATCTGTCGGGAGAGGGTCTCCGCCGGCGGCCCCCCGCCCGAGAACATCTGCACGACAGGCACGTGCACCGCCCCGAACACGAAGGGCAGCTCGAGGGCATGGGTCGAACCCAGCAGGCCGTCGAAGGCCGGGGACTCCCAGTCGAAGAGGTAGACGTAGGCCCTGCCCCCGTTGGCCTGGTGAGCGGCGGCCAGTCGCAGGCTGGGCCAACGGAAGACGATGTCCGTACCCGCCGCCACCCAGACGTCGTTGACCTCGACCCGTTCGCCCCGCCCCTGCCGGGCTTCGCGGTAGGCCCCGATCAATTCCAGCGGCGGTATGCCCGGCACCGAGTTGGCGACCCAGCGCTCCAGTCCCTCTTCGTCCATGGCGAAGAGCGCCGGGCTCCCGAGCCCGAACAGCGTGAGCTCATCGCGGTTCGTGCCGATGACGAGGTCGACGCCCGAGGCGACCCCTGCAGCGACCGCCGCCAGGGGATCGATCGGCAGAAAGGTCCCGTCGACCGTGGGCAAGAAGGGCAGAGGGACCAGGCCCGGGTCCGGGCGCCGCTTGCCCATTTCCGCCGTGGCGGCGACGAGCTCCGTCGCCGGAATGTCCTCGAACGACGCGCGATCACACGACGCGACGCCCAACATCGAGGCGAGACGCTCTCCGGCGCGCTCGGCATCCTCCACGGAATGCACGTGCACGCCACCGCTCTGGATGATGGCGCGTCGGAAGAGGCCTCGCGCTGCCGGACAGCCCAGCAGCGCGGCCACACTGAAGCCGCCGGCAGACTCCCCGAAGATGGTGACGTTGTCGGGATCGCCACCGAAAGCCGCGATGTTCTCGCGTACCCAAGCCAACGCGGCAACCTGGTCCTGCATGCCCCAATTGCCGACCAGGCCGTCCGGATCGGCGAGCTGCCGGTGCCCGAGGAAGCCCAGCGCACCCAGGCGGTAATTGATCGTGACCACGACGGCGTCGCCGTTTCGGACGAGGTTGCCACCTCGGTAGAGGAACACCGAGCCGCTCCCCGACGTGAAGCCGCCGCCGTGGATGAACACCATGACCGGTCGGCGGCGCTCCGGGTCGAGGTCCGGCGTCCAGACGTTGAGGAACAGGCAATCCTCGCTCTGCGGCTCCGATGCGTCGGGATCGGAGGGGCTGGTGATCCCAGGAACGGCGGCCGGTTGGGGCGCGATGGCCCCGAACGTTGACGCGTCCCTGACCGTGTCCCACGGCTCTGCCGGCAGCGGTGGGCGCCAGCGCAGAGGACCGACCGGCGCACGGGCGTACGGCACACCCGAAAACGACCACAGGTCGCCACGCCACACACCCCGCAACCGCCCTTGAGTTGTGTCGACGACACCCTTCACGCATCGTGACCCTAGGGACGCCCGCCGTCCGAAGCAATCGACGTGAACGTGACCAGCGCGCGATCTGCGCTCGCAACCGAACGGCGACGCGCACCATGCCCAAAATGCCACGTCAGAGCCATTACGATTTCATGGGTGCGTGCAGTGAGATGTCGGCTTACTGTCCGCGGGGTCGCACCGGCCACGCGTGTGGCAATCGTCGCGGGGATGTTCGGTGCGCTGCTTGCGCCTCTCGTTGCCGCCGACGCCGGCGCCACACCCACCTCCACGACGCTGCCGGGGCCGGCCCCGAACCAGTCGCAGATCAACGCGACCCAGTCCAAGGTGTCCCAGATCGAGAGCACGCTGACGCAGGAGGAGCAGCAAACCTCCATCCTCGACGACAAGTACAACACCGCCGAGCAGAACCTGCAGGACGCACAGAACCAGCTGCAGGCGCTCGCCGCCAGCCTGGTCAAGGCCAAGAACCAGGTCGCGGTGGACAAGAAGCTGGTCGCATCCGATGCGGTGGCCGCCTATGTGTACGGAACGCCCGCGAGCGGCTTCACGTCCTACTTCTCGTCGTCCGCCACGATGAACCAGGCGCGCAACCAGTACACCGACCAGATCGTCGGCAACCTGACCAAAGACGAGACGGCGCTCGTGAGCTCGGAGTCGAAGCTCCAGAACGAGGAGACCCAGCAACAGTCCGTCGCCGCGCAGGCGCAGACCGAGGCCGCGCAGGCCAAGTCGCTCGCAGCTGCCAACGAGCAGGAGGCGGCGGCGACGAAGGCCACCTTGAATCAGGTGCAAGGGCAACTGGCCCAGGAGGTCGCACAGGCCGCGATCGTGGAGGCACAGCAGGAAGCAGCTGCCGCGGCGAAAGCCGCGAGCGCGGCGCAGCAGCAACAGGCGGCTGCCGCCGCCCAGGCCGCGGCCACGGTGGCCGGTGCGGTCGGCGGTTCGGGCAGCGGCGCGGCCGCAACCACTGCCGCGAACGGCGCGGCCACCTACGTGGGCCCGGTCGGTGGAACGGGGTCGGGCAACGGGCAGCAGATGGCCGCCGTCCAGGCCGCGGTGTCGCAACTCGGCGTGCCCTACGTCTTCGGGGGCGAGCAGGCCGGCGTGGGCTTCGACTGCTCTGGCCTCGTGCAGTGGGCCTGGCGACAAGCCGGGGTCTCCATCCCCCGGACCACCGAGACCCAGTGGCCGGCGCTCACCCACGTCTCGCTGACCGCCCTCGAGCCCGGTGACCTGCTCTTCTATTACAACCTCGACGGCGACAACCAGGTCGATCACGTCGTGATGTACACGGGCTCGGGTCCCTACGGCACCGCCACCGTGATCCAGGCGCCCTTCACCGGCAGCACCGTCTCCTACTCGCCGATTTTCACCGAGGGCCTGATCGGAGCCGCCCGCCCCTGAGGGTCCCGACGTGGCAATGGTGCTCGGCGGGAGCCGCCTCGCCGCTCGGTACGATGATCCGATGGCGAGTGGGCGCACAGTCGTCGGCGAGAAGAACCGGACCACGGCCATCGTGCCCCTCCGCGTCACCAACGACGACGCCGAGCAGATCGAAGACCCACGGCTCTCCGACGTCGATGAGTGGGGCCGCTCCGAGCGGACGCGAGCCCTGGCTCGAGCCCTCTACGAGCCCATGTACTCGAAGTGGTTCCGCACCGAGTGGGAGGGACTCGAGAAGATCCCCGACGCCGGCGGCGCCCTCCTCGTCGCCAATCACGCCGGTGCCATCCCTTCCGATGCTCCCGTCATCATGCATGGGATCGAGAAGGAGCTGGGGCGTCCCGTGTACGGCATGGCCGACTACTTCTTCCGGTCTGTTCCGGTTGTCGGCACGCTGTGGGCTCGCGCCGGCGGTGTGTCCGCGCGCCCGGCGAACGCCTACCGGCTCCTGAAAGAACAGGATCAGCTTGCTCTTGTCTTTCCCGAAGGAACCAAAGGCCCATCGAAGTCGTACACCGACCGCTACCAACTGCGTCGGTTCGGTCGTGGCGGCTTCGTCGAGATCGCGATGCGGGCAGGTGTGCCGGTGATCCCGATCGCCGTCGTGGGCTCGGAGGAGGCGATGCCCATCGTGTTCCGACTGCCGACCCTGGCCAAGGCGCTCGGGGTGCCGTACTTCCCGGTGACGGCGAACCTGCTCGCGATGGGCCCGCTCGGCGTGGTGATGCCGTTCCCGGCAAAGTTCAAGCTGCGCGTGCTCGACCCGGTGCACTTCAACGTTCCACCGGACCAGGACCGCTATTCGAAGAGCCGCATCATGGAGGAGTCCGAGCGGATCCGCACCCAGCTCCAGGAGGCGGTGTACGACATGCTGCGGGACCGGCGCAGCGTCTGGTTCGGATGAGCAACCGGGTCCTCGTCACGGGAGCGGACACCTTCTGGGGTGGCCGGATGATCCAGGCGCTCGAGAACGACCCCAGCATCGACGTCATCCTCGGCATCGGCACGCACGCGCCGTTGGTACCGTTCGAGCGCGCCGAGTTCGTGAGATCGGACCAGAACTACTCCATCCTGAACCGGATCGTGAAGGCGACCCAGGTCGACACCATCCTTCACACGTTCATGATCACGAACTCGGCCACCGTGCCGCGGCGCGCCATGCACGAGATCAACGTCATCGGGACGATGAACCTCCTGGCCGCAGCCGGCGCTGCCGGCTCGTCGGTCCGCCACATCGTCGTGAAATCGTCCACGTTGGTATACGGATCCGCGGCCAGCGACCCGAACACGTTCCAGGAGGACACGGTCAGGACCAGCTCGGTCAAGAACAGCGTCGAGCGCGCGCTGGTCGAAGCCGAGGGGTTGGTGCGGGACTTCGCGGAGGACAATCCCGCCACCAAGGTGACCGTCCTGCGATTTGCCAACGTGCTCGGCACCCACTTGACGACGCCGATCAGCCGGAACCTGGCGCGACCGGTTTGCCCGGCTATGTTCGGATTCGACCCCCTCCTCCAATTCCTCGAGGAGGACGACGTCGTCCGGGCGCTGTTACACGTGACGCGCCGCGGCATCCAGGGTCTGTACAACGTCGCCGGGGAGGGCAGGCTCCCCTGGAGCGAGGTAGCCAGCATCTGCGGCACGCGGCTCGTGCCGCTGTCGCCCTGGAGCCCCCTCAAGATCCGGCCGTTGGCACGGCTGTTCGACCTCCCGCCCGAACTCGAGGATCTCCTGCGCTACGGACGCGGCGTCGACACGCGGCGCTTCGCATCCACCGGCTTTACCTACACCTCCACGAGCGCCGGCGCCGTTCGGAAGTTCATCCGCGCCGAACGCCTGCGGCGTCAGTCCGGACGTACGCCGGACTCGTACACCTACGAACACGATGTGGAACTATTCTTCCGCCATTCGCCGTCCATCGTCGGCACCGGCGAGGTCTGACTCAGTCGGACAACCACTCGGCGACGAACTCGGCCTCGCGCTCGGCCCACTCCTCGGCCGTGATGCCGTAGCGGACGTGGTCCTCCCAGACCCCGTCGATCTCCAGGTACCGCAGCGCGACGCCCTCCTCGCGGATCCCGAGCTTCTCGACCACGCGCCGGCTGGCATGGTTCCGCGGGATGATCGAGATCTCGACACGGTGCAGCGAGATCGCCTCGAAGGCGAATCGAAGCGTCACGACGACAGCCTCCGGAACGATGCCACGTCCGGACAGCGCCTCGTCGATCCAGTAGCCGACGAACCCGCTTTGGAACGGTCCGCGCTGGATCGACGAAAGCGTCACCTCCCCCGCGAAACGCTCGCCGACGAAGATCCCGAAGCCGTAGCCGGTGCCGAGATGGCGTTCGCGCTCCCTGATGCCACAGCGGGCCGCGAAGCTCGGGCGATCCTCCGACGGAACGGGCGCGCCCTTGGGCCGGGGCTCCCATCGCAAGAGCCAGTCTGCGCAGCGTGTCCGTACCTCGTGCCAGGCGGGGAAGTCGTCTTCGGTGAGCGAGCGCAGGACGACCCGCCGGCCGCGCAGCTCGAGCGGCGCGTGTCGGACTGCCCTGGCCGCGCTCACCGAGCCAACACCTCTTTCAACGCGCCGAGGAGCGTCACGACGTTCCGCCGGCGCGCCGTGTTGCCCATGCAACCGATCCGCCAGATCTGCCCCGCCAATTGGCCGGCGCCGGCGCCGATCTCGATGCCGTAGTCCTCGAGCAGCCGGCCGCGGCACGCTGCGTCATCGATCCCATCGGGCACCTTGACGGTCGTGAGCTGCGGCAGCCGGTGACCTGGCTCGACCAACAACTCGAGCCCCATCGCCTCGAGGCCGGCCTGCAACTCTTTTCCGCACGCCGCGTGGCGCCGCTGCACCTCGGCGATGCCCTCGTCGAGGAGGACACCGAGCCCGGCGTGCAGGGCCGCCACCATGGAGACCGGCGCCGTGTGGTGGTACACCCGTCCCCCGCCCGAGCCGTCCTGCACGTAGCGAGCGAGCAGATTGAGATCGAAGTACCAGCTCGTCGGTCGTTCGACGATCCGTTCAAGTGCCCTGGCCGAGACCGTCAACGGTGCGAGTCCGGGTGGCACGCCGAGGCACTTCTGGGTCCCGCTGTACGCGATGTCCACGGACCAGTCGTCGACCGCCACCTCGATGCCGCCCAACGATGTGACCATGTCGACGAGGAGCAGCGCGTCGCCCTTTGCTCTCCCGAGGGGCTCGATCTCGTTGCGCACCCCCGTGGAGGTCTCTGCGTGCACCACGGCGATGATCGAGGGCGACGGATGAGCCGACAACAGCAAGTCGGGGTCGATGGCCTCCCCCCAGGGTGCGTCGACCCGCACGACATCAGCACCGAGCCGGCCGGCGACCTCGCACATGCGTTCGCCGAAAACGCCGTTCACACCGACGACCACGGGTGCCCCCGGCCGGGCGAAATTGACGAACGAGGTCTCCATGCCGGCCGACCCTGTCGCGCTGATCGGAAGAGTCAGGGCATTGCCAGTGGCAAAGACGCGACGGAGGCGCTCGTTCGTGCTGTCCAACAGCGCCAGGAACTGTGGATCGAGGTGCCCGATCACGGGACCCGCCAGGGCCATGGTCACTTCCGGGTACGGGTTTGAAGGCCCTGGCCCCATCAGCAAGCGTTCACTCATCACCACGGGCGCATCGTGACAGGTCCACACTCACCTCCGCCACACGGCCAGGTGGCCGATCGTCGTCCACTAGATTGCCGCCGTGCAACGGGTGCTTTTCGCCCCGCGGGAGCTCCCACCTCTCCGGCCGGACGTCGCGGAAGATCCGCGACCGTACGATGCCTGGGTCCGTGCACGCGAGCAGAGCCGCGGTGGACGTCGCAGTCCTCCGAGGGACCACGCATCGCTCCGCTTGGTGCTGCCCGTCACGGGGGATCTCGGCGGGATCCGGCGCACCCTGCGCAGTCTGGCCCGACAAACCGATCCCGGGTGGTCCCTCAGGATCGCGGTCCGACAAGGATCGGCGCGACGTTGCCGCCTCCTGGTCTGGAGCCTGGGTCGGCGCCTCGCGCGCCGGACCCACATCGTCACCGGTCCGGCGCAGGCCAGCCCGCGTGACATCTTCCATCTCGGGCTGTCCGCAAATGGAAGCGCCTCGATCGCACTCGTCTTCCCGGGCGACCTCTGGGCTCCCGATGCTGTGGCGCTCCTGGCCGAGCAACTCGCTCAGCACGACGTCGTGTACGCCGATGAGGATCGGATCGGCGCCGATCGGCTCCATTGCGATCCTCGGCTCAAACCCGGCTACTCCCCCGACTTCCTCTTGACGACCGGGTATGTGGGCCGGCCGCTCGCGTTCCGAAACCAGCTTCTCCATGGGTTCGATCCGCTCGCCCACAAGACGCAGGCAGTGGAACACGAGTGCGCGCTCTACGCCTGCGCCGCGGCGTCATCGGTCGGCCACGTTCCGGAGGTGCTCTGCCACCGCACCGATCGCACACCGACTGGCGACAACGAAGGCGAGCACATAGTGGCCGCGTTGCGCCGCCGAGGCGACCCATCGGACGTGCGCAGCGGCCCACGGGCCGGCACATTCCACATCGAGCGCCGGCCCCCTGCTCGCGTCAGGGTCACCGTCATCATCCCCTTCCGCGACCAACCTCAATTCCTCCGCTCGTGCGTCGACTCCATCCGTGCCACGGCAGGCGAAGCCGACCTTGAGCTCCTGCTGGTTGACAACGGCTCGTCCGACCTCGAGACACGGACGCTGGTCGAACGGCTCTCCGGGACAAACGGCATGCGCGTCCTGCACGACCCACGACCGTTCAATTGGGCACGGCTCAACAATTTCGCCGCCTGCGAGGCGGGAGGTGAGGTCCTCCTCTTCCTCAACAACGACATCGAAGCTCTGCGACCGGGCTGGCTGGACGCCCTGGTGGCGCACGCCCTGCGGACCGACGTGGGGGCAGCCGGGGCTCGCCTGCTGTACCCGAACCAGCGGGTCCAGCACTGCGGACTGGTGATCGGGTTGAACGGAGCCGCCGGCCATCCCTTGGCCGGCCTCGGTAGCGATGCGCCCGGATACCTCCACATGGCGACGGCGACACGTGAGTGCGCGGCGGTGACGGGCGCCTGCCTGGCCACCCGGCTCGAGGTGTTCGAAGAGCTGCAGGGATTCGACGAGAGCCTGGGCGTGGATCTCAACGACGTCGACTACTGCCTCCGCGCGGCACAAAAAGGCTACCGGACGATCTTCGAACCAGACGCCGAACTGGTGCACCACGAATCGCCAAGCCGGGGGACCGCCGGTGGTGTCGGCGACATCGTACGATTCGTCGAACGATGGAAGGACTACATTGAGCAGGGAGACACCTACTTGAGTCCTCACATCACCCGACGCGATCCGTCGTGCGCGCTCGCCACGCCGGAAGAAGAGGAAGCCTGGAACCAGTGGTACTCCACCGTCACGCTGGGTTGAGCGCTGCGCCCGGTCGACCTCCGCGTTGGCTGCGACAACCGGTCGAATTTCGGCAGGATCCACAGAGGTCGGCTCCCTGAAGACCGTTGTCGTTGCGCTGCACTGGGGGACCGACGGAGAGACCTCGTTCGTCACGCGTGCTCTCGCCGGTGCCGCGTCGCGCCTGGGTGAGGTGGCGGTGATTGCACCGGATTGGCCGGCGCAGCCGACCGCAGACGGCCTGTTCGACGTCCTGGGCTTGCCGTCGGGCTGCGACCTTCGTCAGACAGCCGACATATCGCCTGACGGTGTCGTGATCGTCGACGAACTGGGGCCAGGCATTGCACACGCGCTGCCGTCCGGAGGATTCCGGGCGGGCTTCTATCTCACGGCTGCCGAAGATTCCGTTACGCCCCCATGGACGCAACTGTCGCTGGTGCCCGACCCCGACCATCCCGACCGGTCACCCTTGGCTCCGTATGTTCCGATCAATCCTCTGGCCGCAGAGCATCGGCATCACGGTTTCGGCTTCACGGGCTACGTGCTTATCCTCTCCAACCCCGAAGAGGGAGCGGACCCGCCCGCAGCGGTGGAGTGGATTGGTGCAGCGCTGCCCGATACCGAGCTCGTCGTCGTCGGCGACGGAATCGCATCTGCCTGGAAGGAACGGACGCTTCGTGGACACGTCGGCATCGACGCTCGCACCGACCTCTGGCGTCTGATGGCACACGCCTCGGTCTGCGTCGACCTCGCTCCGGGACCCCTCATCGGTCTCGAGTGCGTGGAGGCGCTCCGTTTCGGCACACCCGTGATCGTGCCCAGCGCCTGCGGCCCCGCAACCTTCCATGCACATGCGTCCAGTGGGCAGACGTTCGCCGATCCGGCCGAGCTCGTTGCGGCCACACTCGAGATGCAGGTGCCAGAGAAGCGGGCGAACGCGTCCGCTTCGGGCAAGGCGTACGCGGACGAGTACTTCGGCGACCCGGACCGGTTCGTGGAGGTGTTGGCGGCGCTGGTGTCAGCGTGAAGTGAGCGCCTGACTTCGGTCGGACGCCCGTTCCGCTATTTCCAGCGGTACAGCGGGACCCGAGGTGGCCAGGCGAGCGAGAAGTCCTCCGCGTCGAGCGAAAGATTGGGGCTGTAGTGCGGGTCGTTGCGGAGACCCTCCATACCCCACTTGGTCTCCATCACGGCGACTGCTCTGGCAAATGCCTCGGCTTGAGGCCCCTCGTTGTCGATGCCGCGACTCGTTGACTCGTGGTGGAACAACTCCGCGTAGGGGGTCCACACGATGTCCCATCCAGCCTGTCCGAGTCGAAGGCACAGGTCCACGTCGTTCAGGACGTTGGGCAGGCTGGCCTCGTCGAATCCGCCCACCTGGCGCCAGGCTTCGCGCCGGACGACCATGCACGCCGCCGTCACCCCGGACATCCGGTGCGCCAGTTGGAGATGCCCGAAATACCCGGTCGAAAGACGGTCGAAGTTCCGGTGCGCATGGGCCGCGACCCCGTGAACCCCGAGAATCACGCCGGCGTGCTGTACCCGACCGTCGCCGTAGTACAACTTTGCCCCCACGGCGCCGATCCCGGGTTGACTGAGCTGACTGACCATCTCGGCCATCCAACCGCTCCCTATGACCTCGGTGTCGTCGTTGAGAAGGCACACGACGTCTCCGGATGACTGCGCCACGGCGAGGTTGTTCAGGGCTGAATGGTTGAACGGACGATCGTCCCGGATCACCGTGATGCGGTGCTCGTTGCTCCGCAGATACTCCATGGTGGAGCGTTTCCCGCTGCCGTTGTCGACGACCAGGACCTCAAAGTCCGGATAGATCGTGAAAGCGAGAACGCTGTCGATGCAACGCGTCAACCGATCGCCGTCCCGGGTGGGGATGATGACACTCACCTTGGGGGGCGGGTCCGGGAGCTCCCAGGTGACCCGATTGAAGCCCCACTGCCCGATCCGTGTCGTGGTCGCCCGCCGCCTGGTCCGCTCGAGGTGGTCCATGACCGCACGTTGGCCGGCATCGACGGCATAGGGCTTGGCGGAGACCACCGACGCCGTGGACGATGCGTGGACCCGCCAGTGGTAGAGCACGTGGGGAATATGGACCACCTGTGCAGGCGTCAACAGCTCGGTGACCCGAAGCGTGAGGTCCCAGTCCTGACTCCCTTCGTAGCCGACGCGATAGCCCCCGACGCGGTCCACCATATCCTTGCGGAATGCGCTGAAGTGGCTGACGAAGTTTTGACCCAGCAGCAACAGCGGGTCGAAGTCCGGCTTGAAGAAGGGGTCCCGTCGCTTGCCGCTCTGGTCGAGCTTGTCCTCGTCGCTGTAGATCACGCCTGCCTCGGGATGATCGGCGATCGCCAAGGCGAACATCGCCAAGGCGTGCGGCGCAAGGATGTCGTCGTGATCGAGCAGCGCCACCCATTCACCGCTCACCAGTGAGAGGGCGCTGTTCGATGCCGCAGAAATGTGGCCGTTCTCCTTACGGCGGATGACCTTGACACGGTTGTCGGACGCGGCATATTCGCTCAGAAGCTGCTGGACGGCCGTATCAGTCGAACAATCGTCCGCAATGCACAACTCCCATTCCTCGTAGAGCTGGTCTCGGACCGACTCGATCGCGGCACGGAGCATGTCGACCGGTGGGTTGTATACCGGCATGATCACCGAGATCTTCGGCCCTGGCGTCAACGCTGACAGCTCGGACCTGATGCTGGCCCTCGCATCGTCGTCCAGCGTGTCGTAGGTCTCAATCCAAGTCTGATAGGTGCCGGGCGGAAGCACTGTAGGCAGCGGCAGAGTTGCCGCCGAGACGACACCGATGCCGCGTAGCCGTCCGTACAATCCGCGCAGCTTTGTGCTGTAGCGGAATGTCTTGGTGCTGTACACCTCTTTGAGCTGGGTCTCCCTGTGCTCGAGCAATCCGGCAAGGCGACGCTGGCCGTCTTCGAAATAGCGGACTTGCTCGAAGGCAGCTCGGTTCTCGGCATCCCGTCGGCGATTCAGTCCCTCCAGGGAGTTCTTGAATTGCAAAGCCTCTTCTTCCTTCTCCCGTCGAACTTCCGCTATCGCCGCATCCCGCAGTCGTTGTTGTTCCTTGGCAGTGTCCAGCGCACTCTTCTTGGCAGCCCACAACGCTCGCTCGTAGTCGGCAACCAGAGACTCGGCGTCCGCCTCACCCCGTCGAAACAGCATGGCGTGCGGTGCGAGGAAGTCTGTGTCATGAGTGAGGTCCCTGACGAAACCGTGCTGCCGGAACAGATTGGCCCAGTAGCCGCCGGCCTCGACGTTGAGATGGGTGGGTTCGTCGAAATCGTCGGGCGTCGAGGAGAAGAGGACGCGATCGGCGTGCCGGCAGATGTTGGCCACGGCGGCATCCGCCATCCAGGGTGGAAGATGTTCGAGTACCTCGATGCAGGTCATGAGGTCGTAGTGCCCTTCGATCTCCTCGGTGACGGACCCGACCCAGCAGAAGGGCTGAAGACGTGCTGGAACCTGGCCGATTGCCCAGGGAGAAAGGTCGAAACCCTTGGCGTCAATGCCACAGTCGCGAAGGGCCTCGACCAACATGCCGATCGCGCAGCCGACGTCCAGCACGGTCGCCGGACCCAGAGACTTGGCGATCGCGTTGGCGACGCCCTCGAAGAAGGAGACCCACACCTCCTCGTCCCTACGATAGGGCACACCTCCTTCGTCGTAAGAGGTGCCGTAGTAGTCCTCGGTGTAGAAGTCCGCCGTAACGTCGACAAGGGATTCCGATGGCGATCCATCGTCTTGCACGGTTTGTCCGTCGAGACTTGCCAACAGCCGGTGCAATGTCTTGTGCGCAGGAAGGACCGCCGCCGCCTTGTCGGCATCGCTGCTGCCAGGGTCGCGGTCGTCCGATACGGCATCAAGCGAGTCCAACGGCGCTATGGCGGGGCCCAAGTCGTCGGTGACGGGCATTCCCAGGGACGAGAGGAACGTTCCGACCCTCGACAGGGTCTCCTTGCCCTGTCCAACCAGATCGTCGTAGCTCACCACCAATGACGGATATCGACCGCACAGCACGAGGGCCGAGCGGTTGTAGCGGTCCCATGTGGCGACCGCGCCGGCGGTGCCGGGTGTGAGTTCGGTCGTCATGGCCCAGGGAGCCCGATGCACCAAGATCACTGCGGGCGTCAGGTCGAGTGCTGCCGACCAGAACGGAACGAGGAAGCTGAGGCGTGGATCGGCCCAAACCCAGGGTGCCGAGTCTTCCGGCAAGAGCTTGGTCGCGATGTCCTTGGCTTCCGGTAGCCATTCCGCCAACTCGCGCACCAGTTCGGCCGGTGCCGCAGCGGGAAGGGGCTCACCGGGAGCGGTGGCGGCGGTGAGCAGCCGATCGTTGAAAGAGCTCAGGCGGCGGTACCGCGGCTGGCTTTCGTCGTCCCGAAGGGCCGGCAGACCCAGAAGTGACAGCGCGTCACCGAGGAGGTCGACCCCGCTGGCGTGCATCCCCACCACGAACACGGCGTTTGCCCTGCCATTCTGGGAGGTGAGAGAGCCGTCCGTCGCCCGGCGCACGCCACTCATCGGGCGCAGCCCTTCAGCACGTTTGCAGAATAGCACCGGGACCTGCGCCTCCCGGACTTGTCGTCCTGGCCAGCGATGAGGAAATTCTCAGGCTCAGAACTGGCTGGTTGCGAGTTGATAGATGACCGCGAGCGCCGGCAGAGCAATGCCGACCACCAGCACGCCGCGTGTCCGCATGGCTCGCACAGCGACGAGCGCGACGATCGGCAACAGGGGAAGTGCGTATCTCTGGGGCGCGACAAAGTCGTAGTGACCCTCGAAGAAGTTGAGCAGAGTAAATCCCACCGCAAGCGCGGCGATGCCGAAGAAGACGGCGAGAGCCGCGGCACGCTCGCTGACTCGTCCGATCGGACCTTTCAGTACCAGCAGCCCCGCCAGGGTCCCGTACATCGCGACATCCCAGATCCAATAGAGCGGCGCTGGGACATACGCCGTGAAGGCCGACAATCCGTTCTGTAATCCGGCGAAGATCGTCGACACGCGGAGATGCGGCGTGATTGAGCCTGCTTCGAGCGCATGCAGGACGATGCTCGGCGCCACGACCGCTCGAGCATCCTCTATGAGGACCCATGCGACATAGCTGGCAACGGCACCGGCCAACATCGCAGCACTGCATCCGTACCGCACCCAGATGTCGTCTCGGGTCGGCCGTCGTCGTCGCGCGATGTCCGCAAAGATCAATGCAACGAGGACCACGAGCGGTGCGACAATGAAGAGGCCCTTCATGAGGCCCACGACGAGTCCGACGATCAGCCCGGCGACGATCATCGGCTTCTGCCGTCGACGTGACACCAGGTACGTGGCGACGACTGCGGCGCCCGTGGGTACCGCCGCACTGTCACTGGTCACGGTTGCGATCGAGCGGAGCTCCACCGGGCTGAGCAGGCAGACGGCCAGCACTCCGACAAGCTCGAGGAGGCTCAAGTCGAGCATCCATGCCACCCAGACCAACAGACCGGCACCGACGACGCTCCAGATGAAGCCGCCCCAGCGAGCATCCTGAAGGGCCTGTTGGGACGACCCATCCGTTTGGATCGTGAGCAGGTACGGCAGATACGCCAGTGGTGGTTGCTGCGCCACTTCGTAGCTGTAACCGTCCGGCGGCACCACCGCCGGGTTCCGGTGCTTGACGGCGCACCCGTGTGGCGACAGGCCGTACTCCCCGACACAGCTGATGATCCGAAGCGTCTGTTGGGTGTAGCGGTCACCCGGACGGGGAAGGTCTCCATGCGCCAGGCGCACGACGTAGTCGTAGTGGGCACCCTCGTCGAAGATGTCGAAGCCTGCCTCATGACGCTGCTGGCTGCTCGCCGCGATCGATACGAACAGAATGAGGATCGCGATGACGACGGCTGCGATCGGCCACACCCACCTCGACGCTCGCGTCGACGGCCTGCTCTTGCCCCAGGCAACGAGTGATCGGCCGATCGCCTGAAGCTGACGCGGCACCCGGGCAGCATAACGAGCGCCACCAACCCGTCTCGGCACACCGCGTGCCCCTTGGCGACGACCTCCTGCCGCTAGCGCTCCAGGTCTCGGCTGCCGCGCAAACCGAGAACCAGCCCATCGAGAAGGTCGGCTTCCGAGACCACGCATTCGGCGAGTCCCAAGCGGAGCATGGTCTCCTTGAGCACGAGCGCGCCTCCGAAGATCACATCCTCCCGGCCACTCGTGATGGCCGCCCGTGCGGACCGTTCCTGGACGCGCTCGGCGCCGAGTATGTCGCACCACGTCTCGACCGAGGTGAGCGGGAGAACCGAGTGGTGAGTGCGGTCACGCTCGTAGTGGACGAGGCCCAACTCGAGGCTGGCCAGAGTCGAGACCGTGCCCGCCAGGCCCACGAGCCGGTCAGCGGGCCCCAGCCGCGCCAGGTCCGGAACCTGTTGCGTCGCACGGTCGAGCTCGGCGTGGATCGCTCTCCGTGCAGCTTCGATCTCCTCGGGCGTCGGCGGATCGTTCTGCAGGTAGCGCTCGGTCAGCCGGACGCAGCCGATGTCCAGAGAGATCGCCGCGATCGCACCGCCCGCCAGCGTGACGATCTCCGTGGAACCTCCTCCGATGTCGATGACGACCGTCTTCCCGGCGACGGCCGGCAGATCGGCGGTGGCACCCTCGTAGGACACGCGGCCTTCTTCGGCTCCGCTGAGTACCTCGGCTTGCACACCGACCACGTCGGATGCCGGTTCGAGGAACGCCTCGAAGTTCGCCGCGTCGCGCACCGCAGACGTGGCCACGAGGCGAATGCGCGTCACCTGCTCGGCTTCCATGATGCTGCGATACTCCTTGAGCACGTCGAGCGTGCGCCCGATCGCCTCGGGTTGGAGACGGCGGGTGGCGTCCACCCCGGCTCCCAACCGGGTGATCCGCATCTCGCGGGCGGCCACCTCTCCCGATTCTCGGACCACGAGGAGCCGGGTCGAGTTCGTCCCACAATCGACCGCGGCGACGGCGGCGGTGTCGCTCATCCTTGTGGATTACCACAGCTGCACCCCGCGCTCATTCCTGGGGTCGCGTGAGCTCCAGTCGTTGCGCAACCCACATGCCGACCGGGTCGTCTCCCCCGGCCAGCCACCACGCCAGATGCGCGTGCAGGCACTTGACGCCCTCGCGCGTCCCGCCTACCCCGCCGCTGGGTCGGGGTCCCGACCACTCCGCTGGGATCAGCGCGTCGCGCCCCGCCGCGTAGCGGCGATGACAATCCGCCACAGCGGCCGCGTCCACTTGACGCTCCGCTTCGCGGACTCCGCCAGCCGCCTCCAGCCGGCCGACGCGGGCCCGCAGCTCGGGATCGACGAGCCAGTAGCGGGTCGGCATGGGCGTCCCGTCGCGCAGGAACGGCTCGTTCTCGATCACCATCGGTGCGCCGTCCCGGCTGCGGACCACGACGACGAAGTTGCCGCCGGGATCCCGTCCCAGCAGCGCCGCCACGGCATGGTCGTCATCCACCGGCGTGCGGTCAGTGCCAGAACTCGAGCGAGTGCAGCATGCGCGCCAGCAACCCCGACGAAGAGGTGGGGGCCGTCGTGGAGGCATGTCCTGCGTGGCCGGCCGGCGTGGTCGTCGTCGTGACGCCCCCCGGAGGAAGCTCCGGCGTGGCCGACGGGGTCGCCGGGCCCGTCGTACCGGGGTCTCCCGCATAGGGCGTGCCTGACGCAGCCGCACCCGAAGGCGGGAGCACCTCGTAGGCCCGCTGGCCCGGGTCGACGAACTGGTACTGCTCGCGGGCGATGCGCCCGATCTCTCCGGCGTCGCTGAGGTTCTTCTTTTCTTGTGCGAGCGCAGCATCCTGCTTGTGCATCGCCGACAGCTGGCCCGACGTGCCGGCAAGGTCGCTGCGCTGGTTGAGCAGCGAGCTGGCCGGGAACCAAGCGAGGAGCACGACCGCCGAGAACGACAAAGCGCCGACGAACAGCAGGCGGGAGCGGCCGGCTGTCGAATCCTTCCCGGCGCGCAACGGGCGAGTGCGGCCACGGCGCTTCTTCTTAGGCGCCGCCACGCCCGACCCCTCCGCCCGCCAACGCGGCGCGCCCGGGGAAGGATGCCGACTCGCCTAGGTCCTCCTCGATCCGCAGCAACTGGTTGTACTTCGCAACGCGGTCGGACCGGGCGGGCGCACCCGTCTTGATCTGCCCGGCGTTGACGGCGACGGCAAGGTCGGCGATCGTCGTGTCCTCCGTCTCGCCCGAACGGTGAGAGATGACGGGACGGTACGAGGACCGGTTGGCCAGCGCAACGGTGTCGAGCGTCTCGGTCAGCGTCCCGATCTGGTTGAGCTTCACCAAGATGGCGTTCGCCACCCCCTCGCTGATGCCTCGTTCGAGGATCTCGGCGTTCGTCACGAAGATGTCGTCGCCCACCAGCTGGATCCGACCGCCCAGGGCCTTGGTGTGCGCCGACCACCCCGCCCAGTCCTCCTCTGCCATGCCGTCCTCGATCGACACGATCGGGTAACGGTCGACAAGGTCCACCCAGTAGTCGACGAGCTCGGCGGACGACAGCGTCCGCCCCTCCCCCGCCAGGACGTAGTTGCCGTCGTTCCACAGCTCGCTCGTGGCCGGATCGAGGGCCAGCGCGATCTCGTCGCCCGGGGTCCGGCCGGCCAGCTCGATCGCCTCGACGAGCAATTTCACCGCATCCTCGTTCTGGGGCAGGTCGGGGGCGAAGCCGCCCTCGTCGCCGACCGCCGTCGGGAGCCCCCGGTCGGCCAGCAGCGACTTCAGCGTGTGGTAGGTCTCGGTGCCCCAGCGCAAGGCTTCGTTGAACGACGCCGCACCGACGGGCATGAGCATGAACTCCTGGAAATCGATGGAGTTCCTGGCGTGCGCACCGCCGTTCAGTACGTTGAGCATCGGCACCGGCATCGCGTGGGCATTGGCGCCGCCGATGGAGCGGTACAGGGGAATCTCGAGGTCGTCGGCGGCGGCCTTGGCGCTGGCGAGCGAGACGGCCAACAGCGCGTTCGCCCCGAGCCTGCCCTTGTCGGGCGTCCCGTCGACATCGATGAGCGCATGGTCGACGGACCGCTGGTCGAGCGCGTCCAACCCGGCCACAGTGGCGGCGATTTCGCCGTTCACGTGCGCGACGGCGTGCTCGACCCCCTTGCCGCCGTAGCGTTCCCCGCCGTCGCGCAACTCGACCGCCTCGCGGATGCCGGTCGAGGCACCGGATGGCGCGATCGCCCGTCCCCGTGCGCCGGAATCGAGGAGCACCTCGGCCTCGACGGTCGGGTTGCCGCGGGAGTCGAGGACCTCGCGCCCGATCACGTGCTCAATGGTGCTCACTCCGTCACTCCTTCGGCGTCCGCCCTGGTGGGACACCGGATCACCAGGTTAGCGGTTGCCCTCCGGCCCATCGGGGACGCCCTCGGCGCGCCGGATGTCGTCGCGCAGCACGAGGGCGCGCTCCCGCAGCGCCTGTTCCGCGTCGACGCCGACGCGCTGCGCGAGGTTCACGATCGCGAACAGCAGGTCGCCGATCTGCCGCTCGACGCGCTCGTCGCGCACCAGCGGGTCGTCGGGATGCGGCGTCGCATGCTCGGCGAGGCGCGCCAGTGCCGCCAGGTCCATGGCGGCCTGGTTCGCGTCTCGGTCGTGCGGCTCGAGGCCGACCGAACGCGCCTTGCGTGCGAGCTTGCTCGCGTACACCAGCGCCGGCAGCGCGGCCGGGATCCCCTCAGTGACGCTCTCGCGCCCCTTCTCGCTCCGCTTGATCTCCTCCCAGTTCGCCATGACCTGGCCGGCGTCGTCGGCTTCCACATCGCCGAAGACGTGGGGATGCCGGTGCACGAGTTTGTCGTGCACGGTGCGGGCCACCCCGGCCATGTCGAAGCACCCGTCCTCGGCCCCCAGGCGGGCGTGGAAGACGATCTGGAACAAGAGGTCGCCCAGCTCTTCCTCGAGATGGACGTTGGCCGCCGGCGCGGTGGACGCCGGTGCGGCGGACAGCACCGAGAGCGCGTCGAGCACCTCGTAGCACTCCTCGACGAGGTGCGGCATCAGCGACGCATGGTCCTGGGCGCGGTCCCACGGGCACTGCTCGCGCAATGTGTCCATCAGCGCCACGAGACGTGCTACTTCTACGCCCGCCCCGCGACGCGTGTCGTCGCCGAACCTCGGCACGTACAGCGAGGTCAGGTGGTCCGGTTCGAGGGTCCGGTCGAGCTCCCACCAGTCCACCTCCGCCACCACCTCGTCGGGGAGGCCGAGATGGTGCAGCAGGACCGGGCGGGGCAGTGGTGCTGCGTCGTCCCCCGACGCCAGCTTCACCTCGGAGAGCAGGTGGCGCGACCAGCACTGCGCCACTAGGAACGGCCCGCGCTCGGAGGCTGCCACGTCGGCGAAGCCGCCCGCGTCCACGAGCCGGACGCCGGCGGCGAGCGGGTCGACGCCCAGCGCGGCCCAGGCCAGATCGAGGAATGAGAGCGCCGGCACGATCGTGACCTCGACGCGCTCGTCCGCCCGGAGGAGCTCGACGGTGCGCTCGGACACGAGGGGCGACCCCGGGACGGCGTAGACGACCGGCTCGGGCGACGCCGTCTCCGCCGCAGCTACCAGCCGCTCGACGATGGCCGCGTAAACCTCGTCGAAGGTGCCCGCCGAGTCATACACGTCGTCGAAGGTGTGCGCGTCCTGGAACGCCGCCGCGGCCGGATGGCGGCCCGTGCGCAGCCAGGTGCGCCCCGGCTCGCGCAGCCACTCCGCAGCGCCGGGCCCGACGAGGTCCCTTCCGGCGGGCCCCAGGCCCACCACGACGACGTGGGGGCGGCGCGCCACGCTCAGCCGCTGAACGGGCTGGTCGATGTGGAGGTGGTGGCCTGGTTTGCCGGCGAGTTCAGCACGTCGGACTTCTCGGGCGTGAACGGGGTGAACACCGACGCGCTCACCGGGACCCATGTCCCATAACGCGGGTCGACGCTCACCGTGGCGCGGCGTTCGGCCTTGGTGATGGCCGACTGCGTGACGGTGGCTCCCACCTGTTGCACGGCCTGGGACACGATCGGTTTCGCCGTGGCGTAGGGCGTCGGCGTCCGCTTGGACAGCTCGAGCACGATGTAGTTCCCGTTCACGCTGATCGGCGCCGACGCCTGGCCGACGGCGATGCCGTCCAGAGTCGAGATGCTCGTGCCCAGTTCACCGGCGACGGCGACCAACTCGGTGCACGGGATCGTGCCGCTCTGCGTGGCCGAGCTGGCGACCTGGCTGAACGGCGTGCCGAAGTTCACAGCCGCCTGCGCCGCCTGGGCGGACGCCTGGTCCGTGTATTCGGCCGCGTTGAAGCACACCGTGTCGAACTGCGCGCGGTGTTTCTCGTAGTAGCCCTGGAGGTTCGCCTCAGAAGAGCCGACGCCGGCCAGGTCCTCCTGCAGCGCGCTGGCGGTGGCGACGAATTGCACCTGCTCGTCCACGAACCATGAGGGCAGCGACTCGAGCACCTGCTGGCCGGTGAGCGGATTGGCCGCGCCACAGCTGAACTTCGGGTTCTGGCCCTGGGCCGTCTGGGCCACCTGCTGCATCACGCCCGTGATCTGGCTGGTCAAGCTGGAGCGCGCGTCGGCCAGCTGAGTCGAGTTCGTCGTCACGTTGTGCTTGCCGGCGAGCTGTTCGACGAGCTCGTGGCCGATCACCGTGTCCAGGTAGGTGGCGACGAAGGCGCTTGTGGCGGTCGGGTTGTCCCCCTCGTTCTGCCCCTTGCCCGCACCGGTCACCGGAGGCAGCCCGACTTGGCTGCCGTTCGAGGACAGGAATTCCTCCGAGTTCAGGTAGCACTGGTACTCCGCGCTCCCGGCAATGGCCTGGACCTCGGAGTTGAGCGACGACTGGCTGATAGCGCTGCCGTTGACGACCGCCGCGTTCGTGGGCACCGCGAACGCGGCCCAGGCGACACCGCCGCCGAGAAGCACGAGGAGGGCAAGGAGCCATTTCACGCGCCGGGCATGCTACAAGGTGGCCCCTTCGGATCAGGAATCACCCTGCGTGACGGGCAGGAGCTCTTCGAGCACCCGGCGCACACCGTCGGCGGCCGGCGCGCCCTCCGGGATGGGCACCAGCAATTGCGAGAGCTCGTCGCGGTAGGTGGCCCCGGGAGAGAGCCGGCGCAACCGGACCTGCGCGCTGGCCGGCAGCGTGATCGGCGACAACCGCACGACAGGCCGACGGGTGCCTCCGGGCCGGACCGAGCTCATCGCAACTTCGCCGATGCCGCGCTCGAGGGCACTGGCGCGCAGACGGCCGAGCGCGAGCAGGCCCTGCGCAGGTGCCGGCAACGGGCCGTAGCGGTCCGCCCACTCCGCGCCGATGTCGTCCACGTCGTCGAGCGTCGCGGCGGCGGCCAGGCGCCGGTACGCCTCGAGGCGCGCGTCCTCCGCGGCCACGTAGTCCTTGGGGAGGTGCGCGTCGCCGGGGACGTCGATGGAGACCGACGGCGGCTCGGGTCGCGCCTCGCCGCGGGCCTCCGCGACCGCCTCGGCCACCAGTTGCACGTAGAGGTCGTAACCCACGGCGGCGATGTGCCCGGACTGGTCCGAGCCCAGGATGTTGCCGGCGCCCCGGATCTCGAGGTCGCGCATGGCGATCTTGAACCCCGACCCCAGTTCCGTGTGCTCGCCGATGGTGCGCAAGCGTTCGTAGGCCTGCTCGGAGAGGACCCGGTCGGCTGGGTGGAACAGATACGCATAGGCCCGTTGGCCACCCCGGCCGACCCGGCCGCGGATCTGGTGGAGCTGGCCCAGCCCGAGCAGGTCGGCTCGGTCGACGATCAGCGTGTTCACCGAGGGCATGTCGATGCCCGACTCGATGATCGTCGTGCAGACCAGGACGTCGTAGCGTTGCGCCCAGAAGTCGAGCACCACCGTCTCGAGGCTGCCCTCGTCCATCTGGCCGTGGGCGATGGCCACGCGGGCCTCGGGCACGAGGTGGCGCAGCTCGCGCGCCACGCGGTCGATGTCGGACACCCGGTTGTGCACGTAGAAGACCTGTCCCTCGCGCAGGAGCTCACGGCGGAGCGCCTCGCTGACGGCCGCGGTGTCGTGCTCGCCCACGTAGGTGAGGATCGGGCGGCGGTCCGCCGGCGGCGTGTTGACCATGGACAGGTCCCGGATGCCGGTGAGCGCCATCTCCAGGGTGCGGGGAATCGGGCTGGCCGTGAGCGTCAACACGTCGACCCCCTCCGCAATGCGCTTCACCGCCTCCTTGTGGGTGACCCCGAAGCGCTGCTCCTCGTCCACGACCAGCAGGCCGAGCTGCTTGAACTGCACGTCCTGGGCGAGCAGGCGGTGTGTCCCGATGACGACGTCGACGCTGCCGTCGGCGAGACCCTGCACAACCTCGCGCTGCTGGGCCGGGGAGAGGAAGCGGCTCAGCAGCTCGACCCGCAATGGGTACGGCGCGTACCGCTCGGCGAAGGTCTGGGCGTGCTGACTCGCCAGCAGCGTGGTGGGGACCAGCACCGCAGCCTGCTTCCCGTCCTGCACCGCCTTGAAGACCCCCCTGACCGCCACCTCGGTCTTGCCGAACCCGACGTCGCCGCACACGAGGCGGTCCATCGGCCGCGTCTCTTCCATGTCGGCCTTGACGTCGCTGATGGCCTTGAGCTGGTCCTCGGTCTCGACGTAGCCGAACGATGCCTCCATCTCGCCCTGCCAGGGGGTATCCGCCGCGAAGGCGTGGCCCTCGACCGCCAAGCGGCGCCGGTAGAGCTGGACCAGTTCGGCGGCCACCTCGCCTGCGGCGGCCCGCGCCTTCGCCCGTGTCCGCTGCCAGTCGGCGCCGCCCATCTTCGAGAGCGTCGGCGACTCGCCGCCCGAGTAAGGGGTGATCGCCTCGATCTGCTCTACCGGGAGGTACAGACGGTCCGAGCCCCGGTACTGGAGGATCAGGTAGTCGCGGGTGGTGCCCGCCATCGTCCTCGTCGTCACCCCCTCGAAACGGGCCACTCCGTGCTGCCGATGGACGACGAAGCTGCCCGCCTCGAGATCGTCGAAGAACCCGTCCGCCGCGCGTGCACGCGGGCGGGCGCGCCGGTGGGGCATCCGGCGTCCGGTCACGTCGGTCTCGGAGAGCACCGCCACCTTGGCGTCGGGGAGCACGAAGCCGTTCGTCAGCGGCGCCGTGACCACCACTGCACCCGGCGTGGCGGGAGCGGCGCCAACCACGGCGGCGTGCACACCTTGCTCGGCGAGGATGCCCGAGAGCCGCGCTGCGCCCGGGACCGTTGCGGCACACATCGTCACCGAGTAGCCCTCACCCACGAGCCGGGTCACCGCGCCGGCCAAACGAGCGGGGTCACCCGCCACCGGGTCGAAGCGCCCTACCCGCAGCGCGGCCGTGGACGGGCCCTCGGGCACGGGGGGCAGCGAGATGACCCCCGCATCGGTGTGGCTCAGGAGCCGGTCGAACGGCACGTGCAGGCGCGGGAACGGGTCCTCATCCCCCTCCTCGGCGCCCCAGGTCGCGGCGAGCGTCTCGGCCAACGCGGCTTCTTCGTCGAGGAGCTGCACCGCCCGGTCCCGGATGCGCCGCGGCTCGACGAGCACCACCTGCGCGCCGGCGGGCAGCAGATCGGGCAGCACGCGTGGCTCGCCGTCCAGGAACGGCAGCCACGACTCCATGCCGTCGAACTGCTCGCCCCGCTCCAGACGCTCCCAGGTCGAGCTACCCCAGGGCCGCCGCGTCGTCAGCCGCCGCGCGGCGTCACGGAGTTCCGTGCCGGCCATCAGCTCTCGGCACCCGTAGAGCGTCACCGATGCGATGTCGTGCGAGGACCGCTGGTCGCTCACCGCGAAGGACGTCAGGCGGTCGACCTCGTCTCCCCACAGGTCGATGCGCACCGGCACGTCCGCGGTCGACGGGAAGACGTCGACGATGCCGCCGCGCACGGCGAACTCCCCTCGGTGCTCGACCTGGTGTTCGCGCCGGTAGCCGCGCGCGACGAGCTCGTGCAGCAGGGACTCCGACTCGACCTGCTGGCCGCGCACGATCACCATGGGGACTGCCGCGTCGAGTGGCGCGAGTCGTTGCAGCAACGCCCGCACCGGGCTGACCACGACTCGGGGTGCCGGCCAGGCCGCGTCGCTCTGCCGCAGCGCGTGGATCACGGCGAGCCGGCGGCCCATAGTCTCGATCTCCGGGCTGACCCGCTCAAAGGGCAGCGTCTCCCAGGCGGGGAGGGTGGTCACCGCCCCGCTGAGCGCGCCCACGTCGTCCTCGGACGCCGGCCGGTCCTCTGCCGCCAGCAGGCAGGTCAAGTCGTCGGCCAGACGATCCGCGTCGAGGCCAGTTGGCGTGACCACCAGCAGCGGTTTCCGCTCGGTGAACGCCGCGAGGCTGGCGGCCGCCACGGCCTGGGCGGCCTCGGGCACGGCGACGGTGGCAACAGCCGCCCCCAGCAGCACGCCGAGCACCGGGTCGGCCCGCAGCTGGAGCGGGACGGCGGACAGGCTGCCGGCCGCGGTCGGCGGTGAGGGGGCGGGCGGCGAGGGCATCGGGGCTAGTTGGGCAGGGAGTGGCACCACGCCATGGCGGCGTCGATGCCGTCCGCAGCGAGGCGCTCGACGGAGTCGGCTGCCGTCTCAACGGAGGCGTCCAAGAGTTCCCGCACGCCTCGGGGCGGGCGGCGCAGCACGTGCGAGGCCCCCTGTTGTGCGCTCGGCGGCTTGCCGACACCGATGCGCACTCGCAGGAACTCCTGCGAGTGGAGGTGCGAGGCGATCGAACGCAGGCCGTTGTGCCCCGCCAGGCCGCCGCCCGATTTCAGGCGCACGGTGCCGGGAGGCAGGTCGAGCTCGTCGTGCACGACGACGATGTCCGCCGGGTCGTCGATGCCGAAGCGCCGGGCCAGCGCCCGCACGGCGACGCCGGATTCGTTCATGTATGTCGTTGGCACCGCCAGGGCCACGCGGCGGCCGCCGATGGTCGCGGTGGCCGCTCGCGCCTGCACCCCCTTCTCCGCTCGGAGGGATGCGCCGTGTCGCTCGGCCAGGAGCTCGACGGCGTCGGACCCCGCGTTGTGCAGGCTCCCGGAGAACTCGGTTCCTGGGTTGCCCAGACCGACGACCAAGAGGTCAGCCGGGGTGCCCCGGCGCTCCGACCGGGCAAAGGGGCGGCGCAGCGCCTAGCCCTCTTCGGAGGTGGATTCCGATGCCTGGGCCTCGCCGCTGGGCTCGGCGCCTTCTTCGGCCCCGCCTTCCTCGCCCTCGCCCTCGACGGCAACCTCTTCCTCGACGACGACCCGGGGGGGCTGGCCGATCGCGACGGCAGTCTCGGGCTCGACTTCGGTTGTGACGCCCGGCGGCAGCGCGAGATCTGACACGCGCACCTGGCCGCCGATGGTCAGCTCGCTGATGTCAGCCTCGATGCCGGACGGGATGTCCGCCGGCAGCGCGTTGATCGGCAGGGTGAACATCTGTTGCTCGACCAGGCCGTCGCCGTGCTGCACCTCGATCGCCTCGCCGACGAGGGTGATCGGCACGTCCGCGCTGATCACCTCGTCTCGGCGGACGATCACGAAGTCCACGTGGGTCACCGTCTGGGCGACGGGATGACGTTGCATGTCGCGTGCGATCGTCAGGTAAGTCCCGGATCCGGTATCGAGGGACAGCAGCTGGTTCGCCCCGGCCTCGCTGTTCAGCGCCGCCCGCAACTCCCGCGCCCCCACGGCCACCGGCAGGGGGTCCGTCCCGTGCCCGTAGATCACGCCCGGGATCTTCCCCTCGCGCCGGAGTCGACGAGCGGCGCGCGAGCCTCTGGGGCGTCCGGTTTCAGCGGCAAGTACGACTTCGGCCATTAGGGATCTCCTCGGGTGCGGCGAGAGCGGGTCCACGCGCCACGGCTGCGGGGCCGTGCGAACGGCCTACCAGCGTAGTCGCCCCTGGAGGGCGGACCAATCGCGACAGCCGTGCCGGTTCCCCGGCGGAATTCTCGCCCGAGGACTCCTCGGTATCATGCCGCCGTGGTCGTGAGCCGCTTTTCCACGGCGCCCCGCCGTGATGCCGGCTCGGTCCTGGTCCTGGGCGCCGGCTTCCTGGGGGCGCACGTCGTCCGCCGTTTGCTCGACGACGGCCACCGCGTCCGTGTGCTGTCGAGGAGTCGCCCCCACGGACGGGCGCAGCAACTCACCGCGGGAGCGGAGGTCATCATCGGTGATGCCGGTGTGACCAAGACCGTGGCCGAGGCCGTCGTCGGGATGGATCACGTGGTGTTCGCTCTCGGATCCTTGGTGCCTCCCGAGGCGGAGCAGGAGCCTCACCTCGACCTTTCTTTGACCCTCCAACCGCTCCTGGAACTTCTCGGCGTTCTCGAAAAGGGGCCCCGGCTCGCCGTGTCCTACCTGTCCTCGGGCGGAACGGTCTATGGGAACGCCTTGTCCTTCCCGATCCCCGAGACGGCTCCGACGGCGCCACTCTGCGTTTACGGCATCACCAGGCTCGCCGCGGAGAGGTTCGTGCTGCGCTACGGGGCGATAAACGACATCCATGTCCAGCTTCTGAGGATCGGCAACGCCTACGGAACGGGACAGACCACCGCCCGAGGCCAAGGCATCGTGGGTACCGCCCTCGAGTGCTGCCGTACGGGAGAGCCGCTTGTCCTCTACGGGGACGGTCAGATTTCTCGCGATTTCGTCCATGCCGAAGACATCGGGCTGGCGATCGCCGGGCTGGTCGTCGCCGGAGGGCCGTCCGTCGTGAACATCGGAAGCGGCGTCGCATCAACCATCAACGAGGTCGTCGCACTGGCCCGGCAAGTGAGTGGCCGACCACTTCCGATCCTCCCCAAGGATGCGCGAGACTTTGATCTGCCACGAGTGCAGCTCGATATTTCTCTGTTGCAGTCGCTCGTCGATTTTCGGCCCCGTTCGCTGCGAGAGGGGATTGAGCAGATGTGGCGCGATGTCATGATCGAGCCGACGCACGGCGCAGGAGCCAACTAGGCCACAGGCTCAGACGACGAGGTCAGATCTACCTGGCGAGCTGCAATCAGGAATGATCCTCAATCTGCGGGGTCGCGCTCCAACTCAAGGAGCCAATCGGGAGTTCGCATCGTCGGAAGGTCGTCGAACCCTTCGTCCCTCCGGAGCTCCTCCACTTGTCGCTCGCGGCCGTCTCGCTCGGGATCGGCGCTTGCGATCTCCCCGTCCCCATCTTCCGCCTCGGCGGAGGCGTCCCCCGACGCCTCGCTCGGATCATGTAACTGACTACCCGAGTCCTGGCGCCAGCTGGGCGGCGGCTGTTCGTCCTCGCCGGCGGCCGTGCTCGTCGAACGATGTGGAAGCGCTCCTTCGACATCATCGCCGGAGGCGGGAGTTGTCCCCGGCCCGAGCTCGGGGTCCTGCAGCCACTCGGACAATGAGGGGTCGGCCACGCCGAGCTTGCGTAGTCGCTCGTCCTGAATGCGCAGCTGTTCGTACAGCCACTCGTTGAGGTCAGTGACCAGCTCACCTTTGTGCTTTGCCCACGCCACTTTCGCCTCGTAATGCTTCTTCAGCTCGTTGACGCGACGATCGGCATATGCGAGGAGTCCACTGGCCGACTGTTGCAGGAGCACGTACTGCGCATACAGGTCGTGATACAGGTCTTCCGTCGGAGAGGGCGCCGGGTGAGTGTCGGGTGGCAACGACTCGGACTTATTGGAAGGCATCGCGCCGAACACCCGCCCGAGCGCCTCTCTGGTGGTCTCGAGGTAGCTCTTCCCCCAGTACTCGTCGGGTTCGAGGTGGGCACCCTCGGCCCACTCGTTCCACGCGTTGACGAAGACCACGCCGTTACTTCCGTACGACGCCTTTTGGCGGCGCGCCGCTTCAGCCAGCCATCGACCGTATGCCTCCGGCGTGGAACCGCGGAGGATGAGGGCCTCTCCGGTCTGTCGTCGAGGTGAGTTGTCCCACCCTGTCGCCACACAAGGGAAGCGGCGCCAATCGACCGGCGGGCGGTTCAGGTATGCCGTGGCCACATCCTCGTATTCGAACACCCGGTGCGACTGATCCGCACCGACCTTGTGAGGCTTGGAGGCGACCAGAGAGGCGAGATGATGAGGAAGGAATTCTGCGCTTGCGTCAAAGCCCCGAGAGGCGGGATCCGACAACTCCTCCTCTGTTTCGAACATCACGAGCCAGGGCGGGGCAACGCCGGCCCGCTCGCATTCCGAACGCCAGACCTCGACAGTACGGCGCGGATCTGGAAGGTGATGGGCCCGGTAGACCGCAAGCAAAGGCCTGCCTTCTATCCGTATGTAGCGAGGGTCCTCAAAACATGGAATCAGCCACCGGATGTGTGCGATGTCGTCTTCCTCGCTGAAGACCTGCTCCATCAGCATTTCGTCAATGGAACCTTGCCATCGGCGATACCAGCTCTCGTTCGCCCAGCAGAGAGCGAAAGGAAAATCTGGTTGCCCCGAGCGCACAACTTCATCGAACGGACGTCCGAGCATCCTTCGGCCGCCGAACCAATAGTGGTAATAGAGGAAACCGCTGAGCCCGTGTTCGCGAGCTAGCTGAGCCTGGCGGTAACGAATCTCGGGAACTCGAAGGTCATAGAAGCCGAGCTCACCCGGCAGTTCGGGCTGTCGGTGGCCCGGGAACAGCGGCTTGCTACGGGCGACGACGGTCCACTCAGTGAACCCTTCGCCGTGCCACGCGTCGTTCTCGGCCACCTGATGAAATTGCGGCAGGTAAAAGGCGAGCACTTTGGGGTTGCCATCGCCGAGGATCTCGCGCTCCCGCACCGTTTCTGACATCGCCCCGAACTGCTCAGACGGGCTTCGCGAGGACACGTCGGATTCTGTTGTAGATACCGCGAGAGAGTGGCGTTCGTTGACTGAGGATTGCCTGGTACTTGGCCTCGGCGACTGCCAACGACTCCGTGAGCACCTCGATGTTGTGTTCGAGTCCCGCCACATGTCCTTCCAGAGCTCTGACATAACGCTGATGCTCTGCAAGTGCATCCTGGAGGATCGCGTTGTCCACGAGTCCTTTGCGCAGCAGAGCGATCCGCATGCGCTGGTTGTGCACCCGATCGCCCAGCTCGTTGACGCGGCGGCTCAACATCGACAGCTCTTCGCTTCCACTGTCACGCACCGACTTCATGACGTACTGGTACGACTCCACTTCGGGATCAGCATGAAGCTCGTCGAGAGTCTTGTGGCTTATGTCTGCCCTCGTGACACCGATCTCTGATTGGAACAGCGGCATGACGACCCGCTTGGTGTCCACGACGACCAGGCCGGCCTCGAACATGAGCTGGCGAATCGTCTCCAGCGTGAAGAAATGAACGTGCGTACGGTCCAAAAGTCCGGTCTCGTTGTACCGGAACCGTCCGTTCAGAAGCGCGATCCGTACATCACCGTGAGCAATGTTTGGAAGCGATGTAACGATAAAACCTGACGGCTTGAGCTTCCTGACTGCCTGACGCAATGAAGCCAGTGGTTCGCGTAGATGCTCGAGGACGTCACCCATGACCACCACGTCGAACGATTCGTCTTTGACTTCGTCCCAGACGTGCGATTCATCGAGATTGCCGACTACCACACGCTCGGCCCATGCCTCAGCTTTCTCAGCTGCGCCGGGGTCGATCTCCATTCCGACCACGTCGCACCCACGCTCGACCAGCACCTTCGTGAAATAGCCGGTCGAGCAACCGACTTCAAGGACCCGCTTGTTGAACCCAACTAAAGACAGCGCCAACGCGTGGGCGTTGTTCTCGCGCTCTGGGTCTATTGAGGTCTCATAGATGAACGACAAGGCTTCGATCCTGGACGCCCCCGTCCGTGGCGGTAGCGCCACTCACTATATCCGTGGTCTGAGGTGACCCTGGGGTTAATTGGCTGGGCCACCAGCGACGAAGAGCGGCGGCGAGGGTCGCGTATGCTACGCCGCCAGGGCTTCAGACCAGGGTTCGAATCATGAGATCGAGGAGAAATGCTGGCCGAATCTTGGAAGGTCGTCGGGCCCCTTGATCGTCCTTGAACTGATCCTGCTTGCCGCAGGGCTCGTCTCGTTGTTGGTCGTCATCGGCCTTGGCCCAGTTCTGCTGCTCGCTGATGGCTCGAACGGGACGGCTCGTTTCCTGTCTCCCTTCGTTGGGCTCGCCATCCTGTACTTGGCTTGCCAGTGGCTCTCGCCCTACTTCGCCAGTGGTCATATCGTCGTCGTGACCGAGCGTCGTCTTCGGAGCTTTCTCTGCCGTCGTCGCGTGGGTGAAGCGAGGCCCGCTCGTCGCAGGAGTCCTTAAATCGCGGATCGATTTAGCAGTCGTCGGCGTCATAGGCCTCGTCAACGCGATCGTCCTGCAGCTCCCGATGATTCACGCGGGCGTCCTCACCTTGTCCGATTTCAGCGGAGATGACCTCTTCACTTGGTCCCCGTCCGCGGCGTACATGCAGACCCACGCGTTCGCAAACGGGCACCCGACTGCGTACGTGTCTCCGCTCTTGTGGGTCTTGCCAACCAACGTCTACCCGGGCAGCGCGGGCACGGTCGACGGCGGGTTGTTGAGCGTATTCGGACTGCACTCGTACCAGCTCGTGGAGCCCTTTTCGGCGGTCTGCCTGGCTCTGGGTGCCAGCGTCGTGTACTTGGTCTTGCGCTGGGTGCTCAACGCAAGTTGGCTCGTCGCAACGATCGGACTTCTCCTGGTCTCAACCAACCAATCTCGCTTCTTCACCGCCGGATTCGGATTGACCCAGTCGACCAGAGGGACCGCATTGATGATGGGTGGCCTCGTCCTCTTCCTTCTGGCCTTTACTCGGCGCAGCATTGGTTACGCCGTTCTGGCCGGAGGCATCGCGGGTGTGTTGGTCGGCGTCTACATGCCAGCCTTTCTCGTCCTGGCCGCCGCCATGGCGGGTGGTGTGCTTATCCTCGTCCTTCCGGCGTTGCGCAAAGGAGGCCGCAACACCGTGCCGTGGACGCCATTGTTGGCCTTTGGGGCGGGCGCCCTTGTGTTGGGCTTCCAGAACATCAGGTGGTTGCTCTTCGGTGGTGGCATTCATGCCTGGGTGCTACAAACCAGCTACGGACCGCAACCTTTCTTCCTCAGGTATCCGTTCCAGTACCTGGCCGGGGCAGCACCGACCCAGTATCTCTTCCGATCGGGCGCAGTCGCGCCGTTCGCGCGGATCGGCACGCTGTTCTGGAACACATGGCTCAATGACATCGCCGTCGTGGTCGGGATACTCGCCGTAGCGCTCGTCATTGCCGGAGCAGTGTGGGTGCTGAAAGAGAAGCTGTATCTGTTGGGGGCAACGCTCCTGACGCCTCTTGTATATGGCGCGTTTGTATTCGTCGACAACCGTGGCGGCTTCGGTTCCGTACTCAGTGTCGTCTACCTGACGCCCTTTGCATGCATCCTCGGAACCTATGGCATCAGCCGCATCGCGAACTGGATCCGCTCGTGGCCGAAACCTACTCATGCTCGACGTGAGCAATCCGGTCGATCTGCGGGCGGCGTTGCCGCACTTGGGTGTGTCGTTGGATTGGTGTTGTTGTTCCAGACGGGTGCTTCCGCTGAAGATGAAAACTTCTACGTCCGTCAACCCGGGATGTTGCCGCAGCAGAACCTTGCGCTGTCGCATATCGCCGCAGTGATTCCCAAGGGCTCGTGGGTGCTCATGTACGCGACGGATGGGTCGGACGGGTATTCCACTCTTCGCAAGACTCGAGCTCTTGTCGCAGCAGCGAGTTTTCTTCCCGATCGAAATCTCACCATCGACGGCCTCTATTTCTCCGGTACCTTCGGAACGTCTGACTACTCAGCAATCAAGGCGGCCTACAACCAGAACTATGAGTATGTGCTGCACTATTCGGACAGCTCCATCCGCGAACCCGCCATTCCCGCGGATTATCACGTGGTCTGGGTTTTTCCCAAGGACCACCTGGTCTTATACAAGAAGGAAGCTGCGTAATCGCCTCCCGGAAAGCCGTGGTCAGACAGTGGTGGGACCTGGATCGATGGCAACCAACCGTGCGGCCGAATACAGTTCGCGCGCCCCCTACAAACTTAGAGTTGACTCGGACTGCAAAGGTCGCTCGATGGTTGACATGAGCCGATGCTGAACGACAAGCGGGTGGTCGTCGTACTCCCTGCTTACAACGCCGAATTGACGCTCGCCCGAACCGTTCGCGAGATCGATCGGACGGTCGTCGATGAGGTGCTGATCGTCGACGATGCCAGTACTGACGAGACGGTGGCCGTAGCCCGAAACCTCGGACTGCAGCCCATAGTGCACAGCCAAAACCGGGGTTACGGCGGAAACCAAAAGACGTGTTATGCCACCGCACTCGACCATGGTGCGGACATCGTCGTCATGTTGCACCCGGACTACCAGTACTCACCCCGGCTCGTCGTCCCCCTGGCCGGAATGATCGCGTACGGCGAGTACGACCTTGCACTCGGTTCTCGGATCCTGTCCCAAAATGCCATGAAGGGCGGCATGCCGAGGTACAAGTACGTTGCGAACCGGGTACTCACGCTGCTTGAGAACATTCTGGTCAGCTACAAGCTCTCTGAGTACCACACGGGTTTGCGAGCCTTCAGCCGCGAGCTCCTCTCGACACTGAACCTTGATCTCAATTCGGACGATTTCGTATTCGACAACCAGATAATTGTCCAAGCACTCGCCGCGGGAGCACGGATCGGCGAGCTGTCATGTCCCACCCGCTACAACGAGGACGCCTCCTCCATCAACTTCTGGAGGAGTGTGCGTTATGGCATTGGTGTGCTCAAGACCTCAGCGCAGTACCGATCCACCAAAATTGGTTTCCGTCAGTACTCGTATCTAGAAGCCGGTCAGACACTTCGGGGATCTGACCAGTACACCGGGGCCCCTGGCTACTCATCTGCCCGGGCGCCACAGAGAGACCCGAAGGCGGATGAAGGAGTGGCCTCCTAGACCAGGTTGTCGCCGCCGAAGAGCTCCGAGACCGACGTGTCCTCGAACACTGCGTCGATGGCGTCGGCGATGATCTTGGCCACCGAGAGCACCTCGAGCTTGTCAAACGAGCGGTCCTCGGCGACGGGCAACGTGTCGGTGACGACGACACGCGAGATCGGCGCCGCTTTCAAGCGGTCCACCGCCGGGTCCGAGAGCACGCCGTGCGTGGCCATGGCGCAGATCTCCGACGCCCCCGACTCCGCCAGCAATTCGGCCGCCGCGCAGATGGTGCCGGCGGTGTCGATCATGTCGTCGATCAGGACGCAGTGTCGGCCTTCGACCTCACCGATCACGTGGCGGGCCTGCACCTCGTTGTAGGAGCCCCGGGGGCGGGTCTTGTGAATCAGGGCCAGGTCGCACCCCAGGTGCTGGCTGTAACGTTCGGCCACCTTGACCCGGCCGGCGTCGGGGGCGACCACCACGACATCGTCGCCGAAGTGCTCCCGCATGTAGGCCTCCATCACCGGGGCCGCGACCAGGTGGTCGAATGGCGTGTCGAAGAATCCCTGGATCTGCCCCGAGTGCAGGTCGACCGAGACCACGCGGTCGGCACCCGCTACCGAGAGCATGTCGGCCACCAATTTGGCCGTGATGGGCTCACGACCGGTCGACTTGCGGTCCTGGCGCGAGTAGCCGTAGTAGGGGCAGACCGCAGTGATGCGCTTCGCCGACGCGCGCTTGGCCGCGTCGATCATGATCAGCTGCTCCATCAGCGAGTCGTTGACCGGGCTGGCATGCGTCTGGACGATGAAGACGTCGCAGCCGCGGATGGAGATGTCGTACTTGCAGTAGATCTCGCCGTTGGCGAACTCACGCAGATTGGCCTGGCCGAGCTCGACGCCAAGATGGCCCGCGATGTCCTTCGCCAGGCTGGGGTGGGCGCGGCCGGAAACGAGCTCCAAGCGGCGGCGGGGGATCAGCTCCACGAGGCAACGCTATCGCCCCCCGGCGCGCCGGGCCGGCAGCCGGGCCGAGGGCCTCAGCCCCCGGGGCCAGCCAGTACCGAATGGGCCGCCACCACCCTCCCCGCGGCGACTTCAGCCCCCGCCTCGAGCACGCTGTAGGGGCCGACCCGGGCGCCGTCGCCGATGGTGGCACGGGTGCAGACGCTGGCCTGGACCACCGCGCCCTGGCCCACCGTCGTCTCGGTGAGCACGCTGTTGGGCCCGATCTCTGATCCCGCCCCGATGCGGCACTCACCGCGCAGGATCACGCCGGGGAGCAGCGAGACGTCTGCCTCGAGCTGCGCTTCGGCATCGACGTAGGTGCGCTCGGGGTCCCACATGGTGACGCCTCGCCGCATCCAGCGTTCGTTGATGCGGTCGCGCAACTCTGCCTCGGCCACCGCCAGCTGGGCCCGGTCGTTGACGCCGGCCGCCTCCATGGAGTCGGGCAGGACGAGCGAGCGCACTGCGTAGCCGGCGCTGTGCAACACCGCGACGGCATCGGTGAGGTAGTACTCGCCCAGCGCGTTGGCCGGGCTGAGCCGGCGCAGCGTCGGCGCCAGGATGCTGCGACGGAAGCAGTAGATCGAGGTGTTGACCTCGTCAATGATCCGCTCTTCGTCGGTGGCGTCGGCCTCCTCGACGACCCTGGCCACGTCCCCGTCCTTGCCGTGGACGACCCGGCCGTAGCCGGTGGGATTCTCCACCACGGCCGTGAGCAAGGTGGCTCCTGCGTCTTCTGCCCGGTGGGCGCGCACCAGCGTCGCCAGCGTCTGCGGGCGGAGGAGCGGTGTGTCACCGGGGAGCACCACCACGTCCTCGAGCTCGTCGTCGTCATCCGGCAGCCCGGTCAGCCCGACGGCCAGTGCATCGCCGGTGCCCGAACGCTTCGTCTGCTCGACGAACTCGATCTCCATGGTGGGTGGCGCGTGCTGCACGAGTGTCTTGGTGACCCACTCGCCGCGGTGTCCCACGACGACCACGACCCGGCGGACGTCGATCTCGGCCATCGCGTCGAGCACATGGAGGATCATCGGGCGCCCACACAACAGGTGCAGCGGTTTGGGGCGCTCGGACCGCATGCGCGTGCCCTCGCCGGCAGCGAGAACGACAGCGGAGAGGCGGCGGCGTTCGGGCATCGCCGCATTCTTAGCCCGCCTGGCCGCCCGGCGTGCGTATGGGACACTGCTGGGGTGCCGGAACTGATCCCGTACGACGAGTTCGGCCTGTTCCACGAGAACGCCGCCGAGTACGGCCTCCCCTACGACGGCCCTCCTGACGTGCGGCGCGTCGACGTGGAAGTCTCGCCCGGCCGCCGGGTCTCGAGCCTGCTGTGGGGTGGCGAGACCGGGAGCCCCGAGTTGGTGTTCGTCCACGGGGGGGCCCAGAACGCGCACACCTGGGACACCGTGGCCCTCGCGCTGGCCCGGCCTCTCCTCGCGGTCGATCTTCCCGGGCACGGCCACTCCGACGGGGGGCCGGACGGTCCGGTGTCGGCCGGGAGCAACGGACGCGACCTCGCCGTCGTCGTGCGCGAGCTCGCGCCCGATGCGCGCGGCGTCGTCGGCATGTCGCTGGGCGGGGTGTCGTCCATCGCGCTCGCCGCCGAGGCCCCCGAGCTCGTGCGCGCGCTCGCCCTCGTCGACATCACACCGGGGGTGACCGCGGAGAAAGCGGCACCGGTGACGAACTTCGTCAACGGTCCGGCGAGCTTCGCCAGCTTCGACGAGCTCCTGGCCCGGACGATCGAGCACAACCCTGGCCGCAGCGAGTCCTCCCTTCGGCGCGGCATCCTGCACAATGCGGTGCAGCGAGAGGACGGCAGCTGGGTCTGGCGCTACGCGCGCTTCCGTGTCGAGCCCTCCGCCGCGGTCCACCCCGAGTTCGGCGACTGGTGGGAGGCCGTTTCCGGACTCAGGGTGCCGGTGCTGCTGATCCGCGGACTCGCCTGGTCCGTGGTGGGCGACGAGGACGTGGCTGAGCTCCAGCGCCGGCAACCGGAGGCCCGGGTCGTGGGCGTCGAGGGCGCCGGGCACAGCATCCAGGGCGACCGCCCGCTCGAGTTGGCTGCCATCCTGTCCGAGTTCTTCTTCGCGGAGGGATGATGGACAAACGGGTCTGGCTCTCGCCGCGTGCCCTGAAGCTGCACGCGGTCATCCTCATCGTCGTGCCCGCGTTCATGGCGCTCTGCGTGTGGCAGATCAACCGCGCTCTCAACGGCAACAGCCTGAGTTGGGCCTATGTCTTCGAGTGGCCGCTGTTCGCGGGCTACGCGATCTACATGTGGTGGCGCTTCGTGCACGAGAAGCCCGAACCGGTCGACGCCGCCGCGTCAGAGAACGGGCATGCCGACGCTGCACCGCAGCCGCCCGGCGACCCCCCCGCGGCGAAGGAGAGGCAAGAAGCGGCCGAGCTCGCCGCCTACAACGAGTACCTCGCCCGCCTCGCCGAGAAGGACAGGGCGCCCGGCCGCTGAGGCCCCGGGTCAGACCCGAAGGGCTCGGCATATGCGACCTCGCCGACGTCCCGCACGATGTCGGCGCCGTCCGGAAGGTCCGCGCCGAAGTCTGGGTCGTCCTGGCTGCGAGGCACACATGCCGCATGCCCACCAGCGAGTTCCGGGGGGAGGGCTCGAACCTCCAACATCCGGCTCCAAAGGCCGACGTTCTGCCGATTGAACTACCCCGGAGTGGGAATGCGCCCGCTAGAGGTTAGGCACGGCGCCGCGGCCGGGGGCGCACTCGCGCGGCCCTGAACCGCTGAGTCGGCGGCGTAACCTCGATCTCGTGCGCATCCTGGTGGTGGACGACGACCTCGCCGTCCGCCGGTCGATCGACCGAGCCCTGCGCCTCGAGGGCTACGACGTGGGGACCGTGCCCTCCGGAGGCGAGGCCCTCGAGGAACTGGCCCAGACGCCCCCCGACGCGCTCGTCCTCGATCTGGGGCTGCCCGACATCGACGGCCTCACCGTCTGCCGGCGGATGCGCGCCGCCGGCGACGACACCCCGGTGCTGATGCTCACCGCCCGCGACGCCGTCGACGACCGCGTGCAGGGACTCGACGCGGGCGCCGACGATTACCTCGTCAAACCGTTCGCCCTGGCCGAGCTCCTCGCCCGCCTGCGCGCCCTGTTGCGACGCCGCTTCGAGGGCGAGGGGGGCCTCCTGCGCGTCGGCGACCTGACCCTGGACCTGTCGACGCGCGAGGGCCAGCGGGGCGAACGGGTCTTCACGCTCACACGTATCGAGTTCGATCTCCTCGAGACGTTCCTTCGTCACCCCCGTCAGGTGCTCACCCGCGAGGTACTGCTCAACCGCGTCTGGGGCTTCGACTTCGACTCGGGGACCAATTCCCTCGCCGTCTATGTCGGTTACCTCCGCCGCAAGCTCGAAGAGGGGGGCGAGCCCCGCTGCATCCAGACCGTGCGCGGAGTGGGCTACGTGTTGCGGGACGCATGACCTTTCGCACCCGGCTGGTGCTGGCCACCACGGCCGCCGTGGTGGTTGCCGTGCTCGCAGCCTCCAGTGCGGCCTTCCTCGTCTCCCGTAACACGCTGTTGCAGGCAGCCGACAACTCGCTGACCACCGCGGCGCAGAAGATCGTGGCTGGACAGGAGATCGGGTCGACCACGGCCACTCTCGGCCAGGTGATCGACTCCAGCGGCGGGGTGATCTCCGGCGGTGGCCTCCCCGTCACCCCTCAGGTGCGCCTCGTTGCGAAGGACTTCGCGCCCACGTTCTTCACCACCGTCGACGTCGACGGCAACCAGATGCGCGAGCTGGTCGAACACCTCCCCGACAACACGGTCGTCAACGGCGGTGTGCTGTTGAACGGCGGCGCGCTGCAGATCGCCACCCTTTTCAACGCCAACTCGGAGCTAAAGACGCTGGCGCTGCTGCTCGGTGCGGTCGCCCTCATCGGTGTCCTGCTGGCTGTCGTGCTCGGCTGGATCGTCGCGCGCACCGCCCTCGTTCCCCTGAACTCGCTCACCGACAGCGTGGAGGACGTGGCGGAGACGACGGACGTCTCACGGCGCCTTTCCCCCGGCGGCCCCGACGAGCTCGGCCGCCTCCGTCGCACGTTCAACCGCTTGCTCGAGGCCCTCGAGTCCTCGCGCCGCGCCCAGAGCCAGCTGGTGCTGGACGCGTCGCACGAGCTGCGGACACCGCTGACGAGCCTCCGGACGAACCTCGAGGTGATCCGCCGCGTCGACGAACTGAGCCCCGAGGACCGGTCCGTGCTCGTCGACGACGTCCTCGTGCAGCTTCAGGAACTCACCGACCTCGTCGGTGACCTGGCCGAGCTCGCCCGCGGCGACCAGCGGCCCGCGCCACGCGAGCCACTGCGGCTCGACCTGCTCGTGCACGACGCGGTGCACGTCCAGAACACGCACGGGCGCGCCGAGGAGATCACCTTCGACCTCACCGCCGAGCCGTGTTGGGTCGAGGGTCACGCCGACCGTCTCGGGCGCGCAGTGGGCAACCTGCTCGACAACGCACGCAAGTGGAGCCCGCCGGGACAGACAGTGTCGGTCGACTGCCGGGGCGGCACCGTCGTCGTGCGCGACCGGGGCCCGGGCATCGCGGAGGCCGACCTGCCCCACATCTTCGACCGCTTTTACCGCTCGCCGGCGGCGCGGGGCCTCCCCGGGTCGGGACTGGGGCTGGCGATCGTGGCCCAGGTGGCCAAGGCGGAGGGCGGGACGGTGCTGGCCGAGAACGACCCGGCCGGCGGGGCCCGCATGTCGCTGTTCCTGCCCACCGTGCCCGCGCCCGAGGAGGGAAGACCCGAGGGCAACGGGCATCCCTGAAGCGCTGCCCGTGGATTCTTCAGTCCTTCTTATTGGTTCCCAACACGACACCGCGTTGGCGAGCGCACACTGCGAGCACCCGCCGATCGCTGACTTTCCGCCACTCGGCGATCGGCAATGCCGGCGTGGGGCGGGTCCGCACCGTCCCCGCCGGCGCCTCCTCCTCGAAGCACTGGTCAGTCGGCCGCGATGAGCTCGATCCGGTTCCCGAAGGGGTCGTCCACATAGGCGCCCCGGCCCGGCTCGCGGTCAGGGTTCATCCGCACCTCGATGCCGGCCTCCTCGCACGCGGCCTGCAATGCCGCCAGGTCCTCGACGACGAAGGCGGGATGCGCCTTGCGGGCCGGCCGGAAGTCCTCCTCCACCCCCAGGTGCACCGCCACATCGCCATGCTGGAACCAGCAGCCGCCGCGCGCCGCCAGCGGAGGCGGCTTGGGTACCCGCTCCAGCCCCAGCACGCCCGCGTAGAACGCCTCTGCCTGCGCCTCGAGGCCCGGGGGCATGGCCAGCTGCACGTGGTCGAGCCCCACGATCTCGAACCCCATCGACGGCCTCCTCCGGCCTCCCCGGTTGCCGCGCGACCTGGCAGTCGAGCACCGGGACCGCTAGCCTGCCGCACGAAATGGGATCACTGATCAAGAAGCGTCGCAAGCGGATGCGCAAGAAGAAGCACAAGAAGATGCTGAAGGCGACCCGCTGGCAGCGCCGGGCCGGCAAGTAGCCACCGAAAACCCCTCGCCGATCGGTCAGTCCCCTTCCCACCCTGCCGGCACGGTGTGCACGCGCACCAGGCGGCCCGATTCCGTGCCCGCACGCAGCTCAGGGGCGTCCGGGGTGCCGGCCTCGGCCGGGCCCCCCTCGGCGAACCAGGTCGAGCCGCTCCCCGCGAGGCGTGGCTCGCTGCCGACCAGGTCGCCGAGCATGTCGCGCCAGAGGGCCAGCCGCGGCTCCGCCGCCATTGCAGCCGCGGCCAGCTCGTTGGGCCCGTCGTGGGCGGGATCTCGGTCCCAGGCCCGGTAGACGGCCGCCGTGTCGACACCGAAGGGCGGCAGCAGGAGGAGATAGTCGCGGCGCTCGAACTCGAGCGGGCTGACCCGCTCGCCCACCCCGCCGACCCGGGCCCGGCCGCCGGCCACGCAGAACGGCACGTCGGCGCCAAGGCGGGCCGCGAGCGCCGGATCGGTGGCGCCCGCCCAGCGCAGGATGGCGGCCGCGTCGGCCGAGCCCCCGCCGAGGCCGGCTCCCAACGGGATGCGCTTGCGCAGGCGGACCGCCGCCCGCCGCCCGCACGCGGCGAGCGCCTTGACGACCAGGTTGTCCTCCATCCGCGTGAGCGCATCGGCGCGCGTCCACGCGTCGCCTTCGATCGTCAGTCCCGTTCCGCCTTCGTCGAGGACGAGCTCGTCGGCCAGGCTCAGCGTTACCATCTCGGCATCGAGCTCGTGGTAGCCGTCCGCGCGGACCCTGGTTATCCGCAGCGACATCGTGAGCTTGGCCGGCGCGTGCACCTTCACGTCGCGGCCAGTCTCCCCCACGCATCGATGTCGAGCTCCTCGGCCCTGGCCTCGGGCCGCACGCCGGCGCGCGCATAGGCCTCGGGCTCCACGACGCCGGCCAGCGCGCGGCGCAACATCTTGCGGCGGTGCGCGAAGCCAGCCCGCACCACCGCGTCGAGGCGCTGGTACGAGACGACGTCGGGATCGACCGCGGGTTCCTCGTGTCGCACGAAGCGCACGAGTACCGACTCCACGCGCGGCCGCGGGATGAACACCGACGCCGGCACCCGGCCGACCACCTCGGCCCGCGCGAAGTACGCCACCCGCACGGACACCGCGCCGTAGCCGTCGTCGCCCACGCCCGCCGCCATGCGCTCCCCCACCTCGCGCTGCACCATCACGAGGAGGCGGGTCACGGTGGGCACCTCGGTGAGCGTGCGCATCACCAGCGGCGTGGCCACGTTGTAGGGCAGGTTCGCCACCAGGCTCCAGGCACCGCCCCCGTGCGCCGCCAGCAGCGTCGGGAGGTCGAGCGTGAGGGCGTCGCCCTCCACGACCTCCACCCCTGCGGGCTCGACCACCGAGCGCAGCACCGGGACGACGTGGCGGTCGGTCTCCACCGCCACCACGCGAGCCCCGGTCTCGGCCAGGGCGAGGGTGAGGGAGCCCAGGCCGGCGCCTATCTCGAGCACCCGGTCGCCGGCCCCGAGGCCAGCCAGGCGGGCGATCCGGCGCACCGTGTTCGGATCGGCGACGAAGTTCTGGCCCAGGGCCCGGCTCGGCCGCAGCCCGTGCGCCGACAGCAACTGGGCGATGTCGGCGCCGGAATGGGTCACCAGGAGATTGTGACCTGCACCACTCCCTGGCTCGTGTCGGCGATCTGGTCGAAGCCCTCCGGTGAGAGGTCGACGACCCGGGGGTACCCCGCCGCCTCGCGGTCGTCGACGGTGCATACCGTCGTGGCGCCCGTCGCGTCGTTGACGACGGTCAGCACGGTCCCGAACGGCAGCGTCGGGCTCGCGCAGTACCCGGCGGGCGCGGCTGCGTACCAGGTCGCGTCACCGACCTCGCTGTTGGTCGGCGCCGGCCGCGTCGTGGTCGTCGTCGTGGGGGGCGACGTCGTGGTCGTGGTCGGCGGCGATGTCGTGGTCGTCGTCGGCGGCAACGTGGTCGTCGTCGGCGGCGCTGTCGTGGTCGTCGTCGATCCGGGCTGCGTGGTACGCGACGAGGTGCGACGGCAGGTTCACGGTGTCGAGATGCGACGCCGGGTACACCGCGTTTTTGTGCGCGCCGTGGCCGGCATGCGCCGCGGCCTCGGGCCGCGACGCATGGGCCGCATTGCTGTGCAACAACAGGAGAGGCGCGCCGAATAACGCACCGCAAATAATTGCGGCAACGCCGAGGCGCCTCCCCCCAGTGCTCTGGTTCCGCAGGGCTCCACCCTTCTCCGGGGACACAGTGCACCCGCGCCGACACACGGGTGGCGAGGGGTTTCGAAGAAGTTAGATAACCATTTGCAAGCCGCGCAAACCGGAAAAGTCGAAGAAAGATTCGCGTCCTTATTTCCGCAGGTCACAGCCGGTACGCTGTGTGATATTTTCGTTAACGCCCAGTTCAGAGCATGTTTTTGGCCGATTTCAAGCCAAAAGTTCCTGGTCAGAAGGTTCTCGTATTTTGCACAGAAACAGGAGAATTAGCGCGCTGTGGAAAACACCATGGCTGTGGACAAAGCCGTGCGCTCCCGTATCTCGTCGACGCTGCATCCTTTGACCGCCGCGACGGCCGCGCCGACCAGCGGCAGGTACGACGGCTCGTTAATGCGGCCCCGGTGGGGCACCGGCGCGAGGAACGGGCTGTCGGTCTCGACGAGGAGCCGGTCGAGCGGGCACTGCGCGGCGGCCGCGCGCACGTCGGCCGCATTCTTGAACGTGATGATCCCGCTGAACGACACGTACATGCCGGCGCGCAGACAGCGCGCTACCTCGTCCGTCCCGCCGGTGAAGCAATGCAACACCGTGCGTTCGGGAACGCCTTCCGTGTCCAGTACGTCGAACAGGTCGTCCCACGCGTCGCGCGCGTGGATGACCAACGCGAGACCGTGCGCGTGCGCCAGCGCGATCTGCGCGGCGAACGCTGCGCGCTGCGCGTCCTTCGGAGAGTGCTCGTAGTAGTAGTCGAGGCCGCACTCCCCCACGGCCACGACGATCCCGTCCTCCTCAGCCAGGGCGCGCCCGAGTAGCGCAGCCACTTCGTCGACGCCGTCGCTGGCTTCGTGCGGGTGGAGCCCGACCGTCGCCCACGCCCGCGGCGCCACACCGCGCCCGGCGGTGTCCCGCGCCACGCCGAGCGCCTGCCCGGAGGTCGCCGCCCCCGTCCCGATGCAGATCAGGCGGTCCACCCCGGTGTCGGCCGCCCGTGCCAGCACCGCCTCGACCTCGGCCGCCTCGGCCGGGCGGCCCACCTGGTCCGGATCGCCCGAATCCCGCCCGCTGACGTATTCCTCCTGCACATGGCAGTGGGAGTCGAACCAGCCGCCCACGTCAGGCCTTGCGTCGCGGGAAGAGCGGCTCGCCCTTGACGACGGCGGCGCCGCCCACGTACCCGCCCCAGGCCGCCGCCTCGGGCAGGCGGGCGGCCCCCGGGTCGCCCTCGACGCCGATCCGGCGCCACACCTCGGCCGCCGTCGACGGCATGGCTGGGGCGGCGAGGACCGCGACGATCCGCAGCACCTCGAGTGCGTCGCCGAGGACGGCTTCGACGGCGGGACCGGGCTCCATCTTCCATGGCTCCGCTGCCTCGAGCTCTGCGTTCGCCGCGCCGATGAGCCGCCACGTCTCCTCGAGCGCTTCGTGCGGGGCCCAACGCGCCCACGCCGAGGTCGCCGCCTCGAGCACCGCGGCCGCCACGTCAGCCAGCTCGCTCGACGGGTTGCACGCAGGCCCGGTACCGCCACACTTCGACTGCACGACCGTCGTGACGCGTGAGACAAGGTTGCCCAGGTTGTTCGCCAGGTCCGCGTTGTACCTCGCCACGATCCCCTCGTAGGAGAAGTCGCCGTCCCCGCCGAGCGCGACGTCGCGCAGGAGGTGGTAGCGCAGCGGGTCGACACCGAAATCCTCGGCCAGCGCCAGCGGCGATACGTCCGCGATGTTGAGTGGCTTGGCGTCGTCGCCCGCACCCGTCACACCCGACGCGATCATGGTCTTGCCCAGTTTCTGCCCGCCCATGAGCAGGTAACCGTGCACGAAGATCTCGACCGGCGGCTCTATGCCCGCCGCCATGCACATGGCCGGCCACCACACGCAGTGGAACTTCAGGATGTCCTTGCCGATCAGGTGGTGCGCCGCACCCCACCGCGCTGCGAACGTCGCTTCGTCCGAGCCGTAGCCCGCCACCGTGAGGTAATTGATCAACGCGTCGTACCAGACGTAGAACACGTGACCGCTGTCCCAGGGGACCGGCACGCCCCACGTGAACGAGGTACGTGTGATCGAGACGTCGCGCAGGCCCCCCCGGATGAAGCCGAGCGCCTCGTTGCGCTTCGAGACCGGGCGGACGAAGTCGGGATGGGCCTCGTAGTAGTCGAGCAGGCGCTGCTCGAACGCGCTCAGCTTGAAGAAGTAGTTGTCCTCCTGCATCTCTATCACCGGCCGGCCGTGTACCGGGCACTTGCCGTCGATCAGCTGGTCCTCGGTGTAGTAGTCCTCGCAGGACACGCAGTAGAGGCCCGAGTACAGGCCCAGCTCGATGTACCCGTTGTCGTAGATCCGCTGCAGGAACTCCTGCACCACCTTGTAGTGCCGCGGCTCGGTTGTCCGGATGAAGTCGTCGTACTCGATGTCGAGTGCCCGCCAGGCCTCGACGAAGCGCTCGGACGTGCGGTCCGTCCACTCCTGGGGTGTGGCGTTGTTGGCCTCCGCCGCCTCGACGATCTTCGCCCCGTGCTCGTCTGTGCCGGTCATGAACCACACGTCGTCCCCCAGCAGTCGGTGCCAGCGCGCCAGCGCGTCGGCGTTGACCGTCGTGTACGCCGTGCCGACGTGGGGCGCGTCGTTGACGTAGTAGATCGGCGTAGTGAGGTAGTAGGGCGGCACCGCAGGAAGCGTACCGGTGCGCCCCGCTGGGCCCTGACGTCAGCGCTGCTCGTCGCCGGCGGCGCGCACCCGCAGTGCCGCCTCGTACACGCGTCGCTTCGGCACGCCGAGGCTCGCCGCCACGCGCCCGGCCACCTGCCGCGGCCCGGCGTCGGGATCCTCCCCCATGGCCCTGCGCACCGCCGCCTCGACGTCACGCTCGTCCGCCGCCTCCACCGCCGGTGCCCCGCCGACGACCAGCACCACCTCGCCCCGAACCGGGTCCGCCTCGAACGATGACGCGGCATCGCCCAGGGTGCCCCGCCAGACCTCCTCGTGCAGCTTCGTCAGCTCGCGCACGACCGCCACCGGCCGGGCCGGGTCCGACGCGGCCAGCTCGGCGAGCGTGGCCGCCACACGCCCGGGTGCCTCGAGGATGACGCAGGTACGCTCGTCCGCCAACAGCGCCGCGACGCGGCGCCGGCGTTCGGTCCCCTTGCGGGGCAGGAAGCCTTCGACGCTGAAGCGGTCGGTCGGCAGGCCGCTCACGACGAGCGCCGCGAGCACCGACGAGGCCCCCGGGACGACGGTGACCGTCTCACCCCGGGCCGCGAGTTGGCCGGCCAGCCAGGCGCCCGGGTCCGAGATGCCCGGTGTGCCCGCGTCGCTCACCACAGCCACCGTGCCGCCGCCCGCCAGGCACTCCGCTACCCGCTCCAACCGCGACATCTCGTTGTGGCCGTGCAGCGACAGCAGGCGGTTGCCGGCTCGGATGTCGAACGCCGACAACAGCGCCCGTGTGCGTCGGGTGTCCTCGCAGCAGATCAGATCGGCCTCCGCCAGCACGGACTGTGCCCGCGGCGAAAGGTCTTTCAGGTTCCCGATGGGCGTCGCCACGAGGACCAGCTCCCCTCGCTCTGGCCCGGCCTGGCCCGGGGTCACGGCAGGCCGCCGGAGGAGACCGCGTCCTGTGGCCTCATTGCGCCTCGCGCACCTCGAGTTGGTCCCCCTCGCGCACCCCCCAGCGCTCGAACGAACCCGCCTGCGCCGCCACCACGCTGCGGGCGCCGGGACCGCCGAGGCTCATGCGCCATGGCTTGAGGCTGGCGACCCGCAGGACCGTGAGGTCGGACGAGAGGAACGCCACGTCGATCGGGAAACCGACACCGACCGTGTGCACGGTCCGGACCCCTTCGAGATGCAACCCGACGTCCAACCCCTCGCGCCCGCGCAGGCCGTTTCGGCGCTCCGAGGACGACTCTGCCATCTCCAACGCGCAGACGACGTCGCCGTCACGCAGGAGCCAGCCGGACCGCACGCACGGGGAGGCTACCGGATCACCCCTGGTGGTCGGCTAGGATGTCGCCCCCATGTCGAAACGAACGGTGAAGCGCAAGCTCCGCAAGAAGCGGAAGGCCAACCACGGCAAGAAGCCGAACTGCGGCCGTGGCTAGGCCGAGGGAGTCACACCTAGCCGGCCGGCGAACGCGCTCCTAGGACCGTCGCCTCGGCCCACAGCTACAGACCGCCCCACGCCACGCCCCGCGCGGCCAGGACCCCACACAACGTGCTCGGCAGGTCCGAGATGATCCCGTCGACCCCGAGGTCGAGCAGGCGCTCCATCGACGCCGAGTCGTTGATCGTCCACACGTGAACCACCTTGCCGGCTGCGTGCGCCGCCGCCACGAACTGCTCGTCGACGACGACCTGGTCGCCGAAGCGCTCGGGCACCTGGAAGGCCACCGCCGCCATCTCCGGCATCGCCTCCCCCGTCTGCGTCGCCCGCCACGCCTCGGCCGTGGCCATCGTGCCGGCCGAGGTCGGCACGTGCGGTGCGAACCCGCGGAACGCGTCCGTCGCCGGGTCCAGGAACGAGGCCACCATCACGTCGTCGACCCGGTCGTACTCGGCCAGTAGCCGCGCCAGCGCCTCTTCGTAGGGCGCCACCACGGGCGCTGTCTGCTTGATGTCGAGGTTCAGCACGACACCCGGGAACCGCTCAAGGACCTCGCGCAGCGTGGCGATGCCGAACGTCTTGTCCTCGGGCGCCCGCCCGCGGAACGGGTACTCCTCCGCCGCTCGGCCCGGCGTCACGTCGGCCCCCGGGATCCACCAGTACGAGAAGTCCATCGATCGCAGCTCAGCCAGCGTGTACGACGCGATGGTGCCGCTCGATGCGGTGGTCCGGTCCACCGTGGCGTCGTGGCACACCACGAGCTCACCGTCGGCGGTTGCGTGCACGTCCAGCTCGATTGCCGTCGCACCCGCTTCCAGCGCGTGCGCAATGGCATGCAGCGTCGACGACGGGGACTCCCACGCTCCCCCTTGGTGGGCGTAGGCGATCACGCGGCGTTCCAGCCACACAGACCCCTCGCTCCCCACGTTCACCAGGTCTGACGGTAACAGCCGAAGGCACCTGCATCAGCGAACGCGCACGACCGCCGATCAGGCCGCGGGCGCCCACGCGACTTCCTGCTCAACCCAAGAGAAGCGAGCAGGACGGTCTGCTCGACTCCGAGATCTGCGGAGGGGCGGCGCAGTGGATCCGAAACGAGCAGGAATCGCCCTATGCACCCCGGGGGCGAAGTCGGCCCCCTCGCAGTGCCGCCTATCCTCGACCGGCGTGTTCGACCATGTACTCGTCGATGTCATCGGCACCATCCGTGATTCCTTCGACCGGGCCCTGCTGCAGCGCCAGGCCGTCGAGGAGCGCTTCCAGGTGGACGTCTTCCTGGGCGACGTGTCCTGGGAGACCTCCTACAGCCTCCCCGGCGAGGAGCAACCGCCCCGTGTCCGCGCCGACGTCTCCGTGGACTGGCCGACCTGGAGCCAGACCTCGTACCGGAGCTGGTCGATCGGCGAACCCCCCGACGAGATGCCCGAGGTCGTCATCGAGGTCGCCCTGCGCGTCCAGCGCATGGCCGAGGCGCCCGACACCGAGAAGGTCATGGCCGCGCTTCCCCTCGGCGGCCCCTTGGGCGACCCGATGGACCTGATCCGCACCGCCACCACCATCGAGCAGGTGCGCACCGACGCCGACCCCGACGCCGATGACGGCACGCCCGGCGGGACGCGCTGGGCGGCCGAGGCGACCTACGAAGGCTCGGTCCGCTTCAGCGAGCAGCAGCTGGACGAGCCCGCCTCCATAGCTCCCGTGTTCGACGGCCTCACCCGCTGGATCGCCTCGACGCTGATCACTCTGGCCGACCTCCCCTTCACCTTCCTGCCGCCCGGGGAGGACGACGACTGAGCCGTCGATCGGGCCGCCTGTCGCCCCGCCACATCCTCGTCCCCGCCCTCCTCGCCCTCGGCGTCCTCCTGGCCGCCTGCGGCTCGTCCGCGCCGGCGGCGCCACCGGCCGACCAGGGCCTGGTCCTCGACCGGGCCACGCCCCAACACCTGCAGCTCGTCGACCAACATGGCCGCCCGGTCTCGCTCGCCGCGCTGCACGGCAAGGTGGTCGTCCTCGCGCCCTTCCTCTCGCTGTGCCAGGACGAGTGCCCGCTCATCACCGCTGCCTACACCTCGCTCCAGCGCGACGTGCAGGCCGCCGGACTCTCGCAGCGCGTCGCCTTCGTCGAGGCGACCGTCGACCCCGTCCGCGACTCCATTGCGCGACTCGCCGCCTATCAGAAGGAGTTCGGCGCGAACTGGGACCTCTGGACGGGCACGCCGGCGCAGATCGCGGCGTTCTGGAAGCCGTTCGGCGTGACCTACCAGTTCGTGCCTGAGGAGCAGCCGGCCAAGACCGACTGGTGGACGGGTAAGCCCCTCACCTACGACGTCGACCACACCGACGGCTACTTCCTCATCGATGCCGCCGGGCGCGAGCGCTTCGTCGATGCCGGCGCGCCGAACATCCCGAACCTCTCGCCGAAACTCAAGGCGCTCCTCAACGCCGGCGGCGTACACGACCTCACCCATCCCCAGCCCACCAGCTGGACGACCGCCGACGTCCTCACCGCACTCAGCTGGGTGCTCGGCACCAACGTCGCGGCTTCGGGGTCTTGATGGGCCGGCGACTGCGTCGTCCCACCTTCGTCGTCCCGACAGCCCTCGCCCTTTCCGCCCTGACCTTCTCCGCCTGCGCCAACGGCGGCAACGTCACGACGCTGTCCGCCCCGCCGACGACCGACCCCTCGCTCACGCTCACGCTGCAGAAGTCACCCGCCGGCCCCATCCTGGCGACGGGAAACGGCGACACGCTCTACGACTTCGTTCCCGACACGCCGACGCACAGCGCCTGCGTCGACGACGGCTGTGTGTTCCAGTGGCCGCCGCTCGTGGTGAACGGCCCGGTGCGCGTCCAAAAGGGCCTCGACCCAGCGCTGGTCGGGACGCTCAGGCGGCCCGACGGTTCGAGACAGCTCTCCTATGGCGGGCACCCGCTCTACACGTACAACCTCGACGTCACGCCTGGCATGGTCACGGGTCAGGCGATCGACCAGAACGGCGGGCTCTGGTACGTCCTCGGGCGCAAGGGGAATCAGATCACGACGTCGTTCTCCGTCCAGAGCCCGAACCAGAACGGATGAACCGTCTCAGGTGTTGAACCTGAACTCCACGACGTCGCCATCGCGCATCAGGTAGTCCTTCCCCTCCATGCGCGCCCTGCCCGCCGTCCGGGCGGCCGCCACCGAGCCGGCCGCCATGAGGTCCTCGAAACTGATGACCTCGGCCTTGATGAAACCCCGCTCGAAGTCGGTGTGGATGACACCGGCCGCCTTGGGTGCAGTGTCCCCCGCGTGGATGGTCCAGGCCCGCGCCTCCTTCGGGCCCGCGGTCAGGAAGGTCTGCAGCCCCAGCGTGTCGAAGCCCACGTGCACGAGCTGCTCCAGGCCGGACTCCTCCTGGCCGTAGCTGCGCAACAGCTCCTTGGCATCCTCGAGGTCGAGGGGGGCCACTTCCGCTTCGATCTGCGCGCACAGCACGACCGACCGGGCCGGGAGCACCCGCGACGCCAGCTCCTCGGCCAGCGTGGCGTCGCCGAGCGCTCTCTCGTCGACGTTGAACACGTAGATGAACGGCTTCGCCGTCAAGAGGTGCAGCTCGTGCAGCAGCGTCACATCCACTTCACCGGCTGCCGCCGCGCTCGAGATCGTCCGTCCCTCGCCAAGGATGCGCTCCGCCGCGGCGACCGCCTCGGCGACCGGCTTGAGCGACGGCGTGGCGCGCGCCTCCTTCGCCAAGCGAGGCAGCCGGTTCTCGACGGCCTGCAGATCGGCCAGGATGAGCTCGGTGTTGACCGTCTCGATGTCGCCGGCCGGATCGACACGGGCGGCGACATGGACGACGTCGTCGTCGTGGAAGGCCCGAACCACCTGACAGATCGCATCCGTTTCCCGGATGGCCGCCAGGAATTGGTTGCCGAGCCCCTCGCCCTGTGACGCGCCGTGCACAAGTCCCGCGATGTCCACGAACGTCACGGTCGCCGGCACGATCGGGGCGCCGTTGTACAGCGCGGCCAGTCGGGCCAGCCGCGGATCTGGCACCGCGACCACACCGACATTGGGCTCGATCGTCGCGAACGGATAGTTCGCCGCGAGCACGTCGTTCTGGGTCAAGGCGTTGAAGAGCGTGGACTTGCCGACGTTGGGCAACCCGACGATGCCGATCGAAAGGCTCATGGGCCGCTACACGCTGAAGAGCCCGGCGGCCTTGGCCAGGGCCTTCAGATCGGCCTCTGGACGCGCACCGGTGTGGGAGATCACCTCGGCGGCACACAGACTTCCGAGGCGCGTGCTGTCTTCCGGCCCCATGCCGTGTGTGAGGCCGAACAACAACCCGGCCGCGAAGAGGTCGCCCGCGCCGGTCGTGTCGATGACACGCTCGACCGCTGCCGCGGGTACGGCGACCGGGCCCCGAGCGGTGAGCACAACCGCACCCTGGGGGCCACGGGTCATCACGACCAGCAAACCGGTCTCCTCGGCCGCTTCGAGAGCGGCGTCGGCGGATTCAGCACCGAAGAGCATCGTGAGCTCCTCCTCGTTGCCGAGAAGTATGTCGACGTCGTCGAGGAGCAGGTCCAGGAACTCATGCTGGTGCCGGCTCACACAAAAAGGATCCGACAGGGACAGGGCCACCGAGCCGTCGCCCGCATGGGCGGTCGCGGCAGCGTGACGCATGGCCTCCTTGGCCGCCGGCACGTCCCAGAGATAGCCCTCGAGGAGGACGACGGAGGCCCGCGCGACGAACGCCTCGGGCACACCGGCCGGCGTCAGGGTCGAGGCTGCGCCGAGATAGGTCCCCATCGTGCGGTCGGCGTCCTCCGAGATGAGGACGACACAGCGTCCGGTGCCGAGGCCGTCTGCCTCGCTGTAGTGCGGCTCGAACTCGACGCCCGCGGCGCGCAGGTTCTGGGCATATGAGTGCCCGATCTCGTCGTCGGCCACGGTGCCCACGAAACCCGCGGTACCGCCCAACTCTGCGAGACCGGCGGTCGTGTTGGCCACAGACCCACCTGATACGTGACGCGCCGTCACCATGAGGCCCTGTATCTCCTTCGCCTTCGCCAAGTCGATCAGGGTCATCGATCCCTTGACCAGTCCCGATTGGGTCAGCTGCTCGCCACTCGCAAACTCGATCACGTCGAGCAGTGGCGACCCGATCGCCACGACGTCAAGGTCGTGGTGGACCGCATTGTCTTGCACCGGGGATGAAGCAGGTTCGGCGTCGATCGGGCTCACGGGTTCGGGCACGGAGCGAGAACCTACTCGGAGCGTGGCAGGTAGCCTTCCCCGGATGCACCACCCCCCCACAACGTCCTCCGACGTGCCGGGTAGCGCAGCATTTCGCCTGCCCCGCACCGTCGAGCCGGAGACGTATCGCATTGAGATCGAGCCCGACCTCGGTGCCGCCAGCTTCTCGGGCACCGTGGCGATCGACGCCGTGATCCACGAGCCGGTCCGGGAGATCGTGCTCAACGCCGTCGAGCTCGCGGTCAGCGACGTCGAAGTCAGGTTGTCCGACGGCACGGCCATTGCCTGCGCGGTGACCTTCGACGACGACCTCGAGTGGGTCAGGTTCCAGGCGCCCTCCGAGCTACCACCGGGTGCGTGCACGCTGAGCTGCCGGTTCACCGGAACCCTGAACGACAAGCTGCGCGGCTTCTATCGCTCCACCTACACCGCTCCGGACGGTGAGACCCAGACCATCGCCACCACACAGTTCGAGTCGGTCGACGCCCGGCGGTGCTTCCCCTGCTTCGACGAGCCCGATCGCAAGGCCGTCTTCGAGGTGACGCTTATCGTCGACCGCGATCTCGACGCCATCTCCAACTCCCCAATCGTCGGCGACGAGCCAGTCGGCAAGAGGCGACGGGTCACGTTTTCGCCCACCATGAAGATGTCCACCTACCTGGTCGCATTCGTGGTCGGGAAGTTCGAGACCACCGAGACGATCGACGTGGACGGGGTGCCGCTCCGTGTCGTGAGCACGCCCGGCCAACGGGCGTTGGGCGAGTACGCCCTCGAGGTGGGCGCCTTCGCACTGCGCTACTTCACCGAGTACTTCAACATCCCCTACCCGGGGGACAAGGTTGACCTCGTCGCCATTCCGGATTTCGCCGCCGGCGCCATGGAGAACCTCGGCTGCATCACCTTCCGCGACACGGCACTGCTCGTCGACCCGGAGGAGGCAGCCCGCACCGAGCTCGAGCGCGTCGCGGACGTGGTGTCGCACGAGCTCGCCCACATGTGGTTCGGGGACCTCGTGACTATGGGCTGGTGGGAGGGCATCTGGCTCAACGAGGCGTTCGCCACCTTCATGGAGATGATGTGTGTCGACGCCTTTCGACCCTCGTGGGACCGCTGGGCTGGATTCGCCTCCTCGCGCGAAGCGGCGCTCGCCGTCGACGGTGTGCACTCCACGCGCCCGATCGAATACCCGGTCGGTCCGCCCAAGGAGGCCGAGGGCATGTTCGACCTGCTCACCTACGAGAAGGGCTGCGGCGTACTTCGTATGCTCGAACAGCACATCGGGCCCGACGTCTTCCGAGACGGGGTGCGCGCGTATCTCAAGGCACACGCGTATGGGAACACGGTCACGACCGATCTGTGGGATGCGTTGGAGGACGCCAGCGGCGCACCCGTACGCGACATCATGAACACGTTCATCCTCCAGGGTGGCCACCCCCTCGTCACCCTCGACCGCTCCCAATTGGGCCAACGGCCCTTCGCCTATGGGCCGGTACCTGCGGGCACCGAGTCGGCCATCGGGTCTGCGTGGAATGTCCCCGTCGCGGTCCGCTCATTGCCGCACGGCGATAAACCGGGCGCTCCCGTGCGCCGCTTGGTGCTCGGCACCGAACCGGCCCCTGTGCCCGAGGTATCGGAAGGCACCGTGGTCGTCAACGCCGGCGGCTGGGGTGTGTTCCGTGTGGGCTACGAGGCCGAGCACCGCCTGGCCCTTGCCGAGCACTTGACCGAGCTGACGCCGCTCGAGCGCGCCAACCTGATGGGCGACACCTGGGCCACAACCCTGGCGGGACACACGCGGCTCGACGGATTCCTGCGCCTAGCGATGAAGCTCGGCGTCGAGCCAGACCCAGGTGCGTGGGCTCCCGTGGGGGCCGCCCTGGTCCTGTGCAACCGGATCGCCGGTCCCGACGACCGCACCGCGCTGCGCGACGCGGTGGCATCCCTTATCGGCCCCCTGCATCGCCGTCTCGGCTTTGAACCGATACCGGGTGAAGGCGAGCGCACGCCGACCCTGCGGGCGCTGGCGATCAACCTCCTCGGGACTGTCGGGGCCGACGAATCGTTACGAGCCGAGGCCGCCCGTCGCTTCGATGCCTCGCCGATTGCAGGGGGTTCTGTTCCGATCCCCGCCGACATCGAGGTCGCCATCCTCGCGGTGGTGGCGCAACTTCTCCGAGCAGGTGATTACGACACCGTCCTCGCGCGGTACCGAGCTGCCACGACGCCGCAAGAGGAGATGCGTTCGCTCGGTGCCTTGGCATCCTTCCCCGACGCGGAGCTCTGCCTGCGGACGTTCGAGCTGGCCATGACCGAGGTGCGCAGCCAGAACGGCTTCGCAGTCCTCAGCGCCGTTTTGGCCAACCCGATCGGGTGTCAGGCGGTATGGAACCGGATCACCGAGCAGTGGGACACCATCATCGAGCGGTTCCCCAAGAACGCTCCTGTCCGCATCCTCGAATCAATTTCGGCGCTCTGCGCCGATGCCGAATTCGCTCAGTCCGCGATCTCCTTCCTGAATGACCATCCGCTGAGCTCAGGACCCCGCCGGGTTGCGCAGTCAATCGAGCGGCTCGAGGTCAACGTCGCCTTTGCCGCGAGAGAGCGGGGAGAACTGGCGCAGGTCCTCGCGACCGCGACCCACTGATCGTGACCGCGCCCGCCCCGGCGACAGGCGACGATTCCGACTCGGCACGAATCAATTCCCTCATCGATTCGGCGAGACACACTCGGGGTTTCATGCCCGACGACGAAGGCCAGGCGCTGTTCGAAGCGGCATTGCGCGCAGGCCGCGCCGACCTCCCGGCCGCGAAGCCTGCGACCTTCGTCGAGATCGGCGCCTGGTGCGGCAAGTCGACCGTCTACATCGGCGCGGCGGCCGAAGCCACGGGCGCAGTGCTCCTCTCGGTGGACCATCATCGTGGTTCTGAGGAGAACCAGCCCGGGTGGGAGTACCACGAGGCCGACCTCGTTGACGCCGACGCGGGCCGCATCGACACCTTGCTGCACTGGCGTCGGACGATCACCTCAACGGGTCTCGAGTCGTCCGTGGTGGGCATCGTTGGCGACTCCCCCAGCGTCGCCACGCGTTGGGACCGGCCTCTGGCCTTCTGCTTCATCGACGGGGGACACGGCGAGGAACCTGCCTGGGCGGATTACCGCGGCTGGGCGCCACACGTCACCCTCGGTGGCTGGCTTGCCATTCACGACGTGTTCCCCGACCCGGCCGATGGTGGACGCCCTCCCTATGAGCTGTTCTGCGCCGCTCTCGAATCAGGCGAATTCACCGAAGATGCCGCGTGCGGGAGCCTGCGCGTGCTGCGGCGTATCGCACCGACACCGAGCTCATAATCGGCCCCTCGCTCCGAAACCATCCGTCGTCTGCGCGACGCGTCCTGTAGGCAGGTCGGATCCCCGGACGCACGCTACGAGTTGGGAGCACCTTCCCTTCGGTCCCTATCACAGACATCAGCCCGGATCATGCTCGGACGCGTGCCGCGACGATGATCGTCGATCCTTGGCGAATGCCCGCCATGATGGCCACCACCGGAGCGGCAAGCGCTGTAAGACCAACACCTGCCACGATGTTTACCTTGCGGCGAGCGGAAGGCTCGACGGCACGATGCGAGATCCAGTTGAAGAAATCGGGCGGCTCCTCAGGATGCATCATGGACAGCGCGCTTTGGGACCATCCGATGAGGTCGTACTCGAACTCTTGGTGCCACCACTGCACGATCTCGAACCCACCTTCAACCAGCGTTCGCTGCAAGCCAGCGGGCCCGAAATGAGAGAGGTGTCGAGGCACGTCCAAGTGAAGCCACGAGCCTCCCGTCAAACGGGCCTGAGGGCTCTGGATGTTGGGCACGGCTACGAACAGCATGCCCTGAGGGTGCATTTGCTGACGTAGCGAGGTGAGGAGCGGCATCGGGTCTGGGAAGTGCTCGAGGGAATGCCACATCGTCGCAACGTCGATCGGCCCCAAATCGGTGAGTGACGCCAATGAAGATTCGATTCGAATTCCATGATGACGCCCTTGGGGGGGATCCAGCTCGGTCCCGGCAACACTCCAACCGATATCTCTCATGCGCTGGAGGAATGTTCCTTCGCCGCATCCGATGTCCACCAGTAGGCCTAGGCCAGACGGACTGGAAGGCAGAGACTTCTGTACAAACCGGCATCTGCGTCGCAAGGCCAGTCGTTCGGAGGAGCCGTGACGCCCTCCGTAGTACGTCGGCGGGTAGAACGCAGCAAGATCAGTTGGTTGAGGCCAGGTATGGCCGATCTCACAGTTCGAACACCAGAAGATTTGAAAAGGCGATCCCGTGACCCAATCGCGCGCATCTAAGCGAGGCTCCGTCATTCCCCCGCAAAGCCAACAGCGCGGACGCTGGGTCTGAGGGCGTACTGAGGCCAAATCAGATTGTTCCAATTCCACCATGGTCAGGCTATGACTCAAAGGTGGTATGTGCCATCCCGCATCTGCCCCTCGACGCCTCTGACTTTCCCGGGGACTACGGTACTGCGAGAGCGCCGATGGATCCCTTTGCTCAAGCTCACCTCTCAGAGTTGCTTGCCACTGCTCGAATCGAGCCACCAATTCCTTCGGTCGACCCCGAGGAGCGAAAGGCGCGGACGCTGATGACGTTCAACGCCGCTCTTTCAGCTCTAAAGGGTGTCGGCGCCATCTCGGCCGAGGAAATGGCGGAGTGGACGAACCGCATGCTGGTGGCTCTAGGGGAACAGCCTCTCGAACCCTTTCCAGGCGGCACGGCGAGACTCATCAACTTCGGCGGAAGAAGTGCACAACGTCCGCAACGCCCACCTGATCCCCCGCCGGTTTCGAGATTCCTCGGCTTGATCGCCGTCGAGGAGCCGGACCGGCCCTTGGCCTACGGCGGTCGGATCCAGATCCTCGGAGTCGAGCTCTACAGCGACAAGGTCTCGGTCAACTGGAGACTCGCTCCGTTGCCTGACCCGGAAGACCTCTTCGCGGACGAGCTCGCTGACCAAGAACCCGACCTGGACGGCCTCTCGGATGACTTCAAGAAGATCCTCCGGGAGAAGCTCACCCAGCGCCTGCAGATGCAGCGCCGTTCTCTCGCCCTCAGCGATGACGTCGGCACAGAATTCCGATCGACTGGTGGCGGCTCGGGCGGAGGCGGCAACGAGAGGCGGGGGCATTCCGACTTTGTGCCGGGCGTGCCCGCTGAAGCGAAACGGCTGATTGTGCGGTGGGACGAGATGGAGTTTGACGTCCCGTTGCCTCCGCACCGGGACTGGTCCTGAGGGCGCCCTGATCGCGGTGCTGCGTTACTCAGAACCCGTTATCGGAGACATCGATCTGCCCGTTTGTGCACGGGTGGGTACCAGGAGCAGCCGCTGTCGGAGGAGCGAAGGTGATCGGAGCGAAAGAGAAGGCTCCGTTGATGCCAGCAGTTGCCACGATCACGCAGTCACCCGTGTATGGCTGAGTCGTCCGAACGTAAGGCTCCGTGCTCGCGGAAGACTGAACGGAGAAGGTCGTCGACCCGGATCCGAGGTCGTCCGTCATGCCGAAGGGTTGAGCGGCTAACTGGTTGCCGCAGCCAGCGGCATTGACGTCTGTCGGTGAGAAGCATTCTGAGAGGAAGTACTTCGGATCCCGCGGGAAGCCCTTCACCGAAACGATCACTTGTTGCGCGTCTTGGAGCCCGCCGAGGGAGCGACGGTCAGACCACTGGTTTTCAACGCGACATAGTGCCGTGTGGTTGTCGATGTCGAGTGATGGATCGCGGCTGACTTTGGTCCTACCCCACATGCCGCAGCGATCGTGGCCAGCAGGGCCAGCCCCACGAGTGCCGACACAAGCCGGATCATGCCTGAGCTTGACATAGGACTGATCCTTGCCTCTGATCGCCAGGGTGGGATCACCCAACAATGACGCGGCGACCACCTGAGACCCGTCACGCCGCGGGGTACTCGGCTCGAGTTACGAGGTGTCGGCGCCCCTGAGCAGCACACTGCGGCGCATCTCCGGCCGATAGCTGCTCGGTTCGGTCGTGCGGAGGAAGTCCACCAGGATCTCCACGAATCGGTACGGCTCTTCGACGTGCGGGAAATGGCCCACGCCCGGGATGATCTCGAGGCGGCTGTGCGGAATGGCCTCGTGCGTCTGATGGGCGTGGTGCACCGGAATGATCTTGTCCTGGTCGCCCCAAACGATGAGCGTGGGCATCTCCTGAGCAAGGTAGAGACGATCCGTCGCGCTGACCGCTTGTCCACCGGGTTCGATCACCGCGCGCATGGTTCGGACGAACGCGGCCCGGTTGGCCGGATCGGTGAGTGACCCGAACGAGCGCCACATCTCGGTCGCCCGGTCACTCCGAATGCCCCGGGCCCTGAGGAACGAGAGGGCCCAGTTCCCCCAATCGCGCACCGGCGCCAGGAACAGGGCGGGCAGCACGTATTCAGCACCGGGCAGTGTCACCAGACGGAGCAGCCAGCTGACTTCGCGTCCGAGGCCCCCGGCGTCGACCAGGGCGAGTCGCTCGCATCGCTCGGGGAACTGATAGGCGAACTGCAGAGCCACGCCACCGCCATAGGACTGACCGACCACCGTGGCGCGGTCGATTCCGAGCACGTCGAGAAAGTCACGCAGCCCGGCCGCGTAGTTGCCCAGCGAATAATCACCGGGCGGTTTGGCAGAGGCGCCGTGTCCGAGGAAGTCCGGCGCGATCACTGTGTAGTCACGCTGGAGGAGCCGCATGGCGGGCACCCAGGTCTCGGAGCTGCCCGCGATGCCGTGCAACAACAACAGCACGGGTCCCCGTCCCGCGCGCCGGTAGGCGACGTCGTTGCCATGGAGGCTCGTGAGGCGGACGGAGAATTCGTCGCCGCTCATCGGTTGGTCGCGCACCCTTCGTGACTCATGGAGAGCCCTCACCGTAGTGGGCGGAGCCCACCCCGGAAATCCTGGAGCGATCGGCGCAGAGAGGGCCGGGCATTCTTCCCGGCCATCCCGCCGGCGATGCTCAGCCGCGCCGGCCGCGCTCCGAGTACTCCGACACCGTGCAGCCCTCGGTGGCGTCCCCGCAGTGCGGCTCGGCCAGGTCGAGCGGCGCCGGCAGTCGCTCGCCGCGGAACAGTCCCGCCGCGGGCGTCGTGTCCGACAACGCATCCGCGGCCAGCACCTGCGCGGCGAACGTGTAGGTCGTGCGCTCGTTCTTGGGGAATGTCTCGCGCTCCGGGTACACCATGCCCGTCCAATACGAGCCGTCTGGCAGCCGCAGGTTCTGCCCGGCGACGAAGAGCTCGCGCGCCGCCTGGTCCAGCCCCAGCGCGTCCAAAGTCAGCACGCACTCGGCCGTCTCCGCTGCCGTCACCCAGTCCCCCGTCGACACGCAGCGCACGCCGAGGCCCTCCATCACGAATGTCGACCAGCCCTCTGCGATGCGGCGCCGGCCCGCTTCGCCCTCGAGCGCACCCGACAGCATCGGGTAGTACCAGTCCATCGCGAACTCCACCTTCGGCGCGAACGCGCCCGGGTGATGCGCAACCGCGTGGCCGAGCCGGCCTGCCGCCAGCTCCCAGTCCGGGCGGTCCTTGGCCAAGCACTCGGCGATCGCCACGGCGCAGCGCAGCGAGTGGTAGATCGACGACGATCCCGTCAGCAGCGCATACTTCTCTGCCCGGCCCGACGAGTCGAGCGACCACAGCACCGAGCCGTCGGGCTGCTGCAGGCGCAGGATCCAGTCGATCCCACCCTCGATCGTCGGCCACAACTCGCCCAAGAACGCGATGTCGCCGGTGATCAGGTGGTGGTGCCACGCCCCCGCCGCAAGATAGGCGCACACGTTCGTGTCGAGACGCGGGTCCTTCACCGCGTCGCGGCGGTAGTAGTTGAACCAGCTCCCGTCGGGCAGCTGGCGCTCGACGAGCCAGCGGTACGCGGCCATCGCCTCGTCGACCAGGCCGCACACGGTGAGGGCCATCGCGGCCTCGACGTGGTTCCACGGGTCGCAATGGCCGTCCTCGAACCACGGGATCATCCCGTCGTGCCGCTGGACCTCGGCGATGGCGTGGGCGGTGGCGAGGACGTCCGAGGCTGTGAGGATGCCGGGCACCTCGGGGATGGTGACCTCGGCCGAGTGGGCCGAACGGATCGAGTGCATCGAGCGGATCTCCTCTGTCGTCATGCCGCCGCCCCCTGCTTCGGCGACGTCGGCCCGCGCCGGCCCGGCACGCCGCGGGGCCGGTCCGGGCGCGCGTCAGGCAGCCCCGCGACAGTCACCGCGGGCTTGGACAAATACACCACCAGGCTCTTGCCGATGAGCGGGCTCAACACCCGGTCCGCCGCCCGTGTCACGAACGGGGCCTTCACGATGTCCCACACCAGCACCTTGTGGTACGCCGCCACCGCTGGGTTCGAGTCGTTGGACACGCCAACGAGGCAGCGCAGCCACCAGTAGGGCGAGTGCAGCCCGTGCGCGTGGCCGTGACCCGTCGGCTCGAGGCCCACCGAAGCGAGGCGGCGCTCCAATGTGGAGCGCCGGTAGATGCGGACGTGACCTCCCGGCGTGTCGTGGTACTCGTCCGAGAGCACCCAGTTGACCGTCTCAGGCGCGCAACGCGGCACGGTCACGGCCATCGCGCCGCCGGGCTTCAAAACCCGGGCCAGCTCACGCATCGCACCGACGTCGTTCGGGATGTGCTCGAGCACCTCGGACGCGATGACCCGGTCGAACGTCCCGTCGGCAAACGGCAGCGCCAGCGCGTCGCCCTGCACGGCGGCCGCCGGGTGGTCCGGGGCCAGCTCCCCCGCCTCGACCATCGCACCGAGGGTGGCGCGTACCTGGGCCACCTCGTCGGGGCCGGCGTCGAGAGCGACGACGAACGCGCCGCGACGGGCCGCCTCGAACGCGTGACGCCCGAAGCCGCAGCCGAGGTCCAGCACAAGGTCGCCAGGCCCGACGCCGAGCCGGTCGTAGTCGACGGTCAGCACGGGCTCGACGCCTCCGACGGCGCACCCGGGAGCGGCCGCCCCTCGAGCATCGCCTGGTAGCACTCGGCGGTGCCCGCCGCCGTGACCTGCCACGTGAAGCGGCGCACCACGCGCTCGCGGCCGGCGGCGCCGAGCCGCGCCCGCAGGCCCGGGTCGTCGAGCAGCCGCGCGACCGCACCTGCCAGCGCGCCGGGGTCGTCCGGCGGCACCAACAACCCGGTCTCGCCGTCGCGACCCACGACCTCGGGCAATGCGCCGCCGGTCGTCGCCACGACCGCCACGCCGCAGGACATGGCCTCGATCGCGGGCAGCGAGAACCCCTCGTACAAGGACGGCACGACCGCCACCTCGGCCTCGCCGTACAACCGGGCCAGCTCGTCGTCGCTGATGCCGCTCACGCATTTCACCGCGTCGGCCAGACCCAGCCGGGCGATGGCCCGGTCGACCCGGCCGCCCTCAGAGGGGCGCCCGATCACGGTGAGCTCCACGTCGCGTTCGGTGCGCAGCTTTGCGACCGCCTCGAGCAGGGGGACGAGCCCCTTCATCGGCACGTCGCTGCTCGATGTGACCATGATGCGCCCCACCTGCGGCGTCACGTCCTCGCGCGGGCGGAACACCGTGTGGTCGACGCCGACCGGCACGACCGTCATCCGCTCCGGCCGGACGCCCAACTGGCCCACGATGTCCTTGCGCGAGTTCTCCGACACCGTCACCACGGCGGGCAGCGCCCGGGCGACGCGCACCTGCATTCGGAGGAAGCCGAACCAACGGCGCTGGGTGAAGGTCTGCCACGGGTTCGACGTGTGCGCCAGCGCGAGCTGGCGGTCCACCGTGATCGGATGGTGCAAGGTGGTCAGCAGCGGCCAGCCGTCCTCGACCATGCCGAGCATGCCGTTGCCGAGGCACTGGTTGTCGTGCACGACGTCGAAGTCGCTGCGCCGCTGCGCCAGCAGCTGGCGGGCACGTCGTGAGTAGGCCAGCGGCTCGCCGAAGCCGGCCGAGCACATGACGGCGAACTCGATCCAGTCCTCCCGCGAGCAGAACTCGCGCGGATGCGGGAAGCGGAAGGGATCGGGGTCTCGATACAGGTCGAGCCCCGGGACGGGCGTGAAGCCGACCCCCTCATCGAGCTCGGGCCACGGCGGTCCCGAGAAGACCTCGACCGAATGGCCGAGGGCGACGAGCTCACGGGTGAGGTGACGGGTGTAGACGCCCTGGCCACCACAGCGGGGATTGCCCCGATAGGTCAAGTAGGCGACGCGCAGGCCCCCGGGACGAGGCGGGGCGGCAGGCTGCCGCGGCGGCACCTCGATGTGAAGCGACCGCTCCCACGACTCCTTGGTCTCGATCCACTTCTGCCGGGGAGTCTTAGGCAATGGATGTCCCGACTCGGCCCGACATGGAGGTCATAGCCTCCCCGAACGCCCAGGTCCGGCGCAAACGGCGCGGCGGCGTAGCAGCGCAACTGAGGACAAAGCAACACAGGGGCCTGGTCAACCGACGCCCACCCAGTTGAGAACCGTGAGCACGACGTAGACGGCGGCCACCGCGGCGACCGCGACGATGGCCAGGCCACCGGCGGTCCGGGCGAAGGGGCCGTTGGCGGCCGAACCGAGAAGGGAACGCCGGTTGGCCAGGATCAGGATCAGGATCAGGGTGATGGGCGTGATGACGCCCTCGAGGACCTGGGTGTTCAAGATGAGCGTGATGAGGTTGCCGGGCACGAGAACCACGGCCGCCCCGATCACGATCTGAAAGGTGAAGATGCCCAGGAAGACCGGGGCTTGGCGGAAACTCGATGACACCGAGCGCTCGACGCCGATCGCCTCGGCTACGGCGTACGAGGTCGACAACGGCACTACGGCCGCGGCCAGGGCTGATGCCCCGAGGAGGCCGAGGCCGAACAGGGTCGAAGCCGCGGCACCCGCCACGGGCTCGAGGCCTTTCGCCGCTGTCGTCGCCGAGGTCAGCGGCCCGGTGCCTCCGATCGTGGCACCCGTCGCGACGATGATCGACATCGCGACGAAGGCCGCGAGCACCGCGCCGGTTATCGCGTCGACGCGCTGGAAGTGGTAGGAGGACGGCTTGACGCCCTTGTCGACGACGGCGCCGGCCTCGTAGAGCTGGATGTACGGGGTGATCGTCGTCCCGATGAGCGCAACCGAAAGCAACAAGAACGACTTGGACGCAACGAAATGGGGCCATACCGTATTGGCCGCCACGGCCTTCCAGTCGGGGTGGGACAGCACGGCCGCGATGGGGTAGGCGATGAACACGACCGTGAGGAGAAGGAAGACTCGCTCGGCGTAGCGGTAGGTACCGAAGAGCACGAGCGACCAGATAGCGACGGCCGCGATCGGCACCGAGATGTAGCGCGAGACGTGGAAAAGCTCGAAGGCCGTGGCGATCCCGCCGAACTCGGTGACCATCAGCCCGACGTTGGCGATCGCGAAGGCGATGATGGCGAACGCCGTGAGGCGCAGGTCGAACTCCTCCCGGATGAGCGCGGCCAGACCCTTCCCGGTGTGGACGGACAGGCGGGCCACCATCTCCTGGACGATCACGTAGGCGATCGTGATCAGGACCATCAGGAACAGCGTCCGGTACACGAACTGCGCCCCAGCCGAGGAGTAGGTGACGACGCCACCCGCGTCGTTGCCCGCCGCCGCCGCGATCAGACCGGGGCCGGCCGCGGCGAGGTAGATCAGCCACCGCCTCGAGGCAAACGGCCTCATGACAAGAGGCGTGGGAAGTGGAAGCGGCCTTTGGTCGGTACCAGTGCGTCGAGAACGTCGTCGGCCAGGATGCGCCCGAGCGGGTGGCCGTCGTCGCCGACCACCACCATCGAGAGGCGCCGCGTCTCGATCAGGCGCGTCGCGACCTCCTTCGCCGACTCGTGCGGCGACACCGTGACCACGTCCTCCTCTTCGAGAAGTGCGGACATCCGGGTATCGGCGTCGGAGCGCAACGCGAGCAGGACGTCGAGCATGGTCACGTCGCCGACGAGACAGCCCTCCGAGTCGACGACCGCCACGGCATCGAGGTCGACGTCGTGGCTCCGCGCCTCGCTGAGCCGGTCAGCTACCTTCTTCACCTTTTCGCCCGACTTCGCCGTGACCAGGGCGGTGGTCATGATGCCGCCGGCCTCGTCCTCCTCGTAGCCGAGGAGCTCGCGTAGCTCGAGCGCCGTCCGGGGCGGGATGTGGCGGAGGACCTCAGCCCGGACGGCCAGGGGCAGGTCGCGCAACGCGTCGACCGCCTCGTCGGGCTCCATGGCCGCCAGCAGGCGCGCCGCCTCCACCGGGTCCGACTCGCGCAGAAGCTGTTCGAGGTCCTCGGCCTGCATCTCCTCGAGGGCGTCGGCCGCCTCGTCCGGGCTGAGTGCGGCAAGCAGCTCGCGACGTTCGTCACGGCGCAGGTCCTCGAGCAAGTCGGCCAGCTCGCCCGGGCGAAGCCGGTGCAGGCCTTCGTTGGTCGTGTTGAGGCGCACGGGGGTCGCCGGGTTCTCCGGATCCGCCGGCTCGTTGAAGGGTTGGATCGCGGCCCAGTCGATGACGCGGTCAGGCGTCGGGCGGGGGCGCCACCGGCGAGGCCCGAGGCGCCGCAGCAGGGTGGCGGTCGAGACGTCCGCCCCGACCAGCCGGATGCGGCCGAGAACCTCGGCCAGATAGAGGTCGGCGGCGCGGATGACCTGGACGCCCTCGAGGTCCACCAGCTGATGGTCGAGCACGTCGCGGGCGAGGTGGACCTCGCCGGGTCGGCGCACGACGTCGCGCATGTCGAGGCGGGACGACCGCAAGGACACCTCGGCGTGCCCGACCCGGTCGATGGCCGACGCGGGCACGAACGCGAGGCGACGGCCGATTCGGATGACGAGCCCGCTCACCGGTGGGTACACCTGCCCGTCCGCCCAGCGCGCCACGACGTCTTCGAGGCGGCCGATGTCTTGACCCTGCTGGTTGCGCACCGGGCGCCCCAGCAGTCCGGCAAGCGACACGATGGCGTCGAAGACACCTGCTTGCGCGAGGATGCGGCGCGTGCGTCGCCGTCGCTGGTGCGGCAGGCGGTCGGGATTGCGGTTCCGCCCCGGCAGCAGCCGGGGCCGGCTCGAAGCGTTCGCCGGCGTTGGCGTCGTCATGGGGTACCTCCTCTGCGGTCCTCGGGAGGATCGGTCGGATCGGGCGGCCGGACGCGCGCCACGCGGCCGGCGGTTCAGCAACCAGCGCCTGTCTCCCATGCGGTACCCACGTTGAGGACGCCCGCACGCTCGCCGTGGCGAGCGAGGTGGGATCAGTCCCGGCGGCAGGTGGAAGGTGCGCCGGAGGTTCTACTGGGGGGTTCGCCCCTATTCATGGCCGCACCTCCTTCACAGTCGGCCCCTGTCAGGGGAATTGGACCAAATGACCGCAACGATCCTACTCGGCGACCGGCGGGTGAACGATGCCGGAGGCGTGGGAAGCCCCAGGCTGGGACGGGTACCGTGAAAAGCATGGACCTCACATACCCGCCCGAAGCCGAGGAGTTCAGGGCCGAGATCGCCGGCTGGTTGAAGGACAACCTTCCCGACGGCTGGGGAGAACCGGGCCACACCATGACGCCCGAAGAGCGCCAGGCGTTCAACGACGAGTGGACGGCCAAGCTGTTTGCCGGCGGGTGGATCTGCGCGAGCTGGCCTTCCGAGTACGGCGGCAAGGGGCTGACGCTGTTGCAGCAGGTCGTGCTGAACGAGGAGTTCGCCCGCGCCGGCGCACCCCTCCGGGGCGACTTCTTCGGCGACACCCTTGTCGGCCCGACCATTCTGCAATGGGGCACCGAGGAGCAGAAGCAGCAGTTCATCCCGGGCATCCTGAAAGGCGAGATCGCCTGGTGCCAAGGTTTCAGCGAGCCTGACGCGGGGTCCGACCTCGCAAGCCTCAAGACGAGGGCCGAACTCGACGGCGACGAGTGGGTCATCAACGGCCAGAAGGTCTGGACCACCCAGGCGCAGTATGCCGACTACATCTTCCTCTTGGCGCGTACCGACCCCGACGCACCCAAGCACGCCGGCATCTCGTATTTGCTCGTCCCGATGAAGCAGGACGGCGTCGAGGTGCGGCCCATCGAGCAGATCGACAGCTCGGCCGAATTCAACGAGGTCTTCTTCACCAACGTGCGCTGCCCCCAGGACAACGTCATCGGCGGCGTCAACAACGGGTGGAAGGTGGCCATGACGACGCTGGGGTTCGAGCGCGGCACATCGGCCACAACGGGGCACCGCCGCTTCCAGAAAGAGTTCGACGAGATCCTCAAGGTGGCGCGCGACAGGGGCAAGGACCGCGACCCGCTCGTGCGCCAGCGTCTGGCGCGGTCCTGGTCGAACATCAAGATCATGCAGATCAACGGCTGGCGGACCCTCACTGACGCGCTCAACGGCACGCACAACACCGCCAAGCTCGGCGCCTGCAACAAGATGTTCTGGTCCGAGTCGCATCAGGCCACCATGGACCTGGCCATCGACATCCTGGGGATGGAGGGCCAGGTCCTCCGGGGCAACGCGGGTGACGACACGGTCCTACCCGGCGCGCGGCATGCGAAGGCGAGCTACCCGGTTGACAACATCCAATCGCTCTACTTCTTCTCGCGCTCGGAGACGATCTGGGGCGGGGCCGCAGAGATTCAGCGCAACATCGTGGGTGAGCGTGCGCTGGCGTTGCCGAAAGAGCCGAAGCCGGCGTAGCTACGTCGGACCGAACTAGGCGGTGTCTGCCCCAGCGGTCCCGACACGGCCCTCGAGAAGCGGCAAGGGATCGGCAACGATCGGCAACGGCACGACGTTGGAGGCCTCGGCCTCCGCGATGGCAGTGACGACCTCGTCAGCAACGGGTTCCAGTTGCCCGTCGGCGCGCCGGTGCCGGGCAAGAGCGAACAGCGGGATGCTGGCCAGCAATGTCGCCACCCCGCCCAGCGCCAGCGCAACCCGTGGGTTGGAGGCATCACTCACGTAACCGAGCAACGGCGCGCCGATCGGCGTGCTCCCAAGGAAGGCGATGGCGTTGAGTGCCATGACCCTGCCGCGCATGGCGGGATCCGCTCGAAGTTGCAGCGTGGCGTTGTTGGTGGCGACGAATGCGATGCTGGCCGCGCCCATCGGCACGAGCAGGGCCAGCGCCAGCACCTTGGTGGGCGCGAGCGCCACCGCCAGGATGGCGCAGCCGAAGACGACGCCGATCACGGCGAGCATCCGGGTCGTCGGCCGGCTGCGGAACGCCGTGGCCAGGCCGCCGAGGACGGCGCCGGCGCCCATGGCGACCATGAACCAGCTGTAGAGACCGGCGCCCCCGTGGAACGTGAACTTGGCCAACAAGGGCAACGTCACCGTGAAGTTGAATGCGAAGACACCGACGACGGCCATGGAGGCGAGCGGGATGCGGAGGTCCCGCGTCCTCCAGGCGTAGCGCAGACCCTCGCGCACCTGGCCCTTGGCCCGGCGCACACCCGGCTGGCGATAGAGCTCCGACGCGCGCATCATCGCCAGCGCGACGATCACCGCCGCGTAGGACACCGCGTTCAAGAAGAAGCAGGTGCCCACCCCGACGGTGAGGATGAGCACGCCACCGATGGCGGGCCCGATCACCCGGGCCGAGTTCATGAGCACGCTATTGAGGCTCACGGCGTTGGGCAGCAGGTCGAGGCCGACCATCTCGGAGACGAAGGTCTGACGAGCCGGGTTGTCGAACAGGTTGACGCACCCGAGTCCGGCGGCGAGCAGGTAGACGTCCATCAGCGTGGCCGAGTGCGTGGCCACCAGGATCCCGAAGACGAGGGCCAGCACCCCGGCCGTGCCCTGGGTGGCATAGAGGACCTTGCGCTTGTCGAGTCGGTCGGCGAGCAGGCCGCCGAACGGACCGAACAGGAGCAACGGGAGGAACTGGAGGCTGGTGGCGATCGCCACGTCGAGGCCGGTGCCGTGGAGGATGAAGAGGATCAGGTAGGCCTGCGCCACCGTCTGCATCCAGGTGCCCGACACCGAGATCACCTGGCCGGTGAAATAGAGCCTGTAGTTGCGCACGGCGATGGCGCGGAAGGTCCGGCGGCCGGCGGCGCGGACGCTGCGTCTCACGGCTGTTCCAAGAGGTGCTCGAGGAATGCGACGAGATCGGCCGAGTGCCGTTGCTCCTCCTCGCTCAGCTGGTCGAGACGCCGCCGCAGGAACGCGTTCTTGCGGGTGCGAATCTGTTCGAGCGCGCGCTCCCCCGCCGGCGTGGCGCGGACCCGCGCACTGCGCCGGTCGTTTGCATCCGCCACCCGGGTCACCATGCCGGCCTCGGCCAGGCCGGCCACTATGCGGGTGATGGTGGGAGGTTGCACCTGTTCGATGGCCGCGAGCTCGCCCAGGGTTGGGTTGCCGTGCCGGTGCACCGAGCCCAGAGCCGAGGCCTGGGCCGGAGAGAGGCCGCCAAGGGACTCCTGGCGCAGCCGGCGCTGCAGCCGGTTGACCGCGCTGCGCAGGCGGCCCGCCACCTCCTCCTGGGTCATGGTCGGCTGGCGGTCGGGCGGGCGCATGCCCCCAGTCTACTAGTTAGTTACGCTAACTAATCAATGCCCGCTACGGGTGGGCGCTGCTGGACCCGTGACCGAGGGATGGACGAAAAGCCGCTCAGAGGCTCGGGACGTAGCCCCCCGCGCCCAGGGCCGAACTCTCCTCGTAGTCCAAGGAGTCGTCGAGGCCGCCGACGACCTCGGTCACCCAGGGCAGACGCTCACGCAGGATCCGCTCGACCCCGCCCGAGAGTGTGGCCTCGCTGATGGCGCACGAGCTGCACGCGCCCTGGAGCTCGACCTCGACGACGCCCGTCTCGACGTCGGCGCGCACGAGGACGAGGTCGCCTCCGTCCGCCTGTACGGCTGGCCGCATCAGGTCCATGATCCCCTGGAGCTTGGCCAGGCGATCCGCCCTCTCGGCGTCGCTGAGCTGGGGTGCTGTGTCGGTCACCCCTCCATTGTGCCTGCTTGAGACCTTGCTCCGTGCGCTCCGGCGGGGCCGTGCCTCCCCGACCAGCCAAACAGAGGCCTGTCGGTGCCGCGGCCGCGGGTTAGGCGAGACCGACCGGCTGGGGGTCCGGGCCCTGCACGACCGGGTTCTCGAGGTCGCCCACGCCTTCGATGGCGATGCGCACGACGTCGCCGTCCGCCAGGAACCGGGGTGGCTTGAACCCGGCGCCCACGCCGGCGGGTGTGCCGGTCGCGATGATCGTGCCCGGCTCGAGCGGGAACGCCGTCGTGAGGTATTCGATCATCTCGGCGCAGCCGAAGATCAGGTCGGCGGTCGACGAGTCCTGGCGGAGCTCGCCGTTGACCCACGTGCGGATCCCGAGGTTGCCAGGGTCTCCGCCCTCGTCGCGCGTCACCAACTCGGGCCCGCACGGCGCGTGGCTGTCGAACGACTTGCCCATCGTGAAGGTCGGCGTGCGCCACTGCCAGTCCCGCGCGCTGACGTCGTTGATCACGGTGTAACCCGCGACCACCTCCAGGGCGCGGTCTGCGGGCACGTGCTGGCAGCGCGGGCCGATCACCAGCGCGAGCTCGCCCTCGTAGTCGACCGCATCGGACACCGTGGGCAGCACGATCGGGTCCCCAGGCCCGGCGATCGCGGTCCGCTGCTTGTTGAACCAGTACTGCCATTCGGGGGGCTCGCGTCCCATTTCGGCGACGTGGGCCCGGTAGTTCATGCCGATGGCCAGGATGGCCGGCGGGTCCGGGACGGGCGCGTGCAGTGCCACCTCCGAGCGGGCGTGGCGGGCCGCACGGCCTGTCTCGGCGGCACGGACTTGATCCGCGGCGACAGGGCCGAGGGAGAGCAGGTCACGCATGGTCGCGGGCAGGCCGGTCGAGGGGTCGCTCAGGTCGACGATCTCGTCGCCCAGCACGAGGCCCGGACGGGCCGTACCGCCGGCTGTCGAAAAACTGACGAGGCGCATGCCTCCCGGTTTAACGCACCTCGGTCTTGTACTTCTCCCAGTTCTTCGTGGCATGCCGCGCCACCACGGCCCCGACGACCTCGACCGCTCCGAACACGATGGCCATGATGCCGATGAAGACCACCAGGGCCGTGATCGGTGCACCGGGGTGCCGGATGCACAAGAAGCCCAACGCCACCGCGATCACGCCACGGATCAGATAGGCCCACCAGTAGGGCTGATTGTGGAAGCGCAGCGACGAGATGATGTCGAAGATGCCGAGCACCAGGAAGCTCCAGCCGATGAGCACGGCGATGATGAAGATCGTGATGTGCGGCCAGACGAAGCCGACGATGCCGGCGCCGACCCACAGCACTCCGAAGACGAGGTGCAGCCAGCGCTGCCGCGCCATCCTGATCGACCCGATGATCTCGAAGACGCCCCCCACGATGAAGAAGGCGCTCGCGAAGTAGATCACCGCGTACACGGTGGCGTGGCGCCAGCTGATCACGAGGAAGCCGAAGAGCATGGAGAGGATGCCGCCGACCAGATACCAGCCCCACATCTTCTGGAGCTGGGTGCTGACTGCGTCACCGACCGCGATGTCGTCTTCGGTGAGTACGTACGTCATGCCGTCCCTCCTTGGCGAGTAGGAGTGCATTTCGCCCCTTTTTCCAGGGTAACCCCGGGTTTCGCCGGATTAGTGGATGCAGGCACGCAGCGCGTGCAGCGCACGGGCTCCCCATGCGGCGCCGACCTCGGCCCATCGGCCCGGGTGCTCGAGGACGTCGTCGGCCTCGGCCCACAACTCGTCCTCCAGCGGATCGAGCGTGCTCCGCACGTCGGACAGCGCCTGCGGATCGGCCTCGACGTGGCGGCGCACCGCGTCGGCGGCCTGCCACAGCTCCTCGCCCGAGAGCTCGAACGGCACGAACGGGGGCGGCCCGGCAATGCTGCGAGGGAACGCCGGGACGAACACACTGGCGCATGGGCTCCCCGGCGCGACCCAGGCGCGCAGCGGCGCACCGTCGGCGATGGATTCGGGAAGCTCGGCGATCATCGACGCGGCCGTCACGTAGCTGCCGCGCACGTGCATGCACACGCTGACGCCGCTGAAGTCCGGCCCGATCCGGCGCGGCGGGGGTGTCACGGTGCCGCGGTGGCCGGGCATGCCCCAAGGGCCGGTGCCGTGATCGCGCAGGTGGGCCGCGGTGACGGCCGGCGTGAGCCCGCCGGGAGGGGTCGAAGAGAGAAAGGCGCGGCTGGCCGCCAGGCGGACATCGGCGTAGCCGGTCGGTTCGATGGCATCGCGGTAGCGCCCGAAGTCGTCGCCGGGGGCGATGCGGCGCGAGGCGAGTGTCCACTCGGTGCCGAGGGTGATGCGGTTGGAGACGGCGGTGCCACCGGGGAACGGCGCCGCCACCCAGTCGCGTCCGGCGGTGTCGAGGACGAAGGCCGACGTCGGGTCCGCCACGAGGAACGAGGAGTCGTAGGCCTCGTCGTGCGTGGCGTCCGCGATGCCGCCCTGGCCGCACTCTTCGAGGAGCCCGGTCATGACATCGACGGCCTCCGCCGCAGTGCGGCCTCGCTCGAGCCCGAGCCGCACCAGGTCCATTCCGATCAGCGCGGGCGCCGCCGCCGACGAGTCATGGGTCGTCGCCACACGTTCGTTGCCGATCGCCACGCCGTGCTCGTTGAGGCCGTGCTCAGCACCCCACAACCAGGTCGGGCAGGACAGGAAGGCGGCGTGCGCGCCAGTGTCGCCGATGGTGAGGTACTGGGTGCGCAGGGAGCAGCCCGCCGACGCCCGGCGGCCGAAGGGCCAGGCGATCTGGGGCTCACCCGGCGGGCGGTCCGAGTTCTTGGCGAACAGCATGCCCGAGGGCCCGCGCGCGCAGAGGGTGTCGCACATCGGGATGCAGTGTAGGGAGGTGGGTATCGTGGGCCTCATGCAGCCTCGTTCCGTCCTGTCAGTCGATGAGATCAACCTGTCGGACATGGAGTTCTGGGCCCGGCCCTGGGAAGAGCGGGAGGGCGCCTTCCAGACCCTGCGGCATGAGCGGCCGATGCCGTTCTTCGAGGAGCCCGAGATCCCCGAGGCGCTGTCCTACATGGTGCCGCGGGGGCCGGGGTACTACGCGTTGACGCGGCACGCCGACATCTCGGAGGCCAGCCGGCACCCCGAGATCTACCAGTCGGGCCCGGGGGCGACGTCGATGATCGACCTCCCCGAGGAGATGCTCGACTTCTTCGGCTCGATGATCAACATGGACAACCCGCGCCACGCCCGGTTGCGCCGCATCGTGTCGGCGGCGTTCAACCCGCGCATGATCAAGTCGATCGAGGATCGGATCGAGCTCGTGGCCAACGATGTGATCGACCGGGTGGCGGACGAGGGTGGCTGCGACTTCGTGGTCGAGGTCTCGTCCCGGCTGCCGCTCGAGATCATCTGCGACATGATGGGCATCGCGGCGGCCGACTACGACACCGTCTTCAACGCGTCGAACGTGATCCTGTCCAACGGCGACCCGGAGTACGTGCCCGAGGGCACCGACCCGATGATGGCCTTCATGACGGCGGCACAGCAGCTCAACCTGCTCATGCTGGACCTGGCCAAGGTCCGCAAGGAGCACCCGACCGAGGACGTGACGTCCGCGCTGGTCAACACGAACGTCGACGGCGAGGCGCTCACCGACACCGAGGTGGCGGCGTTCTTCATCTTGCTGGTCGTTGCCGGCAACGAGACGACCCGCAACGCGATCAGCCACGGGCTGCTGGCCATGACCCAGTACCCTGACCAGCGCGCGCTATGGCAGGCTGACCCGGCGGGGATCGCGGCAACCGGCGTAGACGAGGTCGTGCGCTGGGGTTCGCCCGTGATCTGGATGCGCCGCACCGTCGCCTCCCCCACCGTGCTCGGTGGAACGGAGCTGGCCGAGGGCGCCAAGGTGATCATGTTCTACAACTCGGCCAACCGCGACGAGGACGTGTTCGAGGACCCCTTCGCCTTCGACGTGCGCCGCGACCCCAACCCGCACATCGGCTTCGGCGCGGCGGGGCCCCACTTCTGCCTCGGCGCGCACCTCGCCCGCCAGGAGATCTCGGTGATGTTCCGCCAGCTGTTCGAGCGGCTGCCCGACATCGAAGCGGTGGGCGAGCCGGACCGGCTGCTGTCACCGTTCATCAACGGCATCAAGCACCTCGACTGCAAGTTCACGCCGGCGAAGGCCGGCTGAAGGCCGGCGCCGGCGTCAGGACCCGGGAGTGAGGTCCTCGGGCGGGCTCTGGGCGAACTCGTCGTAGGCGGCAAGCGCCCGCGGGCCCCACACGGTGGCCGGTCCGCCGTTCATGTTGATGGCGACGCCGATCGCCTCGGCGACCTCCTGGCGAGACGCGCCGCGCCGGGCGGCGCCGCGGGCGTGGGCCACGATGCAGCCGTCACACTCGCGGGTTATGGAGCAGGCCAGCGCGATGAGCTCCTTCGTGGTGGCCAGCAAGGCGCCGTCGGTCATGACCGCGGTGCCAAGCGCGTGGTAGGCGGCCATGACATCGGGGATGGCCTCGCGCAGCGCGCGGTAAGGGCCGCGGAGGTCGTCCTGGATCTGGTGGTACGGCGCATGCTCCATGCGGGCATGCTGGCACGCCGGATCGCTCAGACGCCGCCCGCGGACTTTGGCCCTCGGTTGCGGACCTCCTCGACCGCCGTCATGGCGGCGCGCAGCTCCTCGATCCACTCCCGCTCGTGCTGCTCGACCAGGCGGACGCACCAGGCCAGCGCCTCGCTGCGGCTGCGTGCCACCCCGGCCTCGATCAGCGTGTCGAGGACGCGGCGGTCGCCCATCCGCAGCCGGGTCATCACCGGCACGCCGGTCGTGGTGAAGAGGATCCTGGTGCCGCCGCACTCGGCGCCCCAGGACAGGGCGCGGCGGAAGGCCGGCTGCGCTTCGTCGGCAATCCGCATGCGGGCGCCGCGCGTGTCCTCGCGGAAGCCGGCGATGCGGGCCTGCTCGGCCACCTTGACCTCGTCCTCGGGGGTACCGGCTGGCAGCGACGGCGGTGCCAGGGCACCGACGACGAGGATCTCGTCGCCGTCGATCTCGATGGTGGGACTCCCCTCGTACCAGCCCTCCGGCACCCGGCCGGCGAACCAGGCCCCGATCAGGCGTTCCTGCTCGGGGCCTGAGGGCGGCGTCGTCGTCCGCCGGCGCCCACGGCCTGGGCCACGTTGGGTCTCATTCATGATTACATCATTACATAATTACGATACCGGGTGCAAGTGGGCTGGCTGTCACCGCAGCTGCAGTTTGAAGCCCATGTGTGTGGGCTCGAAGCCCAGGCGCCGATAGAACCGGTGGGCATCGGCGCGCACGACGTTCGACGTGAGCTGGACCCGGTAGCACCCGCCGTCCCGGGCCGCCTCCACAGCGGCTTGCACGAGCGCACCGCCGATGCCACGCTCCCGGCGGTCGGCGCGCACATGCACCGACTCGATCTCGGCGCACCGTCCGCCCCGCCCCTGGAAGTGGCGGAATACGAGCAGCTGGCACATGCCGACCACGACGCCCTGCTGTTCCGCCACGAACACCGCATTGCCCGCCGCCTCGATCTCCGCGAGGGCGGCGAGGTACGGGGCGGCGTCCGCTATGTCCTCTTTATCCTCGGCGGTCCCGGGCACGGCGCCCGCAACAAGCAGCTCGACCAGAGGCGGCACGTCCGACTCGACAGCGCGGCGGATCGTCAGCTTGCCGGTTGGGTTGGTCACCTGGCCATTGTGGCCCGGCTCTCAATGGGCGGACTTGCGCTCCCGGAGGCTGATGGCGCGGCGCGGGCAGTCCCGGGCGGCACGCCGGGCGACCTCGACAAGTTCGGGCGGCAACGGCGCGCCATCAACGATGGGGTAGCCCCATTCGTCCAACGTGATGGCTTCGGGGAGCAGCTCGGCGCAGTAGCCGTACGCGTCGCACGCCACCGGGTCGATGAGGATGCGGATCATGACGCCATGGCCCTGGGAGCTGGGGGGATCCTGAGCTGCGTGGGTTGCGAGCGGTGGGCGCACGGTGCGCCGTTCGCATGGGCCCGGACATCGTCGGCGAACACGTTCAGCGCGCTGCGAACCAAGTTGACTGCACCATCGGGATGCCGGCATGCACCACGCCCTTCGACCTCGCGAAGGCGGCGGTCCAGCCGGGACCTGAGGTGCGCATCCGCCTGGCCGTGGGCGAGGCGCGTGACGTCGTCGGCGATGGCCGGGAGCCCGTAGACGCACGGCCCACACTGGCCTGCGCTCTGGCCGGCGAGGTAGTGCGCGATGCGTGCGGTCTCCATCAGGCCGCAGGCGTCCGGACCGAGCACGATCACGATCCCGACCCCGGCGCTGGCGCCGATCGCCCGGAGCGAGAGTGACGCGTACGGCGTCGCGAAATGTTCCGGAGCAACCCACGCCCCTCCGTAACCACCTGCGAGGAGCGCCTGAGGGGAGCAGTTGGGGGCAGCCCGATTGGCGATGTCGATGAGAGGCGTGCCCCGATCGACTTCGACCACGCCGGGGTTCTGGACCGCGCCCGAGATCGTCACGAGGCACGTCCCGGGATCCTCGACCAGCCCGCGAGCGGAACGCGTCGGGGCCGAAGCGAGCGATCACCGCGACATGGGCGAGCGTCTCGGCATTGTGCACGAGCGCGGCGCGGCGCCCGATCCGCAACGGTTGGCCCTTGTCGGGACGAAACACCGGCAGTGATGCGCCCGTGTTCACCCAGGCGACCAGGGCCGATTCCTCTCCCGCGACGAAACGATCGGGTGGCCTCGCCAGCAGCTCGCGCACGGCAGCATGCGGTGTACCGAGCCGCTCTGCCATCGCGCCGCCGACCGCAGCGGCAACGTGATCGCGCCCCTGGGGCACGCAGACCACCACCTCACGGGCTCCGCTCGCGGCGGCCAAGAGCTGCGCTCCGTCGAGCACGAGGTGCGGCGCCCGGATGAGAAGGAGCTTGTCCTTGTCGCTTGCAGGCTCGCCCTCCATCCCGTTCACCACCACGGTGCCACCACCGGCAGCATGGGCGACAGCCAGCTTGATCGCGGCCGGGAAACCAGCTCCCCCACGGCCAGCCAGCCCGGAGGCCTCGAGCGTGGAGACGAAACCTTCTCGCCAGCTCCGGGTCCGGTCCCGCATCAGGGGGAGCGGCACCGGTCCGAGCGCACGCACATGGCCCGCCAGGTCGGCGGGATGGCCCAACAGGTGGTAGCGGGTCGTGTCGGGCAAGGTCTCGCTGGCGCTAGACACGGCGTGCACCTGCCCTCGTCCGGTGCCGCGGCGCGAGATGTTTCGGTGGTACCTCTCGTAAGGAAGCCCGGGCATAGCGGTCCTCGGTCTGGCGTACCGCGGTCCGCACCCGCCACACCACGGCCGCCCCCACGGCCAACACGCACGCAACGCCGAGGAGGATCACCCAGTGCTCCCGGGCGTCGGTACCCATCCCGAAGGTGTGGGCCAAGGCGACGGGCCAGCTGAGGTACGCGAGCCAGTGCACGGCGCGCCACGTCCCGGGGCGCATCCGTCCCCGGAGCAGGCTGGTGACGAAGACGGCGATCATCAGGTCGAGGGCAACGGCCCCGATGCCGATCCAGAACGGCGAGTACTGCGAAGTAAACGGGATCACGATGGCGAGCCAGCTGATGTGCACGAAGGTGTCGAGGACGCTCGTCAGCACGTGAACGCCAAGGAAGACAACGGCCAGGATCGAGATGCGGCGGTGCATTTCCTGCTGGGCGAAACCCGGCCAATGCCGCGCGCGGGCCCGCGTCGTCGTGGTGATGCCCATCAGCATCGTCAACGTGAGCAGGATGAGAGACATCAACCCGCTGGCCCGGGTGGCGTACCAGATCGCAGTCGAGCTCATGCTGCGTCCTCCAAGGGCCAGCCGTTCACCGAGAAGACGCGCCCGTCTGCACGCACGAGCCGGACAGACTGCTCGAAGCCGGCGAGCTTCCCGATCGCCTCACTTCCCCACACGATCGCCGCCGTCGTGACGGCGTTGGCATCGACGCAACTCGGACCGCTGGCCGAGACGAGCACCCAATAGGGAGCGGCGCTGTCGCCGGTGCGCGGATCGAGGATGTGGTGGACGTCGCGCTCACCGGACTTCCAGGCACGCACGGATGTCGCCGAGCTGGCCAGGCCACCCCTGGTGATCGCCACCACCTGGTCGACCTGGTCCGCCGACGTGGAGGACTCCCTGGCGATCCCGACGGACCAGCCACCCGGCGGTGGTGCGCCCGCCACCGCCACGTCACCCCCCAGGCTGACGAGGACCCCACTGCCAAGCGCACGAGCGATCCGCGCAGCAGCGCGGTCTGCGGCCAACGCTTTCGCTGTCGAGCCGAGATCGAGGCGAACGCCTCGGGGGATACGCACCGTGCGGTCCGCCGGGTTGAGCTGCACGTGCGCGTATCCCGCGACCGGGCCAAGCGCTTGGGGCGGACCGGGTGGCCGGGCCGCCACTTCGTCGAAATCCGCGTCGTAACCGAGCGCTGCGATGGCGTTGCCGACGGTGGGATCCACCGCCCCGCCGGTGCGTTCGGCCACCTCCACGGCGACGCGCAGGACGTCGAAGAGCAGTGCACTCACCGGCACGGTGCGGCCGCCCTGCGCATGAAGCTCCTCGAGCTCGGAGTCCGGGCGGAACCGGCTGCACGCGAGGTCGAGGGCCGCCAGATCGTCGACGAGGATGCGCTCCGCCTGGTCCGCCCGCGCGGCATCCTGCACGACCACGGTCGCCGTCGTGCCGATCGCGGAGAACGAGCGCTTCGTCAGGGCCACGGTGCTCATTTTCGAATCGGCGTGCATCAATCGTCGCCGGACGTCGCGCGGTGGGCGGAAGACGCCTGGGACGTGCCGGAGGACGAGGAACCCGTCGTGACGCTGCGCAACGAGGCGGAACCTCCCGAGGTGACGGTGGGCGCCGAACTGCTCGTGCTCGGTGCAGAGCTTCCCGTGTTGCCGGTCGAACCCGAATTCGAGGTGCCAGCGGAGCCCTGGCCCGTGTTGTTGGTCACGCCGGACGAGTTATTGGAGGTGGCCGTACCCGCGGTCGTGCTCGAGGCACCCGGGTGTTCGCGGGCCACCACGACCCCGATGCCGAGCGTGGCCCCCGTCGCGACCAGCAGGGAGGCGTTGGTCAAGGTGCGCAGGCGGGCGCGGGCTCGGTCTCGGCTTGCGGGGCTCGGTTGGTTGCTCGATGACATCGTGACTGGCGGACCTTTGCTCGGGGAGGAGTCCATGGGACCACGTCGACTTCGGCCCAGTTGCAAAGCCCGCTGTGGGCCTGCTGTGACTTCCAGCCTCCGTGCCCCACCGAAAAATTACCCGTCCACCACTACGATCAGGCCGCGCCCCCGGGCAGACAGCGGGGCGCCCCCGAGGGAGTGCCATGACCCAGGTCAACACAGTGCGAGGGCCGGTCGACGGGTCGCAATTGGGTCGCACCCTCATGCACGAGCACATCTTCGTGCTGAGCCCCGGGATCGAGAAGACGACCGCGGAATGGGACGAGTCCGACCAGGTAGCCCGAGCCATCGGAAAGCTCCAGGAACTCAAGGCGCACGGAATCGACACCCTGGTTGACCTCACCGTCATCGGCTTGGGCCGCTACATCCCGCGCATCGCCGAGATCGCCGCGGCGGTCCCGGAGATCAACGTGGTTGTGGCAACCGGTGTCTACACGTACAACGACGTGCCGATGTACTTCCACTTCCGCGGGCCGGGCACGATCTTGGGGGGTCCCGAGCCGATGGTGGACCTCTTCGTCCGGGAGATCCGCGAGGGCATCGGCGAGACGGGTGTCCGCGCCGGCATCTTGAAGTGCGCCTCGGACCGGCCGGGGATCACGCCCGGCGTGGAACGCGTGCTGCGGGCGGTCGCCCAGGCCCACCGGGCCACCGGTGTGCCGATCACGACGCACACCCCGACGCCGCCAGAGCCGTGGGGCCTCGAACAACAACGTGTCTTCACGGAAGAGGGCGTGGACCTCTCGCGGGTGGTCATCGGGCACAGCGGCGGCACCGTCGACACGGACTACCACCTCAGCCTGATCGACAACGGGTCGTACCTCGGGTTCGACCACTTCGGGATCCCCGGGATCACGCTCGAGGACAGGGTCGACGCCGTGGCGCGCCTGTGCGCGCGCGGGTACGCGGAGCGGATCGTGCTCTCGCACGACGCCATGTGCTTCGTCGACTGGTTCCCGCTGTCGGTGATGGACGCCACCCAGACGTGGCACTGGACGTACATCTCGGACGAGGTGCTGCCCGCCATGCGCGGACGCGGCATCGGCGAGGACGACATCACCACCATGCTCGTGGACAACCCGAGACGGATCCTGGAGGGCGGCGAGCCCTACTGAGGCGATGACCCTCCTCCAGACCGAGCTCCTGGCGGAGTTGGCGGCGGCTTTCCCGGACGAGATTGCCTGGCGCAACCTCGCCGACGGCTCGGCGATGACGCTGGTCCAATGGCACCGACGCTCGAACCAACTGGCGCGGGGGCTCCAGGACCAGGGCGTGACCAAGGGCGACCGGGTCGCGCTGCAGATCGGGCAGGACGAACCGCTCGAATGGCTGGTCTCCTATATCGCCATCCACAAAGCCGGCGCCGTGGCGGTTCCGCTGCTTTCGCGGCTGGGCGCCGGTGAGCTCGGGCGAGTGCTGCGACACGCGGGCCCGTCCGTCGCCCTGAGCAGCGGTCCTCCGGACACCCTGAAGCAGTCGGGCGCGAACGTGTTCTCGGTGTCGGACGAATCCTGGGAACGGTTGTTCTCCCCGGACGACAGCGACCTGCCCCTCGCCGTCAACCCGGACGACCCGGCCGACGTCATGTACACGTCTGGCACGACGGGAGCCCCCAAAGGTGTCGTGGTGAGCCACAGCAGCCTGTCCACCGTCGACCGCGTGCCCGGTCACTGGCTCGGGCTCGGTTTCCTCACCGCGTCGCCGTTCGCGACGACCAGCGGCTCCCTCTTGGTCTGCGGACCGCTGCGCGGAGGCCTGAGCGGATGGTTCCTCCCGCGTTTCGACTCCGAGCGGTGGATCACGGCTGTCGAACGGGACAGACCGATGGCGTGCTTTCTCGTCCCCGCCATGGTGGAGCTGATCGTGGGGTCCCCCGGATTCGACTCGGCCGACTTGTCGAGCTTGGCCGTCGTCAACGTGGGCAGCGCGCCGATCGCGACGGCCACGCTGCAACGCTTCGGCGCGGGGCTCGGCCGCGCCGAGGTCCTTTGCGGGTACGGCATGACGGAGTTCGGTGCGGTCACAGCCATGCCGATGGGCGACGGCGGAAGGCACCTCGGCTCGGTCGGCCTCCCCCTCCCGGGGGTCGAGGTGAAGATCGTCGACGGGGCGGGCGCGGACGTGGAGCCGGGTGCGGTGGGGGAGGTCGCCGTCGGCGGCACGCGGCGGCCGCGGTCGTACCTGGAAGATCGCAGCGGGACGGAACGAACCTGGGTCGGCGGCTGGCTCCTGAGCGGCGACCTCGGCCGCATCGACGCCGACGGCCACCTTTGGATCGTCGGGCGGCAGAAGGAGATGATCATCCGGGGCGGGCACAACGTGGTGCCGGGCGAGGTGGAGGCCGCACTCTTCGAACATCCCGCCGTGGCGGAGGCGGCCGTGGCCGGGATCCCCCATGCGGTGCTCGGAGAAGACGTGGCCGCGTGGGTGGTGTTGCGCAAACGGGCGGACCTCGAGGAACTCCGGAGCTTCCTGCTGGAACGGCTGGCCGACTACAAGGTGCCGCGCCGCATTACCGTGCTCGACGCACTTCCGCGGAACGAGAGCGGCAAGGTCGTCAAGTCCCAACTCGTCCGGGGAGCCGAACCGAGGAGCGCGCCGTGAGCCCGAGCTATTCGACCATCACGTACGAAGAGATCGGATCGGTCCGCCGCGTCACGCTGAACCGGCCGGATCATCACAACCCGCTGACCCCTCGCTGCATCCGCGAGATCCTCGCTGCGGTCGACGTCGCCGGCTCCGACACCGCGGCGAGTGTGCTCGTCGTCCGCAGCACGGGCCGCTCGTTCTCGTCGGGCTACGGGTTCATCGCCGAGGACACCGATCAGGGCGACTTTCCCGTGCACGAGACGATCGAGGGCGACGTCTCGGCCATGCTCGCATTGGCGACGAACTGGTCGAAGGTCTGGGACTGCCCCATCCCGGTCATTGCGCAAGTACAGGGGAATTGCCTTGCAGGCGGAACGGACCTCGCGCTGCACTGCGACCTGGTCGTCGCCGCCGAGGACGCCCGGATCGGATTCCCACCTGTGCGCTCCATGGGAGTGCCGCCCACGAACATGTGGCTCTACCACCTCGGCCCGCAATGGACGAAGCGGTTGCTGTTCACCGGCGACACGCTCAGCGGCACGGAGGCGAAGGGGATCGGCCTGGTGGTGGCGACGGCAGCGGCGGACCTGCTCGACCAGGTGGTCCTCGATCTGGCCCAACGCATCGCGCTCGTCGGTCGTGACCTCCTGGTGGCGAACAAGCGGGTCGTCAACATGGGCGTCGAACTGATGGGCCGGTCGCAACTCCAACGCTTCGCTGCCACGAACGATGCGATCGGTCACCGCGCCCCCGAGGCCATCGCCTTCCACGAGCGGATCGGCCAGGTGGGCCTCCGCGAGGCGGTCAAGGAGCGGGACGCCGCCTTCGATCGGCGCCCGAATTAGACGTCGGTGACCGAGGTCTCGGTGATGCCGAGCGTGTGCAGGGTGCGGCCGAGCCCCAGAAAGGCGGAGCAACAGATCGTGAGGTCGAGGATCTCAGGGTCGGTGAAGGCGCCGCGCAGCCGTTCGATGACCTCGTCGTCGATGCTCGTGTGGTCGACGGCGAACCGCTCCGCGTAGTCAACGGCGAGCCGCTCCTGCTCGCTGAGCTCACTGCCGCCGGGTTGGCCGACCGCGCCGTAGAAATCCTCTCCGAGGCCCTGCTCCTTGACCTTGTCGGCCCTGAAGGCGAGGCACACGGTGCACTCGTTCAGTTGGGCGATACGCAGGCGCGCCGCTTCACGGACCCGCACGGGGAGTATCGACTTGTTGTACGCGGCGTCCACCAGTCGCATGGCCGCGGTCCCCAGCGCCGGCTGCAACGACCAGATCTGGACGGCGTCGCCGCCCTCTCCCGGGGGAATCTCGAGGCGGGCCATGGCCCGACTTTATGCCCGTCGCCGCCCTCGCGTACCGTGGTCCGAGAGGTGTCCATGCCGGGAACCAAACAGTGATGACGCAGGCGACCCGCTACATATTCGATTCGGTCCGCTCGTGCGTCTGGGTCAGCGGCCGCTCGAGCTTGCACCCCATCAACACGGAGACGCGCGGCATCACCGGCTGGTTCGAGGCGAGCAGACGCGAAGATGGCTCACTCAACCTGGATCTCCCGATTGCGGGCGAGCTGCAGCTGGCGGTCGAGAAGCTCACGTCGGGCAACCAGCTCTACGACCACGAGCTCCGGCGGCGGATCGATGCGCGCCGGTACCCGACGATCGAGGGCCTCGTCACGAAGATCTCGGCCGACGGTGCCCACCCCCGCTACAGCGTGGTAGGGGACATCGTGTTCCACGGCAAGACCCGTTCCTTCGAACACGGCATGGACATCGAGCTCGGGTACGACGAGGTCTCGCTCACCGGCGACTACGTGTTCGACATCCGGGAGTTCGGCATGAAGCCGCCCAGCATGCTGATGATCCGCGTGTATCCGGAGATCGCGGTGCGCGTGGAACTCCACGGGACGCGGGAGCGTTAGCCGGAGCGCACCTCGCAAAATCGTGCCCCAATATTTCACGTGGCACGCAGATACTCCGCGGCCCGGGACGAGGGAAAGGCCGAGAAGACGCGTTCTCAGGTCCAACCCAGGAAAGTGGGGAGTTCCGCTCCGAAAGGGCGCTCATCCTCGGTATTGTCTGCCCATGGGCAACGGGGCAGCCGAGGTGGTCCGTCCTGTGCGCGCACGGCCCTTCGAGCATCAACGGCTCCCCGGAGGAACCGAGTTGTTGTCCCTCGACGTCTTCGACACGCTCCTGTGGCGAAGGGTCGCCAAGCCGACGGACGCCTTCGAGATCCTCGGGCAGCGCCTGGCCGACGACGGGATCCTTGCCGCCGGATGCACTCCCGCTCTGTTCTCCCAGCTCCGCATCAGGGCCGAGACGCTGGCTCGACTCCGAGGAAAGGAGCGTTCCGAGAGCCTCGAGGTCACGATCTGGCAGATCTACGAGCAGTTCCCCGAGGACGCCGTCGCCAACGTCGACCACAAGGACCTCGTCGAGCTCGAGCTTCGCTGCGAACGTGACCTGACCGTCGCTGACCTGCAGATCGTCGAATGGTGTCTGCGAACGACAGAGGCCCATGGGATCCCGATCGTCGCGACCTCGAACACCTACTTCTCCGCCGGCCAGCTCCGCCAGCTGTGTGACCGGACCTCCCTGGCCGAATTGCCCATTCAGGAGTTCTTCTCCTCCAGCGACCACGGCACCGGAAAGGCGCAGGGTCTCTTCTTTGAGGTCGCTCGTCGCATGCATGTGGCTCCCGACCACATCCTGCACATCGGTGACGACGAGGACGCGGACGTCGTGAGCGCCGAGGCTGCCGGCGTTCTGGGACTGCATTACGGACTGACCGAAGACGACGAGCTGAGCGCCGTCCTCGAGCGTGAGGGCATCGTGGGCGAACCTGCCCACATGAGCCACTGGTCCAACGTCCGGCACGGTGACCACGGGCTCACCGCGCTCCGGACGCGCATGTTTCTCAAACTCCACGATCCAGCGCGTCCGGCTGCACAGGACGTTTGCACCCTGGCCGGCGCGACCGTCTTCGGCCCGGTCCTCACCGGATTCGCCGAGTGGGTCCACGACCGGGCGGGCACCCTCGGGGTGACGAAGCTGCTGTGTCCGATGCGCGAAGGTCGCTACCTCAAGCACCTCTTGGACGGAGCGGCCGGGTACCTCGGCAGTGACCTCCCTTCGGAGGTCTTCTGGACCTCCCGGGAGGCCTGTGCACGGGCCTCCATCTTCGACGGCAGCCGCGATGAGCTGATGGCGGCCTTCACCAACCGCCGGGGCGAAACCCCGCTGGAACGCCTGGCGGAGTCGATCGGCCTCCCGCCCGGATCCGTCTCCGACTTCGACCGCTCGTATTTCGAGGAGCGCGAGGACGACCAAGAGCCGGTCGGTGACCTGGAGTCGGCATCGAAAGGGCGCTGCGAGCGTTTCCTCGAGTTCGTTGCCGGTCGTCCGGACCTCGTGGCGATGGCGCAAGAGAGGTCGGAACGACGCCGGCGCTCGCTCGTCCGCCATGTCAAGGCCGCAATTGGCGACGCGCAGCACGTCGCGCTCGTCGATGTCGGCTGGAGCGGCAGTGTCCAGAGCGCACTGGCGAAGATCCTCGACCGGGAGGACATCGAGGTCCGACTGCACGGGCTGTACATGGTCAACACGTCCGCGACCCTCGACAAGCTGCTTTCCGGGAGCCACATCGAGGCGTTCCTGGGCGATGCGGGCTCGTCGCCCGAGGACATGCGTCCCATCCTTCGCAGCCCGGAGCTGATCGAGCAGTCGTGCATGTCCGACGACGGCTCGTTGTTGCAGATCGAAGACGACGGCACGCCGCTCCTCGAGACCAACCTCATTCCGTCGTGGCAGGCGCAACAGAGGGACCTCGTGCAAGAAGGTGTCGCTGCGTTCCAGCACGCGTGGGCGGTACACCGACTCGAAGCCCTGGCTCACGCTCCGAGCCTCACCACCGCGCACCGGCAACTCCTGCGGATACTCAGCCGCTTCGTCGGATACCCAACTGCCGAGGAGGCAAAGGTGTTCGGGCGCTGGCGGCACGAGCAGAACTACGGATCGGGCGCAGTCGAACCCCTCATCTCCACGACCTACCTCCAGTTTCTCCGCCACATGTCGGCCGAACAGCTCGTCGAGCTGCCGTTCGACGAGCTGTACTGGATCGGCGGCGCCGCCGCGCTCTGCGGTGACGCGATGGGCGCAGCGGCCTATGCGCTCATGACCGGCGCATGTGGGCCCGACGCCTTCGTCACCGAAATCCCGGCCGGGGACGCCAAGATCTATTTCGACTACGGCGGAGGCTACCTCGAGGAGAACAGCGTCCCGGTCGAATTCGCGGCGAATCCGATCGGCCTGTCGTTCGTGGAGTGGACCGGGCGAGCCGGGAGGATCCGCCGCATCCGGATCGACCCGACGGACACCGAAGCACTGCTGCGTTTGGACTTCCTGGCCGTGACCGTGCTCGACGAGAGAGGCAACGAGGCCTTCGCCTACCGCTGGACCCCCGACCAGGGCGTTGACAGCCTCATCATCGTCGGAGCCCGGACGCTGCACGACAGTTACCTCTATCTCGACACGAACGACCCGCAGATCCATGTCGAGCTCCCGACCGAGGCGTCGCCCGACAGCACCGTTTCGGTGCAGTTGGCCGGTGAGTATCTGTTCGCGCCCGCAGGCCTGCTGACGACGCTGGCACGGGCGCTGGACGACCTTCCGTGAACGGCGGGATAGCGAGCGACACCCCAGGCGGAATCCGAAAATTGGCGAAAGAAGGGATGACGAAGTGACGCGAACCCGAGGGCTTGCCGCGCTCTGCACGCTGGTGGGGTTGTGCCTGCCATTGCTCGGCGCGGTGACCTCAGCATCACCCGCAGGCGCGGACACCAGCCCCTATGCGCTGCTGTCGGTCGCCGGCAGCTCGTTGGCCGGAGTCACGGCTTCGTCCCCCTACGCGTTGAGTCCGGCGTTCTCACCGAACACCAACGACTACGTCATCCACTGTGCGTCGGGGATCAACCAGGTCACGTTCACCCTCACCGGCAACGAGGGCGCCATCACGGCGTTCAGCAACCAGCAGGGGTCGTCGGTCTCCGGCAACTCGGTGAGCCTGAACCTGAGCCTGGTCCCGAACCAGGCGGTCGTGATCAATGCCCCGGACCCGGCGAACACGGGCAACGCGCCGGTCCAGTACTGGATCAGGTGCCTGCCTCCAAACTTTCCCGCTCTTCAAGTCAACGCGGCCGGACCCTCGAACCCCGAGTGGACACCCGGGTACTACTTCACGGGGAACATCACCACCAGCGCCAACAGCGGCTACTACGCCATGGTCCTGGACGGCAACGGCACGCCGGTCTGGTACCAGCAGCTCGGGGCTGCTTCGGGTGGTTCAACCGTCGTGCAGCCACTACCCAACGACGTCATCTCGTGGGCGCCAAGCCTCGGTCCAGGGCTCGGTGCCGGAATCAACGGCGACGCGTTCACCGGGTTCAACCTCGACACCCAGAGCACGATCGCGCCGCTCCCCGCAGCCACTTCCCCCACTGACGGCCACGAGCTCGTCCCGCTCCCCAACGGTGACCGCATGATGATCTCGACGCCGGTCATCAACAAGGACCTCACCGGTCTCGGTACGGGCGTGATCGCCAACACTGGAACACCAACCCCGGCGTCCGCCGCCGACAACAACGCCGTCGACTGCAGGGTCGAAGAGGTCAGTCCGCAGAATACGGCGGTGTGGACGTGGATCGCGTCGCAGCACATCGGGCTGGACGAAACGAACACGCTGCCGAACCCCGGCCCCACGTGGTCCCTCGCCACCATCAACAACAGCCCCGCGGCCGACATCTACCACTGCAACTCTGTGGCGGTCGACGAGGATGCGTCGAGCCCGTACTTCGGCGACGTGCTCGTGTCGATGCGACACCTCAACGCGGTCTTCCTTATCGACAAGACCACGGGCAACGTGATCTGGAAGATGGGCGGGACAGTCCTGAACTCCGGCGACCCCGAAGAGGGACAGACGACGCCCGCCAAGTACCTCACGGTCACTGACGACAGCGAGACCACATTCTGCGGGCAACACGACGCCCGGTTCGTCCCGACGCCGAATCCGGCCGTCGAGGACGTCAGCGTCTTTGACGACCACACCCTGTGTACGGGCGCGTCCCGCGGCGTCGAGTACGCCATCGACACGACGGCGGACACCGCCACACCCGACTACCAGTACGTGCAACAACAAGGGTTCTCAGTCGTGGCGACCGGTAGCTTCCGCCGTGCACCTGACGCCGCAAACGACATCGGTTCGGGGACGAGCGTCATCGACTGGGGTTTCAGTATCCAGCACTTCCTCCCGGGGTTCACCGAGGTCGACAGCAGCGGCAACGTGCTCATGGACGTCCGCTTGCCCAACAACGAGGTGCTCTATCGGGCGATCAAGGTCCCTCCGGGCGACGTGAACCTGAGCCTGCTCCGCCAGACGGCCGGCTGGACGGGCTCCACGATCCCGGCGCCGCCCGCATCGCCCACGGTCACGTCGGTCGTCCCGACATCGGGTCCGTCGGGAGGGAACACCCAAGTGACGATCACGGGCACCGGCCTCACCGACACGAGGGCGGTGTGGTTCGGTGGTCGAGAGACGCGGTCCTTCACGGTGCAGTCGGACTCACAGATCACCGCCCAGGTGCCGGCGGGCTCGCTCGGGACGGTGGACGTCCGGGTCACCACGGACGCCGGGACATCAGCCACCTCGAGCAGCGACACCTACACCTATGGAGCGGACACGCAGCAACCGACGATCGTGGGCGTGGCCCGCACTCCCGACGGTGGTGGCTATTGGATGGTCGCGGCCGACGGCCGGGTCTACAACTACGGCGACGCCCCCTACTTCGGTTCGGCGTATGGCCTCCCCCTGAAGGCTCCGATCGTCGGCATCGCAGCGACCCCGAGCGGCAACGGGTACTGGCTCGTTGCCTCCGACGGAGGGGTCTTCGGCTACGGCGACACACTGTTCTACGGATCGGCGGGCGCCCTCAAGCTGAACAAGCCGGTCGTCGGGATGGCCGCGACACCGAGCGGCCATGGCTATTGGCTTGTGGCGTCCGACGGTGGCATCTTCAGCTACGGCGACGCCCCGTTCGAGGGTTCGACCGGCGCCCTTCACCTCAACAAGCCCGTGGTCGGGATGTCGCCGACGACGAGCGGCCTGGGCTACTGGCTCGTCGCCTCGGACGGTGGGGTGTTCAGCTACGGCGACGCGTCGTTCCACGGATCCACCGGAGGCCTGCCCCTCAACAAACCGGTGGTGGGCATGTCTCCCGCCCCGAGCGGATTCGGGTACTGGTTGGTCGCATCCGACGGCGGGGTGTTCAGCTTCGGCGACGCCCCCTTCGAGGGCTCCGCCGGAAGCCTGACGCTGAACCGGCCGGTCGTCGGGATGGCAGGGACATTGAGCGGCCTCGGATACTGGCTCGTCGCGTCCGACGGCGGGGTCTTCGCCTATGGCAACGCTCCGTACGCTGGATCCGTGCCCGGAGGCTGAGCGGGCACCGGCTTCCGTCTCGGATCACAGCGGCGTGGTCGTAAACGAGAGCAGCGCGCGGCATGCTCCGACACGGGCATCTACCTCCCACGACGAACAAAGCCGTTAACTTTCATCGAAGATGGGTTCTGTCATCTCAGGGGTTGCCTCGCATCTCCCGCCGAAGACATTCGTTCGGCTCGTCGCGCTCCAATACCTCATGTTCGAACCGGAACTTCGACACATGTCCTCCTTCGTTCCACCAGATCGCATGGCCATCGATGTCGGAACCTGGTGGGGACCATGGAGCTGGTGGTTGGCGAAACGCGTTCCGCGGGTGGAGGCGTTTGAGCCGAACGCGTCCATCTACAACACCCTCAACGCGATCCTGCCTTCGAACGTGACACTGCACAACGTGGCGCTCTCTGATGCTCGTGGCGAAGCCTCGCTTTGGTCGCCCAGCTCGGAGTTGGGGACAGAGGGACGGTCCACTCTCGTCGGTGACGGAAGGTCTGGTTGGTTGCAGCAACGGGTCGAGACCGTTCCTCTGGACGAATTGGGCTATTCAGACGTTGGTTTCGTCAAGATCGATGTCGAGGGCTCCGAGCTGTCGGTCCTTCGCGGCGCACGTGCGCTGTTACAAGAGGAAAGACCCACCCTGCTTGTCGAAGTCGAGGACGCACACCAATCTCCAGACGGTATGGACAGCATCTTCGAATACGTGAAGGACTTGGGCTATCAGGGCAAGTTCCTCAGGCGCGGCCACTGGCACCCTCTCACCGAATTCGATCGCGAGGAGGCGCGGCGGATCGGCCAACGGCGCAAACGCATGGGCTTGCTGAGATCGAGTCTCGCCCGAGAGCCCTATGTTCACAACTTTCTGTTCGTGGCGTAATTTGTGCCCAGCGGGCAATCAGGCATGCGGTGCTAGGGGCGATGTCGTCGCCGGTGTACGGGCAATCTGGGCGCGACCCCACTTGACGATCGTGGGCATGAGGGCGGAGCCGAGGACGACACCGGACACCTCGGTGAAATGGATCCCATCCGCCGTTCGGATCTTGACACCCTCGTACTTCTCTCTGAAGTTCCCCCCGGGGCAGACAAGCGCGTCGAGATCAATCAGCTTGTCGGTCTTCGGGTGCTCGGCAACCACTTGTCGGACCAGCCGGTTGTATTCCGCGAGACGACGGGGATCGCTCTCTGGATACGGCACGCCATTGGGCCCCTTTGCCTCGTTCACACACGGCGAGGTCATGAATATGACGTTCGCCCCCGTCGAGGTGATCAAGTCAGAGGCCAATTCGAGCTGCCGCTTCACATAGTGCTGATACGTGGGCTGGAGGATATTGGTCCAAGCTCCGTCATAGACACGGTCAACGATCTCCCATCGTCCAGCCAAAACGACGACAACGTTGGGGTGGTCGACTGCCATTGCCGCCTGCCATTGCGTCGGCCAGGGTTGGGCGCTGAGCGGTGCTCCAGTTGCGGGCGGCGCACCGTTGCACTCAGTGTGGTCCAAGTAGTAGGTACCCCTGAATCGGACAACGGGTCCATCGACCACGCCGCATCCAAGGTTTCCCAAGTTCTGCAGCGTGTACCCGTAGCGAGCCGTGAGCGGCTTCGCGGCCAGACCCCACGCAAGGCTCAGCGCAGTCGAGTCGCCAAAGACGTCGATCCTGACCGGGAGCCTTGTGGCATCGTGCCTGACTTGCTGATGAGCTGCTGCGGCGTTGGCGATCGCTGCGGTGAGAGCGCATGCCGTCAAGAGGGCCGAAGCCAGCAGGCAGACGCGACGAAATGGGCCGCTGGTCACCCGTCAACGAAACCAGATGTCATGAGATCGCCCGATCGTCCTTGTGTTCGCAGGAAACTTGGTCACGGTGCTGCTGCGCCCCCGGCACGATTCGAACGTGCGACACACGGTTTAGGAAACCGTTGCTCTATCCCCTGAGCTACGGGGGCTGAAGATGCGTGCAACGCTATAGGTCTTCGGCCATCCCTTCGAGCGTTTCGGGACTCCTTCGTCGCTGACCGTGCTGGTCCCGCTTTGCGTCGTCACGGTCGGGAGGCTTACGGCCCAGGATCCAGTAGTGGGGGCCCGCATGGGCGTCCTCACCAAAATCCGTCGCAAAGACCCTGCAGTCCACGAAACCGATGTCCGCAGTCATTGACAGCGCAGCGTCCGGCTCAACAATGCAGCCGAGCCAGGTGTCGATGTCGCCTCGGACCGGCAGTACTCCGACCCTTCTGAGAGCGGACCCCGAAAAGACGCGCAAGGCCCTCGGCATCGCTCGCACCACCGCTTGTCTCGGAGTGTCGCTTGCACGTCGTAACTGTGCCTGAAACGTCCCGCCCGCTCGGAGGACCCGGTGCATCTCCACGAAGTAACCGTGGATGATTGACGGTTGAGGAATGTGTTCGAACACTTCGAAAGACAGCGCGTGGTCGATGGTCTCTTGCTCCACCTCTTTGAGGGTCGATCCGTCGCCCAGTATCCAGGTCGCTTCAACCGGGCACAGAGAGCGACCCTGGCGGATCATTTCCATGGAGATATCGGTCCCCCAAATCTCGCCAAACCGCCGGGACAGACCTTCGAAGAGGCGGCCCATACCACAGCCGAGCTCGAGCACGCGTCGTCCCTTCGGGTCGACCGATAGGGCGTCCAGAGCGGGATCGACGATCTTTGCGGCGAGGGTCAAACCTTGCTCATAGAACTCCTCGACATCCCAATGGTGCCGGCTGGCGTCGATGGCGTAGAGCGGATTCGACACCGCGCGCGCGTCCCACGAGGACTTCATGGTCTCGACGTCCTGACGGTGCGTGTTGTCTCGATTTGTCATGACCGGTTTGCGTGTCTCGCTTGCGCGAATGCGGCTTGGTCACCATGTTCGCGTCGATTCGTCTCGGACACATCCCTCGCCTTGCGTGTCCAGCGCGAGCTGTGCACCACAACCGAGCTGAAGACGGCGGCCAGGGCAAGGGCCGAAGCGACCTGGGCCGGCCACCCGAAGACCCCGACATCGCTTGCGGGGAACCGGCCGATGTGGATCGCGGCGGCGGCGCCGGCCACGAGGAAGGACGCTCCCGCCAGGACGGAAAGCCAACGGCCAGATCGAACGAGCCAGGCCAAGAGCAGGAGCACGGGAAAGATGACGGCAAGGGCACCCGCAACGACGATCAAGACCACCAACGCGGCTCCTATCGCCAACGCCGTGGGCAGATCCGCTCTTGCCCCCCGCGCCCTGGCGTCGTTCTCTCGCCTCGCCGGCCATAGGGCGAATGCGACAAGGAGGCAGACGAGCGCCAACCCGATGATCAGGCCGATCTGGTACAGACGATCCGGGGTGTAGATGAGGGTGACGACACCTCCGGATCCAGACGGGAGGACCCAAGCCTGCTGCCACCCGTTGATCCGCGCCGATCTCAGGGTCCGGTTGCCCAGTTCGGCTGTCCAACCGGCATTGAAGTTCTGGTGGACGACGAGGTAGGACGATCCTCCGCCTCCCACGACGACGGAACGGTGGTCCGGACCCCAGTTGATCACCGAGACAGAACGGCCGGGCGGGGCGGGGGCATAGGCGGAGGCGGAGGCGGAGGCGGATGACGGAATCAGCGCGACGGCATTCACCTTGAGATACCCCCCTGCGTTGCCCTCGAAGACGTGGGCACCCGGGGTCAGATCCACCGAGGCGTTCGGACCGCAGGTCGCGAATTCCATTTCCCCGTAGCCGCCCAGGGCCTCATCGGTCCCGTTCACCTCTGTCTCGAGTTTCGTTCCGTCAACGGAGATCACCGGTCCCTGTCCGCATGCGAGGTGGAACGGTTGCGAGGTCAGAGCACGCAGGCCGAGTGTTCCGATCACTGAGGCCAGGTCGAGACCGGGGCGCGCCGTCACGAGGCCCCGCACGTTGACCGACTGGGCCTTCGGGGAGCTGAAGAGCCTGACCATGCGGGGCTCCTGGTCGTCGCCACCCAGGGCCACGCCCCCCGCATGACCCGGCACCGGCGACGTGAACACGTAAAGCGGAGGGCGTGTGCCGGGACGGGCGAACCGGCCACGTTCATCGGCAGGGACGACCTGTGCCTTCTGGATCGTCACACCGGGGATCTTGAGCTCCACAATCCCTGCACCCACGGGATACGGGCCGGGACGGCGCGGTGGGGAGACCTTTGCAAAGGTGATCTTGAACCACCGCGTCGCACCTGCGGGAACCCGGACGAGCTGATTGGTCGCGAGCGGATTCACGTTCTCGTGGACGGTACCGCGTGCCGTGGCGATGGTGATCTGTGTCACGCGTGGGGTTTGTGGCGAGGAGCTCAATACGATGCCGATGACGGGAACCGTGACCGCATGGGTCAGGTCCACGCGGATCCACTGCCCGACCGAATCGTTCGACGCGTTGGCGATCCACGCCGTGTCCCGCTCGCCGTCCATGGCGGCCGCCGGCTGGTTCTGGGGTAACTGGACCAGGTTCGTCGATCCGAACGAGGAAGCCGATATACGTGCAGCGCCGATGAACGAGGCGACCGTTTGGTGTGCGGAGCCGGTCACGATCGTCCAACTGGTTGGCGGTTTTCCGGTCACGGGGCTGGCTTCCCTGCGGGTCAGCACGTAAGTCTCGTTGTCCCAGATGGACCCGAACTGCACGTCCGTCCTGGGTGCGCTGTCGCTGACGACCCAGGTCTGCCCCTTTGCGTTCTGCCCCCCATCGCCTGCGAGGAGGACCGCTCGATTGCCCGGGTCGAGACCCAACTGGTCGAGAGCGAGAAGAGCCTGCGCGCCGCCACTGACGACGAGTGAGCCCCCGACCGGTGCCGTGCTGATGGGCGAGACCGTCCGGTGGACCGCGTAGACCTCGACAGCGGGCAGCGAAGTGCGCAGTGACCCGAAGCGCGCCACTTGCCTGGGGCCGAATGCAGCCACCCGCTTCAGCCCGGGAGTCTGCGACAAGACGTCGTGCACCTGGAGGGACGACGGTGCGCCCACCTCGGGGCCAAGGTCGTTTCGTTCGACCACATAGCGCACGCCGGACTGGGCGAGAAACGCGGGGAGTCCGCCATTGGGCACGCCGCCCTGGAGAACGTGGTCCACCGCGTCCAGAACCTCGATATTTCCCTCTGAGCTGTCCGGGATCAGCCCCCGCACGGCCCAGTTGGCACTCGACAGCCATTGCATCGGTTCGTCGAGAGGGGATCCCCACGTGTAGTAGCCGACGGGCGAGCCCGGGACTAGCAGGCTCGTCGTTCTCCCCGCGTGGCTGTTCAACCATGTAGCTGTCGATTGCCAGTAGCTCGGCACGTTCGCGAATGATCCCGAGGGAAAGAAGTTGTCATTGATGAACGGTATGGCCAAGCCTGCGACTGCGACGGCGGCCAACGGGATGACAACGACACGACTCCTCGACGCCCATCCACGGAGCGATCTGGTCAAGTCCCGGCGAGCCGAGAGTGAATGGACGGCGTGGGCGAGGCCCAGTGCGAGCGGCAAGTTGATGATCGGCTGAAACTTCCAGACGTTTCGGAACAACGCGAGCGGTCCGTTGAGGGCCGTCCCTACGGGGCCGCTGAAAGGAGCACCGAAGTGTCCCGGGTAGCCGGCACCGACGACGACGACTCCAAGCGCGAGTGACGCGACGAGCCACGTGCGTTCTTTCATCTGTCTGTGGGCGAGCCCGTACAGCCCCAGCGCACCCAGGAACCCGCCGGCAAGGATCATGAGGGGGGACGTCACAGCCTCGAGTCCGCTCTTGATTGCCGTCGGGTCGAGCTGGTCGAAGGCAACCCAATAGGAACTTCCTCTCAACAGGTCGACGAGCGACGACACCGCGGTCGTGGTTCCCGAGAGCTCGGTGAAGGGCAGCAGGTTGAACCCGTAACGCGCCTCCAAGAGGAGCGAGCCGGCCCACCATGCACACGCGAGGAAGACCGCGAGAATCCACCACTCCAACAATTGCCTCCGTCGCTTGCCCGGGGTGCGCGTCAGCAGATAGAGGAATGGCAGAGGCAGTACGGCGACGACGGCCGCGGCATTCGTTCCGCCGATCAAGAGGATGGCCAAGCCGGATCGGCACGCCGCCAGCCGCGTAGAGCCTCCTCGTATACCGCGGGCCAAGGGGATGACGGTCCAAGGGAGCAACGAGAACGGAAGGATGTACGCAGAGACGGCTCCGAGAAGGGTGATCGGAGACATGAAGACGTAGGCGAGTGCCGCGACCAGGCGACTCCGAGGGGACCCGACGTTGAGGACTTCGGCCAACCTGACAAGACCCCAGAACCCGACAATCAGAAGGAGGGCGACCCAGAGGCGTTGGATGACCCAGGTGGGCAGGCCGAGGGCATGTCCGATGGCGAAGAAGGGCCCCATGGGCAGGAAGTAGCCGTAGGCCTGATAGGCGACCCCACCGAACGCCTGCTGCGGCGACCACAGGTGAAGGGCGTGGCCCAGGAACGTCAGTGGGGCAACCGCGATATCGAGCTTCGTGTCGGCAACGATCCGACCGGGTGCCTGCAGGAAGCACAGCGCTGCAATACCCGCCGAGACTGCGACAAGCACCCCTCGCGGAAGCTGAACCGTGTCGTCGAATTCGCTTGCGAGTTGACCCTGCCTTTCCAGGATCACCGCGGTCATGTGGCTCCTGTGACGTGTGGCCCCCGGCTCACCTTCCGATTCGCTCGGTGAGCCCACCACGCAGCGCCGGGTGGGGTCGGCCAACCAACACGAGGGAGTGGTGAAGGAGGTTCATGCGCTCTATCGACTCCACCTCGAATGAGTTCGCGATTGCGATCTCGAGTTCTTCCGATGGGCGGGGAAATCTCCCGGTGTCGGCGAACCACGCGAGGCGCGAGATCCATCTCTCTCGCGAGAACACGCCGTCGACGAACAAGAAGTATCCATCCGGCCTCAGAATCCGGCGCACCTCTGACAACGCCGACAACCACGTCGAGTCGTCCAAATGATGCGAGACGCCCTTCATCATCACCACGTCCACCGAATCGTCCCCGAAACCCAAGCATGAAGCGTCGCCGACGATACGCCGGATCGTGCCGCGAGAAGCGTCGCGGCGAACAACTCTCTTGTCCGGATCGAGGCTGATGTAGGTCCAGTCCGCCGGCCACAGCGAATGGCCGCTGGCCGTGCCCCCACCCACATCGAGCACCGTCCCGCGGGCCTGTCCCCGTGTGGTGTGAAGGGCGATCGGCTTGAGTGTGAGAGCGAGACGCTTGCCGCCGAGAAGGGCCGTCTGCGCGTCGAAGACCTTGGGGTGCGACACGATCCTCGAAAACCGGGCGCGCACGCTCATCTTGAATACTGACGGCGTCGATGAGGCACAGGGACCTTGTGCGATCGCGTCGCAGGAGCCAGTGCGACGGCCTCAGTTGCAACCTCGATCCACCTTTCGACCACCCGGTCCCACGAGTACTCGGCCGCCCGGGCGCGGGAGGCCCGGCCGAGCCGTATCCGTCGCTCGGGGTCAGCAGCGAGATCGATCCATGCACGGGCGACCGCCTCTGGCAGGTCCCGCTCGGTCGGTGCGCGGACGATGACCCCGGTGTCCCCGTCGACCACACAATCCCGCACCCCCGGGGCGTCGACCACCAGGCCCGGTGTGCCGGCGGCCGCCGCTTCCATGATGGCGATCCCCCACCCTTCGTGGTGCGACGCGTGCACCATGAACCAGGCCTCGCCCAGTAACCGCCACTTCTTTGCGTCATCGACCCATCCGGTGAGTTCGACCCCGGGGATGTCCGTTGCCATGCTCCGAAGGGAGCCCAGCGCGGGTCCGTCTCCGATCACGATGAATCGACCCCCTACGACCGGTCCGACCTTTCGCCAGGCCTCGAGGAGCAGGTGAACCCTCTTGTGCGGAACGAGTCGGGTGAGAGCAACGAAGAGCGGTTCGGCGGATTTCGCAACCCTGGGACCGGCTGGGAGATCCACACCCGACTCGATGACCCGGATCTGTTCAGCTTTCACGCCGAGGTCTTCGAGAGCTTGGGCGGTCGACGAAGAGACTGCGACAAAGAGACGGCGGCGGTACACCGCCGGAATCAGTCGGTGTTCTGCTTCTCGGGCTACCGACGCCAGTGGCCGGGGAAACCGCGTTGCCCACTGGTCCGTATGCACATGATGCACGAGGCAGAGTGTTGGTCCCCTGCGCCACAGCGGCGTGAAGTACGGAATGCCGTTCTCGGAATCAATGATCAGATCGGCCTGATTGAAGCGCCGAATGCAGACCCACGGGATCTTGAAGTATTGGGTGTACGTGCCACCTGCCGCGACGACTTCGTACTCCCGTTCGCGGACCGGGCCGCCGCACACGAGCGAGACCTCGTGTCCTCGGGACGCAAAGCCCTTGAGGAGGTGATCGATCACCACCTCCGCGCCACCTGCAGATGGATGTGCCAGGTCCCGCCAATTGAGCGCAACGACCTTCAAGCCGGGTGCACCCTCGCAGCCGAGCCGTTGCCGTTCGTGTGACCGGTTTCCCAGGGATCGGTGGGGCCCGCGAAAGTCTCGAGGACCGAGGAGGGAGCGTTCCCAGCCCCCCTGGCCTGAGCTCCAAGCCCCTCGAAAGGCAGGAGTTCCTTCATCCCACTGAACGAAATCGCCCGTTCGTCGACTTCCCATTCCGGCGCGGCGCGTCGAAGGTGGCCGACCACGGACCTCGCGGTATCGCCATCGCAGAGCGGCAACAACGCAATGACTTCGTCGTCACCGGCACGGAAAATCGGGTAGCGGACACCCGAAGCGTGGCACGCATCCCTCAAAATTGTCGTTGACTGCTCGACACCGTGACCTCGACACGGGATCGCCAGCGCTGGCACGGGTTCCCGCTCATGCTGGAATCGCAGATTCGTGACATCGCGCACCATTGAGAATGGGTCCATGAGGAGTCGTACGGAGCTCTCCTGCTTCTCGTGCCAGAACACGGCAACCTCGGCGATCTCGAGACCGAGTTGGCGAGCCAAGACCAGGAGTTCCACGTCGAACGCGAAACGCCGGGCATTCGTGAGATGGAAGAGCAAGCGAGCGGCAGGGGTCCGAAACGCTTTGATCCCGCATTGGGTATCGAGGAAGGGCAGCCCCGTTACCGCTCGAACGAACCGATTGAACGTCCGCCCCATCATCCGTCGCTGCACGTTGAAGGACTCGACCACCGATTCGGGCACCGAGCGCGAGCCGATGGCGACATCGGCGGTATCGAGGGCATCGACGAGTGCGGGGATATCGGTTGGTTCGACCGACATGTCAACGTCCGTGAAGAGGACCAGGGGTGCCTCGGCCGCGGCTATCCCTGCCCGCACGGCCTCGCCCTTCCCCGAGTTCTTGTCGAATCTGATGACGCGCAGCCGGGGGAACTCGGGAGCGAGGAGTTCCTCGGCGCAGCTCCCGGTCCCGTCGGTGCTCCCGTCGTCGACGAAGATCACCTGCGTCCGATCGGCGGCCAAGATGCCGTCTGCAGCCGCATCCTTGAACTGCTGCGCGCACTCGGGAAGGAGGGGGACCGCGTTGTACGCGGGGACGATGACCGTCAGGTCGGGCGTATCAGCCGACATCGCGCCGACATCGGACCTCTCCTGCCAACGATCGACAGCGCTCGGACCCCGGCCCCAGCCGTGGTCGTGCCTGTGACGTCAGAACTTCCTTCATGGACGCGCCCTCCGCTGTTGCCCGCATCAGTCTGCACCGTAGCGGCACGCAGTCCCGGTTTTCCACTCATACGCAGGGGTTTCGCCTGAGTAGCGAAGGGGCAGGGAGCGCCCGTCGACCGGTTCGGAGTTCGGGAGCGCTCAGGCCGTGGCGTTGGGAGGATTCAGCGGTGGCGTCTGCGCCGCCGCCTCCACCTCGGAGAGAGCCGGCGGGTCGGGCGCCAGTGGACCGCCCGATACGGGTGTCATCCACACGTGCATCATCGGTTGCGTCACCCGATTGGTGCTCCCCGTGGCACATGAGCCGTTGCTGTTGTTCCCGACCACCCGTCCGGAGCTGAAGCACAGGTCGGTGTGGATGTGCCACTGCGTCAGGCAACCGCCCGGTTGCGGAGGCGTGACCACGTGCGGGTCCAGGTACATGGCGGCGGAGAGCACTGCACCGTGCGCTGTGTTCACATAGACGAGGGCCGGGATCTCGTTCGGATTCAGGACGGCGCCCGATCGGTAGTACGCGGGGTTGATGTAGTGCACGATGCGCGCCCCGCTCCGGGTGACCGGTACGTAGCCGGCTGCCTTCGCTGTCGCCAGGCTGGTGTACTTCTGGGCATCTGCGACTGTTTGATTGACCAGGGTGACGGCGGCCTGCTGTTGGGCGGAAGTCGGTTGTGCGGTGCAATTCGGCTCGGCCATCTTCATCCCGGCCGCCATGCTCGACATGTCGTCGGGCCACTCGATACTGCCGGCCTGCGACGCGGTCGGCAGTGAGAGCGCGGCGTCGTGTGCGCTCGAACCCGACATTCCCGCCATCGACGTGTTCTGAGACGAGGCCCGATGGGACGGTGCGCTGCCAGGTGCGGCAGTGGCCGGCGAAGCAGTGGCGGTCGTGGCGCCGGCGAGGACATTGGTGCCCAGCAGCGCCACCAGCGCGACCGGGACAGCCGCGATGGCGGCGCCGTGCTGGCGGGTGGGCGACGCCGAACCGGCGACCGCGGGCGAAAGGACGACGAGGGCTGCCGCCGCTTCGATCGTGGTGGTGATGAGGCCGACCAAATCCATGGTCTCCCATCCCATGAGGATGTAGAGGGCGTACCCACACGCAGTGCCACCCAACATGGCGGCGGAAACGAGCCGCCAGTGGCGCTGACCCGCGAACGTCCACCAGAACGCGACGGCGAAGCCGACGGTGTCGGCGATGAACAGGATCGCGGTGACCCGCGCGTCACCCCAGTGGGTCGGCACGATCACGGCGTGCACCAGTGCGCCGACCAAGGTCCCGAAAAGCACGACCTTGCCCGCGAACGGCAACGCGTCGAGGCGCCGCTGCGCCCGTTGCGCCCAGCCGACCCGGCGGGTTGCGAGAGTGCGGAGGCCGGCCAGCGCGAGCCAGACCACGGGCCCGATCAGGATCAGGACGACCAATCCCGGTAGATGTTCGTTGGGGACCGACAGCACCCCGTTCGAGCCGGTCATCTGCATCACCATGTCCCTCACCGGGACCTCCTTCCTCCACGATGAGGGTACGGAAGCCATGTGAGGATTCTGTGAGCCCCTGTTCAGGGGTGTGTGCGCCACCCTCCCCCGGCGGCGGCGTATCCTCTGTACCGGGTACACGGCCTCCGACAGAGGTCGGAGCACGTGCGTTGCGCTTCCGCCGTCAGGCCCGCCGCATATTTGCGCGCCCTAAGCGCACGTCCGAATCCAATTCACAAGGAGCCGTCATGACGACCCCCGCCACTGCCATGCCCTACAAGGTTGCCGATCTATCCCTTGCCGGTTTCGGCCGCAAGGAGATCGAGCTGGCCGAACACGAGATGCCCGGCCTCATGGCCATGCGCGCCGAGTTCGCCGCCAGCCAGCCACTGGCCGGCGCCCGCATCACAGGCTCGCTCCACATGACCGTGCAGACGGCCGTGCTCATCGAGACCCTCACCGCCCTCGGTGCCAAGGTCCGGTGGGCCAGCTGCAACATCTTCTCCACCCAGGACCACGCCGCCGCCGCCGTGGCGGTCGGCCCGGAAGGGAACGTCGACGCACCCGAGGGAGTGCCCGTGTTCGCCTGGAAGGGCGAGACGCTCGAGGAGTACTGGTGGTGCACCGAGCAGGCGCTGCTGTGGCCCGGCGAGGGTGGGCCCAACATGATCCTCGACGACGGCGGCGACGCCACGCTCCTGGTGCACAAGGGCGTCGAGTTCGAGAAGGCGGGCAGCGTCCCCGACCCCTCGACCGCCGAGTCCGAGGAATTTGCCGTCGTGCTCGCGCTGCTCGGCCGGAGCCTGGCCGACGACGCCGGCCGCTGGACCTCCATCGCCAATGGCATCAAGGGCGTGACGGAGGAGACCACCACCGGCGTCCACCGGCTGGCCGACATGGCCAAGAAGGGCGAGCTCCTGTTCCCGGCGATCAACGTCAACGACTCGGTCACCAAGTCGAAGTTCGACAACAAGTACGGCTGCCGCCACTCACTGGTCGATGGGATCAACCGCGCTACCGATGTGCTCATCGGGGGCAAGGTCGCAGTCGTCTGCGGCTATGGCGACGTCGGCAAGGGTTGCGCGCAGTCACTCGCTGGACAGGGCGCCCGAGTCGTGGTCACCGAGGTCGACCCCATCTGCGCGCTGCAGGCTGCGATGGAAGGGTTCCAGGTGACGACGCTGGAGGACGTCCTCCCTATCGCCGATGTCATCATCACGACCACGGGGAACAAGGACATCATCACCGCCGAGCACATGGCGGCCATGAAGCACCAGGCCATCGTCGGCAACATCGGTCACTTCGACAACGAGATCGACATGGCCGGCCTGGCGAAGACGCCCGGCGTCGAGCGGGTGAACATCAAGCCCCAGGTCGACAAGTGGGTCTTCCCGGACGGCCACGCCATCATCGTCCTGTCGGAGGGGCGTCTGTTGAACCTCGGCAATGCAACCGGACACCCGAGCTTCGTGATGTCGAACTCGTTCACCAACCAGACCATGGCGCAGCTCGAGCTGTTCACCCAGACCGGGCAGTACGTCAATGACGTCTATGTGCTCCCGAAGCACCTCGACGAGAAGGTCGCCCGCCTGCACCTTGCCGCGCTGGGTGTGAAGCTCACGACCCTGAGCCGGGAGCAGGCCGACTACATCGGCGTGCCGGTCGAGGGCCCTTACAAGCCCGACACGTACCGCTACTAGCCACGGGGCGTCAGCCCAGCGCGGCGGTGGCGATCACCGTGCCGTTGGGCGCGACGACTTCGGCGCTGCGAATGTCCTTCGGGTCGACGGTGAGCGGTGCGACCCACGCGCCGTAGCCCTTCGTGGCGACGAACGTCCCGACCTGCTGGCTGACGCCGTCGGACGTCACGATGATGCAGTTGACCGTGCCCCGGGCGCTCGAGTCGACGACCATCATCCACATCCAGGGGTGCGTGCCGCCGTGGGTCGCGACCCGACCCACCACCGTTCCGTTCTCGACCAGGTTGGCCGAGACGACACTGTGCGCCGGAGCTGCGGTCTGGGTCGGGGCCGTCGACGATGACAGGCCGAGGCTGAGCCCGACAGCCAACGCGACGACCGCCGCCGCGGCGGACAGCGCGCCCGCAACCCAGCGGGGGGAGCGGAAGCGACTCGGGCGATGAAGGTCCGCCACGCCCATCCGCTCGAAGAGCCGGACCTCGAACCCCATCGGCGGCTCCGCCTCGGGCGCCGCCTGCACCACCGCGTCGGCGGCGTGGGAGAGCTGTTCGAGCTCCTCCGCGCAGCGCGGGCAGGACTCCACGTGGGCCAGAGTCCGAGCGCGGTCGCGCCCGGTCAGCACACCGAGGGCGAGCTCGGAGAGCTCTGCCTGGTACTGCTCGCACCGGTGTGCACTCATGTCATCGCTCATCGCTCACCCCCTCAGGTTGTTCGACGGCGGCCCGCAGGCGGATGAGAGCCGTGCGAATGCGGGTCTTTGCCGTTCCCAGCGGAATGCCCTCGGACTCGCTGATCTCGAGTGCGGTGCGGCCGTACACGGCCGCCAGGACGACCGCGCGCCGCTGTTCGGGTGACAGGACCTCGAGGGCGTCGCGCACGACGTGGCGGACGTCCCCACGCTGTACCGCGTCCTCCGGGTTGTGCTCGTTGCTCCGGAACGCCGCCGCCGCGAAGTCGTCGGGGTCGGTCGGCACGGCCCGCCGCAACCGCAGGGCATCGATGGCCAGGTTGCGCGTGATGGTGAGGACCCAGGACGCGACCGATCCTCGCCTCGGGTCGAAGACGGGCGCGTGCTTCCAGACCCGGATCATCGCCTCCTGGGCCACGTCCTCGGCTGTGCCCGCGTCGCCGGTCATGGAGTAGGCCAGCCCGAAGACGCGGCGCTGGTAGCGGCGCACGAACGCGACGGCCGCAGCCTGCTCCCCGAGCGCCATGCCGGCCAGCAGGCCGTCGTCGGACAACTCGCCCTCGGCCACGCGAGATTCTCTCATTACCTGGGTATACGGGCGATCGCGCGGCCCGGATTCCCCCGTCCCCCAACGACGCAACAATCCCGCAGGCGGGATCCCACGTAGACCTCACCACGGCCCACGTCGCCTCTTGCTGCAGGGAGGGGCGTAGGACGGGATCCCCGGGCCGGGTCTACGTCCCTGCTCCCGGTTGGGCGTGGGCCCGGCCCGGCTCCGCTCAGCGGAGTCCGGCGAAGAGATCCTCCTCGGGCACCGGCGCCTTCGTCGTATTCAGGACGCGCACGAAGTACTCCGCGTTCATGATCCGCGAGAACACCTCTTCGCCCATCTCGAGGAAGAAGATGTTGTCGCTCTGGCTGGCGTGAGCGGCCAGCGACGCGTACTTGCGGCCCGTCACCGCGCTGACGTCGATCCGTGTCGTCACGAGCTCGTCAGGTGTCCCGAAGTCCGGGTTCTCCTCGACCTCCTGTGGCCCCTCGATGCCGGTCTCCTCGAGCAGTTCACGAAAGCCCTTCAGCGCGGAGCGGGGCAGCGCCGTGTAGTAGAGCTTGGCCGGGATGCTGGACGCGTTGACGGCGGCGAGCGTGATCCGGTTGGCCTGGATGTGGTCGGGATGGCCGTAGAAGCCGTTCTCGTCGTACGTCACCACCACCTGCGGCCGGTACTTGCGCATGAGATCGGCCAGCCGGGCCGCCGGCTCCTCCACCGGTGTCCGCCAGAACGATCCGGACGCGTCGTTCTGCGGCCATCCGTCCATGCCCGAGTCGTGGTACCCGAGCAGCTCGAGGTGCGACACGCCGAGCACCTCGCAGCTTGCCTCCAACTCGGCTCGTCGCAACGGGACGACGACCTCCTCGTCGTGGCCGGGATCGTCCGGTTTCAGTCCGCCCGGCGCATCACCCAGCTCCCCGTTGGTACAGGTGACGAGGACCGTCTGCACGCCTTCCTCGGCGTAACGGGCCAGGATGCCCCCGGTGCCGATGGCCTCGTCATCAGGATGGGCGTGCACCGCCATGAGGGTGAGGGGTTCGGCTGGCATCGGTAGGCAGCGTAGGGGGCGCAGGCGCCCCGTCGTCACGTCTGGAGGTGGCCTACTTCTGCGGCCAGCACGTCGAGCTCGGCCCGCCAATCGTCGGGCGGCCCGAGGGGGCGCACGATGAACTTGGAGAAACCGACCTCGAGGAACCGTTCGATGAGGGCGCGCAGGCCCGCCATCCCGACCGGGATGATCTCTTCGAGGGGCCGACCGCGGGCCCGCCGCGCCAACGGCGTCGACGCGAGCGACGTCACGTCGAAGCCCTCGGGGGCGTAGGCCAGGCTCACTCCGAAGTGCTCGGGGCTGATGGCGCGTCCGTGCTCGGCCGCCACCTTGTCGATCACTTCTTTGCCGGCCGCCGCGTCGGCCGGCGTGCAGAAGGCGGGGATCCAGCCGTCGGCCAGGCGGCCGCAGCGCTCCAGCGCGGACGGCACATTGCCGCCGAGCCACACGTCGAAGGGGTCCTGCACGGGAAGGGGGGACACCGAGACGTCGGCGAACGACCCTGCGACGCCGTCGTGGCTGACCACCTCACCCGCCCACAGGCGGCGCAGCACCGGGAGCGCGTCCTCCATCAGCTCCGCACGCTGGGCCGTCGGGATGCCGATGGCCGAGCGCTCGCCGCCCAGGGCCAGCCCGGGCACGAACGTGAGCAGGAAGCGTCCCCCCGACAGCTGGTCGAGGGTGCCGACCGCCTTTGCGAGCCAGACGAGGTTGCGCCCCGGCAGCAACATGGTGGTCCCGAGCTTGAGGCCCGGGCACGCGCCGGCCACCCAGCCCAACCCGACCAGCGGGTCGGGTCCGGGCCGCGTGAGCACCTCGGGCAGCCACAGCGAGTCGAAACCCGTCTCGTCGATCGCGCGCGCCAAACCCACCAGCGCTTCCGGCCCGGCGCTCTCCCCGCCGCCGCTGATGCCGATGCGCACCTTCACGCCGCGACCCCCGGCGCGTCGGCCAACGCGTCGATGGCGCGGGCGACTCCGGCATCGTCGACGTCGCGATGCGTGACGAAACGCACCGTGCCCGGCGCGATGGCGTGGGCCAGCACGCCGTTGCCCTCGAGGTACGCCAGCAGTTTGTCGGCGTCGTCGTGTGTGAATGTGACGATGTTCGTGCGGACAAGTCGGGTTTCGAGCGAGCCGGGCCAGCGTTGCGCCACGGCCTCGGCCAGCCGGGCCGCCCGCACGTGGTCCTCACCGAGACGCTCGGTCATCTCGCGCAGCGCCACGAGCCCGGGTGCGGCGAGCACGCCCGCTTGGCGCATGCCTCCGCCGAGGCGCTTGCGAGCGAGACGCCCCTCGGCGATGACGTCGTCGGTCCCCGCGAGCAACGAGCCGACCGGCGCACAGAGACCCTTGGAGAGACAGCACATCACCGTCGTCGCCGCGGCGGCCCAGTCGGCCGCCGGGACGCCGGTCGCAGCCTCTGCGTTGAAGAGCCGCGCGCCGTCCATGTGGATGGGGACACCCTCGGCCGCCTCGGCGAGGGCGCGCAAGCCCGATTCGGTCCAGGGTGCGCCGGAGGCAGCCATGTGGGTGTTCTCGATGGCGACCAACGACACGGTGGGCTGGTGGTGCTCCGACGCATGGCGCGCGTGGCGCACCGCTCCCGCGTCGAGCATCCCGTCGCCATCGTCGAGCTCGATGAACTGGATGCCCGCGTTCATCGCCGCCGCGCCGTACTCGTAGGCCACCACATGCTGGCGGCGGCCCGCCACGACCGCGGTACCGGGCCGGGTCAGGACGCGCAGCGCAATCTGGTTCGCCATCACGCCGGACGGCACGAACAACGCCGCCGTTTTCCCGACGCGTGCGGCGAAGGCCTCTTCGAGGGCCCGGACGGTGGGATCCTCGCCGTAGTCGTCGTCCCCGACCTCGGCGTCGGCCATGGCGCGTCGCATAGCGTCGGTCGGGCGTGTCACGGTGTCGCTGCGCAGGTCCACCACGTCGCCGTCGGGCACGGTCGCAGGTTAACGTCGCCCCGTTACGCTGCGGCGATGACCAGCCCTAGCTCTCCGCCCGGCTCCGACGCGTTCACCATGCCCGGCGGCCAGCGGGGCATCAACGACCTGCTCGACGTCGAGGTCATCGACGCCGGGCCCGAACGGGTCGTGATGCGGCTCCCGGTCGACTGGCGGGTGCACCAGCCCTTCGGGATCCTCCACGGAGGCGTCTCCGCCCTTCTTGCCGAGTCGGCCGCCAGTCTCGGCGCCGCCCTCGCCGCCGGACCGGAGCGCAGCGTCGTCGGGATCGAGCTGAGCGCCAGCCACCTGCGGGGATTGCGCGACGGCCACCTCACCGCCGAGGCCACGCCGGTGCGAGTCGGCCGCACCGTACAGGTGTGGCGGATCGTCCTCACCGACGATGACGGCCGCGCCATTTGCGAGTCCCGTTGCAGCCTGGCGGTGCTCGACGGGCCCCCTGCCGGCAGCACTGCGGTGCAAAAGCCGGCACCGACGGAATAGGCGCGGCGGTCGCACCGGCGTACTATGTCGGTGTGACCCAGGTGGGAAGTCGAACGCCCCGCCCATGCCTAGGCCTCATCCTCCCTCCCACTACGCAGGGAGAACTCGTCGCGAACGATGGTAGTACCTTGAGTACTACCGATAGTGCCACGGAGGTCGCGGAGCTCTGCCGGCGGGCCGAGGCCACCGGAGCAGATTCCTTGTGGGCGGTCGACCACCTCTACTGGCCGCACCCGATCGCAGAACCGCTGACCACGCTCGCGGTGGCGGCCGCAGCGACGACCCGCCCCCTGTTGGGGACCTGCGTGCTCCAGCTGCCCCTGCGCCGGCCTTCGGTCGTGGCCAAACAGGCCACCGGGCTCCAGCTGCTGTCAGGAGGGCGCTTCGTCCTTGGGGTCGGCGTCGGGATCCATGAGGGCGAGTACGAGCGGGCGGAGACGGACTACCACCGTCGTGGCCGCCTGATGGATGAAGGCGTCGCCGCGGTGCGCGCCGCGTGGGCCTCCGATGGGCCCTCGGACTACGTCATGGCGCCCACGTCGGCCCCGGTCCCCCTGTGGTTCGGCGGGCACAGCGACGCGGCCCGCCGGCGGGCGGCTGTCATGGGCGACGGGTGGATCCCGCTCTTCCTCACGCCCGACGACTATGCCGCCGCCCTCGTGCACCTCAGGCGCGAGACCGAGCAGGCCGGCCGCGATCCGGACGAAGTTGTTGCGGGCGTGGTCGTTTTCTCGCGCGTGGGCGACGACGACGCAACCGAACGCGGCGCCAACTGGTTGTCCGAGCTGTACCGGCTGCCGCCCAAGGCGTTCGTCCGCCACCTTGCGGCGGGCTCACCCGAAGTCGTCGCGGAACGCCTTCGCTGCTACGGCGAGGCGGGCGCCCGCCATGTCGTCGTGATGGTGGCCGGCTCGCCCGCGGTCGAGCACTTCCGGCAACTGCGCGCGGCCTTCGCTCCCGAGGACCGCGTGCTGGCGGGAGCACCGGCATGAGCCGGCACACGGCGGAGGTCGCGATCCTCGGCACGGGAATGACCGACATGGGCCGCCGCGACCTCGAGTTGGAGACCATGACCGACCAGGCAGTCGGTGCGGCCCTCGACGACGCCGGCCTCGCCCCCTCCGACGTCGGCCTCGTCATCATGGGCAACGCCATGGGCGGGCGGCTGAGCGACCAGGGCTGCGTGCGCGGCCAGGCATGGCTGCGCAAGCTCGGCCTCAGCGAGGCCGCCATCATCAATGTGGACAATTCCTGCGCCGGCGGCAGCTCGGCGCTGCACCTGGGGACCATGGCCGCCAGCGTTCAGGACCGTCCCGTCCTCGCGCTCGGCGTCGAGAAGATGTGGACCGGCGACCGGTCCGAGACGATTGCGGGTATCGAGGACGGTCTCCCCGCCGAATACCGCCTCGATCTGCACGCCAAACTGAAGTCCGGCGAGGGCAACCCCGCCGGGAGCATCTTGATGGGCCTCAACAGCCGCTGGGCCCTGCAACTGATGGAAGAGACCGGTACGACGCTCCCCCAGATGGCCTCCGTGGCGGTCAAAGCATTCGACCACGCGGCCCGGAACCCACTGGCCCAGTGCCAGCGCAGCGTGACCGTCGAGGACGTCCTCGAGTCCCCGCAGGTGGCGGGCGTGCTCACCAGGCTGATGTGCAGTTCGTTCACCGACGGCGCGGCCGCGGTGATCCTGGCCGGCCCTGACGTGGAGGCGCCCGCGTCGGCGCCGCGCATCGTCGGGTCGCTCACCCGCTCGGGCAACGGCCTCATCGACTATCACGAGCGCCTGACCCTCACGGCGGATGCGGCCTGGGAGGCCTTCGGCTGGGGCCCGGACGACGTTGACGTCGTCGAGCTGCACGACGCCACCGCCCCCGAGGAGATCTTCGCCCTCGAGTCGCTCGGCTTCTTCGGCCGTGGCGAGGCGGGCCCCGCCACCGAGGCCGGCGCGACCCGTTGCGACACGCCCGGCCTCGTGGTGAACCCGAGCGGTGGCCTCGTCGGACGCGGCCACCCCCTCGGGGCGACCGGTCTCGCCCAGGTCGTCGAGTTGGCCGACCAATTCCGCGGCCGGGCGGGCGATCGGCAGGTGTCGGGCCCGCGCCTCGGCGTCGCCATCAACACCGGCGGGATCATCTACGGCGACGCAGGGTTCGTCGCCATCCACGGTGTCCGCGCCGGGACAGACGCGTGAGGGGGATCCGGATCACCGGTTGGGGCATCGCGGTTCCCGACAAGGTGGTGACCAACGACGATCTCGCCGTCCGCCTCGACACAAGCAACGAGTGGATCATGGAGCGCACCGGGATCCGCGAGCGCCGCATCGGCGGGACCACGAGCGGCCTCGCCATCGAGGCCGCGCAGGCGGCTTTGGCCCGCTCCGGCCGGCGCCCCGAGGACATCGACAACCTGCTGCTCGCCACCACGACGCCCGACGCCATCGTGCCGGGGACGGCGACGACCGTGCAGAACGGCATCGGCATGCGCGGCGGCGCCGTCGACCTCAACGCGGCGTGCTCGGGCTTCGTCTACGGGCTCGTGGCGGCGGCCGGCCTCATCGCCGTTGGCTCCGGGCCGGTCCTGCTCATCGGCTCCGAGACGCTCTCCCGCATCACGGACATGGACGACCGCCGTATCGCGATCTTGGTCGGCGACGGCGCCGGCGCGGTCGTCCTCGAGCCTGTGGACGGCCCGGGCGCCCTGCTCAGCTGGAACCTGAACTCCGACGGCTCCCTCCGGCACCTGCTCAAGTGCGATCACGGCGCCACGCTGTACATGGACGGCAAGGAGGTCTTCCGCCGAGCTGTCCGCGTCGTCGTCGAGTCCGCCGAGCGCGCCATGGCTGACGCCGGGCTCGGCCCCGACGACGTGGCGCTGATGGTGCCCCACCAGGCCAACCTCCGCATCATCCAGGCCGCATGCGCCCGCCTCGGCATCCCCGAGGAGCGCACCGCCGTCGTGATCGACCGCTACGGCAACACCTCGTCGGCCTCCATACCCCTCGCCCTCAATGACGTCCTCGAAGGCGGCCGCCTGCGCGAGGGTGACCACGTCCTGTTGAGCGGGTTCGGCGGCGGGATGACGTGGGCCAGCGCGATCGTCCGCTGGACCACATGAGCGGGGCGGGCGGCGCGGGCCCAGCCATCGTCATCCTGGCGGCCGGACGCGCGAAGAGGTACGGCGGCTGCAAACCGTTGGCACCGGTCGGCCCGCACGGCGAGGCCGTCATCGACCTCGTGGCCTCCGATGCGCTGGCCGCCGGGTTCGCGCGCGTCGTGCTGGTGCTCGGGCCCGAAACAGGGCCGGCGATCCGGTACCACGTGACGCGCACCTGGCCCGACGCGGTGGACGTCCTTTTCGCGCTCCAGCCCGAGCCCCGCGGCACCGTCGACGCAGTACTCAGCGCGGCGGATTTCGTGGGCGACGGCCCGTACGGCGTGGGCAACGCCGACGACATCTACGGTGTCGCCGGCTGCACGCTCCTGGCCCAGCACCTAAAAGGACACGGCGACGCCAACGCCTTGGTGGGCTACCGACTGGCCGACGCCACCATCGGCTTCTCCCCCGTGACACGCGGGATCTGTCGAGTCGACGCGGCCGGCCGCCTCCTGGGGGTCGACGAGCGGCGGCAGGTCCGTGCACTGCCGGAGGGCGGGTTCATCGCGGGCGACGGCTGCGAGCCGGCTTCGCTGCCCGGCGACGCACGGGTCTCCATGAACCTCTGGGGCTTCACCCCCGAGTTCCACAAGGTTCTCCAGGAGGCCTTGGACGCCGCCGTGGACGCCTCCGAGGAGAAGGAGGTCCTGCTGCCCGAGGTGGTCGCCGGGTCCCTCGGGACGACCACCTTCTCGGTGCTGCCGGCGGAGGGCCGCTGCGTCGGGGTGACCCATCCCGACGACCTGGCGCTCGTGCAGGCCGAGCTGAACCGCCAGATCGCCGCGGGCGAACGGCCGGCCCGGCTCTGGCCTTCCCTGCCCTGATCCTCCTGCGCCGGCCGGCCCGCTGGCGCACGAAATCGGCCTTTGTCCCCCCGTTGTGTGCTCAGCCGCGGGAAGGCGGCGCCACCGCCGTTACCGCTCCATGGGGAACGGGAATGGGAGGGGCCATCGGTGCCCGGACGCGACGCAACCCCGAGTAACCGTTCGGCCTAAGCCTCCCGTGCTCCTCGGGGCCGCGTCCACGATGACCCGCTGGCAGCAGACGGTGGTCGTGTCGGACAACCCCCGCCCGTGCCGGCCCCGACGACTCCAGGGAAGCCGCCGTGACGCATCACGGACCATCTTCGTACGAAGCTTCCAGCCCACTCCGGTCACGCTCCCCTTGCGGGGTTCGCTCCCATCCCTCGATCCCACCTTGCGGTGTTCTCTCGGCTTCCCGCCGTTCCGCCTTGCGGCTTCCCTTTGGGCTTCCCTCGCTTCCACCTTGCGGTGGTCGCTTGAGGTTCGGCGGGCTCTTGTCTCCGAACTGGAGACAGATTGCGCTTCCCGCAGCGCTTGGTCAATGGCCATTCGCGAAATCCAGACGTTCTCCCCACCTTTCTTCCGGTCATCCCCAAGCGCGGGCGTGGCCGTCCCCAACTCTTCCCCATGCTGAGCCGCGCGACGCACGCCGTACCACGCCGCCGCGGCACCGTGGTGACCGCTCTCGCCGCAATTGTCGTCGCCGTGACGCTCGGGGTGGCCGGCGTCTTCTCCCTGCACGCGCCGAATGCCGGCGCCCGTACCGCCCGGGAATCTCGGGTGGCGCACCTCAATCGGGAGTCCGCGCTGTCGCCGGCGTCGACGCTCGGCTCCGCCGTCGGGACCACGGCGCTCGGCTTGCGCACGTCGTATTACGAGCCGCCCGCGCTGTCCGACCCGCAGAACCCCGGCGCCATCGTCAACTCGGGCCCCGACCAGCCTGACCCCTTCGTCTTCGTGCAGAACGGCCGCTACTACCTGTTCACGTCCCAGGACCAGGTTCCACAAGACGTTCCGGTTCGTTCCGGAACGGTGTTCGGGCAGTGGGGAGCGCCGAGCGACGCGCTGCCCGACGCGCCAGCCTGGGCGACGCCGCACGCCATGTGGGCGCCGGACGTCGCGCAGTTCGGCAACCACTACATGATGTATTTCACTTCGGATCTGGCGGGCTCGTCACCGCCCACGATGTGCATCGGCGACGCGATCAGTACGAACCCGGCCGGACCGTACATCCCGTCGCAAACGCCCTTCATCTGCCAGTTGTCGATGGGTGGCTCGATCGACCCTCGCGTCTTCGTCGATTCGAACGGCCAGGCCTCCATGTTCTGGAAGTCGGACCAGAACTCGCTCAAGCTGAACATCCCGACCGAGATCTGGAGCCAGCCGCTGAGCGCGGACGGCCTGCACCTCCTCGGTGCCCCTTCCGAGATCTTCTCGCCCGACGAGGCCTGGCAGAACGCAATCGTGGAGGCACCGCAGATGGTCCTCGTGAACGGCGCCTACTACCTCTTCTACTCCGGCGGGTGGTTCAACCAGACGAGCTACGCGATCGGCGTCGCCCGCTGCGCCGGGCCCGGCGGTCCCTGCCACGACGCGTCGTCGATTCCGCTCCTTGCCTCCAACGCACAAGGGGCGGGACCGGGAGAGGAGTCGGTCTTCTCCAACAGCGCCGGCATCTGGATGCTCTACACCCCGTGGTCGTCCGCGCTGCCCAACCCGGGCCCGCCGCGGCCTGTCGCCATGGCGCACCTCGGCTTCGGACCGGACGGGCCGTACCTCGCCGAGCCGCTCGAGACCGGTCCGAAGGGCTGACCTGCCGCGGCCCTTCGTGCCGCATGCCTAGAGCGGCGTGACGTACGCCCCCGAGATCCCGCCGTCGACCAGGAACGTCGTCGCCGTCACGAACGAGGCGTCGTCGCTGGCCAGGAAGGCCGCCGCCGCCGCGATCTCGGTCGCCTCGCCGAAGCGCCCCATCGGGATATGCACGAGGCGTCTCGCCGCGCGCTCAGGATCCTTCGCGAACAGCTCCGTCAGCAGCGGGGTGTTCACCGGCCCGGGGCACAGCGCGTTGACCCGCACCCCCTGACGGGCGAACTGCACGCCGAGCTCCCGCGACAGCGCCAGCACGCCTCCCTTGCTCGCCGTGTAGCTGATCTGGCTCGTGGCGGCACCCATCACCGCCACGAACGACGCCGTGTTGATGATCGAGCCCTTCCCCCGGGCCAGCAGGTGCGGCAGCGCGTGCTTGCAGCACAGGTACACCGACGTGAGGTTGACCCGCTGCACCCGCTCCCATGCGTCGAGGCCGGTTTCGAGGATCGAGTCGTCGTCGGGTGGGCTGATCCCGGCGTTGTTGCAGCAGATGTCGATGCCACCCTGCCGGGCGGCCACCTCGCCGTACAGCGCCTCGACCTCGTCCGAGGACGTCACATCGGCCCGCACGAACTGGCCGCCGACCGCCGCGGCCACTGCCCCGCCGGCCTCCTCGTCGTGGTCCGCCACCGCGACGACCGCGCCCTCGGCGGCGAAGCGCTCGCACATGGCGCGCCCGATGCCGCTGGCGCCTCCGGTGACCACGGCCACCTTGCCGGCGAGCCGGTAGGCGTAGGGAACGGGTTCGGTCATGTCGCTCCTTACTCCGAAGAGATGAAGACGTTCTTCACGTCGCTGAATGCATCGAGCGCGTCCGGGCCGAGCTCGCGCCCGATGCCGGACTGCTTCATGCCGCCGAAGGGGGTCCAGTAGCGGACCGACGAGTGCGAATTGACCGACAGCGTGCCGGTCTCGACCGCCCGTGCCACCCGGAGCGCCCGCCCGATGTCGCGGGTCCACAGCGAGCCGGACAGCCCGTAGGGCGTGTCGTTGGCCAAATGGATCGCATCCGCTTCGTCGTCGAAGGGGATCACCACGACCACCGGGCCGAAGATCTCTTCGACGGCAGCCCGGTCTCCCGGCTCCACCGGTGCCAACACCGTCGGCGCGAACCAGTTCCCCGCACCGTCGGGGCACGATCCCCGCACCGCCACCGGCGCGTCGTCGGGCACGAACGACGCCACCTTCGCCAGGTGCTCAGCCGAAATGAGCGGTCCCATCTCGCTCGACTCCAGCGCCGGGTCGCCCACCGCCACACCGCGCACGGCCGGTTCGAGCAACTCGATGAACCGGTCGTACACGGATCGCTCGACCAAGATCCTCGAGCGGGCGCAGCAGTCCTGCCCTGCGTTGTCGAACACGCCGTAGGGCGCCTTCGCTGCCGCCAGCTCGAGATCGCTGTCGGCGAACACGATGTTGGCGGACTTGCCGCCGAGCTCGAGCGTCACCCGCTTGACCTGCGCGGCGCAGCCGGCCATCACGGCGCGCCCGACCTCCGTCGAACCGGTGAAGCACACCTTGCGCACGGCCGGATGGGCGACGAATCGCTCCCCCACGACGGCCCCCTTGCCGGGCAGGATCTGCAGCACGCCGGGTGGCAACCCCGCCTCGAGCGCCAGTTCGCCGATGCGCAACGCGCTGAGCGGGGTCAGCTCGGCCGGCTTGACCACCACGGTGTTCCCGGCCGCCAGCGCCGGTGCGAAGCCCCAGCCGGCAATGGCCATCGGGAAGTTCCATGGAACGATCACACCGACGACGCCGAGCGGCTCGTGGAACGTGACGTCGATGCCGCCGGGGACCGGGATCTGCCGTCCGCTGTGGCGCTCGGGCGCCGCGGCGTAGAACTCGAGCACGTCGCGCACGTTGCCCGCCTCCCAGCGTGCGTTGGCGATCACATGGCCGGCGTTCGCGACCTCGAGCCCGGCCAGCTCCTCGCCGTGCGCGTCGACGGCCGCCGCGAAGCGACGGAGCAGGCGGGCCCTGTCCCCGGGGGCGACATCCCGCCAGGCACCGAAGGCGGTGGCTGCCCGCTCGATGGCGGCGTCCACCTCTCCGGCCGTGAGGCCCGGGACGGTCTCAATCACCTCACCGGTGGCTGGGTTGCGGACGTCCACGGCATGGGATCTTTGCCGAAGTCGCGGCGCGGGCCCGACGGAATGCCCCGTCATGCCCTGTCCGGGCCCGCGGAGGCGCCGATAATGTGCGAGGCCGTGCCCGACCCCACAGCGTCGCCCACCGAAGTGCAATTCAACCTGGCCAAGGCGTTCGACACCCTCGTCGAGAGCCTGGCCGACCGCGACTGCATCGTGTGGCGGGACCGCCGCATGACCTACCGGCAGGTGCAAGAGCGCTCCCGCCGGCTGGCGTCGTACCTCCACGGCCGCGGCCTCACCGTGCACCAGGAACGCGCCGAGCTGCGCGGCTGGGAGTCAGGGCAAGACCACGTGGCGCTCGCGCTCTACAACGGCAACGAGTACCTCGAGGGGATGCTGGGCTCCTACGGCGCCCGCGTCGCCCCGTTCAACGTCAACTACCGCTACGTCGGCGAGGAGCTGCGCTACCTGCTCGACGACGCCCGGCCGCGCGCCTTGGTGCTGCATTCGTCGCTCGCGCCGACCTTCGCCGAGGTGTTGCCGACGCTGAAGGAAGCACCCGACGTGCTGTTGCAGGTCTTCGACGATTCGGGCAACGGCCTGCTCCCCGGGGCGGAGTGGTACGAGGAGGCATTGTCCAAGTCCTCGCCCGACGGCGCACCGGTGGAGCCATCCCCCGACGACCTCTACATCCTCTACACGGGTGGCACGACCGGCATGCCCAAAGGCGTGTTGTGGCGCCAGCACGACATCTTCATGGCCGCCATGGGCGGGCGGAAGGTCGGCACGTGGGAGGTCGTCACGAGTTACGAGGGCCTCACCGAGCGGCTGGCCGAGAGCTTCCCGCTCAAGTTGTTGGTCCTGCCGCCGCTCATGCACGGCGCCGCGCAGTGGGCCTGCTTCATGCTCATGGCGCAGGGGGCGACGCTCGTGTTCCCCGACGACACGCGCCGGGTCGACCCCGACGACGTGTGGTCGACCGTCGAGCGCGAGAAGGCGAACACCATGACGATCGTCGGCGACGCGATCTTGCGGCCGCTTCTGCTGCAGCTCGACAAGAAGAGCTACGAGCTCTCGTCCTTCTTCGCCGTCGGCAACGGCGGCGCGCCGCTGACGCCCGCCGTGCGGGCGATGGCCATGGAACGCATGCCGAAGCTGGTGATCTCCGACTCGGCGGGCTCGTCGGAGACCGGGGCCCAGATGCACGTGACGTCGGTCGACCCTGTGGAGGCCGGGACGTTCATCCCGGGACCCGGGACCGTCGTCGTGGACGAGGCGTTCACGACGGTTCTGGCGCCGGGGCACGATGGCAACGGGTGGCTGGCGCAGACGGGGAGCGTCCCGCTCGGGTATCTCGGGGACGAGGCCAAGACGGCGCGCACCTTCCCCGTCATCGACGGTGTGCGCTACTCGATCCCCGGTGACCGGGCGCGTCACTTGTCGGACGGTTCCATCACGCTGCTTGGTCGGGACTCGGTGACGGTGAACTCAGGCGGCGAGAAGATCTTCGTCGAGGAGGTCGAGCGCGCCATCGCCGGGCACCCCTCGGTGGCCGACGTCGTCGTGACGGGGCGGCCGTCGGAACGCTGGGGCTCCGAGGTGGTGGCCGTGGTGCAGCTGGCCGAGGGCTCGGCCGGTGACCCGCAGTCGATCGTGGCGCACGCGTCCGAGCACATCGCCCGCTTCAAGTTGCCCAAGCAGGTGGTGTTCGTGGAGCGGATCCAGCGCTCGCCCTCGGGCAAGGCGGACTACCGCTGGGCGGCCGAGACCGCGGTCAAGGAGGCCTAGGCCGGTCGATGTCCGCTGGGGTTGGGCCGGTCGTCACCACGGCGCGGCTGGTCTTGCGACCGTTCGACGACGCGGACCGGGCCCCGTTCTTCGCACTGAACACCCACCCGTCGGTGGTCGAGTCGCTGGGCTGGTCGCCGAGCCGGGCCGAGAGCGACGCCATCGTCGACCACATCGGCGAGGAGATGGCCCGAGAGGGCTGGGGTATCTGGGCAGTGGAGGCGGCGGGCCTGACGGCGTTCGTGGGCATGGTGGGGCTGCACCGGGCGCGGGCGGAGCTGCCGTTTGCGCCCGCCGTCGAAGTGGAGTGGCGCCTCCACCCGGACCACTGGGGCTGCGGCTACGCCACCGAGGCGGCGGCGGCCTCGCTGCAATTCGGTTTCGACCAGGTGGGCCTGGACGAGATCGTCGCCTACACCACGACAGTCAACGCCCGCTCGCAGGCGGTCATGGAACGGATCGGTATGGAGCGCGACCGGGCGGGGGACTTTGACCACCCGCGCCTGCCCGAGGGCAGCCCGCTGCGCCGGCACGTGCTCTACCGGGTCACGCGGGAGGACCGGGCGGTCACGGGTCACAGTCACCCCCTACGGTGAGGTCATGAGCGCGAAGGCTTCCGTGGCCGGCGGCGTCCGGCGTTGTGAATGGGCCGGCACCGACCCCGAGATGGTGGCGTACCACGACACAGAGTGGGGCGTGCCGGTGCACGACGACACGGTGCATTTCGAGTTCCTCGTGCTCGAGGGCGCACAGGCCGGGCTGAGCTGGTCGACGATCCTGAAACGCCGCGCCGGCTACCGCAAGGCCTTCGCCGGCTTCGATGCGGCCAAGGTCGCCCGCTTCACCCCGGCCAAAGTGGACAAGCTCCTCACCGACACCGGCATCATCCGCAACCGGGCGAAGGTCGAGTCCACGGTGCGCAACGCGCGCGGCTTCCTCGCCGTGCAGGAGGAGTTCGGATCCTTCGACGACTACATCTGGGGCTTCGTCGGGGGACGCCCGATCGTCAACAAGTGGCGGCGCATGGCGCAGTTGCCGCCGATCTCGGCGGAGTCCGAGGCGCTGAGCAAGGACCTGAAGCGGCGCGGCTTCGGCTTCGTCGGCCCGACCGTCTGCTACGCCCATCTCCAGGCGACCGGCTTGGTCAACGACCACATCGTCGGCTGTTTCCGTTATCCGGAGCTCACAGGGGCCTGAGCGGCCCCAGAGGCCGCGCCATGGCGATGCGGGTGCCGTAGCGGGCCATCACGGGTTCCTCGGGGGCCAACCCGTGGGCGACAAGCCAGTCGTCGGCGGGACCGACTTCGACGAAGCCTTCCGAGACGTAGAAGGGGCCGTTCCACGGCACGTCGCGGAAAGTCGTCAGCGTGAGGTCGGGATAGCCGCCGGCCTCGGCCCAATCGATGCCGGCTCGCAGAAGGGCGCGGCCCACGCCGCGCCGGCCGTGCTCGGGATGGACGGAAAGCTGTTCGAGGTGCGCGCCGCTGCCCAGCGCATCGATGCGGCACAGGCCGACCGGCGGTTCGCCGGCCACGAGCACGACCAGCGCAGCGGCGAACTCCTCGGGGGTGCCGGGTCCGGGAAAGGGGCCGTGGTCGAACGGGGCGAACATGGTGTCGGCGGCTGCTTCGAGAGCCGGCAGCAGCGCGACCTCGTCGGCGCGCACCGGTCGGACGGACCGGATGGAACTGTCGGCGTGCACGGTTGCGACGGTAGCGTGACCGGCGGTGCGCGCCGTCGTCTGCAACGAGCTCGGTCCCCCGTCACTGCTGCGCGTCGAGGAACGCCCTGATCCCGAGCTGCGGCCGGGGCAGGTCGTCGTCGACGTCGAGGCGGCTGGCGTCAACTACGTCGACGCGCTGTTCGTCGCGGGGCAGTACCAGATCAAGCCCGCGCTGCCGTTCGTGCCGGGGACCGAGTCGGCCGGGACCGTGTCCGGAGTGGGTGACGGCGTCGAGCGCATCGCGGTGGGGCAACGGGTTCTCGTCTCGGCCGGATTGGGTGGCTTCGCGAGCAAGGTCGCGGCTCCCGCTTCCTCTGTCACCGTGCTGCCCGACCTGCTGGATTCAGCGCGGGCCGCGACGTTCAACCAGAGCTACTCGACATGCTTGTACGCGTTGCGCAACCGGGCGGCGGCGCAGGTGGGCGAGAGCGTGCTGGTGCTGGGTGCGGGCGGAGGCATCGGCCTGGCGGCGATCGGCGTGGCGCGGGCGCTCGGTTGCCGGGTGCTCGGCGTGGCGTCGAGCGAGGAGAAGCGCGCCGCGGCGCGGGCTGCAGGCGCCGAGGCGGTGGTCGACCCGGGGGGCGAGCCGGTCAAGGACGCGGCGCGGACGTGGGCGGGCGGCACCGGCGTCGACGTCGTGATCGACCCGGTGGGGGGCTCGCTGGCAGAGCCCGCTCTGCGGGCGCTGGGCGACCGCGGGCGCTACTGCGTCATCGGCTTCGCGGCGGGCGACATCCCCTCGATCCCGCTCAACCAGGTGCTGTTGCGCAACCGGACGGTGATCGGCATCGACTGGGGCATCTGGGCGATGCAGCATGCGGACGCGCAGCAGGCGCTTTTGGGCGACCTGCTGGAGATGGTCGCCGGCGGACACATCGACCCTGTTCAGCCCAATAAATACCCCCTCGAGGACGTGGCCCGGGCCCTCGAGGACCTGCTCGGGCGCCAGGTGGTCGGAAAGGTGGCGCTCATTCCCTGAGGGTGCCTGCTGCGCTCGACGGGAGGGCCATATCTCTCGGCGCGACTTCTGACAGTGCGACCGACATTGTTGTGCGTCCGTTGTGGGTCCGAAGGGCAAAAGGGGTCTCAATTTCCGAGCGGTTCGCGCCGTCATCTACGGGATGGGGGAAATAGACGTTTCGTCTAACGCAACGGCCGTGCCGTCCACCGGTCTCGTTGCGATGAACGGACAGGGCGGCGTACTCGGCGAGAGTTGGGCGACGCCGGCTCCGTACCGGGTCCCGACACGGATCCGGTGGTTCTTCGGCATCGTTCTTGCGCTCGTCGTGACGTTCACCATCTCGCTGATCGTCCGGCCGGTCGGGTCATACGTCGCATGGGTCGACGGGTGGGGCATCTATCTGCTCGAGGTGGCCGTGGGTCTCGTGTGCATCGGTCGTTACTTCGAGCGCTCATGGCGCGGCAGCAATCCGATCGGTCGCACCTTCCCGCTCGCCCTCGGCGCGGCCTGTGTGTCGTGGGGCGTGGGTGACATCGTCCTCACCGGACTCGGGGCGAACGCACCAACACCGTCGGCCGCTGACGCCTTTTACGTCGGCTTCTTCGTTCTTTGCTTCTCGGCCCTCGCCGTCCTGATCCGACGCGGCAACCGCAGCTCGTTGACCGCCACCGCGCTCGACGGCCTCATCGCGGGGCTCGGGGTGGCAGCCGTGGCCGCTGCCTTCGTCGTGAACGCGGTGATCCAAGTCAGCAGCGACGGCCGGCTGGCCGCGGTCACGGACCTGATCTACCCCTTGGGGGACGTCCTGCTGCTCGCACTCTGCATCGGCGCGTTCAAGGCCCTGCCCAAGGGTTACCGGCCCTTCTTCACCTTGGCCGGCGTCGCTTTCGCGACCAACGCTCTGGGTGACGCGTTCAACCTCCTTCAACCAGACAGCCGCTTCGGCTACATCGCGAACGGGGCGGCCTGGCCGATCTCGCTGACGTTGCTCGCCATCGGGGCATGGATACTCCACGCCGACATCGAGGCACCGCGGGTCGACCGCGTCCCCGGCTTCACGCTTCCGTCCATCGGCGCCCTGATCGGCCTGGTCGTGCTGTTTTGGTCGAGCGTCGCGCACATCGGCCGGCCGGCTGTGGGCCTGGCGACCGCGACGTTGCTGGTGGCGGGGGTGCGACTGGTGCTCAGCGCCCGAGAGGTCCACGCGCTGAAGTCGGCGCGCTTCACCTCCCTCATCGACAAGACGTGGGACCTGATCGTGGTCGCCGAAGCCGACCTCCGGGTGGCGTTCATCACCCCATCTTCGGAGCGCGTCCTGGGCTACGCCGCCGACGAGGTGGAGGGGAAGGCATTCACCGACCTGGTCCATCCGGACGACTCCGCGGTCCTCATCGAGAAGCTGACCGGCCTTCGCGAGGACGAAAGCGACGCGGCATCGTTCGAGGTGAGGATGCGCCACGCCAACGGCGAGCACCGGGTGATCGCGTGGACCGCGGCGAACCATCTCCACGACGCGTCGGTGAAGGGCTACGTGCTCAACGGAGGGGACGTCACCGACGCCCGCCATGCGGCCGCCGACCTCGTCGCCGCCCGCGACGCAGCGATGGCGGCATCGAAGACGAAGTCCGAGTTCGTGTCGATGATGAGCCACGAGATCCGGACTCCGATGAACGGCGTGATCGGCTTGACCGAACTGCTGCTCGAGACGGAACTCGACACGGAACAGTCCGAGCTCGCCTCGGGTGTCAAGATCTCGGCCGAACGCCTGCTCGTCATCATCAACGACATCCTCGACTTCTCCAAGATCGAGGCGGGCAAGCTCGAGATCGAAGAGACGCCGATCGACGTACATGACGTCGCCGACGATGTCGGGCGCATCCTGGCCTCGATGGCGCACGGCAAGGGGCTCGAGCTCCTCATCGACGTGCAGCCTGAGGTTCCGGACTCATTGCTCGGTGACGGCACCCGCATCCAGCAGATCCTGCTCAACTTCGGATCCAACGCCGTGAAGTTCACCTCCGACGGCGAGGTGATGATGCGCGTCAAGGTGTTGCACGAGAACCCCGAGCGCGTCGCTCTGCGCTTCGAGGTCTCCGACACCGGCCTCGGCATCGCGCCCGAGGACCAGGAGCGGCTCTTCAGCGCCTTCACCCAGGCTGACTCCTCCACCACTCGCCGGTACGGCGGCACCGGTCTCGGCCTGACGATCTGCCGCCAACTGGTGGAGCTGATGGGCGGCCGGCTCGGCCTGGAGAGCATCCCGGGTCAGGGCTCGACCTTCTGGTTCGAGCTCTCGCTGCGGCGGGCCCAGGACGCGCCGTCCGACCGGAAGAGCGGGGACACCCGGACCCTTTCGGGCCAGCGGGCACTGATCGTCGACGACAACGCGACCAACCGGCGGATCCTGCGCCAGCAACTTCGTTCCTGGGGCGTCGAGGCGGTCGAGGCTGCAGACGGCTTCGAAGCGCTCGAGATCGCGGGCACCGCAGCCCAGGACGGCCGCACCTTCGACCTCGGTGTGATCGACCTCAACATGCCGGGCATGGACGGCATGGAGCTGGCCCGGGAGCTGAAGGCGAACTCCGCCACCGCGTCGACGATGCTCTTCCTGCTGAGCTCTTCGGGCAACCGGCTCGAGCCGGGCGCCTCCCATCTGACCGGGTTCGCGGCCAGCCTGACGAAGCCGGTCCGCGCCTCCGAGCTCTTCGACTGCCTTATCACGACCATGAACTCCGGCCTGCAGGTCGAGCGGGACGAGTCCGCTCCGGCCCAGAACCCGGGCGCGGCGGCTCCGGCGCCGGGATCTGCCGGCACCATCCTGCTCGTCGAGGACAACAAGGTGAATCAGATGGTTGGCTCCAAAGTGCTCCAGAACCTCGGCTACAGCTACGAGATCGCCGAGAACGGACTGGAGGCCGTACGGGCGTTCGAGACTGGCTCCTATGACGCGGTGCTCATGGACTGCCAGATGCCGGAGATGGACGGCTACGAAGCGACGGGCGCCATCCGTCGCCTAGAGGCAGACACTGGCGCCGTCCGCCGCACCCCGATCATCGCGATGACGGCGGCGGCGATGGAAGGTGACCGCGAAGCGTGCCTGGCGTCGGGCATGGACGACTTCATCACGAAACCGGTCCGGTTGGAGATCGTCGCGACCGTGCTGGCCCGATGGGTGGGCTCGCAGGCGGCGCCTGATCACGAGCACGAGCTGTCGGTCTCGGGACCAGTGGGGGTGTCGTCATGAGCACGACGACTGACCCGCTCGACCGCACGCAGATCGAACTGCTCCTCAGCCTCGACGACGGTGCGGGCGACGCCCTCGCCGAGATCGTCGAGGAGTACCGCACGCTCAGCTGGCAAGGGCGCGACGACCTCCGCCACGAGTTGCGCGACGGCGACCACACTGCGCTCTCCCACACCGCGCATTCCCTCAAGGGAGCCAGCGCGAACCTGGGTGCAAAGGACTTGGCACAGGTCTGCGCCGAGTTGGAGATGCACGCCCGCCAGGTCGAACTTGTCGGCTCTGACGAGTTCGCCGATGCCGACGCGCTCATGGAACGGTTCGAGGCCGAGTTCACTCGGGTGCAGGTGGCCTTGATGCTCCTCGTTCCCGAGGGCTGACGTGAAAATCCTCGTCGCGGACGACGACCCCACCAGTCGACTGCTCCTCCGGGGGATGGTGTCGAAGCTGGGCCACGAATGCGTCGTCGCCGAGGATGGTTCAAGCGCCTGGGACGTCCTGGCGTCGGGCGGCATCGACGTCCTGCTCACCGACTGGATGATGCCGGGGGTGGATGGGCCCGAGCTGTGCCGGCGCCTGCGCAACGAGGTCGGGGGCGGCTACATCTACATCGTGTTGACCACTGGTCTCGACCATCCCGAGGACATCCTCGAAGGTATGTCCGCCGGTGCGGACGACTACCTCACCAAGCCGGTCGACAGGTTCGCCGTGCAGACTCGCCTGGTCGCCGCCGAGCGTATGACCGACCTCCACCGCCAGCTGTCCCTCACGCAGGACCAGTTGGAGCAGGCCAATCTCGAATTGCTCGAGCAGTCGCTCACCGATCAGCTCACCGGATTGGGGAACCGCCGGCGCATGGACGAGGACCTCGACCGGGTGCACGCTCGCGCACGCCGCCTCGGGCGGACGTACGGGATCGCGATATTCGACATCGACTACTTCAAGCGGTACAACGACCACTACGGGCATGTTGCCGGTGACGGTGCTTTGCGGGATGTTGCTTCCTGCATCGAGCTGATCGTCCGCGCGGGCGAGTGCGCCTACCGTTATGGCGGCGAGGAGTTCCTTGTGCTGATGCCCGACTGTGGTCTTGGCGACGCTGTATCGACGGCGGCAGACCGGATCCGGCAGAGCGTGCTGCACGCGGCCATCCCCCACCATGCGCGTCCCTCGGAGCCGCACCTGGTGACAGTCAGCGGTGGCGTGTCGTGTTGGATGCCAGGTTCGCAGCTGTCAGCGCGCGCGGTGTTGGAGGAAGCCGACCAGGCGCTCTACGACGCAAAGACGGACGGCCGTAACCGGATCTCCGAGGCGCCACCCGGAGGCGGGGGTCCCCTCCGGGGGATCGACGCGCGGGACGGGCCGGACGACGAACGAGCTCTCGAGGTGTCGGGGTCAGGTTCTTCGGCTCACACCTGACGGGGGCTCCCGCAGAGCGCGACCGCGGGTAGGGACCCCGGGGTGCGGGCGGCGCCGCGCTGGGTTCGGTCAGAGTTTGATGGCTGGATGCGGCTCGATGAGGATGTCGGCCGTTCGAAGTCGTTTGAGGACCCGGTTCTCTCTTCCGTACGTCAGCGGGGAGAAGATGAGCGTGTCGAGGGGGAACCAGAGGCCGATCCATACGAGCACCCACCCCCCGGTGTCGACGACGAGATTGGCGTTGCCGGTGGAGCCGACGATGCTGCCCTTGATGATCACCAGAATGAAGCCCAAGACGACGATCGGGAGCCCGATCCAGAGTGCGACCGTGCCGTCGAGCCGGACTGCCCGGCGCTCGCGCTGGTTGTACAAAATCCGGTGGTCGCAGTAACGCGTGAGCGTTCGCCGAACCCGGTGGTCCAGTCCCTCCGAGATCTGATCGGCTGGCAGCGCCATTTCGATCTGAACCGGCCCTTTGGCGCGGCCGCTTCGAAGGACACTGATGCTGTACTCGAGTCCCGTCATCCAATTGCGCGATTCTGAGAAAAGGTCGGCTGGCGCCAACACGAACATCTCTTCGGGACTGGCGAGCGACAGCGAGATGACCTGGGGGGTTGGGTCGGCCATGGGTATGGTCTAGCCGCGCTGCGTGGTTGGAACGCGGCTCTGTGACTTTGCCGCTTGCAGCGATGATGCTCTGCGACTGCAGAGTGACGGCCTACGTCTCCAGTTTCTCGAGTTCGGCCACTGCCGCGGACACCGCCGAGAGCAACTGCGCCGGAGGGATGGGCTTGCGGACGATCCGGAACACCTTCGACCTCATGCTCTTACGGACCTCGTCCGGCGAGTAGAACTCGAAGGCCGAGTGGATGATCACCATCGGAGGCGGCGGATCAATCTGTTGCAGCAGGGAGACGCCGCTCAGTTTCGGGAGGTGAAGGTCCAAGATGAGCACATCGACGTAGCGGTTGCGGAGGATCTCGAGGGCGATCTCCCCGTCCTCTGCCTCCACGGTTTCGTAGCCTTGGAACTGAAAGATCACCCGTAGCGTCTCGCGGATCGCGGGCTCGTCTTCGACAATCAATACCGTTCGCAGCGAACGTGCACGTGCACCTGGCGCGGGCTCAGCTCCGGTCGATTCCCGGCCCCCTGCCGCCCTGAGATGGGGTGGTGGTGGTTCGTATGCATCTTCTGAGACGGCGGCAATGGACAACTCGTTCTCCCGCCCGCCGTTAGTGATCAGACGGAGTGTATCCAGACTGCCGCTCTGGGGCGTGATGATCCACCGGTGAGAAGCAACCGCGTCCAGCTGAGCGTTACGACGACACTTGGATCGGGAAGCTGAAGTGCTTGTTGTCCACGACCAAGACGTACTTGCCCGGCGAGACCCGTCTGTCTGTATTGGGTTTGTCCTGGTTCCACGTGCCCGTACCCGAGACCGTGGCGCCCGGGGCGAGCTGGGCGAAACCCAGGGCCGGGCAGTTGACCAGTTGCGCACCGGGCCAGACCTCATGGCCGTGGGACGTGGCGATCTCGTAGCCGATCGAGCCGCACGGTCCCGCCTGCAGAGTCGTGCTGGTGGGACCGGGAGCGACCCCGGCATAGGGCGCGGTGTAGTTACAGGACTTGGTACCGGTGTTCTTGATGATGAACGTGATGGTGAGCGTCGAACCCGGATGGAGGGTGAGGGTGTTCACCGCCACGAGCATCTGCGTGGTCTTGGAGGGGCACTCCCAGAACTTCACACTGCCGACCGCATCGAGCCTCGGGGCCGATGCGTGATGGGTCGTCGTCGTCGTCTTGCTCTTTGCCGCGGCGGGAAGCCCGGGGGGCAGGACGAGGGCCGCCAGAAGGAGTCCGGACGCCGCCGAGGCGGCCGCCAACAAGGACGTCCACCGGGGTGCTCGAGTCGCCGCCATCGCTCAAGCTTGGCCGATCTGCGTTGGCAGGGGTCGGCGCGCGTCAGTCCGCAAAGGCGGGGATCACCTCGGTGCCCATGAGCTCGATGGTCTGCATGACGGACTCGTGGGGGATCTTGTAGGGGTTGACCAGGCAGAGCAGCAGGTCGACGCCGGCCGCTTCATACGCCTTGCACGCCTCGAGACACTCGACCGGGGTCCCGAGCACGCAGGCGTTCGAATCCATCAGGTACTCGAGGCTGAGGAGATCGAGCATGCCCGAGTCGTCCGTCTTCTTCATGTCGGCCGCGTAGGAATAGGTGCCGAGCGACTCGTTGCGCTCGGCCATCCAGTCGGTGAGCGTGGCGATCTGGCGGGCGCCGGTCTTCGGGTACCACTCGAAGGACTCGCGGGCGTCGGCGATCGCCTTCTCGCGGTCGTTCGAGCAGATGGCCATCGTGAACGTGGCCGCCTCGTTGTGCACGAAGGAGCCGATCGGCTTGGTGCACCCGGTGACGGCATCGCGGTAGATGTCGATCTTGCGCTGGACCTCGCTCGGCGGTAGCCCGACTGCGAACGAGCAAAGGCCGAGACCGAGGTCGCCCATCTGCGCGTGGCCCTCGTCGCTCGTCGTGGCACCCCACAGTGGCGGGTGCGGCTGCTGGAACGGCTTGGGTTGCACGCGTCGCTTGGGCATCTGCCAGTGCTTGCCGGCGAACTCGTACTCGTCGTTGGTCCAGCAGCCGACGACGTGCTCGATCGCCTCCTGCCACATGCCGCGGCTCTCCGCGGGATCGATGCCGAAGCCCTCGAGCTCGGCCCTCGTGGCAGAACGACCCGTGCCGAGGTCGACACGGCCCTTCGAGATCAGGTCGAGCACGGCAACGGATTCGGCGGTGCGGACGGGGTGGTTGTAGGGCTTGGGCATGAGGCGCACGCCATAGCCGAGTCGGATGTTCTCCGTGCGCGACGCGATGGCACCGTAGAGCACCTCTGGGTTCGAGCAGTGCGAGTACTCCTGGAGGAAGTGGTGCTCGACGGTCCAGAAGGCGTGCCAGCCGAATTTGTCGCCGGCGACGGCCTGCTCGAGGGTGTTCTGGTAGGCGACGAGCTCGCTGTCGGGCTCCCACGGGCGCGGGACGGGGATCTCGTAGAACAGCGCGAACTTCATGGCGTGGGCTCCCCCTGGGTTCGGTCCTGGCGCTCGTCCCGGGGCGACCCCGGCTAGAACGGTGCCCTGCTCCCTATCAGCCCGGCTGACTCGGGCGCAACCAACGGAGTACGGGTTTGGGCGACGGCCGGTGTGCGCGGCCGGAGCCGAAAGGGTGGAGGTGCAGGGATGCGTGGACTGGAGGGCCGGACCTACATCGTGACGGGGGCGGCGTCGGGCATCGGCCGGGCCACCGCCGCCAGGCTGCTCGACGAAGGGGCGGGCGTCCTGGGCGCTGACGTGGCCGACGAGCCGGCGGGGGCGCCGGGCCGCGTCGCGGCGGGGGCGCGCTGGTCCTTCACCCGTTGCGACGTGACCGATGAGGCGGCGGTCGAGGCGCTGGTCGCGGCCGGGGTCGCCCTCGGCGGTGCCGTGGACGGCCTGGTCAACGCGGCCGGTGTCGCCGGCGGCGGTCCGGTGCACATGTTGCCCGAGGGCGAGTGGGCACGCGTGATCGCGATAAACCTGACGGGGACCTTCCTGACTGCGAAGCACGTCATTGCCCAGATGCTGCGCCAGCCCGCGCGGGCAGACGGGTCGCGTGGGTCGATCGTGACCGTTGCGAGCATCGAGGGGCTCGAGGGCACGGCGGGCGGCAGCGCGTACAGCGCTTCCAAGGGCGGCGTCGTGATCCTGACCAAGAACATGGCGATCGACTACGCCGGCCGGGGCATCCGTGTCAACGCGCTTTGCCCGGGCTTCATCGAGACGCCGATGACCGATGCCGTGTTCGGGCCCGGCATGGAAGCGGCGCGGGCGGACGTGCTCCGGGAGCACAAGCTGGGCCGGCGCATGGGCCGGCCGGACGAGATCGCGGCGGCGGCCGCTTTTCTCTTGTCCGACGATGCGTCGTTCGTGACGGGCCATGCGCTGCCGGTCGACGGCGGGTACACGGCCGGCCGGGACCACGGAGTCACCGACATGCTGGGGTTGTCGGGGCCGGAGTAGGCCTGGCGCCCCGGACCGCCCAGGGCCGTCCGGATCGTTCCGTTCGAAGCACGCTCCCCTCTTGACGCCGGCGCCGTTTCGGTTAATACTTAAGTGAATGCTTAACCAATCACCCCCCGTCGACGACGTGTTCCGTGCGCTGGGCGATCCCAACCGGCGGAGCATGGTCGAGCACCTCGTCAGGGGGCGGGCCACCGTCAGCGAGCTCGCCAAGCCCCTGGAGATCACGCTCTCGGCGGTGGTCCAGCACCTGGCCATCCTCGAGGCGAGCGGGCTGGTCGCCTCGGAGAAGGTCGGCCGCACCCGCACCTGCCGGATCGAGCCCGTGGGACTGCAACTGGCGGCCGACTGGTTCGCCGGGCAGCGGGCGCAGTGGGAGCGCCGCCTCGACCGGCTCGGCGAGGTACTGGCCGAAGAAGTTCGAAACGAGAAATGAGATGAGAGGAGCAACGCCATGACCACCCGCACCGCAGAGCACGGGACGTTCGTCCTCAGCCGCACCTATCCCGTCGCGCCCGAGCGCGTCTTCGACGCCTGGTCGAGCCGCGACGCCAAGGCCCGTTGGTTCGGGGACCCCAACGGAGACAATCCGACCCTCAAGCTCGACTTCCGCGTCGGCGGCACGGAGAGCCTCAGTGTCGGCCCCCCCGACGGCCCCGTCCACACGTACGAGGCGACGTACCACGACATCGTGCCCAACGAGCGCATCGTCTACGGCTACACGATGGACGCCGACGCCGACCGGATCTCGGTGTCCGTGACCACGGTGGAGTTCGCGCCCGCCGGCGACGGCACGACACTGACCTTCACCGAGCAAGGGGTGTTCCTCGACGGGCACGACACGCTCGTCATCCGCGAGAAGGGCACCAGCGAGTTGCTCGACCAGCTCGGCGCGGCGCTGGCCTGAGCGCACGAGGAAGTCGGCACACGGTTTCCGCGGTTCACACAACGACGAAGGAGGTCCCACGGCTACGTTTTTGACGATCGGATACGGAGACGCCGAAGGTTACGAAGCGACCGACCCCGCACGACGGGACAAGGCCCATGCTCACGACAGGTGGCTGGCCTCGCACGGCGCAGTGATCGCTGCGGTCGGGGCGCCGACCCAAGTCCGGAACCCGGAGGGCGGGGAGTTGAGTACGACATGTGGCGCATACATGAACGCCGACCTTCCCCTCGTGGGTTTTGCGTTGCTGGAGGCCGAGAGCCTCGATGAGGCGGTCGAGCGCGTGGCCACGACGCCGTGTGCCATCGCCCACGGCGTCGTGGAGGTCTGGCCGGTCGTCAAACCGGTGGACCAGGACGAGGCTTGATGGCGACCGATCAGCCCAGGACCAGGCGCCCACCCGTGTAATCCAGCACCACCCACCCGTAGCGCTTGAGCTGGTCGGAGCCCAACAGGCCCTGCGTGCCACCCAAGGAGATGGCTCCGAACGACGTGTTCCCCACCAATTGCGGGTACAGGGGCTGCCCCGCAGCCGACCACCGTCCGCTGTGCACCAGCGGCACGGTGATGACGGAGCAGACCGTCGCCTGACGCTGGGCCAGGTCCGTGCGCCGCAGCGACTCGGCCCGGGCCACCGTGGTCGACGCGACGCTCTGGGACGAGCCGGTATCGACGACGAAGCTCCGGCGGGGCCCGTCCCCGAAACGGACGCGCACGCTGAGGGAGACGTCGCCCGGGAGCGGTGACACCGTCACGGGCAACGTCGTACCGCCCCCCTGGGTGAGCACCGACGACGGTGCCGGGCCGGCCGGACCCGTGTACGACGCCTCGTTGGGCAACGGCTGCCCCTGCGGGCCCGGCAACAGAAGGTCGCCGGCCGCAAAGTCGATGCGCACGGCGCCGAAGCGGGAGAGGACGTCGGAGCCGAGGAGCCCCACCGGCTCACCCTTCCCGCCGATCTGCGGCAACGTCGCCGACGTCAATTCCTGCGGTGCCAGGTCGACACCCTCGAGCGACCACTGGCCGACCGAGACGGGCCGGGCGGTACCCGTGCAGTTGACGCCCGCGAACGTCTCCGTCTGCCCGGCCGAAGGCAGGGCGAGCCGGCGCGCCAGACGGGCGTCGATGGTCGACTGCCCCGCACCCGAGTCGAGCACGAACGGGAACGGGCCCTGGCCGGAGAAGCACACGTTGACCAGTTCGGCCACCTGACCGGCCACCGTGCTGACCTCGATCGGGACCTTCGAGCCGCCGCCCGCAAGCGCGGTGGCGGCCGCACAGCCGTCGGCCGCCGGAGGCAGCGCGAACGTCACCTCGGGCTCGACATGGACGCGAGCAGCGGACGCCTCGCGACTGCCCCCACCCCCACATGCGGCCAGCACGACCCCCAACAGCAGTCCCAACGCCACCCAGGCGACACGTGCGGTACGTGCGCAGCGCCAAGACCGGCGCGACGGCAACGCCCTACCTCGTGAGAGCGATGCGCGCCGTCGCCATCGCCATACGCACCCCGAGGACGAGCACCGCGGCGGGCAGCGCCAGGCGGCGCCAGCCGGTGGTCGTGCGGACGGTGAAACGGAGCGCGGACCGGTGGTGCGCCACCATCATGCGGTAGGGGTGGCGGGCCGTGCTCGCCCCCTGGACGTGGGTGACCGCTGCAGTGCCGGCGAAGCCGACGCCCCAGCCCGCGTGATGGGCCCGCCAGCACAGGTCCGTGTCCTCGAGGTACATGAAGTAGGCCTCGTCGAAGCCACCCAGCTCCTCGAGCGCGTTGCGGCGTGCCATGAAGCAGGATCCCGAGACCCAATCGGCCTCGATGACCGCGTTCCCCTCGGGCGTGCCCGGGTTGTAGCGCCTGGTGAAGGGGTTGTCCGGCTTGAACAGTGCGAGCAACGCGTGGCCCGCCGCGTCCGTGAACGACGGGAAGGCCCGAACGGAGGGGTACACGTCGCCCGTATCCGTCAACACCCGGGGGCCGACGATGGCCCAGGCGGGATGCGTCTCGAGGACCTTGCGCAACGCATCGAGCGCACCGGGGTGCACCTCCAGGTCGGCGTTCGACACGAGCACCCATTCGGGCGCGGAGGGCTCTGCCGCGAGTGCAGCCAGCCCCCGGTTCACACCGCCCCCGTAGCCGACGTTGCGGCCGGGGCGAACGACCCGCACCGGGGACGGAGCCCGGGAAGGCCCGGCGGGCAGACCTGCCAATGCGGCTTCGGTGCTCCCCGGGGCGCCGTTCTCCACCACGACCACCGAGGCGGCGCCGTCGGCGAGTATCGAGCGCACGGCGCCCTCGAGCAGCGGCCCGGCGTTGTGGTCGACGACGACGGCGGCGATCCCTCCGGGCACCAGTGGCTCAGTACTCCTTGGTGAAGCGGAACTTGATCAGCGCCCGCATCGCGCCGAACCCGTCGCGCCAGGTGATCTTCTTCCCCTCGTCCGGCTCGCGGCCCGCATAGGAGATCGGCACCTCGTAGATCCGGTGGCCGCGTCGCAGGATCTTCGCCGTGATCTCCGGCTCGAAGTCGAAGCGGTTCGAGACAATCGTCAAACCCTCCAGCACCTGGGAGTCGAAGAGCTTGTAGCAGGTTTCCATGTCCGACAGCGTGGAGCTGTACAAGACGTTGGTGACCAGCGAGAGCAGCCGGTTGCCCAACCAGTGCAGGGGCAGCATGTTCTTGCGCTCGCCGGTGAAGCGGCTCCCATAGACGACGCGCGCCTTGCCGCGCAGGATCGGGTCGAGCAGCTTGGGCCAGTCGTTGGGGTCGTACTCGAGGTCGGCGTCCTGGATCAGGACCAGGTCACCCCGGGCCTCCGCCATCCCGGTCCGGATGGCCGCGCCCTTGCCCTGGTTCTTCTGGTGGCGCAGCACGCGCACGGTGGAGTCCTCGAGCGCGCCCAGCACCTTGTCGGAGCCGTCGCTCGACCCGTCGTCCACCGCGATGATCTCGAGCATGACGGGCAGGTCGACCGCCCGCATGCGCCGAATGACCTCGGCCACCGTTGTCCGCTCGTTGAACACCGGCATGATCACCGTCAGGGAGTGATAGGTCTTCGGCTCCGGCAACTCGTGCAGTACCGCGTCGGCGTCGGTCATTTCGCCTGCTTCACCTTCCGCTCGAAATACTCGATCGTGCGCCCGATGCCCTCCCCCAGCCCCGTGGTGGGCTCCCAACCGAGCGCGGTGCGGGCCAACGTGATGTCGGGACAGCGCCGCGTCGGGTCGTCCAGGGGCAATGGTTCGAACGTGATGTCCGAAGACGACCCCGTGGCCTCCAGCACGAAGTGCGCCAGCTCGAGCATGGTCCGCTCGTCGGGGTTCCCGATGTTGACAGGGCCGGTCAGCGAGGAATCGAGCAGCGCGACCAGGCCGGCGATCTCGTCCTCGACGAAGCACAGGCTGCGGGTCTGGGCCCCGTCGCCGTAGACGGTCAGCGGGTCGCCCCGCAGCGCCTGCACGATGAAGTTGGACACGACGCGCCCGTCCCCCGGTGCGAGCCGGGGCCCGTAGGTGTTGAAGATGCGCACGATGCCCACGTTCAGCCCATGGGTGCGGTGCATGGCCATGGTCAGGCTCTCGGCGAACCGCTTGGCCTCGTCGTACACGCTGCGCGGCCCGGTGGGATCGACGTTGCCCCGGTAGGACTCGACCTGGGGGTGCACCTCGGGATCGCCGTACACCTCGCTGGTGCTCGCCATGAGGAACCGCGCGTCGTGGGCGCGTGCGAGCTCGGCCAGGCGACGCGTGCCCTCGCTGCCGACGGCCAGCGTGTCGAACGGCCGGGCCAGGTACGCGGGCGGCGACGCCGGCGAGGCCAAATGGCACACAGCGGATACCGGGTCGTCGTCCCCCAGCTCGACCTTCTCGCTGACGTTCGTCACGACAAGGCGGAAGCGGTCGTGCTCGAGCAGGTGCGCGACGTTCTCCTTCGACCCCGTCGACAGGTCGTCGAGGCAGACGACATGGTCGCCACGCTCGATCAGCCGGTCGCAGAGGTGCGAGCCGAGGAAGCCGGCGCCTCCCGCCACCACCACCCGGCTCACTGGCGGCCGATCCCCGTGTACGAAAAGCCCATGCGACGGACCGCCGCCGGGTCCAAGAGGTTGCGCGCGTCGACGATGTTGGGCTCCGCCATCACGGCGAGGACCCGCGAGAAGTCGAGCCAGCGGAACTCGTCCCACTCTGTCAGCACCACGAGCGCCCGCGCGCCGGTCGCCGCGTCGTAGGGGTCGGGACGGAGCTGCAGCCCCCGCAGGTCCTCCGGGCCGTCACCACCCCCGTCGCCGTCCGCGTCGACGGTGGGATCGAAGGCCTGCACCCGCGCGCCGAGTCGGGCCAGGCGATGGCTGATGTCGAGGCTGGGCGAGTCGCGCCGGTCGTCGGTGTTGGCCTTGAAGGTGAGCCCCCACACGGCAACCGCCACCCCGTCGAGAGAACCGCCGCAGGCGGCGGTCACCTTGGACACCACCCGCTCGAGCTGCTCGTCGTTCGACGCGATGGCGCCGGCCAGCAGCGAGAAGTCGTACCCCGCCTCCTGCGCGGTATGGAGGAGGGCCCGGGTGTCCTTGGGCAGGCACGAGCCGCCCCAGCCGGGGCCCGGTCGCAGGAACTCGAAGCCGATGCGCTTGTCGTAGCCGAGGCCGAGCAGGACGTCCCGGGCGTCGGCGCCCACCTCCTCGCACAACCCTGCCAGCGCATTGACGAAGCTCAGCTTGGTGGCCAAGAACGCGTTGGAGGCGTACTTGATCGTCTCCGACGTTGTCGCGTCCGTGACGATCAGCGGCGCTCCCGTCGACGCGAAGAGCTCGCCGACCCTCGCTGCCGCCTGCGGGTCCTCCGCACCCACCACGATGCGGTCCGGGTTCAGGCTGTCGTGCACTGCCGTCCCCTCCCGCAGGAACTCGGGGTTGGAGACCACGCTGACGTCAGAACGGCCGATGACCTGCTCGACCATCGTGGCGGAGCCGACGGGCACGGTCGACTTGTTGACGACGATGGTGCCGGGCCGCAGGTGTGATCCGATCTCCTTGGCCGCGTCCTCGACAAAGGAGAGGTCGGCCGACCCGTCGGCGCTCATGGGTGTGGGCACACAGAGAAAGACGAACTCGGCGCCAGCGACCGCGTCGACCGAAGACTCCACGAAGCGCAGGTTCCCGGCGGCCACCGCGCCGGCCACCAGGTCGTCGAGTCCCGCCTCCACGATCGGCATGCGGCCCGAGCGCAGCGCGGCGAGCCGCCCGGGCTCACGCTCGGCCAGCACGACCCGGTGCCCGAAATGGGCCAGCGTGGCCGCGGAGGGCAGACCCACGTAGCCGGCGCCGATCACGGCGACGGAGCGACGGTTCCCCCGCGTGTCGCGGCCGTTGGGACTCATGCCGGCGCCCGTTCCTCGTGGGACTCCTGGGCGAGCAGCGCGGGGACGAGACGAGCGAGCGACTCCTGCCAGTCGGGCAACGCCGGCAGCCCGCTGAGACGAAGGGCCATGTTGTCGAGCACCGAGTAGGCGGGACGCGGTGCGGGGTCGTCACGGTCGGACGTGCGAATCGGCTTGACCCGCTCGGGATCGGCCCCGGCCGCCGCCAGGATGGCCCGCGCGAAGCCGCACCAGGTCGTGACGCCGCTGTTGGTCACGTGGAATATCCCAGGTCGCCGGTCCAGGCCGAGGGTCACCACCGCCGGCGCCAGGTCGGCCGTGAACGTGGGCGAGCCCTGTTGGTCGTCGACGAACTTCAGGTCGCCCTCGCCCGACGCCAGGCGCAAAACCGTCCGCACGATGTTCTTGCCGTGCGCACCGCACAGCCACGACGTCCGCACGATCGTCGACCCCGGTCTGCATTCGCGCTCCCCCGCCAGCTTCGACCTGCCGTAGACAGACGTCGGGCACGGCGCATCCGACTCGCGGTAGGGCCGCGTGCCGGTCCCGTCGAAGACATAGTCGGTCGACACGTAGACCATGTGGGCGCCCACCGCCGCGGAGGCCTCGGCGACATGACGCGTGCCGATCGCGTTCACCGAGTAGGCGGCGTCGACCTCGGTCTCGCACAGGTCGACTGCGGTGTACGCGCCACCGTGCAGCACGAGCTCGGGTCGGAACGTTGCGAAGGTCTGCGCTACGGCGTCGCGGTCGTCGACGGGCATGGTGTCGATGTCGGTCCCGAGCACCTCATGCCGGAGTCCCACCCGGGGTCCCTCGGGGCCCAGCAGCGCACATCGCACTCCGCCGTCTGGGACACGTCCGGCGAGCGCATCGGCCAGGTCCCGGCCGAGCTGCCCGTACGCCCCCGTGATCAGGATCCGCACGCCTCTGCCCTCAGCCCGCTCCGCTGCCCCAGGCTCCTTCGGCGACGGGGGCACGGGCCATCAACGGCTCCCACCAGTCGCGGTGCGCCGCGTACCACGCCACCGTGTCGGCCAGGCCCTGTTCCCACTCGACCGAGGGGGCCCAGCCCAGCTCGCGTCGCAGCTTCGAGTTGTCGAGCACGTAGCGCCGGTCGTGTCCCGGCCGGTCCGGCACGATCGTCTTGAGCGAGTCCGGCTTGCCGAGCGCCGCCAAGATCCGGTCGGCGACCTCCATGATGGAGGCCTCCACGCCGCTGCCCACGTGGTAGGTCTCGCCGACCTTGCCCCGGGCGAGCACGGCGTCGATCGCGGTGCAGTGGTCGATGACGTGGAGCCACTCGCGTCGGTTCTCGGTGCTGGCGTAGAGCGTCAGTGGCTTGTCGTCCAACGCCAAGGCGCAGAAGTGCGGGATGAGCTTCTCGGGGAACTGGTAGGGGCCGTAGTTGTTGGCGCAGTTGGTGATCGTGATCGGCAGCTCGTAGGTCTCGGCGTAGGCGCGTACGGCGTGGTCCGCCCCCGCCTTCGACGCGTTGTAAGGCGTGCGCGGCCGGTAGGGCGACTCCTCGGTGAAGGCCTCGTCGGTATCGAGCGGCAGGTCCCCGTAGACCTCGCAGGTCGAGACGTGGTGGAACCGGTCCACCCCGGCTTGCCGGGCCGCCTCGAGCATGGTCTGTGTCCCGAGCACGTTGGTGCGGAAGAAGAGGCCCGGGTTCAGCACGGCGAGCGAGTTGTGCGACTCGGCGGCGAAGTGGACGATCGTGTCGATCTCCTCGCCCCGCAGCGTCTTTTCGGCGACGGCGGGGTCGCAGATGTCCCCCTGGACGAAGACGATCCGGTCCTCGATGTCGGACAGGTTGGGTCGGTTGCCGGCATAGGTGAGCACGTCGTAGACCACGACATGGTCCTCTGGGTGCTGCTCGACCCAGTAGCGGGCGAAATTCGACCCGATGAAACCGGCACCTCCCGTCACGAGAAGGCGCATAGTCGGGCCATGTTAGCCCAGCCCCATAACCCCCTCTCTGAGCTGGCGGAGGGCTGACCTGGCACTCCTCGTCACTCTGGCCGCAGGTGGACCACGTCGCCGGCGCTCACCGGCCGCCGGCCCGTTTCGGTCTCGACGACCAGGTAGCCCGCATCGTCGATGGTCGATGCGACGCCGGTCAGATCCCCGTTCGGCAGGGTGACCCGAACGCGCTGGCCCACCGTCGCACAGCGACGCCGCACTTCGTCGGCGAGGGTGCGCCGTCCCGCCTCCTCATCGAGCAGCGGGCGCCTCCTCGCCAGCCCCTCGAGCATCAGGTCGAGGAGGACCTCCTTGTCCACCGGCTGCGCCCTACCGCCGGCGTCGTCCAGGCAGGTGCCCCCTGCTTCCGCCGGACCCGGCCACCCCACATTGACGCCGATCCCCACGACCACGCCCCGTAACCGACTGCCCTCGAAGTCCGCTTCGGCCAACACCCCTGCCAGCTTCGACCCGCCGACCAGCAGGTCGTTCGGCCACTTCAGGACCGGATCGACGCCGGCGGCCTCGGCGCAGGCGTCGGCCGCCGCCAGAGCCAAGGCCCCGGAGCAGAGATGGAGGTCGTCCGCCTCGCAGTGCGGGCGCAGCAGTACCGAGGCCAGCAGGTTCGCCCCCGGCGGCGACTCCCAGCTCCGGTCGAGCCGGCCCCGCCCTGCGGTCTGGTGCTCGGCCACGGCCACCAGGCCCTCGGCGGCACCCAGCCGAGCCTGATCCGAGACGTACGTGTTGGTGGAGTCGATCTCGGCGAAGCGTCGGATCTCCCAGGACCCGGCCCACATGGCACACACCATACGGCGCGTGAAAAAGTGAGGGACCCGTTCTCCGGAGGAAAATCCCAGCGTGCTCGACAAGATCCTCATTGCCAACCGCGGCGAGATTGCCGTCCGCGTCATCCGGACGTGCCGCGAGATGGGCATCGGCACCGTCGCCGTGTACTCCAACCTCGACCGCGACGCTCTGCACGTGCGCATGGCCGACGAGGCCTACGCGCTCGGCGGGGAAACGGCAGCAGAGAGCTATCTGAACACCGACGCCATCTTGGCGGCGATCGAACAGAGTGGCGCCGACGGGGTCCACCCCGGCTACGGCTTCTTCTCCGAGAACACCGACTTCGCCCGCGCCATCACCGATCGGGGCGTCACCTTCATCGGGCCGCCTCCCGAGGCGATCGAGGTGATGGGCGACAAGATCAGCTCTCGCCTGGCCGCCGAGAAGGCGGGCGTCGCGGGTGTGCCGGGTCGATCCGAGCCGTTGACGTCCCCCGACGAGGTCATTGCCTTCGGCGACCTGCACGGGTGGCCGGTGGCCATCAAGGCCGCCTACGGCGGCGGTGGGCGCGGCATGAAGGTCGTCGCAGACGCCAAGGATGCGGCTGAGGCGATGGAGTCGGCCGCACGCGAGGCGCAGGCCTACTTCGGGCGCCCGGAGATCTACCTCGAGCGCTACCTGGCGTGGCCCCGCCACATTGAGATGCAGGTGCTGGCCGATCAGCACGGGCACACCCTCTGGCTCGGCGAGCGAGACTGCTCGGCCCAGCGCCGCCACCAGAAGCTGGTCGAGGAGAGCCCTGCGCCCGCCTTCCCCGACGAGGTGCGCCACGCCATGGGCGTCGCGGCGATCAAGGTGTCCGAGGCGTGCGGCTATTACAACGCGGGCACCGTCGAGTTCCTGTACCAGGACGGCGAGTTCTACTTCCTCGAGATGAACACGCGGCTCCAGGTCGAGCACCCCGTGACCGAGCTCGTGACCGGCCTCGACCTCGTCGAGTGGCAGATCCGGATCGCCTCGGGCGAAGCGCTCGACTTCACCCAGGAGGACATCACCCGGAACGGGCACGCGATCGAGGTGCGAATCAACGCCGAGGACCCGAGCGGCGGCCGTTTCAGCCCGTCGCCGGGCACCCTGACCTCGTTCCACCAGCCGTCCGGACCCGGGGTCCGCCTCGACGCCGGCTACGAAGGCGGCGACACCGTCTCGCAGTATTACGACAACCTGATCGCCAAGCTCGTCGTCTGGGCGCCCGACCGCGAGTCGGCCCGGCGCCGGATGCTCAGGGCCATCGCCGAGACGCGGATCACCGGCGTCGCCACAACCCTGCCGGCGGACGTCGCGATCCTCAGCCACCCCGACTTCGCCGGCGCGACCCACTCGACCAAATGGGTCGAAGAGAGCCTCGACCTGAGCGGCCTGGTGGCCGACACGCCCGGCGCCCCGGCGCAACCGCCCGGCGACGAAGAGGTGCCGACCGTCGAACGCGACGTGACCGCTGAGGTCGACGGCCGCCGGTACTCGGTGCGGCTGTGGGTACCCGACCTCGGCCCCGCCATCGGCTCGGCCCGGGCGGCGGGACGGCCCAAGCGCGCCGCCTCCTCCTCGGTGGCTGGCACGGGCTCGGGCCAGGTCGCCGTGCCGATGCAAGGCACGATCGTAAAGGTGCTCGTCGCCGTCGGCGACGTCGTCGAGGTGGGCCAGACGATCTGCCTCCTCGAGGCGATGAAGATGGAGAACGCCGTGGCGGCCGAGAAGGACGGGGTGATCAAGGAGCTGCGCGTGAGCGCGGGCGACTCGGTCGGCGCGGGCGACGTCGTGGCGGTCATCGAGTAGGTGACCCCGGGGGCGACTGCAACCGCTGAGGCCAAGGACGCCGCTGCCGCGGTCGTCGACGGCCGCCTTGACGAGCTGGTCGCTCTCAGTCACTTCGTCCACGATCACCCCGAGCTCTGTTACGGCGAGACGACTTCGGCCCATGCCGTGGCCGAGGCCATCCAGGCCGGCGGTATGGACGTCACCGAAGGCGTCTACGAGCTGGATACCGCGTTCGAGTCACGCTCGGGCTCGGGTGACCTCGTTGTCGCCGTGTGCGCGGAGTACGACGCGCTCCCCCAGATCGGTCATGCCTGCGGCCACAACATCATCGCCGCCACCGCCGTGGGCGCGGGTCTGGCGCTTGCCGCGGTGGCCGACGACGTCGGGCTGTCCGTTCGGGTGCTCGGCACGCCGGCAGAGGAAGGCGGCGGAGGAAAGGTGCTGATGCTCGAACGGGGTGCCTTCTCCGGGGTGCACGCCGCGATGATGGTGCACCCTTGGCCTTCTGAGCGCCTCACGGCGACCTGCCTGGCCGTGGCGCACTTCGACGTCCGTTACCGAGGCCGCGAAGCGCACGCCTCGGCGGCGCCGTGGGAAGGGGTCAACGCGCAGGATGCGTTGACGGTGGCGCAGGTGGCCATCGCCGTCCTACGCCAACAGCTGCCGCCCGGTGACCAGATCCACGGCGTGGTGACCGAGAGCCCCGGCGCCGCGAACGTCATCCCGGGAGCCATGACGGCCCGCTACATGGTGCGCTCGCGCACGGCCGAGGGGCTCGCCGCCCTGCGCCCTCGCGTCGAGGCCTGTTTCGAGGCAGGCGCGCTCGCCAGCGGCTGCACGCTCGAGTACGAAGAACTCTCGCCCGTGTACTCCCACATGGAGGTCGACCCGGCGCTCCTCAGCGCCTACCGCGCCAACGCCGAGGCACTCGGCCGGCGCTTCGAGGCCGACGATGCAGGCTCGCCACCGCCGACGCTCTCGACCGACATGGCGAACGTGTCGCTGGCCGTGCCCACGATCCACCCGTTGATCGGCATCGAGGCGGGCGGCGCCGTCAATCACCAGCGCGAGTTCGCGGCTGCGTGCGTGACACCATCGGCGGACGCGGCGGTCCGTGACGGCGCGATCGCGCTGGCCTGGACGGCCATCGACGCGGCCACCGATCCGGCTTTGCGCGAACGGCTGCTCGGGCACGCGTGATCACCGAACACGCGCTACTCGAAGTCGTTCCGGGCCGCGAGCTCGAATTCGTTGCGGCCATGGAGCAGGCAAAGTCCCTCATCGCGGCCAGCCCTGGGTTCCTTTCGCTCCGTGTCGAGCACTGCGTGGAGCGGGCCAACTGTTTCCTGCTGCTCGTCGAGTGGGAGACGTTGCGGGACCACACCGAAGGTTTCCGCGGCTCACCCGCCTACGACGAATGGCGTGCCGCACTGCACCACTTCTATGACCCCTTTCCCGTCGTCGAACACTTCGAGGCAGTCGTCACCGCCTGAGAACGCTCAGAGGCCGGGGGGGCGACGCGTCGGCACCACCGCGTCGAGGACGCCGAGCTTCACCACCTTGTAACCGATCCCGAGCGCCTTGAGGTGGGCCTCGAATGATTGCTCCGTGTAGGGCCCCGGGCCAGGCTGAGGGTTACCGAAGGTTGCGGCGGCCCGCGCGGCCTCGTCGGGGGCGAAGAAGAGCCAGGCCGGGTCCTGGGAGGACGCCACCTCGGCGCCGAGCCCCGTCGAGCGGACGGTGTCGAGCCGCGAGGGGCTGACCGCCGGGCTCCCTCCACTCAAGAAGTCGAGGTCGTAGGAGGTCCAGTAGTCGCCGTAGGCACGGGTGATGTGATGTTGCCGCAGCGCGTGCACCACCTGCTCGATCGGGGCGTCGCCCTGACGCCAGCTGGTGAAGAAGCTCGCCGGTACGCCGGCCGTGCGGGCGCCGGCCACGGTGAGACACAGGGCCCCCATCACTCCCACTGCCGCGAGCAAGAGCGCGCCGCCAGCTACCGACGTTCGTTCGGGGTCCAACCGGGGCCGCTTGGCGTGCAGCGTTCCGAGCGACGTGACGAACAACACGACGACAAGCGCGGGGAGGTAGATACCGTAGCGGCCGTCCTGCCAATAGGCCGTACCCGGGGCGGCGGCGTAGAGGAACGGATATGCGACGACCCCCGCAGCAAGGGAAGTCGGGACAAGCGCGGTGCGCTTCCCCACAGCCACCCACACCGCCCGGACGCACGCCGCTGCGATCAAGATCAGCACGACGGCATAGAGCAGCTTGCCGACGGCGCTCCCGCCCACCCACTCGCCGCTTCCGACCGTGCGCACGCCGAGCTGCAACGGCAACATGTAGTGGAAGAAGACGGACAAGCGCTCTCCATAGGTCGCGCCGCCGTTCGCCGGAAGCGAGCTGCTCTTCAGCGACGCGAATCCCGTGTGCGCGTTGGCGTACAACCACGGCAGCGACCCGACAAGACCACCTCCGGCCACCAGTCCGAACGCGGCCAATCGGGATGGCTCATTCTCGGCTGCTCCGCCACCCGCGGCGAGAGGTCTCGATGCAGCCCACCACCACGCAAGGAGAAGCACGAGACAGGGCAGAACGAAATATCCAATCTCGGGCGATGCCCACCACCCGAGTCCGAGGGCTCCGCCCAGCACGAAGAACGTGCCCGGCCCGCCACGGCGGCGGTAGACCCTGACACAACAGAGGAGGGCGGCGAACCCGCAGCACAGAGTTGCCTCGCGGAAACCCCCCTCGCGCACGGACTGCCAGATCACGACGTATGGCCACACCCAGACCGCGCCTGTGGCCGCGAGCGCCAATGGGCGGCTCCTCGTGGCCGCGAGGGTGACTGCTCCGACCAGGATGGCGCCGAGTGCGCAGAGCAATGCCGGCGTCCCGTTCAGCGCCGGCTCACCGCCTCCCCCGACCTTGAGGCCCAGGGCCACGAAGTAGGGCTCGAGGCCACCGTAGTGCTGACCCAAGTAGAACGCGGTGACGTGGCCGCCGTCGATGGCGCGGGCCATGATGCCGACGATGGCTTCATCACCCCAGATCGGGAGTTCCACCAGGAGCCATATCCGGAGGACCACGCCATAGACGACGGCGAGCGCCGCCACGACGACCACGGTCACGACGGCCGGATTGACAGAAGCCCTGGCCTCTTGCTTCGAGGGCGTCGTGCGTGCCGGGGGTTCCACCATCGTGTCCGTCGATGCGCCCGCGGACACGTCGTCGCCAATACTGCCGGACGAGCTCATCGGCTATTTCCCTGGCGTAGGTCCGACGAACATGTCGAGACAGCTGTCGAGCCCGACGATCTCGATGTCGCCCCGGCGGCGTTGCTCCCACGCAGCACGGCTCATGCGAAACCGCACCGTCCGACCCCACGAGTCGCGTCGCTGCCCCCTCGCCTCCCCGTTCTCCTCGTAGCCGACGGCCCGGGACGTGGCGAGTGAGGCAGCGTTGTCCTCGAATGCACCGCTCAACGCCTCCTCGGCGTCGAGTCCCGCAAAGGCAAGGTGCAGGATCGCCTCGCGCATTTCACGCCCTATGCCCTGCCCCTGATACGCGCGCCCCAACCATGAGCCCGTTTCGACAGAACGCACGGTGCGGAAGTGCTCGGCGCCCATGTCCTGCATCCCCGCCGGGTGTCCGTCGACAAAGACACCCGCCGTGAAGTTCCACTTGTCGGGCGACCAGTTGGCTCGATGACTCCAGAGCCACTTGGCCGTTTCGCGGGCGCGTCGAGCCGGTTCAATGTCGGTCCACGGAACGAAGAAGGGCATCGTGTCGGGATCGTGGATCCCGGCGTCCGCGAGTTCGATGAGCGCCGCGAACTCCGCCTCTTTGGGAAGCCGCAGCTCGAGCCGGGGTGTGCGGACGGCCAGGTCGAACAACGGCCAGAACGAGCCCGGCCCTGGCATCCGTTCAGCCGCCGGGTTGATAGACGCCGAACTCGCTCCGCAAGACGTCCGAAACCTCGCCGAGGGTTGCCATGGCCTTGAGGGCGGCCTTCATCGGGACGAGCAGGTTGCCCTCTCCCTTTGCCGTCTCGGCGATGTCGGCCAGGGCGCGGTCCACCGCCGCTTGGTCCCGATCCGCCCGCACCGAGCGAGTGCGCTCGACCTGGATCTGCTGCAGCGTGACGTCGATCGGAAAGACCTCTGCCGGCTCCGCTTCCGCGTCGGTGAAGCGGTTCACGCCGACCACGACCTTCTCGCCGTCATCCACCGACTTGGCAAAGGTGTACGCGGCCGCCTCGATCTCCTCCTGCATGAAGCGCGCCTCGATCGCTGCCACCGCTCCGCCCAGCTCGTCGATGCGAGCAAGGTAGGCCGTTGCGGCCTCTTCCACCTGGTCGGTCAGCGTTTCCACGTAGTAGGAGCCGGCGAGCGGGTCCACGGTGTCGGCGAGGCCGGACTCGAACCCCACGATTTGCTGGGTACGCAGAGCGATCTTGGCCGCCCGCTCGGTCGGCAGGCCCAGTGCCTCGTCGAACCCGTTCGTGTGGAGGCTCTGCGTACCCCCCAGGGCGGCGGCCAACGTCTGGACCGTCACGCGGACGATGTTGTTCTCCGGCTGTTGGGCGGTCAGCGTCGAACCACCGGTTTGGGTATGGAACCGGAGCATCTTCGAGCGATCGTCCTTGGCCCCGAATCGCTCCGTCATGATCCGGGCCCACATGCGGCGCGCCGCGCGGTACTTGGCGACCTCCTCGAAGAGGTTGTTGTGCGCGTTCCAGAAGAACGACAGTCGGGGCGCGAACGCGTCGACGTCCATACCCGCAGCGATGGCGGCCTCGACGTAGGCAATGCCGTTGGCAAGGGTGAAGGCAATCTCCTGCACGGCTGTCGAACCGGCTTCACGAATGTGGTAGCCCGAGATCGAGATGGTGTTCCAACTGGGCAGGTTTTCTGCGCAGTAGGCGAAGGTGTCGACGATCAACCGCATGGAGGGACGTGGCGGATATATGTACGTGCCTCGGGCGATGTACTCCTTCAAGATGTCGTTCTGAATCGTCCCGCGGATCTTGTCACCCGAAACGCCGTGTTCCTCGGCAACCAGCTGATAGAGCAGGAGCAAGATGGCGCCCGTGGCATTGATCGTCATGGAGGTCGTGACCTTGTCCATGGGCAGGTCGGCCATCAGCAGGCGCATGTCGGCCAGCGAGTCGATGGCGACGCCGACCTTGCCGACCTCGCCCTCGGCGCGCTGGTGGTCCGAGTCGAAGCCCATCTGGGTCGGGAGATCGAAGGCGCATGAAAGTCCGGTCTGCCCCGCGTCGAGCAGGAACTTGAAGCGCAGGTTGGTTGCCTCCGCCGACCCGAATCCCGCGTACTGGCGCATCGTCCACAACTTCGAGCGGTACATGTCACGGTGGACACCCCGCGTGTAGGGGAACGATCCCGGTTCGCCGAGCTGCACCTCCGGATCCCAGCCCGCGAGATCGTCAGAGCGGTAGACGGGTTGGATGTCGATACCCGAGTCGGTGTAGTGCTCGGGCGCACCCTGAGAGTCCTTGTTCAGCGGTGTCACAGACACGAGATTACGGAGTATCCGGGTAGGAAGGCCATACGGGCCCTCCCATGGGTGCGGGAGCGGACAAACTACGGCCATGGACGACAGCGGGCCTGCCTTCTCCCACTTCGGCATCTGCGTGAGCGACCTGGATCGGTCGCTCGCCTTCTATTGCGAGGCTCTCGGCTTCGAGAAGGCTGAATCCCACGAGATCGGCTCGGAATTCGCCGCCCTGATGGATCTGCCAGACGTGGCGGTCACCTCGCAATTCATCCGGCGGGGGCCGACTGCGATCGAACTCCTTGCCTTCCGCGAACCCAACCCCTTCGGCGAACAGACACGGCGTGCGGTCAACCAGTTGGGATTGACCCATCTGTCGTTCCGGGTTGACGACCTGCCAGCGGCCGCATCCAGGGTCGTCGAGTTCGGTGGCTCGATCGTCGAGTCGAGCCGCACGACGATCAACCTCGGCGCATCGGCGCTCGAGTTCCTCTACTGCACCGATCCCGATGGTGTCCGCGTCGAGTTGATGGACCTCGGCTGAGAGGCGTCTCCCTGCTCCGCGAGAGCTTCGGCGTCCAGCTCCCGGTCGATGCGCTCGGCCTTGCGCTCCTCCAGGTGCATCCAGCGCAGGGCGACCGGGATCATCGGCCACAGCATCAGCGTGTCGCCAACCACCCACATGATGGAGCCACCGATGTGCAGGTCGCTGACGTAGGACGGGCCCCATGTTCGGTGCGTGGCGAGATACGCCGGGAACAACTCTTTCGTCGCTCCGGCTAGCGAGAGACCCGTGAACGTGTCGATGGGGATGGCCAGGAAGAGATAGAAGAACTGCATTGCGGGGTGGAGCCGGAAGCAATTGGGGTCGCTCCCGAAGATCTGGCGCCAGAACAGGTAACCGACGACGAGGAAGGCAAGGTGCTCCGCATTGTGCAGTCCGTCGTTCTCGAGCGTGAGGTTGTACCAACTCGTCAGGTGGCTGATCGGGATCAACACCGCGTAGAGAACGAAGGCAACTGCCGGGTGTCCGAAGAACTTGGCGACACCTGAGCGCAGGACCTCGGTGACCGCGATGTGCGCCGTGCCGGTCGTGGACCTCCACGCAAGGTCGATCGGGGAGGCGACGGCGAACAGCGGGGCGGCGACCATGATGAGCATCAGGTGCTGGACCATGTGGACCCAGAAGAGCTCGCCGTCGTACACGCCGACGAAGGTGAAGATGGAGACGGCCGTGGTGAAGAGGGCACCGATCCATGCCGCTGTCTTGCCGGCCGACCACCGATGACGGGGGTGCAGCGCGTTGTTGCGCTTGACGCCCCAAAGGTAGAGAACCAGGGCGGCCGCGATGAGGGCCACAGGGGCGAAGGCGAATTGGGTGGAGAAGAGCTGCGACCCCCGCAGTGGGGGGAGCCCCGCGTCGAAGACCGCGGCGATCACCTCAAGACGCTACCGCCGGGTTCAGCCGTGTTGCCAAACGCGTTGGGAGATCCCGCGCTTCCCGAAGAGGGAGGCGGCATCGAGGTAGGCCAGCTCGTCGTCGGTCATCTGCCAACCCAAGGCGCCTGCGTTCTGCTCAGCCTGCGAGCGGTTCTTGGCACCGGGGATGGGAACGGCGCCCCGTGCGATGAGCCAGGCCAAGGCGACCTGGCTCGGAGTTCGCCCGTCATGGGCCTCGCCGATGCGGCGAAGTTCAGCGACGATCGCGTCGACCTGCTCCATCGGGTGAGCCGAGAACGTCCGGCTGCCCGGGGGTGGGTTCGACACGCTGTACTTACCCGTCAGCCTCCCCTGGCCGATCGGCGAGTACGCCAGCGGGACGACACCGAGCTCGCGGCAGCAGTCGAGAAGGCCGACCTGGCGAGGCATGGTCCGTAGAAGGGAGAACTCGATCTGGTTGCTGGCCAACCGCAGACCACGTTTGCGCAGCGCCGCGTCGATCGAGCGCGTCTCCTTGGCCGAGTAGTTGGACACGCCGACCGCCTTCACCAATCCCTCCGCCTGGGCAGCCGCCAGCGCCTCCGCCAGAGCGTTGTGCGAGCGCAGCGAGATGGGCCCATGGATCTGGTACAGGTCGATAGCGCCGCACCCGAGGCGATCGAGCGACTGCCGCGCGGCCGAGAGGAGCTGACCATGGACGTTCAACTTCCAAGGGCTCGGCATGAACTTCGTCGCGATGACGATGCGGGATCGGACGGTGCGGTCCGCAGCCAAGAGACGGCCGATGATGCGCTCGCTCTCGCCGTGCCCGTAGACCTCTGCAGTGTCGAAGAGCACGACCCCTGCCTCGATGCTGGCCTCCCACGCGTCGCGGATCGTCGATTCGGTGAACGACTTGTCGTAACCGCCCATCCCCCAGACGCCCTTGTCACCCCAGGCCCACGTGCCGACGCCAATGGGCGGGATCGCGACGTCGGATCCGGCCAGGACGATGCGGTCGGTAGCTTGCGGTGGCGCGGTGCCTGTCACGACCGGTCCCGCGTGGCATCGGCCCATGCGAGGTGGACGCGCACCGCGCTCTTCCAATCTTCGGGGTGCGTCAATTGCGGCGAGTGGTACGCGCCGTCGATGACGGCGAGCCGCCCGTTGGCCACGAGGCTTGCCAGTTCCGGCGCCTGGTCGACCAATGGATGATCGTGCTCACCCGCGATGACGGTCGTGGGACAGGTGATCGACGGCAGTTCAGCGCGGAGCGATGTCTCGCCTTGGGCGACGTCAGCCATGAGGGCCATGCCAAGTGCCTTCACGGCATACGCATCCATGCCCGAGAAGCTGGCTGCCTTCTCCTCTTGCCACGAGGCGGGCATCCTCTCCTCAATCAGCGCGTCTTCTGGGCTCCCGACGCCGAGTGACTCGGGCATTCCCCCCGTCGGGTCGAATGCCTCGATCCAGGCCTGCACCAGCTGACGAATGCTGTCGTCGGGTGGCATGAACGACCATGCGCTGGTGTCCATGAGCATCAGTGTGCTCACCAAATCGGGACGGCTCAGGGCGAGGCCCATGGAGACGCGGCCACCCATTGAGTGACCGAGCAGGTCGACCGGTCCATCACCGACCGCTTCAAGAAACGCTGTGAGATCGGCGACGAGTTGGTCGATCGTGTAGCCCTCGAGGCTTCCCGTCTTGGTGGAGTGGCCGTGGCCGCGCTGGTCGACGAGGGCGACGCGACGATCCGCCGCGAGATCATCCGCCACGAGAGCGAAGTCATGGGCTGAGCCGGTGAAGCCGTGAACCAGCACGAAAGACGGTGTCCCGGCTGGGCTGGAACCGCGTTCCGACCATGCCAATTCCACACCGTTGACGGAAAGGGACTGCGTAGCCGTCTGTGTCACAACCACTGTTTTAGCGGCTGACGACGGGCGGTGCTCGGGCCGCGAGCCAGCCGAGGGCTCAGTGGCGATGGGGCATGCAGAGCTCGTCGTACTCGGCGATGACGATCTCGCCGGCGTCGGGCCCGCACGCCGGGCACGCCGGATCCTGTCGCACCTTGAACGTACGGAACGAACCTTCCAGCGCGTCGTAGGCCAGCAGCCGCCCGACGAGCGGATCACCGAGCTTGAGCAATACCTTGATGGTCTCGATCGCCTGGATGGACCCGATGATCCCCGGCAGCACACCCAGCACGCCCGCCTCGGAGCACGACGGCGCCAGCTCGGCCGGTGGCGGCTCGGGGATAAGGCACCGGTAGCACGGGCCGTTGTAGGGATCGAAGACCGTGACCTGGCCCTCGAAGCGGAAGATCGAGCCGTGGATCACCGGGATCCGCTTCAGGAGCGCGGCGTCGTTGACCAGATAGCGGGTCGGGAAGTTGTCCGTCCCGTCAAGGATTGCGTCGTAGCCGTCGATGATGTCGAGGATGTTGTCTGCCCCGAGGCGCACGTCGTAGGTGACGACGTTCACGTCGGGGTTCAACGCGGTCAGCGTCTTCTTCGCGGAGTCGACCTTGCGCTCGCCCACGCGGTCCATGTTGTGGAGGATCTGACGTTGCAGGTTCGACTCGTCGACCACGTCCATGTCGATCACGCCCAGGGTCCCCACACCCGCAGCGGCGAGATAGAGCGCGGCCGGTGAGCCGAGGCCTCCGGCACCCAGGAGGAGCACCTTCGAATTGAGCAGCTTCAGCTGTCCGACCTCGCCGACCTCGGGAAGGAGGAGGTGACGCTGGTAGCGATTCCGCTGGGCCGGGGTCAGCGTCTGGGGGGCCGCCCACGGCCGGTCCTGGTCCTTCCACTTGTTGAAGCCGCCCGACATCGACTGGACGTCGGCATAGCCCAGGTCCTGCATCGTCTTGGCGGCAAAGGCCGACCGAACGCCGCCGGCGCAGTAGACGACGATCGGGCCGGACTTGTCGGGAAGCTTCCCCTCGACCTGGAACTCCAGGTGTCCGCGGGGCAGGTGGACGGCGTTGGGGATCGCCCCCTGCTCGTATTCGTCCGGTTCGCGCACGTCCAAGAACGTGACGCCGCCCCCCTCGAACAGCTCCTGCGCGCCGGCGGGGTCCACCTCGCGGATGGACGACTTGGCTTCGTTCAAAAGGTCTCGTGGCGTGGGCAACGCTGCTCCTCCTCACGCGGCCAGCCCTTATTGGCGGCCCGTACCAATCGTTAAACACTACCAGCGGGGTCAACATTCCCGGCCCGGCCAGGGGCTCTCCTGTCCTGGGAGACTGCGGCGGTGGAACTCCATGAGGTGCTGCGGCGGCGCCAGATGTGCCGGAGCTTCGCCAGTGATCCCGTGGATGCCACGGTGCTCGAGCGGATCCTCTCCGGCGCGCTCTCCGCCCCGACCGCCGGCAACACCCAAGGCACGTCGTGGGTCGTCCTCCGGGGCGCGGCGCAGACCGCAACCTATTGGGACACCACCACCGACGACGCGTGGCGGTCTCGTAATCCCGACTGGTTCGGCGGGCTGGCTCGGGCGCCGGTCGTCTTGTTGGCCTATGCGTCGCCCGCTGTCTACGTCGCCCGCTATGCGGAGCCCGACAAGGGCGACGCCGAGCTCGGGACCGGGCCCGAGGCCTGGCCGATCCCCTACTGGTACGGGGATGCAGCATTCGGGGTGATGTCCGTGTTGTTGCAAGCCGTCGACGCCGGGCTGGGCGCATGCGTGCTCGGCAACTTTCGCGGGGAGGCCGGCCTCGCGAGCGCCCTGGGTGTCCCCGATGAATGGGGGCTCTTCTGCGCCGTCCTCATCGGAAAGCCCGATGGAAGGAGTCACCGTTCGGCATCCCTCGACCGTCCGGCTCCGGACAGCGCCGCCCGAGTCCATCACGGCCGATGGTGAACCTGTCCGGCCTTCGCGTCGCGTACGTGCCGGATGTTCGTTTCGAGGGCATTAGCCGGCAACCTGGGTAGAAGACTGGTCAAGACTAAAGTGCCCTACTTGTCTATGGGAACACCGTCACCGCCCGGCGAGACGCCACCCCTTGTCAGTGAACCCCCGGTGGTGGACTACACCAACAGCCAGTTCCGCTTCCGCGGCCTCACGACGAGGTTCGCCCTCAAAGCGCGCACGAAGATGTACGAGACCTTCCTGCAAACCCTCCAGCCGTCCGCCGATACGACGATCGTCGACATCGGTGCGACGCCGGACGCGGTGACGGAGGACTCGAATTTTCTCGAGAAGTGGTATCCGCACCCGGAACGCATCACGGCCACCAGCATCGAGGACGCGTCGTACTTGGAAGAGGCGCATCCAGGCGTGTCGTTCGTTCAGACCGCCGGGGATCGCCTTCCGTTCGAAGATCGCCAGTTCGACATTGCGTTCTCGAGCGCAGTAATCGAACACGTTGGCGACCGATCACACCAACGTCAGTTCATCGCCGAGATGGTTCGGGTCTCCAAGCGGTTCTTCCTGACGACTCCGGACCGGCGTTTTCCGATGGAGCTGCATACGTTTTTGCCCTTCGTTCACTGGCTTCCCCAGCGGCACCATCAATCGATACTCCGCAAGGTCGGCAAGACGACGTGGTCAAGCACGGAGAATCTGAATCTGCTCGACGAGAAATCCCTTCGCCAGCTGTTTCCACCTGGTGCCTCGGTGGCTGTAGACGGCGTCAGCCTTCTGGGAATGCGTTCGAACCTGGTTGTCCACGGGTCAGCGCCCGCCTGATCGACAGGATCGAAACAGGCAATGGTCGTGGAACTCAGAGAAGTGCCGGAGCCGCGCGAAGTCACAATTCTGATGCCGTGCCTCAACGAGGCCGAGACCCTCGGCACGTGCATCCGCAAGGCCAAGGAGTACCTCGATCAGTCGGGCATCGCCGGGGAGGTCCTGATCGCTGACAACGGAAGCGACGACGGCAGCATCGGTATCGCCGAGGAGGCCGGGGCTCGTGTCGTCCATGTGACCCAGCGTGGGTACGGCAACGCCTTGATCGCTGGGATCCAAGCCGCGCAGGGTGACTACGTCATCATGGGCGATGCGGACGACAGCTACGACTTTTCCAATCTGGACGATTTCGTGAGCACACTCCGCGACGGTGCGGACTTGGTGATGGGCAATCGATTCCAGGGTGGCATCGCTCCGGGGGCGATGCCGCCACTGCACCGCTACTTGGGCAACCCGGTCCTCAGCAAGATGGGCAGGCTGTTCTTCCGCTCGAAGATCGGCGACTTCCACTGCGGTCTCCGGGGTTTTCGACGCGATCGCATCCTGGCGCTCAACCTGCACTCCGGTGGGATGGAGTTCGCGAGCGAGATGGTGGTGAAGGCGACGTTGCAAGGACTGGACATCAAGGAGGTGCCGACCACACTTCAGCCCGACGGTCGATCGCGACCACCGCACCTGCGCACATGGCACGACGGGTGGCGGCATCTCAGGTTCTTGCTGATCTACAGCCCGCGGTGGCTGTTCTTCTATCCGGGTGTCGTTCTCTGCTTGTTGGGCGTCGGCCTGGGCATCCTCGTCGAGATCACCTCTGTGCACATCGCCAGCGCCACTCTCGGGGTGGACACACTCGTCGTGTGCTACGCGATGCTCATCGTGGGCTTTCAGTCCGTTCTCTTCGCGGTGTTCACGAAAAAGTACGGCACCGATGAGGGCTTCCTGCCGCCGAATCCGACTTTTGAGCGCATCCTTCGCCGCGTGTCGTTCGAGCGCGGCGTCGTGTTCGGGGTCTTGCTGTTTCTCGCAGGAGTCATCGGTCTGGTGGTCGCGCTCTTCAAATGGCGAACCGTCGGTTACGGCTCACTGAATCCAACGCAAGAGCTGAAGCTCGTGGTGCCGTCTGTGGCGCTGCTGACCGTGGGCTCGCAGGGCGCGCTAGCCAGCGCGTTCTTGAGCGTGCTCGACATCCGTCGAAGGGCCGTGCCCGTCGACCGCAACCTCGAGACAGGGTCAATGGTCTCGGCCGAGGTCGACGTGCAGGAGTACTAGGCCCGCATCTCCGACGCTCCGACGCAAACGCTCAGGCCCGGCGCAGTGTTGTGCGAACACTGCGGTGACGGTCGGCCCCCGCCGCAAGGGCCGCCACGCGAGCCCAGCCCTGCGCCGTTCGCTGCCAACTCAGCTGCTTGGCTCGTCGCACGGCCCTGGCACGCAGCCGTTTCGCTGCGGCCGGACGGGTGAGCAGGGAAGCGAGTGCCTCCGCCACCGCGGAAACCGACGGCTCCACGACCAACCCGCCCCTCTTGACCAGTTCCGGCAGGGACCCCCGATCGGATACCACCACGACCCCGCCGGCTGACATCGCCTCCAGCACGGTGAGCCCGAACCCTTCGGACGTGCTGGGCTGACAGACCACGTCCGCGCCTGACATGAGCGCAGACAACTCCTCGTCCGTGGGGTCCTCGAATCGCACCAGCCGGCCCGGAAAGCCCGGGATCTCCGCGAATCCGGCCTCGGCCAGGTCCGACGAGTCGGCACGGTCGGGCGCGGGGGCGGCGACCACCGCCAGCACGTGGGGGAACCCGCGGCGAGCCAGATTCTCGACGGCGCCGCGCACCGCGGCCAGGTTCTTCCGCGGGTGAAGCGACGCTGCGAAAAGGATGTAGGGCCGGTTGTCTCCGATGCGCTCGCGCACGAGTGTGCTGCCGCGACCCGAGGCATCAGGATGAAAGATGGTGCGGTCCACCCCGAAAGGCACGACGTGCACGAGGTCGGGCGGGAACTCATAGGCCTCCACGATCTGCTGTTTGGAGGCGTGGGCGCATGTCACGATGCGGTCGGCGCGTCGTACCGCGGACTCAGTCGAACGAGCGATGTTCTCGACGAATCCGGCGGCGTGCTCACGATCGAAATCCGGCTTCCCCCAGTTGACCTCGTAGAGACTGATGACCACGGGCCCGTCGACGCCGGGATCACCGGTATGGCCGTCGAAGAGCCACACGTCGGGACTCGGGTCGTCCACCACGAGGTCGACGATCGAAGCCAACTCCGGCAGCGCCGAATTCCAGACCCGGCCGTATCCCGTGCGCTCAGGAAGATTCAACATGATGGAGAGAGTCCCCACGCGCAGGCGGGTTCCGCTCATCTCTTCGAAAGCTGGTGTTCGTCCCCCTCCTGCCAGCGCGCCATGGCCCACAGCAGGTCGGAGAGGCGGTTCAGGTACATGGGCACGAGGGAGTCGGCGGGCGGTTCGGCGACAGCGATGCGTTCAGCGCGGCGCACGAGCGTTCGGGCGAAATCGAGGGCGGCGGACACCCTGTTCTCGCCCGGGATGGTGAAGTCGCTCGGCATCTCGAAGCGCTGGAGCAGGTCGTCGATCCCGGACTCGAGCGCACCCACCATGTCCGGCGTGACCAGGCTCGACCCCGCCTTGAGCTTGGTGCGGTTCTCCGGGGCGGTGGCCACCTCCGCCATCAGGACGTAGAGGTCGCGGGCGAGCGCGGTCAGACGCTCGTGCAGCTCGGAGCCGGCGGCGGCCTCGGCCCGGGCCAGACCGAGCGCGGCCTGCGCCTCGTCGACGACGCCGTTCAGCTCGATCTGCCGCGAGTCCTTGCGGGCCCGTCCGCCGTAGAGCAGCCCCGTCGTCCCGTCGTCGCCCGTCTTGGTATAGATCTTCGGCTGCACCAGCGCGGATGCTAGCGGCGCCCGTCCGGAGGGCTCCGGAGGCGCCGGTATCCTTGTTGCCCACATGGCACCCTCCCCCGAACTGCTCGGACGTCTCGATCCGTCCGCGTCCAGCTACCTCCAGGCGCTGCGCGAGCGCGTCGTCATCTTCGACGGCGCCATGGGGACGAACCTCCAGCTCCTCGGGCTGGGCCCCGAGGACTTCGGTGGCCCCGAGCTCGAGGGCTGCAACGAGGTCCTCGTCGAGACGAAGCCCGAGCTCGTTGCGCAGGTGCATCGCTCGTTCTACGACGTGGGTTGTGACGTCGTCGAGACCGACACGTTCGGATCGACCTCGGTGGTGCTGGCCGAGTACGGCCTGGCCGACCGGGCCCGCGAACTGACCCGCACCGCCGCCGAGCTGGCTTGCGCCGTGCGCAACGAGTTCGCCACACCGTCGCGCCCGCGGTGGGTGGCAGGCTCGATGGGGCCGGGGACGAAGTTCCCCACACTGGGCCAGATCCCCTACGCCGACTTCCGCGACGCCTACGAGGAGCAGGCGCTCGGGCTGCTCGAGGGTGGCGTCGACCTGCTGCTGATCGAGACGCAGTTCGACATGTTGTCGGTGAAGGCCGCCATCAACGGCGCCCGCCGCGCCATGGCGGCGCTGGGGCGTGTCGTGCCGTTGCAGGCGCAGGTGACGATCGAGCTCACGGGCCGGATGCTGCCGGGCACGGAGATCGGCGCGGCCTTGACCGTCTTGGATGCGATGCAGGTCGACGTCGTGGGGCTCAACTGCGCGACGGGGCCGGTCGAGATGAGCGAGGCCCTGCGGCATCTGTCGGGCGCGTCGCGGGTGCCGATCGCGTGCGTGCCGAACGCCGGGCTCCCTTCGGTTGTCGACGGCCAGATGCACTACGACCTCACACCCGAGGGCCTGGCCGAGCACCTGCACCGCTTCATCACCGAGTTCGGCGTCTCCGCGGTGGGCGGCTGTTGCGGCACCACGCCGGAGCACCTGGCCGCGGTGGTCGAGCAGTGCGCCGGCGCGTCGATCGCGGTGCGGACGCCGGTGCACGAGCCGGCGGTGGCCTCCATCTACACCTCGGTGCCCTTCAAGCAGGACACCTCGTTCCTGGTGGTGGGCGAGCGCACGAACGCGAACGGGTCCAAGGCCTTCCGCGAGGCGATGCTGGCGGCCGACTGGGACACCTGCGTGGCCATGGCGCAGGACCAGGTGAAGGAAGGCTCGCACCTGATCGATGTCTGCGTGGACTACACGGGCGCCGACGGCGTGGCCGACATGACCGAAGTGGCGAGCCGGCTGTGCACGCAGTCGACCGTCCCGATCATGGTCGACTCCACCGAGGGCCCGGTCGTGCGCGCCGCGTTGGAGTGGATCGGCGGGCGGCCGATCCTGAACTCGGTGAACCTCGAAGAGGGCGACGAGCCCGGGACGCGGCTGGACACGTTCTTGCGGCTGGCCCGCGAGTTCGGCGCCGCCGTCGTGTGCACCTGCATCGACGAGGAGGGCCAGGCCCGGACGGCCGAGTGGAAGCTGCGGGCCGCGCGCAACATCCGTGACATCGCCGTCGAGCGCTACGGCCTCGCACCCGAGGACCTCATGTTCGACGCGCTGGCGCTGCCTTTGTCAACCGGGATGGAGGAGAGCCGGCTCGACGGTGTGGAGACGATCGAGGGCATCCGCTCGATCAAGTCCGAGCTGCCGGGCGTGTCGACGATCCTGGGATTGTCGAACGTGTCGTTCGGCCTCAATCCGGCGGCGCGGCAGGTGCTCAACTCGGTCTTCCTGCACGAGTGCGTGGAGGCCGGGCTCGACTCGGCCATCGTGCACGCGTCGAAGATCCTGCCTTTGTCGCGCATCGAGGAGCGGGCCAAGGAGATCTGCCTCGACCTCGTCTACAACCGGCGCACGGAGGACTACGACCCGCTGCAGGAGCTGCTCGCGCTGTTCGAGGGCGTCAAGGTCAACGCGGGCGGTGCGGACGACCACGCCGACTGGCCGGTCGACCAGCGGCTGAGCCAGCGCATCATCGACGGCAACCGCAACGGACTCGAGGGGGACCTCGAGGAGGCGCTCGGCTCGGGCCTCGGCGCGCTCGACATCGTCAACGACTTCTTGCTGGCGGGGATGAAGGTGGTGGGCGACCGCTTCGCCTCGGGCGAGATGCAGCTGCCCTTCGTGCTCCAGTCGGCCGAGACGATGAAGACGGCGGTGGCCTACCTGGAGCCGCACATGGAGAAGACGGACCAGGGCGGCAAGGCGACGGTCGTCCTGGCCACGGTCAAGGGCGACGTGCACGACATCGGCAAGAACCTGGTCGACATCATCCTGACCAACAACGGCTACATCGTGGTGAACCTGGGCATCAAGGTCGGCATCAACGAGATGATCGCGGCGGTCGAGGAGCACGAGGCCGACGCCATCGGCATGAGCGGGCTCTTGGTGAAGTCGACGCTGATCATGCGGGAGAACCTGGTGGAGCTCAACGGCCGCTCGCTGTCGACGATCCCGATCCTGCTGGGTGGGGCGGCGCTGACCCGCACCTACGTCGAGCGCGACCTGCGCGAGATCTACGAGGGCCGTCTCTTCTACGGGCGTGACGCGTTCGAAGGCCTGCGCACGATGGACCGGTTGGTGGAGCTGAAACGCTCCGGTGAGGAGGACCCCCTCTTCGGCCGCGAGATCTCCGAGCGCAACGTGCCACGCCGCTTTGAGAACAAGGACACGGGCCCCGTGGAGGGGCAGCCGGCGCGCTCGGACGTGGCGGCCGACAACCGGCTGTTCCGGCCGCCGTTCGTCGGCACGCGCATCGCCAAGGGCATCGCGCTCGACGAGGTCGCGGAGTTCTTGAACCTGACGGCGCTGTTCCGGAACCAGTGGGGTTTCCGGCCCGAAGAGGGCGAGGACGACCCCGCCTTCAAAGAACGGGTCAAGGCGACGCTGCGCGAGCAGCTGGCCAGGGCCCGGGAAGGCGACATCCTCGTGCCCCAGGTGGCCTACGGCCACTTCGCGGCCAACGCCGAGGGCAACGATCTGATCATCTGGAAGGACGAGTCCCGGTCTTCGGAGTGGATGCGCTTCGCGTTCCCCCGCCAGCGCAAGGAACCGTGGCTGTGCATCAGCGACTTCTTCCGCTCGGTCGACTCGGGCGAGGAGGACTTCGCGTCGTTCATGGTGTGCACCATCGGGTCGCGGGCCTCCGAGGAGGCGGGCCGCCTGCGCGCGGAGAACCACTACCAGGACTACCTGTTCCTGCACGGCCTGAGCGTCGAGATGGCCGAGGCGACCGCTGAGTACTGGCACCGGCGCATCCGCGAGGAGCTCGGCTACGCCGACGAGGACGGGCCCACGCTGACCGGGCTGTTCCGCCAGCAGTACCGGGGCGGCCGCTATTCGTGGGGGTATCCCGCCTGCCCGGATCTCGATGACAACGCCAAGGTCGTGGAGCTTCTGGGAGGGGAACGTATCGGCGTCACCGTGAGCGAGGGTTTCCAGATGGAGCCGGAGCAGACGACGGACGCCATCATCTGCCACCACCCGGAGGCCAAGTACTTCGTCGCATGAGGGTCCGCGCCGCGCCGGCGCCCCTCCGCAGAGTTGTGCCGGTCGTGATGGCGGTCGCCTTGGCCGTCCTGGCGTCTCGGCCTGCGGGTGGGAGTGCCGCCGCGGCTTCCGCTCGACCGCCGCCTGCGCTCGGCACCGTCGTCCTCCCCGCGATCGGCTTCGGCTACACCGTCACCTCGCAGGGCCCGCTCGACGCGTCCCAGTTCCCGGCGGGCTCACCGAGTGCATCCGCCGCGACCGGGGCGCTGAGCACGCTCGGCAACACCATCGAGACGTATCAAAGGAATTGGCAGGACGCCGCAGCGGTCAATCAGGTGCAGGACCTCGTGGTGCGCTTCCCGACCGCCGCCGCGGCCGCCGCCTTCGTCGGTGCCGCACGTCGTGCGATCGCCCACGGCGAGATCGTGAGCTCGGGGCCGTTGCCGTCGATCCCCGGCGCACAGCGGACGACGTACTTCGCGTCGACCACCCGAGGGGGGGTCGGACAGACCGTCACCATGCGCGGGGGCAATTACGCCGCCGTGCTGTCCTTCGTCTCGGCCGCCTCGGGCAATCCCGCACCGATCACGCGTGCATCGGCGGAACGGGTTGCCGAGGCGCAGTACACCGCGATGGCAGCGGCGATGTCGTCAGCCACGGGTCCCATGACGGCGAAGGATCGGAGCGGTCGCGTTTCCGCAGCTGACGTGGGCTGGGCGGCGCTGACGGTGGCGGTGTTGGCGGCCGCCGTGGCCACGCCGCTCGTGCGGCGGCGACGGCGCAAGCACTCCGACTGAGAAAGCGCGGCTGGGCCAAAGGGTGCCCGAAATCGCCCGCACTACCGTATGGACGAGCGATCCTCACCCCCTCGCGACGAGAGAGAGCCTCCGTGGGATACATCGACTGTGACACGCACGTCTGGGAGACCGATCAGACGTGGGCGTATCTCAGACCCGGCGAGGAGCAATTCCGTCCGGCGGTCGCCGAGGTCGCCTCGGGGACCGACATTCCGTACCGGTTCTGGCTCGTGCAGGACCAGCGCATGGTCAGGAACGACGGCGCCAGCCCGCATCAGACCGATCGTCATCGCACCTTGTTCCCCGAAGGAACCAAGGGGCTCGACGACATCGACGCTCGGCTGCACGAGATGGACCGTCTGGGAGTCGATGTGCAGGTCTTGTTCCCGTCGATCTGGTTGAACGTCGGCGTGCGCGATCCGCTCATCGATGTCGCCCTCAAGCGCAGCCACAACCGGTGGCTCGCCGACGTGACGAAGGCCGCGGGTGGCCGATTGCGCTGGATGGTCAACGTGCCCACGAGTGATCTCTCGGCCGCATGCGAGGAGCTCGAATTCGGCGCCGCCAACGGTGCGGCGGGTGTCTTCTTGCTCGGAGAGGTCAACGGTCGCCACGTCGCGCACCCTTCCTTGTTCCCGCTCTACCGGAAGGCCGAGCAGTTCGGGCTCGTCATCGGCTTTCACGTGGGCACGGGCAACACCGACGTGCTGCACCGGTACCCGGGGACCCAGAAGGTCTGGGAGATCGTCGCTCCCTGCACGTACGCCTTCTACTCCCTCCTCATCAACAATGTGCCGGATCAATTCCCCGAGCTCAAGTGGGGCTTCTTCGAGGCGGGCGCGGGCTGGGTCCCCTGGATGCTCCAAGAGGTCGCACGTATCGATCCGAACGGCGGGCGGAGCGCACGCGACTGGAGGAAAGAGCCCGACGTCCTCAGGCGGAAGAACATGTACGTCGCCTGTCAGACCGATGACGACCTGTCCTACCTCGTGACACGTCTCGGGTCGGAGAACCTGGTGTGCGGCTCCGACTGGGGACATCTCGACGTCGGAGCGGACCCTGCCGCCCACCGCACGCTCGACGCCCGGGACGACGTGGACGACGCCGTACGGAAGCGGATCGTCGATGCCAACGCCCGCGTCTTGTTCGGAATCGACGCCGCGTTCCGGCCGAGCGACACCCGAGACGCCACGTCGGTACCCTGACCCGAACGGTGGGGCGGCAACCTCTTCAGGTCGAGCCGCGCGCTACGAGGGGAGAGGGTTGGACCACAGACGCGGCCTCCCGGGCGTGGTAGCTCGACCGGGTGAGTGGGGACGCCTCGACGTGCGCCACACCCAGCGCCGCGCCGGCGGCGTGCAGACGGTCGAACTCCTCGGGGGTCCAGTAGCGCGCCACCGGCAGGTGGTCCCGGCTCGGCCTCAGGTACTGGCCCACGGTGACGATGGACACGCCGACACCGCGCAGGTCGGCCAAGGTGGCGACGACTTCCTCTTCGGTCTCGCCGAGCCCCACCATGAGGCCTGACTTGGTCGCCAGGCCGGCCGCACCTGCCCGCGCCAGCACGCCGAGACTGCGCGCGTAGCCGGCAGAAGGCCGGACCGCCCGCTGCAGCCGGGCCACGGTCTCGATGTTGTGGTTCAACACGTCGGGGCGCGCCTCGAAGATCGAGTCGAGCGACGCCGGGTCCCCCCGGCAGTCCGAGATCAGCACCTCGACGGTCGTCCCGGGCGAGCGTTCCCGGATGGCGCGGATGGTGGCGGCCATCGCCCCGGCGCCCCCGTCGGGCAGGTCGTCGCGGGCGACGCAGGTGACGACCGCGTGCTCCAACCGCATCCGTGCCACCGCCTGCGCGACGCGGTCGGGCTCGTCGGGCGAGAGCGGCAAGGGGTGCCGGGTGTCGACCTGGCAGAAGCCGCACGCCCGCGTGCAGCGCTCGCCGTTGATCATGAACGTGGCCGTGCCGTCCGCCCAGCACTCGTAGATGTTGGGACAACCCGCCTCCTCGCACACGGTGACGAGGCCGAGATCGTGGATGGTCGCCCCCAATTGGCGGTACCCCTTGCCGATGCGGACGGGCACACGCACCCACTCCGGCTTGCGCTGCGCGATGTCGAGGCCGTCCTCGGGTGCCACGCCGGCCTGGCGGAGGCGCCGCAGCAACGGGCGCTCGCCGTCGCCGTTCACGAGGCGCAGCGCGGCCGGGCCCGTCACGACGTCGGCCCGCTCGGCCGCCCCGCCACCGAACACGACTGCAGCCCGCGCCGCCAACGAGTCCGCCACGTCGTCGACCGACAGGTCGATGCCCTCGGCTGCGAGCGACGTCACGCCCCGATCCGCGATCCCGCACGGCACGATGTGGTCGAACATCGCCAGGTCCGTGGTCACGTTGATGGCGACGCCGTGCACGGTGCGCCGGCGCCCCGGCCTCACACGCATGGCCCGCACGCCGATGGCGGCGATCTTGCGGGGCCGCTGCCCAGCGGCGTCGACCCACACGCCCGGGAACTCACCGTCGCTCGTGCAGCCGGGTAGGCCGAGGTCGGCGAGCGTGTCGATGACGAGGCGCTCGAGCCGGTGTACGTGCGCGGCGCCCGAGGACACGTCGTCGGGCACCGTGACGATCGGGTACGCCACGAGCTGGCCCGGACCGTGGTACGTCACGTCGCCGCCGCGGTCGGTGCGCTCGAGCGTGGCGCCGACCTCCGCCGGGTCGACGAGGACGTGGCGGTCGTCGGCGTGCGCGCCCAGCGTGAACACGTGCGGGTGCTGCAACAGGAGGAGGTAGTCGTCCCCGGCCTCACGGGCCAAGGCGTGCTGCAGCACCGCGGCCTCGTGGTACGGGACCGTCCCGAGGGACCGGATGCGCAGCACCGACCCGTCCCTCAGAGCTCGGCGGCCCAGTCGCGGGTGCCGAGGAGCTCGGCCACCTTCGCCAGGAACAGCGAGACGTAGGCGCCGTCGACCGCCCGGTGGTCCCAACTCACGCCGAGGATGCCCGTCGAGTGGATGGCGATGGACTCGGACCCGTCGGGTTGGGTCACGACGACGGGACGGCGCGCGATGCCGTCGGTCGCCAGGATCGCCACTTGCGGCTGGTTGATGATCGGGACGGTGAAATACGTCCCGAACGGCCCGTCGTTGGTGACGGAGAACGTCCCGCCGGCGATGTCGTCGGCGTTCAGCTGACGACCGCGGGCCCGCTCGGCCAGGTCGCGGATGCGCCGGGCCACGCCGCGCAGCGTGACCTCCTCGGCCCGGTGGATCACGGGCACGATCAGGCCCTCGTGCGAGAGATCGACCGCGATGCCGAGGTTGACCTCCGAGTGGACGACGAGCGAGTCCTCGACCACCGACGCGTTCAGCAGGGGGAAGTCGCGCAGCGCCTCGACGGCCGCCCGCGCCACGAAGGGGAGGTAGGTCAGGGTGAAGCCCTCTTCCGCCTTGAAGCGTTCCCCCCACGCCGTGCGCACGCGCTCGACCGCCTCGAAGTCGACCTCGTTGGCGATGAACGCGTGGGGCGAGGTGGCCTTGGACCGCACCATGTGCTCGGCCGTGCGCCGGCGCATGTTGGAGAACGGCACGACCTGGTCGCCGGCCGTGCGGAACGGCGCCATCGAGACCGTGGGCGCCGACGGGGCGACCCGCGCCGGTGTCGCGGCGGGAGCCGCCTGCACCGGCGCTGACTGCGCCGGCACCGCGGGTGGGGGCTGCACGGTGGGGCCGGCCGACCGGCGCGCGTCGGCGGCCCGCAACGCGTCGTCCCGCGTGATCCGGCCGCCGGCACCCGTGCCGTTGACCTCCGACTCGTCGATGTCGTTCTCCGAGAGGATGCGGCGCACCATCGGCGAGAGCACCGACGCGCCCGCACCGGTGCCGTTGCCGTCCGTTCCGGCCTGCGGTGCCGGCTCAGCGACCGGTGCAGCAGCAGGTGTGGCAGGCGCCGCAGGCGGCGGGGCCGGAGTTGCGGCCTGTGCCGGCGGAGGCGCCGGCGGTGGCGGTGGCGGTGGCGGAGCTGGTGGCGCAGCCTCCGCGGCGGGAGCGGGTGCCGGCGACTGGGCCGCCGCCGCGCCAGGCGCGTCGCTCGATCCGCTCGCACCCGAACCGTCGCCGATCACCGCCAGCTTCACGCCGACCTCGACCGTCTCACCCTCGGGCACCAAGATCTCGGACAGCACGCCGGCCGCGGGCGAGGGCACCTCGGAGTCGACCTTGTCCGTCGATACTTCGAAGAGCGGCTCGTCGCGTGCGACCTCGTCGCCGACGGCCTTCATCCACTTGGTGATGGTGCCCTCCGTCACGGTCTCGCCGAGCTGTGGCATCACGACGTCAGCCAAGGTGCAGTCCCCTTCCGGTCAGGGCCAACATGGTCTCGCCGAACGTCTCGGAGAGAGACGGGTGCGGCTGGATGAACTGCGCGACCTCGTCCGGGAACGCCTCCCAGTTGACGGCGAGATACCCGCCGCTCAGCTGCTCGGTGACCCATGGCCCGCACATGTGCACCCCCAGAATCCGCCCCGCCGTCCCGTCCGGCCGCTTCTCGGCGACGATCTTCACGAGTCCCTCGGTGTCGCCGATGATCTGCGCGCGGCTGTTGCCGCCGAAGGGGTCCTTCTTCGTCAGCACATCGATCCCCGCGTCCTTGGCCTGCGCTTCGGTCATGCCGCAGAACGCGACCTCGGGGTGGCAGTAGATAGCCCACGGCACCTTGCCGTTGTCGACGGGCACAACCGGCTCGCCCAGCATGCCCTTCACCGCGACGATGGCCTCGGCGAAGCCGACGTGGGCGAGCTGCGGCGTGCCGGCCACGATGTCGCCGACGGCCCAGACGCCGTCCACCCCGGTCCGCTGGTACTCGTCGGTCACGACAAAGCCGCGTTCGTCGATTTGGACGCCGACCCCGTCGGCCACCAACCCTTCGGTCCGGGGGCGTCGCCCCACCGACACCACGACGGCCTCGACGTCCCAGGACTGCTCCCCCGCCTTGACGGTCGTGACCGTGCCGTCCGCGGACGGCGAGTGCGACTCGACCTTGACGCCGGTCATGATGTCGATGCCGCGCTTCTTGAACGACCGCACGATCAGGCGCACGATGTCCTCGTCGCACCCCGGCAGGATCGCGTCCAGGAACTCGAGGATCGTCACCTTCGTACCCAGGTCGGCGAGGAGCGACGCGAATTCGCACCCGACGACCCCGCCACCGACGACGGCCACGGAGGCCGGCAGCTTCTCGAGGTCCAAGAACTCGTCCGACGTCATCACCCAGCGCCCGTCCACCTCGAAGCCGGGTAGGACGTAGGGCACCGACCCCGCCGCGAGCACGACGTTGCGACCCGTGATTTCGCGTCCGGCGTCGGGCCCGTCGGCTACCTCGACGCGCCGCCCTTCCTTCAACGTGCCCGTTCCGATGAACGTCGTGACCTTGCGACCCTTGAGCAGTCCCTGCAGGCCCTTCCAGAGCTTGTCCACCACGGCCTGCTTGCGCTCCTGGCTCCGCGCGAAGTCGAGGGCCACGCCGGACACGTCGATGCCGAACTCCTTTGATCCTTCGATCGTCCGTCGGACCGCCGCAGTCTCGAGGAATTCCTTGGCCGGAATGCAGCCCCGGTGCAGACAGGTGCCGCCGACCTTGTCCCGCTCGACGATGGCGACGGAGAGGCCGGCCGCAGCGGCGTAGAGCGCGGTGGCGTACCCACCGGGCCCTCCGCCGATCACGACGATGTCGAACTCTTCCTCATTGGCCATCGACTGTCCTCTTCTCGTCCCGATGACGCCCGGCCCGCGCTCCCGGCCCCCCGGAACAAGTCCCGGTCGCAACGGCCCCGAGTCGCTTTCTATCCGACTCTCGACTCTGCGCGTGCCTCCTGGCCAGACTACCGTTCGACCCCCACCGGCGATGCGGGCGTCTCCCGGCACAGTGCCGTGGAGCTACCCGCTCGAGCGGTCCCCGCTCGACCCGTGCCCGCTGTCGGCCGCCATCGTCGCGAGCTCGTCGACCACGTCGTTCCAGGGATCTCCTGAGTGGCCCTTGACCCATCGAAACGAAACCGGGATGTCCGTCGAGAGCGCCAGCGGCAGGAGCGGCTCCCACAGGTCGCGGTTGGCCACCGGCTTGCGCTGCGAGTTCTTCCAGTCGCGTTTGAGCCAGCCCTCCCACCAACGATCGCGGAAGCAATTGACGACATAGGTGGAGTCGCTGACCACCTCGATCGACGGCGGTCCTTCGACCCTCAAAGACCTGAGCGCCTCGAGCACCGCGGTGATCTCCATGCGCTGGTTCGTGGTGTGCGGTTCCGCGCCGCTGGCGTACCGCCCGCCGGGCACGGCCCAGCCCCAGCCGCCCGGCCCGGGATTGCCCCGGCAAGCGCCGTCCGTGTACACGACCACCGGGTCTCGTTCGTCTGGCATGCGGAATGTGTAACACCCGCGAACAGTGGTCACATCCCTCGAGCCGGTCCCGGTACCGTTGATGCGATGCTCTTCGACGGGATCAGCCACCAGGTTCCCGACACGGACCCGGGCGAGACAGCGGAGTGGCTCGACTCGTTCGATGCCGTGGTGGACGCCCGTGGACGCTCCCGGGCGCGGTACCTCCTCATGAAGCTGCTCGAGCGCGCACGCACCAAGCAGGTCGATTTCCCCGCAGCCGTGTCGACGCCCTACGTGAACACAATCCCCGCCGACAGCGAACCCTGGTTCCCCGGCGACGAGTACCAAGAACGCCGGATCCGCGCCTACATCCGCTGGAACGCCGCCGCCATGGTCACGCGGGCCAACACGCGGACGGAGGGGATCGGTGGCCACCTCTCGACCTACGCCAGCTCGGCCGCGCTCTACGAGGTGGGCTTCAACCACTTCTTCCGCGGCAAGTCCGACGGCGGTTTCGGAGACCAGGTCTTCTTCCAGGGCCACGCCTCCCCCGGTATCTATGCCCGCGCCTATGTGGAAGGCAGGCTGACCGAGGCCGAGCTGGACAACTTCCGGCACGAGGTCGGTGGCGACGGCCTGCCGAGCTACCCGCATCCGCGTCTCCTCCCCGGCTTCTGGGAGTTCCCCACCGTCTCGATGGGCCTGGGCCCGATCGCCGCCGTCTACCAGGCGCACATCAACCGCTACCTCAACCTGCGCCGGCTCGTCGACACCAGCAACAGCCGGGTGTGGTGCTTCGTCGGCGACGGCGAGATGGACGAGCCCGAGTCGATCGGCGCGCTCGGCGTCGCCGGCCGCGAGCACCTCGACAACCTCATCTTCGTGGTCAACTGCAACCTCCAGCGGCTCGACGGCCCCGTACGAGGCAACGGGAAGATCATCCAGGAGCTCGAGGCCGTCTTCCGCGGTGCCGGCTGGAACGTCATAAAGGTCATCTGGGGTTCCCGCTGGGACGCGCTGCTGGCCAAGGACGTCGACGGCGTCCTCCTCGACCGCATGAACACCACGGTCGACGGCGAGTACCAGAAGCTGGCCGTTGAGTCCGGTGCCTACATTCGTGAGCACTTCTTCGGCCCTGACCCCCGGCTGCGCAAGATGGTCGAGGACCTGAGCGACGACGAGCTCGTGTCGTTGCCCCGCGGGGGCCACGACTACCGCAAGCTCTACGCCGCCTACAAGCTCGCCACCGAACAGCGGGGTGCGCCCACGGTCATCTTGGCCAAGACGATCAAGGGCTGGACCCTCGGTCCCGAGATCGAGGCGCGCAACGCGACGCACCAGATCAAGAAGATGAGCAAGGCACAACTGCGCGCGTTGCGCGACCGCCTCTATCTGACCGACGACATCGGAGAGGACGCACTCGAAGGGGACCCGCCCTACATCCGCCCTGCCGAGGGTTCCGATGCCATGGAGTACCTACGGGCACGCGGGCGCGTCCTCGCCGGGCCCGTACCCGTTCGGGTGGTGCGTCCGGCCCCCGCCTTGCGCCCTGATGCCAAGGTGTTCGACGAGTTCGCGGCGGGATCGGGGAAGCAGGCGGCCTCCACCACCATGGCGTTCGCGCGCCTGCTGCGGAACCTCGTGCGCGACCCGACCGTGGGCGCGTTGGTGGCACCGATCGTCTCGGACGAGGCACGCACGTTCGGACTCGAGCCCCTGATCGCCGAGGCCAAGATCTACGCGCCCGACGGTCAGAACTACATCCCCGTCGATGCCGACCTCCCGCTCAATTACGCCGAGAGCTCGTCGGGCCAGCTCCTCCAGGAAGGCATCACCGAGGCCGGAGCCCTGGCCGCATTCACTGCCCTGTCCACCGCCTACGCCACGTGGGGCCAGCCCATGGTCCCCGTGTACCTCTTCTATTCGATGTTCGGCTTCCAGCGGATCGGCGACCTCGCGTGGGCCCTCGGCGACATGCGCGGCCGGGGCGTTCTGGCGGGCTGCACTGCCGGGAGGACCACGCTCATGGGCGAAGGGCTGCAGCACGATGACGGGCAGTCGCCTCTCCTGGCCTCGACCAACCCCGCCGCCTTGGTCTACGACGCCTCGTTCGCCTACGAGGTGGCGGTGATCATGGAAGCGGCGGTGAACGACATGCTCGGCCCGAATCCCGCTGACCACTTTTGGTACCTCACTTTGTACAACGAGACGTACCCGATGCCCGCGCTCCCCGAAGGCGAGCAGGGCGCGGCCGTACGGCAGGGCATCATCGACGGGGCGTACCGCTTCGCGGAGCCGCCCGATAGAACGGGCGACCTGAGGGCCACGCTGTGCTTCTCCGGTCCCATGTGGAGTGTCGCCGTCGAGGCGCAGCGACTGCTCGCCGAACGCTACGGGGTGGCGGCGGACGCCTGGGCGGTGACGTCCTGGGCCCGGCTGCGCACGGACGCCCTCGAAGTCGAGCGCTGGAACAGGCTGCATCCGGAAGCAGGACCCAGGGTCCCGCACATCACCGCGGCCTTGGGCACCGGAAGCGACCCGGTCGTGGCCATCACCGACTACATGCGCGCCGTGCCCGACCAGGTCTCGCGCTTCGTCGACCGGCCCTACGTCTCGCTGGGCACCGACGGATTCGGCCGCTCCGACGCACGGAGCGCTCTGCGCGGATTCTTCGAGGTCGATGCGGCGCATCTCGTTGTGGCCGTGCTCCAACAGCTCTCGCTGGACGGACGCGTCAAGCCTTCGTTCGTCGCCGATGCAATCGCCGAGTTGGGTATCGATGCCGAACGAGAGGCGCCTTTCAGGGTGTGAGGATGGCCACGAAGGTGGCCATCGCCTCCTCGGCTCCTTCGGGCACGCGGAGCGACAATGTGCGCTGCACCGCCCCGATGTCGAGCGCGACGTCGAAGAAAGGGCAACATTGCTTCTCGCGCTGCGCCAATTCCACTGCTGCGACCAGGGCGATCTCGGACGGCTTCAGCACGAGGTGCACGGCCGTCGGTTCCGCTTCGACCGTGAGGACGGAGGTCGATACCAGCGCGCGCCATTCCTCGACGCGGTCCGCCAACGACCCTGCGTCGAGGCTGCACGCGATCGGCGTGTCGCCGCAGGCGTCAGCGCTCATGGCTGCGCCGTGAGCGCGTCACGCGTGATCTCCATCTGCCCGAGGTGCTGGAACAACTCCTCCAGGATATGGAGCAGGACGGCGCCCTTGGTCTCGCTGTAGGGCACGGGGTCGTCGGGGTCCTCGTGGACGCTCTGCGGCGCTTCCCACGCGTCCAGCCCCGCCACATCCACCACCAGCCGCTCCCGCGCCTTCTCGGCCCGCTCCAGCAAAGGTGCGACCGGCCCGCTGGCACTGAATTCGGCGGCCCGGTCGCGTTCGATCGAGCGCCCCGCGACCGTGGCGCCGGCCCAGTACTCCATGACGCCGAGGCAATGGGTCAGGATGACGTAGGGCGAGTTGGCCCCGGGGAAGGGCGGGCGCCGGTTGGCCAGCTCGTCGCCCAGATCGGCGACGATCCGGGCCATACCGCGGAGGGCGAGATCGGCGAACCACAAGTAGTCCGCCTGGGCCACCGCCACCGGGCGGGCACGGAGCCGCTCGGACTCAGTGGGCGACCCAGGCATCGGGGTCGGTAACCAGCTTCGCGACGTGCGTCGGTAGCCGCCCGGAGATCACATCCGTCAGGGTGACCTTTTCCAGGACGGAGCGCAGGCTGGCGCGCACCGCGACCCATACCTGCTGGAGGTGCTCGGCGGCCCCGTCGTAGTTGGTCGCCTCGGGCCGGAAGCCCCGCACCTCGGCGAGAGGACCGTCGAGGGCGCGGATCACGTCGGCGATGGTGATCGAGTCCGGATCGCGGGCAAGCCGGTACCCGCCCTCGGCACCCCGCTGACTGGCCACGATCCCGGCTCGACGCAGGTCGGCCAGGATGGCGCCCAGGAATCTCGGCGGCAACCCTTGCTCTCCGGCCAGGAACTCGGCGGTCTGCGGAGTCCCGGCCGCAGCCAGCGCCAGGAGGGCACGAATGCCATAGTCAACCTTCGCCGGGATGTGCATGGTCGAGAGTCTGCCGCGCCGCGCACCCTTGCGCGCAAACGGCCTTTGCGGAGCCGGCTCAGGATTGCGCCGCAGGCAGGTGGTGTTCTCGCATCGTGGCTTGCGCCATTCGAAGGGCCCGTTTGGCGGCCGAGCCGTCGCCCGCGAACGCCTCGATGATGCTGCCGCACAGCAGCAGGTGGAGCGACATTGCCAATTCGGCGGGATCGCCAAAGCCGGCCTCGGCGGCCAGCTCGGTCAGAAAGCCTCGGAGCGTTCCCATGTGTTCGATGCACGCGGCGCCCGCCGGATGCCCCGGTCCCATCTCCAGCATCACCTTGATGAACGGGCAACCCGCATAATCGGGCTCCCGGAACCAGTCGTCGAACAGATCAAAGACGGCGAGCAGCCGTCCTTCGGGCGTGCCGGCGCGCTCCTGCACCCTTTCCTGGAGCCAACCCATCGTCCAGCGTTCCTCGCGCAGCCGGAGGAATGCGAGGATGAGCTCGTCCTTGGAAGCGAAGTGGCGGTACAGGGTCGCCTTGGCGACACCAGCTCTCTCGACGAGCTCGTCGACGCCGACGTCACGCACGCCGCGCGCGGTGAAGAGTTCGTACGCAGTTTCCAGCACCCGCTCGTCGGGTCGATGCGTCGAAGACATGCCTACCGTCTACATACCCAGGCGCAACCCAGGTGATGCATTGCAAAATTTGCTGCTGGGCATGACGGGCTGCCCATATCGATGTGGAGCGGGGGTAACGTGCTATACAGACCTGTCTTTCCAGCGCCACGTCCTCCGTGTGGCCGCGCACCGCGAGCGAGCATCCAACGAACGAGCCTGGAGTGACGGAGCAGCCCCGGCAACCCGCGGCCAGCACCCGGACCGACGTCGACACTGCATCGGTCGGCCTGGTGACGATCGACACGGGCTCGCAGGTGATCACCTCGTGCAACGACGCGTTCGCCCAGGTCGTGGGCCGCGCTGGTGACGACGTGCTCGGATGCCTGATCACCGACTTCATCGACGGCGAGGTGCGGTCGGTCGCAACTGCCGTCATAGAAGGCATCCGCACCGGCTTCATCTCCTCCGTCGACGGCAACGTCGACCTACTGAGCCCGGCGCGGACCGCAGGAGTCGATTGCTGGATCCGCGCGCTCGGCACCGATCGCCCAAACCAGTCGGCGCTGGCCGCCGTCATTGCGGCGAACGGGACCCCGGCCTCGAGGGCCGAGGTCACCGAGCTGGGCTTTCGACCCGCTCACATCGACCCCACTCGGATGGTGCTGGCGACATTGGACGAGGACTGGCGGATCATCGACGTGACTCCGGGATCGGCGGGCCGACTCGGATGGCCGGCACCGCGGTCGGCGACGGTGATGCCCCAACTGCACGAGCTGGTGCATCCCGCCGACGCATCCACCTTGGAGGGATCGTTCGGCCGTCGCTCCTCCACGGAGGCACCGGACACCTTCACCTTGCGCCTGCGCGGTCCGGACGAGCGGTGGATGGCCGCCCGTGTCACGGTGAGCCCGCTGCGCGGCCAGGCCCCTCCGAAGTTCGGGCTTGTCGTGTGGCGGATGCACATGGAGGAGCCGGATGTCACCGAATCCGAGCGCGTGGCTCGTCTCGAGGATCAGCTCGCCCGGATCCGACACGTTCTCCAAGCGACGGACCAGGACGGCGAGAACGGGTTGGCCGACCAGAGCGACCTCACGATGCGACAACGGGAGATTGTGGGGCGTCTTCTCCAGGGGCACCGCGTCGACGCCATCGCGCGCGACCTCTACGTCAGCCCCAGCACGGTCCGCAACCACCTCTCCGCGATATTCGAGAAGCTCGGCGTCACTTCCCAATCAGCGCTCATCGAACTCCTGCGGGATCGCTCGACCCGCGCCAAGGCAATCGACCCGGACGCCCTCTGACCAAGAGGTCGCAGAACCGGCGAACGACTCCTCCGGATCCCTTCCCCACCGACGCCAACGGGCCGCGCCGCTAGGCTGCGGGGGTGCTCCACCTCTCCCAGGATCAGGACGCGGACAAGTTTTTGACCGGGAACTGGCTGGGTCTGCTCATCGGGATGGTGCTCGACCAGCAGGTCACGATCGAGAAGGCTTTCTCTTCCCCGGCCGAGCTGTCACGGCGTCTGGGCGCCCCTCTCGATGCTGCGGCCATCGCCGCCATGCCGCTCGACGACCTGACCGCGCTCTTCAGAGAGCGCCCCGCGCTGCACCGCTATCCGGGGTCGATGGCGAAGCGGGTGCAGGACGTCTGCCGCGTCGTCGCCGCCGACTACGGCAACTCGGTCGAGAACATCTGGAAAGAGGTCACGAACGGCGACGAGCTCGTCGGCCGGCTCAACGCCCTCCCCGGGTTCGGCATCCAGAAGTCGAAGATCTTCGCCGCCCTCCTGGGCAAGCAGCTCGGGGTGAGCCCGAACGGGTGGGAGAAGGCCACCACGCCCTACGGGGACGCCGATGCCTTCCTGTCGGTGGCGGACATCACGGGACCCGAGACCCTCGAGAAGGTGCGGGCGAACAAGCGGGCCATGAAGGCCAAGGCGCGCGCCAAAGGGTGATCGCCCGGCGCGACCTCTCCGGCCGCCGCCTCTACCTGTGCACGCCGGATCGCCCGGACCTGGCCGACTTCGTGGCCGCCTGCATCAGCGGCGGCGTCGATGTCGTCCAACTCCGGGAGAAGCAGCTCGAGGCGCGCGCGCTGCTGGGCCGGGCCAAGCTCGTCGGTGACGTCTGCCGGGCCGAGGGTGTCCCCTTCGTGCTGAACGACCGGCCCGACCTGGCGCTCGAGGCCGGCGCGGACGGCGTCCACGTCGGGCAGGACGACGCGCCGGTCGCGTTGGCGAGGCGCATCCTCGGGCCCGATGCGATCGTGGGGCTGTCGACTCACGGACCGGACGACCTCGCCGCGGCGGCGTCGGAGGACGTCACCTATATCTCGGCCGGGCCGGTGGAGCCGACACCGACGAAACCGGGGCGGCCCGGGACCGGGCTCGGCTATGCCACCGAGGCCAGCACACGCGCCGCCGTGCCTGTGTTCGTCACAGGCGGCGTCACCCCCGAACGAATCCCCGAGCTGGTCGCGGCGGGGGTGCGCCACTTCGTGGTGGTGCGCTTCCTCACCGGGGCCACCGACGCTATGGCCGCCGCACGCGCGCTGCGGGATGCGATCGACATTGCGCTTGCCCCTGTGGCCTGACCGCCCTCAGAGGCCGAGACGCAAAGAGAGGTCCGAGGCGAGGACCCCTTCGGGGTCCACCCGACGACGGACCTCGGCCATCTCACCCAGGCGCGGGTACATGGCCGGCACCAGGTCGGGCGTGAGCCGCGCGTCCTTGGCGAGGTAGATGCGGCCCCCCGCGCCGGCAACCATCTCGTCGAGCGAATCGAGCAACGCCGACAGGCCTAGGGGCCCGACCGGGAAGTCCAGTGCGAGCGTCCACCCGCTCTGTGCGAACGACAGCGGGCCGGGCGTGCCGGGACCGAAACGCTTGAGGACTGCCAGGAAGGCGGGAATGCCCGACGCCGCGATCGACTCGACGGCGTCCCCGACGACGTCGCCGCGCTCGGGAGGAACGGCGAACTGGTACTGCACGAAGCCGTCCGGGCCGTAGAGCACGTTCCAGCCGCCGATCCCGTCGAGCGGGTGGAAGTACGTCGTCAACGGCACCACGGTTCCGTGTGAGGACACCCGGAACCAGCCCTCGTTCAGCACGCGCACCGACAGACGGTTGGCCATGCGCAACGGTGGCACGAGCGGAACCCGGAGGCGGGGCTCGGCCGGGGGCTCGAGGGCGCGTGGCCCGAGGCGCGCCGGCAATGACGAGGCCGGGGCGTGGTCACCCAGCGTCAGGATGGACCGCCGCCGTCCGGCCGGGCTGGCGAGGCAATCGAGCCAGGCGACACTGTAACGGTGTCCGTCGTCGGACTGCTCCATGGCTGCCATCAGGTCATCGAGCGTGCTGAAGCGGCGGTTCTCCACCTGCATCCATGAGGTCTCGATCGGAAGCAGGCGGAGCGTCGCGCGCACGACGATGCCGGTGAGGCCCATGCCGCCCGCGGTCGCCCAGAACAGGTCGGCGTCTTCGTTCGGGGTGATCACCCTGGTACCCGCCGGGGTCGCGAGCACCATGCTCGCCACGTGACGGGCGAAGCTGCCGTCGCAGTGGTGGTTCTTGCCGTGGATGTCCGACGCGATCGCGCCGCCGACGCTCACGTAGCGCGTGCCCGGCGTCACCGAGACGAACCAGCCCCGCGGGATGATCTGCTGCATGAGGCGGTGCAGACTCACGCCGCCGCCCACCTCGATGCAGCCCGTCTGCTCGTCGAGCACCCCGATCTCGTCCAGCCGCGACGTCTCGACGACCATGCCCCCACTGCTCTGGGCGGCGTCGCCGTAACTGCGACCGAGGCCGCGGGCGATGAGCGGCCTTGCCGCCGTCTCGAGCACGCGGGAGATCGAGGCCTCGTCCCCAGGGTTCGCGACGCACGCGTGCGACGGCGCCGTCCGCCCCCAGCCGCTCAGCGCTTGTGCCGGGGTGTCGAGGGCTTTGTCGGCTGTGCGGTCCTCGATCGCCGTCACGCGTAGACGCCGATGGCCATCAAGGCCAACCACAACAGCCCGTACACCTGCAGGACGTGGTCGTGCAGCGCCAATCGCTCCGGTTCACCGCCCTTGCCGGCGTCCAGGAGCCGGAAGATGTGCAGAACGGCGAGGACCAAGGGCACGACGGTCAACTCGATCCACACAGCTTGGTGTCCTGAGCGGGAGGCGAGGAGACCGCTACGGTCGAAAGCCCAGAGGCAGTAGGTGGCGACGGTGACGCTGGCGCAGATGGTCAGCGTCGACCGGAGGAACGACTCGCTGTAGTCGTCGAGGACGCTGCGGTGGACGCCCCTCGTCTCGCCGAGCCGAGCGTGCTCCGCATAGCGCTTGCCGGTGACGACGAACAGCGCGGCGAAGGAGGTGAACACGAGGAACCAGTTGGACAGGTACACGTGCGCGACGAGGCCGCCCGCCACAGCCCGCAGCACGAAGCCCAGGGCGACAACCGCCAGCTCCATGACGGGCTGGCGCTTGAGCCAAAGGCTGTACGCGGCGGTCAGGGCCAAGTAGACCGCCAAGACGAGCACGAAGCCCCAAGGCCCGAGCAGGGCGGCACCCGCCAGGCTGATCGCGATGAGCACGGCGCCCGCACCGACGGCAACCGAGGCCGGGAGCTCGCCGCTTGCCACGGGGCGCAGGCGCTTGACCGGGTGATGCCGATCCTGCTCCGCGTCGAGCACGTCGTTGATGAGGTAGTGCCCCGAGGCGGCGGCACAGAAGAGTAGGAACGCCACCACGACGCGCCAGAAGACCGACCAGTGGCCGAGGACGCTCGCAGCGGCGGGCGCCGCGAAGACCAGGACGTTCTTCGACCACTGGCGCGGGCGCATCGCGCGCACCAGGAGCCAGGGGGTCCTGTGGCGCCAGTGCGCCGCGGGGTCGCCCAGATGCATCGTCCAGCCCCGGTCGGGTTCCTCGCTGTCGTTCTGGGTGCGCTCGGGATAGGTCACGCGATCACCTTGGGGGATGGATCGTGGGGCCGGTCCAACGGCCACCGGCGGGAATCCAAGCGTAGACCCCCTTGTTCCGCCGGCTTGCGCACCGCAGCCGCTCCGAGCTGGTGCATCGTCGGTGTGGCCACGGGTGCGTGGGTCAATGACGCCGTTCCAGCCAGCCGACCAGCAGGGCGAGCACGCGGGGGTCGGCCCGCAGCCAGTGGCCGCCCCCGAGCACCACGTGCAGCTCGGACGGCCCGGTCGCGGCTTCGGCCAGTGACCGCGCGCCGGAGAGGGGGACGTCAGGATCGTCCGAGCCGTGCACCATCAGCAGCGCCCGCCCCTTCAAGAGTGCGGCGTCCTCGGCCGGGTGCAGTACGGAGAGCTCTTTGGCCCACGCCTCCATCGAGGCGGGAAAGCCCGGCGTCTTGATCACTCCGGTGCGGCGGCACCGCACCAGGAACGACTCGGTGTCACCCGTCAGCTCGGAGACCTCGGCGGGCGTGCCGAGACACGCGACGCCGGCGACGCGCTCGTCGCCGGCGGCGAGATGCAGCGCCAGCACGCCACCGAAGCCGAAGCCGACTACGACTCGGGCGGACGCCTCGGGCACCTCGCTCTCGGCGAGGAACCGCAGGTCGTCCAGCCATCCCAACGCGGAGAAGTCACCGGCGGACTCACCGGCGCCGCGCAACGCCGCGGTGACGACCTGCCAGCCGGTCTCGCGCGCCAGCCGGTCGGCCAGCGCGGGATACGTCAGCGCGAGGTCGGCGGCGGCCGCCTGCGGCCGGGGCAGGTCGTGGCAGAGAATGACGTGGCCGCGCACGGGCGCCCCGGGACTGGTCGCGGTCGCGTAGGTCCACAGGTCGCCCGCGGGCCCGGGCCGGAGCCGGAATGGCCCCGGCACCTCAGATGCCGATGCGTTGCGCCAGCAGCTCCCGGTGGTACGAGGGATCGCCGAGGAACAGCTCGGATGACTTGGCCCGCTTGAAGTAGAGGTGAGCGGGGTGTTCCCACGTGAAGCCGATCCCGCCGTGGATCTGGATGTTCTCGGCGGCGGCGTGGAAGTAGGCCTCGGAGCAGTACGACTTGGCCAGGCTGGCCACGACCGGGAGCTCGTCGGAGTCCTCGGCGGCGGCCCAGGCGGCGTAGTAGGCGGCGGACTTGGCCGACTCGACCTCGAGCAGCATGTCCGCGCACTTGTGCTTGATGGCCTGGAAGCTGCCGATGGGCCGGCCGAACTGGATCCGCGTCTTGGCGTACTCGACCGACGCGTCGAGCACGTGCTGCGCGCCACCGACCTGCTCGGCGGCCAGCGCCACCGCCGCGAGGTCGAGCGTCTTCGTCAGCCCCGCTTCGGCGCCCCCGTCGGTGCCGATGAGCGTGGCCGGCGTGCCCGAGAACTCGATGCGCGCCTGCTTGCGCGTCTGGTCCATGGTCGGGAGCGGCGTGCGGGTGAGGCCCGCCGCGTCGTCCTGCACCGCGAAGAGGGAGACGCCGGCCGACGTCCGGGCAGCCACGATGATGAGGTTGGCCACGTGGCCGTCGATGACGAACATCTTGTGGCCGTCGAGCACCCAACCGTCGCCCTTCTTCGAGGCACTGCACTCGATGCCGCCGAAGTCCCACTTGCCGTTGTCCTCGGTGATGGCGAGCGTGGCGATCGTCTCGCCCGACGCGATGCCGGGCAGATAGCTCTTCTTCGCCTCGTCGTCACCCGAGGTGAGCAACGCGTTGGCGCCGAGAGCCACCGACGAGAAGAACGGCGCGCACAGCAACGCGGCGCCCATCTCCTCGAGCACGACGAGCAGCTCAACGTAGGTGAAGCCGGAGCCGCCGAACTCCTCGGGGATGGTCAGCGACTGCAGGCCGAGCTGGTCGGCCATCTGGCTCCACACCGCGGGGTCGTAGCCCTCCGTGGTGTCCATAAGGCGGCGGACCTCGGTCTCGGGTGACTTCTCGGTCAGGAACCGGCGGACCGCGGCGCGCAGCTCCTCCTGCTCGTCACTGAAGGCGAAATTCATGCCTGGGCTCCTCTTGCCTCTCCCCCCGGCAGCCCGGCCGGCGGTGTGTTCCTTTGATTACCCGGGTGTCTACCAGACCCGGCGCTACGGCGACCAGAAGGGCTCCGGCATCTCTTACGCTGGGACCATGGGACAGCTGGAGAAAATCTGGAGCGACGCGGCCGCAGAGGTGCACCAGATCGTGGTCGGCCCGATGGACAACAACGTGTACATCTTGCGTTGCCGCCGCACCGGCGACGCGATGCTGATCGACGCGGCCAACGAGCACGAGGCTTTGTTGGCGATCTGCCGCGATCTCGGGGTCAACCAGGTCGTCGAGACGCACGGGCACTGGGACCACATCCAGGCCGTGCCGGCGGTGCGCGAGGCCGGGATCTCGGTCGCCGTGACCAGCGCCGACGCGGGGATGCTGCCGAGCTACGACCTGATCATCGACGACGACGAGACGCTCAGCGTGGGCGACCTGCGCATAAAGACCCTGGCCACGCCGGGCCACACGCCCGGTTCCATCTGCTTCGCCGTCGAGGGCACGGACCTCCTCTTCACCGGCGACACCCTGTTCCCCGGCGGGCCGGGCAACACCTCGTTCGAAGGCGGCGACTTCCCGACGATCATCGAGTCGATCGAGCGCCGGATCTTCGCCAAATTCGACCCCGGCACCCGGGTGCTGCCGGGGCACGGCACGGCCACAACGGTGGGTGCCGAGTCCCCTCACCTCCAGGTTTGGGTCGACAGAGGTTGGTAGGCGACCGGCCGTGTCCCGCCGGGCCGGGTCCGGCGGACGAGGCTCGGCCGGCCGTAACTGAAAACCCGACCAAAAAGGTAAGCTTTTAATCATGCCGGCGAATCCCCCGCTGCTCGAAATCAAGGATCTCCACGTCTCGGCCGAGGACGGCGCCATCCTGCGCGGGGTCGACCTCACCGTCGGCGTCGGCGAGATCCATGCCCTCATGGGGCCGAACGGCGCCGGGAAGTCGACCCTGGCGGGTGCGCTGCTCGGACACCCCGAGTACCGGGTGACGCAGGGCAGCATCTCGCTCAACGGCGAGGACGTGACCGGCTGGCCCACCGACGTGCGGGCCAAGGCCGGCCTGTTCCTGGCCTTCCAGTACCCCGAGGCCATCGAGGGCGTCTCGGTCACCCAGTTCCTGCGCCAGGCGATGGCGGCGCGCAAGGGCACCGAGGTCTCCGTGCTCGAGGTGCGTGTCCTCATGACCGAGTGGATGGAGCGGCTCGGCATGGACTCGTCGTTCGCATCCCGGCATCTGAACCAGGGGTTCTCGGGCGGCGAGAAGAAGCGCAACGAGATCTTGCAGATGGCGTTGCTGGAGCCGCTCGTCGCGGTGTTGGACGAGACCGATTCGGGCCTCGACATCGACGCGCTGCGCGTCGTGGGCCGCGGCGTGACCGCGGTGCGGGCGGAGCGTCCCGAGTTGGGCGTGCTGGCGATCACCCACTACGAACGGCTGCTGATGGAGCTGGTGCCCGACGCCGTGCACATCCTGGTCGGGGGGCGGGTAGTGGCTTCGGGTGGGCCCGAGCTGGCGGCGCAGATCGAGTCGTCGGGTTACGAGGCCTGGCGATGAGCGTGGATCCTTCTCCGGTGCCGGAGTCGGTCGCACCTTTGAACACCGAGGCGCTGCGCAAGGACTTCCCGCTGTTGTCGCGCAAGGTAAACGGGCGGCCGATCGTGTACCTGGACGCGGCGGCCTCCGCGCTGCAGCCGCAGTCCGTCATCAGCGCCATGACCAACTACTACGAGACGACGCACTCCAACGTGCATCGAGGCGTCTATGCGACGGCCGAGGAGGCGACAGCCCTCTACGAACGGGCGCGGGTGGTTTCCGGCCGCTTCCTCGGTGCGCCGGACCCGGCCCGGGAAATCGTGTTCACGAAGAACACGACCGAGTCCTTGAACCTGGTCGCGCACTCATGGGGCCGGGCAAACCTCCGGGCCGGTGACGCCGTGCTGTTGACCGAGATGGAGCACCATTCGAGCTCGGTGCCGTGGATGCTCCTGTCCGAGGAGCTCGGCGGCTTGGACCTCCGGTACATCCCTGTCGACGGCTCCGGCCGGCTCGACCTGTCCGATCTCGATCGTTTGGTGGCCGGGGTCAAGGTCGTCGCCGTATCGGCGATGTCCAACGTCCTCGGGACGATCAACCCGGTCGCCTCGATCGCCGAGGTCGCGCACCGTGAGGGCGCCGTCGTGATCGCCGACGGGGCGCAGCTGGTGCCGCACGTGCCGACCGATGTCGTCGGGTTGGGCGCGGACTTCGTCGCGTACTCTGCACACAAGACGATGGGCCCCACGGGCCTGGGCGTGCTGTGGGGCCGTGCTTCGTTGCTCGAGGAGATGCCACCGTTCCTGGGTGGCGGCGGGATGATCCTCGACGTGAAGCTCGATGGGTTCCGGCCGGCGCCGCCGCCGGCACGCTTCGAGGCAGGCACGCCACCCATCGCCGAGGCCGTCGGGCTGACGGCGGCTTTGCGGTATTTGAGTGAGATCGGGATGGACCGGATCCGCGCCCACGAGCTGGCGCTGACCAACTACGCGCTGGCCCGCTTGGACGAGAAGCTGGGTTCCGACGTGCGGGTGTTCGGGCCGCCCGCCGCGCCCGACCGGGGTGGCGTGATCTCGCTTGCGTACAGGGATGTGCACGCGCACGACCTGGCTCAGGTGCTCGACCAGTTCGGCGTCTGTGTGCGCCCCGGCCACCACTGCGCCAAGCCGCTGATGCGCAAGCTCGGCGTGCAGGCGACCGCCCGGGCCTCGTTGTCCCTGTTCAGCGACGAGCACGACATCGAGGTGCTGATCGAGGGCCTGACGGAAGCCGGTAGGTTGTTCGGCTGATGGCAATGGGCGACCTCGACGATCTCTACCGCGAGATCATCCTCGACCACTACCGCTCCCCCCGGAACCGGGGCGAGCTGGAATCCCCGCCCGCGCACCGCGTCGAGGGCTTCAACCCTCTGTGCGGCGACGAGGTGGTCGTGTCGATGGTCGTCGAGGACGGAACGTTGGCGGACCTGAAGATCGCCGGATCCGGCTGCTCCATCAGCCAATCCTCGGCCTCCCTGATGTCGGCCGCAGTGAAGGGTCGACCCGTCGGGGAGGTGCGCCGACTGATCGGCACCTTCAAGGGGATGATGTCGATCCACGAGGCGTCGTTGGAAGGCGACGGCCACGGGGGCGAGTCGAACGGCGCCGAGGTGCTGGCCGGCGAGCCCGAGGAGGTCGACCTGGACAAGCTTGGTGAGCTGGCTGCGCTGCAGGGCGTGGTGAAATTCCCGGTCCGTATCAAGTGCGCGACCTTGTCGTGGAACGCGCTGGCTCAGGGGCTCGACGAGGTGGCGGCGGAGGCGGCCGTCTCCTAAGGCGTTCTTCGCCGGCAGCTTCGCCGGTGGCGGCGGCACCGGCACGCGGTCGCGGTGGCTCCACCATCGGCGGAACGCCATCTGCCACGCTGGTTGCCCATGGGCAGAGGTTGTGGTCGCGAGGCGTCACCGTTCTGGGCCCGTCGGCCGGTCATGGTCGTAGCGGTGCTCGTGGTCGGTACGACGGCGTTCTCGTCCTGTTCGGCCATCACCAAGATCAAGAACGACATCCACGACATCCGCGGCAACAAGGCGGTCATCGACGGCTTCAACTCCAAGCTGAACACCGCACCCACGACGTTCGAGGCGGTGTACGCGACCTCGGGCAGCGCGCCGGCCACCGTGACCTACGCGGCACAAGTGCCCAACGAGGTCGCGTTCTCGTTGTCACCGTCGGGCGGGAGCGGGAGCACGGCTCCGGTGCATCTCGTCCAGAACTCGTCGGGCGAGTACGCCTGCGACCAGACGTCCGGTCAGTGGAGCTGCGACAAGATCAGCGGCGTCGGCGCTTCGAGCCAGAACGCGCTCATCGACCTCTACACACCCGGCCACTGGGTCAGATACCTGAGCCTCTTCGCCTTGGCCGCGGGCATTGCCGGGGACAAGGTCACGACCTCCACCATGTCGCTCAACGGCTTCTCCATGAACTGCATCGACCTGGCGACGCCGGGCACCGCGGGCACGAGCACCGTCTGCACGACCAGTCAGGGCGTGCTCGGCTTCGCTCAGGTCGCCGGCGACTCGACCAGCTTCGCCATCACCAGCTACTCGTCGTCACCGCCCGCGTCGCTCTTCCAATTGCCGCCGGGCGCCAAGATCACGACGGTCACGGTGCCGAGCACAACGCCCCAGGGCTGAGGCCGTGGCGGCTCGCCTTCGGCTCAGCCGCTGCAGTTCGTGGGGTCGAACGAGGGCGGTGGCGTCGTCGTGGGCGTCGTCGTCGCTCCGGCGCCTGCCGCGGCGTGACCCCCGCTCGCCGCCGTTGTGGCGGTGGTGGGCGTCACCGTGGTCGGGGTGATCGGCGGTGGCTGATGGGGCACCCCGTTGACGTCGGGCGGCGGGTTGGTAGGCGTCTGCAGGCTCGAGCCGAAGATGTTCACCAGCATCTGCTGGGTGGCCGGCTGGGTCACGGTCAGGACGTCGCCGAGACCCCCGAACGCGGATGACGACACCGTCGGCAAGGTCTGACCCGCGAGTTGGGAGGGATCGAAGGAGTGGTAGTTCAATGCGAGGCCGATGGTCTCGTTGAAGCCCCAGCCGTCATCGATGGTGACCCCCTCGTGGAGGGAACCGATGAAGGCGTTGACGGTGAGCGGGTTCACCTTCGACTTGGCCGACTGGATCAACGCCTTCAAGAACACGTCCTGGCGCTGGATCCGGCCGAAGTCGCTCGTGCCGTCGTACTGCCAATAGCCGTTCGCGTAGTACTCGTAGTGGCGCGAGCGAGCGACGGCCAGCGCCTGGGCACCGTTGAGCAACTGGCAGCCGGGCGTGGTGATGTTCAGGCCCGAGTAGGCGTCCTTGGCCGGGTAGGGGAAGTTCATGTAGACGCCGCCGAGCGCGTTGACCGAGTCCTGAAAGCCCGAGAAGTCGACTTCCACGACGTGGTTGATCGGGATGCCGAAGTTGGCGGTGATCGTCTTCACGAGCTGGTTGGCGCCCGTGTTATAGGACGAGTTGATCCGGTTGTATGTCCCGTACTGCGAGTTGTCCGGCGGGAGCATGCTGACCACGGTGTCGCGCGGGATCGACATGACCTGGATCGACTTGGTGGAGGGGGTGACGCGCCAGAGCTGGACCACATCGCTGCGTTGTCCCGTTACCTGCTGAGCGGAACCGAAGGCCTGGGCGCCCGCGGCGGATTCGCCCACACGGCTGTCGGAGCCGATGACGAGGATGGTGAAGGGCTGGCCGCTCTGCGCCGCCACCTCGTCGGCGATGTGGACCTTGCTGAGTTGGTTGAAGCGGTACCAGAGGTAGGCGTAACCGCCACCGATGGCCGCCGCCGCCAGCACGACCACGCTGGTGAGGATGACGACCGTCTTCTTGCCCGCGCTCCACTTCGGCTTGCCGCTGCGCCGCAGCTTCGGTGACCCCGACGAGTCAATGCGCGCGCCGAGAGCCTTCAGGCCTTGCTCGTTGGGGACCTTTCCGGGGTCGCCACTGCGCATCTCGCGACCGAGCTCCGCCAACCCTTCTTGGTTCGCGCCCCCACCACGGGGTCTGCGGGAAGGGCGACCAAACTCGTCGCCCGGTGGACGACCGTTCGCCATGCCAAAAACGGTACCTTGCAGGCCTGTGCAATTGGCGTCAGCAGGACGGCGCCGACCTGCGGTTTCTCAGCTCACAGCGCGCTCTACGCGCCCGGTCAGCCGTTGGTGTCCAGGTAGCCCGCGTACCCGGTCTGCTCGAGTTGCAACGCAAGCGCTGCATCGCCCGTCGCAACGATGCGGCCGCCCACCAACACATGCACCAGGTCCGCCTCGAGCTGCACGAGGAAACGGTTGAAGTGGGTGATGGCGAGGATGCCGACACCCCATTCGGTCGTCGCAAGCTGGAGCCAGCGCGCCACGTCGCCCAAGGCGTCGACGTCGAGCCCGGAGTCCACCTCGTCGAGGATGCTGATGGCGGGCCGGAGCACACCGAGTTGGACAATCTCGGTTCGCTTGCTCTCGCCGCCGGAGAGGTCGACGTTGAGCGGGCGGCGCAGGAGACGCGCGTCGAGGCCGATCGCCTTGGCCTCGTCGACCATCTGGCTGTCCAGCGCCTGCTCATCCGTGTTGCTGCCGAGCGCGGCCTCGAACAGCGAGTGGAGACTCACGCCGGGGACCTCGACCGGGTGTTGCAGCGCGAGAAACAGCCCGGCCTGGGCCCGCTTCCATGCGGGTTGGTCGGCCAACTCCTGGCCGTCCATCGTGATGGAGCCCGCGGTCACCTCGGTGCCGGGACGTCCCATGAGCGCGTGGGCCAAAGTGCTCTTCCCCGAGCCGTTCGGGCCCATGATCACGTGGACCTCGCCGCTGCGCACGGTGAGGTCGATGCCGTGCAGGACCTCGCGGCCGCCCGCCGACGCGTGCAGGCCCCGCACCTCGAGCACGTGCTCGCCGCTCCCGGTGCTCACGGCAGCTCCACCGACACGCTGTCGCCGTCGACGACGACGTTGTACACGGCAATGGGCTGGGTCGCCGGCAACGAGCACGGTTCACCGGTCACGAGGTCGAAGGTGCTGCCGTGGCGCGGGCATTCGATCTCGCACTCGTCCGCCCACACCTCACCCTCCGCGAGCGAGTAGTCCTCGTGGCTGCACTCGTCGTCGACGGCGTGGAACTCGTCGCCGATGCGCACCAGGGCGATGCGGTGGCCCGCGACGTCGAAGCGCCTGGCCTCACCGGGCCCCAGCTCGTCAGCCTGGCAGAGCGTCACGGTCTCAGACACCGGCGACCTGCCGTCCCCGCAGCGCGGCGTCGAGGCGGGCATGCACCTCGCGCTCGAGCAGCCGGGTGGTCTCGGGAACCGGGCCCCGCTCGATGATGGCGTCGAAGAATCCCCGCACGATGAGCCCCTCGGCCACCTCGGGCGCCACGCCACGGGACTCGATGTAGTAGCGCTGATCCTCGTCCACCGGCCCGACGGTCGAGGCGTGTGAGCACTTCACGTCGTTCTCGAGGATGTCGAGGTTCGGCACCGAGTCCGCGTGCGCACCCTCGTCGAGCACCAGGTTGTGGTTGGTCTGGCGGGCGTCGCTGCGGACCGCGCCACGGTGGACGCGGATGAGGCCGCTGTAGACCGACCGCGAGCGGCCGGCGACGGCGCCCTTGCAGAGGAGCTCGCTGGTGGTCCTCGGCGCCGCGTGATCCTGCAGGGTGCGAATGTCGTGTACCTGCGTTCCCTCTCCGAGATACGCGGAGAGGATCTCGCTTCGGGCGTCCTTCCCGTCGACGGTGACGTCGGTGCGGATCCGGTCGTAGGCGGCACCGAGCCCCACGGTGAACGTGCGGACCGACGAGTTCCGGCCGCCGCGGGCGGAGAGCCGGGCGATGGACCACGCACTGTCGACGAGCGTCTGGAGCGATACGTACGACACCGACGCGTCGTCGGCAGCCGCCAGCTCCGTCACCGGCACGATCAGTGCGCGCGCCGCACCCTGCGCCTGCGGTCCGGCGAACACCTCGACGACGGAGACGGCCGCGCCGGTGCCGGCGCGCACGCAGACGCGCGGAAAGGACGCTGTCTCGGGCTCGCACCAGTGCACGACGAGGACGGGCCCGTCGACGGTGACGCCGGCCGGGACGTCGACGAAGATCGGGTCGGGCGTGAAGGCGTCGTTGAGCCGCACCAAGGCGTCGCCGCCGCGCTGGACCGAGCCCAACATGTCGGCGGAGGCCGCGACCTTGTCGGCCGGTCCGAACTCGAATGCCTCCGAGTCACCGCTGCCGGCGACGTGCCACGTCCCCGGGACGGAGTGCCCTTCCTGCACCAGGACGCTGGCCGCCGTGCGCCCGAGGGTGGTGCGCAGCGTTTCCAAGAGCTCCCTCGCCTCGGGCGTTCCGGCGCCGGCTGCAGGCTCCGGGTCGACGCCGGGTGAGAGCTCCTCGAGCGACAGCTGGTCGATCGGCGAGTAGCGCCACACCTCCTCGCTCTCGGAAGGCAACGGGGTCGACGAGAACGCCTCGAATCCGGCGGCCCGTCGCTGGCGCAGCCAGTCGGGGCCACCCAGGCTCGCGGACGCCTCAGCGTTGAAGTTGGACAGGGTTCAAACCTCTCTCGGTGGGTGTGCTGCGAGTGTTCGCAGATGCTCGACGCGCATGCAGCCAATGCACCTTAGTGGCGCATTACCAGGGCTCTCACCTCGGCGGTTAGCCTGCGGGACATGGCTGAGCACGCAGGAATCGAAGGCTTCGAATCTCCGGTCTTGAGCATCGAGCGGGAGCAGGACGTCGCCACGCTGTGGCTGGACCGGCCCGAGGCACGCAATGCCATGGGCGTGGACCTCTGGCGCGATCTGCCGAGAGCCATGGAGGTCTTGAGCGACGACAATTCGGTGCGGGTGGTCGTCGTCGCCGCGAAGGGCCCGCATTTCTCGGTCGGTCTCGATCTGAAGGCGATGGGCAACCTGTTGGCCGGGAGCGGCGACGGTGACGGTCGTGGCGGCGATGCACATACTGCGTCCATGGCGGCCCGGGCGCGTAGTTCGCGACTCGAGGTGAAGCGCCTGCAGGACTCCGTCACGGCCGTGGCCAAGTGCCCCAAGCCGGTCATCGCCGCGGTGCACGGCTACTGCATCGGAGGTGGTGTGGATCTCATCGCCGCGTGCGACATCCGCCTCGCATCGGCCGACGCGATCTTCTCCGTACGCGAGGCCAAGGTCGCGATCGTCGCCGACCTGGGGAGCCTGCAGCGACTGCCGGCCATCATCAGCGCAGGGCACCTGGCCGAGCTCGCGTTCACCGGCAAGGACATCACCGCCGAGAGGGCCAAGGACATCGGCCTCGTCAACGAGGTGGCCGGGGACGCCGAGGGTGTGCTCAAGGCGGCACGTACCCTGGCCGGGGAGATCGCCGCCAACTCCCCCATCGCCGTGCAGGGCACCAAGGCCGTGCTGGCTGCGAACGAGGGGCGGACGGTGGCCGAGGGCCTCGACTACGTGGCTACCTGGAACTCGGGCATGTTGGCCTCCGACGACCTGGTCGAGGCGATGACGGCGTTCATGGAAAAGCGCACGCCGAAGTTCACAGGGCGTTAGTTCGGGCCGGCGCGTCAGCGCCGCCGGCGCCACCAACGGCTGGCTGAGCGATCCTTGCGGGCGTCCTCGGCCCGTACCTCTTCGAGCACCCCGGGAGCCACGTCGTTCACGATGTCCTCGGCCGAGTCGAGCAACTCCGCGATGTCCCCACCCGGATCCTCGGGCTCGTCCTCGATGGCCGGCTCCACCAGACTGCCGTGCACCCAGCCCACGTCCGCCATGCGGGGCTTGTACGAGGGGCAGTTCTCCGGGCAGCGCCAGGGCGCTTCGGGCGCGAGATCCAACCGGCAAAAGCGGGCCGCTTCGCCCGACGCGTAGGTGCGACTCTGGAAGTTGACGCATTCCTCGCGCATCGGCATCGTTCTATGGTGCCACGTTGCAGGCCCGGTTGCGCCGCGTCGCCGCCGGCGTGAGCCCGTGCGACAACCTCAGCCGACCGCCCCTTCCATCTGCAGCTCGATCAGGCGGCTCCACTCCACCGCGTACTCCATCGGCAACGTGCGGGTCACCGGCTCGATGAACCCGTTGACGATCATGCCCATGGCCTGTTGCTCCGAGAGCCCTCGACTCATCAGATAGAAGAGCTGGTCGTCGCCCACCTTCGAGACCGTCGCCTCGTGGCCGATCCGGGCGCTGCGCTCGCCGACCTCCATGTACGGCTTGGTCTCCGACGTCGACTCGTCGTCGAGGAGCAACGCGTCGCAGCGCACGAAGGACTTGGCCCCGTACGCCTCGGGGTCGACGTGCACCTTGCCGCGGTACGTGGTGATGCCGCCGTCCTTGGAGATCGACTTGGAGACGATGGTCGAGGTCGTCTCGGGCGCGACGTGGTACATCTTCGCCCCGGCGTCCTGGTGCTGGCCCGCCCCGGCGTAGGCAACCGAGAGGACCTCCCCGCTGGCCTTGGGGCCCATGAGGTACACCGAGGGGTACTTCATCGTCAGGCGCGACCCGATGTTGCCGTCGATCCACTCGACGTGCGCCTCGGCCTCGGCCCGGGCCCGCTTCGTCACGAGGTTGTAGACGTTCGACGACCAGTTCTGGATCGTCGTGTACGTGATCCGCGATCCGGGAAGAGCGACCAATTCCACGACCGCAGAGTGCAACGAGTCGGTCGAGTACACCGGGGCCGAGCAGCCCTCGATGTAGTGCACCTGCGCTCCCTCATCGGCGATGATCAACGTCCGCTCGAACTGGCCCATGTTCTCCGCGTTGATCCGGAAGTAGGCCTGGAGCGGCATGTCGACCTTCACGCCCGGCGGCACGTAGATGAACGATCCGCCCGACCACACCGCCGAGTTCAGCGCGGCGAACTTGTTGTCGTTGGGCGGGATGATCTTGCCGAACCATTTCTGGACGAGCTCGGGGTACTCGCGCACCGCGGTGTCCATGTCGGTGAAGAGGATGCCCTGCGCCTCGAGGTCCTCACGGTTGCGGTGGAAGACGACTTCGCTTTCGTATTGCGCCGTCACGCCCGACAGGTACTTCCGCTCCGCCTCGGGGATCCCGAGCTTCTCGTAGGTGTTCTTGATCGCGTCGGGCAGGTCCTCCCACTTGTCCACCTGCCCGCCAGTCGGCTTGATGTAGTAGTAGATGTCGTCGAAGTCGAGCTTCGGCATCTGCGTCGCGAACCAGGGCGCCATCGGCTTGCGCTCGAAGTTCTTGAGGGCGCGCAGGCGGAAGGTGCGCATCCAGTCGGGCTCACCCTTCATCTCCGACATCTCGCGCACGATGGACTCGTTCAAGCCCTTCTTGGGCTTGAAGATGTAGTCCTCCTCGTCGCTCCATCCGAGCTGATAGCGACCGAGGTCGAGATCCGTTGTCGCCATATGGCTCCTCGGGTCGGGAGAAGGGGAATTTCCCCTATCTAGATAGTAACAACTACCCCGGCCAGGCGAAACGCTCACCCCGAGCGGGCGACGGCTGTGTGGCCAGCCCGAGCAGCGTGGCAGGCTCATCAGACCATGCCCAGCGAGCCAGACCAGCACACACCGCCCGTCGCCCCCCGCCGTCCCCACGTCATCACCGCCCACGGCAACGAGCGCCAGGACCCCTGGTTCTGGCTGCGTGACCGTGAGGACCCCGAGGTCCTGGCCTACCTGGAGGCCGAGAACGCATTCACCGAGACGGCGACCGCACCGCTGGCCGGATTCCGCGATGCCCTCTTCGAGGAGATGAAAGCGCGTATCAAGGAGACCGACATGTCGGTCCCTGCCCGGCGTGGTCCCTGGTGGTACTACACGCGCACCGAGGAGGGGAAGAGCTACGCGATCCACTGCCGGCGTCCCGCCCGCGGGCGCGACGAGCTCCCGCCGGCGGGTGAGCCGGGAGAGGAGGAGCAGATCCTGCTCGACGAGAACGCCGAGGCCGCCGGCTCCGAGTACTTCGCAGTCGGCAGCGCCGCGGTCAGCCATGACCACCGCTGGCTCGCCTACTCGACCGACCGCGCCGGCGACGAGAGGTACGAGCTGCGCTTCCGGCCCCTCGACGCCGACATCGTTCCCGGAACCGCTCCCGAGATGGTGCCCGACACCTCCTACGGGCTCGCCTGGTCGGCCGGAACCGACGTCATCTTCTACGTCCGGATGGACGAGGCCCAGCGCCCGCACCAGCTCTGGCGCCACCGCTTGGGCACCGACCCCGCCGGCGACGAGCTGGTATACGAGGAGACCGACCGGCGCTTCTCGCTCGGGACCGGCTCGACCCGCGACACCGCCTTCGTGCTCCTCGGCCTGCACTCGACCAACACGAGCGAGTGGCACGCCATCTCCTCGGCCGAGCCGCTGGCCGCGCCGACCGTCGTCATGCCCCGCCGCGAGGGTGTCGAGTACGCCGTCGACCACCTGAGGGCGTCGACCACCCCAGAGTCCGGATGGTTCGTGGCACTCACCAACGACGACGCCCGGGACTTCCGTGTCCTCGTTGCGCCCGATGCCGACCTCGGGTCCGACGAGCCCGGCGTGTGGCGAGAGGTGGTCCCCCACCGCCCGGGCGTGCGCATCGAGGACGTGGACGCGTTCGCCGGCGCGCTCGTCGTGAGCGAGCGGGCCGAGGCCGAGACCCGGGTACACGTCCTGCCGCTGCGCACCGGGGCGGGGTCGGCCTCGGCGGACCCCTTCGGCGACGATCTGCTCGCTGCCGGCTGGATCGTCCCCTCACCCGCCAGCCCGTCGGCCACCTGGCTGGGCGCCAACCCCGAACCCGACTCACCGGTCCTCCGGATCGGTCGCACGACCATGGTCACCCCCTCGAGCGTCCTTCAGGTCGGCCTCGACGACCGCGCCGAGACGCTCCTCAAACAGGAGCCCGTCCTGGGCGACTTCGACGCCGACCGCTACGAGACCTACCGCGAGTGGGCGGTCGCGGTGGACGGGACGCGCGTCCCGATCTCCGTCGTGCACCGCAAGGGCCTGGCACTGCCGGCGCCGTGCGTCCTCTACGGCTATGGCGCGTACGAGATGTCGATCGACCCCTCCTTCTCGCACCACCGCCTCTCGCTCCTCGACCGCGGTGCCGTGTACGCCATCGCACACGTGCGGGGCGGCGGCGAGATGGGCCGGGCCTGGTACGAGGACGGCCGCATGGAGCACAAGGCCAACACCTTCTCGGACTTCATCGCCTGCGCGCGGCACCTCACCGAGCGCGGCATCGCCCGAGGCGGCGCGCTCGCCGGCCGCGGTGGCTCGGCCGGCGGCCTGCTGATCGGCGCTGTTGCGAACCAAGCACCCGAGCTCTTCCGCGCGCTCGTTGCCCAGGTGCCGTTCGTCGACTGTGTCACCACCATGCTCGACGACGAGCTCCCGCTGACCGTCGGCGAGTGGGAGGAATGGGGCAATCCTCTTGCCGACGAGGCCGCGTACTTCCGCATGCTCACTTACTCCCCCTACGACAACGTCAGCGGCACCAACCCTGACGGGAGTGGCCGTCTCTATCCGGACCTCTTCGTCACGGCGGGCCTCACCGATCCCCGGGTCGCGTACTGGGAACCGGCCAAGTGGGTCGCCAAGATCCGTGCGCTCTCCCCCGCCACCCGGGTGCTCCTCCGCACCGAGCTCGGTGCCGGGCACGGCGGACCGTCGGGTCGTTATGACGCGTGGAAGGAGGAGGCCCTGGTGCTGGCCTTCCTGCTCGACGCCCTGGGCCTGCGCGACCAGGGTTGAGCGAGCAGGGCGGCGGCACCGGGCTCACGGCTGCCTCGACCAACCAGGCCTCCATCTCGGCGATTCGCCTCGGAGAGACGAGACACGGTGAGAAGTGCGGACCCCTATTTTCTCGTCCGTGCGCTGTACACACTCACAACGAGTAACCATGCTGCCGAAATCATGAATGCCACGTTTGCGACGATCGCGATCGCCGCTACATAGAGACCCGATATGGAGCCAGAGATCAGAGATCAAAGCTCCGATCAGTTCTGCAAAGTAGAGACACGTTCCAACCACCAGCCGCAATTTGCTCGGCTGAGACCCGAACTTGAAGGCCTGACGGAAACCGTAGAGGAAAATGAGTGCTCCGGTGAGGCCGACGATGAACACCTCTAGGCCTATTTGTTCGTGGTTCTGTCCGGGCATCAGGACCAAGCCACAGGTGAGGAAGACGGCTGTCAATCCTGCCAACGTGTTGACGGACCTGTATCTGTGAGTCGCATCTTCTGTCATGTCCTCGAGATCCAACGACAGGGCAATTGACAGGGCGACAAATACGAGACCCATCAGCGCCGCAGACCCACCGCCTACCATGATGAAGAAGCTGTTCCACAAATCTGGCTTGTAAATGTCAGCGATCATTTGTGCATGAAACTGGACCGGCCAACGTCCGCCGGGCCTCTGGCCGCATGAATAGCCCGTATGCGATCCCGATGCGTTTGCCACGACTCGGTAGAAGCATCGGCGAAGCATGCACCGGGAGCGCCTCCCGTCGCCGGCAGTGTCGCACCCCGCGGGTAGAAGGGTTTGACGCACACCCGCAGCAACTCGTCATGGAGGTAAAGCCGATGAACGTCCAGTTCCTAGCCAGCGTCGCACCCATCGTGCGAGACGTGGAAGCCTCTCGATCGTTCTACCGGGATGCCTTGGGCCTGTCCTTCGAGGGTGAGGCCGGCGACTATGTGTTCACCCACAACCTGGAAGGGACCAAACACTTCGGCCTATGGCCTCTTTCGGAAGCTGCGCAGGCCTGCTTCGGTACGACTGAATGGCCGGCCGACATCCCTGCCCCCCAGGCCAGCATCGAATTCGAGGTCCCTGACGTCGCCGAAGCAGCCGATGAGCTCTCCAACCAGGGCTTTCGCCTGATCCATACGGCACGTACCGAGCCCTGGGGACAGATCACCGCCCGGCTGTTGAGCCCGGAGGGACTGCTCGTTGCCGCGTGCTACTCGCCGTCGCTCCACGGCGCCCCGGACAGCTGAACGACCCCGACGGGCCGGTTGGGTCGTCGCAGTCTCACGAGGTCGTCGTGGTGGTCGACGACGATCCGCCGGCTGCCCCCGGCGTTTCCAACGTCAGCGTGAACGGCGCCTGAAACCCGAAGGGCAACTGCACGGCCACGCCGTTGACCGTCGCCGCAAAGTCCGCCGGCGCACCCGCGACGATCGTGACCGGACCGGTGGCGGCGAGGGTGTGCGATTGGCCTGCCGTCAGGACCCCGGTGAAGAGCACGTCGCCCGTGGATGTGTTCGTCGCCGAAACCCAACAGTCACCCGACGTGGCTGACAACGTGAGTGAATAGCTGGCAATGCCCACTTCATAGTTGGCCGCGTTCGGAGACGTTGGAGCGGGCGCAGACACGACCGCCGCAACGGTGGTCGTCGTGACCGACGACTTCTTATGGCTCTTGTGGCCGCTCGATCCTCCGGTGCCCGAACGTGGGTGATGCGAGTGCGTCGGGGTCGACGTCACCGTCGTCGCCGTGCCCAATGTTGGGTGGTGCTTTGCCGGCGGCGTGTTGGAGTGCATTCCCGCCACGATGAGGACCACGATCAAGACGACCACGGCTGCCATCGCAATGAGGACGCCGAGTCGCTTCGGACGGTGGTTGATGGAGTGCAGCGCCTTGTCGTCGACCCCTCTCATGAAGGTGGTCTTGGACGGATCCGACGCGTCCGTTGTGACGTGCGAGTCGACGAAGAGCACCGGCTCTCCCGGGTTCTTCACCGGCGGTGGCGGGGCGGGCGGGACGATGGTGTGGCCCGCATCGGTCAGACGCACGGTCGAAGAGCCGGAGACGCGGAATGCGCTCGCCGGGTACGGGGCTTCGTCGTGTCCGTTGTCCCCGTTGCCTTCCGACCCGGAAGGAGAGTGCGTGCGCATCTCCTCGAGCGTGTGCAGCTGGCGGTGATAGTGCTCGATCGAGTGCACCTCGTCCCGCGTGCGGTTGCGGAAAACGGCGGCCGCGATGACGCCCACGACGACCACAGCAGCCAAGATCCCACCGATCCACACTGCCCTCTATTCAACAGGATCGGCAGGCCTCGCAGGACCGCGGGAGCGCTCCCGCAGGACATCGACTTCGTGACGTCTAGGGGGCAGGGACGGCGGGCACCTCATACGGTTCGGACAACGTGCGTGGAGGAGGTCGCCTGGTCAGGGCTGCCGCCTTCGCCGGTCCCAACCGCTCCTCCTTTGCGGCCTCCGCGCCGCCGGCCCGCTCGGCGAATTCGGGCAACACCTCCCGTGCGAAGAGCTCCATGGACTCACAGATGTGCTCATGCCGATTGCGGCCCGCCTGGCTCACGAAGATGAGCTGGTCCACCCCGACCTCCTCGTAGCGCCGGACGAGTTGGCGCACCTGATCGGGCGTCCCGATCGCCCCACGGAGGGCGCCGAGGCCCTCCTCGAGGAGCTTGGCTCCGAGCGCCTGACCCTGCTGAGCAGCCACGCGGCGGTCGAACCCGAAGGCCGAGCGGTTCTGCTCGAACTCGTCCCACACGTTCGTCTCGCCCAGGCGATGGCGGCCGAAGGCGTAGTAGTGCGCCAGCGAGTACCCGAAGAAGTGGCCACCGTCGAGGCCCCGGGCAATGGCGGTCTCCTCGTCTTCGTGGCACATGAAAGGCAGGACGCACGCCAGGTTGGCATTGACGGCGAAGCCACCGGGCACACACTCCTCTGAGGCGATGGTGCCGTAATAGTCATCGACCCACTTGCGGGCCTCGTCGGCTTCGATGAAGGAGAAGGAGAGGGCGCCGATGCCCTTGGTCGCGGCCAGGTGGATCGTCTCGCGGCGTGAACACGCCACCCACAATGGCGGGTGTGGCTTCTGCAGCGGCTTGGGCACGACGTTGCGCGGCGGCATCGAGAGTCCTGGTCCCTCATGGCCGGCGAAGGGCTCCTCGACCATCAGACGCGTCACGACGTCGAGCGCCTCGGCCCATTCGGCACGCTTGCGCGCCCGCTCCACACCGAACCCGCCCAGCTCCATCTCCGAGCTCGACTCGCCGGTACCGAACTCGACGCGCCCGTCGGAGATCAGGTCCAGCGTCGCGATGCGCTCCGCCACTCGGGCCGGGTGGTTGAAGCCGAAAGGGAGCTGGACGATGCCGTGCCCGATCCTGATCCGTGAGGTGCGCTGGCTGGCGGCGGCCAGGAAGACCTCGGGTGCCGAGGAGTGCGAATACTCCTCGAGGAAGTGATGCTCGACCTCCCATAGGTAGTCGAAGCCCAAGCGGTCAGCCAGCTCGATCTGCTCGAGGGCGTCCTTCAGCAGCGTGTGCTCGGCCCCGGCGTCCCACGGCCTGGGCAATTGGTGTTCGTAGAAGATCCCGAATCGCATGCGCCCCCGGCCCTGCGCCCGGCCTATTTCGTGTGGCGGGGCCGGACGTCGTCCGGGATGTCGCCGCGGCGCGGGTTGTTCTGGTCACGCCCCGACAGGATCGGGTCGCTGACGCCCCAGTCGGCGCCGACCTCAGGGTCGTCCCAGGCCAACCCCAACTCGTCCGCCGGGTCGTAGTAATTGTCCACGAGGTACGTCAGCAGGATGTCAGTGTGCGCCGCGAAGCCGTGGGCCACACCGGGCGGGATGTACACGCCTTGGTCGACGTCGCCATCGAGGTCGACCACCTCGGTCTTGCCGTCGGTCGGAGAGCCGATGCGCAGATCGTGCAGGACGACACGGATCTTCCCGCGCAACAGGTACCAGTAGTCAGCCTGGAACCGGTGGAAGTGCAGGCCGACGAGCGCGCCCGCCTGCTTCTCGGAGCGGTTGCCCTGCACCATCTCCCGGCCGTCGGGGAACCAGCTGCGGCGGTAGGACTCGACGAAGCGCCCGCGCTCGTCGCCGTGCACGTCGGGCCGAACCAGCACGACGTCGTCGATCACGGAAGAGGGGATGATCTCTGGCATCGCCGGAACGGTAGCGGGTGACCCCTCAGGAGGCGAAACGGCCGAAGCCGGAGCGGTAGAACAGCAGCGGACTGCCCTCTCCAACCTCCATGGCAACCACCTGGCCGGTGACCAACTCGTGGTCACCGCCGTCGAAGATCTCTCCGAGACGACATTCCACGACGGCGAGCGACCCGGTGAGGACGGGTGATCCGGTTATGCCGGGCGACCAGCCGACGCCGTCGAACTTGTCGCCGCCTGAGACAGCGAACGTACGGCACAGCGCTTCTTGGTGCTCTTCGAGGATGTTCACGCAGAACGCGCCGGCTTGGCGTATCCGCGGCCAGCTCGTCGAACTCCGCGCCGGCGCGAGGATCACCATGGGCGGGTCAAGCGACAGCGCGGCGAACGACTGGCAGGTGAAGCCGACGGGCTCGCCCTCTTCGAGCGCGGTCACGACCGTGATCCCGGTGGCGAAATGCCCGAGCACTTCGCGGAACCGGGCCTCGTCCAGGCCCGTCACAGACGATCTATGCCTTGCCGAGGTCGATCGACTGGGCCTCGTGCGCGGAGGAGACGTCTTCGATGTTCTTCGCCTCGGGAAGCCGCCGCGCCTGGGACAGGATCCTGTCCAGCTCGCGGTCGGTGTGTGACGGATCGTGGTGCGTGAGCAATAACCGCTTGGCACCGGATTCGGCGGCCACGTGGACCGCGTAGGCCGCCGTTGAGTGGCCCCAGTCCGCCTTGGAGGAGAATTCGTCCTCGGTGTACTGGCCGTCGTGGATCAAGAGGTCCACGTCCTGGCACAGCTCCATCACCGCGTCGGGCACGGCACGGCGATCGAGCGGTGCCTGGTGGTCGGACATGTACGCGACCGAGCGCCCCTCGGCTTCGATCCGGAAGCCGAGCGTGACGCCGGAGTGGGGAATGGGACGTGCCATCACCTTCGCCGTGCCGATTGAGAAGTCCTCGGCACCGACATCGACCGTGATCAACTCGCCGCGGAACTGCTCCATGTGGATCGGGAACACAGGCGGCTGCACGGCCGCGTGGAGCGCGTCCTTCAGCGTGCCCTTCGGCTGGCTGGGGCCGTAGACCGTCAGGCGGGCGCCCGGGTCGTGCAACGGAGCGAAGAAGGGGATGCCCAAGATGTGGTCGAAGTGGAGATGGGTGAGCAGGGCGGTCGCATGCAACGGCGTGCCGAGCGCCCGTACCTCCTTCTGCAGGGTGTCACCAAGCGCGCGCAGACCCGTGCCCAGGTCGACGATGAGCGGCTCGTCCCCGTCGATGTCGACGACGAGGCACGAGGTGTTCCCCCCGTACCGCCTGTAGCGATCCCCCGAGCACGGGCATGACCCCCGCACGCCGTAGAACGTGACGTTCACCGGCTACGACCCTATATCCCGAGGGGCGATACGTTCTGTCGCATGGGACAGAAGGAGACCATTTCCGCCAACGGGCTGGAGTTTGCCTGCCTCACCGACGGACCAGAGGACGGGCCGCTCGCCCTGTGCTTGCACGGGTTCCCCGACACCGCTCACACCTGGCGCTACCTGCTGCCCGAGCTTGCCGGCGCCGGCTTCCGTGCGGTCGCCCCGTTCCTGCGCGGCTACGCCCCGTCCCCGGTGCCGCCCGACGGTCATTACCAAGTCGGCGCGCTCGTGCGCGACGCCAACGCTCTGCACGACGCGCTCGGGGCGACGTCGGATGCGGTGATCATCGGCCACGACTGGGGCGCGCTCGCCACGTATGGAACCGTGGCCCACCAGCCCGATCGCTGGCGTCGCGCCGTCACCGCCGCCGTTCCGCCGACACTCTCCATCGGCATGAACTTGCTGACCTACGCACAGCTGCAGCGGAGCTGGTACATGTTCTTCTTCCAGTCGCCCATGGCGGAGGGCGCGCTCCCGATCGACGACTACTCCTTCATCGACAACCTGTGGCGCGACTGGTCACCCGGCTACGACGGCACTTGGGACGTGGCCAAGGTGAAGGAGTCGATCGGCGACCCCGAGCACATCCTCGCCGCCATCGGCTACTACCGCGCCATGTTCGACCCCGCGCACCAGACGCCCGAGCTGGCCGACGAACAGGCTGCCGCACTGTTGCCGACGCCGAAGCCGACGCTGTACCTCCACGGGCGCGACGACGGCTGCATGCTGCTCTCGTCGATCGGCTCGCCACTCGACTTCCTCGCAGTGGGTTCCGAGATGGAGATCGTGGACGGCACCGGCCACTTCCTCCACGTGGAGCAGCCCGATCTCGTCAACCGGCGGATCATCGATTTCTTGACCGCCCGCTGACCGCTCAGCGCAGCCGGAGCACCCGACTGGCGTTCCCCCGCCACTCGGCGAAGCCCTCTTCCACCAACGCGGCGGCGACACGCTCGGCGCGGGCGACGTCCCCCGGCCAGCCACAGGCGCCGGCGAGTTCAGCGGCAGGGACGCCGGCACTGCGCAGCGACTCGAGCAGACGCCCTCGGCCCTGCCGGTCGGAGCCCGAAAACGCGCTCTGCGGGCGCGCCGCCGGGCTCGCCCGCCAGGGGTCTCCCCCGCCACCTCGGCGCCAGGCGCACTGGCGGCGCAGTGGACAGAGCCCGCACTCGGGGCGTGCGGTGCAGACGGTCGCGCCCAGGTCGAACATCGACTGGTTGAACTCCCACGAACCGGCGCGGGGCACGAGACGATCGCCGAGAGCGAAGGCGGCCGGTGGGGTGAGCCGGCCGCCGGCGACGGCGCGGGCCAGCACCCGCACGCCGTTCGTGTCAACGGCAGCGACGTCCTCGCCGAACCCGAAGGACCGAAGCGCCCGCGCCGTGTACGCCCCGACACCCGGCAGCGCCCGCAGTTCCGCGTCGTCCGACGGCACCTGGCCGTCGTGGCGGTCAACGATGGACGTCGCCGCCCGGTGCAGGTTGAGCGCGCGGCGGTTGTAGCCGAGGCCGGACCACCGGCGGACAACGTCCGCCGAGCCGCTGGCGGCGCACGCCGCGGGTGTCGGGTAGGTCTCGACGAAGCTCTCGTAGTGCGGCACGACCCGGTCCGCCTGGGTCTGCTGCAGCATCACCTCGGAAACGAGGATCCTCCAGGGGTCCCGAGTGTGGCGCCACGGAAGATCGCGACGGTGTTGTGCACCCCACTCGAGAACGCGCGTCGTGAAGCGACGCGCCCGGCCAGGCGCGAGTGCGACGACCTCAGTCCCAGACGTCGTCGCCGTAAGGGCGCTGCCGGGCCGGTGCACTGGCCGTCTTCCAGACCATGAGCTTGCGACGGAAGTAGCACACCTCCTCGCCGCGCTGGTTGAAGCCCTTGGTCTCGACCGTCACGATGCCGCGGTCGTCCTTCGACTTGGACGGCGTCACATCGAGCACCCGCGTCTCGGCGTAGATGGTGTCGCCGTGGAAGGTCGGCTTGCGGTGCAGCAGCGACTCGACCTCCAAGTTGGCGATGCACGAGCCGCTGACGTCGGGAACGCTCATGCCGAGCACCAGGGAGTAGACGAGGTTCCCGACGACCACGTTCTTGCCCTGCACGGTCTCGTGCTCGGCGAACCATGCGTTCGTGTGTAGCGGGTGGTGGTTCATCGTGATCATGCAGAAGAGATGGTCGTCGTATTCGGTGACCGTCTTCCCGGGCCAGTGCCGGTAGACGTCACCGGGCACGAAGTCCTCGAGATAGCGGCCGAAGGGGCGTTCGTAGACTGTCACTCGGCGGCTTCGGGAGGGCGGGGCCTCGTCGTGAACCCGAGCGATGCACCCGGCAGGGCTTCGCCGTCGATGGTGAGACGCCAGGCGAAACGCGTTCCGGGCGCCAGGGGGATCGGCCCGAGGTTCACCGCCAGCGCGACGTCGATCGGCGATCCCTCTGGGATCCCCTGCGGCTGGCTCACCGTGAACTCCCCGCGCACCTCGACGGGTTGGGTGCCGTCGGCGGTCTCCATCAGCACCGGGCGGCCGTCCGCGTCCTCGAGGAACAGCTCCCAGTGGTGCGAGGTCTCAGCCTCGTGCCAATCGACGTCGATCTTCAACGCCACGGCCGATGGCACTGGATCGGGTCCGGTCATGCTCCATCCCCCGCCGAGGATGTAGAGCTTGCCGTCGGACACCTGGGCTGCATCGCACAGCAACATGGTCACCTTCACGGGGGAGCAGGTTACCGGCCCACGGCCTGACGGCTCGATTCACGCTCGGGTGGCACACCGGTCCCCGTACTCCCCCGACTCCTAGAGTGCTGTCCCATGGTGCTGCCGCTCGCCGGGAACCTTGCGAATGAGTGAGCTCAAGGGTCTGCGCGACGACGTCTACCGCCGGCCATTGGAAACGGCACTGGACCGTCTGGGGCTCGGCGCAGGTTGGCGGTGCGTGGACGTGGGCGCGGGCGGCGGCGACGTGTCCGTGGCTCTCGCCGAAATGGTGGGCCGGGACGGCCGCGTCTACGCGGTCGACAGCGATCCCCTGGCGCGCGACGAGGTGGCGCGGGCCGCCGCGGCACATGCCCAAGTCATCGCCCTGACCCAGGCCGGCGAGGACCTGTCCTTGCCCGAGGAGGTGGACCTTGCGTTCTGCCGTTTCCTCCTCCTGCACGTGCTCGACCCCGCTGTCGTCGTCGCCAAGATGGCCGCAGCCGTCCGGCCAGGCGGCTGGGTCGTGGCGCAGGAGCCGATCACGTCGGCCGGTCGCATCGGGGGCGCCCCCATGTCGATGCCCGATGCACAGCATCCCGATATCGGTGCGTTGCTGCCCGCGCTCGTCCGGAACGAGTCGCTCGAGGTGGTCGACGCGTGGGCCGAAGCGCCCGCGGGCGTCGGTCCGGGAGCGGTGTCGCAATACCTGGAGTCGTTGACCGGTGTGGATCCCGGTGACGACCCGGTCGTGTTGCCGCCGCTGGTGACGGTGATCGGCCGCCGCGCCTGACGCACCCGTATCGGAAGAGGGCCGCGAGCGGGAGGAAAAGAGGCCTTCGGGCCAGCCAATAAGGTGGCGCCCCGTGACATCGCCCGATTCCGCCGACCTCGCCGGCGCCGCCGCCGCGGTCGACCTGGCCCAAGAACTCGTCGACCAGGCCTGCGCCTCTGTCAGGGGGCGCGGAGGGATCGACGCCAATCAGGTGGTGGCCTATGACGTCGCGCACGCGGCGGCCGCCGTGGGCACGGCCCGGGCCGCCCTCCAGTACGGCGAGCAGGGGGACGTCGAGGCGGCCATCGCAAGTGCGTTCGTCGCCGACGTCGTGGGCGACCTCGCCGGGAAGGTCGCCGGCCGCGAGGCGCTGTGGGGCGTCGAGCCCGGGTGGGCGACGACCGTGTCCTCTTTCCTGGAGGCGCAGCGGGATCCGTCCGTGCTGGCGGCGCTCGGGGCGACCGAAGGGCCACGGCATCTCGGCGAGGACTTCGAGTTGGTACGCGAGACGTTCCATCGGTTCGCCGAGGAGAAGGTCCGGCCGCACGCCGAGCACGTGCACCGCACGAATGCGGACATCCCCGAGGACGTGATCGAGGGTCTGGCGGAGCTCGGTGGGTTCGGCCTCTCGGTGCCCGAGGAGTACGGCGGCTTCGCGTCGGGCGGGGAGAGCGATTACATGGGGATGGTGGTGGCCACCGAGGAGCTCAGTTGGGGCTCGCTCGGCGTGGGCGGCTCGCTCATCACCCGGCCGGAGATCCTGACGCGGGCGCTGGTCTACGGCGGCACCGAGGAACAGAAGAAACACTGGCTGCCGAAGCTGGCGTCGGCCGAGATCCTGGCCGCGGTGGCCGTGACCGAGCCCGACTTCGGGTCGGACGTGGCGGGGATCGTGACCTCTGCCACGCGGGTCGACGGCGGGTGGGCCGTGAACGGGGTCAAGACGTGGTGCACGTTCGCCGCCCGTGCCGACGTCCTGATGCTGCTGGCACGGACGGACCCGGACCGGTCGAAGGCGCATCGAGGGATCTCCATGTTCGTGGTCGAGAAGCCGCGGGGGGACGGCCACGGCTTCGTCTTCACCCAGGGTGCGGACGACGTGGAGGGGCGTCCTGCGGGGTTGGAGGCGGGCCGGCTCGAGGGCCGGCCGATCGACACGCTCGGGTACCGGGGCATGCACTCCTATGAGCTGGCGTTCGAGAACTGGTTCGTGCCGGACGCGAACCTCGTGGGTGGCGAGGAGGGGCTCGGCAAGGGCTTCTACTTGCAGATGCAGGGCTTCGAGAACGGTCGCCTGCAGACAGCGGCCCGCGCGTTGGGCGTGATGCAAGCTGCCTACGAAGCGGCCGTCGCGTACGCGTCAGAGCGCAAGGTCTTCGGGTCGCCGATCATCGACTACCAGCTGACGCAGTGGAAGCTGGGGCGGATGGCGGTGATCATTCAGGCGACGCGGCAGTCGTCGTACCACGTCGCGCGTCTGATGGCGCGGGGCGAGGGCGCGTTGGAGGCGTCCATGGTCAAGGCGTACGTGTGCCGGGCCGCCGAGTGGGTCACCCGCGAGGCCATGCAGATCCACGGCGGCATGGGCTACGCCGAGGAGTTCCCGGTGTCGCGCTACTTCGTCGACGCCCGGGTGCTGTCGATCTTCGAGGGCGCGGACGAGACGCTGGCCTTGAAGGTGATCGCGCGCCGCCTGATCGGCGACTGACTCTTGGTTCAGCCGGCGCTGCGCGTCAGCCCGGCCCGCTCGCCACGGCTGACGAACTTGATGGCCATCTTGCGGCTCGCCTCGTCGATCATCTCGTCGCCGAACATGACGGCGCCCTTGCGATCTTCCTCGGTCGCCCGCTGGTACGCGTCGAGAATGTCGAAGGCGTGGTCGAATTGCTCCTGGGTCGGTGAGTAGACCTCGTTCAGAACCACCGCCTGGTCCGGGGTGAGCGCCCACTTGCCGTCGTAACCGAGCATGCGCGTGCGCATGGCGTAGTCGCGCAGCGAGTCGAGCTCGCGCACCTTGAGGAACGGGCCGTCGATCACCTGCAGGCCGTTGGCGCGGCCCGCCATGAGGATCCGGCTGAACACGTAGTGGAAGTGGTCGCCGGGGTACTCGGGGATGTTGATGCCGCCTGTGAGCACCGGCATCTCGACACTGGCGGCGAAGTCCGCGGGGCCGAAGATGATCGTCTCGAGGCGGGGCGAGGCGGCGCAGATGTCGTCGACGTTGATCAGTCCCCTTGCCGTTTCGATCTGCGCCTCGATCCCGACGTGCCCGACCGGCAGGCCCGAATTCTTCTCGACCTGCGTCAGCAGCATGTCGAGCGCCTGCACCTCGGCGGCCGACTGCACCTTGGGCAGCATGATCTCGTCGAGTCGTTCGCCGGCGTTGCCGACGACCTCGATCACGTCGCCGTACGTCCACTCGGTGTCCCACGCGTTGACCCGTACACACAGCACGCGGTCGTCCCAGGGCAGGTTCTTGATGGCATCGACGACCTTGGGCCGGGCCGACTCCTTTTCCAGGGGCGCCACGGCGTCCTCGAGGTCCAGGAAGGTCATGTCGGCCGGGACTGTCGGTGCCTTGGCCAGGAACTTCTCGTTCGAACCGGGGGTGGACAGGCAGGAACGCCGGGGCAGGTCACGTGAGCGTGCGGACATGACCCGATGGTAACCCACCGCCTCCGGGGGGCTCTTCGGGCGGTTGCTCATGACGCGCCCGCCGGCGTTTCTCTCGTCGGTATACACACAGATGTGTGTATACCGACGAGAGCAGAGATGCGCGTGCCCACCGCGCAAATTCGCTGAGACGCGGGACCGTTCTTCGTTGCGGGCTCAGTCCGCCCGCGACTACTTCAGATGCTCACCGAAGAACGACAGCGTGCGGTCCCACAACGCCCTCGACGCGTCGGCGTCGTAGACCTCGGGCCGCGTGTCGTTGAAGAACGCGTGGTCGGTACCCGGGTACACGATTATCTCCACCGACTTGCCCAACCCGCGCAACTGGTCCGCGAGCTCGTTCGCCTTCTCGGGCGTGAAGTACTCGTCCTGCTCTGCGTAGTGCCCGAGCACTGCGGCCGACATCGCCGCGTAGTCGGGCTGCACGTCCGGCCACGGCACGATCCCGTAGCACGGCACGACGGCCGCGACGGCGTCCGGCCGCTGCGTCGCCAGCACCAGCGCGAGGCCGCCACCCATGCAGAATCCGATGACACCCACCTTGGTTCCCGCACTGCGCCGCAGCACCTCGTCCACGGCGCCGCTCATGTCGCGCGCGGCCTGGTCCATCTTCATGGCCATCATCGCCTTGCCGGCCTCGTCGGGCTCGCCCGGCGCGACCTTCTGCCCGTGGTACAGGTCGGGCGCCAGTGCCACGTAGCCGGCCGCGGCGAAGCGATCGCACACGTCCTCGATGTGGTCGACGAGGCCCCACCACTCCTGGATCACGACGACGCCCGGCCCGCTGCCGCTCTCAGGCACGGCCAAGTAGCCACCGGCGGTGGATCCGTTGCTCGGAAATTCGATCATTTCACCCATGCCGCGTGACCGTAGTTCGCAGCAGGGCGTTTCGTTCTCTCCTCTTGTCGACCAGAAGTTCGAAATTTCTCATTTCGGTATGCCACCAGCGACTTCGTACCTCCAGTACGACTCTAAACAGGGATTAAGCGGTGAGGGTGTTTGAAACGCATAGGGGGTTCAACTAAGAATGTCCCCCATCGTGACTGACGTAGAGCGGGTTGCACCCCACTCGACGCCGCGGTCTTCGAGGAGCGCAAGGTTGCTCCTGCGGGTAGGTGTCCCGCGTTGACCGTCGTCACAGTGTTGTCGAGCACTGTGTTTGGTCTCGCGCGCCCCGTTGCCGGTGACCAGATCTCCGACGCCAAGGCGAAGGCCGCCGCCATCGAGGCACAGCTGTCGCAGGCGCAGAACGAGATGTCCGCTCTGAGCCAGCAGTACGACGAGGCGCAATACCACTTGTCGCAGATCAACTCGAGCATCCAGTCCACCGAGGCGAACATCGCGGCCGCCCAGCAGCAGGTGTCGAAGGACAAGAGCACGCTGTCCAAGGCGGCCGTCGCCAACTACATCACCGACGGGACGGCATCGACGCAGAACTCGATCTTCAGTGGCAACCAGGAGACGCTCGGCGCCACGTCCGAGTACAACCAGATCGCCGAGGGCGACATCTCGCTCGCCGTCGACAAGCTGCACACGGCGGAGAACCAGCTGAACGCGCAGAAGGCGCAGCTGACCACAGAACAGGGTCAGGCCCAGACGCAGGTGAACGCCGAGCAGGCCGCCGTCGCCCAGAACCAGCAGGCCATCGACCAGCAGAAGAGCGCACTTTCGCAGGAGCAGGGCCAGATCGCCCAACTCGTGCAGCAGCAACAGCAGCAGGAAGCCGCAGCCGCCGCGGCGGCCGCGAAGCAAAAGCAGGACGCCGCAGCAGCGGCCGCAGCCGCCGCAACGACGGGCTCGTCGGGTGGCGGGGGTTCCTCCCAGCTGGCCAGCGCCGCAAGCTCACCGCCTCCTCCGACGGCACCCGGTGGGGCCGGCGCCGTGCAGGCCGCCGAGAGCCAGATCGGCGTCCCCTACCAGTGGGGTGCCGAGTCACCCGGCGTCGGCTTCGACTGCTCGGGCCTGACCGCATGGTCGTGGGGCCAGGTCGGCGTGGGCCTGCCGCACTACTCGGGCGCCCAGATGGCCGACTCGGCCCCGGTGCCCGTCAGCGACCTGCAGCCGGGCGACCTCCTCTTCTACGGCCCCGGCGGCTCGGACCACGTGGCCATGTACGTGAGCCCGGGCACGATGATCGAGGCGCCGTACACGGGTGCCGACGTCCGGCTCACCGGACTGCGCCTGGGCGACGGCTTCGTCGGCGCCGGCCGCCCGTAGCCACCGGCCTTCGCTCCCGCCACCCGTCGCGCTCTCCACTCCCGCCGGCAAACCGCCGGGGCCGCCCGGCCGTAACCTGGATACGCCGCGATGAAACCGATCCCCGTCGCCTTCCACATCGGCCCGCTCGAGGTCCACACCTACGGCATCGGCCTCGCGCTGACGTTCTGGTTCGGGTTCGTGTACTTCGAGCGCCGGCTCAAGCGCAACGGCTACCGCACGGACTGGCTCGTGCCCGTCTTCCTCTGGATAATCCTCGCCGCCGTCGTCGGCGCCCGCGTCCTCCACGTCCTCACGAACACCGGCTACTACTCGCAACACCCCGGCGACATCCTCGCCGTCTGGCAAGGCGGGCTCTCCTCCTTCGGCGGCCTGCTCTTCGCGGTGCCCACCGGCGTCATCCTCACCCGCCGCCGCTGCCCCGAGCTTTCACTGGGCCGCGGGCTGGACCTCGCCGCCCCCGTCCTGATGGCGTGCTGGGCGATGGGTCGCCTGCTCGGCCCACAGCTCATGGTCGCCGGCGGCGGGCACCCGACGCACCAATGGTTCGGCATGTACTACGCCGACCAGGTGGGGAAGCGCCTCCCGGTTCCCATCTTCCAGGCGTTGGAAGACTTCGCGGTGTTCCTGGTCCTCATCGCGATCGAACGCCGCCTCGATCGCTGGCCCGACCGCACGCGCCGCATCGGCTATCCGCCAGGCGTCGTCATCGGCACCGGGATGATCCTCTGGGGCGTCGAGCGCTCCCTCGACGAGCACTTGTGGCTCGGGGAGGACGGCCGCCTCGGTTCGGATCTCGTCCAACTCGCGGGTCTTCTGTTGGTCGTCGCCGGCGCGGTCATCCTCATCCGCGCCCGTGCGCAATGGCGCGGTTGGCTGCAGACGCACCACGCCGGTGACGCATCCCAATCCCCCGGCTCCGCGTCCGGACCCGAAGCCGGGACTAACGCGGCCGACGCAGCGCCTTCGGATCTGATGGCGACAGGGGGCGACGCGGGCCTGGCAACGTAGTCGCCAGCCTCACCGGCCCGGATGACTGTTCCTGTTATTCCTCGCTCAGGTGCGAGAACCGGGCGCTCCGCGTGCGGATGCGATCGCCTTGACGCTCGATCGCAAGTGCACCGCCGTCCCTGAAGATCCAGCCGACTTCGCGCCACGGGCGGATCTCCGGAATGGCGTCGGAGTGCTCGGGACCGTGCACCGCAGCTTCGTCCATTCGAACGCTCACGATCACATGCCCCCTTTCCTCGACGTTCCGACCCGCCCCTCGAAAGGGGAACTGCACGAGGCGCTGACTTCTTGCGCCTTCGCTGAGGCTAGGAACCACGGACTCCGATGTGGTGGACCCATGAGGCGTTGTCGCGAAGTTGTCGGAGTCCGTTCACCCGGCGAAAATCGCAACGAGATCCAGCCGGCATTGCAACGCTGTTGCGCAATCCGGGACGCTGGACGCGCCGTATAACCAAATGACCAGCTCAATTCGAAAATTGCATGAGTGATGCGCAAGTGTCCCCCTCCAATTCGCTTCTTCGGATGTAGGGAAACGGAGATGGCGGGAGAGAGGGGACGTGCGCGATGGCCACGATCCAGTCCTGGGTACCGACCACGAGTGAGCCGATGGACAACGAGGCGAACTGGAGCGACGAGGAGAAGCGTGAGTGGTACGCCACTCACGGCGGAGCTCCGACCCACGTCGTTACGTTCGAGCCGCTGTACCAGATCGAGCTGTGCATACCGCCCTGGGAGCAGCCGGACCGCCACATCGCCCGCTCCGCTGTGACGTGGGGGCAGAAGATGCAGCGCACTTTGGACTGTCAGGACCCGTTCGCGGACCCGTTCGCGACGACCGTGGTGGCCGCACATCACGAGGGCAACTCAATGGAGGTCTACTGCAGCGTGGAGGCTCGCACCAGGCCTCGGTTACGCGCGGTCAACTGACGTCTCCGGTTGCTACCTCCCGCGGAGCCCGTGGGAGGTCTCGGCGCCGACTCAGCCGTTGGGCTTGTCCCCCGACGCCGCCGCCTGACGGATCTCTTCGAGCTTGTCGATGAGCCCCATGCGCTCCTGCCCGATGTTCGAGTCGAGGCGCTCAGCGATCTGCTCGGGCGTCCAGCGGCCATCGGCCCACATCGCCCGAACCTCGACCGGCTGGTTCCACACCGCGATCTTCGAGCCCACCACCGTGTACACCTGGCCGGTCACGTGCTTGGCCTTGTCGCTCAGTAGGTAGACGACCATCGGCGCCACGTCCTCGGGGTCGCCCATCTCGCCAAGCTCCTGGGGCACGTTGGCCGACATGCGAGTCCTCGCCACCGGCGCGATGGCGTTCGCCGTCACCCCGTAGCGGTACAGCCCAGCGGCGGCCGAGCGCACGAGCGAGACGATGCCGCCCTTGGCCGCCGCATAGTTCGCCTGGGCGATGCTCCCGGAGAACGCACCCGAAGTGAATCCGATGAGCGCACCGCCGCCTTCCTGCTTGCGCATCACGGCAGCGGCGGCCCGGAACACGGTGAAGTGCCCCTTGAGATGCGTCGCGATGACAGCGTCCCATTCGTCCTCGGACATGTTGAAGAGCATCCGCTCGCGCAAGATGCCGGCGATGGCCACGACGCCGTCGATCCGGCCGTACTTCTCCACTGCGGTGGCGATCAGACGCTCGCCTGCTTCCATCTTCGAAATGTCGTCGGCCACCGCCAGCGCCTCTCCGCCGGCCTTGGAGATCTCCTCCACGACGGCGTCGGCGACCTCGCTGGTCGGGTCCTCTCCGGCCATCCCGACCCCGTAGTCGGCCACCACCACCCTGGCGCCCTCGGCCGCACATGCCAGAGCGACAGCCCGACCGATCCCGCCACCGCCGCCGGTGACGGCGACGACCTTGCCCGCCAGGAACCCTGCCATGGTTGAATCTCCCGATCTCTCTTCGCCGGACCGACCGCCGGCACGGGCACGTAAATTGCCGTGAGTTAGAACACGTTCTAGCCTGCAGATGTCGGGGGGTGCCATTTCTCCTCCGCATCGCGAGACCTCCAAGGAGACTGCAGATGGGTGACCTCGGCTTCTGGGCGCTGGCCCAGGAAAACCCCGACGACCTGGCCCTCGTGACGCCCGAAGGCGACGAAGTGAGCGCCGGGGAGCTGTTGGGCCGAGCCAACCAACTGGTCCACGCGCTCCGGGCCCGGGGCTTCGAGGTGGGCGACAGGATCGCCACCCTGCTCCCCAACGGCGCAGAGATGATCGAGATCTACCTGGCGGCCCTCCAGGCAGGCTGGTATCTGGTCCCCATCAACTTCCACCTGGTGGCGCCCGAGGTGGCGTACATCCTCAAGGACTCGGGCGCCAAGGCGTTCGTTGCGCACGAGCGCTTCGCCGACATCGCCACGGCTGCGGCCGAGGAGGCGGGGGTCGAGGCGTCGGGCCGCCTCGCCGTCGGCGCCATCTCCGGCTTCACGTCCTACACCGCCATCCGCGACGCCCAGCCGACCTCGTTGCCCGAGGACCGCACCGTCGGCGACGTCATGAACTACACGTCGGGCACGACGGGGAACCCGAAAGGGATCTACCGCAAACTGATGGGTGTCACCCCGGAAGAGGCAGCGTTGGGGCTCGCGGGGCTGCTCTTCCTCTTCAACATCCAACCGCAGGACGACAACGTCCACATCATCGGCTCACCTCTGTACCACACCGCCGTCCTGCGCTTCGGCAGCGCGTCGCTGCACCTCGGCCACACGCTCGTCGTGATGGACAAGTGGCTGCCCGAGGACATGTTGCGTCTCATCGAGGAACGGCGTGTGACGACGTCGCACATGGTCCCGACGCAGTTCCACCGGCTGCTCGCCTTGCCCGAGGACGTGCGGGCGAAGTACGACGTCTCGTCGCTGCGTCACATGATCCACGCAGCGGCGCCGTGCCCTGTCGACGTCAAGCACAAGATGATCGCCTGGTGGGGTAACGCGGTCGACGAGTACTACGCCGCCAGCGAGGGCGGCGGCACGCTCGTGACGGCCGAGGAGTGGCTGCAGAAGCCGGGCACCGTCGGCAAGCCGTGGCCGATCAGCGAGATTGCGATCTTCGACGACGACGACAACCGGATCGAGGAGCCAGGGGTGATCGGCACCGTCTACATGTCGATGGGTACCGCCGGCTTCGAATACCACAAGGATCCCGAGAAGACCAAGAAGAACCGGATCGGCGCGTTCTTCACCGTCGGCGACGTCGGCTTCCTCGACGAAGACGGGTTCCTGTTCCTGCGGGACCGCAAGATCGACATGATCATCTCGGGTGGCGCGAACATCTATCCGGCCGAGATCGAGAACGTGCTTCTTTCGCACCCGAAGGTCGGCGACGCGGCCGTGTTCGGCATCCCCCACGAAGACTGGGGTGAAGAGGTGAAGGCCGTCATCGAGCCCGCTGAGGGGATCGAGGCCAACGACGAGCTCGCCGACGAGATCCTCGCGTTCTGCGGCGACAAGCTCGCAAAGTTCAAGACGCCGAAGACGATCGACTTCACCAACGAGATGCCGCGGGACCCCAACGGCAAGCTCTACAAGCGCAAGCTGCGTGACCCCTACTGGGAGGGCGTGCAGCGCGCTCTCTGAGCGGTTGGGATCAGCTCGGCTCCCATACCGATACGACGTCGAGGTTGCGGAACACAGGCGGAGCGTCCAACAGCTTTCCCATTCGCTCCGAGTACTCGGACGTCTCAGCGCTCTCCGAGTTCTCCATGGCCGCCTCGTAGGAGTCGAACTCCACGATGATGTAGCAGTGTCCGGGTCGATCCCGGTCCTGGGTGGTCGTCGTCCTCACGGGCTTGAATTTGTCGCCCAGCACGCCGGCGAGCTCTCGCCCCAGGGCGTCGACCTCGCTGATCTTCGACGTATCGAGCTCCATGATCTGTACGAATCCGGCCATGTCAGCACCTCCGGTCTCGGGGTTCGTCACCGGACGCTACTGCGGTGTCGGGCGCGAGGCACGTGGGTTGTGGGAGGGAGCAGGCATGCTGGAGGAGTGGTGGTGACGCCGGAAACCCAGACGCGGGTACAGGACCACGGCTCGGGCGAGATCTGCCGGAGCATCCTCGCCACCCTTCCGACGTGGTTCGGCGTCCCCGAGTCCGTCGAGGACTACGTGGCGAAGGCCGACGAGCACCCGACCGTGTTGGCCACGGTGGACCGGGACGACGTCGGGATCCTGACCTTGGTCGTCCACACCCCTTATGCCGCAGAGGTGTACGTCATGGGCGTCCGGCCCGAGCACCACCGGCACGGCGTCGGGCGTCAGATGCTCGCGGTCGCGGAGACATGGCTACGGGAGCGGGACATCGAGTACCTGCAAGTGAAGACGCTCAGCCCGCGACACCCCGATCCCGGCTACGTCAAAACCCGGGCGTTCTACTTCGCCGTCGGCTTCCGGCCGCTGGAGGAATTCCCGGACCTGTGGCAACCGGAGAACCCGGCGCTCCAGATGGTCAAGACCCTCGCTCCTCGCTCTCCGGGCGCATGACCAGCCGCGAGGGATTCGGCACCGACGCCGACTACCTGCGCGACAAGCAGTACAAGGATGCCACCAACCTCAACGCGCGCATCGCGCTGCACGCACGCTTCGCCCGGGCGGACGAGCCCTGGTACCCGTGGCTGGCCTCCCGCGTGGACTGGCCCGATGGCGGCGAGGTGCTCGAGGTGGGGTGTGGTCCGGGACTTCTCTGGACGAGCATCGCGCCGGTCCTCCCCCACCTCCGGCTCACCCTCACCGACCTGTCCGAGGGAATGCTCGACGAGGCACGCAGCGTCGTCGAGCCGATCGATTCCGTGGGCCTCGTGGCCACACGGGCATGCGACGCACAGGATCTCCCGTTTGCTGACTCCTCTTTCGACGTCGTGGTCGCCAACCACATGCTGTACCACGTACCCGAGCCGACCCGCGCTGCCGCCCAATTCGCGAGGGTCCTCCGATCAGACGGTGTCCTCATGGCGGCGACGAACGGTCCGGACCATCTCGACGTCATCGCGGAGATCTCGCGCCAGGTCTTCGGCTGGTCGTCACTCGACTTCGTCGACCGGCGCTTCGGACGGTCCAACGGCGGCCCAATCCTCGCGAGGGCGTTCGAGGACGTCGAGTGGCATCACCACCCGGGCAGGTTGGTCTGCGACGATCCGGACGCGGTCATTGCCTACATCCAGTCGTCGTCCGCCGGCCAGGAAGCCGGAGCACCGCAGCTTGCCGCGCTGACCCAGGCGGTCCACGACCGGTTCCGGACCGCCGGCGGCGTGGTCACGATGACGACGGACGCTGGTTGTTTCATCGGGCGCCGTCCACTGGCGGCCACTTCCCATGCCGCCACTGAAGACGATGCTCGCAGAGAAGGTGGCGGGTAGCAGTCAAATGGGAGGCCACAGCGGTCGCCGGCCTTCGTCCAAGGTCTGTGCATCGCATGAAGCCGTACGGACCCCCGAAAGGCCTCTGCTCAACGAAGCATGGGTTCGGGCTCCGGTACCGGGGAGGGAGGGTGCGGCTCGGGTTCGGCCTCAATCGGCGTCGGGTCCTGGGGAACGGTCACGCAATTGGGGATACCCAAGGAAAGAACGAGAAAACGAGGCCGGCGCGCAGCGGGTCGTCCCCATCCCGAGACGGCTGGATCGCGAGTAGCCGTAGCAAGGTCGACGGCCGAGACTTCTCGGCAGGAAGTCCCCCGACGCCTCTCACGAGGTGAACCGCCGCTGGTTGAAAGCAGTCCGGGAAGCAATCCTCGGTTTGGCGGACCCGGCCGTGCTTTCACGAACCGTGGCACGACGAGTGCGGGTGAGCGCCGGGGTAGCCTCAACGTCAGAGTGTGCGTGGCCCCGTGGGCGCTCACTCGAGGAGGAGGACGGATCCAATGACTCTCGCCGCAGAGGTGCCTGAGGGATTTGCTGTCCTGGACGCCGATTCGCATTTCACCGACGTACAGGACCTTTGGACGAAGCGAGCCCCGGCGGCATACAGGGATGAGATCCTGCATGTCGAGGAGGTAGACGGGGAGCGCCAGTGGGTCATCGAGGGCACGCCCGTGGGGAAGGCCGGAGGCGGAAGCACCATCGACCGTCAAGGCGTGAAGCACCCCTTCCTGGAATCGATGATCGAGTGGGATTTCGAACGTGCGCACGTTGCCGCGTGGGACGTCGACGCCCGCCTCGAGGTACTCGATGACATGGGCATCCAACATCAAGTCCTGTATCCCAACGCGCTCGGGCTGGGAGGCCAGACTCTGGGCGAGGTGAAGGACCTCGGCCTGCGTCGAATCTGTGTTGAGATCTTCAACGACACCCGGGCAGAGATCCAAGAGCGCACGAACAACCGCTTGCTGCCCATGCCCATCCTGCCCGCTTGGGACGTCGATGAATGTGTCCGCGAGGCCCAGCGAATCGGGAGCCTCGGACTGCGGGGGATCAACATGACCTCGGACCCCCAGGACTTGGGGGCCCCGGACCTGGCCAGCAGAGCCTGGGATCCCCTCTGGGAGGTCTGCGCCGACCTCGAGCTGCCGGTCCACTTCCACATCGGGGCGAGCCTCACCGCAATGAACTTCTACGGCCAGTATTTCTGGGAGTCTCAGGACGAGTTCGTCAAGCCTGCCATCGGCGGTTCGATGCTGTTCATCGGGAACGCCCGCGTGGTGATCAACACCGTGTTCTCAGGGCTGTTCGACCGTTTCCCCAAGCTCAAGATGGTCTCCGTCGAGAGCGGGATCGGATGGGTGCCCTTCATCCTCGAGACAATGGACTGGGAATTGCCCGAGAACGCTCCTGCGCAGGCAGCCGAGCTCGGGAAGAGTCCTTCGGAGTACTTCAAGTCGAACTGGTTCGCCACCATGTGGTTCGAGACCGGGCGCGGCCATCTCCAGCAGCTGGTCGACAAGGTCGGCGAAGACAACATCCTCTTTGAGACCGACTTTCCCCATCCGACCGCCCTCTGGCCGAAGCCCCTCGAACACGTACACGAGGCCATGGCGACGCTTCGTCCGGAGTCGCGCCGCAAGATCCTCGGCGAAAACGGCGTGAAGCTCTACCGTTTGGGCTAACCGCTTCTGGCGACCGTTTCGCAAGCACGTGGCGGGGCTGCCTGCCTCATGACGTCGGGTTGGGAGCGCGACAAAGCCCACCAGATCATGACGTCGTCGTTCGGGCCTGCCTCAACCTTCGATGACCCGCGTGATCCGCCTGTCCGGCACCAACCAGACGACAGCTACTCCGATGTAGATCGCAATGGCTACCCATGGTTCGAAGAAGGCGACAACGATTCCCACCACGTAGGCGATCGCGGAAAGACGCCCTTTGCGGTCACTCCCGATCGCTTTGGCCAATCGAGAATCCGCCGGGTGCAGTGCCAACAGCGCGCGAGTGAGCAGGAAGTAGGCGATCGCCGAAAGAAGGAGTACCAGGCCGTACACGACTACCGGGGCGGTGTCCCTGGTGTGCCCACCCCACCACGCCGTGGCCGCGGGCGTCAATGAGAGGGCAAACAACAGTCCCATGTTTGCCCAGAGCACCCGACCATCGATCCTCTCGACGAGGTGCATCAGATGGTGATGGTTGTTCCAGTAGATGGCCAGGAACGTGAAGCTCAAGGCGTAAACCAGCAGTCTTGGCAGAACATGCTTCAGATCTCCGAAGCCGTGGCCGGCTGGTGGGCGGAGATCCAACACCATGATGGTCATGACGATGGCGATGACGGCATCGGTGAAGGCCTCGAGCCTCCCTCTTGTCACGGCGAGAGCATCGCATACGCAGCGGCCGGTAACGGGCCGAGATCTATATGTGACGAGCCGGATGCCGTGACACCGGATCGTCGGCGGTTTACCGAAAGCAGCTGCCCCTGACCCGAGCCGGCCTGATGGGCGAGGCCTAGGGCGCTGCACCCTTCCGTCGCTCGCGCGCACCCATCATGCGCTGCCAGTCCGCGTCGACAAGGGGCCCTTCCGCACTGTGCGCACCGTGCGCGTTCCCGGACACGATGTCGAGCATCCGGCCGAACTCTACAAGGATGAAGACACCCTCCGCCTCGGCCGTGAGTTCGCCCTCGTGGTAGAGACCGCCCCACGCGAAGACCTTGCGGCCCTCCTGCCCTGTGTGGCGCGCCGCCACCTCGAGCGGCGCCAGCAACGGCGTCGGGCGCCGGTAACGGATCGTCAGCGTCCCGGTCATGGCGCCCTTGCCCGCAAGGATGTTGGACAACCCGAGCAACTCGTCGAACAGCTCCGCGATGACGCCCCCGTGCACACACGTCGGCGGGCCCTCGAAGGGGTAGTCGAACGTCACACGGCCGCGGATCTCGCGCTGGCCGTCTTCCCCTTGCACCGCCCATACCTCGACCGGCGGCGAAATCGGGTTGGCGAAACCGATCATCGGGCTTGTCGGGAAGTGGTCCTGGGGATGGACGCCGGGGAAGCCGGCCTGTCCCGGTGTCCTGCGGTTCCGCTTCGAGGCTGCGGCGGCGGCCTCGAGCTGATCCGCCACCTCCCCCAGTCGCGCACCCGCCGCACCGAGGACGTCGTCCTCGAGCGGCTGGCCGATGGTCACCGCACCGATGCGACGGAGTGCCGCAGCCACCTCGTTGATGGGCAGATCAACCGCGGCGGAAGTGGGTTCGCCGTCGACGCCGGGATGACCCTCGCCAGGGCCCGGGTCGAGGTTCTCGCCCCCGGCGAAGGCGCGACGCGCGGAACCCGACTCTTCGCCGCTCATGTGCGCGTGTAGTTCGGCGGCCGCTTCTCGGCGAAGGCCTTCTGGCCCTCCGCCGCGTCGTTCGAGGAGAAGACGGGCCAGCCGATTTCGAGCTCGCGGGCCAGGCCGTCAACCTCGGACATTCCCTCCGTCTCGCGCACGCTCTGCAATATCGCCTCAACCGCGAGCGGCCCGTTCGCCCCGATGACGGCGGCGATCTCCAAGGCCTTCTCCAACGCCATTCCCTCCGGCACCACGTGGCCGATCAGCCCGATGCGCAGCGCCTCCTCCGCCGGCACCTCACGCGCCGTCAGAAGCAGTTCCATGGCCACGGTGTAGGGGATCTGGCGGCGCAGGCGCACCGTCGAGCCGCCCAGGGGGAACAAGCCGCGCTTCGCCTCGAAGATGCCGAACACCGCGCTCGAGCCGGCCACGCGGACGTGGGTCGCCTGCAGAATCTCGGTCCCGCCCGCGACGGCCCATCCCTCGACGGCGGCGATCAACGGCTTCTTCACGTCGTAGTGGCGCAGCAGGGCCTTCCAGTGCAGGTCGGGATCCTCGGCCATCCGTGCCCGGTACTTCTCGGCGTCGCTGCCGCCCATGGCCTTGAGGTCCATGCCGGCGCAGAACGTGCCGCCCGCGCCGGTGAGGATGGCGCAGCGGATGTCGTCGTTGCCGTCGATCTCCTCCCAGGCGTCCTTCATGCCGACGAGCATCGGCAGGCTCAGCGCGTTCTTCGCCTCCGGGCGGTTCATGGTGACGATCGCCGTCGCGCCGTCGCGCTCGAACGTCAGGTGCTCGGTGGAAATGTCTGCCACGGTCCCCTCCAGAGGTAGGCGCCGGTCCGGGATTGCCGTACTGCTGCGAAAAACGAAACCACGCAGCCCGCCGGACAACGGCGAGCCCGCCCGCCTTACAAGCGCTCGATGATCGTGCCCGTCGCCACCGCGCCCCCGCAGCACATCGACACCAACCCGTAGGTCGAGTCGGTCCGCTCGAGCTCGTGCAAGATCGTGGTGATCAACCGGGCCCCGGTCGCGCCGACGGGGTGCCCCAACGCGATCGCCCCGCCGTTCACGTTCAGCTTGTCCATGTCCGCGCCGTGCACCTTGGCCCAACTCAGCACGATGGACGCGAAGGCCTCGTTCACCTCGTAGAGGTCTATGTCCTTCATCGTCATGCCCGCCTTCGCCAGCACCTTCTCCGTCGCGACGATCGGGCCGTCGAGGTGGTAGTAGGGATCGGACCCGGCGAGCACCTGCGACACGATCCGGGCCCGCGGCTTGAAGCCCTCGGCCTTGGCCCGCTCCTCGGACATCCACAGCACCGCAGCCGCCCCGTCGGAGATCTGCGACGACGTCCCCGCGGTGTGAATGCCCTCGGGCAGCACCGGCTTCAGCTTGGCCAGACCCTCGAGTGTCGTGTCACGCGGCCCCTGGTCCTTGCTGACGATCATCTTCTCGCCGTTGTGCTCGCCCCTCGGCCCCTCCTCACCCACGATCGGCGCCTCGATGGCGAAGATCTCGCGGGCGAAGCGGTCTTCGGCCACGGCACGCGCCGCCTTCTCCTGAGACGCCAGCCCGAACGCGTCGACGTCCTCGCGGCTGATGCCGTGCTTCTTGGCGATGCGCTCCGCTGCCTCGAACTGGCTCGGCATGTCGTAGGGCAAGTCCTCGGGCATGGCCCGCCCGACGCCGGGCGCCGACGCGTTCGCACCGAGCGGGATACGGCTCATCGTCTCCACGCCGCACCCGATGGTCGTGTCGGCCCCGCCGGCGGCGATGAGGTTGTTGGCCATGTGGTTGGCCTGCTGCGACGACCCGCACTGGCAGTCCATCGTCGTCGCCGCCACGTCGTAGGGCAGCCCGGCCAGCAGCCACGACGTGCGCGTCACGTTGAAGCCCTGCTCGCCCGCCTGCGTCACGCACCCGCCGAACACCTGGCCGACCGATGCGGGGTCGATGCCGGCACGCTTGACGACCTCGGTCTGTGCGGCGCCGAGGATGTCGGCCGCCCGCAGACCCGCCAGCCACCCGTTGCGCTTCCCGATGGGCGTACGGACCGCCTCGATGATTACCGGCTGCGCCATGACGGACCTTCCTCCTGCGATTCCCGGCCTCGGGCCGGCTGCCCTGCTTGGGCGAAATCTAGAACCTGTTCTAACTTTAGCACCGGCCCCCCGAAGTCTGCCTGGGCCTGGTCGCCGGGCGCCAACTCCGCCGGACCCCTAGAACTGTTTCAGCGTCTCACGGGCGATGACGACGCGTTGGACCTGGTTGGTCCCTTCGTAGATCTGGGTCACCTTGGCGTCGCGCATCATCCGCTCGACGGGAAAGTCTTTCGTGTAGCCGTAGCCGCCGAGAAGCTGTATCGCGTCGAGCGTGATCGCCATGGCGGCGTCGGAGGCGAATGCCTTGGCCATCGCGCCGAATTTGGTCAGCTCGCCGTGCGGGTCGTTGTCTACCATCGCACAGGCGCGGTAGACGAGCGCGCGGGCTGCCTCGTTGCGCATCGCCATGTCGGCCAGCATGAAACGCAGCCCCTGCAGGTCGGCGATGGGACCTCCGAACGTGTGCCGCTGCTTCATGTACGCGGCTGCCGTGTCGATGGCGCCCTGCGCCAGCCCCACCGCCTGGGCCCCGATACCGGGCCGGCTCCGGTCCAACGTGTGCATCGCGATCGTGAAGCCCTGGCCCTCCTCACCGATGCGGTGCGAGACCGGTACCCGCACGTCCTCCAACAGGACCTCGCCCGTCGGGCTGCCCCGCATGCCGAGCTTTTCCTCGTGCTTGGGCACCTTGATGCCCCAGTCCTTGTCGACCAGGAAGCACGTGACCCCCCGAGCGCCGGCGTCGGGGTCGGTCTTGGCGAAGACGACGTAGACGTCGGAGATCCCGGCGTTGCTGATCCAGTACTTGGTGCCGTTGAGGACGTAGACATCCCCGTCGCGCACCGCCCGGGCCCGCATGGCGGCCACGTCGCTGCCGGCGTCAGGCTCGGACAGGCAGTAGCTGCCCTGGATCTCTCCGGTGGCGATCCTTGGGAGGTAACTCCTCTTGATCTCATCGCTGGCCCAGTTCATGACCGGCAGCATCGAGAGTTTCGAGATGATGATGGTGAGCGACGTTGCGCCGCACACGCGTGCGAGCTCCTCGATCATGATCGCCTGCGTCACCGCGTCGGCACCCGCACCTCCGTACGCCTCGGGGATCCCGAGCGCCGGCAGCTCCATCTCCTTGCACGCCTCGAACGACTTCCACGGGAACTCCGCGTTGCGGTCCACCTCGGCTGCGTGCGGCGCCACCTTCTTCTCGCAAAAGCTACGCAGCGTCTCGCGGAACTCACGCTGGACGTCGGTAAGGTCGAAGGTCGAGTCACTCACGAGCGTCATTCTCGCAGAGGTGGCCGACCCGTCGGTCGAACCGACCGGTCCAAGGCTGATTAGGAGTCAGGTCGAGGCCAGATGCCGAATCAGGAGGCTTGACAGCTGCTCCGGTGCGGTCTCGGGAACCCAGTGCGACACACCCTCGAGCACTTCGAACCGGTACGGCCCCTGCACATGCTCCCGGGTGTCCTCCGCCGCCACGCGGCCGATCGCCGCGTCGCCGGTCGACCAGATGTACATCGTGGGGACCCGCACCAGCTCGAGGTCCGCCACTGCCCTCGGATCCATGGCCCTGTACCAGTTCAGTGCTGCGGTCAACGCGCCGGGCTCGCTCAACGCAGCGGCATACATCTCGGCATCCTCGTCGTCGAGGCCTGTTTCACGCAGCATGCGCACCAGGCCGCTGCCGTCGCCCTCCGGCCCGAGCAGCAGGCGTTCGGGTTCGTCTTGTTCTTGGAGCGACGCCGTCGAGCCCGCGCGGGCCGCTTGCTCGGGGTCGCCCCCCGACAGCGCTTGCCGCAGCGCCAATGGGTACGGCGTGGAGACGACGGTGAGGGATCGGAGCCGATCAGGGAACCGCTCCGCCACGATCCAACCCAGGAGGCCGCCCCAGTCGTGCCCGACGAGGTCGAAACGTTGCATCTCCATCGAGTCCGCCAATGCGATCACGTCACCAACGAGGTGCTCGGTGCCGTAGTCGCTCGTTGCGACCGGCCGAGCGCCGCTGCAGTAGCCGCGTTGATCGGGCGCCACCGCGCGGTAGCCGGCGTGGCCGAGGGCCCACAGCTGATCGCGCCAGGCCCACGAGGTCTGAGGGAAGCCGTGTAGACACAGGACCCGCCGGCCCTCGTGGGGGCCACAGGCACGTCCAGTGAAGGTGAAGCCGCCGGCCTCGATTTCGATCCGGTCGATGGCACGGGGTACGTCCACGGCCGCCACAGGACACACTGACTAGGCGGAGACGGAACCGCCCTTGAAGCGCGCGTCCTCAGGGGTCAGGCGGAGGGCGTCCTCGTCGATGGAGTCGACCAGGCTGCGCTGAGCGACGTAGTCATGGGAGATGGAGGAGAAGGCGGCACGGCGCAACGCCTTGAGGTCAGCGGGTGCGTCGTCGAGGAATCCCCAGAGGTTCAGGGCGAAGCGCACGTCGTAGACCGAGGGGGCCCGACCGAACAGCGCCGCACGCTTCGACCCGATCAACGCCACACCGAGCGCGACGTCGTGCTCGGTCTCACCCTCCTCCAACTTCATTTCGTGCTCGAACCGGTGTGCCAATCGCATGGCGAAGCCGGAGTCGGGACCGGGTGTGCCCATGCCGCGCCCGCGCGGATGTTCGGGCACGGTGAGCTCGGCGGGACGGGAGGTGGTCCACGATCCCGGGACGTGCATATGGCGAGCAGGGCGGACCTGGTCGGCCTCCGCGATCGGCACGAAGGTGGGCTGGGTCATGGGCGGAGACTAGCCGAGGCCTTCTCGGCACCCATTTACGAGAGCCGTCCTTCCGTCATCAGGTGCACGACGGGCAGGGTGATGCACGACGGCCGCCCGGCGTCGTGGAACACCTCCTGATCGGCGGAGCGCAGGTTGGCCCCGGTCGCCAAGGGTTCTCCGGTTCCCGCATTCCTCGCATAGAGGGGATGCGCGCCGCTCGAGACCTGGAGGCGGATCCGGTGACCGGCCCGGAAAGTGTTGGCCGTCGGCCACATGGAGATGTCGAGTCGGATGATGCCGTCGCCGTCCCTCTCGACCGACTCCGGCGTCAGGCGGATGATGCCGTCGCTCACGTTGAACGACTTGCCCTTCTGCGTCACGTCGCACAACCGCACGAAGAAGTCGGTGTGCTCGAGTGACGAACGCACGAAGAGTGTCGCAGTGAGCGGCCCGATGACGGTCAGGTCTTCGGTGAGGACGGGGCTCGTATAGGTGAGGACGTCGTGGCGGTGCTCCCGCCGGCGTTGGTCCTTCCGACCAGCCGTAGCGAAGTTGAGCCCTGCGCCGCCCACCGCCGGCGTCGGATCGTGCGGGTTGTAGTGGTAGTGGTCGTGCCCGCTCGCGTCCGGGGGCTCGGTGCCGAGAGTGCCCCAACGGCCCAGGTACCAGTTCTGGGACTCGCCAGCAGGCGGCCACAGCGAGAAGTCCTGCCACGTCCCCGAACCCATGACGTACACCCGCACCGGAGCGCGCGGCTCCTTGCCGCGCCGCTCCCCCAACTGCTTGTTGAACCAGTCGAGCCCGTCGCGGACGCCCTCGCCGAAGAGCCCGGGGCTGGAGTGCGTCCAGGGTCCGATGGTGATGCGGGCCGAGCCGCCGGCGTGGCGCAGCGCCTCGTAGTCGGCGACCTGCCCCGGCAGGAAGAGGTCGTACCAGCCGGCCACGAAGCTCGAGGGTGGCACTCTTTCGAGACGACGCCCGAAATCCATGTCGTCCCACCACGGATCGCCCGGCACGTTGTGCTCGAGCCAGTCCTGGAATGCGGGCGAGACCTCTCCGAGCGTCCCGGTGTCGCACTTGCCGAGCGGCAGCATGTCGGCCATGCGCGCGACGACGCGGTTTGCACCGAGCTGCTTGCGCACGACGGTGGCGAGACCTGATTCTTGGTACTTCATCTGATAGAGCCAACAAAGGGCCATCTCGAGCGCGAAGGACTCGCCCGGGTAGACGATGGCGTCGCGGAACTTCGACGCGGTGACCTGAAGGTTCAGCGCTTTGACGAAGGCGGGTGGGTCCTCCGCAATCGCCCATTGCGTCATCCCGAGGTAGCTCGCGCCCCACATGACCAGCCGACCGTCGAACCAGGGCTGGGACGCCACCCATTCGAGCGTCGCATGGCCATCGGCCTGCTCGTGACGCACCGGAACCAGCTCGCCCTCGGACCCGAAGGTGCCGCGGCAACTCTGGATCACCACCTGGTAGCCGCGTTCCGCGTAGAGGCGGCCCAGTGGACCCATGACAGTCCGCCCGTACGGCGTGCGGATCAACACGGTCGGTCGCCCACCCGACGCGTCCGTCGGATACCACCGGTCCGCCAGGAGCACGGTGCCGTCGGGCATCTTGGCGGCGAGGTCGCGCTCGACGGAGACGTTCGTCGTCTCTGGTGGCGGCAGCTTGACGAGCCGCGCGGCCAGACGGCTGAACACAGTCATGTGTTACGGATCCCGAACCTCACACGGCCTCCCCCGTCCCGTGCCGGTCCAAATTCGCCGAATCGCCCTACGCGGCGTGGAGCAGCCCGAAGACGATCGAATCGTAGAGCGCCTGCCAGCTCGCCTCAATGATGTTTTCCGACACCCCGATCGTCGTCCACGTACGCTCACCGTCGGTCGAATCGACCAGGACACGGGTGACCGCGCCGGTGCCGCGGCCGGTATCGAGGACGCGGACCCGGTAGTCGGTGAGGTGGATGTGATCGAGCGCCGGGAATTTCGAGCCGATGGCGCCCCGCAGCGCCCCGTCGAGCGCGTTGACCGGTCCATTGCCCTCGGCGGTGGCGACAACCCGCTCCCCTCCGACGTGCACCTTGACCGTGGCTTCGGTCGTCATCCCGGCGATCGGTGCCGGCGACGACGTCGCCTCGTCCTCCGCTCGGCGGGCGCCGTGATCGGTGATGACCCGGAACGACTCCACAGTGAAGAAGTCGGCAGCCCAACCGGTGGCGCGACGCAGCAGGAGCTCAAGAGAGCCGTCGGCGACCTCGAAGTGGTAACCCTCGTGCTCGAGGTGCTTCAGCTCGTCGAGGACGCGCCCGATCACCTCGCCGTCGAGGTCGATCCCGAGCTCGGCGGCTTTCATGGCCAAGGTGGAGCGACCCGCCATCTCGGAGACGACGACGCGGGTGCCGTTGCCGACGGTATCGGGCACGACGTGCTCGTAGAGGTCGGCGCTGCGTGCAACAGCGCTGGCGTGGAGGCCGCCTTTGTGGGCGAACACGGAGTTGCCGACGTAGGGCTGCTGCGGGTTCGGCGCGATGTTCACCAGCTCGGCGATGTGGTGCGCCACCGGCGTCAGCCGCTCGAGCCGCTCGGTCGGGATCGTGCGGATGTTGAGCTTCAGCGAGAGGTTCGGGATCGCAGCCGAGAGGTCAGTGTTCCCTGCACGCTCGCCGTAGCCGTTGATGCAGCCCTGGACCTGGGTGGCGCCGGCCTGCACGGCCACCAGCGAGTTCGCCACGGCGCAGCCGGCGTCGTTGTGGCAGTGGATCCCGAGCTGAGCGCTCGTACGATCACGCACGGCCGCGACCGCCGCGCCGACGTCGTCGGGTAGCGAGCCGCCGTTGGTGTCGCACAGTACGAGCGCCTCGGCGCCGTTCTCCTCCGCTGCCGAGAGGACGGATAGCGCGAATTCGGGGTTGCGACGGAAGCCGTCGAAGAAGTGCTCCGCATCGAGGAACACGCGCAAGTCGTGCTCGCACAGGTAGCGCACGGAGTCGGCGACCATGGCCACGGCTTCGTCGAGTGACGTGCGCAGCGCCTCGGCCACGTGGCGGTCCCACGACTTGGCCACGATGCAGGCGACCGACGCGCCGGCTTCGATGAGGTTGGCCAGGACCGCGTCCTTCTCCGGCTTGACGCCGGCCCGCCGCGTCGAACCGAAGGCGACGAGCGTTGCGGTGCCAAGGTTGAGCTCTTTCTTGGCCCGCTCGAAGAATTCGACGTCCTTGGGGTTGGCGCCGGGCCAGCCGCCCTCGATGTAGCTGACGCCGAGGTGGTCGAGTTGCTCGGCAACGCGGAGCTTGTCGTCGACCGTCAGCGACAACCCTTCCTGCTGGCTTCCGTCACGGAGGATGGTGTCGAAGATGTCCACCGCCTCGGGGAGCTCGGGCATCTTGTAGTCGTGGGCGTGCGCGGTGTGGCCGTGGGCGTGCGTGTGCTGCACGCCGCCATGGCTGTGGCTCTCCGTCTCAATCGACATAGTCCAGCCATTCCTTGTACTGGTCGACCTCGCCGCGGACGGTGGCGAAGTAGGTCTGCTGGATCTCCTTGGTGATCTTGCCGGGCTTCCCGGTGCCGATTTCACGATCGTCAACGGCCCGGATCGGCACCACCTCGGCCGCCGTGCCCGTCAGAAAGGCCTCGTCGGCCAGGTACAGGTCGGTGCGGACGATGTGCTCGTGCTCGACCTTGTAACCCAGGTCGCGCGCGATCGTCTCGACCGAGTTCTGGGTAATGCCGGCCAGGGCGCCCGCGTCGGAGGTCGGCGGCGTGACGATGACGCCGTCGCGGACGATGAACACGTTCTCGCCGGTGCACTCGCTGACCTTGCCGTTCGGGGCGAGCAGGATGGCCTCGTCGTACCCCGCCTTCAACGCCTCGACCTTCGCCAGCGACGAGTTCGCGTACATGCCGGTCCCCTTGGCCGCCGTCGGCACCGCGTTGGGGTCGTGGCGGCGCCAAGAGCTGATCTTGACCGTGACGCCGTTGGCCACGCCCTCGTCACCCAGGTACGTGCCCCACGGCCAGCAGGCCACCGAGACGTTGACCGGGCAGGGCAGCGGGTTCAAACCCATCTCGCCGTAACCGAGGAAGACGATCGGACGGATGTAGCAGCCGTCGTTCATGCCGTTGACGCGCACGACAAGCCGGGAGGCATCGACGATCTGGTCGACAGTGAAGGGCACATCGATCATGAACACCTTGGCCGACGCGAACAGCCGGCGGATGTGATCGCCCAAGCGGAAAACGGCCACGCCCCGGCTCGTCGGGTACGCCCGGATCCCCTCGAAGACGCCGGAGCCGTAGTGCATGGTGTGCGTCAGAACGTGCACGGTGGCGTCGGCCCAGTCGACGAGCTCGCCGTCCATCCAGATCTTCTCGGTCGTGGTGATGGGCATTGGGCTACAGCCTTTCTGCGATCGCGTCGCCCACGGCGGACGTGGACAGCTGTTCGGAGGAGGTTGACATGGAATCGGCCTGGGCGGAGAGCGCCTTGAGGATCCGGGCGGCGGCATCGGCCTCGCCCAGATGTTCGAGCATCAGCGCAGCCGAGTGGATGGCGGCGAGCGGGTTGGCGGTGCCTTGCCCGGCGATGTCGTGGGCCGCTCCGTGGACGGGCTCGAAGAGAGAGGGCCCGGTCCGGGCCGGGTTGAGGTTGGCCGACGCGGCGAAGCCGATTCCGCCGGCGACAGCGCCGGCGAGGTCGGTGAGGATGTCGCCGAAGAGGTTGTCGGTAACGATCACGTCGTAGCGCTTGGGCTGCTCCACGAGATAGATGCACGCGGCGTCGACGTGGTTGTAGTCCCACGACACGTCGGGGTAATCAGCGGCGACCTCTTTGACCGTCCGGCTCCACAGGTCGCCGGCGAACGTCAACACGTTCGTCTTGTGCACGAGCGTGAGGCGGTTGTTGCGGCGTCCGGCCAGTTCGAACGCGAACCGCACACAACGTTCGGTGCCCATCCGGGTGTTCACCGAGCCCTGCGTGGCGACCTCGTGCGGAGTGCCCTTCCGGAGGAACCCGCCCTCGCCGGCGTATGTGCCCTCGGTGTTCTCGCGCACGACGGCGAAGTCGGCGCCCTCGGCGATGGAGCCGGGCACGCCGGTGAAGGGCCGCAGGTTGACGTAGAGGTCCAACTCGAAGCGGAGGCGGAGCAGCATGCCGCGCTCGAGGGTGCCCGGCGGGACGGCGGTATCACCCACCGGCGGTCCCACCGCGCCGAGGAGGATGGCGTCGTAGCCGCGGAGCTCCCCGAGCGTCTCGTCCGGCAGCACGACCCTGTCCCGCAGGTACCGGGCGGCCCCGAGATCGAACTCGGTGGTGTCCAAATTCACGCCGGCCGCGGCGACCACCTTCAGCGCCTCGGCACAGACCTCCGGCCCGATGCCGTCGCCGCCGATGACGGCGACCCGATGCCTGGTGCTGCCGGTCACCACGTTCCTGTTCGTCCTTTCGTTGTCTGGTCGCTCGTCCCCAGGATGCCCCGCCGGCGTTCCCCTTTGCGCCCGCTGCCGAAGCTGGCGGAAATTGAAAAACCGCCCACATTGTGGACGGTCGAAGGCGCGCGGGGAGGTGGCGCGCCTAATGAATAATGCCTACAAAGTGCTCGGGACGACGCATAGCCATCCCAGTCTCTCGCAGGTGGGGAGGCCCCGTCAACACACGCTGCACGGCGAAACGAGGGTCATCCGGGGAGCATTAGCCTGGTGGTTGCGGCCGCCGTGCCTGACCTCGCACCGCCGCACGCCCGCTTCCCCGAAGGACATGCCGTGACCAATGCTCCCGCCAACCAGACCGAACCGACCAAGCTGACCCAGGCCACCTACGACCGCCTGGTGGCCGAGCTCGAGGATCTGACCACCCGCGGGCGGGTCGAGATCGCCCAGGCGATCGAGTCGGCGCGGGCGCTGGGCGACCTGAGCGAGAACGGCGACTACCACGCCGCCAAGGACTCCCAGGGGAAGATGGAATCGCGCATCCGCCAGTTGCAGGCCATGCTGAAGTCGGTCGAGATCGTCGACGAGTCCGGGTCGGACGACGGGTCAATCTCGCTCGGGAGCACGGTGACGCTGCGCTACGAGGGCGACGACGAGGACGACACGCAGACGTTCTTCGTCGGCTCGATCGAGGAGCGGCAAGGGGACCTGCCCGTTGTCTCGCCGAGCTCGCCTCTCGGGCAGGTCCTGGTGGGACAGACCGCCGGCGACGCGGTGGAGTACAAGGCACCGGGAGGGATGCTCAAGGTGCACATCGTCGCGATCGAACGCTGATGGCGACTTCGAACGGGTCGAACCGCCCGCGCACGCTCAGCGAGAAGATCTGGGACGCGCACGTCGTCCACGCCGCCGAAGGCGAACCTGACCTTCTGTTCATCGACCTGCATCTCGTGCACGAGGTGACCTCGCCACAGGCGTTCGAAGGGTTGCGCCTGGCGGGTCGGGGCGTGCGTCGTCCTGATCTGACCGTGGCGACGGCGGACCACAACGTGCCCACTGTCGACATCGACAAGCCGGTCGCCGACCCCGTCTCGGCGCAACAGCTGAAGACGCTCGACGACAACACGGCCGAGTTCGGTATCACCTCGTTCCCGATGGGCGACCCCAATCAGGGCATCGTGCACATCATCGGGCCGGAGCAGGGCTGGACCCAGCCGGGCATGACCATCGTGTGCGGCGACAGCCACACGTCGACGCACGGCGCGTTCGGCGCTCTGGCGTTCGGCATCGGGACGAGCGAGGTCGAGCACGTGCTGGCCACGCAGACGCTGACGCAGGTACGCCCGAAGACGATGGCGGTGACGGTCGAGGGTGCGTTGCCCGCGGGTGTCTCCGCCAAGGATGTCGCTTTGACCATCATCGGCACCATCGGGACGGGCGGCGGGATCGGCCACGTGATCGAGTACCGGGGCTCGGCTATCCGGGGTCTGTCGATGGAGGGCCGGATGACGCTGTGCAACATGTCGATAGAAGGAGGCGCCCGAGCCGGACTCGTGGCGCCGGACGAGACGACGTTCGCATACGTGCAGGGGCGCGACCACGCGCCGGTTGGGGCGGCCTGGGACGACGCCGTCGCGTACTGGCGGACGCTGCCGACCGACCAGGGAGCTGTGTTCGACAAGGAGGTCGTGATCGACGCTGCCTCCATCACGCCGCACGTGACGTGGGGCACGAACCCGGCGCAGGTCATCCCGATCAGCGGGGCGGTGCCCGACCCTTCTGCGATGGTGGACGCGGGCGACCGGGAAGCGGCGGAGCGTGCTCTGTCGTACATGGGTTTGGCCGCGGGGACGCCCATGCGGGAAGTCGCCGTCGACACGGTGTTCCTGGGCAGCTGCACGAACTCGCGGATCGAGGACTTCCGGGCGGCCGCCGACGTGCTGCGCGGGCGGCGCGTGCGTACGGGGCTGAGGGCCCTGGCGGTGCCGGGCTCGCACCGGGTGAAAGCGCAGGCGGAGTCGGAGGGGCTCGACGAGGTGTTCAAGGCGGCCGGCTTCGAGTGGCGTGAGCCGGGCTGCTCGATGTGCCTGGCCATGAACCCGGACAAGCTCGCCGTCGGCGAGCGGTGCGCCTCGACGTCGAACCGCAACTTCGAGGGGCGGCAGGGACGCGGCGGCCGCACGCATCTCGTGTCGCCCGCGGTGGCGGCAGCGACGGCGGTGGCCGGCGCTTTCGCGACACCGGAGGACCTGGAGGCTCCAGACTGATGGAACCCGTTGTTGTGGTCACCGGCCGGGCCGTGCCGCTCGACCGGACGGACGTCGACACCGACCAGATCATCCCCTCGGACTGGCTCAAGCGGGTCGAGCGGACCGGGTTCGGCGCCGGCCTGTTCTCGGAGTGGCGCGACGACCGCGACTTCGTGCTGAACAAGCCCGACTTCGTCGGGGCGACGGTGTTGGTCGCCGGGCACAACTTCGGCACCGGGTCGTCACGCGAGCACGCGGTGTGGGCGCTGATGGACTACGGCTTCCAGGCCGTCGTCTCGTCGCGCTTCGCCGACATCTTCCGCAACAACTGCACGAAGCAGGGGCTGCTGCCGGTGCAGGTGTCCGAAGAGCTCGACCGGCAGTTGCTCGACGCCGTGGAGAAGGACCCGTCGTTGGAGATCACCATCGACGTGGCCCGCGGCACGATCGAGGTGCCGGCGGCCGGCCTGGCCGGCACGTTCCCCCTCGACGAGTTCACCCGCGAGCGGCTGCTCAACGGGTGGGACGACATCGGCCTGTCGTTGCGTTACGAGGAGGACATCACAGAGTACGAGCAACGGCGGCCGGCCTTCCTGCCCTCCGCCTAGCCGTTCTGCCGATGGTCTCGTTCCGCCCGATGACGGAGGCAGACGTCCCGGCCGCCGTTTCCGCGTTCGACAGCGGCTTCCTCGCCATGCTGGCGCGCCATTCGCTGCCCGTGACGCGCAACACGATCCAGGACGAGCGCAGGCGCCAAGACCGCACCCGCCACTTCCTGCGGACCGATCCGCAGGGGTCCTGGGTCGCCGAGGACGAGGGCATCGTGGTGGGCATGTCGCAGTCCTTCGTGCGCGAGGACTACTGGACCCTGTCCCAGCTGGGCACGTTGCCAGGGCGGCAGGGGCGTGGCGTGGGCCGGGAGCTGCTGCGGCTTGCTTTGTCGCACGGCGATCCGCACGGGCCGGGGACGATCCAATGCTCGCGCGACCCCAAAGCGATGGCCTTGTACACGAGCTACGGCTTCGTACTGCACCCGGTCGTCGCCGCGTGGGGCGCCATGCGGCCGGGGTCGGTGGAGCGGCCCGCGGACGTCGTGCGGTTCGAGCCCGATCAGGTGACCGAGCGCGAGCTCGATATCGTCACCGCTATCGACCGCGAGGTGCGCGGCTCCGGGCGGAAGGTCGACATCGTCTCGATGCTCGCCCAACCGGGGCACCGGCTGTTGCTGCACGCCGAGGAAGGGTACGCAGTCGCCCGGGACGATCGGATCGTCGTGCTGGGTGCGCGCGACGAATCCTCGGCAACGCTCGTGTTGAAGGCGATGCTCGCCGAAGCACCCGCGGGCGAGACGATCGAGATCAACTGGCTGACCTCGGCGCAGCAGTGGGCCATGCGCGTCGTGGTCGAGGCCGGCATCGAGCTCCAGCCGTACGGGCCGGTGATGGTGCGGGGCATGGACGGCCCGCCGTCGCCGTACATCCCGAGCGGCGGGTACGGCTGACACCTCGTAGCACCTCACGGAGGCGGCGCGCCGGCGTTGCGGATCGGGGAAATCCCTGACCTCTTCGGGGTCATTCCCGACTGGATACGACTTCGTCCGACTGTTTAGATACCCGGTATGCACAGCGGGCCTCGGCGGGATCAGGCGTGACGCTCGTCGAAGACCCACCTCGACGCAGCGACAGCGAGTGGGCGGTCGAGACCCACGGCCTGACGAAACGCTTCGGTCCGCAGGTGGCCGTCGACGACGTCGAGCTCCTCGTCCCCCGTGGATCGGCGTTCGGCTACCTCGGGCCGAACGGAGCCGGCAAGACCACGCTCATCCGTACCCTTCTCGGCCTCACCCACGCCGACAGCGGCACCATGTCGTTGCTCGGCATCCGCGTCCCGCGTCACCGTTCCCAGGCGCTCGCCCGTGTCGGCGCCATCGTCGACGAGCCCCGCTTCCACGGCCACATCAGCGGACGCCAGAACCTGCAGCTGCTCGCCGCGGCGCGTGGTGTTGGAGCTTCGGAGCGGATCGGGCCGTCCCTCGAGCGGGTACGTCTCGCCGAGCGCGCCGACGACAAGGTCAAGGGCTACTCCATGGGCATGCGCCAGCGGCTCGGCGTGGCGGCGTGCCTGATCGGCGACCCCGAGTTGCTGATCCTCGACGAGCCGATGAACGGCCTCGATCCCGCCGGCATGCACGAGATGCGCGACATGATCGACAGCCTGGTCGAAGAGGGGCGCACGGTCATGCTCTCCTCCCACCTCCTCGACGAGGTCCAGCGGACGTGCCAGGCCGTTGCCATCGTCGACCGGGGCCGGGTTATCCGCCAGGGGCCGATCCTGGACCTGTTGCGCAGCGCCAACGCGGTCGTGCGCGTCGAGTGCGCCGATCCCGGCGCCGCGGCATCGCTGCTCTCTCCTTCTGACCTCGTAGAGAAGACGGACACACAGCCCGGGGTGCTCTCGGTGACCCTGCGCGTGGGGTCGACCCGCGAAACCGTCGCCGAGTTGAACCGCCGTCTCGTCGAGGGCGGCGTCGCGGTGTACGGGCTGCAAGAGGTCCAGACGAGCCTCGAGGACTGGTTCCTCTCGGTCACCAGCCGCTTGGGCGACCCCGCGTCGTGAGCGCCACGGTCACCTCGGCTCCGTCGACGGGGAGCGTGACGGCCGACCACCGCGGCTCGTGGGTGCCGACGTGGCCCATGATCGCGAGCAAGTTCATGGAGCTGCGCAAGCGACGGGGCCTGATGGTCGCCATCGTGCTCCTGACGCTCGCGCTCCCGGTGCTCGTGCTCGGGCTGCGGCTGCTGTTCCACGCGATCGACCCTTCGCACTACGGTCCCGCGGGCAGCCCGAGCGTCTTCGAGGGCCTGTGCGACCCCATCGCCCAGTTCGGGTTCATCATCGCCGCTGCCGTCGGCGCCACCGCGGGTGCGACGGACCTCGGCGAGGGCATGTTCCGGCATCTGGTGATCACCGGCCGCTCGCGCGTCGCGCTGTTCTTCGCTCGGATCCCGTCGGGCCTCGCCCTGCTGCTGCCGCTCGTCGCCATCGGCTTCACGTTCATGTGCCTGGTCACGTCGTTCGAAGGGACGCCGCAGCCGACCACGGTGAACGTCTCCGGCGGCACCATCCCCCTGAACCTCAGCGAGGGGCAGCTGCACTCATTCCTGCTCGATCACGCCTCGGAGTTCGCGGGAGGGCCGATCTTCAAGAGCGGCGGCTCGATCACGCTCGGACCGGGCGGGCCGCAGGTCAACCCGCAGCAATACATCCGGTCCAACTTCAGCAGCATCTATCAGGACTACCTCGACGCCCAAGCCACCGACCTGAATCCGCCGGCCAACGAGATGGTGAAGATCGGGCTGTGGATCGAGCTCCAGGTGGCGCTCGGCTTCATCATCGGGCTGGGGCTCGGCTCACTCACCGGTCAGCGCACGGTCACGGTGATCGTCCTGGTCGCGCTACAGATCATCGTGACCCCGCTGCTCTCGTCCACGGTCATCCCCTACTTCCTCAACGGGCAACGACTGCTCGTCGGCGTCGCCATGGAGCAGCTCCGACCCGCGGCGTTGCTCAGCGTGACCGGCCATCACGGCCCGGGAAGGACCGTCCTGGGTGGGCGCGGTGCGCTCGGCATCCCACCCATGCCGACGTGGGCGATGATCTCCGTGATCGTGGGTTGGATCGTCGCCTGGACCGGCATCGGCGCCTGGCGGATGTCGACCAGGGACGCCTGACTACCGACTCAGCGACGGGGTCAGGCGCCGTCGGCGACCTCCTCCTTAGCGAGCCGCTCAGCGAAGGCACGCAGGCCGGCCCTCCAGCCACCGTCCGAGGCGACCGCGTCGTGCATGGACTCCCAGCCGTCGCCGTGGCGGTCGAGGTGCCGGTGCTCGATCTCGACGACGGTGCGGGTCGCTCCGTCGGCCACGAAGCGCACTTCGATCTCGCTCCTCTTGGCGGGGTCGGTTTCGAGCTGCCACTGCGCGGAGACGCCCCAGTTGAAGACGATCCGGTGCGGCGGCTCGTACGCGAGCACCGTCGCCCAGTGGCATTCGCTGCCGTCCGTCCCGACGTCGTAGATGGCGCCACCCTGTTTGGGCTCGAACACCATGCGGGCGAGAGGCGCCTGAAGGATGTGATGTTCCTTTGGCCACCAGCTGTCCATGTCCTCGGTGAAGACGGCAAAGGTACGGTCGATCGGCGCGTCGACGACGATGGACGTCGTCACGGCGGTCTGGACATCGGTCATGATGCGACTCTCCTCTTCTCTGATCGATCTTCCTACGCGACCTTCTCCGCCTGCACCCGCTGAGCGAAGGCACCCAGCTCGAGTGGCCAGCCGCCGGGCGAGCCGATGGCGTCACGCAGGCCTTCCCAGCCCTCTCCGTGACGATCGAGGTCGCGGTGCTCGACTTCGACGCGGGTGTGACCGGCGTCCTCAGCGGTGAAGCGGACCTCGACCTCGCTCGCCTTGGCAATGTCGGACTCCAGCGACCATTGCGGCGAGAGCTCCCACGTGAAGACGATGCGGTGCGGCGGCTCCCAGACGAGCACATGTGACCACTTACAATCGCTGCCGTCGGCACCGATCTCGTAGATGCGGCCACCCTTCTTCGGCTCCAACACCATGTGGGACTCCTGCCCCTGCAGCATGTGGTGCTCCCTGGGCCACCAACTTGCGATGTCCTCGGTGAACACAGCAAAGGCACGCTCGATCGGCGCGTCGACGATGATCGACGCGCTCACAGCGGTCTGGACATCAGCCATTTGACTCTCCTTCTTCCATGTCGGGGTTCTCTTGTTCGACCCGCGTCTTGAACGAGTGCAGCGCCGTGCGCCAGAAGCGCTCGAGGTAGTCGCGCAGGCCGGCGAGGCCGTCGGGATCGAGGCTGTAAACGCGGCGCGTCCCCATCTGGACGTCGCGGACGAGCCCCGCTTGCTTCAGCACCTTCAAGTGCTGGGAGACAGCCGGCCGGCTGACCGGCAGGCGGTCGGCCAAGTCCACAACGGCAGAAGGGCGCTCGGCGAGCTGCTCGAAGATGGCGCGCCGGGTGCGGTCACCGAGGGCGTCGAGCACGTCGGGTGCGGCAGGGTAAGTCTTCACTTACCGTAAGTTATAACTTACGGTAAGGTGCGACGTCAAGAAGCGGATTTCGGGCGTGTTCCGGCCGCCGGGACGGGTCGGGCGGAACAGGGCGGCGGCCTCAGCGGAGCGGTCTTCACATCCGACCGACAAGCAGGCGACAACGGTCGGACAAGTCTCCGAAGCCTTCACGCACAAGTCTCCGAAAATGAATGCGTTCTCATCACGGGCTTATTCGCCGTTCAGGATTCGCCATCACACTGGCCAGGTCTGGGAGGACGACCACCCGTAAAGGGTTATGCAGCAGAGGGGGTTCGATGGTTCCGAGATGGTTCTTGGGCGCCGTTTCCGCGGCCGGTCTGGCCACCGGCTTCTCGGTGAGTGCGTACGCCAGTTCAACACCGAAGGCGCACGCCGCCACCGGGTACGCCGATGTGGAACGGCTGTATCACAACGAAGTGGCGCTCAGCACGAAGGAGCAGCAGCTGCAGTTCCTGCTCAAGCTCCGCACAGAGCAACAGTTCCTGCTCACGCTGAATGCTCATCAGGCAGGCGCGACGGCGCGCCCCACGACGACCGCGCAACCGCAGTCAGCCGCTGCGCCGAGTGGGTCCCCGACGACCCCGCCGTCATCTCCGCCGCACGCTCCTTCCACCACGACGACGATCGTGGCGACGACGCCACCTCCTGAGTCGGAGCCCACGCCGACCACGACCACGCCGCCGCCTCCGACGACGACGACATCCACCGTGGTGCCGACCACCACGACGACGACGTGGAGAGACGACTCGGGCGGAGGTGACAACTGATGGCCCGTGACAGTCGGAGAGGACGAAAGACTCGACGGAGGGTCACGATCCCAAGTGCTGTCGTGACGGCGGCGACGCTCGGCACCACGGGGCTCGCCCTCGCCTACTCGGCGGAGACCGCGCCGGCGGTGCACTCAGGGTCGTCCGGTCATGCCGTGGCCACCGAGGTGGCGAGCGAGAAGGCGGGGATCGCCCGGCTGCACGGATCGATCGCGGCAACCGAGAACCAGTTCAAGGCGCTCGCGACGGGAACGACGACCACGACCGGAGCGGCGGGCACCACCAGCGCTTCGGCGCAGACCACCGGGGGCAACGGAACGACGGTCGGGTCGGCCGCCGGAGGCAGTTCGAGCCCGGCTGCAGCCGCATCGCCAACCGCTGCGGCCGGAGGCCCTGCGCCGGCGGCCGCCCCGTCGTCTGCGCCGACGCCCGCTGTCTCCGCGGCCGCGCCGTCGGCCGCCGCGACCGCGCCAGCGCCCGCGGCAGCGCCTGCTCCTGCCCCCGTCGCCGCCCCGGCTCCGGCGCCGCCCCCACCCCCGCCGGTGACGACGACGAGCGGCGCGACGGCGCCTCCGCCATGACCGCCACGGCCCCTCGTGCGTCGACGGTGCTCGGATCCGTCGAGGCGATGGCCTGCCGGGCAGTCGTCCACGCGGGCCCAGGATCGGCGCCGGTGTCGCCGCCGGCGCTCGCCGAGGCGCTGGCCTGGTTCACCGAAGTGGACCGGACCTGCACCAGGTTCAACGACGAGAGCCCCCTCATGCGGGTCAATCGGGCGCCCGACGCCTGGCACCAGGTTCCCGCAACGCTCCACGACGCCGTCGTTGAAGCGCAGCGCGCCTATCAGAGAACCAAGGGCCTTTTCGACCCCCGGATCCTCCTCGACCTGAAGGCCGTCGGATACGACCGGAGCCTGCCCTTCAGCCAGGGTGACGTGACGGCACACGGGTCCTCCGTTCGGCGAGCGCCGCGGCAGCCCTGGAAACCTGGTTTCCGCGGCGGTCCGCTCCCCCGGCTGCGGCTCGGAAAACATCCGATCGACCTCAGCGGGATCGGAAAGGGTCTCGCCATCAGGTGGGCGGCGCAACGGCTGGCCCGTGAGTGCTCCGACTACCTCGTCGAGGCGGGCGGCGACTGCCTTGCCCGCGGGAGTGGGCCTGACGGTCCGGGCTGGCGAGTGGGTATCGAGGATCCGCGCGGCGACGCGGAGCCGCTCGCCGTGGTCGAACTCTGCGACCTTGCCTGTACCACGTCCTCGATCCGCTTCCGCCGCTGGCGTTGCGATGGGGCGACGGTGCACCACCTCATCGACCCGAGAACGGGTCGGCCCGGTGGTGACGGTCTGCTGGCCGTGAGTGTCATTGCCAACGATCCGGCCGACGCAGAGGTGATGAGCAAGACACTCTTCCTGCGCGGTGCGCGTGACATCGAACGTGCAGCGGTGCGCGCCGGCACGGCGGCATTCTGGGTCCGCCGGAACGGCGAGACGGGTGCGACACCTGCGTTCCAGCGGCACGTGATCTGGCCGGCCCGATGACCCCCGGCACCGTGCAGTCGCGTGAGCGCGTGGCCCGGACACCCGCTCGGGACGCGCCGGGCGCAGCGCCCGCTCCGGACCAGCGGGATGCGAGGCGGGCATTGCGGGACCGTTCGCGCGAGGTTGGAGTCGTCCTCGCAGTCCTGGCCGCATCACTCGGCGCCGGCTGGGTGCTCGCGTTGCACAGCGAGGGGCTGACCCACGACCGGATGCTCCCGTGGATCATGGCGCGTTGCCTCGGGCTCGCCGCCTACGTGACGCTCAGCGCCCTCGTCATCATCGGCATCTGGTTCCGTCATCCGTGGCGGGTCGCTTGGCGCGCCCCGCGTCCCGAGTCCCTCCTGCGTGCACACGTGGCGTTGGCCGCGGCCACCTTGGCCCTGCTCGTGGGCCACATCCTGGCCACGGTGCTCGACAGCTACGCCGGGGTGGGCTGGGCCGGCGCCTTCGCGCCCTGGCATTCCGCCTTCAAGCCCACGGGTGTGGCCCTCGGAACGGTCGCCCTCTACGGCATGGTCCTCGTGGCCGGGACCGCGGCCCTCGCCGGCTCCCTGGCCCGCAGGATCTGGCTGCCCATTCACTCCATGTCGGTGGTCCTGTTCGGACTCTGCCTCGCCCACGGGCTCCTCACCGGCAGCGACAACCACACGCTGTGGTGGATGTACGCCGCAACCGGCCTCCTGGTCGCACTGCTGCAGACTTCCCGAGCACTCGCCAGGCGAGCGATCTCAGCGGAGGCGCTGTGACCGTCACCTTGCCGTCGCGCCAACAAGAGGAGGCGGCGGCTCTGCTCGGCGACCCCCACGGCGTCCTCCTGGCGGGACCGGCGGGGGCGGACGGACCCGAAGACCTGGCGGCCCACACGGCGCGGCTGGGACCACCCCCCGATCTGGCCCCCGCACAGGTGCTCGCGACCCTCAGGGAGTGCGGCATCGAGGGGCGCGGGGGCGGCGGCTTCCCCGTGTGGCGAAAGCTCCAGACGGCGATCGACGCCCCCGGGGAGCCACTCTTGATCGTCAACTGCAGCGAGAGCGAGCCCGGCAGCAGGAAGGACTGGGTCCTGTGCGCTCTGCGTCCGCACCTGGTGCTCGAGGGTGCGACGGCCATGGCGCGCGCGATCGGTGCGCGTTCGGTGACCCTGCACCTCCACCGCGAGAGCACCGAGCCGGCCATCGCACTGCGCACCGCGGTGCACGAGCGTCCCCCGGGCGACGACGAGCCCTTGTGGGGACTCTCGCGTGGCCCCGGCGGCTACGTGGCCGGCGAGGCCAGCGCAGTGGCCCGCTTCGCGCACGAGGGCGTCGCGTTGCCGACGTTCGGGAGCATCCCCCTCGCCCGCCGCGGCCCCTCGGGACGTCCGACCGTCGTGTCGAACGCGGAGACGGCGGCCCAGGTGGCCGTCCTCCTGCGGTCCGGCGTGGCGAGGATGCAGGCCCTCGGCTCGCCTGCTCACCCCGGATCGAGCCTGGTGACCGTGACCGGTGCCGTCGAAGACCCCGGGACGGTGATCGAGCTGGTGGGCCCGACCACCATCGGAGACCTCCTCTCGAGGGCCGCCGGCGTCGTCGAACCGCCACTCGCCGTCCTCGTCGGCGGGTACTGCGGGACGTGGCTCCCGTGGTCCGTCGCACGGCACACGCCGATGGAGCCCGACGCGCTCGCCCGGGTGGGAGCGTCGAGAGGCTGCGGCCTGCTCGGCGTGCTGCCACGGGGTGCGTGCGGCCTGTCCGAGACGGCGCACCTGGCGGCCTACATGGCGACACAATCGGCGGGCCAGTGCGGCCCGTGCGTCCACGGATTGCCTCTGCTGGCCGAACACCTGCACGAGCTGGCCTTCGGACGCGGCGGTCGGCGGAACCTGCGTCAGATCGAGCGCACGGTGGACTCGCTCCCCGGAAGCGGCGCATGCCGGCACCCCGACGGAGTGGCCCACTTGGCCCGCAGCGCGTTGACGGCGTTCGAGCACGACGTGACGCGGCACCGCAAGAGAAAACCCTGCGCGGGCATCGACCACCTCCCGGTGTTCGCGATCACGCCGGGGCACGGCGAGCGTGGCGTGCGATGAAGTGGACCGTGCGGATCAACCCCATCCGTTGCCGCGGGCACGGGATTTGCGTCCTGCTCTTCGCCGAGGGTCTCGAGCTCGATCGCTGGGGCTATGGCAGGACGCTCGACGCGGAATTCGAGGGGCGACGGCACCTCCGACAGGCACACCGCGCGGCGCGTGCGTGCCCGAACGGAGCGATCACCGTGACGGTCGAGGAGTCGCAGGGGCAGTAATCTCTCACCGGGGTTGGCGACCGGTGCTCGGGTCGGAACGGACCCTTCCATCACGGATCGAGGGGACGATGGAGTCGGCAGAGGAGTGCTGAAAGATCGGTGGTGGCCTCTGCCCGGCATCCTCGCCGTAGTGGGAACCGTGGTCCTGGTGGGATTGTCACAGGGCTGGGTTCGGACCTCCCCGGTCGTGCTGCCCCAGAGTCTGCAGATCGGCGCGCCGCCGGCCCCTTCGAAGGCGACGACCACCACAACGACGACGACACTGCCGTCGCAGGACGGGGTCGTGGTCGGCACGGCACGCCCGGTCGTGGGAGAGTCCGCCGGCGCGTCGTCGGCGGCGAACGGACCGGCTCCGAGCGCGGCCCCACTGCCGAGCGCGGATTCCGGCGCCAGCCCGGGCGAAGCGGCGAGCGAAGCGGCTCCGTCCGCCTCGGCGGTGACGACGACCACGCTGATCTACCCGCCGACGACCACGCTGCCTCCGACGACAACGACGACCCGGCCGTGGACAACCACCACGACCGATGACAGCGGGGGCGGGGGAACCGACCACTGATGGCGGACGTGACGCGCCGCTCTCGTCGGCTCCGTATCGGGTCGGCGACACGGCTCGCGGGCTTTCTGGCCATCCTCTTGGCGGCCGTGCTGGCTATTTCGGCTTTCGAGACGATCCGCGTGTTCGACTCGCAGGCGCTCGCGTCCACTGAGCGCAACCTGTCGGTCGAGCTCGGCAGCTTGAAGACGGCGCTCAGCCATCGCGGCACTCAGGACGTGGCGACAACGACGGTCGACTACTTGCAGGGCCGTATCCTGCCCGCAGGCGAAGTGATCATCGTCGGGCTCCAGTCGGGTCAACGGTACGGGAGTGCAGACTCCTCCCGGCTGCTGGGCGCAGAAGAGGTCCACGACGTCCTCACGCATCCACCTGCCAGCACGACCACGGTGCATACGAGGCTCTCCGGGATCGACACTGCGTACGTCGTGTCACCCATCCTCGAAGGGTCCCATGTGATCGGCTCGGTCATCGTGGCCGAGAATCTGGCGTTCCAACACTCGGACGAAAGCAAGATGTTGACCCTCGTCATCGGTGAGGCTTCGGTCGCATTGGTTGGCGCGGTGGCTGGCGCCTATCTCCTGCTGCGGCGGCTGCTGCGCACGGTCGGGCGCATCACCACAACGGCGTCCGCCATCGAGAACGGTGACCTCGAACGCCGACTCGGTGATCAGGGGACGGACGACGAAATGGCCCAACTCGCAGCCACCTTCGATTCGATGCTGGACCGGCTCGACACTTCGATGACGGTGCAGCGTCGCCTGCTCTCCGACGTGTCGCACCAGCTCCGCACCCCCCTCACGGTGGCGAAGGGACACCTGGAAGTCCTCGCCCGCCAGGAAAACCCGGACCTCGACGACGTGCACGAGACGATCGGCGTCGTGGTCGGCGAGCTCGACCACATGAGCTCACTCGTCGAGCGCCTCCTGCTGCTGGGACGGGCCTTGGAGCCCGATTTCCTCCAGGTCGAGCGGCTGGACCTCCGCACCTTCCTGTCCGACCTCTTCGACTCAGCCCGGGTCCTCGCGGATCGGCACTGGGTGCTCACCGATGTACCCGACGTGGTGCTCGTGGTGGACGTGGCGAAGCTGCGGGGCGCACTGCTGAACCTCATCGACAACGCGATCCGGGCGACCGGAACCGCGGACGAGATCGAGATCTCCGCGGCGCGCGACGAGGACAGTGGATCGGTGGTGCTCGCCGTGGAGGACTCCGGGCCCGGCATCCCTCCCGATCAGCGGAACCGTGTAATGGAACGGTTCGGCCGGTTGGGCTCGGCCGACCGTGAGGGAAGTGGCCTGGGGCTCGCCATCGTGACGGCGGTCGCCGAAGCCCACGGCGGGGAGTTCAGCCTGGAAGGGTCGGCCTTGGGAGGGTGCCGCGCCGCCATGGTGTTGCCCGCAGAACGGGTGAGCACGGAAGCGCGAGTGTCGGCCGGAGTGTGACGTGCGGATACTGATCATCGAGGACGACCCGGGCATCACGTCCTTCCTCGTCAAGGGTCTCGGTGCCGAGGGTTTCACCTCGACAGTGTTGAGCGATGCGATCCAGGCTCGGGGCGCCCTGTCTTCGAACGCGCCGGACGCCGACCTCGTGCTGCTCGACCTCGGCCTTCCCGGAGGCGACGGGATCGACCTGCTGCGGCGGCTCCGTCAGACCGACCGCGAAACGCCGGTGATCATCTTGACGGCCCGGGCCGAGGTGAGCGACAAGGTCGAGGGACTCAATGCGGGTGCCAACGATTACGTGACGAAGCCGTTCTCGTTCGACGAGTTGCTGGCCCGCATCCGCGCCGTCCTGCGAACGGTGGAACAGCCGACGACGACGCAGCTCGAGGTGGGCGACCTCCGGCTCGACCTCCTCACGAAGGTGGCCTGGCGGGCCGGCCAGCGGATCGACTTGGCGCCCCGGGAGTGGGCACTGCTCGAGCTGTTCATGCGCAATCCCGAGCAGGTCCTCTCGCGGGCGCAGATCCTCAGCCGTGTCTGGGACTACACCTTCGACCCGGGGAGCAATATCGTTGACGTGTACGTGGGCTACCTGCGCAAGAAGATCAACCGGCCGGACCTCGAACCGTTGCTGTCCACGGTGCGCGGCGCGGGCTACCGGTTCCGGGGTCAGGCCGAACAGACGAGCTGAAGTAGTCAGGCCGCGGCGACGGGCCCGGCGGGACGGCGCGGCCGGCTACCCCTCGTACCAGCGATACCGCGTCCAGCCCGCCATGGGCCGCGCACCGAGCTGTTGGTAGAAGTCCATCGCCGGCACGTTCCATTCGAGAACCTCCCACTCGAGGCGGCCGTCGGTCTGTGTGCGCAGGTGGTCGACCAGCGCGGTGGCCAAGCCCTTGCGCCGGTGCGCCGGGCGCACGTAGAGGTCCTCGAGCCAGATGCCCGTCTTGCCGAGGAACGTCGAGAACGTGCGGAACCACAGCGCGTGCGCGGCGAGGCCGCCGTCGCCGTCCTCGACCACGGTGTCGAAGACGACCGAGTCGGGCGCGAAGAGTGCGCGGACGAGATCGTCCTCGGTCGCCATGACCTGGTCGGCGAGCTTTTCGTACTCGGCGAGCTCGCGGATCATCGCCAGGAGCTCGGGGACGTCCGCCTCGACCGCCGGGCGGATCACCCCGTGCGGGCCCTGTTCGCGGCGGAGACGACGGCGCTGAGGGACGCATCGAGAATGGACGAGTCGCGACCGACGCCCCACCACGTCGTGCCGTCGGGACCGGCACACTCGACGTACGCGACCGCCGAGGCGCCCGATCCCTCGGTGAGCGTGTGCTCGGAGTAGTCCTTCACCTCGAGGACGATACCGAGGTCGGCTTTCAGCGCGCCCACCAGCGCGTCGATGGGGCCGTTGCCCTCACCGCTGATCGTGCGGTGCTGGCCGTCGATCAGCAGTTGCGCGGTGACCTTGGTGTGCCCCTTGCCCGTCGTGACCTCGCTCGTCATGAGGCGCAGGCCGGCGTCCTCCGGCAGGTAGATCTCCTCGAAGACGTCACGCATCTGGCCCGAGCGGATCACCGTGCCGCTCGCCTCGGTGATCTCCTGGACGCGCTTGGAGAATTCGACCTGCAGTCGCCGGGGCAGATCGAGGCCGTGATCCGTATCCATCACATACGCCACGCCGCCCTTGCCCGACTGGCTGTTGACCTGGATGATCGCCTCGTACGTGCGCCCGGTGTGCTTGGGGTCGATCGGCAGGTACGGGACCTCCCACTCGTCATAGTCCTGGCCGATGGCGGCCATGCCCTTCTTGATCGCATCTTGGTGGGACCCGGAGAACGCGGTGTACACCAGGTCTCCGGCGTAGGGGTGCCGCGGGTGGACGGGCAGGCGGGTCGCGTACTCAGCTGTCCTGCGCACCTTTTCGATGTCGCTGAAGTCCAGGGCCGGGTCGATGCCCTGGCTGAAGAGGTTCATCGCCAGCGTGACGACGTCGACGTTCCCCGTGCGCTCGCCGTTGCCGAACAGCGTGCCCTCGATGCGGTCGGCGCCGGCGAGTACCGCCAGTTCTGCGGCGGCGACCGCCGTACCGCGGTCGTTGTGGGGGTGCAGGGACAGGATGATGGTGTCACGGTTCTTGATTGTGCGGCCGAACCACTCGATCACGTCTGCATAGACGTTCGGGCTGTACATCTCGACCGTGGCCGGGAGGTTGAGGATCATGGGGTTCTGCCGGGTGGGTTGGATCACGTCCATTACGGCCTCGCAGATCTCCACCGCGAAGTCGGGCTCGGTCCCGGTGAAGCTCTCGGGCGAGTACTCATAACGCAGGATGGTGCCGTTGTCGGTCAAGTGGCACTCGTGCTGCTTGCACAGCTTGGCCGCTTGGACTGCGATGTCGATGATGCCCTTCTTGTCGAGCCCGAAGACGACCCTTCGTTGCAGTTCGGAGACCGAGTTGTAGAAGTGGACGCAGGCCCGGGACGCGCCTTGGAGTGATTCGAAGGTGCGCTCGATGAGCTCCTGGCGGCATTGGGTGAGCACCTGGATCTCGACGTCGTCGGGGATGAGGCCCTCGTCGATGATCAGCCGCTGGAAGTCGTAGTCGGTCTGGCTGGCTGAGGGGAACCCGACCTCGATCTCCTTGAACCCGACGTCGACCAGCTGCTGGAAGAGGGCGAGCTTTCTCTCGGAGTCCATGGGGTCGATCAGGGCCTGGTTCCCGTCGCGCAGGTCGACGCTGGCCCAGCGGGGCGCCTTTTCGAACTGGCGGTCCGGCCAGGTGCGGTCGTGCAGTTGGAGCGGGACGTGCGAGCGGTACTTCAGCCATGGCATCGGTGACGCCATCGGGTCGCAAGGCATGGCCAGGGCCTGGTGACCCCGGTCCGTGTTGTCCGTGTGCGTGTGCACGTTGCCACCCTCCCCTTTCTGTGCCTCGGTCGTCACTGTGTTGTCCCTTCTTTTTCGTGTGTCCAGGTGTGTAAGTCGAGCGGTAGCGGATCGTCCCTCGTCCGGTTCCAACAAAAAACCCCCTGGCCGGATGGCTCAGGAGGTCGTCAGCGAACGCGATGTGGCGTTCGCCGTCAGGTAAGCAGCAGGCCGGAGGTCGAGGGCTTCACCGTCATTTCACCTCAATTGTAGCCAAAATCGGGTGTCCAGCGTCAAGGGCGGCCCGACTGTCCGGGCGTGGGTCACGCCGGCTCGGCCTTTTTGACAGGCGAGCCGAAGCGCAGGAGGTTCCCGTCGGGGTCGGTGTGCGCCGCCTCCCAGACGCCGAACCCGGGGTCGAACAGGTCCGTGGTCTCGCCCACACCGGCCCGGCGCCACTCGGCATGGAGGGCGTCGGCGTCGTCGGCCGCCAGGTAGGCGGCCCCGGGCATGCGCACCTCGTTCCCGTCCTCGGGCACGTGCCGGAAGTGGATGCGAACGGCGTCACGGGCCGCGGTGGCGTACCCGCCGCCGTGGACGTGCACTTCGAACCCCAATGCCTCGTAGTGGGCCCGCATCGCCTCCATGTCGGCGGTCGGAAAGATCGGTGCGGCGCTCTGCAGGGTGGCCATGCCGGGTGACGCTACCGTGGAGCGATGCGCCGACTCCTCTGGACCCTCGTCCGTACCGGCCTGTTGATCGCGGTCTTGGCGATCGTGCGCTCGGTGCTCCTCGACCGCGCGCCACAGCGGGCCCTCCACGGCGACGAGCCGATCATCGGCAGCCTCGACACGTGGCCGGAGGTGCCGCGCAAGCCGACCGTCGCCTGAAGACGCGGCTCCGATCGAACGGAGCCGTTTGCAAGGCGATGTCAGAGTGTGACGCGGTGCAGCTCCTGGATCCCCCCGTCGCCGCGCAGCTGCTCGATCACGGCGTCCGGCGCCGGCGTCGTCGTCGAGATCACCATCATCGCCGTCGACGTCTCGGGGCTCGGGCCGACCGCCATGGACGAGATAGAGACGCCCGCCTGGCCCAATGCGGTCCCGACGATGCCGATCACGCCCGGACGGTCATCGTTGCGCACGACGAGCATGTGCTCCGCCGGCGGTACCTCCACGACGTGTTCGTCCACGATGACAATGCGCGGCTCGGTGCGCAGGCCGGCCGTGATCAGCGTGCCCCCCACGGAGTGCGAGCCCGAGCGCAGCGTGATCAGCGACTTGTAGTCCGCAGACGTCGCGGTCGACGACTCGCGCACCTTGAGGCCGCGCTGTTCGGCCAGCTGCGGCGCGTTGACGTAGGAGACCGCCTCCTCGGCGGTGCCGCCGAAGATGCCTTTGAGCACCGAGAGCGTGAGGATGCCCGTGCCCTCACCCGCCAGCTCGCCCTGGTACTCGATGTCGATCGAGTCCGGCATCCCGTCGTGCAGCCCGACGAAGAAGCGCCCGAGCTGCTCGGAGAGCCCCATGAAGGTGCGCACCGTGTCGGACACGTCACGCGCCGCCACGTTCACGGCGTAGGGGACGAAGTCGCCGGCCAGCGAGAGCAACACCTGCTCGGCGATCGTGACGCCGGCCTTGTCCTGCGCCTCCTCGGTCGACGCGCCGAGATGCGGCGACACGACCACGCCCGGCAGCTCGAACAGCGGCGACTCGGTCGCGGGCTCCTTGGCGAACACGTCGAGCCCGACGCCGGCCACGATGCCGTCGCGGATGGCGTCGGCCAGCGCCTCCTCGTCGACGATGCCACCCCGGGCCGTGTTGACGATGCGGATGCCCGGCTTGGCCTTGGCCAACAGCTCGCGCCCGAAGAGACCCATCGTCTCGGGCGTCTTCGGCGTGTGGATAGAAACGAAGTCGGCCTCTGCCACGAGCTCCTCGATGCTCACCAGCCGCACTCCCATGGCGCGCGCCCGCTCCTGCGACACGAAAGGATCGAATCCGATCAACTCCATGCCGAACGCGTGCGCGCGCTGCGCGACCAACGACCCGGCCCGCCCGAGGCCCACGACGCCCAGCACCTTGCCGTGGAGCTCGACGCCCTCCCACTTCGAACGCTCCCAACGTCCCGCCTTGAGCGCGGCGTCCGCCTGCGGAATGTTGCGCGCCTGCGCCAGCATCAACGCCATCGCCTGCTCGGCCACCGAGAGGATGTTGGACGTCGGCGCGTTGACGACCATCACGCCACGTTCGGTCGCCGCCGTGACGTCGACGTTGTCGAGCCCGACGCCGGCGCGGCCCACGACCTGGAGCGACGAACCCGCCGCCAGCACGTCGGCCGTGACCTGCGTCGCCGAGCGGATGATCAGCGCATGGGCGCCGACGATGGCCTCGAGCACCTCCTCGGGGCTCAGTCCCTCGCGGACGTCCACCTCGTGACCCGCTTCGGCGAGCAGGTCGAGCCCGCTCTGCGCGATCTTCTCCGTTACCAGTACCCGTGCCACCGCGGTGGTTCTCCTTGCTCCCCCCGCCTCGTGTGGTGCAGCCGACTGCTCAGCGTGCTCCGCCTGCTCCGTGCGCTCAGTCTTGCGCCTCGGCGAAGAGCGCAGCCAACCGGCTGACGCCCTCGACCATGTCGTGGTCCGCCATGGCGTAGGACATGCGGAAGAATCCGGGCGCGCCGAACGCCTCACCGGGCACCACCGCCACCTTGGCCTCGTTGATGCAGATCTCGGCCAACTCCGCGCTGCTCGCCGGACGTTCTCCCCGGAGGGATCGCCCGAGCAGCCCCTTGACGGACGGGAACGCGTAGAACGCGCCCTCGGGCTCGGGGCAGTCCACGCCGTCGATCTCGTTGAGCATCTTGACGATGGTGCGGCGACGGATGTCGAACGCCTCCCGCATCGCCGCCACATCCTCGAGGCCGCCCGACACGGCGGCCAGTGCAGCGCGCTGGGCCACGTTCGAGACATTGGAGGTCTCGTGGCTCTGGATGTTGGTGGCGGCCGCCACGGCGTCGCCGGGACCGATCAGCCAGCCGACGCGCCAACCGGTCATGGCGTAGGTCTTGGCCACGCCGTTGACCACGATGCAGCGCTCGGCGAGCTCGGGCACGAGCACCGGCATGGAGTGGTGCTCGACCCCGTCGTAGGTCAGGTGCTCGTAGATCTCGTCGGTGATGACCCAGATCCCCTTGCTCACGGCCCAGCCGCCGATCGCCTCGATCTCCTCGCGGGGATACACCGCGCCGGTCGGGTTGGACGGGGACACGAACAACAACGCCTTGGTGTTGGGCGTCCACGCCGCCTCGAGGTCTTCGACCGAGCTGCGGAACCCGGTTCTCTCGTCCGAGCTGACGTACACCGGCGTCCCGCCAGCGAGCGCTATCGACTCGGGGTAGGTCGTCCAGTACGGGGCGAGGACGATGACCTCGTCGCCAGGGTCGCACAGGACGGCGAACGCGTTGGCGACGGCCTGTTTGCCGCCGTTCGTGACGAGGACCTGTCCGGCCGTGACCTCGAAACCGGAGTCGCGCTTGGTCTTGGCCGCGATGGCCTCGCGCAGGGCGGGGATGCCCGCGGTCGGCGTGTAGTGGTGGTTGGCCGGGTCCCGGCAGGCGGCGACGGCCGCCTCGACGATGTGCGCCGGCGTCGGGAAGTCCGGCTCGCCCGCGCCGAAGCCGATCACGTGCTCCCCCGCCGCCTTCAGCGCCTTCGCCTTCGCATCCACGGCGAGCGTGGCCGAGGGCGACACGGCGGCCGCCCGGCGCGAGATGCGGCGGACTTCGGTCGTGGAAGGGGTAGTCGTCACGGATGTCATGATCTCATACGTGCCAGAGATCCCCGACATCACGATCCCGCCCTCATTGCTGCCTTCCGACGGCCGTTTCGGGTCCGGGCCCTCCAAGGTCCGGCCCGCACAGGTGGACGCGCTCGCCACCGTCTCGACCACCTACCTCGGCACCAGCCACCGTCAGAAGACGGTGAAGGCTCAGGTCGGGCGGGTGCGCGCCGGCATGCGCCAGTTGTTCTCCCTCCCAGACGGCTACGAGGTCGTCCTCGGCAACGGGGGGACCACCTGCTTCTGGGACGCGGCCACGTTCGGACTGATCGAGGAGCAGAGCCAGCACCTCAGCTTCGGCGAGTTCTCCTCCAAGTTCGCGGCCTGCGTGAAGGCGGCGCCGCACCTGAAAGACCCCCAGGTGATCGAGGCGGAGGTGGGCACGCACCCGCTCCCGGTGGCGGACGCATCCGTCGACCTCTACGCGCTGACCCACAACGAGACGTCCACCGGTGTTGCCATGACCATCGGGCGCCCCGCGGGCGCCGCCCGGCCGGCCGAGGGCGGCGGGCTGGTGGCGGTCGACGGCACCTCGGGCGCCGGGGGGCTGCGCGTCGATCCGGCCGAGTTCGACGCCTACTACCTCGCCCCGCAGAAGTGCTTCGCCAGCGATGGCGGCCTCTGGATCGCACTGATGTCTCCGGCCGCGCTGGAGCGGGTGGAGCGGATCGCCGCGTCGGGGCGCTGGATCCCCACCTTCCTGGACCTGAAAACGGCGGTCGACAACTCGAGGCTCGACCAGACCTACAACACGCCCGCGCTGGCCACCATCTACATGTTGGCCGAGCAGCTCGCATGGATGAACGAGAACGGCGGCTTGGAATGGACGGCCTCTCGCTGCGACCGCTCGGCCGAGATCCTCTACACGTGGGCCGAGCAGTCCGGTTACGCCCGACCCTTCGTCGAGAACCCTTCCGACCGCAGCCACGTGGTCGGGACGATCGATTTCGTCGACGCCGTCGACGCCTCCGTGGTCGCGGCGGTCCTACGGGCGAACGGGATCGTGGACACCGAGCCCTACCGCAAGCTGGGGCGCAACCAGTTGCGCATCGCGATGTTCCCGGCGATCGAGCCCGACGACATCGCCTCGCTCTGCGGGTGCATCACCCACGTAGTGGGCGCGCTGGCGAACTGAGACAGTCGGCGGTTCCTATCGGCACGCCGTGCTCGGCACGCGCCACCTTTGATTCGAAAGGGTTCAAGCACGTGCATAGCCGTCGCGCAACCACCCGACGAGCTGTCGGTCCACATCTGCAGGTGCGCTGACCCGCACTCGATGGGTCACCATCGAATTCCAGCTACCGGCGGCGGAGAGTCGTGACGTGGCCGGCGTCCCCTTAAGTTTGATGCCGACGTCGAGACGATCTGCCAACACCTTGACGATGCCGAACTTCTTTCCGTTGCGCAAAAGGCTGATGTAGGAGTTGCCCGCCTGGACGCCTGTGTCGTCGCCGAACTTGCGGACCTTCAGGAGCAGCGCCTCGAACGTGGGGCGCTGGGCCGATCGCTTGCCCGAAAAGAGCTTGTCGATCCTGTCCTGATCGCTGAGCTTGGGCGCGTCGAAGGACCGGAGAGTCCCGTACATCGCCATGGCGTGCCCGTGCCCGAGCCCGTAGTCGGTCTTGAGCCAGGTCACCACCTCCCCCGCCTTCACGCCGGGGCGCAGTAGGCCGCGGGCTTCGGCCAACGCACGGAAGTCAGCGACTGAGAGACCAGTCTTCTCCTTGATGTTGTCGAGGTATGCCTGATACGTCATTTCAACTCCCAGTGTTCGATATTTCACTATCTGGTTCTGTCTGCACTCCTGGAGGTCAGGAGATCACTCCGTTGCGGATGTGTCGGACTCGGACGCCGTTGGTTGACAAATCGTCATGACGGTCGCACCGAAGGAGCGGACATCGGTCAGGGCAAACGACGTCGGCCGTTGGACGCCGCCGAACAATGTGGCGCCAGATCCGAGCACCGTTGGGAACACCATGAGGCGGATCTCGTCCACCAGGTCGTGTGCGGTGAGATGGCGCACCACACTTCCGCTTCCGACCACGAGCAGTATCCCGTCGCCCTCATCGACGATTCGGCGGACCTCGTCGTTCAGGTCGCCCGAGACGACCCTCGAGTTGTTCCAATCAGCGTGAGTCAACGTCCTCGACGCCACGAACTTGGGGATGGAGTTCATCTTGTCGGCGAAGCCTGACTCGTCGCTCCGGGACGGCCAGGCCTCGGCGAAGCCTTCGTAGGTCACGCGGCCAAGCAAGAGCGCCTCAGCCTCGAGAACCTCTTCGAGCTTGAAACGGTCTCCTTCCGAACCTCGGTCGTAGCCGAAGGCCCATCCGCCGTGACGGAATCCTTCGACGCCGCCGGGGTCTTCGAACACGCCGTCCAGCGTGACGAATTCGGACACAACGACCCGCCGCATCAGACTGCTCCAGTCGAACGGAGCGCCGACTCCCCTGTTGGGAGGGCAGTCAGGAACTCGGCGACGATCGGCGCGGTCGCCTTGGCCTTGACCACGTGGCGTTGGCCGTCGAGGTGTGTCAATCGGCCCTGTGGGATCGCGACCGCGACGGCAGCCGCGGCCGTCTGGAGCCAACCGGGGCTCTTGGCGCCGACCAAAACGAGGGCGGGTGTCCGAAGGGAGGCGTACAGCCCCTCGGGCAACGGCGACCCCTTTTGATAAGGACTCATAACAGTGGCGTCATAGGCGACAGTGTGCGCAATGGCGCCCAGACGGCCGCTTCCGGGCAGGACCGACATGGCCAGGGCGAGCGGCTTGGGTGCTCTTATGGCCTCGGTCATGAACGTGCGGACAACGGCTCGACCTCGTCCTTCCTCGGCAAGCTCGGCGATGCGTCCGGGCAGGTCCATCGGGACCGGCAACCGGCTGTCGTCTACAACCATGGGGGGCTCGTAGAGCACCATCCCGGCGATCGGAAGGCCGGCTTGCGCACCCTCGAGGGCGAGAACCGCACCCGAGGAGTGACCGAACACATAGGCGGACCCACCAGCTGCGTCGATGACCGCGGCGAGGTCCTCAATCTCTCGCCCTGGCGCGTACGAGGGGGCGTCGCCGCTGTGACCGCGACCCCGTCGGTCATAGACAACGGTGGTGAAGAGTTCGGAGAGCGGAGGGCTGAGCGTGTTGCCCGGGCCCATGCCGGCCGTGCAGAACGCACCGTCGACGAAAACGAGGGCGGGACCGCTCCCCAATCGCCGGTACGCGATGAGCGTGCCATCTGCTGCGCACACCGTGTGCATCTCGTGCGAAGACATTGCAGTGTTCCTTTCGTGACAAATGAGCTGTTAGCGGATGATCGGGGTTGTGTCGTGGGCGGCTCTCGATGACGCAGCGGAGCAGGCTTCGTGCACGATGCTGGCGGTCACAGTGAGCCATCCGACCGTTACGCCGGCGAAGAGGATCACCGACCCGTCGTGTCCGCCCGAGAAAGGCAACGCGACAGCGAAAAGAATCCCCGCGGCCCGGGCGGCACGCGCCCACGCCCGCTCGCCGGCACGACTGAAGCGACGGCCAAAGACGAAACACGCCACTATGAGAGCGACGAAGGCGGCCGACCCGCAGATCATGTGGAGCATCCCGTGCCAGTCACTCGTTGCCGACGCTGCGGCGGGAGTGCCCTGGGGGAATCCGTTACTCGGGTCCGGGTGGAAGATGGACGCGGCAGCCAGTCCCACGCCGACGATGCCGAGAAGACGTGGGATCCAGACGTCCCCGGAACCCCCCCGCAAGACCCGCCGGGCCCCGACAGCTGCGGCGAGGCTGAGTATGCCGGCGACGGCGAAGTTGAGATCCTGGATCCATCCCAAGGAACCGAGGCTCAGTTCGCTCACTGCGTTGCGAGTGATGTCGAAGCCCGGTCGCAGCACAGCCTGGACCAGCGATGCAACGAGGAAAAGTGGGCCGGCCAGGAGTCCGAGGCCCAGCCACGGACTGATCGGTTCGGTTCCCTCGTGCTCGGTCACCGGTGTTGCGAAATCCGGACGAGTGGAGGGCGTGATTACTGACATGAGTCGATCTCCTTTGCTCTTCGGGAATATAGACTGGACCGTACAGTACTACATCGAGTACTGATCCGTCCAGTACTATGTGGAAGAAGATCCAAATTCGTGCGTGGCCAGGAAGGACAGGAGGAGTCCATGAGCGATACCGCACCGACGACCCGGTGGGCAGACAAGCACCGTCAAATCGCGGACGCCGCCGCCACCCTGTTCCTGAACAAGGGATACCTCGGGACGAGCATGGACGACATCGCAGCGGAGGCTGCCGTGTCGAAGCAGACCGTGTACAAGCACTTCTCCGACAAGGACCAGCTCTACGCGGAGATCGTGCTCGGCACCGTCGACCAGGTGGACGGACTCGTCCGGATGGTCGGCGCGGCGCTCGAGACCACCACCGATCTGCGGGCCGATCTCGGCGAGCTGGCCCGGCAGTTCCTCACGACTCTGATGCGGCCTGAACTCCTCCGCCTTCGCCGACTGGTGATCAGCACCGCTGACCAATTCCCCGAGATCGGCCGGTCCTGGTACGAGCAGGGCTTCGAACGGGTGCTCGCGACGCTGGCGGCTCACTTCGGCCGGCTCAATGAAAGGGGGCTTCTCCGTGCGGAGGATCCTCTTTTGGCCGCTCATCACTTCGTCGGACTCTTGCTCTGGATCCCGATCAACCGCGCGATGTTCACCGGTGACGAGACCAGCAGCGCCAAAGAACTCCGGGCTTACGCGGACGCGGCCGTCACCGCCTTCTGCCGGGCGTACGGCACCAGCCGATCCGGTTCGTCAATCGAGGAGCCGGCCGACTGAAGGCCCGGTCCGGCTGTGCCTTGCCCAGAAGCTGGACCTTGGGGACGCCAGTCAGCCAGGAGCGAAGCCGGCCGACGCCAGAAGTCGCTCGCTCTCGTCCCACAGCCGCACGGCGGCAGCGTCGTCGCGGGCATGGCGGCTCATGTGGCCCGGCTTGCTCCGCACCCAGTACATGCCGGTCTTGCCGGCGACTTCGGGTGAGGTGGCGAGGAAGACCGACGTCTTGGCTCCTCGCCGTGGGCTGATCTGGACCGGGCGGATCACCCGCATGCCGAAACTCATAAATCCCGTGGTGTCGCCGTCCATGGCGAAACTGCTCCGCACCCAGCCCGGGTGGACGGCGTTGGCGGTGACGCCGCTGCCGCCCAACCGCTTGGCCAACTCACGGACGAAGAGGACGTTGGCCAGCTTCGAGCGGCAGTACACCTCCATCCCTTCGTAGCGCTTCTCACTCTGCAGGTCGTCGAACTGCATCCCGCCGAATGCGGCGTGGTGGCCGACCGAGGTCACGCTGACCACGCGGGCGGGCGAGTCGGCACGCAGCCGTTCCAACAGCAGGTTGGTCAGGTAGAAGTGGCCCAAGTGGTTGACGCCGAACGTGTACTCGATCCCCTGAGCGGTGTGCTGACGTTGGGACCACGTCCCGCCGGCGTTGTTCACCAGGACGTCGAGACGCCCCCAGCGGGACAAGATGTCGTCGGCCGCCTTGCGCACCGAGGCCAGGTCGGCCAGGTCGAGAACAACGACGTGCACGTCGTCGTTCCAAGTCCGCTGCGTGACGATCTTGGCTGCTGCCTCGGCCTTGGCCTGGTTGCGGCACGCCAGGATCGTGGTGGCGCCCCGCTCGGCCACTCCCACAGCAGTCTCGAGACCGATGCCGACATTGGAGCCGGTGACGACCACCACCTTGCCGTGCATGCTCATTCGAGGCTCCTCTCCGGGGAACAACCGGACCGGGCGCTCGCTCGCCCTCGCCGCGTGCAGGCAGTCTAAGGAGGTCGTCGCACGGCGACCGTCGGTCCCTGCCTCGACTGTCGGACTCCCGGGAGTCGGGCGTAACCTGGGCGGCGCATGCGTCCGGCGGGAACCGACTCGTGAGCATCGTGACCAGCCCGACCCTCGATGGACATCTTCTGCAGGTGTTGATCACGCCCGAGGGTCAGGCCAACCCTTACCCCTATTACGCGCTCATGCGTGAGGAGGCCCGGGTGTACCGGACCTCGTTCGGTCCCTACTGCGTGAACGGCTACGCCGAGAGCCAGGCCGTCCTGCGCGACCCCCGGCTCGGCCGGGGCGTGGGGATCGAAGACGCCGGTATGGACATCTTCGGCAACACGAACAGCCGCCGCGGCGAGTTCTTCGACGTCGGCCAGCACAACATGCTCATGGCCGACCCGCCCGACCACACGCGTCTGCGACGCCTCGTCTCCCGGTCCTTCACCCCGCGCCAGGTCGAGCGGCTGCGGCCGGCGATCCACGAGCTCGTGGACTCCCTCCTCGACGACTTGGCCCGGCGCGGCGACGTGGAGTTCATGAGCGAGTTCGCGCTGCCGTTGCCGATGGCGGTCATCGGTGAGCTCGTGGGTGTGCCCGCCGGAGACCGCGCCGGTCTGCAGCCCAAGGTGAGGGCGGCAGCGCGAGGGATCGAGCCGGTGCTGACCGAAGACGAAATCGACGCCGCGATCGCCGCGATCGCCGAGCTCGGCGCGTACTTCGAAGCCTTCTTGGCCGAGCGCCGCCGGGAGCCACGCGACGACCTCATGAGCGCGCTGGCGGGTGCCAGCGAGAATGACGACCGGCTGACCGACGACGAGATCCTCTCAACCGCCATCCTCCTCTTCTCCGCCGGCTTCGAGACCACGACGAACCTGCTCGGCAACGGGCTCCTCGCCCTGCTCGCGCACCCCGAGCAAGTGGCGGATTGGAGGGCGCACCCCGAGATCGCCTCCACTGCGGTCGAGGAGCTGCTGCGTTTCGACAGCCCGGTGCAGTTCAACTTGCGCGCTGCCCTCGAGCCCGCGGACTTGGCCGGCCAGCCACTCGAGCGCGGTGACCGGATCGTCGTCCTGCAGGGGGCAGCCAACCGGGACCCCGAGGAGTTCGACCGTCCCGAAGAGCTCGACCTCCGCCGGTCCCCCAACAAGCCGTTGAGCTTCGGATGGGGGATCCACCACTGCATAGGCGCCGCGCTGGCGCGGCTCGAGGGAGAGATCGCGTTCAACGCGTTGTTGGCGCGCTTCGAGTCGATAGCGCCGTCGGGCGAGGAGCCGCAGTGGCGACCCGGTTTCACCCTCCGCGGGCTGCAGTCCTTCCCGCTACGCGTCGCCGCTCACTGATCGACCCCGTCACCTGCTCCCCCCCGGGGGTCCGAGCACGGACGCCTCCGGCCCGAGACGGGCGACGTAGTCGGGATGGACGGCGCGCCAGCGCTCCGACGGAGTGAAGGGGAGCTCCTCGCCGCTGGCGACGTACACGAGCCGTTCCAGGCAGACGTGCCACCCGGCGGCGTCCCGTGCCGCCTTGGCGTACTCCGGGAAGGTCACGGTCAGTTTCAGGACACTGCCGGAGCCCTCGGGTGCCAATTCGAAGCGCAGCACGTCGTCACCCCAGCGCAACTCGAGGAGCGACGGTGCGTCCACGGCGAGCATCTCGCCCTCGAAGGGTGGCGCTTCGTCCTCGCGGAACGAGAAGCGCAGCAGCGCGCCGGGCGACCGCTCCCCCTCGATCGTCGTGGGGAACCAGCCGGCCAAATGCGCATCCTCGGTCAGGGCGCGCCAGACCGTCTCGGGCGATTGGCGCAGCACCCGCCGGTAGCGGAGCACGCACAACTGGCCGTCTCGCTCGAGCGTGCCGAGCTCGTCGTTCACGTCCACCGTCCCTCCTCTCCCTCGCCCATGAAGTCGAGGTGTCGTTCCAGCGCGCTGAGGTGTTCCGCCCAGCGGGCGCGGTACGGGCGCAGCCAGTCGTCGACCTCTCGGAGCGGCTCGGTACGGACCCGGTAGATACGGCGTTGCGCGTCGTTGCGGGAGTCGACGAGGCCCGCGTCCCTCAGGACCTTGAGGTGCTTCGAGACCGTGGGCTGGCTCAGCGCGAGCCGCTCGACGAGGTCGCCAACCGGGCGCTCCTGCTCGATCAGCAGATCCAGGATGCGACGCCGGCTCTCCTCGGCCAGCACCTCGAACGTGAGCGTCATACAGCTAATATGCTCCTAATTGCATATAGCTGTCAAGGCATATTCAGCCGGCCTTCCTCGCGGCGATCCGGCGGAGTGGCGGCAGCGTGGGAGGTGGCTGCTTGCGGGGCGGGAGGCCGCCGAGCAGCTCGGTCGTCGCCTTGGTGACCTGGCGCACGGCACGCTCGAACGCCTTCTCGGTCTGGGGCGACGTCGACTGCACGCCACTGACCTTCCGGACGAACTGCCTGGCCGCGGCCTCGATCTCCTCGGGTGTCGCCGCGGGCTTGAGCCCGCGCAGGGTGGTGATGTTCCGGCACATGCAGACCACCCTACGAGCCGGGACTCCGGCGGAATTCAGGAAGTGCAGGAGCCGGGCTCGACAGTCACCGTCACGAGACGACCAGTGCGCGCATTGGTCACCTCGAGCAGGTCGCTCCCCGGTGCCGAGGTGACGTGTCCGCCTTTGACTTCGGCGCAGTAGCCCCTCGGATAGTGGATCTGCGTCGGCACGAAGACGACGGTCGGTGCGTGAATGCCGTGGTTCGGCGCGTAGGCAAGATGGAACACATCGGTGTCGGGTGAGTAGTCGAACGAGATCGGTCGGCCTGCGACCGCCTCGGGATAGGTCCGGCTCAGCACACGCGCCGTCGCCTTCAACCGCCCGTCTGACATGACCAGCGATTCGGCGGCGCTCCCGGTGGGGTCGCCGTAGTACTTCCACGACCAGTAGATCCACCCGACCTTTTCGGCGTCCATGAGGGAGGTGACGCTCGCGAGGTACGGCGCACTGGACGTCGCACCGAACTCGGTTACGAGCCAGGCCGGGCCGCCGGGCTGCGTCTGCGACGCCATTTCCGGCCGGCCCGAGTACCGCTTGCCGAGCGAGTGTGCGGCCTGCCTGGCGCACAGCATGACGTTGGTCGGGTTCCCCGTGACCGGGCTCCTCGCACCGCAGTAGATGTGCACGTTGTACACGAGGTTGCGCCACCGCATCGGGCCGAGGTTCGTCACGTCCCCGAGTGTGCCGTAGATGTCGTTCTCGTCGAAGACGAGGTGCGACGGGTCGTTGGCCACGATGGTCGGCACGACGCCACTGGCCGGATCATTGTGTGGACAGTGCAATGCCGGCGCATCCGCCGCCCGGATCTTTATGTACTTCGTCCCGGTGTAGAAGCACTGGATCTGGGCGTTGTAGTGCTCGCCCCGATAGTGCACGAGCGAGGTCGAGAACGGCTCGTTGAACGGGTCGTAGCCGATGAGCCACGGATTACCCCGGAACGCCTGGGCCACGTACCCCCAGACGTGGTCGTATTGGCCCTGCAGGTCGCCGCGGACATCGTTGTTCCAGAAGTGGTCGTAGGCAGTCTGCGTCGCTGTGGTCGAGTACTCGAGCGACCACCGCCCCGACGGGTCCGTCCTCGCTGCGTGGTTGGTACACACCGCCCAGGACGGTGCGCCCTCGCCGTCGAACGCCTGGTTGTAGACGTCCTGGTGCATGTCGAGAATCGTGAAGATGTGGAAGCGCCCGAGGAGTTCGACGGTCTGCTTGAGGTGGGCTACGTAGCGGTCGAGTACCGCCAGGTTGAGCTGGTGGGGATTGGTCGGCTTCCCGCGGCCGCAGATTGCGGGGGAGTTGGCCTTGGCCTTCCCGGGCTCGAGGCCGCTCCACGTCATGCCCAGGCGGACGACGTCGAAGCCCAGCCGTGCCATGAGCGACGCGTCGGCCGCAGAGAAGTTCCACGGTTTGCCCGGATCCGCGTACAGTTCGAATGGCCTCCGCTTGTAGACGGCGTCCACGCCATGGAGGAAGACGACGCGACCCTGTCGGTCGTAGAGGAAGGGCCCACCGGGAGACCTGATCGGGCCTGAGATCGCCGGGGCGCCGCTCACACTGGCACCCGCGAAGGCGGGCGACCGCAATGTCGGCAGGCCGGCTTCGACGGCCGAGGCCGGTCCCGCCGCGCTCAGCGCGACGATCGGGACGGTCACGACGAGCGCGGCGACTCCCGAAATGCACCTGGCAAGAATCCGCCGCACCATCGCCGGTCAGTCTGACCGCGCAACATGAAGACTTTGTCGCGAGCCGGTGGCTATTCGGAGGGAGTCTGGCCGGGCAGGTTGGGACGCAACGGGTAGTCGGCGATGATGGCCCGAGCTGCGGCCAAGGGCCGGACCGAATGCGGCGTCTCGGGCGGGACCACGGCGACGCAGCCCGCCGTCAGGACCTGCTCCTCACCGTCGATGGTGAGGGCGATCTCCCCGTCGACGACGTGCCACACCTCCTCCTGCTCGTGGTGGTGCTCGTGCAGCGGTGCGGCGTCCGCAGCTATGTCGTAATGGGCGAAGGTCATGTTGGCCGAATGGAGGAACCGCCCGCTCCAGCCCGGGAGCGGCGTCCCGCTGAGCATGTCGGAAGGCCGGACGAAAGGCACCGGCTTCAGGCCACCTGCTCGAGCGCCCGTTCGATCTCGACGTTGCCGGACACGCTGCGCACGCTCAGCTCGACCAACGCGTCCTTGCCCGCCGATCTCGGCTTGTCGTCCAGGGGGATGTCCGAGCGCACCTCGCCCGACAGGGTCTCGACGTCGACGTGGAGGTCCACTCCCGTGACCACGCCGACCGAGACGTTGCCGGACACCGAGCGCACGTGGAGCCTGCCTTCGTCGATGGCGAGCACCCGGACGTCGCCCGAGACGTTGGTGACGCGGGCCCCGTGGGCGAGCTCGCCGAGCCGCACGTCCCCGGACGTCGCCTTGACCTCGACCTGGCCCGCAGCCGCCCCCACCTCGAGGTCACCCGATGCCGTGGTGAAGACGGCCCTTCCAGAGACACTCGAACAGCGCAGGTCGCCCGAGGCGGTCTGGACCTTGAGGTCGCCGCCCACGGCACCCACCGTGAGGTCACCGCTCGCCGAGCGGGCGGTGAGGTTCGTCGCCACGTCGTCGGCCGCCACGTCGCCGCTCGAGGTGGTGAAGTCCGCCGCGCCGATCGGCCCGGTGACCTCCACATCGGCCGAGCCCGCGACCACCGTCACGTCGCTGCCTTGGGGCACGTCGACCCGCACGGTCACCGCGTTGCGGCGGAGGAAGCGGCTACCGATCGCACCCTTGGGGACCTTCACCACAACCATGTGGCGGCCGCCCGCCGAGCGGCACTCGACGATCGTCCGCTCGACGAGGAGCTCCTCGGCCCCTGTCGTGTGGCCCTCGAGCCGCACCACCGTGGTGTCCGTCTCCGCCGCCGTGACGGCGACCAGGCCCACCTCGTTCTGCACGTGCAGGCGCACCGCGCCCGGGGTTTCGAATGTCTTCTCCATCGTCATTGCTCCTTTCGTCTCAGGTAGTCCCGTAGCCGCGCAGGCGGTTGCCCGCGTAGCTCTTCCGCTTGTGCTCGTTCGAGGCGCCGTGCTCGAGCGTGCGTACGATGAACGCGTTCACTGAGATCCCTTCGCGCGCCGCGCCCTCCTCCACCCGCGTCTTGAGGCTCTCGCTCAGGCGCAGGGTGATGCGGGCTGACATGTCGCGATCACGGTCCCCAGCCCCGTCGCCACCGCCCGCTCCCTCGGGGCCGGCGGCCCGGTCGGGCGCGTCCTCCACGTAGGCGAGGTCGACATCGTCGCCCGCGACCCGGATCTCGACGCGGCCCTCGGGCAACTCGGCCGACACCTCGGCCGCCACATCCGACAACAGGTCGAGGATCCGCGATGGGATGGAGCGGCCCAGCAGCTCGGCGATGCGGTCGGCCACCTCGGCGACCGTGTCGTCTCCGAGCTCGCCGACGCTGATCACGTCGGAGCGCAGCCCGTCCACCACCAGTGACATCTTCATGATGTCACTATGACATCACCTTGATGTCAGGTCAACCCTCCGGCAGAAAATCAAGGAAACCCCTGGTCAGCCTCCGGACGCGTCCTGCACCCGGGTCTTGCCGGCCGAGATGAAGGGCATCATCGCCCGCAGCTCCGCGCCCACCGTCTCGATCTGGTGGGCCTTCCCCGCGTCGCGCAGGGCCTGGAACTTCGGCCGGCCAGCCTTGTTCTCGGCGATCCACTCCTCCGCGAAGGCGCCGCTGCGGATGTCGTCGAGGATGCCCTGCATCGTCGCCCTCACGGCGTCGTCGATCACCCGGGGCCCCCGGGTCAGGTCGCCGTACTCGGCGGTGTCGGAGATCGAGTAGCGCATGCCGGCGATCCCCTGCTCGTACATGAGGTCGACGATCAGCTTCAGCTCGTGCAGGCACTCGAAGTACGCCGACTCGGGCTGGTAGCCCGCATTGACCAGCGTCTCGAAGCCGGCGGTGACGAGCGCCGTGAGCCCGCCGCACAGCACCACCTGCTCGCCGAAGAGGTCGGTCTCGGTCTCCTCGTCGAACGTCGTGTCGAGCACGCCCGCCCGCGTGGCGCCGATCGCGTGCGCGTAGGACAGCGCGAGGTCGCGTGCCTTCCCGGTGGCGTCCTGATGGACGGCGACCAGAGACGGGACCCCTCCGCCTTCGGTGTAGGTACGCCGGACGAGGTGGCCGGGCCCCTTGGGCGCCACCATCGTGACGTCGACACCTGCCGGCGGGACGATCTGGCCGAAGCGGATGTTGAACCCATGGGCGAACATCAGCATGTCGCCGTCGTTGAGGTTCGGGGCCACGAACTCGTCGTAGGCCGCCTTCTGGTCCGTGTCGGGCAGCAAGATCATGATCACGTCTGCCTCGGCGGCCGCGTCCCCGAGCGACATGACGCGCAGCCCGGCCTCCTCGGCCTTGGCCCGGCTCGAGCTCCCCTCGCGCAGGGCGACGCGCACGTCCACCCCGGACTCCATCAGGTTCTGCGCATGGGCGTGGCCCTGCGACCCGTAGCCGAGGATGGCGACCTTGCGCCCGGCGATCAGCGTGGGGTCGGCGTCGGACTCGTAGTACAGCGTGGCCATTTTGTGTGCTCTTTCTCTTTCCCTTGTCCCTGGTTGACCGCGGGTGTCCCGGCGGGTCAGTGGCGTTCCAGCTTAGGCAGGGCCACCCGGCCCGTCCGTTGGAGCTCGACGACGTGATACTGCTCGAGCAGGCCCTCGAAGTCGTCGATCTTCTCGGGCCGGCCAGCCAGCATGACGGTCACACGGTCGGTGCCGACGTTGATCACCTCGCCGCCGAACACGCCGACCAGCTGGATCACCTGCGAGCGCTCGGTCGGCCCGGCCGCCACCGTCACCAGCACGAGTTCCCGTTCCACCGCCTCGGCCGGCGACAGCTCGCCGATCGACACGACGTTGATGAGCTTGTCGAGCTGCATGATGATCTGCTCGAGCGGGGCGGACTCCACATCGACCACGATGGTGATGCGGCTCAAGTGCTCGTCCTCGTCCGTCGGCGCCACGGCGAGCGAGTAGATGTTGAAGCCGCGCCGGCTGAACAGCCCGGCCACCCGGGCCAGCACGCCCGCCTTGTTCTCGACCAGCACCGACAAGATGTGGTGGCGCGGCGTGGCCTTCCCGCCCGTGCCCGCCAGCGCCGTCAGATGGGCACCGCCGGTGGCGGTCATCGGGCCGCCGCCTGGTCGGGGTGGACCACGATGTCGTCGTTGGACGCGCCGGCCGCCACCATCGGGAACACCTTCTCGAAGGCGTCGGTGCGGAAGTCCACCACGACCGGGCGGTCGTCGATGGAGTTGGCCTTCTCAATGGCGGGGCCCACGTCCTCGGGCGTCTCGGCCCGGATGCCCACGCACCCCATGGCCTCCGCCCACTTGACGTAGTCAGGCAGGTCGGGCGACAGGTAGACCTCGGAGTAGCGCTCCCCGTAGAACATTTCCTGCCACTGGCGCACCATGCCGAGATACGCGTTGTTCAAGATCGCGATCTTCACCGGGATCTGCTCCGCGCTCGCCGTTACGAGCTCCTGCGCCGTCATCTGGAAGCAGCCGTCGCCGTCGATGGCCCACACGGTCCGGTCCGGCCGGCCCACCTTGGCCCCGATGCAGGCGGGGACGGCGAAGCCCATCGTCCCTGCTCCGCCGGAATTGACCCACGTGTAGGGGTGCTCGAAGTTCCAGTACTGCGAGGCCCACATCTGGTGCTGGCCCACGCCTGCCACGACGATGGTGTCCTCGGGCGCCGCGTCGCGTAGTTGTTCGACGACGTTCTGCGGCTTGATCGCTCCGCCCTCGGTCTCGGCGTAATAGAGCGGGAAGCGCTCCTGCCACTCGCGGATCTGGTGCCACCACGCCTCGAGGTCACCGACGACCGGCCCCTCGCCGACAGTGTCACGGGCGTCCATCGCCAGCAGCAGCTCGCCGATCACCTGGCGGCAGTCGCCGGCGATACCGACGTCCGGCACGCGCACCTTCCCCAGCTCGGCCGGGTCGATGTCGACGTGGATCACTTTGGCCTCCGGCGCGAACGACGAGATCTTCCCGGTCACACGGTCGTCAAACCGGGCACCGAGGTTGATCAGCAGGTCGCTCCTCTGCATGGCAGTCACCGCGGTGAAGTGGCCGTGCATGCCGGGCATCCCCAGCGCCTGGGGGTGCGAGTCGGGGAACGCGCCCCGGGCCATGAGTGTGGTCACCACCGGGATGCCCGTCCGCTCGGCCAGCGCGCGCAGCGCCTCGGCGGCCCGCGCCTTCAACACGCCGCCGCCGACGTACAGCACGGGCCGCTTCGAAGCCGCGATGAGCTCGGCCGCCTGCGCGACCAGCACGGGGTCGCCGAACGTCACCGGGTGGTAGCCGGGGAGGTCGAGATCCTCGATCGACGAGGGCCAGTACCACTCCATCGTCTGGTTCGAGATGTCCTTAGGCAGGTCGATCAGCACCGGCCCCGGCCGCCCCGTCGTCGCGACGTGGAACGCGGCCGCAACGACCCGGGGGATGTCGTCGACGTCCTTGATGAGCCAGTTGTGCTTCGTGATGCCCATCGTCACGCCCGTGATGTCGCACTCCTGGAACGCATCCGTCCCGATCGCCGGCGTCGCCACCTGCCCCGACACGACGATGAGCGGCGTCGAGTCCATGTACGCGTTCGCCAGCGGCGTGACGATGTTCGTCGCGCCCGGCCCGCTCGTCACCATCGCCACGCCTGGCTTCCCAGTGACCATGGCGTAACCCTCGGCCGCATGGCCGGCGCCCTGTTCGTGGCGGACCAGGATGTGGCGGATCGACGAGTCGATAATCGGGTCGTACACCGGCAGGATGGCGCCGCCGGGCAGGCCGAACATGACGTCGACCCCCTGCATCTCGAGGCTCTTGATGAGGGCCTGGGCCCCTGTCAGCTTCATTGTCGGTCCCCTGTTCCTGTCTTCCTGTCGTTGGTGCGTTGCGGCGAAAATTGTCCGGGAATTGAAACGACCCCCCGGATCGGGAGGTCGAGAGGCGCGCACTGCGATGTGAGGGCGCGCCTCTACGTTACGACTACCAGAATCGTCTCGGGCCGGGTCGGGCGCGCGTGCATAGCCCGGTCATTGTGCCACGCCTCTCGACGGCGGACAACCCCTCCCTCCTGCCCTCACCCTCCCCGGGGCGGCCCGCCGAACCACCCTGGCCGTCGCGGCAGGCACGGAACGGGATTGTGGAACAGGCACCGAGCCGCCGCGCGACTACCGGCAACCCGCCCGGTGACTACAGCCATGCCCGCGCAGTCGTTCACCCCGAGATCAACGGTCCGATGGCAACGCGCTCCAGAAGTGTTCTGCCGGCCAGTTGGGCGGCTGACAGATCCACGCCAACGTTCCGAGGAAGTACGGCATCATGACGCCCGTCGCTCGGGGCACCGGCGGCCTCGGCCCGAGCTCAGAGTCCAACGGTTCCTCACGGTCTACGACCGACGGCCTGCAGGCCAGCCTGAACAGGGCCGTGGCGCGGGGCGGCACCCACCGAATTCTCCGGCGCCCTCCACCTTTTTCGCCGACCAGGGGGCAACACCACGGGCCCCCTCAACAGGGCGTCGCCCCGGCCCGATAAGTCCGGGGCGAACACCCGTTTGGCTCCAGAAGATTTGCGGAAGATTCGTGCAGCGCCTGTGGAAGAATATGGGCCGGAGAGACTCGTAGCGGAATGGCTACGACGGTCTTTTGGGGGAATCCATGAAGCTGGCGCCACCCGCTGAAACGGCGGCGAGTGACTTGGCCCACGGCGAAGGGCGGTTCGTAGCCGCTTCCGTGCTGCAATGGACGCCTTCATGAGACACCGCTGGCTCCCCTCCCCCGTCGCCCTCCTCATCGGGGCGATCATCGTCCTCCTGAGCATCGGCGGCTATTTCTTCCTCCAGCACAGCGTCGACCAGCAGGAGACCGCCCTCCTCTCCAACGAGACAACAGACGCTGGAGAAACTGCATCGTCGGTCTTCGGAGGCATCATTACCGGGGTCTCGAACAACGCCGCGGTCGTCAAGCTGACCAAGGCCGATCCGACCGCGTTCGTCAATTTCGTGAACCCGAGCGGCAAAGTCTCTCCGGGTGTGGACAACATCCTCGTCCGCAAAGACGGGGATCGCTATGTCGTCGTTGCCGCCGCCAGCACCTCGTACCAGCCCGGCGACGCCCTGACCGGCGAGGCGCTTGCCACTGTCAAGCGGGCGTCGGGCGCCGGCGTGATCAGCGGACCCGTCACGTCGAACGGGAAGACGAGCATTGCCCGTTTCGCCGCGCCTGCATCGGGTGGACTCTACGTCTACGAACAATTCACGATCCCCACGCACATCAACATCTCCACGGCGATCGGTTCGGCTTTCAACAATCTCAACGTCGCCCTGTACGGTCCGGGCCCGCTCATGGCCTCCAACTTGCTCATCTCATCCACCGAGGCGCTGCCTCTTGCCAAGCCGTCGGCACACGCACCGGTGCACATCGGTGCCTCGAACTGGACCGTCGTTGCGAACGCACGCACCCCCTTTGTCTCAGGCCTTGCATCCTCGGGGCCGTTGATCCTGCTCGTCATGGGCCTGTTCATCGCACTCGTCGTAACCATCACGATCGAAACCGTCCAACGACGCCATCGTTACGCCCAGGCCGTCGTCGAGGAGCGCACCGCGGACCTGAACGCGTCCCTCGATGAACTCAAAACCACGCAAGACGCGCTCGTCCAGCAGGAGAGACTCTCCGCCGTCGGCGAGATGGCGTCGGTCATCGGCCATGAGCTCCGGAACCCGCTGGCCGCCGTGACCAACGCCCTGTTCATCGTCCGGGGCGATCTTGGTCAAGACGTCACGACGACGACCGAGAAATATCTGTCGATGGCAGAGCGCGAGACCTCCAAGGCCGCTGTGCTGGCCGACGACCTGACCGCCTTCGTCCGGCCACGCGAGCTGGTCGAGAGCGAGATCGACGTGCCCGATCTCGTCGACGAGGTCCTTTCCGCAACTCCACACCCCGACCACATCCAGGTCGACGTGGAGGTAGCGCCGTGCTCGCTCATCGGCGACCGCGGCCAGCTGGCCGAAGTGCTCACGAATCTGGTCACCAACGCGTACCAGGCCATGCCCGAGGGTGGAACGGTCCGTCTTGGCGCGTTCTGCTCCGACGGCCACGCGACGTTGACCGTCGAGGACAGCGGGAGCGGCATCAAGGACGCGACCATGCAGCGGGCCTTCGAGCCCTTCTTCACGACCAAGGACATCGGGACCGGGCTGGGACTCGCCATCGTGCAGCGGCTCGTGCAAGCCCACGGGGGAGAGATCTCGCTCGAGAACGCGGCAACCGGTGGCGTGCGTGCGACCGTTGTCCTGCCGGTCAAGGAGCGGGTGGCGAAATGAACAGCGTCCTGCTCGCCGACGTGCTCGTCGTGGACGACGAGGAGCCCGTCCGCACCTCCGTAGCTCAGATCCTGCGATCAGCCGGCTACTCGGTCGCAGAGGCCGTCGACGGTCAGGACGCGCTCGACATGCTGGAGTCTGGGAGCGTGTCGGTCCTGCTGCTCGACATTCGCATGCCCCGACGGACCGGTATCGAGGTCCTCCAGGCACTCGACTCACCACCGAACGTGATTCTGATGTCCGCGTACCGCTTCGAGGGAGAAGACAAGCGGAGCGTCGGCCACAAGGTCTTCTCCCACCTGATGAAGCCCGTTGCGCCCCGGCAGTTGCTCGACGAGGTCAGAGCTGCGATCGATCGAGACACCGCATGACAGATCTCTACGCTGCACCGGACCACACGGAGACCGTCCTCGTTGTCGACGACGACGAGCAGATGCGCGACACGCTGGTCGAGGTCCTCCGCATGGACGGGATCGAGACGATCACCGCAGGGACGGTCAAGGACGGGCGGAAACTGGTCGCCATCCACACGCCGGCCGTAGTCGTCGTCGACTACCAGTTGCCCGATGGCACGGGAATAGACCTCGCCCAGGACGTCAAGGCCCACGATCCGGAGATCCCCGTTCTCCTGTTGACGGGCTATGCGACGCTCGACACCGCCATCGCAGCGGTGGGTCAGCTCGACGCATATCTGATCAAACCGGTCGCGCCGCCTCAATTTCAAAAGAGCGTCGCCGACGCCCTGACGAGAAGGCGCCTCTTCAAGCAGAACCGGGACCTTGTCGACCGGCTGAAGCAGATCAACGCGTACCAAGCGATGTACGACCCGTTGACGGGACTGCTCAACCGGGCCTTGCTCGACGACCGCCTTGAACAGAGCTTGGCGATGAGTCACCGCAGCGGCCGATCCGTGGCGCTCTACTTCCTCGATCTCGACCGTTTCAAGGTGGTCAACGACCTCTTCGGCCATCAAGTGGGTGACAGGGTGTTGCAAGAGGTCGCGCATCGCCTGAGCGCATCGTGCCGGAAGACCGACAGTGTGGCCCGCTTCGGGGGCGACGAGTTCGTCGTCATCTGCCCGGACGTGCGGGGGTCCAACGAGGCGTGCGCCATCGCCCAGCACCTCCTCGATACGTTCCAGAAGCCGATCGAGATCGACGGGTCTGACTACGGGATCAGCGCGAGCGTGGGCATCGCCATGACCGTGCCGGGACTCAGGCGCCACTCGGCGGAGACATTGCTTCGCAACGCGGACACCGCGATGTACCGGGCGAAGGAGGGCGGGCGTGGCCGTTGGGAGCTATTCGACGACGAGATGCGCGCCCAGGTCAGGGAACGTTTCGAGATAGAGCGCGAGCTCCCCGTCGCGATGGCGACCGGCGCCCTGTTGCTGTTGTACCAGGCCGTCGTGGACCCATTGACCGAGGACGTCGTCGCAGCCGAGGCGCTGCTGCGATGGGACCGTCCGGGTCACGGACGCGTCCTTCCCGAGAAATTCCTGCCCGTGGCAGAAGACAGCGGCCTCATAACCCCGATCGGCACGTGGGTGTTGGAGCAGGCCACGGCGGATCTCGCGCGGTGGCGGGCCGAGGACAAGCTTTCCGGCCCCTTCCGTCTGTGGGTGAACGTGTCCCCGCAGCAACTCGCCGACCCGGGCTTCCCGGCATTGGTCGTGGACGTGCTCACCCGTAACGGGTTGCCTCCGGAGCTGCTCGGTTTCGAGATCCTCGAGGAGGCCCTGCTCGACGTGGGGGTCGCCGAGGTGGTCATGCGATCGCTTCGGGAACTCGGTGTGTGTCTCGCCTTGGACGACTTCGGGGCGGGCTACTCGAACTTCTCATGGCTCCAGGACCTGCCCATCACCGGGATCAAGATCGACCGCCGCTTCGTCTCGACGCTCGATTCCGACGACAGTCGCAGCGCCGCCATCGTACAGGGATTGGTCAACCTCGGGCATTCACTCAACCTGTCTGTGGTCGCCGAGGGAGTGGAGACGGCGGAGCAGGCCGGTGCTCTCCAGGCCATCGGGTGCGAGTCGGTGCAGGGGTTCTTCTACGGGTACCCCGTGCCTTCCGATGAGCTCTGGGACACGGCTGGCTCGATCCGGTCCGACGCGCTGCACCGCAGCGGCCAGAAGTAGCGCCGGCGGCGCACCCGCTCAGGCGGGCGACGGGGTGGCCATGCCTCCGCCTAGGAGCGCGGGCAGCGCCGTGGCTCGCATCCGGGACAACACCCGGTCCGTGACCGGGGTGGCGTCCGGGTGCACGCCACCATGGCGATCGACCTCCGCCCGCCAGGCCTCGGCACGTTGCTCGAGCACTCCCGCTTCGTCGAACTGCGCGCAGTCGATGCGATCGTTGTTGACGTCGATCACGATGGTGTCGCCCTGTTCGACGAGTGCGATGGGTCCTCCGAGGAAGGCCTCGGGTGCGACGTGGCCGATCACCAACCCGACCGATCCGCCAGAGAACCGCGCGTCGGTCATCAGAGCGATGGTGATGTCCCGCTCCCGGCACAGGGCGGTGATCCGCGAGGTAGGGTCGAGCAGCTCCGGCATGCCCGGCGCCCCACGGGGTCCTTCGTAGCGGATGACCACCATGTCGTTATCCTCGAAGGAGTCCGGCTGCTGGTCGAGCGCCTCGACGAGAGCGCGCTCACTGTTGAACACGCGGGCTCGACCCGTGAACATACCGTCCTGCACGCCGCGCTCGACGCCGGCCACCTTGAGGATCGCACCACCCTCCGGCGCAAGGTTTCCCCGGAGCAGGCGGAGTCCGCCCGTGTCCTTAAAGGGCTTCTCGACCCGGTAGATGACATCCTGATCGGGCGGCGGCGGGTCGAGCCGCCGAACCTGTTCGGCCAGGGTCTCGCCCGTGCAGGTGAGCGCATCACCGTCGAGGAACCCTGCGTCGAGGAGTTCCTTGACGATGACCTGCAGCCCTCCCTTGGCGTCGACGTCAACCATGGAGTAATCGCCAAAGGGCCGCATGTTGACGAGTACGGGCAACCGCCGAGCCAGGTCGTTGAAGTCCGCTTGGCTGAGCACCTCGGCCCAGAGGTCGATCCCGGCGGCACGGGCGATCTCGACGCTGTGCAGCGCGACGTTGGTGGAACCACCCATGGCGACTGCAACCGTCAACGCGTTCCGGAGCGCCGAAGGCGTCACGATGTCCCGTGGGCTGATCCCCCGGCTCGCCATGGCCAACAGGCAGTCGATGAGTTGATCGGGAAAGTCGTTCAGACGGCGCTGGTCGTCGGACGGAGGAGCGACCATGTGCAGCGGCTCGAGCCCGAGCACCGCGATGAACGTCTGCATCGTGTTGTACGTGAACATCCCGCCGCAGCTGCCTTGGCCCGGACAGGCGTTCAGTGCGTAGCGGGCGCGGACCGCCGCGTCCTGATCGGCGATCTGGAAGGCCGCCACGATGTCGATCGGCGCACCCGTCTCCGGATCGATCCCGGGCCGGATCGGCCCGTCCGAGAGGATGACCGCGGGGGTGTCGTTCTCGAGGATGGCGGCGAGCGTGCCGACCGGCGGCTTGTCGCACGCCACGACGGCAACCAGCCCGGCAACCTTGTTCGCGACGAGGTGCACGTCGGCGACGTCGTGCACCAGCTCCCTTCCCACGAGGGAGAACCGCATCTCCGGTGTGCCGTTGAGCTGGCCGTCCGAGACGCCGAGCGTGAACGTCGGCGGGATCAGCCGGACCGCAAGATCGTCCTTCGCGATACGCCGCGACAACGCTGACTGGATGATCTGCACCTTCTCCGGGACGCCGAGGTAGCACTGGCTGTCGCCGAGGTTCCCCATGACGGCCCACACGGGGTCGTGGATCTTCTGAACGTCCTCGCCGAGGAACTGGGCGGTGCCGACCCGCTGTACGTCGCGCCCCGGATTCAACGACACGAACGTGGACACCGGTTGTTCGCTCATGGGGGGCAAGCATACGGCCGCCCCTGCACAGGTCAGGCGGGCGTGGGCAACGGCGTCGACGCCGGAGCGGGAGTGTGAGTCGGGGTCGGGGTGACCTCGATCCCGAGTCTCGGCATCGATCGGTCCATCCAGCGCGGCAGCCACCAGTTGACCGGCCCGAGCACCTCCATGATCGAGGGGACGAGCACCATGCGGACAATTGTGGCGTCGATGAGTACCGCCGTCGCCAGCCCTAGACCGAACACCTTGAGGATGTGCAGCGGGTCCTTGATGATGAACGAGCCGAAGACGCAGAACATGATCGCCGCCGCAGCCGTGATGATCCGGCCGGTTACGGCCAGGCCGTCCGCGACCGCGGTCGAGTTCTCACCTGTGCGGAGCCACTCCTCGCGGATGCGCGAGAGCAGGAAGACCTCGTAGTCCATGGAGAGACCGAACAGGACGACGAACATTGCGACCGGGATCCAGGGGTCGATCGGTCCCTTCTCGCCGATCCCGATGATGCTCCCCGCCCAGCCCCACTGGAACACGGCCACCATCACTCCGTAGGCCGCACCGACGCTCAGGAGGTTCATGATCACCGCCTTGAGCGGCAGAACCAGCGAGCGGAAGACGACCATGAGGAGCAGGAAGGAGAGGATCAACACCGCGCCGATCACGATGAAGAGGCGATGACCAAGGAAGTTGGCCGCGTCGATCGATGCCGCGGTCTCCCCGCCGACCTGCGCGTTGACGTCGGTCCCGCTGACGACCGGCGGGATCACATCAGCACGCAGACGGTTCACGAGGTCGACCGTCTGCGACGCTTGCGGCGACGTCGTCGGGATGACCGGAATCAGGGCACCGGTGTCGCTCGCGTTGAACTGAGGGGGTGCTGTGAACGCAACGCCTCGGATTCCCGACGAGAGCGCGCGGTCGAGGTGCTGCACCCTCGGTACGTCCGAGGGTCCGTTCATAGCGACCGCCACGATCAGAGGGCCGTTGAACCCAGGTCCGAATCCCTGGGCCAAGAGGTCGTAGGCCTGGCGCGTGGTCAAGTTGGAGGGGTCGTTACCGGCGTCGGTGAACTGGAGCCGCATGCTGAACAGCGGGATTGCGAGCGCCACGAGGACGAGGACCGCCGCGATACCAGTGAACCAAGCCCGCCTTTGGATAAACCGGCTCCAGCGGTGCCAGAACCCGTTCTCTGGCGGGGGGCCGCCGCTCTGGAGCAGCCCGGGGATGTGCAGCTTGTCGATCACGTTGCCTGCGAACCCGAGCATCGCCGGGAGGAGCGTCAACGCCGCCAGGAGCACCATCAGCACGGCTGCGATGCAGGCGGTGGCGAGCCCGATCATGTAGGGCTGCTGAATCAGGTAAAGCCCGAAGAGGGAGATCACAACAGTGCTGCCGGCGAACATGACCGACCGCCCCGCGGTCATGTGGGCCGTCATCACCGCGTTGCGCGGCGTCCGGCCCTCGAAGACGCCCTGTCGGTAACGGGTCACGATGAAGAGCGCGTAGTCGATGCCCACGCCGAGGCCGATCATGATCGCCATCTCTGGCGAAAAATTCGGCACGGTAAGGAGGTGGGTGAACAACTCCAGCAAGGCAATACCGATCCCAAGGCCCGCCAGTGCGGTGATCACCGGCAGGCCCATGGCCACCACCGAGCCGAACGCCAGCAGCATGATCAGCAGCGCTGCCGTGATGCCGATGCCCTCGCTCGGTCCCGGCGCTGCGGTGGCGGCAGCGGAGATCGGGCTTCCGCCCAGCTCTACCTGGACCCCGTGGGTTGCTGCGCCCTGCGCGGTGGAGATAACCGTCTTCACCGCGCCAGTCGGGATGTCGGCCGTGTCCGTCGTGAACTGGATCTCTGCGTAGGCGATGTCACCTCTTGGCGCGATCTGGTGTGCTCCCTGTGTTGAGAATGGGCTGGTGATGCCCTGGACGTAGGGAAGCGGTCGCACTTTGTCGATGACACTGGTGATCGCCGCCTGGTTGGCGGATATGGGCGTCGACGTGTGAAACACGATGTCTGCGGTGTCGCCCGACTTGGACGGGAAGCGCTCTTGGAGAATGTTCTGCGCCTGCTGCGACGGGGTGTTGCCAGCGGTGAACTTGTTCTTGAACGTGGTGCCTACTGCCACCGAGACGACGGTGATACCGATGATGGCGACAATCCAGAGCACGAGCACCAGCCGGCGGCGGTCGTAGCACCGGCCCGCCAGGCGGCCGAGAGCCGTGACCTCCGTCTGGGACCTTTCATCCATTCCGCTCACCCGCTCACCATCCTATGATTCACCACTGATGAGTTTTAACACAGAATTCCCCGCTGGTGAATACCTGCTGACCCGCCGTTTCGCGGTGTCACAGCAGTGAGCGCCGTCGGACGCCGGCCGGGCAACGCGGACACCCGGGGTGAGATCGTCGAGGCGGCCAAGCGCGTCTTCGCGGACAAGGGCTACGACGGCACCAGCCTGCGGGGGGTCGCCCGAGAGGCAGGTGTCGACCCCGCCCTCGTCCACCATTACTTCGACGGCAAGGCCGCCTTGTTCGTGGCCGCCATGGCCCTGCCCTTCGACCCGAGGCAGGTAAAAGAGCACGCCGCCGGACCGGAGTCCTCGGGCTCCCGCACCATCGAGGGCTTCCTCACCATGTGGGACCACGCCGAGGGCACCGGGTCGTCGTTCGCCTCGTGCCTCTCCGCCATGGCTGCTTCCACCAACGTGGCCGACGCCGTGCGCGAGTTCGTCAACGAGCGCGTCTGGAGCGTCCTCCGGCGCAACGAAGGCGAGACGGAGGCGCTCATGCGTCGCCGTACGGCAATGGTCTCGTCACAGCTGATGGGCCTGGCTTTTGCCCGCTACATCCTGCGCGTACCGCCGATGTCCACAGCGTCGCCCAAGCAGATCGGACGCTGGGTCGGCCCGACGCTCGACCGATACTCGAAGGAGCCGCTCGAGTCCTAACCGCGGCGTCGACGGAGCTCGGCCGCGACGTCCTTCCCGTTTGCCTTCTTGGCCGTGGCCTCCATCACCCTGCCGGTAAAGAAGCCCATGAGCTTGTCGTCACCGTCGAGGAAGCGGGTCCACTCGTCGGGGTTCGCCGCGACGATCTCGTCGACCACGGCGGCCAACGAGTCAGCGGCCATTGCTTCGAAACCCATTTCGTTCGCCACGACCGCCGGGTCTCCCCCGCCGCGCTCGAGGAGCGCCGCGAGCACCGCCTTGGACTGGGTGGCGGACAGCTTTCCGCTCGCCTCCATCCTAAGCAGGGACGCAAACGCACCGGTGTCGAGACGCAACCCGGCCTCGCTCTGCGCCGCAACTTCGTTGGCCGCACGTACCAACGCCAGTGAGGCGGGCGCACCGGCGTCCGACGCCGCGTTGACGAGTGCGTCAAGACCCAGGTCGACCACCGCGTTGATCTGATCGACCTCGGCCGCGCTGGGGTCGCCACCGAGGGCGGTCACCAACGTGGCGCGCCGGTCGGCCGGCATCGGCCCGAGCGAACCCCGCACCCGGTCGCGCCACGGGGCGCCGGGTGCCAAGGGCACCAGGTCGGGCTCGGGGAAGTAGCGGTAGTCGTTGGCCTCCTCCTTCGACCGCAGCGCCTCCGTACGTCCCGCCGACTCATCCCAGTGGCGGGTTTCCTGATCGACCACGCCGCCGCCCTCGAGCAGCGCGATCTGCCGCGCCACCTCGTAGTCGATGGCACGGCCCAGCGAGGAGAACGAGTTGAGATTCTTGATCTCGCAGCGGGTCCCGAACTCGTGACTGCCGGCAGGACGGACCGAGACATTGGCGTCAACGCGCATCGACCCCTCCTCCATTCGGCCGTCCGACGCGCCCGTCGCGACGAGGATCCCCCGCAACTCCGACGCGTACGACCGCGCCTGCGCCGACGTGCGCATGTCCGGCTCGCTGACGATCTCGACCAGCGGCACGCCGGAGCGGTTGTAGTCGACCAACGCGTGCTGCGCCGCGTTGATGCGGCCGCTCGCGCCGATGTGGGTCAGCTTGCCGGTGTCCTCCTCCATATGCGCCCGGGTCACGCCCACCCGGAACCCGTCGGGCAGGTCCAACCACCCCTCTGCGTTCAGGGGCAGGTCGTATTGGCTGATCTGATAGTCCTTGGCCTGGTCGGGATAGAAGTAGTTCTTGCGGGCGAACACCGAGGGGCGGATGTCGCAGTGGAGCGCGGCACCGATCCGCATGGCCAGCTCGACTGCCTGCTCGTTGAGCACCGGGAGCGAGCCCGGGAGCCCGATGCAGGTCGGGCAGATGTTGACGTTGGGCTCGTCGCCGAAGGCGTTGCGGCATCCACAGAACAGCTTCGTCTTCGTGGCGAGCTCGCAGTGCACCTCGAGCCCGATCACGGTCTCCCACTTGCTCATTGCGCGTGCATCTCCACGGCGCGAGCGACCCTGAACATCAGAGCCTCGCCCAGCGCGGGCGCCAGCACCTGGACGCCGACCGGCAGGCCGTCCTCGCCCGTGCCGAATGGCACCGAGATCGCCGGATGTCCCGAGAGATTGGACGGGATCGTACACACGTCGTTCATGTACATCGCCATGGGGTCGTCCACCTTCGCCCCTAGGTCGAATGCCGTCGTCGGCGCAGTCGCGCCGAGCAGCACGTCATAGGACTCGTAGGCCCGGTCGAAGGCCTGCATGACGAGCGTCCGCACACGCTGCGCCTGCGCGTAGTAGGCGTCGTAGTACCCGGCGGACAGAGCGTAGGTCCCGAGCATGACGCGGCGCTTCACCTCGGCGCCGAACCCGGCCGTCCTGGTGGCAGTGTTCATCGCCTCGACGTCGTCGCCGTCCACCCGCAGCCCATAGCGAACGCCGTCGTAGCGGGCCAGGTTGGAAGAGGCTTCAGCTGGTGCGATGAGGTAGTACGCAGAAAGGCCGTAGGCGAACTCGGGCACCGAGACCTCGTCGACCTTGGCCCCCGCGGCGGCCAGCGCGTCGGCCGCCTCGTGCACCCGCGCCGCCACGTCCGTCGCACACCCGTCGACCAGGTCGCGACACACCCCGATCCGGACACCCTCCACACCATCGCCGATGCCAGGCGACGTCGGCTCGGGCGCCGACAGCAGCGACGTGCTGTCCATCAGGTCGTGCCCGGCGATCACGTCGTAAAGAAGTGCCGCGTCCTCGACCGTCGCCGCGAACGGACCGATCTGGTCGAGCGAGCTCGCGAACGCCACCAGCCCGTAACGCGACACCCGGCCGTACGTCGGCTTCATCCCGACGACGCCACAGAGCGCCGCCGGTTGCCGGATCGAGCCGCCGGTGTCGGAGCCAAGGGCCAGCGGCGCGAAGCCGGCGGCAACCGCAGCCGCCGACCCGCCGCTGCTGCCCCCGGGCACCTTGTCGGTGCAGCGGGGATTACGTGTCGGGCCGAAGGCAGAGTTCTCGGTGGACGAGCCCATGGCGAACTCATCCATGTTCGTCTTGCCCAAGGCCACCGCCCCGGCTCCTCGGATTGCCCCAACGACAGTCGCGTCGTACGGCGGCCGCCACCCCTCGAGGATCCGCGACCCGCACGTCGTTGCGAAGCCGCGCGTGCACAGATTGTCCTTAAGTGCAACCGGCACCCCCGCCAGTGGCCCGGGGTCGAGGCCGGCAGCCACGACGGCGTCGACCGCATCGGCCTGCGCCCGCGCCTCGTCGGCCATCACGTCGAGGAAGATGTGGAAGGCGTCGTCGCCGGAAGCAACCACGGCCAGCGCCTCGTCGGTGACCTCTCGGGCCGAGCGCGTGCCCGAGCGCACCGCCTCGGCCAGCGACAGTGCCGTCGCCGTCGTCACGGGGCCTCCCCGCCGATACGAGGCACCCGGAAGCGGTGAGCCTCGACGGCCGGAGCGACCGCCAGGACCTCGTCGCGATCGAGGCTAGGGCGCGGTTCGTCCTCCCGCAGCACGTTCTCGAGCGCGATTGGGCGCGACGAGGGCTCCAAATGGGAGAGGTCGAGCGACGCGACGTCGGCCGCGTGGTCCAGCACCGTGCGGAGCTGGGCCGTGAAGAGCGATACTTCCTCTTCGGTCAGGTCCAGACGCGCCAGGTGAGCGACGTGGACAACGTCGTCCCGGCTGAGTGAGCTCGTGACCTTCTCGTCGCTCACGGACGTGGGGCGGCCAGCGCGCCGCTCAGGAACTCGACGGTCCGCGCCTCGATCTCGTCCTTGTCGTAGTCCAGCGTCGCCACGTGGTAGCTCCGTTCGAGGACGACCTGCTCGACGGGACCCTTCACCCGTTCCATGAGTACCTCGCTCGACTTGGGATCGACAACGTGGTCCTGGATGCTTGTGAAGAGCAACACCGGGCACGTTACCGAGCCGAGCTTGGCCTCGACCTCCTCGACACCCTCGAAGAGGGACAGCGCCGCCCGCAGGGGCAGCTCGGGGTAGGCGGACTCGACGCAACCCTCCATCGCAATGTCCGAGCCGATGCCCGGCGCGATCTCGTCGCCACCCTCGATCATCGCCTCGATGAATCCGGTGGTCGCCACGTCGGGCGGCGTCACCAGGGGGTTCACCAACGACAACGCCGCCACCTCGGGATGATGCTCCGCCAGCCAGACAGCGAGACTCCCTCCCATCGACAGCCCGACCACCGCCACCGAGTCGCAGCGGGCCGCCAAAGCGGTGAACGCGTCATCCGCCGCCTCGCACCACTGGGGCCAACGGGTCGGGACCATGTCGGAGATATCGGTGCCATGGCCGGGAAGCAGAGGCATTTCCACCGTGAAGCCGGCGTCCGCCAGTGCGAGGGCAAGCCCGCGCATCGACTGGGGGTTGCCCGTGAAGCCGTGGAGGATAAGCGCGCCGCGTGCGTCGCCGGTGGCCGAATAGGGCTCTGCACCGGGGATGATGGGGTGGGTCACGAATCGGCAGCCTACTGGCGAGCCGAGTAGGGTTCCGGCGGCCAGAAGGCTCCGGGCGGGGCGACAGCGGCGTTCCAAACGAGCGAAACCGAAGACGAAGGAGCACACAAGAAATGGCGTCGTATCCGTTCCTCAGTGACGAATGGCTGGATGAGGCGCGCAAGATCCGCGCCGAGTACGAGGGCAAGACGCCACCCATCGCCCACGTCGTGCGCATGAACCTCGTCGTGACCGCGGTCCCCTTCTCCGAGGACGACATCCACGCCCACATGGACACTTCCAGCGGCGAGCTCGTCCTCGATGTCGGCCATCTCGAGATCCAGGACCTCAAGGTCACCGTCGACTATCACACGGCGAAGGCGATCCTTATCGAGGGGAACCCCCAGGCGGGCATGCAGGCCTTCATGGCCGGCAAAGTGCGTGTCGAGGGCGACATGGCGAAGCTGATGGCGTTGCAGGCCACCCCGGCGGCGGCGGACCCGAATGCGGCCGAGATGGCCACCCGCCTGCGCGACATCACCGAGTAGCCCCGCCTCAGGCGGGGTCGACCGCGAGCTGCGCGGCCCGCGCCGAGCGCGGCAGCGGGCGGATGAAGAGCGCGCACACCACGGCCAGCGCGGCAACGAACGTACCGACCCAGAACGGCACGCTGAAGCTGTGCAACAAGGCCGTGCTGTGGTGCACGTTTCCCAGCCCCGAGCTCTTCGCAATCGACTCCTGGATCGTCAGCACCAACTGGATGCCCGCTACCTCGCCGACCTGCGCCGCCAGCAACTGCGCTGCGCTCATGACGCCGTACTCGGATGCCGCGAGCTCGTTCGACATCGTCGACGAGGTTGCCGGCATCGACACCCCCATGCCCAGGCCGGACAGGGCTAGCGCCACCACCACCACGATCACTGCCGACGACGCCCCAAGGGTGGCGAAGATCACCATGGAGAACAACAGCGACACCGTCCCGAAGAGCGTTGCGTTGCGCTCCCCCGTCCGCACGGTCATGTACCCCGCGATCGGTGCGCTGATGGCGAAGACCAAGGGCCGCGCCACGGACAAGAACCCGACCTGCGACACGCTGTAGCCGTAGACCTGCTCCATGAGCAGCGGAAACAGGAAGAAAGCGCCGAAGTAGGCGAAGCTCGTGCAGAACTTCGTGCCCATCGGGAACATGAAGTTGCGCCGCCGCCAGTACGTCGTCGGGATGAGCGGCGTGGCGAAGGTGGCCTCTCTCCACACGAACACGACGCCCAGCACCACGGCGGCCGCGCCGGAAACGATCACCCCGACCGACGTCCAGCCCGCGATCGGCCCGATGCTCAACACGAGCATGGCCGCAGTCACACCGCCAGCGAGGCTCCAATTCCCGACCCAGTCCATGCCCGCCCAGATGCTGGCCTTCTTCCCGTCGGCCTCGACCACCGCGTCGGCCGCCTCAGCCTCCGTCTTCGCCCGGCGTCGAGTCGGCAACAACGTCGCCACGACGACCGAGGCGATGATCAGCAGAACCAGCTGGCCCCAAAAGAGGGTCCGCCAGCCGAAGTACTGGATCACCGGCGACCCGAGCGTCACGCCGAGAACCGGCCCGCCGGCGCCGACCAGGGACCACCAGCCGAGGGCTTTCACGCGGTCCGCCGGAGCGAACAGCTCGAGGATGATGGCCATCGACGCCGTTCCGGTGGCCGCGCCCTGCACGCCGTCGAGTACCCGCGCGAACAGCAGCATCCCCACGTCCGGCGCGGTGGCCGTGAGGACCGCGCTCACCATCGCCCCGAGCAGCCCGAATTGGTAGAGCCGGCGGTGGCCGAAGAGGTCGCCCACCTTGCCGAAAAAAGGCGCTGCCACGCCGAACGCCAGCAACGGCCCCGTCGAGGCCCAGGCCAGGACCGAGAAGTTGGTGTGGAAGTCGGCCTTGACCGTGGGCAGCGCCACAACGAAGACAGTGAACGTGATGTTGAGCGACAGCAGCCCGGCCAAGAGCGCCACTAGCGCCCACCACTGGTAGCGCGGGCTCTGGACCGCCCGGTCCGTGACGCGCCGGCGCAGCAGGATAAACCAGTTCGTGTCGACGGACCCGTCCCCCAGGGTCCCCATGGCTCCCCCACCGGGGTCCGCCACCGGATCGAGGAGCGCGTCCGACGGCTCCCTGGGGGATGCCTCCATTTGCGACACCCTACCGGGGCGCATTTTCCCGGCTTTTCGGCCCTCCGTCAGTGCGTCAGCGCAAGCCGCGCAACCGGAACCACCAGTTCGGATCCCTTCCGTGCGCGTGGAAGTGATTCGGGATCTGGCGCATCACACGGTCCACCGACCACTCGCCCGGCCCGAAACGCGCGTCGGCCACCCGGGTCAGTTGGGCCACCATGTGCTCGACATCCTCGTCGGGCGGCACCGGTCCGTGGTGCTTCCACACCACCATGGGCACGCCGCACACCTCGCAGTCGGCCACCCAACAGACGTCATCCTCGTGGTGCCACTGCGACAGACGCGCCGCCTCGCAGAGGTCACAGCTCGGGTCGAAGGGCAGCGCCATAGGGGATGGGGATAAGGAAGCAGACGCCTACGTCGCTCAGTGTGTGAAGAGCTGGACGGACGAACCCGTCGGCACGGTCGAGCCGACCGAGGGCTGAGTCCCGACGACGTTGTGCGACGGGTCACCGGAGACACCCGACACGCTCAATCCCTGCTGTTGCAAGGCGGCCGTCGCTTGCTGCACGCTGTCACCCCGCACGTCGGGCACCGTCGTCGTCGGCGGCCCCGTCGACACGTTCACCGTCACGGCCGAGCCGTAGGGAGCCTGCGCCCCGCTCGCCGGCGACGTCCCGATGACGTCCCCACTCGGCACAGTCGGATTCGAGCTGTTGGCCTGCGTCGCCGTCAGCCCGACCGCCTGCAGCGCGGCCTGGGCCTGGGCGAAGGTGTACGACTGCGGGATCTGCGGGACCGTCGCCGGCTCGTGACCCAGCGACGGCACCAGGGTGATGGTCGCGCCGTACGGCGCCTTCGTCGGGTTCTGTGTCGACCCGATCGTCCAGATGTCGAGCACTCCCGCCGTCACGTTGTTGTTGTAGGCCCCGGGCGCGCACACCGACTTGAAGTGCGCCGCCGTCAGCGCGGTCGACGCCTGTGCGCACGTCATGCCCGACAGGCTGGGCACGGTCACGTTGGGCGGCCCGTCAGAAACGACCACCGTGACGGTCGTGCCCTCCTTGACCGACACACCCGCCTTCGGGCTCTGCGACACGATGTCACCAGACCCGACCGTGATCGACTTGATCGGCTTCCCCTCGGCCAGGTTCATATGCACCTTCGACAGGGACGTCCGGGCCTCGGCGACCGTCATGTTCGCCAGGGTCGGCGTCGGGTGCGATGGCGTGAACACGTTGGTCCCGAACGCCACCGCCAGTCCGGCCGCCAGCAGCACGACTGCCAGCGCGACGCCGGCGATCACCCAGGTCCGGCGCCCTTTCCACCAAGGGCGTCGCTTCGGCGCCGCCATCGGCGCCCCCGCACCGCCACCTGCCCCCTTCGAGCGGCCGAAGGCCTCGGCGTCGAAGACCTCCCCGGGGCCGGCCTTCGTCCCGACAGGCGCGCCCGCCTCCGCCACCATCGTCCCGCCGCCCACCACGGCCGTCGCGCCCACCCCGGCCACCACACCTGTATCGGTCAGTTCGCCCACCCCTGGCGCCTGGAACCCGGCAATCGGTGCCGACTTCTCCAAGTGAGGGAACACGAGCGGTAGCGGAGCAGGCGAGGGCAAGGCCGCCGCCAGCGCACCCAACCGGGCCGACAACCCCGCCGCGTCCAGGCGGGCACCGACGTCGGGTGCGGCCGCCCGCGCCAGCACGTCGTCCAAGGGCCCCAACGCCGGGTCGTGCGGCAGCGGCTGCCCGATTCGAGCAGCCAACGTCCCCATCGTCGTGTCCGTGACAAAAGGAACAGTCCCCGTCACCGCCTCGTAGAGCACCAGCGCCAACGAATAGACGTCGGCGCGCCCGTCCACCGGCTTGCCCTCTGCCGCCTCCGGCGAGATGTAGCGAGCAGTCCCCACCATCGCCCCCGCCGGCTCGGTCCACGCCGCCTCTGCCAGGGCACGGGCCACACCGAAGTCCGCAATCCGGACCCGCGCCTCTTCGTCGAACAACAAATTGGCGGGCTTAATGTCCCGGTGCACCAAGCCCCGCACGTGCGCGTACGCCAACCCCTGCGCCACCTCGGCGCCCAAGACCGCCGCCTGCGCGTGAGTCAGCCGCACGTCGCGGTCCAACAGGTCACGCAGCGACCCGCCTCCCAGATACTCCAGAACCAGATACGGCTCGTCATTGTCCTCGCCCCAGTCGAAGACCCTCAACACGTGTGGATGGTTCAGCGACGCGACCGACCGCGCCTCGGCCCGGAAACGCTTCAGGAACGCCTCGTCGGCGGCCAGGCCCGGCTGGAGCACCTTCACCGCGACATGACGCTGCAACGACACGTCTTCGGCCAGGTAAACGTGCGCAGAAGCGCCGGTGCCCAGAGCGGAGAGCAGCCGGTACCGCTTCCCAAGGACCCGGCCGATGGAATCAGATATCAGGGGCATCGGGCAGTTTTCAGGCTACCGACATCGCGGCCCGCTGCGGTGGACACCCCCCTACCAGCACGCCCATTGCCGACAGCCCGACCGGAACGTCATGGCAACGCGCCCGACTCGAGCAGGACGTCGAATCCCGACGCGTCGATCGCCGGCACACCGAGCTCCTCGGCCTTCTTGGTCTTGCTCGCCCCCGGCGCGTCACCCACGACAAGGACGAAGGTCTTCTTCGACACGCTGCCGGGCGATTTACCGCCCCGCGCCATGATCGCCTCCTCGGCCCCCTCCCGTGTGTAGCCCGGTACCGCACCGGTGACAACCACCGTCTTGCCCGCCAGGGTCTGCTCCAGGGAGTCGTCCGCCCCGGCTCCGCCGCCCGCCGTCACTGCAACCCCGGGCTCCTCCGTGTTGACCCCGGCCGTCCTCAGCCGCTCGAGGACCGGCCCGTTCTGCGCCAGGAACTCGGCGACGCTCGCCGCGATCACCCCACCCACACCGTCCACGGCGGCCAGCGCCTCACCCCCGGCCGCCTCGATCGCCTCGAGATTTCCGAAGGCCCGGGCCAGCGCCCGCGCCCCCGTCGGCCCCAGGTGCCGGATCCCCAGCGCCACCAACAACCGGCTCAGCGGCTGGGTCTTCGACGCCTCGATTGCCGCCACCAAGTTGCTCGCCGAGATCTGCGCAAAGCGCTCCAGCTGGACCAGCTTCTCGACGGTCAGGCCGTAGAGGTCGGGCGGGTCGTTGATCAACCCTGCCCCGACGAGTTGGAACACGCGCTCCTCGCCCAGGCTCTCGATGTCCATCGCCCCCCGCGACGCGTAGTGCACGATCCGTTGCACGCGTTGCGACGGGCAGTCGATGTTCGTGCAGAACGTGTCGCTCTCTCCCGGGAGCCTCGTCAGCGGCTCGCCACAGGACGGGCATTTCGACGGGAACTTCCATTTCGACTTGCGCCGGGCCGGCACGCCCGGGCCGTCTTTGACCGGGCCCACGACCTCGGGGATCACGTCGCCGGCCTTGCGCACGATCACCAGGTCCCCGGGACGCACGTCCTTCGCCGCGACCTGGTCCTCGTTGTGCAGGGTCGCCACACCCACGGTCGACCCACCGACGAACACCGGCTCGAGCCGGGCGAACGGCGTCGCCCGGCCGGTCCGTCCGATGGAGACCATGATGTCGAGCAGCCTCGTCGTGCGCTCCTCGGGCGGGAACTTGAACGCGATCGCCCACCGGGGTGCCCGTGACGTGAACCCGAGCACCGCCTGAGTGGCGAAGTCGTCCACCTTGGAGACGACGCCGTCGATCTCGTAGGCGAGCGAATGCCGTTCCTCTTCGAGCTCCCGGCAGCGTTCCCCCACCGCGGCCATGCCCTTCACCCGCCGGGCGTCCGGACTCACCGGCAACCCGGCCTTGGCCAGTTGTGCCAGCGTCTCGGACTGCGTTTTCGCGGGCCATTTGCTCTTCGCCGACGCCCCCTCGATGAAACCGACCGAATAGGCCCAAAAGTGAAGCGGCCGCTTGGCTGTTACGGCCGGGTCCTTCTGCCGCAAAGCGCCGGCGGCCGAGTTTCGCGGGTTCACGAAGAGTCGCTCGCCCGCGTCGGCCTGGCGCTTGTTCATCTCCTCGAACTCGGCGACGGGCATGTAGATCTCGCCCCGCACTTCGAGCACGTCGGGGTAGGGCCCACCCACCTTGGCCAACTCGTGCGGCACGTCGCCCACAGTGGCGACGTTGGCCGTGACGTCTTCGCCCGTCACGCCGTCACCGCGCGTGGCCGCCTGGACGAACTTTCCCTTCTCGTAGATCAACGACATGGCCACGCCGTCGACCTTCGGCTCCGTCGAAAACGCGAGTGACGACAGGTCGAGGTCGGGCACGGCCCGACGCAACCGTTCGGACCACGCACGCAGCTCCTCTTCCGAGAATGCATTGTCGAGACTCATCATCGGCACCCGGTGTCGCACCTCTTGGAACAGCCCCGTGGGCGCGGCCGCGCCTACCGTCTGCGTCGGCGAGTCGGGGGTGGCCAGGTCAGGGTGGTCCGATTCGAGCTGGCGCAACTCGACGATCAGAAGGTCGTACTCAGCGTCGGGGATCTCGGGCTCACCCAGCGCGTAGTACAGCTCGTTGTGGTGCTGGATCTGGCTCCGCAGTCCCTTCGCCCGCGCCGCCGCCTCCGGTGACGCCTTCCCGCTCTTCCCGTCCGAACCGCGCTCTGCCATATCAAACAGCAATGCCCGCCCCGACCACTGCGTCGGGATCGTCGGCGTCGTAGAGGGCCACCGTCTGTCCGGGTGCGACCGGCCGCTGGGCCGAGTCGAAGCGGATCAGAAGTCCACCTCGCTCCTCGTCTCTTTCCACGGTGCACTGGATCGGCCGCCCGTGCGCGCTCACCTGCGCTACCGCCCGCGCACCGCTGTACAGGGGGGCGTCCACCCACGTCACCGACTCTCCCGGCAGGAACACGGACGATCGCGCCACCGCCTCCGCGCCGCCCACCGTGACGCGCCGCCCAGTCACGTCGACGTGCGTGACGTAGCGCCGCTTGCCGTCGCCGCCGTGGCCCATGCCGCGCCGCTGACCGACCGTCACCAGCTCCACCGCTTCGACGGTGCCCGCCCGGTTGCCGTCGGCATCGACGACCTCGCCCGGATGCAGATCCAGCCTGCCGGCGAGGAAGCCCTCCCGGCCCTCGGCGCTGCCGATGAAGCACACGTCCTGGCTATCGGGTTTCATCGCGGTGCGCAGACCGAGTCGTCGCGCGTGCACCCGCACCTCGTCCTTGGTCATCTCGCCGACTGGGAAGACCACTCGCGCCAGCTCGCCCTGGCCGAGCATGGACAGGACATAGGACTGGTCCTTGGCGTCGTCGACGCCCCGACGCAGTGAGAACGGTCCGCCATCGTGCGACTGGGCGACCCGGGCGTGATGACCCGTGGCCAAGCGATCGAAACCGAGCCGGTCGGAACGGTGCAGCAGCCGATCGAACTTCATCGTCCGGTTGCACTCGATGCACGGGTTCGGCGTCCGCCCGGCCGCATGCTCCCCGACATACGGCGTCACGACGTGGCGGTCGAAGTCCTCGGTCAGGTTGAAGACGTGGTGGTCGATGCCCAACTGCTGGGCCACCCGCCGGGCATCCTCCACGTCGGCGACCGAACAGCAGCCGGAGTCCGACTCGCCGCCCCAGAGCTTGAGCGTGGCCCCCACGACGTCATGACCCTGCCCCACCAGGAGGGCCGCGGCGACGGAGGAGTCGACGCCCCCGGACATGGCAACGAGCACCCGCATGCGCACAGTGTGCCAAACGGCTCAGACGGCCCGGCGCAGCGACACCGCCACCCCGGGCACCACGGCGAGGGCGCGGTCGACTTCCTCGTCGGTCGTGTCGTAGCCCAGGGAGAACCGCACCGCCCCGACGGCCAAACCCGGGTCCACCCCCATGGCGCCGAGGACGTGGCTCGGCTCAAGCGCGCCGCTGGCACAGGAAGAGCCACCGGAGACACAGATTCCCGCGCTGCCGAGCGCCACGAGCAACTCCTCCCGGTCGACTCCTGGCAAGCAGAGATGCAGATGGCCCGGCAGTACCGGGACGCCCGCCGGCACCGTGCGATGGGCCCAGGGCACGGCGGCGAGCAGTCCTTGGGCGAGTCGGTCCCGCAACTCCGGGACGCGGATGTTCGCCGCCGCACGTTCCTTGGTCACGAGCTGGAGCGCAGTGGCCATGCCGACGACGCCGGCGACGTCGGGCGTCCCGCTGCGGCGCTCGCGCTCCTGTCCCCCGCCGTAGATGCGGGGCGAGAGTGTGACCCGGGCGCTCACGGCGAGCGCGCCCGTGCCGACCGGGCCGCCGAACTTGTGTGCGCTCAGGCCCACCATGTCGACACCGGCCGTCACGTCGGCGAGATCGAGGTACGGCGCGGCCTGCACCGCGTCGGTGAACACGTAGGCAGCGGCCGCGCGTCGGCGGACGGACTCGACGACGTCGGCCAACGGCTGGATGACGCCGGTCTCGTTGTTGGCCGTCATGACCGCGACCACCGTGCAGCGCGAGGAGAGGGTGCCGTCGAGGACGTCGCGATCGATCACGCCACGGGCGTCCACCGGGAGCTCGCGCACGTCGATGCCCATCTGGAGGGCCGCCTTCGCCGACTCACGCACGGCGGGGTGCTCGACGGCGGACGCGAGAACGACGGCTTCGCTCCGTTGGCGCAACGCCGCCTCGGCGGTGCCGAGGACGGCGAGGTTGGCGGCTTCGGTCCCGCCGGAGGTGAAGACGATCTCGCCGGGGTCGCGGCCGAGGAATGTGGCGACCTCGTCGCGGGCGTCCTCGAGGAGGGCGCGGGCGCGCTGTGCGGGCGGGTGGCTCCCGGTCGGGTTGCCGAGCAGGCGGTCGTGGACGGACGCCATCGCCGCGGCGACCTCGGGACGCAGCGCGGTGGTCGCCGCGTGGTCGAGGTAGGTGATCGGTCCGCTCATCGGGACGCCGCTGGGGAGAGTCCGGCGGAACGAGGCGGTGTCAGCCGATCCATACCGTCTTCTGATTCGTGAACTCTTTCAAGCCGAGCTCGGACAGCTCACGGCCGTAGCCCGACGTCTTCACCCCGCCGAAGGGGAGCTCGGGCGTCGACGCCACCATGGCGTTGACGAACACGGCACCGGCGTCGATCTCCTCTACGCAGCGGGCGATCTCGGCGGTGTCGTTGGTCCACACGCTCGAGCCGAGGCCGAAGGGGGTGGCGTTGGCGGCGGCGATGGCGGTATCGAGGTCGGGCACGGGGAGCACCAGCGCAACGGGCCCGAAGATCTCCTCCTGCGCCACCGGCATGTCCACGGTGACGTTGCTGATGACGGTGGGCGGGAAGTACCAGCCGTCGCCGGACGGGACGTCGGGAGAGGCATGAACGGCAGCGCCCTGGGTGCGGGCGGCCTCCACCTGGTTGACGAGCTCGTCGCGCTGGGTCTCGGTGACGATGGGGCCGACGTCGGTGGCGGCGTCGAACGGGTCGCCGATGACGAGCGCGTCCATCGCTTCGGTGAAGCGGGTGAGGAAGTCGTCGGCGATTGCGTGGTGGACGATGAAGCGCTTGGCGGCGATGCACGACTGCCCGTTGTTCTGCACGCGTGCGGTGACGGCGGTGCGCACAGCCGCATCGAGGTCGGCCGACGGCAGCACGACGAACGGGTCGGACCCTCCGAGCTCGAGGACGCTCTTCTTGAGAGCGTCACCGGCGGCGGCGGCGACCGACTTGCCGGCGCGCTCGCTGCCGGTGATCGTCACGGCCTTGATGCGGGGGTCGTGGATGAGGTCGGCGACGTCCTTGGACTCGACGAAGAGGTTGGTGAAGACGCCCGATGGGAGGCCGGCGCGGCGGAACAGGTCCTCGATGGCCAGGGCCGTCTGGGGGACGTTGGACGCGTGCTTGAGGAGACCGACATTGCCGACCATGAGCGCCGGGGCCGCGAAGCGGATCACCTGCCACATCGGGAAGTTCCACGGCATGACGGCCAGGACGGGGCCGATGGGCTGGTAGTGGACGTAGCTCTTGGTCGCCTTCGTGGGGACCGGGTCGTCGGCGAGCAGCCGTTCGGCGTTGTCGGCAAACCAGCGGAGTGCCATGGCGCACTTGGAGACCTCGGCTTTGGCGGCGGCGAACGTCTTGCCCATCTCGGTGGTGAGGATGCGGGCAACGTCGGGGACCTCACCCTCGAGGAGCTCGGCGGCGGTGATCAGATGACGGGAGCGCTCTTCGTAGGTGGTGCGGCGGTATGCGTCGAAGGCCTCGAGGGCCTGGTCCAGGAGTGCGTCGACCTCCGCCGGGGTCATGGTCGGGAACTCCTTCTCCGCTTTCCCGGTGGCGGGGTTGGTGGTGGCGAAGGGCATGTCCCAGTCTTACCCGCTGGTGGGGGTCGACGGGCCGGCCAGCTCCGGTCTGTGGGGTGGAAACCTGAGGCCACTCACGGAGCTGGTGACGACAGCCAGCACGACTGCCAGCAGCCCGCGGTGAGAGTTCCCGCCCGTAGAGACCCGTCCAACTTGCCGGTCATTATGGATGGTGCTGGCTCAAAGAACCGGTCAAAGACGTGCCCCACCGGGGTGCTGACGCTGCGAGCTACCCCGCTGCGAGGCCGAGATGGCCGGGCACGGAACGTCGCATGAGCTTGCCGGTGGCGGTGTGGGGTAGATCCTTCGTGGCGAAGTAGGCCTTGGGTCGTTTGTACGGCGCGAGACGTGACGAGGCGACAGCTCGTAGCGCCTCTTCCGCGGACACGCCGGCGCCGGCGGGGCCGGAATCGGACACGTAGGCGACACAGACCATCTGGCCCCATTGCTCGTCGGGAAGACCGAACACTGCGACTTCGCTGACGCCCGGCACGGCGGCGAGCACGTTCTCGATCTCGGCGGGGTACACGTTGACGCCGCCGCTGATGATGAGGTCGTGGCGCCGTCCCGTCAGGTAAAGGAACCCGTCCGGGTCCAGGCGGCCGAGGTCGCCGACCGTGCAGGCCGTCCCGCGCCAGGCGTTGGCGGTGGCTTGGGGGTTGCGCCAGTAGCTGAATCGAGCGAAGTCGGGCTGGTCGCACCAGATCGCACCCTCCCCCACGTCTACAGGGTCCCTGCGGACCTCGTCTACGACCTCGCCGTCCTCGACCGGCGCGACGGAGAGCCGGCGGCCGTGACGTGCCCTTCCCACTGTGCCCGGGTGCTCGAGCCAGTCGTCGGGTGAACACACCGTGTACTGCGCCTCCGTCGAACCGTAGAACTCCCAGACGACGCCGGGACGGGTGCGTGCCATGGTTGCCCGCTTGACGCCCTCGGGGCAGGGCGCGCCGGCGTGGGCGAGCAGCCGCAACGAGTCGAACGTCTCGTCGGCCCCGAGGTCCGCCTGTTGAAGGATGCGCTGCAGGTGGGTCGGGACGAGGAAGGCAGTCGTCGGGCGGAGACGCCGCAGTGTTCCCAGCGCGGTGCCCGCGTCGAAACGGCTCAAGATGGCGAGTGAGCCTCCGGCCAGCAAGGTGTTGGTCGAGAAGCGGATCGACACCGTGTGGTACATCGGTGAGCAGACCAGGTGCACGTCCGATGGTTCGAAGTGCCAGACCTCCGCCTCGTCCTCGTAGACGGCCCGGGCGGTTGCCTCGTTCCAGAGACCTGTCGTGACGCCTTTGGGCTTTCCTGTCGTCCCTGACGTGTAGTGCATGGGACGGGTCAGCGGGTACGGGGCGAGATCGACAGAGTCGGCATTGTCGGCGGCTGTCAGTGCGGCCAGCACGCTGTCGTCAAAGACCCGCACGGCCGGTTGCGCGTCGTCGGCCAAGGCATCGCGCTCTGCCAGCGTCAGCGTCGCGTTCAACAGGACAGGGATCAGGCCGACGCGGGCCGCCCCGAGCACAGAGCAGATCAGGTCGGCCGACGAGCCGAGCGCGAAGGCGACACGGTCGCCCTCGGTGCAACCCAGGCCCAGCAGCGCTGCGGCGGCACGCCGTTGGCGCACCTCGGCGTCGGCCGCGTGCAGCAATTCGACCTTGGCGGGCCCGGGGCTAGGCATCGCGGCAGCGTACGCCGGTCCTCCGTGCCACCATGGCCCTCGTGGACGAAATGGCACCGGAGACGTCAGAGGCGGACCTCGCACGTGCCCGTGCCCTGATCGAGCGGGCGCGGCGCGTCGTCGTCCTGACCGGCGCTGGGACTTCGACCGATTCGGGCATTCAGGATTTCAGGGGGCCGAACGGATTGTGGACGAAGAACCCCGAGGCTGAGAAGACGATGACCTTGCAGACCTACTTGGCCGATCCCGAGCATCGCCGGCGCGCCTGGCAGAACCGCCTCACGTCGACCGTGTGGGATGCCGAGCCCAACGCTGGGCACCGAGCGCTCGTCGAGCTCGAGCGCAGTGGTCGCCTCGACACATTGGTGACGCAGAACATCGACGGGCTGCACCAGAAAGCCGGCACCGAGCCTGCATTGGTCGTCGAGATACACGGCACGACCCGCGACGTCATGTGCCTCAGCTGCGGCGACCGGCAACCGAGTGAGCCGGTCCACGAGCGGGTGCGAGGCGGCGAGACCGACCCGACGTGCCTCGTCCGGGTCGGTCGCGGCGGCGTCTGCGGCGGGATCCTGAAGCCCGCCACGATCAGTTTCGGCCAGAGCCTCGTGCCCGAAGACCTGTTCCGGGCCGAATCAGCAGCCGCGGCCTGCGACCTCCTCCTCGCCGTCGGCTCGACGCTCGGCGTCTTCCCTGCCGCCGGCCTCGTTCCCGTTGCCGTCCAGCGCGGCGCGGTCGTCGTGATCCTCAACGGCGGGCCTACCGAAATGGACTCCCTCGCCGACGTCGTCCTCTACGGGCCCATCGGGGAGTGTCTGCCCAAAATGGTCGAGGGGTTGCCGGTCCTGGCCGACTGACCGCTCTAGTTCTTGCCGTTGCTAGAGCCGCCGCCGCTACCGCTCTTGCGCTGTCGGCGCGGCTTCAGGGCGAACCACCAGATACTGGCGATCGTCCCCAGCGTCACGGCGGCGGCCGCCACCGGCTTCACGACCTTGCGGGCACCGCTCTTCGGCATGGGGGCAGACACTATCGGGCCAACTCCGACGAGGATGCGGAGGCTTTGGTAGTCGGCTGGTCAGGGATCCGCAGCGTCACTGAATCGGGACGTTCGGGACCGGGCCCGAACGCCAACCCGAGGATGTGGTCGCCCACCCACGCCGGTGAGTTGAACCGCTGCAGCTCGGCCACCCGCCGGAAGCGTTCCCGCTCGGGGAACGACGCCGCATCGGCCGCCCGGATCGCCGTCTGCATGTCAGTGTCCACCAGACCAGGCGACACCGCATACGCAAACAAGTCGTGGCGCGCCTCCTCCAATGCGACTACCCGCGTCATTTGGTCCACCGCCGCCTTGGAAGCGCAGTACGCCGCCCATCCCTCGTACGGCTTCGTCGCCGCACCCGACGTCACGTTGACCAAGACGCCCCGACCCTCCCGACTCCGTACGTGTGCGGCGAACACCGACGACCCGTTGGCGACACCGATGACGTTTACCGAGATCGCCTGCGCCACCTCGCTACCGTCGGCCAGCGCCAACGGGGCCATCGGCCCGAGCAGGCCGGCGTTGTTCACCCAGAGATCGATGCGGCCGAACCGGTCGACGACCGCGTCGGCGAACCGTGCCAACGCCGTTCGGTCGGTGACGTCGACGGAGGCCAGCAGCGGCGCCTCGGAGGAGACGATGTGCCCACCTTGCGCCGTGGGCCTCGTACGGGCGACGAGCTGCGGCCGGTGCCGGGCGCACAAACCGAGATGCATGCCAGACGCAGCAAAGTGCACTGCCAACCCCGCGCCAAGTCCCCTGCTCGCCCCAGTGACGACGGCGACCCGGCCGGTGACGTTGGGATTCACGCGCTGCGGCGCACCGAGCGCTCCTCGGCGTAGCGCTTCGCCGCACCGACGAGCGCGTCGAACGGCCGTCGGTCCCCCTGCTCTTCCGGGTGCCATTGAACGCCGAGGACGAAGCGCGCGCCGTGGAGCTCGACGGCCTCGGTGACGCCATCGTTAGTTGCGGCGGTCGGGACCAGTCCGCGCCCGATCTTGGCGATCGCCTGATGGTGCGAGCACTTGACCACCGGCTTCGGCCCGAACACCTCGGCCGCAAGCGACCCCGGTACCGTCTCGACGTCGACGTCACCGAACACGAACGGCGCGCTGCGATGCGCCGAGTGGCCGAGCACGTCGGGCAGGTGCTGGTGCAGCGTGCCGCCGAGCTCCACGTTGAGGACCTGGCAGCCACGGCAGATGGCGAGCACCGGCAGATCGGCCCGCAATGCCGCCGCCACGAGGGCCCGCTCGCTCGCGTCACGGACCGGGTCCACGCCGCCGGTCTCGGGGTCGGGTTGCTCGGTGTACCCCTGCGGGTCGACGTCGCCGCCCCCGGTCAGCACCAGGCCGTCCAGCACGGCGACCACCTCGTCCGCCCCCGCCCCCGGCCCGTCCGGCGCCGTGCTCGGTGGGGGCACCAACAAGGGCCTGCCGCCAGCGGCAGCGGTCAGCTCGTAGTACGACTGCGGCAGCACGCCGGAGCGCCGTTCCCACGATCCCCAGCGGACGTCGGCTACGTAGGTGGTGAGGCCGATCAGCGGCAACGCCGGCATCGGCCCAGAGTACCCATGGGCTGGACTACCGCCACCGGCGCAGCCAACATGTCGCATGACTGGTCGCGAGCTGATCGACGCCGGGATCGCCGATGGGTCGATCGACACCGTCGTCATCGCGTTCCCCGACATGCACGGGCGACCCGTGGGCAAGAGGGTAACGGCCGACTACTTCACGTCGCATGCGGCCGATCACGGGATCGAGGCATGCGAGTACCTGTTGGCGGTCGACGTCGACATGACGCCGCTGCCCGGCTACCGCTTCGCCAACTGGGACACCGGCTACGGCGACGTCGTCTGCCATCCGGACTTCTCGACGGCCCGGCGCATTCCGTGGCTCGAGGGCACGGCGTGGGTGATCGCCGACCTCAGTGACGGGTCCGGCGGCCCGGTCGAGGTGTCACCCCGGCAGATGCTGCGGCGACAGCTGGAGCGCGCGGCGGAGCGGGGGCTCCGTGTGCTGGCGGCGACGGAGCTCGAGTTCTATCTGTTCCGCGACTCGTACGAGGAGGCGGCGGCGAAGGGGTGGCGGGGGCTGGAGCCGCACACGTCGACGATCGAGGATTACCAGTTGCTGCAGACGTCGCGGGAGGAATACATCTTGCGTCGGATCCGCAACGAAATGATCGGCGCCGGCATCCCGGTCGAGTTCTCGAAGGGCGAGGCGGGGCGGGGGCAGCACGAGGTCAATGTGACGTTCGACGAGGCGCTGACGGCGGCGGACCGGCACTTGGTGTTCAAGAACGGCATCAAGGAGATCGCCGCGCAGGAGGGGCGGGCGGCGACGTTTATGGCCAAGTGGACGATGGACGACACCGGCTCGTCGTGCCATGTGCACACGTCGCTATGGGACGCGGAGAGTGGCGAGCCGTTGATGGCCGACGCGGCGCATGCGACCGGGTTGTCTGTGGTGGGGCGTCAGTTCTTGGCGGGTCAGTTGGCGGCGGCGCGGGAGCTGGCTTGGTGCGCCGCGCCGACAGTGAACTCGTACCGGCGTTATGTGCCGGGATCTTGGGCGCCGACCGCGGTCGTGTGGGGCGAGGACAACCGGACGTGCGGGTTCCGTGTCGTGGGTACGGGGGCTGGGCGCCGCGTCGAGTCTCGGATCCCGGGCGCCGATGTGAACCCCTACCTGGTGTTAGCGGCCTCGGTGGCTGCGGGCCTGTACGGAATCGACCACGAGCTCGAACTGGGGCCGGCGTGTCAACGGAACGCGTACGAGGCCTCCGACGTGCCGCGCATCCCTTCGACGCTGGTCGAGGCGATCGACGAGCTGCGTGGGTCGAAGGTCGCCGTGGAGGCCTTCGGTGCAGAAGTGCACCACCACCTGCTGAACACCGCCGTGCAGGAGTGGGAGGCGTCGAACCGCTATGTGACGGACTGGGAGCTTGCTCGCTACTTCGAACGCCTGTAGCGCCAGGATGGCACCGGGGCGTTCGTCGTCCCTGGCCAGCGCCTCTTCGACACCCGACCGGCCCGTTACGATGCGCGCCTGTGTCGACGTCGCTCGCCGGGACCACCTCGGACTCCGGCACGGGCCTGCTCGACGAGGAGGCGCTTTCGTCGTCGTCGTCCCCTTCCGCCGGCGGCACCGTTCTCAGCGGTCCGTTGCGGGTCGCCTGGTACGTGGGGCTGGGCGTGTTCGCCATCCAATTCATCCTGCTCGTGCTCCACAGCGTCTACCTGTGGGACCACTTCGACCTGACGGCCGACTTCGGGCAGTACAGCCAGGCCTGGCAACAGATCGCTACAGGACACCTCAACCCGTACGACACGACGTACGCCTGGAACTATCCGCATTACGGCTATCCCTTCTACCAAGGCGACCTCGAGCTGATCCTCTGGCCGTTGTCGTTGTTGTACTGGGTGTGGCACAGCGCATTCGACCTGTTGCTCGTGCAGGACGCGGCGCTGGCCGGCGCGGGCCTCGTCGCCTACCGGTGGGTCCTCGAGCACTTGGAGCACCACTCGCCGGACCGCCGCTTCGCCCTGATCGTCGGCGGATCCGTGCTGGCGGTATTGGTGCTGCAGCCGTGGACGTACTGGGCCGCGTCGTACGACTACCACTCCGAGCCGTTGGCGACGTTCTTCCTGGTTTTGGCGGGGCGGGATCTGTGGTCGGGCCGCCGACGAGGCTGGATCTGGATCGGTTGCGTGCTCCTATGCGGGAACGTCGCGACCTCGTACGTGGCCGCGTTGGGCGTCGCCGCTTTGATCAGCGGCCGTCATCGCTGGCGCATGGGCCTGATGTTGATCGGCGTCGGCGTGGTGTGGCTCGGGGTCGTCGGACTCGTGCACTCGGGGAAGGGCGCCGCGCTCACGGCCTACGCATACCTGGACAAGCGGACGACGGTCAACGACTCGGTCGGCGGGATCTTCACGATCGTGACGGGGATGGTCGTCCATCCCAACATCGCGGGCCACGTGGTCCGGGAGCGCTTCGGCCAGGTCTACAACTTCGTCGGCGGGGCGGGAACAGTCGGCATCTTCTCGGCGGTGGGTGGCGCTTTGTCCGTGGCCGTGTTGTTGCCGAGCGTCCTCAACTCGTCGCCCTCGTTCATCTCGGACATCGGCGGATCTCAGAACTTCATGGCGGTCGTCGCGTGCGCGGTCGGCATCGCCATGCTCGCGACCTGGCTCACGCGCCAAGGATCGGGGCGCTCGGCGCGGTGGCGTACGGGCCTGGCTGTCCTCGCCATCGTCCTGGCGGTCGGGTCCGTCGTGGAGACAGCCCTGTTCAGCGCACATTTCACACCGTTATCGGGGCAGACGTTCGCCAAGGTCGACGACGCGACGGCGGCGCAGCTCTCCGCGGTCAGCGCCAAGATCCCCAACGGAGCCGAGACTGTCGTGTCACAGGGCGTGGTGGGCCGTTTCGCCGAACGGCACGTCTTCTACCCGTACTTCGACGTGTTCGCGGACGGCCAGACCGTGCCGGTCTACGGGAAGACGGTGTACGTGGTGCTGGTGCCGAATCAGGGTATCGAGCAGGCGTCGGTGCCGGGGACAGAGGCCGCCATCGCGATGATGCGACGGCTGCACGCCCGCCCGCTGAGCGCTCGTGACGGCGTCTTCGCGTTCGCCTGGCAGGTGCCGAAGGGCCAGCACACGATCGTGTTCCCGCCGGGATGACCAACGGCAACCCTCGCTTGGCGGCTTGGACAGTCAGTCCGAGTGCAGCCGGCGTCCGTTCAACCGCTTGTGGATGCCCTTCGTCTCCTTGTAGAGGTTCACGAATTCCTTGAGGAGCTCCGCGTAGACGGCCGTCGTCGGCGGGTCGGGCTCGTACGTCGCCTTGATGTGGACGGTGGCCGGGATGTCGGCGACGCCGATGTGCTGCAGCGCGAGGAGCGTCAACAGGCCGGCGCCCCGGACGTTGGCGAGAACCGGGTCTGCCGTCTGGCGGATCGTCCGGCCGAGCGCGTCGGCGTGGATCTGGCACCACAAGTCGGAGTTCGCTCCCCCGCCGATGAAGGCGAGCGAGTCGAACCGCTTCTTGCAGAACTTCTCGACCGGGTCGAGCAACCACGCGGAGTTCAACGCGACCCCTTCGAAGACGGCGCGCACCATGTCGGCCCGGGTCGAGGACAGCGAGAGGTTGTGGAAGCCGCCCCGGATGGTGTGGTCGTCGACGGGCGTGCGCTCGCCGTTGAGCCAGGGCGTGAAGAGCACACCGTGGGCGCCCGGCGGCACCGACGCCGCGACCTCGTTGAGAAGAGGAAAGAAGTTGTCGGGTGCCGCAACACCGCCCAGCTGGTCCCGCGGGTACGCGATGGCGTCCCTGAACCAGGTCAGGCACGCCCCGCCGGTCTCGTGCTCGTCCGCCACCACGTAGCGGCCGGGTAAGCCGGACGGGATGGAGGCGACATTGGTGAGCGCGTCCGTCTTCTTGAAGGGCACGTGGCAACTGATCCAGCTCGATGTCCCGATATACAGGTGCGCGTCGAAGTCCCCCACCGCGCCCGATCCCACCGCAGCCGAATGAAGGTCGCCCGTACCCGCGACTACCGGCGTCCCAGCCAGCAGGCCGAGCTCCTCCGCGGCGTGAGCCGACAGCCCCCCGAGGACGCTGCCTGTGGGCACGAGGTCCGGCAGCTTCGCCCGTTCGAGGCCAGCGAGGTCAATCAGGCCCTCGTCGTAGCGGATGTCGTTGATGTCCCGGTTGTCGGTGACCCAGTGCGCCGTGATGGAATCGTGCGAAGCGCGGGCCAACCCGGTGAGGCGAAGGTTCAGATAGTCGACAGGCTCGAGGAACACTGCCGACGCCCGGTAGACGTCGGGACGTTGGTCGTGCAGGAAGTGGATGTGACCGACCGGGTCCTTGCCCGACAGGCTGGGGATGGCTCCGGTCTTGCGCACCCAACGGGCGAGCTTGGACGGCGCGTATCCCTGAATGTTGACAGCGGCGCCCCGTACCTTCTCGCGCACGGCACGCGCCCCACGCGAGTCCATCCAGATGATGGCCGGCTCAATCGCAGCGCCGTCCCCGTCGACAGGAACGGTTCCGAGCCATTGCGACGTGCAACCGACGCCGACCACGCGTTCGGGCGGAACACCGCTCTCCTCCAGCGCCCGCCGGGCCGACGCCACCACCGCACCCCACCACTCCTGTGGCGATTGTTCGGCGCCACCGTCCTCAGTGAGGTGGATCCCTACTGCTTCGAAGGCGTGAGCGGCGACACGTCCCGTCGCCGACAAGACAGCCACCTTCGGGCCACCCGTTCCCAGGTCGACAGCCAAGACATACGTCGAGTCGGCCGTCCCCGGGTCGATCGGTCGCAACTCGGTCGGAACTGTCTCGGACATGGCGGGCAAGCGTACCCAGCGGCACCCCTCATCTCCGGGGAGACCCAAAGACGCAGGAAGCCGCCGGGCCGCTCGACCCACCGTCTACCGACAGCCGACCAGCGACCAGCAAGCTGGTCGGGGTGCGTCGGTCAGTCGGCCAGCGAGGCCTCGACCTCGAGCTCGATCACGACCTTGTTGCCTACCACCACGCTGCCGTCGAGCAGCGAGCTGTTGAAGCTGACGCCGAAGTCGCGCCGGTCGATCTCTGCACTTGCGGAGAACGCCACGACCGTCTTGCCTTCCTGCATGGACGGGCCCTCGCCCAGGTACTCCACGTGGAAGTCCACCGGCTTGGTGACGCCACGGATGGTCAGCTCGCCCGTCATGACCCAGTGCGCGTCGTCGACTCGCCGCAGCCCGACGCTCGTCAGGGTCAGGGTCGGGTAGTTCGGCACGTCCAGGAAGTCATTGGTGCGCAGGTGGTCGTCGCGCATCGAGTTGCTCGTGTTGATGCTCGCGGCCTCCACAGACGCCTTCAGGGTCGACTCCTCGGGGTTCTCGGCCACCGTGAAAGTGCCGGACGCCTCGGTGAAGCGGCCCCGTACCTTGGTCCCGACCAGGTGGCGGGCGATGAAGCCGACCTCAGTGTGCGCCGGGTCGATTACGTAGGTCCCTGTCCTGGGAAGGGTGGAAATAGTGCTTTGGCTGGTCATTTCTGTCGCCTCCATGTTTGATTGAACGACTACTGATGGTATAATATCTGACTTAACAGATACTTGTCAATCAACCACACCTGAGGACAAGACATTCCCCAACGGCTCGCCGAGCACACATTTGAGGGGGCGTCCCAGGAAAAGTGCAGCAAGTTGGGTAGGTTTCGGGAGAGACTGGATACGCAATGGCGACAACGACGGCGACAAGCCAAGGCGGCGAACAAGAGAGCATGGCGACGGCCCCGGCCGCGTCCGGCACAGGCAACTCCTGTGGCGTCCTCGGTCAGATAGACGACGACCGCCTCCACCTCATGGGGCTCGTCGTCCGCACCCACCGCCTCCTCACCGACCGCCTCGGCCGGGAGCTTGAGCAGGACGTCGGGATCCCGCTCGTCTTCTTCGACGTGCTTATCAATGTCGGCGCCGCGCCCGACGGCCGCGTCACCATGAGCCGACTCAGCAGCGACATCTCGCTCACCACGGGCGGCGTCACCCGCCTCGTCGACCGCATGGTCGAGGCCGGCCTTGTCGAGCGCTCGGCCTGTCCGAGCGACCGCCGCAGCATCCACGTCGTCCTCACGCCCGAGGGCCGCAGCGTCCTCGACCGCGCTATCGCCGCGCACATCGAGGGCATCGACCGCCACCTCATCGCGCACCTCAGCGACAAGGACCGCGCCAACCTCGCCACGGCCCTCACCAAGATCCTCGCAGGCGACGCCTAGCTTTCGCCGGCGCCTGGGCTCACCGCTCCCCCGCTAGACCTTCTTCGTCGGCGCCGTCACCCGGGCCCACAGGGGCGAAGGGCGCGAGGTCATCGTCCGGCCGCTCGGGCCGACGAAGCTGAGTTCACCATTTCCGTCCCCGGACAGCCTCCAGCTCTTGGAGTGGACCAGATGGTGGTGGTGCTCGCAGAGAAGTGCGAGGTTGTCGAGATCCGAGCGGCCGCGGTCGCGTTTCCACCATTTGATGTGGTGCGGATTGACGAAGATCGCGTTGGCACAACCGGGGAAGCGACAGTGTCGGTCTCGGCGCCAGAGTTCTCGGCGCTGGGTGGGGGTCGGATCTCGCCGGGCCCGCCCTTCGTACATGGTGTGCCCCACATCGTCGTCGAGCGCGACCACCAGGGTGGCATCGCAGGCCAGCCGCCGAGCGACCTCGGCGTCGATAAGGCCCCGGTGCTCGAGCTCGCCTCGCATGGAGTTGTCGTCGTCGGTGAGGATGGAGAGCGGCACGTGGGCCACGACGAGGTAGGGGCTGGGCGTCACGTCGGTTGCCGGGATGTCCCCGTCCCCGGCCTTTCGAGGAGTCGGACGCCGACCCCGGCCACCCCCGGCGCGAACGATGGAAACGAGCGCGTCGGCCAGGCGCTGATCCCAACGAGTCTCGCCATCGGAGGGGACGCCCCGGGCGCTGGCTTCGAGGCCTGCACGCACTTCGGCGTAGGAGGCTTCCGGCAGCTGGGCGACCATCGTGCGGGCGGCGTCGTTGAAGCGCACCGAGCGCGTCTCGTGCTCGTGCGCCGCATTGGATCGCTGGGCCGTGGCCGAAGCCGAAGCCGCAGAGTCCGCCTTCGCCAGCTCGCCGAGCTGGCGCACCGAGCACTCAGATGCCTGCGCCACGTATGCGTGCTCTGACTCGGGGGTAGCCGCGTCGACCACGGCGCGGACCTGGTCGAAGCTCAGCGCACCGGCGCAAAGGCCGTCGGCGAGCCTCGGCAGGTCGAAGAGGCGAGTGCCGACATGCGACCAGGCCCGGGCGGTCGCCGTTGCGACATTGCAGCGCTGTGAGAGCCAGGATTCGAGGCTGGTCGCCCCCTCGGCGCGCCAGCCCTCGCGGCGATCGAGCTCCGCCGCCAGCAAGACGATGCGCCCCGCCAGGGAGGCCAGGTGGCGGGATGTCTCGGCCGCCTCCTCCATCAGTTCGGAAGTGGACAGCCTGGCGATCGAGGAGACGATGGAGGTTGGGGTGACGGGGGTGGATGGCGGAGCGCTGACGTGAGTCACCGGTGACGAACGGTCGCAACGGTGATCGGGGACGCGGGAGGATCCGGTCCAACGGGCGCAGGCCGGCGGGGCGCGCTTCAGCCCTGACGGTCGTCCTTCTCCAGCCAGACCCGGGCGGGAAGCGAGCCGTCGAGGTCCTCCAGCTCGAGGACGGTGCCCTCACCCGGTCCGGGCTCGGTCAGGATCTCGGTGGCGAGGACCTCGCGGGCGATGAAATCGAAGTGCTCGGCGATGAGGTCCAGCCCGACGAGGTGCAGCCGGATGCGGTCGGAGACCTCCAGGCCGCTCGTCTTGCGTAGGTCCTGCACCAACCGCACGACCTCCCGGGCCAGGCCCCGTTTCCGCAGCGACTCGTCCATGGTGAGGTCGAGCGCGACGACTTCACCGCTGTCCCGGGACACGGCGAAGCCTTCCTGTCCTCTGACGCGGAGCTGCACGTCGTCGGGCGAGAGCTCGACGGGCTCGCCGGCGAGCGTGACCGTGATCGAGCGGCCGGCCTCCAGTTCCTCGGCGGCTGCGGCACCGTCGAGCGACGCCAGTGCCGCCTTGAGGCCCTGCGCCTTGTCGCCCAGGCGGGGGCCGAGGGTGCGGAAGTTCGGGGCCAGGTCGAACTGGATGACCTCGCTCAGCTCGTCGCCCGTGTCGATCTCGTCGACGTTGAGCTCGTCCGCCACGATGTCGCGGAGGATCTCGGGCGAGTCCGCCGGCAGGAACACCAACGCCCGGGCGAGCGGCAGGCGCACCTTGACGCCCGCCTCGCTGCGGGCGGCGCGGCCGAGAGACGTGAGGCGGCGGGCCAGCGCCATCTGCGCCTCGAGGTCGGGGTCGATCGAGTCCGTGCTCGCCGCCGGCCAGTCCTGGAGGTGCACCGACTCCGACTCGTCGGCACCGGTGAGGTGACGCCACAGCGCGTCCGCCACGAAGGGGCACAGCGGCGCCAGCAGCAACGAAAGCGTGGACAGGACGGTGTGCAGGGTCGCCTGGGCGGCGAGGGTGTCACCCGGCGGCGCATCCGGGTCGGTGCGCCAGAAGCGGCGCCTGCTTCTGCGTACGTACCAATTGGAGATGTCGTCGACCAGGGATCCGAGGGCGGTGGCCGCGTCGAGCGGCTCGTAGCCGCGCAGCGCGTCGGTCACCTGGACCGTGGTGCTGGCGAGGCGGGACAGGATCCAGCGATCGAGTGCACCGCGGTCGGCGACCGAGGGGACCGCGGCGTCGCCGGGGTCGAAGTCGTTGAGCGACGCGTACGTCGTAAAGAAGCTGAAGGTGTTCCAGAGCGTCAGCAACATGTCGCGCATCGCAGCGTCGATGGCGCCCATGGACGCACGCGTGGGCGTCCATGGCGAGCCCTGGCTGAACATCCACCACCGCATGGCGTCGGCGCCACGGGTGTCGAGGATCTTCCAGGGGTCGATGATGTTGCCCAGCGACTTGGACATCTTGCGACCGTCGGCGTCGATGATGTGCCCGAGGCAGACCACGTGGCGGTACGGGCTCTCGCCGTAGACCAGCACGTTGACGGCGAGCAGGGAGTAGAACCAGCCGCGGGTCTGGTCGATCGCCTCGGAGATGAAGTCGGCGGGGAAGGTGAAGGCCTCGGCCGACCCCGGAGCGTGGGGATAGCCGACCTGGGCGGCCGGCATGGAGCCCGAGTCGAACCAGGCGTCGATCACCGGCTCGACACGTCGCGCCACCGTCAGCTCGTCGTCATTGTCCTCGGCCGCGCAGGTGGCGCACGGGAAGGTCACCTCGTCGATCGCCGGCCGGTGGGGGTCGATCCCGGTGACATCGCGCCCCGCCAGGTCCGACAGCTCGGCCAACGAGCCCACACAGCGGAGGTGGCGACGGCCGCAGCGCCAGATGGGGAGCGGTGTGCCCCAGAAGCGGTCGCGGGAGAGCGCCCAGTCGACGTTGTTCGCCAGCCACTCGCCGAAACGACCGTCTTTGATGTAGCCGGGGTGCCAATCGACGGTGCCGTTGGCGGCGAGGAGATCGTCCTTGCGCGTCGACGTCGCGATGTACCAGCTGGGCTTGCCCCAGTAGATGAGCGGGGTCCGGCAGCGCCAGCAGTGCGGGTACGAGTGCACGTACGGGAACCGGCGGAGCAGCAGCCCGGACGCTTCCAGGCGGTCGTTGATGTCGTGGTTGGCCTCGCGCACGTCACGGCCCGCGAGCCACCCGACGTCAGCAGTGAAGCGGCCGTCGGGCCCGACCGGGTTGAGGGAGGGCAGCCCGTTCTCGCGACCGATCTGGCGGTCGACCTCTCCGAAAGCGGGTGCGAGGTGCACGAGTCCGGTGCCTTCCTCGGTGGTCACGTACGCGGCCGGGACAACCCGCCATCCGTCCGCACCGTGCGGCGCGTCGAGGTCGTCGAACGGGCGCACGTAGTGCAGGCCCACGAGCGACGAGCCCGGCAGACGTTTGGTGACGCGGGCGCTCGCCCCCTCACCCATCACGGTGTCGACCAACTCGTCGGCCAGCAGGATCTGGTCGACGACCGCGTAGGTGAGGCCGGGATTCACCGCCACGCCGGTGTTGGACAACAGGGTCCACGGCGTCGTCGTCCAGACGGCGAGCCACTCGGCGTCGCCGACGACGCCGGGGTCGGGGTCGACGAGGCGGAGCCGCACGTAGGCGGACTCGTCCTCCTCGTCGCGGTAGACGTCTTCCTGGCCGAGCTCGTGACTCGAGAGCGCGGTGCCGCAGCGCGGGCAGTACGGCACCACCTTGAGGTCTTCGTACAGCAGCCCCTGGTCGAAGAGCTGCTGGAGGTGCCACCACACGGACTCGACGTAGGAAGGGTTCAAGGTCCAGTAGGCGTCGCCCATGTCGACCCAGTAGCCGATGCGCTTGGTGAGGCGCTCGAACTCGTCGACGTACTTGTAGACCGACTCACGGCAGAGCCGCGTGAACTCGGCGATGCCCACCTGCTCTTCGATCTGCTGCTTGCCCGTGATGCCGAGCTGCTTCTCCACCTCGACCTCGACCGGGAGCCCGTGGGTGTCCCAGCCGGCGCGGCGGGCCACGTAGGAGCCGTCCATCGTCCGGAAGCGGCAGAAGAGGTCCTTGTAGACCCGGGCCCAGGCGTGGTGGAGGCCCGGGATGCCGTTGGCGGTCGGCGGTCCCTCGTAGAAGACCCAGGGCGGTGCGCCCTTGCGCTGCTCCATCGACCGTTCGAAGACGCGGTGGGTGTCCCAGCGCGCCAATTCGGCCTGTTCGAGGCCTACGAAGTCGATGTCGGGAGGTACGGGCGAGAACACGGAAAAGGTGGTGATCGGAGCCGGGAAACGAGCGTCCCGGCGTCTCGGAAAGGATAGAGGGTGTGCATCCATCCACTTTCCTCGTGTCGTTGCAGCCGGAGCCCTACGGGTCGGAGGGTCCCCGCTGGGTGGTGGCGCAGGCCGAAGCGGAGCTGGTGGCGCGCTACGGCTTCCTCGACGACGGGGAGCGCGGACTGACCGCCGCCATGTTCGATCCTCCGGCGGGCGTCTTCCTGATCGCCCGGTCGGAGGGGGGAGAACCGGTCGGTGGTGCGGGACTGCGCGCCGTGGCGACGGGGACGGGCGAGGTCCGCCGCCTGTGGGTCGACCCGGCGTGGCGTGGCCGAGGCGTCGGGCGAAACCTCATGGCGGGGATCGAGGACGCCGCCTGTGACCTCGACCTCTCGGTGCTGCGGATCGAGACGGGCGACCGGCAGCACGAGGCGGTCGCGTTGTACGAGGCGATGGGGTGGGAGCGCATCTTCGTCACGCCCGATGGGGCACCACTCCCAGCGGGCTGGATCCGGTTCCGCAAGGTCGTCGGCTGACGAACATGGCGGCGCGTTTCGAGGTCATCTGCGAGATCGAACCGGCGACCACGCCGGACCTGAAGAAGGTCCGGCACCAGATCGGGGTCCTCAGCCCGATCGCCAGCGCCTTCCTCATCCCCGACAACCACATCGGACGGGCCACGGTGTCGAGCGTCGCGGTGGCCCACGAGGTGCAGGCGATGGGCGGTCGCTCGATCGCGTGCCTCAACGCCCGCGACCGCAACCTGCTCGGCTTCCGGCGTGATCTGCTCACGGCAACCGCCTACGGCGTCGACGAGTTCCTCTTCGTCTACGGCGACGATCCCCTCGCCGGGACGCGCACCAGCGAGCTGACGGTGCGGACCATGATCGCCGAGGGGCGCATGTACGCAGAGTCGCTGGAAGCCGGCACGACGATGCGCTTCGGCGCTGCGACGGGCTTGCGGGCGGTGCCGGAGTGGAAACGGAGCGCGGATTTCCTGTTCGTCCAGATCGGGTTCTCGCTCGACGACCTGCTGCGCTGGCGCTCGCAGGTGGAGCTGTCGGTCCCCGTCTATGCGGGGGTGATCGTCCTGCCGAGCGCCGCCATGGCGCGCCGGTTGGGCAACGACATCTCGGGCCTCGCGGTGCCGGGCAAACTGATCGAGCGGCTGGAGCAGGACCGCAACGCCGGCGTGGACGCGGCGTGCGAGCTGGTCGAGAGGATCCGGGAGTCGGGCGCGCTCGACGGCGTCCACCTCATTCCGGTGACGCGCTACCGGGAGGTCGCAGCCCGCCTGGAACAGGTCCGGCCCGGACGCCGGGACTAAGAGGACGAGTCGGTCGTCGTCGCACCCCAGGCGAAGTGCCGACGGGCGACCTCGTCCAGGGAGGCGGCATCGACCTCTTCCAAGGAATCGACGACGAGGTCGGCGAGCCCGAAGGTGGGGTCGGCTCCCTCGCCCCGTTCGGGGACAGCGATGCAGGCCATCGACGCCGCCTTCGCCGCCACGACGCCGGCGGGCGCGTCCTCCCACGTCAGGCAGTGCTTCGGCGCTGCGCCGAGCTTCGAAGCCGCCGTCAGGAACACGGCGGGGTGGGGCTTGCCGTACGCCTCGTCCTCCGCGGAGTGGACGAGGGCGAAGCGGTCGCGCAGGGCGAAATGCTCGAGCGCGGCGTCGATGAGGCGGTACTCCGACGAGGACGCGACGGCGAGGGGCCAGTTGTGCGCGGCGCAAAGGTCGATGGCACCGATGGCGCCCGGCTTGAGCACTCCTTTGGTGAGGATCAGGTCGATCACCCGGTCGACGATCGACACCGCGACGTCGGCCGGGGACGGGCCGGGCCACGGGTAGAGCCCGTACCAGTGCTGGGTCACCTCGTGGACGAACATCCCCTTGGTCGTCCGGAAGCCGTCCTTCTCGAGGGGGACGCCGAGGTCACCGAGTATCTCGAGCTCGGCCTCGTGCCACAGCACCTCCGAGTCGATCAGCAGCCCGTCCATGTCGAAGACGGACGCGGTGAAATCGGGCGGGTTCAAGCGGCGAGCTGCGCCTCGATGTCGCCCACGATGGCCTCGTCCTCCGGCTCCACCTGGGGGCGGTAGCGGGCGACGATCTCGCCCTTCGGGCTCAGGAGGAACTTCTCGAAGTTCCACGTGATGTCGCCGGCGTTGCCCTCGGCGTCGGTCTTCTCCGTGAGCTCGGCGTAGATCGGGTGGCGGTCGTCGCCGTTGACGTCGATCTTCTCCATGAGGGGAAAGGTGACGCCGTAGGTGGTGGAGCAGAACTGCTCGATCTCCTCGGCGCTGCCGGGCTCCTGGCCGAGGAACTGGTTGCAGGGGAAGCCGATGACGCTGAAGCCGCGGTCGGCATATGTCTTCTGCAGGCGCTCGAGCCCTTCGTACTGCGGGGTGAGACCGCACTTGGAGGCGACGTTGACGACCAACAGGGTCTTGCCGGCGTAGTCGGCGAGCTTGGCGTCGGCGCCCTGGAGGGTGTGGATGGGGATGTCGTAAAGAGCCATAGCAACGACGTTACCGGTGGCCGGCGGTGGTGCGCTCGGGGTTAGGTTGGCCGGCGTGCACGCCATCGTGATCAAGGACAACCAACTGCTTTGGGAAGAGCGCGACGACCCGGTGCCCGGTGACACGCAGGTGCTGGTCTCGGTGAAGGGGGCGGGCATCAACTCGGCTGACCTGGTGCAACGGATGGGGTTGTATCCCGCGCCGCCCGGGTGGCCCGAGGACATCCCCGGGATGGAGATGGCGGGCGAGGTGGTGGCCGTGGGTGGCGCCGTGCGGCTGTGGGCCCCCCACGACCGGGTGATGGCGGTGGTCGGGGGCGGGGCCCAAGCGGAGATGGCGGTGGTCGACGAGGTCGACGCGCTTCGTGTGCCCGACGGGTTGGACTGGGTGGCGGCGGGAGGTTTTCCCGAGGCGTTCTCGACCGCGTACGACGCGCTGTTCACGCAGGCCGGGCTGGTCATGGGCGAGCGCGTGCTGGTGAGCGGCGCGGCAGGGGGCGTGGGGACGGCCGGGGTGCAACTCGCCGCGGCAGCGGGCGCGCACGTGACCGCCACGGTGCGGAACGAGGCGCATCATGCGGCGGTGCGGGAGCTGGGCGCCGACGTGGTGATCGCTCCCGGGACGGAGGGTGAGCACGGCCCGTACGACGTCGTGCTCGAGCTGGTGGGGCAGGCGAGCCTGGCGGGTGTGCTGCCGCACTTGGCCGAGTGGTCACGGGTCGTCGTGATCGGGGTCGGTTCGGGGAGCCGGATGGAGATCGACCTCATGACGCTGATGACCAAACGCATACGCATCGGTGGTTCGACCTTGCGCTCACGCAGCCGTCAGCAGAAGGCGGACGTGACCGCGGCGGTGGCTGCGCACGTGCTGCCGCTGCTGGAGGCGGGACGGTTGCGGGTGCCGGTCGCGGAGACCTTTGCGTTGGCGGAGGCCGACGCGGCGTACGAGCACTTCGGGGCGGGCGGCAAGTTGGGCAAGGTGGTGCTCGTCGCCTGATGACTGCGTGACTGCGTGATCGAGGCCGTCCTCTTCGACGGGGACCAGACCCTGTGGGACTTCGAGCGGGTGATGCGCGAAGCACTGACGGCGATCGCCGACGAGTTGCGCGTGGCGCGGCCGGGTGCGTTCGCGGATGCGCTGTCGTGGGAGGACCTCGAGGGGGATCGTGCGGTCGTCGGCGAGGAGTGGGAGGGCGTCGAGTACAACCTGGCGCGGTTGCGCGTGCTGGGTTTCGCCCGGACGCTCGAACGGTTGCGGGCCGCAGAGGGAGGCGACGACGCGGCAGACGAGGCGCTGACGCTGGAGTTGAGCGACTCGTACTTCGCCCACCGTGACCGCGACCCGGCGCTCTTTGCCGACACGGTCTCGTGTTTGGAGGCGCTCCGACCGCGGTACCGGCTGGGATTGCTGTCCAACGGCAGCCGGTTGCCCGAGAAGGTCGGGCTCGACGGGTTCTTCGAGTCGGTCGTGTTCGCGCAGGACCACCGGGTGGCCAAGCCGGACAAAGGCATCTTCGCGATCGTCGAGCGACAGTTGGGCGTTCCGCCTGGACGTTGCCTGCTGGTCGGCGACCATCCGATCAACGACGTCGTCGGGGCGAAGCGCGCCGGGTGGTCGGCGGTGTGGATCGACCGGGACGGCGACGGGTCCTTCGGTCAGGGCCTGGTCGACACGGATGTCCTGCCCGATGCGGTGGTGCGCTCACTCTCGGAGCTTCCCGAGGCCGTCGAGCTGATGGACCGATCCCTCAGCGGGTGAGGATGACGACGCCGGCGTTGGCACCACGGCCGACCGTGTGGGACAGAGCGGTGCGGGCGCCTTCCACCTGACGGGGGCCGCACTCGCCGCGGAGCTGGCGCACGAGCTCGACGATCTGGCCGAGAGCGGAAGCACCGAGGGGCTCGCCCTTGGAGAGCAGGCCGCCGCTCGGGTTGACCGGGAGGCGCCCGCCGAGCGCGGTGGCGCCGGAGTCGAGGAGGGCCGCCGAGCCGCCGGGCTCACAGAGCCCGAGTTCCTCGCACGAGCCGAGCTCACGGGCGGCGTCGGTGTCCTGGCACTCGACGACGTCGAGGTCCTCCGGCCCGAGGCCGGCCTCCTCGTAGGCGTCCGTGGCGGCGAGCGTCGTGGGCGCGGGCACCGAGTCGTCGGTGAGGCCGGAGAGCGGGGTCGACTCGCTGAGGACGGGCCCGGGGATGTGCGAGCGCAGCACGGCGGAGGCGAGGGTGACCCCAGTGGTGCCCGGTGTGGCCAGGTCGGACCGGCGCAGGACCAGGGCGGCGGCACCCTCGTTGGGCGAGCAGAGCATGAAGAGGTGGAGCGGCTCGCACACGACGCGGGAGGCGAGGACCTCCTCGACGGATGTCTCCTTCTGGAACATGGCGTCGGGGTTGGCGGCGCCCTGGCGGCGGTTCTTCACGACGACGCGTGCGAGGTGGTCCTTGGTGACGCCGGACGTCTGGCAGAGGCGCTGGGCACGCAGGGCGAAGAAGGCGGGGGTGGCGGCGAGGCCGGCCTCCTCCTGCCACGTCTCGAAGAAGGAGGAGCGGATGATGCCCTTGGGCATCTTCTCGGTGCCGAAGACGAGGACCGTGTCGTACTGGCCGGCGCGGATGGCGGCGGCGGCGAGCATCAGGGCGGCACCACCGCTCGCGCATCCAGCCTCGATGTCGACGATCGGCATGCCGGTCATGCCGAGACGGCTGAGGACCTTGTGGCCGGTGGCGACGCCCCCGTAGGCCGTCCCGCAGAACGCGGCCTGGAAGCCGCCCTTCCCGACGCCCGCCTCCTTGAGGGCGGACCGGACGGCGACGACGCCCATGTCGGTCGTGGACGCGTCGAAACGACCGAAGGGATGCATGCCGACGCCGGCGACGACGACCGAGGAGGATGCGCTCATGCGCCCGCCACCGGTGCGAAGGCGTAGGTCACGACGTCGTTGCCCTCGGCGTCGGCATGGAGGGTGACGACGCGGCATTCCATCGCCTGGCCGGCGGCCAGCGCGGCCGGGTCGCTCTCGGTGAGGCGGGTGATGACACGGACGCCCTCGGGCAGCTCGACGATGCCGATCCCGAAGGGGACCGCACCTGCGTAGCCCGGCGGCGGTGCGGTGACCGCGGTCCACGACCAGAGCGTGCCCCGACGGGACAGCTCGACAGGTGCGGGGTCCTCGGCGGCGCAGTAGGTGCAGGAGTCGACCCGGGGGAAGAGCGTCGATCCGCAGTTGGAACACCGGCTGCCCAGCAGCACTCCGTCCTCGGAGAAGAGCCCCTCGCGGACCATGACGGAACGGGCCATGGGCGGCGTTCGGCTCAGCCCTCGAGCTCGACGAGCTCGAGGGCGTCGAACTCCCAGTAGGCGCGGAGGGTGGCAATCTTGTTGGCACCGTTGGAGCGGTACGTCATGACGACATGGACGACCGCGCAGTGCGTGCCGCCGGCCAGCGTCGTGCGGATGACGCCGACGTCGGCGACCTCGTCGCCGCAGAGATAGGACTCGAAGATCTCGAAGTCGATCGCCTCGCTGGGGGCGATGACGTTGTCGTAGAAGGCCGCAATGGCCTTCTTGCCGTAGTGGCCCTTGCCCTCGGGGTCGAAGGGCGAAGGCCCGATGGGATCTTGCACGAGGGCGTCGTCGGCGAAGAGGTCGAGCCAGCCGTCGCGGTCCCGGGCGTGGACGGCGGCGCGGGAGCGGATGCCGAGCTCGCGGGCGGTGAGCGTGTCGTTGGCGGTGTCGGTCATGATGAGGCCTCCCTCCTAGTCACTGATCAGACGTTGGCGATGACGTCGTCGGCGAAGCGGCGCAGGTTGTCGATCTTGGTCTGCAGCGGCTCGGTGTCCTGCTCGACGCCGTAGGGCCAGCGGAACCCGACGATGACGTCGGTGACGCCGAGCTCCTCGAGCCGGCGGATGCCGTCGGGTGTGTAGGCGTCGATCGAGATCACGTGGACCTCGAACGGCTTGTCCTCGGTGCCGTGCTCCTTGCGGAGGATGGCGAGGCGATCGAGCAGGCCGGGGAGGTCGGCGGGGTCGCCGCCGCCGTGCAACCAACCGTCACCGTCGACGGCGGCCCGCTTGAGGGCGGCTTCGTGGTGGCCGCCGATGAGGATGGGCACGGGACGGCGCGGCGTGGGACACATCTTGATGGACGGGACGTCGAAGATCTCGCCGTGGAACTCGAAGAAGCCGCCGGCCATGAGGCCGCGCATGACGGTGATCATCTCGTCCATGCGCTTGCCGCGGCGGGCCCAGGGGACGTCGGTGATCTCGTAGTCCTCGGGCCAGGGGCTCGTGCCGACGCCGAGGACGAGGCGGTCGTCGGTGAGGACGGCGGTCGAGGTCATCTGCTTGGCGACGAGGACGGGGTGGCGGATGGGGAGCTTGACGACGAAGGTGACGAAGCGGATGCGGTCGGTGACGGCGCCCATGGCCGGGATGATCGAGAAGGGCTCGAGGAACGGTTTGTCCTCGAGGAACTCGCGGCTGCCGTCGGGGTTGAACGGGTACGTGGTGTCGGAGACCTCGGGGTAGCAGATGGAGTCGGGGACGACGAAGGAGTCGTATCCAGCGTCTTCGGCCGCCCGGGCCAGGGGCAGGTAGTACGAGGGGTCGACCATCGACTCCGCATACGAGAACCGCATCGACACCTCCCTTACCTCGTCTACGAGGTCGGTCGGTTTGGGTCGGCCGGCCCCGGCGCCGCCTACCATGCGGCACGTGCCCGCTCATCCTGCCAGGACCGACGCGACGGGGCCTAACTCGGGTGACGACCAGGCGGAGACGGGGTTGCGACTGACCGGGTCGGCGCCGATGGTGACCGACCTCTCCCTCGAGGACCTGGAGCGGGAGGCCCGCCATGTCATCGGCGAGATGGCGTACGCGTACTACGCGGGCGGGGCCGACGACGAGCGGCTGCTGACCGGCAACGTGGAGGCGTGGGGACGCTGGCAGCTCCACCCCAGGGTCCTGGCCGGGGTGTCGTCGGTGTCGACGGCGACCACGGTGTTGGGGTCGGCGGTGGCGTCGCCCGTGGGGATCGCCCCCACGGCGATCCAGGGCCTTGCGCATCCCGAGGGCGAGGTGGCGACCGCCCGGGGGGCGGCGGCGGCCGGGGCGCTGCTGATCCTTTCGTCGCTGGCGACCTGCCCCTTGGAGGACGTGGCGGCGGCGGTGCCCGACGCGGTGCGCTGGATGCAGATCTATGTCTTGCGGGACCGGGCCCGGACGGTCGACCTGGTGGCAAAGGCGGCGGCGCACGGATACCGGGCGCTGGTGCTGACCGTGGACGCGCCGGTGTCGGGCCTGCGGCTACGCGAGTGGCGGACGGGTGTGCACCTGCCGGACGACTTGGCCCTGCCGAACCTGGCGGGCGACTCGACATCGAGCGCTCGTGCGGGTGGGTTCATGGCGGTTGTGACGAACGAGTTCGAGCCGGCGTTGACGCCGGACGACATCGGGTGGCTGGCGGGCTTGAGCCCGCTGCCGGTCGTCGTGAAAGGTGTGCAGCGGGCGGACGACGCTCTGCGATGTGTCGAGGCGGGAGCGGCCGCTGTCGTCGTGTCGAACCACGGTGCCCGGCAGCTGGCCGACGCGCCGGCGACGGCCGACATCCTGGCGGAGGTCGTCGACGCGGTCGGCGGACGGGCCGAGGTGTACGTGGACGGCGGGCTGCGCCGGGCGCCCGACGTCGTGAAGGCGCTGGCGCTCGGGGCCCGGGCGGCGCTGGTCGGCCGGCCGTCGCTGTGGGCCCTTGCCACGGGTGGCGCCGACGGTGTGGCCGCGATGTTGGGGTGGTTCGAGAGCGAACTGCGACGGGCGATGGCGTTGTGCGGTGCGGCGACCGTCGACGGGTTGGACCGGAGCCTCGTGCGGCGGACGCCCGGAACAGGGGGATTCGCATGACGACGGTGGCGGCGATGATCGCGGCAAGGGCCGACGACGACAGCAGTGGCGTGCTGGACGTCGACGGCGGCAACTGGACCTGGCGCGAGGCGGTGGCGGAGGGTGCGGCGCGGGGGGCCTTGGCGCAGTCGCTCATCGGGAGCGCGTTGCCGCATGTGGGGGTGCTCCTCCCCAACGGCCCCGAGTACCTGTTCTGGCTCAACGGTGCCGCACTGGCGGGAACGGCGATCGTCGGGATCAACCCGACGCGTCGAGGTGAGGCCCTGGCGGCCGACGTCCGCGCGACCGACTGCTCGATGATCGTGACGGACGACGAGGGCGCAGGACTGCTGCGGGGACTGGACATCGGAGTGGACGACGACAAGATCCTCGTGATCGGGACGGAGCGCTACGCGGAGTTGGTGAAGGGGTTCGCGGGCGGTCCGGTGGCGCAGGCGTTGGTTGAGGGAGCAGGCGACGTCGACGAGGAGACCCTGTACTTGTTGATATTCACCTCCGGGACGACCGGCGTGCCGAAGGCCGTCCGCTGCACCCAGGGCCGGCTGGCCGACATCGCGAGGGTGGCGGCGCCGGGGTACGGCTACACGACCGACGACGTCTGCTACTGCCCGATGCCGTTGTTCCACGGCAACGCGCTCATGGCGCTGTGGGGGCCCTCGGTCATGGTCGGTGCGGCCATCGCGGTGCGGCCCCGCTTCAGCGCGTCGGCCTTCCTCGACGACGTCCGGAGGTTCGGCGCGACGAAGTTCAGCTACGTCGGCAAGGCGATCGCATACATCCTCGCGACACCCGAGCGGCCCGACGACGCCGACAACACGTTGACCAGCGCATTCGGCACCGAGGCCTCCGTGCGGGACCGCAGCCGGTTCCGTAAGCGGTTCGGCTGCTACCTGATCGAGGGGTACGGGCAGAGCGAGGGCGGGGCCTCGATGAATCCAGTGGTCGGGATGCCGAAAGGGGCGATCGGCAAGCCGGTCGACGGCGTCGACCTGGCCGTGATCAGCCCCGAGACGGGCGAGGAGTGCGCGCGTGCGGAATTCGACGCCGACGGACGGCTGCTGAACGCAGGCGAAGCCACAGGGGAGATCGTCAACCGCAGCGGGCGAGGCAAGTTCGAGGGGTATTACCACCGCGAGGACGCCGAACAGGAGCGCCTCCGGGGCGGGTGGTACTGGACCGGGGACCTCGGCTACGTCGACGAGGAAGGCTATTTCTATTTTGCCGGCCGCAGCGGCGACTGGCTGCGTGTCGACTCGGAGAATTTCGCGGCCGGCCCGGTCGAAGCCATCCTCTCCCGCAATCCCGACCTCGCCGTCGTCGCGGTGTATCCCGTACCCGACACGGAGTCGGGCGCAGGCGACCAGCTCATGGTTGCGGTGGAGACGACGCCGGGGCGCCCGTTCGATGCGGACGCATTCGGCGTCTGGCTGTTGGCGCAGCAAGACCTCGGACCGAAGTGGATCCCCCGCTACGTCAGGATCTCGGAGTCGCTGCCGCAGACCGCGACCGGCAAGGTGACCAAAGTCGGTCTGCGCACCGAGGCGTGGGCGTGTGACGAACCCGTCTGGTGGCGCCCGCTCGACGGCACGGACGTCCGTTTCGAGCGCTTGAGCGACGACGACCGCGACAAGCTCGCAGCAGGGCTGGCCGAGAACGGCCGCCCGCCCGTCGGGTCGCTCAGCTGACGGTCGCGCCGACCACGCCGGCGATCGGGAGCACGCCCGTCAGCTCGGCGACGCGGTGGTCGCCGGGTTCGAGCTCCGGCGCCACCTGCCCGTCGCGATCGTCCGCCCGCCATACGTGGACGGCCGTCATGCCGATTCGACGCGGTCCGCGCACGTCCGGCTCCCAGGAGTCGCCGACGAACACCACCTGCGTCGGGTCGACTCCCAGCGCGTCGGTCGAGCACCCGTAGATGCCCGGATGCGGCTTCCGCGAACCGGCCCGCGCCGAGGTGATGGTCGAATCGACGAGACCCAACAACCCGACCTCCTCCAGATAGGCGTCGAGCTCCCAGCCCCAGTTCGAGCAGACCCCGATGGCGATGCCGGATTCCCGCAGCAAACGGAGCGTCTCGGCCGCTTCGGGGTAGGCGACCATCGGGCTCTGGTCGAGATTGCGCAGGCGGTCGACGACTGCATCCCTGTGCTCCTCGTTCACCCCGCAGGCCGTCGAGAGCTCGCCGAGTCGCCAGCGGACCCACGCCTCGTAGGCGTCTTCGCTGACCGAGTGCTCGGCGTGGTCGACGCCGTCGTATCGGCCGAAATAGCCCTCGAGGACGGAGGGGGCGGGCTCGTAGCCGAAGGAGCAGAAGACCGTGGTGTAGCTCGCGGCGGAATCCGCCCAGTGGGCCAGGGTCCCGTAGAAGTCGAAGATCACCGCGTCAGGCACAGCCCAATTGTGGCTCAGGGGCGTGACACGGCTGTTCAGACGGCTCCGTGACCCGGGACCGGCCGCCAGCCGGGTAATACTGCTCAGCGCGATGGACGGCGAAGAACTCCAGGGCGGCGCCGTGCCTCCGGGGGAAAGCTCGGCGCCCGAGGCGGCGGCTCAACCCAAGTCGAACCGCTGGATCATCGAGCTGGTCGGCGTCGTCGTGGTCGCTCTGGTGGTGGCCTTCCTGCTTCGCACCTTCGTCATCGCCACCTATTCCATTCCGTCGGGCTCGATGGAGCCCACTCTCCAGGTGGGCGACCGCATCGTCGTGAACAAGCTCAGCTACCACCTGCACGGCGTCGACCGGGGCAACATCATCGTCTTCTCGACGCCACCCAAGGAGGACTGCGCGGGACCTCCGGTCGCCAACCTCGTCAAGCGCGTGATCGGCCTGCCCGGCGAGACGATCTCACTGTCGGGGGGCGACGTGCTGATCGACGGCCGCCTGCTCGACGAGCCGTGGCTGCCGGCGTCAGAGCGGGGCAGGACCTATCCAGGTCCCTCGCCTGAGGCCTTCTCGCTGCATCACCCATTCAAGGTCCCCAGTGGAGACGTGTACGTCATGGGTGACAACCGGACACTCTCGTGCGACAGCCGCTACTGGGGCCCGATCAGAGAATCGACCATCGTGGGCAAGGTCGACCTGCGGATCTGGCCGCTTTCCCGTTTGGGGCTGTTCTGACCCATCCCGCACCGGGACGGCTTGATCCGGCCGCTCAGGCCCGCAGCTCGCGTCGCCAGACCACGCGCATGCCCGTCCAGGTCTCGTCGATGGCGCAGACCTTGTTGTCGACCAGGCCGAGTGGCAACGCAACCTCGCGGAGCACGCCCTCGTGCATGTCAGTCGGGACTCTCGACGCGCGCTTGGGCCACGCCACCCACAGGCCGCCCGCCGGGAAGATCATCTTGGACAACGAGCCGATACGGCGTTCGAAATCCTTCCGACGTGTGAAGAAGGCGACGACCACGTCCGCCGAGCCCCGCGCCTGTCGTTTGACCGAGACTCCCCGAGGCAACTCTTCGATGATCCCGGACGGCGCATCGATCAGCACGAGCGATGAACCCTCGACGATCCCGAGTTTCTTCGGAAGCGGTGTGCCGCTGTAACCAGCCATCGTGACGCCGGCGCCAGTCCTAGGAACTGCGGGCCTCGTAGACCATGAAGGCCAACGGATATTCGTAGACGTCTCCCCCCGTTTCGTTCTCGACAACGAACTGGGCGAGGTGCCTGTGGAGCATCGCGATCGCCTCGTCCTCGCGTTCGGGAGCGACGCCCATGAAAGAGAGAAGGGATGTATCGACCACTGCGCTGGCGGGAGCTCGTACTTTCGTCTCGTACGCGGAGCCTTCGATGCCGACGTAGCCCGCAGCTTCGAGGAGCTCACGGACGTACTCGTCGTCGCCGAGCGCAAACGGTCCCACCGGGCTCTTCCCGGGCTCTGGCGTCCGGGGTGGCGGAACGAGGCGCCGCAACGCCGTGCCGGTGTGCCACGGATTCCGTTCGACGCCCTGCCAGCACGCGAACACGAATCGTCCGTCCGGCACCAGAAGCCCCCGGATGGAGGCGAAGGCCGCAGTGGGTTCGTCGAAGAACATGACGCCGAACTGGCTGACGGCCAAGTCGAACGGCGCGCCGTCTAAGGCGCTGACCTGGACGTCTGCTTCCACGAAGCGGACATTGGACGTGCCCGCCTGAGCGGCGCGTGCACCGGCGAGCTCGAGCAACGCCGCCGAAAGGTCGTACCCGACCACTTCGGCTTCAGGCCCGACCATTTCTCCGAGAGCGATCGTGAGCCCACCACCCCCGCAGCCGATGTCGCAGATCCGCTGCCCCGGCTGCACGCCGGCGGCGTCGATCACATAGGGGGTCACGGCTTCGGTGAGCCGTTCGCGACTCGGCCACGCGTGGGTCCAGCGCGGGTCGTTCCAGCGCCGGGACTCCCCCTCGTTGACCACGCCGAAAGGGTACAGGGACGCGCCGTCTCGCCGCGATTAGTTTCGGCAGTGTGAGGATCGGCCTCGTCATTCTCCCCACCGACCGGTGGCAGGAAGCGCAGCGTCAGTGGAAGTGGGCCGACGACGCGGGCTTCTGCACGGCTTGGACGTACGACCACATCCGTTGGGGCGGCATGCCGGATGGCCCATGGCACGCCGCGGTGCCGGTGCTCGCAGCAGCCGCCACAGCCACCCGCCGGATCAGACTAGGAACCCTCGTCGCGACTCCGAACTTCCGGCATCCAGTCACGTTGGCGCGTGACGCCCTGGCCCTCGACGACGTCAGCGACGGCCGGCTCGACCTGGGGCTCGGTCCGGGCAGCGAGGGCTTCGACGCCGGCGCACTCGGACAGACGCCCTGGTCTCCCGCCGAACGAATCGAACGGTTCTCGGAGTTCCTCGCAGTGCTCCAACCCATCGTCGAGGGGCCAGCCTCGGGACGAACGACGCTGCAGACCGAGCACTACGCCGCCAACGAAGCGCCGAGCACTCCGGGCGCGGTGCAACGTCCTCTCCCTCTGACGATCGCCGCCGGCGGCCGGAAAGGGCTGCGCCTCGCCGTGGCCCACGGCCGCAATTGGGTCACCATCGGGCCGACGGGGCCGGTGGAGCGCACGCCCGAGACGATCCTCGCCGCGGTGCGACGCCAAGTCGACCTTCTTGCCGAGGCGTGCGCCGACGCCGGCCGTGACCCGGCGACCCTCGGGAAAATCCTGCTCTGGATGCCGTACGAGCCCCGGATCACCTCGGCCGACCAGTTCGAAGAGCTCGCGGCCCCCTACGACGAACTCGGCTTCGACCAGTTCGTCCTGCACCATCCCGACCAGACGGGGCCTTTCGGTGGCGACGTCACGGCCTTCGAGGAGATCGCAGGACGCCACACGACGACCTGACGAATGCAACCCGGCAGAGCTCACCCACCGGCGGTGCCGGGCGGGGTCGCGGTGCAGGCGTCGCAGGGACCCATGCCGGTGAAGTAGGCAGGGACGGACGGTGAGTCCGTCGGCGGATTCGTCGGCAGGAGCACCGGCGGCCGGGGCGCCTGGTTGAAATCGAAATCGCTGGACATGTTCCCCAGGATCTGCTCGTCCTCGCGCACGCTGGGTCGTGGGTCCGACCGGCCGTCGGTCTTCGGGTTGAGGCGCGCGCCGCCGAGGAAGTCGTCCTCGACGAACTTGAGGTAGGCGTCGCTGCTCAGCGTCTGGTGGTCGATGTAGCCGGTTTTGGCGTAGGGCGAGATCACCATCGCCGGCACCCGCAGGCCGTAGCCGTTCTGGTCGACCGTCGGCGGCTGCACGTGGTCGTAGAAGCCTCCCCAGTCGTCCCACTGCAAGAAGATGGCCGTCGAGTTCCAGTCCGGGCTCTTCATCGCGGCATTGATGACGGACGTGACGTAGGCCTGGCCTTGGTGGACGCTGGCCGGCGGGTGCTCGCTGTCGGCCTGCGAGGGAGTGACCCACGACACCGCGGGCAGGTCCCCGGATTTGGCCGCCGCGAAGTAGTTGTCCAGAGGCTGGATGTTGCGGATCTGGTGGTCCTTCTGGACGTCTTCGAAGATCGGCAACGGGTTCCAGATACCTGGCGTCAAGTAGTTCTGCTTCACCGCCGGGCAGGCCACGTCGGCGTCGTTCTCGCAGTCGGGTTGCGCACCGGTCTGTACGTAGTAGGCCCACGGGACGTGGTGGTCGTAGAGGAGCCACGTGATGTCCGTCCAGGCGTTGGTCACGTCGGCCGTGCCCGTCTTGAGCGCCTGGTCCACGTACTGCTGCATCTGCACCGGCGTATAGGGGCCCCTGATCTCGTTCTTGCAGCTCGAGGGGTCCGGGTTCGAGCAGATGGCCGACCAGCCCGACACGAGGTAGAGGTGGTCGGGCAGCGACCACGATCGCACCGGCTCGAACATGTGGTCGTTGAGGACGAAGTCATTGGCGTAGGTCCAGTAGTTCGGGATTTCCGCCGACGTGTGGTACCCCATCACGTCGGGACTTGCGGCGTTGGCGCACTGCGGATTGTCGACGGTGTTCGTGCTCGCTCCGCATCCCTTCTTTGCGCCGGTGGCCTCCGTGACGAACCCGTTCATCTGGCCACCGTTGACGTCCCTCCGGTCGGCCCCGACGTTGTGGGGACCGCCGCCGTTGACGTCGGCGGTGTCGTGGTAGGGCGCCTGGCAGCCACCGCTCGGGACCGTCGAGCAGACCGTGGGCACGCCGTTCTTCATTGGGATGCCGTCCGCGCCCGGGTATGTCCCGAAGTAGCTGTCGAAGGAGCGGTTCTCCTGCTCGATGATGATCACGTGCTTGATCTTGTGGATCCCCTCGGCGACGAGGTAGTGGCCGGTGGCTCCTCCGGTGACGCGCTGACCTTGCGGCGCGGGAGGCGGCGAAGAGCTGCCACACCCCGCAAGAGCCAACGAGAGCACGGCGATGCCCAGCCCAACGGGAACGTTGGCTCGGCGTCGCCATCTCGTGAAGGTCGTCGACTGCGGGCTCGTGTGCACTCAGTGATTCTCCTTTCCGGTGCTTCCCACGTGGATCGCACCGAGGGTGGACGTGCCCACCCAGGCGGTTCCGTCGGCAGGAGTGAAGTTGCAGTCGTAGCCGCCGTAGTAGAGCCGGCCGTCGCCGAAGGGCGACGGCACGATGGTCCGAATGGAGACGAAGGCCTGGCCGGCGCGTATCGGGCTGCTGACCGGGCCCGAGGGCGTGAAGTCGGGACTCGAGAGGCAATGCGTCTGATACGACTGCGACGACCCCGAGGGCGTGCGGATCGCAAAGCAGGCATGGGCGTCGAAGTGGATGGCCTTGAAGGCCACCGGTCCACAAGTCCGGGTCTGGGGACAGGAGCCGACGTATCCCCATTCGAATCCGAAGACCTGGCGGGTCTTCCCGTCGAGCTCGACGGTCTGGAAGTCGCCGTTGTTGTAGGCCGCGATGACGTAGCCGACCGATCCGGTTCCGCTCGGCGGAACGGTCGTCCCGCTCGACGCGAGCATCTGGCGGATGGCCGGGACGGGCGAGAACTCGAGCGTCGGGACCAAACCGGTGACGCCCGACCCGGGTCGAGCGGAAGCAGGCACGTCGATCTGTCCAGTGGGCAGGTGGTCGAAGCGGTAGACGTCGCCATCGCCTTCGGTGGACACGAGAAGAGAAGGCGACCCGTCGTGCGTGGTGCACGTGATGCCCCGAAGTCCGCTGTTGAAGGCGGCGGGCGCCTTCGGTTCCGCATAGAGAGGCACCCAGCGTGCGACTCCGGCTGGAAGGGTGCCGTCGTTGCGCCGGTACAGCGTGGTGTTGATAGTGCTGTACATGGCGCCCCCACAGTCGGCGAAGCCGGTCACTTTCCGCGCGGGCACCCCTGTCGTGCCCCCCGCCACGCTGAGCTCGGGCGTCGGGTCGAAGGTCAGTGTGTGACTGCTCGGCGACCACACGCCCCGCAAGATCCCCGTCGGGTTCACTCCGGCGTAGACCGCCCATTGACCGTCGGCCTGATGGGCACCGAAGGCGCGGACGTCGTCACTCGGCGAGGACAGGGCGTAGACGTCTGCAGGTGCGAAGGCATGAGCGCCGTCGAGCGCCCACTGCACGACGGATCGTCCGTCCAGAACGGCCTGCGTCACGAGCAAGGAGCGGCCACCGCCCAGACCCTGGTCCGAGGGAATGGAGAAGGAGTCGAGCGCCTGCACCCGCAGCCCCTGAGTCTGCTCGAAGACGGTCCACGGGCCGCTCGCCCGGTCCTTGACCAGCACCTGGCCGTAGGCGTCGGGACCGGGATACTCCCACTGGTCGGTCGCCGCGAACAGTCGACTGCCCTGGACGACGAGGGCGTTGGTCTCGGTGTCGTGGATCACGGGGGACTTATTGTCCGTCGTGTATGGCTCACGCTGGGCGGCTACGTCAAGCGAGTAGGTCGACGCCCTCGGTGCCGTACCGGAGGAACCCGATGACGAGGTCGTGGCGCTCGAGCAACCAGCGGTGACAACCAGGGCGGCGAGCGCCAGCAACATCGCCCTTCTGGTCGTCCCCGAACCACACCCGCGAAGAAGCATCGTCGGACGACGAGCTTTGCTCATGGGCCGGTCACCGACCGTGCAACCCGCCGGGTCCTCACTGAGGGCATTTGAACAGGCAGGTGTGAGGATTGTGTGTGGTTCCTCTGACCGAGGCGCCGCAAACCCGCCTCGAACAACGCATTCTCGCGATCGGGGAGTCGGTCGACGTCACATCTGCATGTCGACCAGGCCCACCAACTCCCCGCGCGCCGCCTCAGGCTCGACCCGTTCAACGGAGACGCTCGTACATCCGACCCAGGAGGCGGCCTGGAGCGCCGCGCGCGCCAAATGTTCCAACGCCTTCGCTTTCGACCCGAGGTCCAGGACCGTGACCTGTTTCGCCACGAAGACATCCCCCTTCCGGCCTGGGTCGACGAGCCCGATCAACCTCGTGCCACCGAGCACGGGCATGGCGAAGTAGCCGAACTGGCGTTTCTCCTTGGGTGTATAGGCCTCCAACCGGTGTCGCACACCGAAGAGGCGCTCGACTCGTTCTCGATACCAGATGAGCGAGTCGAAGGGTGAGAGCAACACGCTCCGGCCAGAGGCGCGTGCACCCAGCGCAGCCAGTGCGAGCGGGTCCGCGTACGCCGGCCGGTCCCACCCCTCGACCGACACCTCGGTCAATCCGCTCGAGTCCAGCACCGCCCGAACGAGCGGGCGGGGCAGCCCGTGATAGGTGGCGAGGTCTGCCTCCGTGCCGACACCCAGCGCCCGTCCACCGGCCGCCACCAGGTGCCGGGCGCACTCTTCGTCGCTCCAGTCCTGCTCGCGCAGGTCGTCCGGTATCGCCCGTTCCGCCAGGTCGTAGACCCGCTGGAAGCCCCGCCGCTCTCGGCATACCACCTCTCCGATGTCCAACAACCACTCGGCGCCGACCTTCGTGTCGGACCAGTCCCACCACGGGCCGCCCTTCTTGGCGCCACCCAATTGGTTCGCGGTGAGAGGGCCCTCGGACCGCAGTCTGGCCACCACCTCGTCGATCGCGCTGCCCCGGCTCTCGACGGAGTGCCAGCGCTTGCCCTTCGCCAGCCAATGCCGGCGCTTGAAGGCGTAGGCCGGCCAGTCCTCGAGTGGGAGCACGCAGGCGGCGTGGGACCAGTACTCGAAGGTGGCGCTCCCCTTTCCCCAATAGGCCCGCTCGACCCGGCTTCGGCCAATGGCGCCGAGCCTTGCGTAGGCCACGAGCTCGTGGGACCGGGCCAACACCGAGATCGTGTCCAGCTGTACCGCCCCTAACCGGCGCAGCAGCGCTTGCACGCCACCACCCGAGGGCCGGGGCCCGCGCAGCCCTTGCGCACTCAGCGCGACTCGCCGCGTCTCCTCGATGCTGAGCGAGTCGGCCTCCATTCCTGGGGCAATCTACCGACCAGCTGCCTCAGTTTTTCCCGGACGACTTGCCTCGCGTCTCCGCCCACGCCATTCCGGAGGCCTCGCACGAGCCCCGCCGCCGGCGCCACCGCCAACCCGAAAATGGCATGTGAACAGGGACGAGAGGCGTGGGCTCAGTCCAACAGCGCGGCCGCGACCGACTCCTCGAGCACCCGGTCGTTCGCCCACATCAGCTGCTGCACCTTGGCCCGCCTGAAGTAGAGCTGGATGTCGAAGTCCAGCGTGAACCCGATGCCACCGAAGATCTGCTGCGCCATCGCCGTGATGTCACGGAAGGTCGAACAGGCGAAGAGCTTTGCCATGGGCGCCAGCGACGACAAGGAACGGCCGGTCGCTCCCGCCCACGCCGCCTCGTGGACCAACTGTTCTGCCCCGTCGAGGGCGGTGACGGCGTCGGCGAGGTAGTGCGCCAGCGCCTGGAACGCGCCGAGCGGCTTGTTGAACTGCTGGCGGTCCTTGGCGTACTGCGTGGTGATCTCCAACGCGTAGCGCGCCCCACCCACCGCCTGTGCGGCCAGGAGCACCAGCGCAGGCTCCAGGACGCTCTGCCAGGTGTCCCATCCGGATCCTGCCGCACCGATGCGGTCCGCCTCGGTGAGGGCGACCTCGGAGAATGCGACCTCGTACTGCGTGTCGGAGGCGATCGAGAACTGCTGGCGCACCGTCACGCCGGGCGACGAAGGATCGACCAGAAAGAGGTCGACATCCTCGTCCCCCTCCCCAATCCGGGCGAGCACCACCAGCCGGTCGGCCGATGACGCGAAGGCCACGTGACGCTTGAGCCCGGAGAGCGAGAATCCGCCCCCGGTGGCCGTCGCTCGCATCTCGACGCCACGAGCGGTAAACCCGTTCTCCGGTTCCAGCCAGGCCGTGGTCAACACGGCCTCGCCGGCGGCGACCGAACGCAGCCAGCGCTCCTTCTGCTCGTCGCTCCCCGACGCGGCAAGCACCCCACCGGCCATCACGGCGCTCACGAAGTGGGGTGTCGGTGCGAGCGCCCGGCCGAGCTCCTCGTACAGAGCGACGCCCTCAAGCAGCGACATCCCAGAACCGCCGTAGTTCTCGGGCAACAACAGCCCGATCAGATCGAGCTGACCGAGCTGGGACCACAGATCGGACGGATACCCGACCGGGTCGTCCTCCATGGCCCGGACGACGTCAAGCCCGCAGTGCCGCTGCAATACGTCGCGCCCGGTCTGCCGAAGCAGCTCCTGCTCCTGGTCGAATTCGAGGTCAAGCACGCAGCATTCCCTTCACGTTCACGATCTTTGCAATCACGACAAACCCCAAAACGCTCATCACCCTGGCGGCGCCGGTTCCCACTGGTCCCCACGCCGAACCCAAGGGTTGTCCGACGCGTCGAGCGGCAGAGCGACACGCGCCGTGCACGTGGTCTTCACATCGTCGTCCACCGCCAACGACACCTCGATCGTCACGAAGCCGCACCCGACCGCATCCACTGCCACCCCAGAGACCACCCCCGACAGCGTCATTGTGTCTCCGGGGAAGACCGACCCCTTCATGCGGAACCGGACCCACCCCAATCGGCCGTGGGGACCGCTCCAATCGGTCAAGAAACGCTCGAACCAGGCCGCCTGGTTGGGCGTGTTCAAAAAGATGTCCAGGGTCCCGTTGCGATTGACGGCAAAGTCCTTGTCATGATGCATGGGACGCCAGTCCCGGGTGGCCAGCGCTCCCAGCACGACGGTGGTCGCTGAGACGTCGTAATTAAGAGGACTCAGCGAGTCCCCTACCGACACGTCCCCAAACAAGCGTTGGGGTTCCACGACCACCGTCACGACCCCACCTCCCCGGACCCACCGGACCGGCGGTACCCGAACCCCGTATACGACTCCTTCGCGACGAGCTCCCCGTCCTGGTTCGAATAGACGACGTCGATCACCCAGAACCGCCCCGTCCCCAACTTCGTGGTCTTCTCACCCGACACGGATCGCAGCACCTGATGCGTCCGCAGCACGTCCCCGACTCGTACCGGCGTATGGAACTCGATGGTGTTGTCGGTCATCACAGCCTCGGGCAGCCCGAGATGCTCCTTCAAGTCGAAGTGCACCTGCAGCGGCAGCGCCTGCTCGGCGCGCCCCGGCGCCCAGTGGTGAGGCCGGAACCACACCGAGACCATGGTCGGCGGCGCGATCGGTCCCCCGGTGATCGCCTCCGCCACCGAGTCGTCCCAGAACAACGGATTCCCGTTCTCCACCGACGCGCACGAGGTCCAGATGTAGCCACGCTCGACCGGGAACTCCCCGACCTCGTGGTACTGCTCTGCGCCGACGAGATCGCGCACCGCAGCGGGCAAGTCGGCGGCGGTCTCGTCGGTCGTCGTCACGCCACCACCCCCTGCGCCACCCAGCGCGCCACAGTCTCGCCGTCCACACCCGCCTCCTTCAAAAGGTGCTCCGTGTCGCTCTGCCGCTGATCCGGCAGCGCCACGACCCCCTCCGGTCGCGGCATGCCCGCCAACAAAGGCGCAAGCTGTCGGAGCTCGCCGTGCTCCGGATGGGAGGCGACCCCGACCACCCGCCGGGCCGAGAACTGGGGGTCGGCCACCACCTCGCCCAACTCGAGCACCGGCGCCACACAGGTGTCGGCGCCGGCGAGCGCGGCCACCCACTCGTCACGTGTCCGGCCGGCGAACGCGTCGGCCAGCGCCGCCCGTAGGCGCGGCTGCGCCTCGTCGTCGTACTGAAGCGCCGCCAGGTCACCGCACCCGAGCGCGTCGCACAGGTTGGCGAAGAACTTCCCCTCGATCGCCCCGACCGCCACCGCCTTGCCGTCCGACGTCGCGTACACCGCGTAGCAGGCGTAGCGGCCCGACAGCACGTCGTGGCCGGGCCGCACGTCACGACCGAGGGCGAGCTGCTCGTCGATGGCAAGCGACATCATCCACAGCACCCCGTCGGCCACAGACACGTCGAGATACGCGCCCCGGCCGCTCGACCCGCGCCCCGCCAGCGCGGCGGTGATGGCCAGCGCGGCGTGCATCCCGCCGGCCGCGGCATCGGCAATCGTCGCACCCGGCAAGGGCGGCACCCCGTCCTCCCCTGGCCCACTCATGCCGAGGTACCCGCCGACAGCGAGGTAGTCGATGTCGTGACCCGCCCACTGGGAGTGCGGGCCGTCCTGCCCGTAGCCGCTCGTCGAGCAGTACACGATGCCGGCGTTGCGCGCGGCAACCGCGTCGTAACCGAGGCCGAGGCGATCCATCACCCCGGGCCGGAAACTCTCCACCACGACGTCGGACACTGCCGCCAAAGCCAAAAAGCCCTCCTTGCCTTGAGGGTCCTTCAGGTCGAAGAGCGCGCGCCGCATACCTCGGTGTCCGCTGTAGGAGAAGAAGGGCGGCACGATGGGTTCGGCGCCCGCCGCCGGCACCGGTCCCACCTTCACCACACTGGCGCCGTAACCGGCCAACAGATGCGTGCACCGCGCCGCAGGGCCGACCGTCGACAGATCGAGCACGGTGACCCCGGCGAGGGGTCCGGCGGGAGCTGCGTCAGCCATGGTTCAGAAATTCTTGGGAAGCCCGAGCTTGCGCCGGGCGATGATGTTCTTCTGGATCTCCGAGGCGCCGCCCCCGATCGTGTCGATCACGGTGTAGCGGTAGGTCGACTCGGCCCGTCCGGCCATGGGCGCCTCCGCCGTCTTCACCCGCAGCTGCGAACCGGGACCGGCGATGTCCATGGACGCGTTCGCCAACCGCTTCGAGAGTTCCGTCGCGAAGAGCTTGTACTCCGACGCCCACGCCGTCGGCGCCGCCCCACCCTTGGCCGACTCGAACACGAAGCGCAGGCCGATCGTCCGTGCCACCTCGAGATGCGTCGCCAGCTGTGCCAACCGTTGCCGCACCACCGGATCGTCCTTGAGCGGCTTCCCGTCTCGCGTCGTTGTCTTTACATACTCGACGAGCAGATCGAAGCGTTGCTGGATCGGCGAAATGGTGAACATCGTGAACCGCTCGAGGTCCAGCGCCTCCGAGATGTACTGGAACCCGTGGTTCACCTCGCCGACGACGTACTCGTCGGGGACGAAGACGTCGTTCAAGAAGACCTCGTTCGTGCGCTCGTCACCCATGGTCCAGATGGCGTTGATCGTGATGCTGGGCTGGTCCAGCGGCACGAGGAACAGGGTGATGCCGGCGTGCTTCGCGGCCTCAGGGTCGGTACGGGCGCCCACCCAGTACCACTCGGCGAAGTGCGCCGAGGTCGTCCAGGTCTTCTGGCCGTTGAGCCGCCAACCGCCTTCGACCTTCGTGGCCTTCAGCTGCATGGAGGCGGCGTCGCTCCCCGCGTTGGGCTCGGAATAGCCGACGGCGAACTCGACCTCGTTGCGCAGGATCTTGGGGAGGAACTCCTCCTTCAGCGTCTCGTTACCGTGACGGATGATCGTCTTGCCGACGATGCCGACGCCCTTGCCGATCTGGGGGCCACCCCGTCCGGCCAACTGCTCGTTGAGAAGGTACTCGTAGACGCCCTCCCCCTCGGAGCCTCCGTAGTCCTTGGGCCAGGTCATGCCCAGCCACCCCTTCTCACCCAGGGATGCCATGAAGGCCCGCCGCTTGGGAGTGTCGACGATCTGGGCCATGTTCTCCCGGGTCGGGTCGAAGACGTCGGGGTCGTCGTTGGCATCCAGGAAGGACTCGACCTCCTTCACGAAGGCCAGCTGCTCCGGTGCGAATTCGAAGTCCACTCCCTGCCTCCAGGCTCCGGGCCGTGCCAAATCTGACGGGTCGTCAGATTTGCCGCATCATCATAGGGCAGGGCTGGCGCTACCCAGAGGCCAGTCTCCCCGGGAATGCAACTCATGCTGGCTGGCTATCCGATCCTTTGGAGACGCGAGCACCGCCGCTACGGCCCACGACCACCTCCAGATCCTGGAGATGCCCAAGCAGACCTCCAGACGGTCCCCTCGAAGCGTGAGGAGACGGCGAGGACGTGATGACTGCATCTGATCGAGTGGGCTTGATCAGACTGGTTCCACGACCGCAGCTTTGACGGGCCCCGGGACGCCGCGTAGGTCGCCCAGCTCGAGCGCCTGCAGGTTCCAGTCGGCGGTCGAAAGCTGTCCCGCGGCTGCATCGGTTACCACAAGCTGACCCGGTTGGCCGACTTTCACCATTCGCGACAAGACGTTGACGAGCCAGGGGCATCATAGGACACGGCCTCGTCGACTCTCCCTGAGTCCTCCCCGAGGCCTGCGACACCCCGTCCTCCCCGCTCACCCTGGTTGCGAGCGCCCTCCTACACTCGCCACGTGGGACGGGGGGCCAGGATCGTCGTGCGCGTCGGCACGACCCTGTTCGGGCTCGGGCTCCTCCTCGTGGCCTTCGTCGTCTACCAGCTCTGGGGGACCGCCCTTTACGAGGCCCAGGCACAATCCCACCTCAAGTCGGAACTCTCCCATGAACTGCACCGCGCCCTGCCTGCGAAGCTGACGGCCTCCCAGCGCCTCGGCTTGCCTGCCATCGCCACCGAGACCGCTCCCACGCAACTCGACCCAGCGGTCGACCAGCCGGTTGGCCTGTTGTCCATCCCCAAGATCGGAATCCTCGACGCCATCGTCGAGGGCGTGGGGGAGGCCCAGCTCGAGCAGGGTCCCGGCCACTACCCGGGCACTTCGCTGCCCGGCGAAGTAGGCAATGTGGCAATCGCAGGGCATCGCACGACGTACGCTCACCCCTTTTACAACCTGGATGCCCTGTCCCCTGGCGACGACATCTACATTCTCACTGGACAGGGGCTGTTCCACTACACGGTGAGCGGCAGCCAGGTCGTCGCTCCAACGGACGTCGCCGTCCTTGCCACGGTTCCGGGAAAATCGACCCTGACGCTCACCACCTGCAATCCGCGCTACAGCGCCGCACAGCGACTCGTGATCTCGGCGAAGTTCGACGCTCGCACCGCGCCTCCGCTGAGCACGCTCACCCCCACGACGCGTCCCAAGGTCACGGAACTGGCCGGCGACTCGACCTCGTCGCTCGGCGGATCAAGCTCGCCTTGGGCGTCGGTCATCGTCTGGGGTCTGGTCACCGTCGCATTGATTGTGGCGGCCTACGTCCTGTTGCGTTTCGCGGCAACGAGTCCTACGGGTGGCAGTCATCGTGGTGACCATTCCAGTGTTCTTGCTCTCGTTGCTCATGTGTTTCGAGCACGTGAGCT